>NZ_QEII01000236.1 GCF_003347515.1 Rhodoferax ferrireducens | reverse complement strand
ACATCAATCTGCCCGGCATCAGCGGCCTGCAGGCGCTGGCGATCCTGCGCGACGATCCGGCCACAAGACACATCCCTGTGCTGGCCATCAGCGCCAATGCCATGCCGCGCGATATCGAGAAAGGCCTAGCGGCCGGCTTCTGCTGCTACCTCACCAAGCCGATCAAAATCAATGAGTTCATGGAGGCCTTGGACAGGGCTCTGAAACTTGTGAAAACCGGATTGACAGACAGCTGACATACGGATTTCAGCAAAAACAAGAGTCGTGCGCGGCTGGTTTGCCGTGCCTGGCTCGGGTCCATACACAGCCCGCGAAAGCTGTGATACAAGCCTATCCCCCATTTGGGGGATAGGCTTGCCGGAAAGTACTCCCTAGAATGGTTCAAGAAATGCGAGCCCTCGTCTGTGCCATGCGAGGGGACAGAATTTTTCGCCGTGCGTTGCTGACAGGTATTTCAGTGGCCTGTTAGACGGTGCAAATCCCCGTATCCAGAACCTGTGAACCAATGGAGGCACGCCATGAGCAGCAAGGATACAAGCCCCGAAGATGCGCAGTTGATGCTCCACGCGCTGCGCGTGCATCAGATCGAGCTGGAGATGCAGAACGAGGAACTGCGCCGGGTGCAGCTGGAACTCGATGCTGCGCGGGCACGCTATTTCGACCTCTACGACCTGGCGCCGGTGGGCTACTGCACCGTCGATGAAGCGGGGCTGATCCTGCACGCCAACCTCACCGCCAGCGCCTTGCTGGGCCTGGCCCGCAGCGAGTTGGTGAAACGGCCCATAAGCCGGTTGATCATCCAGGCCGACCAGGACATCTACTACCTACTACGCAAACAGCTGCTTGAGTCCGGCGAACCGCAATCTTGCGAGTTGCGCATGATGGCGCATGACGGCACCTCCTTCTGGGCGCATCTGGCGGCCACCGCCGCACAAAGCAGCGCCGACGCCCCCGTGCTACGCGTTGTATTGAGCGACATCTCTGCACGCAAGCGGGCGGAACAGCAACTTATCGCGAGCGAAGAGTCGCTGCGCCAGTCCGCCTTGCACAGCCAAACCATCCTGGACAACATGGCGGACGGCGTCATCACCATCGATGCACAAGGGCTGATCGAATCCTTCAACAAGGCGGCCAGCACCATTTTTGGCTACCGCCTCGAAGCGGTGCTGGGGCGCAACGTGGCCATGCTGATGCCCGAGCCCGTACGTAGCCACTACAACGACCTACTCCAGCTGAGCCAGAGCACGGGCCCAGCCAGCATCGTCGGTCTGCCACGCGAAATACAGGGCCAGCGCGAGGATGGCAGCATCTTCCCCATGAGCCTGTCCGTGTCCAGGATTTCGCGCGCCAGACAGCCCATCTACATTGGCATCGTGCGCGACATTACCCAGCATCGCCAGGATGAAGAAGAAATTCGCCGCCTGGCCTTTTACGACCCCTTGACCGGGCTGCCCAACCGGCGCTTGCTGATTGACCGTCTGAAACAGGCCATGGCGACGTCGCGGCGCACCGGTCAGCATGGCGCCCTGATGTTTCTCGACCTGGACCATTTCAAGCGACTCAATGACACCTTGGGCCATGCTGTGGGTGACGTGCTGCTGCAGCAGGTTGCCATACGGCTGAAGGACTGTGTGCGCGAGGGGGACAGTGTGGCCCGCTTGGGCGGCGATGAATTCGTGGTGTTGCTGGAGGGCTTGAGCATCCATGACCACGAGGCGGCGGCACAAACCGAAGCGGTCGCCAACAAAATTCTGGATGCCTCCGGACAACCTTATGACTTGCTCGGCCACACCTACTCCAGCACACCGAGTATCGGCATCGTGGTGTTCATGGAGGAGCATGAAGCCATGGACGAATTGCTGAAAAAAGCCGATGTGGCCATGTACCAGGCCAAATCGGCGGGCCGCAATACCGTCCGCTTCTATGACTCCGCCACGCAAGCTGCGGCCTCCGCCCATGCCGAGCTCGAAAAAGACATGCACCGGGACCTGGCCGACAACAAGTTCGTGCTGCACTACCAAATTCAGGTGGATGCCGACGGCACGCCCGTGGGTGCCGAGGCATTGGTGCGCTGGAACCACGCCAGGCTCGGCATGTTAGCCCCCGCGCATTTCATCCGGCTGGCCGAAGCAACCGGAATGATCCTGCCCCTGAGTCAATGGATACTGGACACTGCCTGCGCGGAATTGGCCACATGGGCGAGCCAGCCCCAGACCGCGCGCTGGACGATGGCCGTCAACGTCAGCGAATCGCAGTTTTCCAGGGCCGATTTTGTAACGACCGTGGCTACCGCGCTGCAAAACACGGGGATCAACGCCCGCCTGCTCAGCCTGGAGTTGACCGAAAGAATGCTGGTGGATGATGTGGCGAACAGCATCACCAAAATGAATACGCTCAAGGCGTTAGGCGTGGGTTTCTCGTTGGACGACTTTGGCACCGGCTACTCGTCGCTGTCCTATCTGAAACAACTCCCCCTGGATCAACTCAAAATCGACCAGTCGTTTGTGCGGGACGTATTGACCAACCCCAGCAATGCGGTGATCGCCCGCACGGTCGTGGCACTGGGCCACAGCCTGGGGCTGACAGTGATTGCCGAGGGCGTGGAAACGGCGGCACAGTGTGCCCTGCTGTCAGAGTTAGGCTGTGATGCCTTCCAGGGCCTACATTTCGGGCCCCCTGCCCCGGCCAGTGAACTGGCCAGATTTATAGGTAAAAACACCGCCTAGCCCCTGTGTTACCTGCGTAGGAAGCTCCACTTTCAATAGCATAGACATGATGGCGTGCTGATGATGCGCAGCCCGTTCGACGAAGCCGTCATGGGAAAAAGCTTTCAGAATCGCCCCTGTTCAGCCTGTATCTGCCCAAGCAGCCCGCTAGAAATTTTCAAGACGCCAGCGCCATCGACCTGATCCTGGCGCTAGGTCACAGCCTGGGACTGAAGGTGATTGCCGAGGGCGTGGAGACGGCGGGCCAGCACGACTTTCTCGCCAGCGTCGGCTGTGACGCCTTCCAGGGCTACTACTTTGGGCGCTCGGGCGAGGCCAGCGCACTGGCAAACTACATCAGCAAAGCCCAGTCTGGCCCCGCAAGACTCACTAGCATGAAAAAGTTTTTTCATCGTAAGTGTGCTAGCGAACAGAGTAATTGTTGTTAGCAAAGGTAAATTGCAGCTCGCATCAAGCAAAAAGCTTTGAGATGCGAAATCGCAAGCCAATGCGTCTCCGCACACGTAAATTGCGACTCGCGTCAAGCATGAAGCATCAAGGAGTTTGGCGCTGAGAACCGCCTACCTTCTTGATTTGTGTCTATTTTTCTAAAGGCTACACCCATGCGCAACAACCTGCCTGTCACCCAGCGGGAATATGATTATTCTGCGGACCATATGCTTGTTTCGATGACGGACACCAAGGGCATCATCGTCCACTGTAACCACGCCTTCGTCGCCGTCAGCGGCTTCACCTACGATGAATTGATCGGGCAAAACCACAACCTGGTGCGCCACCCCGACATGCCGCCCGCGGCTTACAAGGACATGTGGAGCACCATCGGGCGCGGTCACCCGTGGACCGGCATGGTCAAAAACCGCCGCGCCAATGGCGACCATTACTGGGTGCAGGCCAATGTCACGCCCATCATGCACAACGGCAAACCCAAGGGTTATATGTCGGTACGCATCAAACCCTCGCGGCAGGAAATTCAGGCTGCCGAGAGCCTGTATGCACAAATGACGGCGGCCCCTGAATCCGGCCAACTGCCCTTCTACTTGCAAGGTGGCCGGGTGATTCACAAGGGCGTGCGCGGCATGACAGGGCGCATTCAGCGCATGACATTGACCAGCCGCCTGGGCCTGGCACTGGCCTTGATGACCGCCCTGGGCATGCTGCCATCGTGGCTGGCGCTTCCGGGCATGGCGGGCGTGGGCCTGCAATTCGGCTGTCTGCTGGTCGGCGCCGCCCTGGTCATGGCCTGGTTTCAGCAAAGCTTTGGCGCCGCCATCGGCGAGGCCCAGCGTTTTGCGGACGATCTGGCGGGCTGTAATCTGACCACCTCGGTCGCCACCAACTATCCGCCGCCCCTGGACTCCCTGATCCGCAGCCTGCGACAAATCCAGATCAACCTGCAGGCCGTGGTTGGCGATGTGCGCGGTGAAATCGCGAGTTTCACCCAGTCGGCGGCCGAAATTGCAGCCGGTGGCCTGGATCTCTCGGCGCGCACCGAATCGCAGGCCAGCAGCCTGCAGCAAACGGCGGCCTCCATGGAAGAAATCTCAAGCACCGTCAGGCAAACCGCAGCCACCGCGTCCCAGGTGTCGGCACAGAGCGCCAAAAGCACCGAGGTCGCCACACAGGGTGGTGCAGCGGTGCACAAGGTCGGTCTGGCCATGAAGGCCATTGACGCGTCGTCCGCCAAGGTGCGCGACATCATCGGCGTGATTGAGGGCATTGCGTTCCAGACCAACATCCTGGCGCTCAATGCCGCAGTGGAAGCCGCCCGTGCCGGCGACCAGGGCCGTGGTTTTGCCGTGGTGGCCTCCGAGGTGCGGGCGCTGGCCCAGCGTAGCGCCGTGGCGGCCAAGGAAATCCGGGAACTGATCGCCCAGTCAGCCGAGCAGATTTCTGAGGGCACGCAGCAGATGACCAGCGCCGGCGACACCATCGACAAGGTGGTGCAGTCGGTCAAGGAGGTGGGCGACCTCATCAAGCAGATCAGTCACGCCACGCAAGAGCAGTCCATGGGCATCACGCAAGTGAACGAGGCGGTCACGCAGCTGGATACCGTGACCCAGCAAAATGCCGCGCTGGTGGAGCAATCAGCTGCCTCGGCCAACGGTCTCAGTGACAGCGCCGTGACGCTGGCGCGCTCGGTGCAGGTGTTCCAGATGCGTTGAAGCGCCCGGCCTGCGCATCTGGCTATTGCCGCGCCGCGCGTGTATTGGGCGGCAGCGCTTGCGGGTAGCTGGTGCGAAACGGGTTGATGTCCAGGCCACCCCGGCGCGTGTAGCGGGCGTACACGGCCAGCTTCAGAGGCTTGCAGCGCGTCCAGAGGTCCATGAAGATGCGCTCCACGCACTGCTCGTGAAACTCGTTGTGATTGCGGAAACTCACCAGGTATTGCAGCAGGCCCTCCTGGTCGATCGGGGCGCCGGTGTAGCTGATCTGCACGCTGCCCCAGTCGGGCTGGCCCGTGACCAGGCAATTGCTCTTGAGCAGGTTGCTGACCAGCACTTCACTCACCGGGGCTTCGTCCGGCAGCACCTTGAGCAAGTCGGGCGCCGGGGTGTAGCGGCTGCATTCCACGTCCAGGCGGTCCAGGCTCAGGCCGTCGAGCTCATACACCGGCTCGCGGTCGAACAGCTCGGGCAGCAAAATCCGCACGCCGATCGAGGCCAGCGCCGGGCCACGCGCCGAGGTGGCCAGCGCGGTGTCGCGCCACACGGCCTCACTCAGGTCGGCCCGCAGGCGGGTTTTCACCGCGTCGACATCGGCAAATTGCGTGTTGTTGAAACTGTTGAGGTAGAGCTTGAAAGACTTGCTCTCGATGATGTTGGGGGTCTCGCAGGGCACGGTGAAGTGCCCCAGCGCCACCTGCGGCTTGCCACGCAGGTTCAACCAGCTCAGCTCAAACGCGGTCCAGATGTCGGCGCCGAAAAATGGCGCGGCGGCCGCGATGCCGATCTCGGCACGTTTGCCGGCACGCGCAATCGGGAACAGCAGCGATGCGTCGTACTGGTCGATGTAGGCCGACGCCTTGCCCAGCTGGGAATTTTCAGGATGGTTCATGGTGTGGGGGTTGTAGCGCGGACGTCCGCGGCTTTCAAATGGGGAAGCAGGGAGTCCAGCAGGTGGTTCACGACGTCCGGCGGCAAATCGTGGCCCATGCCCTCAATACCGACCAGTTTGGCGCCGGGAATGCGCCGGGCCGTGTCTTCGCCACAGGCATAAGGCACCAGCGGATCGGCCTTGCCGTGCAATACCAGCGTCGGAACACGTACCTGGGCAAGCTCCGTGGCACGGTTGACGTCGGCCATGACGGCCAGAATCTGCCGCAGCGTGCCGACCGGGTAAAAACCGCGCTCGACGCCCAGCAGAATGTTCGCCCGCATTTCCGCCTCCAGCATCGGAAAGCCAGGACTGCCAATAGCCTGGAACAGCTTGATGTAATGGTCCACCACCGCCTGCGGGCTGCGGTCCTTGGGGCGGCTCATCAAGACGCGAATCACCTCCGGTCGGGCTTGCGGCAGCCCTTTGGCGCCGCTGGTGCTCATGATGCTGGTCAGGCTGAGCGTGCGCTGGGGCGCGGCCAGCGCGACCCGCTGCGCAATCATGCCGCCCATGCTGACGCCGACCACATGCGCTGCCCTGATTCCCAGCGCATCCAGCACGCCGAGCGAGTCGGCCGCCATGTCGCTCAGGCTGTAAGGCGCCTGTGGCGTCAGGCCGAGCTTGAAGCGAATGCTTTGCCAGATCAGGTTGGGTTTGCCCAAGGCATTGAGCTGCTGGCTCAAACCAACGTCGCGGTTGTCGTGCCGGATCACGCGGTAACCGGCATCCACCAGGGCCTGCACCAGCTGTGGCGGCCAGGCCACGAGCTGCATGCCCAGGCCCATGATCAGCAACACGGCGGGCCGCACTTCGCCCGGGGCACCGGGGCCCGTGTCTTCGACTTCGATGTCAAGGTTGTTTGCTCTTATTTTCATAGCTATTCACGCTTATTGAACGGGGGCTAGAGGCCTATTTTCTATAAATTTCAAGAATCTTGCTGACGCCGGAAAACCAGCCGCTCCGGTTTGGAAATGATGGCCTCAAAGGCGTAGCCTTCCGCGTCAAAGCCCTGGAGCTGCTTAGGCGTCACCAGCCGGTGCGTCGCCGCAAAACGCGCCATCAGGCCGCGCGCCCGCTTGGCATAAAAACTGATGATCTTGTACTGGCCATTCTTGTACTCCTCAAAAACGCACTCGATCACGCGAGCCTTGAGCGCCTTGGTGTCCACCGCCTTGAAATATTCCTGCGAGGCCAGGTTTACCACCACCGGCGACACATCCCGCTGCAAACGCTCGTTCAGGTAGTTCGCAATCTGCGAACCCCAGAATTTGTAGAGGTTGTGGCCCTGCTCATTCGCCAGTTGCGTGCCCATTTCCAGCCGGTACGGTTGCATGTAGTCCAGCGGCCGCAGCACGCCATACAAACCACTCAGGATGCAGAGATGGTCTTGCGTCCAAGCCAGCTCATCAGGCTTGAGGCTTTTGGCGTCCAGCCCCTCGTACACATCGCCATTGAAGGCCAGCACCGCCTGTTTGGCGTTTGCCGCCGTGAATTTCGGGCGCCATGCCGCGTAACGCGCCACATTCAGACCCGCCAGGGTGTCGCTCAAACTCATCAGGCCAGCAATCTCTTGGGGTGACTTTTGCTGCAGCAGATGGATGAGCGCGCTGGACTGTTTGACGAACAGCGGTTGGGTGTGCGGGACATCGCCTGCCGGGGTTTCAAAGTCAAGGGATTTGGCAGGGGACAGGAGAAATAGCATGGAAGGCAATCAGGCGTCGCGGAGAGACTTTGATTATCCCCCGCGGATGAAAGCCCCCCTTGCCCGCGGCCATCGCAACGCCTAACTTTCATGCTTCGGAATGCGAAGCACCCCGAGTCATGAAAGCTCGTTCTTTCACATTAACGCAAGTCGCCCGCCAGTGAGGCCAGTGTCTCGGGCGCAACCAGGGTGTGCGCCGGGTAGTGGGGGTGGTCACAGCCGAGTTTGACGTTGGCCCCGGCCTTGACCGCCGCGCACATGGCCAGCGTCAGCTCGAAGCGCACAAAATGCACGGCCGAGGTTTTCTCCTCGTTCTCGCGGTCCATGTCTTCGTCGGCGATGGCGTACACGCGGGCCTGCCCTTCGACCTCGACAAACAGCCGGTCTTCGACTCCGATCAGGCGCGCCAGCTCGCGCTTGCGTTCGTTGACGTCGGGGTATTCGAGCATCATGGTGGCTTTCCAGTTGCTGCCGCTGGGCGCCAGCGGGGCATAGGCTTCGATTTCCTGCAGGATGCCTTGCTCTTCAAATATTTTCTCGATGCGCAGCATCTCCTGGATCTGGTAACGGATGGTGGTCTCGCTTTCGAACTGCAGGTTGAGGTGCTCGCCCAGGCGCACGCTGCGCAGCTTGCGGTGCGCCATCACCAAGGGTTTGTTGACCTTGCGCCACTTGGCATAGGCCTCCAGACTCATGAGGCTGTCGGGGGTGATGTTTCCGGTGATTTGCATTTCTTTTGGCTCCTCTGTTTGGCTGCAGTGCTTTCGGGGCGGGCAGGGGGTGGGAACAGCCCAAAAAGCACGCCTAAGCGTGCAATCATTTGGTCTATTCCCACCCCCTGCCCTGTCGTTCTTGGCTGATTGGGCATGCTGCGGGGGGCAGACTTTCCATCTTTCCCGCTATTTACTTCTTCAAGCCGTAGGCCCTGGCCACCAGGCTCAAAGGGTGCTGCAGTGCGGGCGCGCCTAGGTCGTTGACTTCAAAGCCCTGTGCGATGTGGTGGCCACCGAGCGGGCAGTCGGAGCTGATGAAGTCAGGTTTGGTACCGTCTTTCATGGTCGCCATGGCCTTGAACAGCGGTTTGCCGATCTTCAGGGCGGTCTGGTGGTGCGCCTTCTTCACGCCAAAAGTGCCGGCGTGGCCCGAGCAACGCTCATTCGTGTTGATGGTCGTGTCGGGAATCATCTTCAGCATTTCTTCTGTCTTTTTGCCGATGTTCTGCACCCGGCCATGACACGGTATCTGGTAGCTCACATTGCCCAGCGGCACCGGGAAGTCGGTCTTGAGCAGACCGTCGCGCTTGCGCTGCATCAGGTATTCGAACGGGTCCCACATGGCGTCCTTGACGCGCTGCACATCCGCATCGTCCGGGAACAACAAGGGGATTTCCTGCTTGAACATCAGGACGCAACTCGGCACCGCCGCGAGGATCGCGTAACCATCCCTGGCGTACTTCACCAGCACCGGCATGTTCGCTTCCTTGCTGGCCTTGACCGAATCCAGGTCGCCGAGTTCGAGCTTGGGCATGCCGCAGCATTTCTCTTTTTCGACGATCACGTAAGGCACGTCGTTGTGGTCGAGAATCTTGAGCAGGTCCAGGCCGATGCCGGGCTCGTTGTAGTTGATAAAGCAGGTGGCAAAAATAGCGACCTTGCCAGGCGTCTTTTCGCCATCCGTCACCACCGTGGCTTTGGCCTCCGGCGTGCGGGTGCGGAATTTTCGGGTGGCCAGCGCCGGCAGCCAGGCATTTTTGTCCACGCCCAGCGCGGACTCCATCACGCCCCTGGCTAATCTGGTCTTGTTCACGGCGTTGACCGTCTGCACCACGATCGGAATGCCGGCCAGCTGACCATGCACATCGGTCGAGGCCAGCAGCCTCTCGGCCATGCGCACCTCGCCCTTTTTGAACTTGATGGCCTTGGCGCGCAGCATGGTGTGCGGAAAGTCCAGATTGAACTGGTGCGGCGGCACGTACGGGCACTTGGTCATGTAGCACATGTCGCACAGATAACACTGGTCCACCACCTTGCCGTAATCCTTTTTGTCCACGCCATCGACCTCATGGGTCAAACTCTCGTCCACGAGGTCAAACAGCGTGGGAAAAGCGCCGCACAAGGCCACGCAGCGGCGGCAGGTGTGGCAGATGTCGAAAATGCGCTCCATCTCCCGCAGGGCAGCGTCCTCGTCGTAATAGTCTGCCCCTTGCCAGTCGATGGGGTGGCGGATGGGCGCCTGCAGATTGCCTTCGCGTGCCATGTTGGGGGCCTTTCGTAGTCGCGGGCGCTTCGATAAGTCGTCATTGCGAGCGAAGCGCGGCAATCCATGCATTTTGAGCGCCCGCCTGGATTGCCACGTCGCTACGCTCCTCGCAATGACGAAATAAAAGTCAATCGACCAGCTCGGCCAGCGCCTTGGTATAGCGGTTGGCGTGGGAGCGCTCGGCCTTGGCCAGGGTTTCAAACCAATCCGCCACTTCGTCATGCCCTTCGTCACGGGCGGTCTTGGCCATGCCGGGGTACATATCGGTGTACTCGTGCGTTTCGCCGGCCACGGCCGACTTCAGGTTGTCGCGGGTGGCGCCAAACGGCAGGCCGGTGGCGGGGTCACCGCACTGCTCCAGCCATTCCAGGTGGCCGTGCGCATGGCCGGTTTCACCTTCGGCTGTGGAGCGGAACAAGGCCGCGATGTCCTGCTGGCCTTCCACGTCGGCTTTGTTCGCGAAATACAGGTAACGGCGATTGGCCTGGGATTCGCCGGCGAAGGCGGCTTTCAGGTTTTCTTCGGTTTTGGTTCCTTTGAGTGTTGCCATGAAAATCTCCTTGTGGTTAAAGAAAACGGGCTTGCTTTGAACAAATATTTGCCAAAGACGCATGCAGCCTAGACCGCAAGGGGAACGCCGTCAAATTGGCTGCTTCAATGGCGTTCATTAGATTTGACTATTCAAAATACCTGTTGACAAGAATCAAGTCCCTTTTCTGCCGTGCGGGTCATGACATGGCGCTGCCGGCCAGCGTCGAATCGAAGCAAAACCCGTCGTCGAATAAAATCACTCTCTCCTCGCCCTATTTCAACCGCGGTCACGCCCTGAGCGTGCCGCGTTAGCCTCCAGCAGCCCGTACCGGGCTCTGAGTCGCCCTAGCCAAAGACACCATGAACGACGAACTGCAACAACCCGGCCTCAACAGCCTGTCCAAATCTTTTGAGCCCGCGGCCCTGGAAGCCCATTGGGGACCGGAATGGGAACGCCGGGAGTACGCGCACGCCGGCTACCGTGGCACGGGCCAGCCGAAAGTCGGCGCCGAGGCCTTCGCCATCCAGCTGCCGCCACCCAACGTCACCGGCACGCTGCACATGGGGCACGCCTTCAACCAGACCATCATGGACTCGTTGACCCGCTACCACCGCATGCGCGGCGACAACACCGTGTGGATTCCTGGCACCGACCACGCCGGCATTGCCACGCAAATCGTGGTGGAACGCCAGTTGCAGGAGCAAAAAATCAGCCGCCACGACTTGGGTCGCAAGAACTTTGTGAGCAAGGTGTGGGAGTGGAAAGAAAAGTCCGGCAATATCATCACCAACCAGATGCGCCGCATGGGCGACAGCGTGGACTGGAGCCGCGAGTACTTCACCATGGACCCGAAACTGTCCAAGACCGTAACCGAGACCTTTGTCCAACTTTATGAACAAGGCCTGATCTACCGCGGCAAACGGCTGGTGAACTGGGACCCGGTGTTGCAAAGCGCGGTCAGCGATCTGGAAGTGGAAAGCGAAGAGGAAGACGGTTTCATGTGGCACATCCGCTACCCGTTTGCCGACGGCCCGCAGCTGGTGGGCGGCGAATTGGTGGACGGTCTGGTGGTCGCCACCACCCGGCCCGAAACCATGCTGGGCGACGTGGCGGCCATGGTGCACCCTGAGGACGAGCGCTACATGCACCTGATCGGCAAACAGGTCAACCTGCCTCTGTGCGGCCGCACCATCCCCATCATTGCCGACGACTACGTGGACAAGGCCTTCGGCACCGGCGTGGTGAAAGTCACCCCCGCGCACGACCAGAACGATTACGCCGTCGGTCAGCGCCACAAGCTGCCGATGATTTGCGTGCTGACGCTGGACGCCAAGATCAATGAGGAAGCGCCCGCGGCGTATCTGGGGCAGGACCGCTTCGTGGCGCGCAAGCAGATTGTCAAAGACCTGGACGCCCTGGGCCTGCTGGTCGAAGTCAAGAAACACAAACTCATGGTGCCGCGCTGCGCCCGTACCGGTCAGGTGATCGAACCGATGCTCACCGACCAGTGGTTTGTGGCCATGAGCAAGGTCAGTCCGATCGACCCGACCGGCAAGTCGATCGCCCAGAAAGCGATTGACGCTGTGCAGTCCGGCGAGGTCAAGTTTGTGCCGGAGAACTGGGTCAACACCTACAACCAGTGGATGAACAACATCCAGGACTGGTGCATCAGCCGCCAGCTCTGGTGGGGCCATCAGATTCCAGCCTGGTACGACGAAGACGGCAACGTCATCGTGGCCCGCAACGAGGAAGAAGCGCAAGCCAAGGCGCCCGGCAAAACGCTCCGCCGCGACGAAGACGTGCTCGACACCTGGTACTCCTCCGCCTTGGTGCCTTTCTCAACGATGGGCTGGCCAAATGGCGCCCCCACGCTTGCGACTGCGTCTGCTGCGCTGCCCCCCGAGGGGGTTCTCGCGCCTAAGGGCGGCCTGTCGTCGCTCGATGACGATGCAGCGCTGGGACGAGGCGGGGACGGACGCAGCGATTTGGTGAGCGAAGCGAGTATGAGCAAGGCCGTTCCCGCCTCGTCCCAGAGCGGGGCCGACACCAACAGCCTGAACGACATTGACCTTTACCTGCCGAGCAGCGTGCTAGTAACAGGCTACGACATCATCTTCTTCTGGGTCGCCCGGATGATCATGATGACGACCCACTTCACCGGCAAAGTCCCGTTCAAACACGTCTACATCCATGGCCTGGTGCGCGACGCCCAGGGCAAGAAGATGAGCAAGTCCGAGGGCAATGTGCTCGACCCGGTGGACCTGATCGACGGCATCGCCCTGCCCGAATTGCTGGTCAAACGCTCCGAAGGCCTGCGCAAACCCGAAACCGCGCCGCAAGTGCGCAAAAATACCGAAAAAGAATTCCCCACCGGCATTCCGGCTTTCGGCGCCGATGCCCTGCGTTTCACCTTCGCCTCGCTGGCATCGCTGGGCCGTAGCATCAACTTTGACGCCAAACGCTGCGAGGGCTACCGCAATTTTTGCAACAAACTCTGGAACGCCAGCCGCTTCGTGCTGATGAACTGCGAAGGCCAGGATTGCGGCCTGAACGAGCACACGAAAGAAGAATGCGCCGTCGGCGGCGCCGCGCACGGATACCTCAATTTCAGCCAGTCCGACCGCTGGATCGTCTCACTGCTGCAACGCGCCGAAGCGGAAGTCACCAAAGGCTTTGAAGAATACCGCCTGGACAACGTGGCCAGCACGATTTATGACTTCGTCTGGAACGAGTTCTGCGACTGGTATCTGGAAATCGCCAAGGTGCAGATTCAGCAAGGCAGAGACAACCCCGATGTGCAGATCGGCCTGGCGCAGCAACGCGCCACCCGCCGCACCCTGATTCGCACCCTGGAGACCATCCTGCGCCTGGCGCACCCGGTCATTCCGTTTGTGACCGAAGAGCTGTGGCAAAAAGTAGCGCCCGTGGCCGGTCGTGCCGGTGAATCGGTCTCGATTGCCGCCTACCCTCAGGCACAGCCGGAGCGCATTGACGAGGCCGCGCTGGCCTATGTCGGCAAGCTCAAGCAGCTGGTCGATGCCTGCCGCAATCTGCGCGGCGAGATGAGCGTGTCGCCGGCCACCCGGCTGCCGCTTTTTGTGATCGCCAACCAGGCCGATGAAGCCGCCTTCTTGACCCAATCAGCACCGGTATTGAAAGCGCTGGCCAAGCTCAACGAGGTGCGCGTATTTGACGACGAAGCCGCCTGGGCCGCCGCCGCGCAGGCCGCACCCGTGGCGGTGGTGGGCGAGGCACGCATCTGCCTGTTCATGGAAATTGACGTGGGGGCCGAAAAGCTCCGCCTGGGCAAAGAGGTGGCGCGTCTGGAAGGCGAAATCGCCAAGACCGAAGGCAAACTGGGCAACGAGGCTTTTGTCGCCCGCGCGCCTGCCGCCGTCATCGAGCTGGAACGCAAGCGCATGGCCGACTTTGCGGCGACCCTGATCAAGGTGAAGGATCAGCTGAGTCGTCTGGGCTGAAGTTCGACACAGGCCGGGACACCGGCCTGACGTTTACCCTAGCGACGGCGCAGAACGTGGATGAAGTCCTCCGCCACGGTCTGCTGGTCGAGCAGCTCATTGCCGGTCTGCTTGGCAAACGCCTGAAAATCGCGCAGGGACCCGGCGTCCGTCGAGACCACGCGCAGGGTTTGACCGCTTTGCATGTCGGCCAGCGCCTTTTTGGCTTTCAGAATGGGCAGCGGGCAGTTCAGACCGCGGGCGTCAACCTCTTTGTCAATGTCAATGTGCATCAAATTTCCTTGGAATTGGGGCAATTTTAGAGACCTTGGTGTCAAGCCCGTTTGGGAAACTCGATGAACTGCGGCTCATGGCCGCGCGCGCGCAACCAATCGGCCAGCGCGTAGCCGGTGCCAGCCGGCCAGCACTTCACCTGGTCAAAGTCAAACAGCCGGTAATCCACCAGTTCCGGCGACAGCTTCACCGCACCGTGACACACCGCGTGGTAGGCAATGATGATCTGGTTCATGCGCTGAAAGTCGTAAACCCCGATCAGGTTCAGCGCGCTGGTGTCCAGACTGGTTTCTTCCTTGATTTCACGGGCAATGCCGTCCTGCGGCGTCTCGCCTTTTTCCATGAAGCCGGTGATCAGCGCAAACATCTTGCCCGACCATGCCGCGTTTTGCGCCAGCAAAATTTTCCCCTCGTACTCAATCACCGCGGCCAACACCGGCGTGGGATTGTTCCAGTGGGTGTAGCCGCAGGCGGCGCAGCGCAGGCGCTCTTTGTCGCCGCTGTCCTCAAGCTGCGTGATCAGGGTCAAGGGCGTGGCGCATTGCGGACAAAACTTGAAAGCTTCAATCATGGAAAAACCTTGTTGCTATTAGTTAAATAGCTGCTCGCGCATAGTCCACGAGGGCTAGCGGCTATTTTCATGTAAATCAAGCGGGAAATACGCCGGTCGAGAGATAGCGGTCGCCGCGGTCACACACGACGAACACAATGGTCGCATTGGTTTCAACCCGGGCAATCTCCTGCGCCACCCAGCACGCACCCGCTGCCGAAATGCCACCAAAAATACCTTCTTCGCGCGCCAGCCGCCGGCACATGTCTTCGGCTGTTTCCTGGCTCACGTACATCAACTCATCCACATTGGCGGGGTTGTAAATTTTCGGCAAATATTCCTGCGGCCACTTGCGAATGCCGGGTATGCGCGAGCCCTCGTTGGGCTGCACGCCAATGATTTTGATGGCCGGGTTCTTCTCTTTCAAAAACCGCGACACACCGGTGATGGTGCCGGTGGTACCCATGGCACTCACAAAATGGGTGACTCGCCCCTTCGTATCGGCCCAGATTTCCGGGCCGGTGGTCTCGTAATGAATCCGCGGATTGTCGGCATTGGCAAACTGGTCCAGCACATGGCCCTTGCCATCACGCTGCATCTGATCAGCCAGATCGCGCGCGTACTCCATGCCGGCGCTCTTGGGTGTGAGAATCAATTCCGCACCAAACGCCTTCATGGTTTGGGCGCGCTCGATCGACAGGTCCTCCGGCATGATCAACACCATGCGGTAGCCCTTGATGGCCGCCGCCATGGCCAGCGCAATGCCGGTATTGCCCGAGGTCGCTTCAATCAGGGTGTCGCCGGGCTTGATCTCGCCACGCTCCTGCGCGCGCTGGATCATGGACAAGGCTGGCCGGTCTTTCACCGAGCCGGCCGGGTTGTTGCCTTCGAGCTTGCCCAGAATCACGTTGCCACGGGCAGCATTTTGTTCGGCACCAATGCGTTGCAGCATCACCAGGGGGGTTTTTCCGATGGAATCTTCAATGGTTGGGTATTTCATAGCCCACACTGTGCCATAATTTCGTTCTTCGCTGAATCCGCCCGGGTGGTGAAATTGGTAGACGCAGGGGACTCAAAATCCCCCTCCGAAAGGAGTGCCGGTTCGATTCCGGCCCCGGGCACCAGATCTAAAAAGCCGCATCGTTCCCTGAACGATGCGGCTTTTTTCTTATGCCCTCACCAAGGCAGCTGCGCAAACCTCTCCACCAAAAAGTCCAGCAGGGCCCGCACCGCAGGCGACAAATGCCTGCGTGACGGATACAGCGCATGGATGGTCATCACCGGCAGGCGCCACGCCGGCAACACAGCGTGCAGCTGGCCGCTGTGCAGCAGCGGATTCGCCAGGTAGGTGGGCTGCAGCGCAATGCCGCCGCCGGCCAGCGCGGCCTGCAGCAAGGTGGTGGCTTCGTTGGCGCTGAAGTGGCTGGTGACGCTGACCTTGGCGGTCTCGCCGTTGCGCGTCAATTGCCACACGCTTTTGCCGAAGTTGGTGTAGCTCAGGCAGCGGTGCCGGGCCAGCTCGGCAGGGACTTCGGGCGTGCCGCATTGCGCCAGATACGCAGGCGACGCCACCAGCACCGAGTCGCAGCGCGCCAGCGGGCGGGAAATCAGCAGTGGATCGGGCTCGCCGCTGATGCGGATGGCCAGGTCGATGCGCTTCTCGACCAAGTTGAGCGAGCCTTCGCTGACGTCCAGGTCGATCTTCAGCTGCGGGTGCAGCGCCAGAAAGTCGGCAATGGCGGCGGCCATCTGGGCGTAGCCGAAGGACATGCTACAGGTCAGGCGCAGCTGGCCGCGCAGCGCGCCCTCGGTGCTGGCGGTTTCTTCTTCGACGTCCTGCATCAGCGCCAGCATCTGCTGGCTGCGCCGCAGGCAGTGCTCGCCCGCATCGGTCAGCGTGACGCTGCGGGTGGTGCGCTGCAAGAGCCGGGCGTTGAGCCACTGCTCCAGCTCGGCCACGTAGCGCGTGACCATGGCGCGCGACATCTCCAGCTTGTCCGCGGTGGCGCTGAAGCTGCCGCTGGTGGCAACTTCGGTAAACACACGCATGGCGGTCAGTCGGTCCATGATTTGATCTATTTATGAAACATATAAGCGCAGTTTATCGGGTTTATTTGATCGTTATTCGTACATAAACTGCAGACTTCTTGTTCAACACACTTACCCCCAGGAGCCCTCAACATGATCCGCACCACCGTTCTCGCCGCCACTCTGGCCGTTGCTTTTGCATCTGCCCAGGCCGCGCAACCCTAGCAACTGAAGGTCTTTAACGCCGACAGAAATAGCTTCAACGTCAACTCCACCCTGGTTTATGGCGAGAAAGAAGCCATGGTGATTGACGCTGGCTTCAACCGCGCCGACGCGTTGCGGATTGCCGCCAACGTGTTCGACAGCGGCAAGCAGCTCGAGATCATTTATGTGAGCCAGGCCGACCCCGACTACTACTTTGGCGTGGAAACCCTGAAGGAGCTGTTCCCCCAAGCAGAAGTGGTAAACCCATCCCCGGGCGGCTGATGTTGGGCAGCGTTATTCCGCCCGAATGTCGTTCGCCTTCACCACCTCGCCCCACAGCTTGTAGCAGTCCCGCGTCAATTTGTTCAACTCTTCAGGGGTGCCGCCGCCCGGCTCTTCACCGCGGTCGGTGATGCCTTTTTGGAGGGCTGGATCTTTCATGGCGGTGTTCATCGCCGTGTTGAGTTTCTTCACCACATTCGCGTTCAGGCCGGGTGGGCCGTATCAGTCCTTGCCGAATCTGGACTGGGTGGAGGCGACGCAGCGAGCCTTGGCATCACCCGACATGGCGTTGCATTTTTCGAACGCCACCATGTAGTCGGCGTCAAGTATGTCTTGCGCGCTGTCCTTCCTGGCTGTATTGATCTGCTTGTCCATTTTGGCGTCAGCCAACACCTTGATCTCGGTCGCCTTGGCCTGTTTAATGCACACATCCTTGGCGTTGCCGGACTGGTCGTCACATTTTTCCCTGGCGACGGCATGGGCTGACGTGGCCTTGGCTTCCAGCACTTTGATCTGATCACCCGACTTGCCGGAAAATTCGTATTGCGATTCAGCGCGCGCGACCTCCGCCTTGGCCATGGCTTGCGTCAGACAAATGTCCTTGCTATTGGCGGCCAGCGCCTGGCATGCTTGCTTGTCCACATGATGCGCGTCACTGATGCGGGTCTGGGCTATGTCCAGTTCAACCTTGGTGATGATGGTGGCCTGTGCCGCCGGAAACACCAGCACAGCGGCGGCCAGAAGTAACGCTTTCAACTTGAAAATAATGGTCATGCAGGTCCTTCTCTTGGCCAGTTAGACAGGAAGTCATCTAAAAACCAAGTATGGGACGCATGCGGCAGCCCGCCCAGCGGACGGCACCGCCCATTGCCGTAGTAGATGTCCTACAGACTCACCGGTCCATTACGGCATGGCAAAAATCTGCTCCATATCCGCAACCCAATCCAGGGCGGTCTTGCCGGCGCCGGCCGAGAACGAACTGAACAAGCTACCCATAGAGATGTCAAGCACAGAGACACCGACAGGCCAGTTTTTCATGGGGTTGGCCAGGTCGTAGGTGGCATAGGCAAAGAAACCGAGCAGTGCTCCTGCGACAAACGTATTACCCCAGTTGGCCTCCGCCTCGTTTGGGGCCACGGCAAACAGCATCACGCCCATGGCAAACAACGCATAAAAGAGCAGGACAACAGAAACATTGGGCCGCTCTGCCATCGGGCGCCCGAAGCCTTGTTGATAAAGCGGCCTGGCCAGAACGCTGAGCCAAAACCGATCCAGCGCGACGATCGCGATGGCGGTAGCCAGGTAGGCCAGCAAATATTTGGTCATGGGATTCCCCTGCTTGTTGGTGTCCCGGCGAGCGCGCTCACACGCCAGACCACATTGCCCACGTCGTCTGCCACCAGCAAGGCGCCCCGCTGGTCCAGCACCACCCCGACCGGCCGCCCGAAGGCAGTGCCCTCCTCGCTGAGGAAGCCGGTCAGGACATCGACCGACGCGCCGGCGGACTGACCGTCTTTGAAGGGCACGAAGATGACCTTGTAGCCGCTGTGCGGGCGCCGGTTCCAGGAACCATGCTGACCGATAAACATGCCGTTGGCGAAGGACGCAGGCAGCGAGGTGCCCACGGAAGACGCCAGGCCCAGCGAGGCGGTGTGAGGCCCCAGGGCGTAATCCGGGGCAATCGCTTTGGCCACCAGATCGAGCCGCTGCGGCTTGGCCCGGTCGTCGATATGCTGGCCGTAGTAGCTGTAAGGCCAACCATAAAAAGCGCCCTCGCGCACCGAGGTCATGTAGTCAGGAACCAGGTCACTGCCGATTTCGTCGCGTTCGTTGACTACCGTCCACAGCGCGCCACTGTGGGGCTCCCACGCCAGCCCGTTCGGGTTGCGCAACCCCGAGGCAAAGATACGGTGCGCGCCGCTACGAGTGTCCACCTCCCAGATGGCGGCGCGCTCCACCTCTTCCGCCATGCCGCGTTCGGCCACGTTGCTGTTGGAGCCCACGGTCACATAAAGTTTGCTGCCGTCAGGCGTTGCAATCAGATTCTTGGTCCAATGGTGGTTGATGGGGCCCGCCGGCAAGGCCACCACCACCGTGCCGGGCGCGCTGATGCGCGTGTCGCCAGGGGTGTACGGAAATCGCAGAACCGCATCGGAGTTGGCAACAAACAGTTCATTGCCCACCAGCGCCATACCGAAGGGCGAATTCAAACCTTCCAGCAGCACCGAATGCACGTCCGCGACCCCATCGCCGTCGGTATCGCGCAGCAGCGTGATGCGGTTGGCGCTGGGCACGCCGGCGCCGGCATCCTTCATCGCCAGGCGCATGAACCATCCCCGGATGCCTCGGGCGTCGTCAGGCTTAGGCGGCGCATTGGTCTCCGCCACCAGCACATCGCCATTCGGTAGCACATAGAGCCAGCGCGGGTGGTCCAGGCCGCTGGCGAAGGCGGCGACCCGGGTTCCCTCAACCGCCTGCGGCGTCGCCCCACTCGGCCAGCCCTTGGCAGGCGCGATATTCACGGTCGGCAGCAGCGTGCTGTGGGGCGCTGGCAAGACGGGATGAGGTCCGCTGCCCGCCGCGATCGGCAGCTTGGCCATCTCGGCACAGGCGGCGAGGGTCAGAACAATCACACTCAACCAGGCGGCGTTTGAAACAGTAGGGATTCGGGACATAAAAGCGGCTCCTTGGCGTGACAGTGGATCAGGCTTGGTTCGCGGGCGCTGATACCAGCGGCGGCACGTTCGCTCGTCGAATCAGCTGCCACGACACGCTTCGGTGCAACTGGATAGCCTGAAGCGTAAGTTCCTGTAACGAGAAATTCAGTGCCCTGGCGAACACAGCGGGTAAATTTTCTTGTTTTCAGGCCGCGAACGGCTTGACTGAATGGACTGTGGCTTCGAACGGCCCGTCAACCATGAAGCGGTGTCGGATACACCACTGCGACTACGATCAAAAGCAGGATTCGTGACGAAAAACCCTGTACTGCGTTCGCAAGCGAACAGACTGCAGCCGGTCAGGCTGCCAAGGTCGGGGCATCAACCAGCGAATCGATTTGAGGCGCTTGGTGTCGTGTCCCCACAGTTCACGCTGAAAGGAAAAAATCATGACGGTCAACAGCTCAAAATGCGGCCGCCTGGTCCCTGCGCTTGAGCCCCATGACAACCACCGGAGGCCGCTGTGATTGAGGTTCGCAAAGGCCAGGCACCGGCCCCGCTTGATCGGGCGGCGTTCGGTGTGCGCTTTCGCGCTTCCTTCATCGATCCGGCGTTCCGGGCCGAAGAGCCGGCCATCGGGCGGCTGGAAGAGATCGCCTGGGCCGCCTACATCGAGGGCCGCAAGGCGCCTTTCACGCAGAAGGCGGGGCCGGGCTATGCCGACCCCGACTACGATCTGTCCACCGAGTGGATCGCCACCAAGCAACGCATTCTGGAGGCACAACAGCGCTGGGCCGACCCGGCGAGCCCGTCGCGGGTGTTGCTGATCTGCGGCTCGGCGCGCAACGACGGCACCTGCCCAGGCGAGATGTCCAAGACTTTCCGGTTGTTGGACATTGCCCGCGCCAGCCTGGAGCAGGCCACCATCCAGGTCGATGTGCTGGACCTGAGCCTGCTCACCTCCGACTACGGCCGCCATATCCACCCCTGCAAGGGTTGCGTATCGACCGCCATGCCCTTGTGCCACTGGCCGTGCAGCTGCTACCCCAACCACGCCCTCAACCAGACCAATGACTGGATGGCCGAGATCTACGAGCGCTGGGCGGCCGCGCATGCGGTGATCATCGTGACGCCGGTGTACTGGTACCAGAGCCCAAGCCCCTTGAAACTGATGATCGACCGCCTGGTATGCGCCGACGGCGGCAACCCCGATCCCACCTCGACCTCGGGCAAGAAAGCCGCCAAGGCGAAGGAACTGGAGATGGCCGGCTGGGACTACCCGCAGCACTTGGCTGGCCGCGCCTACGGGCTGATCGTGCACGGCGACGTGGCCGGTGTCGAAGGCGCGCGCCGCGCCTTGTCGGACTGGCTCGACTGGATGGGGTTCATTGACGCCGGTGCGCAAGCACGACTGGACCGCTTTATTGGTTACTACGAGCCGTATGCCAACAGCCACGAGGCCCTGGATCGGGATCAGGCCGTGCAGGAGGAGGCGCGCAATGTGGCGCGCGCGGTAGCCAAGGCGGTGCTTGAGTTGCGCGCCGGACGCCTGCAGGCGGCGCAGCCCAGTCTGTCGCGTCCGCGCCCCAAGTAAGTCAACCACCAAGGAGAAAAATGATGAACGACTATCGCCACCATGTATCCGGTTTTTTTTCCAACCGCGACGACGCCGAGGACGCATTTTCCACGCTGATCGAGCGCGGGCTGCCGCGTGAACAGCTGCAGATTTTCCAGATTGACTCGGCTACGCCCACCCCCGCCGCACCCAAAGAAGACAGCAATGCGGTGCTGAAGGACGTCTTCGTGGACGGCGCCATCGGCACCGCTGTGGGCACCGGCCTCGGGGCGCTGGCGGAGGTAGCCCTGGTAGCCGCGAACGTGACCTTGTTCGTCGCCAGCCCCTTGATCGCGCCGCTTGCCATGCTGGGCTGGGGTGCCGTGCTGGGCGGCGTGATCGGCGCCGTGGTCGGCGCTGAGGCCCAACCTGCGACCGGCACCGAGAAAAAAGAGGGCTGGCTGTCGGCGCTGGTGCGCGATGCCATCGCCAGCGGGCAGATTGTGCTGGTGGCCGAGTGCCGCACGGAACAGCAGACCGCCATCGCCCGGAAAGTCATCCAGGCCTCGGTCGGCGACTACGGGGACGACACCACCGCGTGAACGCGGGCGCCCGGCCTGTGGTCCGGCCTATGACAAACCGGCAGCCACCGTCGGGTAGCGCAAGGTCAACCGCAGTTCGCGTTTGAGGCGCGTGTTGTCCATGCGGCGCGATTCGCTCATGAAGCTCAGGAGCATCAGGGACAGCTGCTCCCTGGCCGTGTCGCGCGCCACGCGTGGCGGCCGCGGCAGCCCGTACAAATCGGCCGCCAGATCAAAGTAGTCGCCCATCTTCAGGCAGGTGTCGTCGTTCACGTTGTAAACACGTTGCGGCCTGCCGCGCCACAGGGCGGCCAGGCAGGCACGCGCCAGATCGTCGGCATGGATGTGGTTGGTGTAGACGTCATCCGCCGCCTGCAGCACCGGCGTGCCCTTGAGCAGGCGCGGGCGCGGCGTGCCGCCCTCGCGGTCGGGCGCATAGATGCCGGGAATGCGCAGAATGCTGCATCGCACCGGCGCAGAGCGGCCCAAGAAACGCATCGTATTTTCAGCATCAATTCGCCTTCTAGCCCTTGGTGTATCTGCGTGAGTAGCTCTTGTTTCAATAGCAACATCACCCAAACAATCGCCATACACGCCGCTGGTGGAGCCATAGACCATGGCGTCGGGCGGACTGCGCCGGCGCAAGGCACGGGTCAAGGCCAGCGTGCGCGGGTCACCCCAGCCCTCACCCGGTGGGGGCGCCAAGTGCAGCACGCGGGTGGCCAATCCAGCCAGCCGGCGCAGCGAGTCGGGGTCGTCCAGATTGCCTGCCAGGGGCGTGATGCCCCGCGCGCGTAGCGCCTGCGTGCGATCCGAGCTGGAGGTGACCGCCATCAGCCGCACCCGGCCAGCGAGGGCTTGCGCCACGCGCAGGCCGACATCACCGCAGCCCACGATCAAGATGCGCGTGCGTCGAAAACGGGCCGGCAAGGCGCCCGGGCGTGTGGCGTACAGGATGGCATGGGGGCTTTGGTTTGAAGGCAAAATCGGAGGCTATTAAAAATGTAACGTTCTCAAGGATACAGAAAACATGACGAGCAGCGACACCGCCACGCCAGCCTTTCAGATTACGGTCAAGCCCAGCGGCCGCTTGTTCACCGCCAACCCCGATGAAACCATGCTGGCCGCCGGGATTCGCGCCGGTGTCGGTCTGCCTTACGGCTGCAAAGACGGCGCCTGTGGTTCCTGCAAATGCAAGAAACTGGAAGGTGTCGTGGTGCACGGGCCGCACCAGAGCAAGGCCCTGAGCCCGGAAGAAGAAGCCCTGGGTTTTGTCCTGACCTGCTGCGGCATCGCGCACAGCGACGTGGTGCTGGAGTCGCGCCAGGTGACCTCCGAGGGCGCTTTACCGATCCGGAAAATGCCGACGCGCGTGACCTTGATGGAAAAAATGTCCGCCGACGTCATGCTGCTCAAGCTGCAGCTGCCGGCCAATGACACCTTTGCCTACCATGCCGGCCAGTACGTGGAATTCATTCTGCGCGATGGCGCGCGGCGCAGCTACTCCATGGCCAATGCGCCGCACACGCAGGCCGCGGGCGGCGGTCTGGAGCTGCACATTCGCTACATGCCGGGCGGTAAATTCACCGAGCACGTCTTCAATGCCATGAAGGAAAAAGAAATCCTGCGCATCGAAGGACCGTATGGCAGTTTTTTCCTGCGTGAAGACAGCCCCAAGCCGATCGTGCTGCTGGCCTCTGGCACCGGCTTCGCGCCCATCAAGGCCGTCATTGAACACATGCAGTTCAAGGGCATCACGCGCCCCGCCACCTTGTACTGGGGCGGACGTCGTCCAGCAGACCTGTACATGGATGCGTGGGTGAAGGCGAAGGTGGCAGAAATGCCGAATCTGAGCTACGTGCCCGTCATCTCGGACGCGCTGACGGTGGATGGCTGGACCGGGCGCACCGGCTTTGTCCACCAGTCCGTGTTACAGGATTTTCCCGATCTGTCCGGGTACCAGGTGTATGCCTGCGGTGCCCCCATCGTGGTGGACTCGGCCAAGGCCGCCTACACCACGCAAGCCGACCTGCCCGAGGATGAGTTTTACGCCGACGCCTTCATCACCGAAGCCGACAAGGTGCACGAGCCGGTCACGGCCTGATTCATTTCTGGCGGGGCGCTCAGGCGCGACCCTGGTACTTGCGCTCAATAGCCACGCCAGGGGCTCTCTGGATCTTGGGTGTCATTAGGGCAAATACCAAGGGGATTTTTCAAGCCCCCCGGGGCCGTTGTTGGCCCTGCCAACCTCACCCAAGGTACTTCTCAACTCGCTGCTCGATGGCGCCGAAAATCGACGCGCCGTCGCGGCCCAGCATCTCGATACGCACCGTATCGCCAAACTTAAGAAAGCTGGTTTGCGGCTTGCCCGCTTCGATCGTCTCGTACATGCGCACTTCAGCCAGACAGCAGTAGCCGACACCGCCATTGGCCACGGACGAACCATGCAGGTCGCCCTGTTTGTTCGAGACCGTGCCGGAGCCGATGATCGAGCCGGCTTCCATCTCCCGCGTTTTTGTGACGTGCGCCACCAATTGCGGAAAGTTGAACACCATGTCGGTGCCGGCGTCCGGTTGACCGAACAACTGGCCATTGAGATGCACGGTCAAAGGCCGATGCACCCGTCCCTCGCGCCAGTCGGCGCCCAGTTCGTCCGGCGTGATCGCCACCGGGCTGAAGGCCGTGGCCGGCTTGGACTGGAAAAAACCGAAGCCCTTGGCCAGCTCCGCTGGAATCAGGTTGCGCAGCGACACGTCGTTGACCAGCATCAGCAGGCGAATCGCCGGCGCGCATTGCGCGGGCGTAGCACCCATTTTGACGTCGCCGGTGATGACCGCCACTTCGGCTTCCAGGTCGATGCCCCAGTCTTCCGACAAGGCCAGTATGGGATCGCGCGGACCGACGAAGGAGTCGGAGCCGCCCTGGTACATCAGCGGGTCGGTCCAGAACTCCGCTGGCAACTCGACACCGCGGGCGCGGCGCACCAGCTCGACGTGGTTCACGTAGGCCGAGCCGTCGGCCCATTGGTAGGCACGCGGCAATGGCGAATGGCAGGCGCCCGGCTCGAACGGCTCCGGGTTTGTGAAGGCGCCGCTGTTCAGGGCTTCATAGACCTGGCGCAGCTGCGGCTCGCAGGCATCCCAGTCGTCGAGCGCCGCCTGCAGGGTGCGGGCGATGGCCGGCACCGCGCGGCAGTGCGTCAGCGCGCGGTTGACGACGACCAGCGTGCCGTCGCGGCCGCCTTGTTTGAGGGTGGCAAGTTTCATCTTCGTTTATTCCCCGGCGTAGCTGCCGTCGTGCATCCAGCGCGCGTGTTGCGGTGCCTTCTTGGTGATGGCCCATTCGTTGAGCATGTCCCACTTCGCTTCGTCGAGCATCCTGGCCATCTTCGGCGTGCCGGTGTTGGCGCACAGTTCCAGACGGTGGCCGCTGGGGTCGAAGAAGTAGATCGACTTGAAGATGGTGTGATCGGTCGGGCCGATCACTGCAATGCCGTCGGCTTCCAGTCGGGCCTTGGCGGCCAGCATCGCCTCGACCGACTCGACCTGCAGCGCCAGATGCTGCGTCCAGACGGGGGTGTTGGTGTCGCGCCCCATCGGCGGCTGGGTCGGCAACTCGAAGAACGCGAGCACGTTGCCGTTGCCGGCGTCGAGAAAGACGTGCATGTAGGGATCGGGCTCTTTCGTCGAGGGCACTTCGTTCTCGGCGATCGCCAGGATGAAGTTCATGTCGAGGTACTTGCCGTACCACTCCACGGTTTCCTTGGCGTCCTTGCAGCGGTAGGCGACGTGGTGGATTTTCTGGATGGTCATGGGATGCTCCTGAATAAGTTAGACGCCGTTGCGGGCGATCTGCATCGCCTCGCGCAGCACGGAAAGATCGCCGACATGGTTGGCCAAGAGCAGCACCAGCTTGGCATTGACCAGCGCACTTTGCTCATCGGACAGATCGCGATGGGTGTCGATCAGGGTTTCGTAAAAGTCATCGCCCGGCGTGTAGGCCTGGAAATAGCGCTTGCCGGGCTCTTTGAGGTTGGGTTGCCGATTGAGCGACATGGGTGACTCCTTAATGAACATTGGAAGTAGCGCGCGCCAGTGCCGCGCGCACGGCCTCCGCGTCAAAGGCGCGCCAGCGGGCGGCGACATGCTGATCCGGACGCAGCAGGTAGGCGGTGCCGGCTTGGGCATCAAAACGCTCGGCAAACCGGCCCTTCTCGTCCACCAGCACGCGCAGACCTTCGGGGCCCACGCCCGCCTTCGAGGACACCAGCACCACGTCGACCGGAATCGGCGCATCCAGCAGCAAGCGAAACGCACGGGCGCTCGCGGCATCGACCGCCGCCGGGTCGTTGACGTAGACCAGCGCCATGAAGTGCCCGCCGACCGCGTCCAGCAGCCAAACGCTCTTGCCATCCTCCTGCATTGGCGCGTCATCCAGCGCCGCGCCCGGCACCATGTCGCCGGCAAACTCGGCCGTGTCCGGGGTATTCAGTGGCGATTCGGTCAGCACCGCCGGCACCGACAGACGACCCGAGTTGACCAGCGCGCGGGCAAACGCGTGGTCGCGCGCCAGGGTCAGCACGGCATTGCGAAAGGTCAGCGACATCTTGCTCTTGGGCGTGATGAAATCGGTCGAGCGGGTCGAATTGAGCAGGTTCTCGTCGGCGGCAAAAACACGCTCTTGCGAATAGCTGTCGAGCAGGCTGGACGGCGCCTTGCCTTCGATCACCAGCTTGAGCTTCCAGCACAGGTTGTCGGTATCCTGAATGCCGGAGTTGGCGCCGCGCGCACCGAAGGGCGACACTTGGTGAGCGGCGTCGCCGACAAACAGCACATGGCCGTGCGTGAAGCTGTTCATGCGCCGGCACTGGAAGGTGTAGACGCTGACCCATTCCAGCTCGAACTCGCGCTCGTCGCCCAGCATGGCCTTGATGCGCGGAATGACGTTTTCCGGTTTCTTCTCCTCTTCCGGGTCGGCCTGCCAGCCCAGCTGGAAGTCAATGCGGTAGACGTTGTCGGCCTGGCGGTGCAGCAGCACCGACTGACCGGGGTGAAACGGTGGGTCAAACCAGAACCACCGCTCCTGCGGGAAATCGGCCTTCATCACCACGTCGGCGATCAGGAAACGGTCCATGAAAATCTTGCCGTCAATCTCCAGGTTCATCATGCGGCGAATGCCGCTGCGCGCGCCATCGGCCACGATCAGCCAGTCGGTTTCCAGGCTGTAGATGCCGTCCGGCGTTTCCACCTGCAGCGTCGCGCCCTGCCCGTCCGGGCTGACCGAGAGCACTTTGTTCTTGAAGCGCAGATCGAGATTTGACAACTCCTGGGCGCGCTTGATCTCGAACTCTTCCAGGTAATACTGCTGCAGGTTGATCATGCCGGGGCGCTTGTGCTCGTCTTGCGGGCGCAGGTTGAAGTTGTACACCTCTTCCTCGCGGAAGAAGGTACGCCCGACATTCCAGCTCACGCCCTTCTCCACACAGGCGTCGCCGACACCCAGGCGGTCCAGAATCTCCAGCGTGCGCTTGGCATAGCAAACACCACGGGAGCCGACAGAAACCGTGTTGTCATCGTCGAGTACCACCACGGGCACGCCGGACTGGGCCAACTCAATGGCGGCCGCCAGGCCGACCGGACCAGCACCCACGATCACGACCGGATAGCGCTTTTTGTCGGCCCCGCTTTGCTCCGGCGGGCGGACGTATTCGTAGCTCGAATATTGATAGGTACTCAACATGTCTGTCTCCTTTTTTATAAATACTCGCTTCAGAAATCGGGGGAAGAAATCTAAGCCCCCGTCTGCAAGCCGTGCCACATTTCCTGGTCGCGCTGCGCCGTCCAAATGCGGGGGTGCTTGATGCCGCTGGCCTCATCCACGGCACGGGTGACGTCAAACGGCAGGCAGTGTTCGTAGATGAAGACCTGGCCGAACTTGGGGTCCATGGCCTTGCGGCAATGCGCCATGGCCTGGTTCAGGTTCATGCCTTGGGCCACGGCCTCCTTGGCCGAACTCAGCAGCGTCACGACAAAATCGCGCGTGTAGGCCAGGCCGGCCTGCACGCGCTCGGAGCCGACCAGCGCCGGACCCCGACCGGGCACCAGTTTTTCCGGCTGCAAAGCGGCCAGTGCATCCAGTGTGGCGGGCCATTCTTCGAGCTGCGCATCGCCGGTGTAGCAAGCGGCATCGGCTTCGACCAGGTCGCCCGAGAACAGCACTTTTTCTGACGGCACCCAAACCACCGTGTCGCCCTTGGTGTGGCCTGCGCCTAGATGCATGATCTTGACTTCCAGCTTGCCCATCCACAGCGTCATCGCGTCCTTGAAAACGAGCGTCGGCCAGGTCAGGCCGGGAATCGAATCAAAGGCGTCGAACAGGCGCGGAAAACGCTCGTACTCCGACTGCATATCCTGCGCGCCGCGCTCGACGATCATCTCGTAGGTACCCTGGCTGGCGATGATTTCCTGCAGGCCGGCGGTCTTGTAGCCCGAGGCGCCGAGCACGCGCACCGCGTGGTAATGCGAGAGCACGACGTACTTGATCGGCTTGTCCGAAACCTTGCGGATTTCAGCAATCAGGCCTTGCGCCATGACCGGCGTGGCCAGCGCGTCGCAGATCAGCACGGCATCGTCGCCAATGATGACGCCAGTGTTTGGGTCGCCCTCGGCGGTATAGGCCCAGCAGTGCTCGGACATCTGGGCGAAGGTGGTTTTCTTGACCTCGAGGTCGGCTTGGGATGCGAACTGCTTGCTCATGGGTGTTTCCTTGGTAATAAATGGGGCTCTTGCATCCGTCACGCTGATCGGGTTGCGGACGCTATTGGACAAGATTCTGAAATACAGAACTAGTTCTGTCAATAGGGACGGGCAAAAAAATGGCCTCGGGACATTGCGTATCCCCGAAGCCGAGTGATTGGGCGGCGTCTACAGAGCGGCTATGCATCCCCTCCCGCATAGCCCAGCCGCAATGACAGCGCCTGCGCCGAACGCTTCAAGGCGGCAACCACCGGCCCGTCCAGCGACATGTCGATCATGCCCTTCACGCCGATGGCCAGCACCCCGAGCGTGATTTCGTTTTTGGCATTGAAGACCGGCGCAGCCACCGCCGCCACGCCCGGCACCAGGTGGTAATCGGTCACGGCGGCCACCCCGTGCTGACGCACGGCCGCCAGCATGGCCTCAACCGCCGCTGACGTGCGCACGTCGGCCGGCAAGTCCGGCGTCTTCAGTTCGCGGGCAATCAGCGGTTCCACCGTGGCATGGGGCAACCAGGCGGC
This sequence comes from Rhodoferax ferrireducens, assembly GCF_003347515.1. Lineage (GTDB taxonomy): Bacteria > Pseudomonadota > Gammaproteobacteria > Burkholderiales > Burkholderiaceae_C > Rhodoferax. Next base: position 225,060 of record NZ_QEII01000236.1, on the reverse strand, counting down.
AAACATGCGGCCGCTGGCCGAAGTCAGGGTATTGAGTGCCGTACCGGTCACCACATTCACCGTGATCGGGCGGTGTGGCCGCTCCGAGCGCACGATCACCGGGCCGTTGTCGCTCCAGACGGCGAGCGCCGTGGTCTCGTTGATCTCGTCGCGCAATTGCGCGATGGCCGAGAGACCGAGGCCGACGCGGTCCAGCCGGTCCACCGCGACCAGGCCCACCGTCAAGGCGAACGGACCGAGGTCGTAGCGCGAGGTCATGGGGTCCTGGTCCACCAGGCCGGAGCGAACCAGGCTGACCATGTAGCGGTGCACCTTGGAGGCCGGCATGTCCGCCGCTGCCGCGATGTCCTTGAGCATCATGGCGCGGTGGCCGTTGGTGATGGCGCGCAGGATGCTGATCCCGATTTCCAGCGACTGCACGCCATGTTGACCTTCTGTATCTTTGCTCATCCCGGCTTCGCCCCTTGCGCCACGCGAAGCGGCGGCGCTATCGCCCGAATCATAAACAGGTCGGGGCCAAGGTCGTTTTGAAATAACGTTCAGGCCAGGCAACGCAAAAAAAGGCCGCCACCCGGTGGGTGCGGCCTTTTTTGCGAGCCCCGGTTTACTTGACCGGGTCAAGCACCGGCTTGTCGGCTTTTTGCTTATTGATCGCCTTGGCGTTCGCGCTGGCTTCCACCTTGAGCTTCTTTTTCTCTTGCGCAGTCACTTTACCGTCGGCCTTGGCGCCTTTCTTGTTGGCTTCCAGCTTGGTTTCACTCTTCTCAAGATCGGTCGCCTCTTTGGTGCTCAGTTGACCCGAGGCGACCCCTTTTTCGATACTCAGTTGCTGCTCGGCCTGCGCCTTGTCCACGGCGGGTGTCGCCACAGGACTCTTGACTTCCGCCGCAGGTGCGACTGCTTTGAGGTCCGCGGCGGCAGGGCCGGCTGTGGTTTGGGCAAAAGCGGCACCGCTGGCGGCGAGAACGAGAGCAGTCATCAGAGTTTGAATCTTCATCGTGAATTCCTTCATTGAGTTGGGCATGGAGAAAATCCCCCATGTACCTACAACGCCCCCTGCCCCGCTCAGACGACGTACAAAATGCAAGGCGTGTAAGACGATGTCACCAAGAACGCCCCCGGCATCGCGCAGAATAGCGCGATGCATTACCCAACATCCCTCAAATCTTTCACACTGGCCGCCCTGACCTTGCTCAGCGCGACCACCGCAACGGTGGCGCAGGCGCAAGGCAAACCGATCCGCCTGATCGTGCCCTACGCGGCGGGCGGCCCGATTGACGTCACGGCACGCGCCCTCGCGGAGCGGGTGCGGGACACGCTGGGGACTGTCATCATCGAGAACCGGCCAGGCGCGGGTGGCAACATCGGCGCCGACGCGGTGGCCAAGGCAGCGCCTGACGGCCTGACCATCGGCATCGCGGCCACTGCCACCCATGCCGTCAACCCCTGGCTGTACGCCAGGATGCCCTACAACGCCGCCACTGACTTCGCCCCCATCACGCAGATGGTGCGGGTGCCCAATGTATTGGTCATGAACGCGGAAGTGGCCCAGCGTTTGAAGATCGACAAGCTGTCCGACCTGATTGCCTATGCCAAGGCCAACCCGGCCAAGCTCAACTACGGCAGCGGCGGCAATGGCAGCGCGGGCCACCTGGCCGGGGAACTGTTCAAGAAAGAAGCCGGCATCTTTGCCGTGCACATTCCCTACAACGGTGGCAATCCGGCGCAACTGGCCCTGCTCAGTGCGCAGGTGGATTTCAACTTTGACAACCTGGCCACCGCCGCCCCCAACATTCGCTCCGGCAAGCTCAAGGCCATTGCGGTGACTACCTTGAAGGGCGTGAGCGCCCTGCCCGGCACACCGCCGGTGGCGGACACCCTGAAGGGCTTTGCCATCGACACCTGGTGGGGTCTGGTGGCGCCGGCGGCCACGCCGAAAGACGTGTTGGCCCGGCTCAATCAGGCCTTCGTGGCGGCACTCAATGCGCCCGAAACCAAAACCCGCTTTGCCACCTTGCTGGCCGAACCGGCACCCAGCACGCCTGAAGAGTTTGGCGCCTTCATGACCAGCGAACGGACCAAGTATGAGAGTCTGGTGAAGGCGTCCGGGGCGCGGGTGGACTGACAGAAGGCCAGGGCCTAGCCGCCGAGCAGTCCCTTCTTGAGGCTGCCGTCAACCGGCTTGTCGCCGATCCAGATGCGCAGCACCGAGGTGAAAAAATCCTCCCCGGGAATCACGCTGCCGCGCACCTGCCCGTTGACCGTCACGCGCGTGCCCGCTTCCGGCATGAACTCAAAGTGGATCACGTCACCTTTCTTGGCCTCGCCGACCGCCTTGAGGTTGGCATTCAAGGCATCGATCTGCGACTTCATGCCGGCGAACTGTGCCTCGCTGTGGTTGCTGCGCAAACCGTCATTCAGTGCGGTGGCAAAGGATTCCGCATCGACGTTGCGCAACATGGTGATGGCCACGCGGCGCGCACCCTTTTGGGACAGCAGTGTTGCCGCATCGCCCGCTTTCTGGGGCACGTACAGCCCGGCCACGTAGACCTTGAAGATGACGCGCGTACGCACGCCGGCGCCGTTGAGTTGCAGCGTTGTGGTGCCGACCTGGGCCGTCGGCTCAAGCTTCACGCCTTCGATGTCGACCGGCTGTGCAAGCGCCCCCACTGCGGCGAGCGCCATGACCACTGCGGCCAGAAGCCGCACCATTAAATTATTCATGTTTTGTCTCCTCAGGGTTGAAAGCCAGGGCGTCGCCCCGGTGCGGATGCAGGGTACCAGATCATTCCCGTCTGAGGGTTGCCGCACGACTCAGAACGGCACAAAGTCTGTCGGGTACTTCCAGAAATCCTTGAGCAGGTAGCTCGCCGGCAAGTTCAGTGACTTGCCTTTGGGGGGAATGCCCTTGAGGAACCATTTATCGTAGATGGGCTGAATCTCATGGCTCATGATCAGGCGGCGCATTTCGGAATCCACCAGTTTCTTGAACTCGGGGTCATCCTTGGACAACATGATGGCCAATGGCTCGGTGGTGAGAAATTTGCCCACGACTTTCAGGGCTTCGGGCTTGGCACGGTTGGCCGCCAGTCCATAAAGCAGCACATCGTCCATCACAAAGGCGTCTGCCTCACCCTTTTCCACCATCTCCACCGCCTTGGTATGGTCGGCCACTTCCAGTATGTTGATATTCAGCAAGCGCTCCCGGTTGGCCTGCACGGCTGCGTTCAGGGGCGTGGAGCCCTTGGTGGAAACCAGTTTCTTGCCATTCAGATCTTCAAAGCGTTCGATTTTGCTGTCAGCGCGCACCAGCATGCGCGCGCCCGTGATGAAGTGGGGAATGGTGAAGGCGACTTTTTGGCGGCGCTCGGCGTTGTTGGTGGTAGAGCCGCATTCCAGATCGGCCTTGCCCTGCTCGACCATGGCCAGGCGATTCGCCGAGGTGACCTGCAAAAACTCGACCTGCATGGCTTTGGCCCCTGTTTTCTTGCGCACGGCATCCGCCAGTTTCAGGCACAAATCCAGGGCATAGCCCACGGGCTTATTGTCTTGGTCCAGGTAAGAAAAAGGAATGGACGACTCGCGGTGCGCCAGGACGAGCTTGCCGCCGGCAGCCACCCGTTCCAGCACGCCAGTGGCCTGCGCAGTTGAACCGCCCAGTAACAAACCCAGTGCCAAGGCACCCGCCAACGACTTTATTTGCATATCTGCTCCAACAACGCATGTCTACTCCCCGGCCGCGACTCTAGCCACGTCGGCTCAACGCCGCCAATGCCGATTCATTCGCGCTTTATGCAAAATGAGAATGCAACTTCCATGCCGCAGTGATAAAGGCGGGCCTTGTGCGCCACGTCGTTCAATCGGTCCTAGCCCCCGCTTCATACCACTGCCTGATGAGCAGGCGCTCGGCATCAGTGATGCCCGTGGCATTGTTCATCGGCATCAGCTTCATCACCACCACTTGCTGGTACACGTTCTGCGCATGAAGCCTGAGGCTTTGCGGTGAATCCAGCCGCACGTTCTTCATCTGCACCTGTTCGCCGTGGCACATATAGCAGCGCTGCGCCAGCACGCTCTGCACTTTTTTATAGTCTTTTTGACCTATAGCCCCCGTCGAATAAGCGGGAGTAGCTATTGAATCAATAGCATTACCAACATTGACCGAGGATGGCACCGGCCTCAGCCAGACGATGACCGCCAGGATGGCCACCACCCCCACCACGGCATAGCCCAGCGGATTGCCATTGCGCCCCAGCTTGTAGCCGTGACGCATGACAAAAAACTGGCGAATGGCGGCGCCGGCGAACATCATCAAAATCAGCACCAACCAGTTCTGCGGATGCGTGTAGGTAAAGCTGTAGTGGCCGCTGAGCATGGCAAACAGCACCGGCAAGGTGAAATAAGTGTTGTGCACGCTGCGCTGCTTGCCGCGCTGGCCGTGGACGGGGTCCACCGGCGCGCCCGCCTTGATGGCTGCCACCACCTTGCGTTGCCCCGGAATGATCCAGAAAAAGACGCTGGCGCTCATGGTGGTGGCCAGCATGGCGCCGACCAGCAAAAATGCCGCCCGGCCGGCGAACCAATGGCAGGCCAGCCAGGACGCCACGCACACCAGCATGAACACCAACGCGCCCACAATCGCATCGCCATGCTTGCGTTGGCCGAAGACCCGACAAACCAGGTCGTACAGCAGCCAAAACACCACCAGGAAGGACAGCGCCACCGCGATCGCGCTGGCGGGCGCCCAGTCCATGCGCGATTTGTCGATCAGGTAGGTGCTGGCGCTCCAGAGATAGGACACCGTGAACAGCGCGAAACCCGACAGCCAGGTGCTGTAACTCTCCCAATAAAACCAGTGCAAGTGAGGAGGTAGCTGCGGTGGCGCCACATTGAACTTGACCGGGTGATAGAAGCCGCCACCATGCACCGCCCATAGCTCACCGCTAACGCCCTGTTTTTTCAGGTCATCATCCACTGGCGGGGTCAGGCTGCTGTCGAGAAAGACAAAATAAAACGAGGAACCAATCCAGGCAATGGCGGTGATGACGTGCACCCAGCGCAACAGCAGGTTGCCCCAGTCGAGGTAGTAACTTTCCATCCGTCTTGTCCTTATGTGTACTCGTGATGCGCATGGTGCGCTGGCAATGTCTGCAATATCTGTGCCGCCACCGCCACGGCGATCACCTCGGGCTCCTTGCCGCCAATCCCGGTAATACCGATCGGACAGGTGATGTGGGCCAGCTCCTGCGGCGAAAAGCCCCGTGCCTCCAGCCGGTGGCGAAAGGCGGCCCACTTCGTCTTGCTGCCAATCAGGCCGACATAGGGTAAGTCGGCCTGCAAGCGCTGGCGCTTCAGGCAAGTCGCCACCACCTCCAGGTCCTCCGCATGGCTGAAGCTCATGATGAGCACGCGGGTATCGGGCGCCAGTTGGGCCACCGCCGCCTGCACCGGATCGGAATGTTCGCAGCTGACGTTGGACGGCAGGCCCGCCGGAAAGACTTCATCGCGGCTGTCAATCCAGCTCACCTGCAGCGGCAACGGCGCCAGCACATGCACCAGGGCATGGCCGACATGGCCGCCGCCAAACAGGGCGACCGGATACGACTGTTCCGCCAATTGCACCTTGAGCGCGCCGATGTCCGCCGCGCTCACCCGCTCGAAGCGAAGATGCACCTCACCACCGCAGCACTGACCCAAGGCGGGGCCCAGCGCAAAACGCTGCACCGGTTCGCCCTCGCCGCCCGGTAATCCGAGCAGGCGCGTGCGCGCTTGCGCCATGGCCGCGAACTCCAGGTGCCCGCCGCCAATCGTGCCCACGGCGCCCTGGCTGAAAACCGCCATCCAGGCGCCTTGCTCCCGAGGCACCGAGCCGCGGGTCGCGTGCACCGTGATCAACACGGCTTCCTCCTGCGCCAGGCGCGCCAAAAATATTTCCCTTGTAGTCACGCTACCATTACCTCATCTATAAGCCATAACACCAGCACCGGAGACGCAGCATGAACCTATTACGCCTGATCCGCAGAGCCTTGATGGCCGCCACCGCCGGCGTTGTCGCCTTCATGGCGGGCTGCACGTCCACGCCCACGGCTCCCCGAGCCACGGCACCCGCAGCTGATGCGCCGCCGTCCGCTGCAGAGCAAGCTGCCGGGCCCGCGCCGGTGGTCACGGTTTCGCGCGCCTCCACGCCGCGGGACTACCGACGCGATGCCGCCAGTCATCTCTACGCGCAAAATGCCCAGCGGATTTATCAGGGAAAACTGCCGCCCATGCTTTACGCCATTGGCGTGCTGCAGGTTGACGTCGACGGCAAGGGCCGGGTCACCAAGCTCAACTGGATGCGGGCCCCGACACACGCGCCCGAAGTTATCAAGGAAATCGAACGCACCGTGCGCCAGGCCGCCCCTTATCCGATACCCGCACGCATGGGCCGCGTCACCTACACCGATACCTGGCTTTGGCACAAGAGCGGCCTCTTTCAACTCGACACCCTGACCGAGGGGCAACTGTAAAAAATCATGAGCCGCGATAGGTCGAATAGCTCCACGGACTGACCAGCAGCGGCACATGGTAGTGCTGGTCCGCGTGGGCAATGCCGAAATCCAGGTTCACCTTGCCCAAAAAATTGGGTTCCGGCAAGGCCACGCCGCGCGCCTTGAAGTAAGCCGCCACATCGAACACCAGCCGGTAGGTGCCCGACTTGAGGCTGTCGTTGTCAATCAGCAGGCCGCCCGGGTTGCGGCCATCCTGATTGAGCACAAATTGCTTCACCAGGGTCGCAACCTCCCCCGCCGTGCTGAACAGCGCGACCTGCATGCCCGCCGCCGGCGTGCCGTGCATGGTGTCCAGTACGTGTGTGCTCAAGCCCATGGTGTGTCCTTCCGTCTTTGCAACGCCACCTTGAGAATACGGGCAGCCGGCTGAAAGTGTATACACTTTTTCGGATTGCAGCTATCATGACCGCATGGAGTCCTCCACCACCAGTTTCATCGTGACCGCCTTGACCCGGGCCATCGTGGCGCACCAGCTCCAGCCCGGCGCCAAGCTGTCCGAGCAAAAACTGGCGGACCAGTTTGGCGTCTCCCGCACCCTGGTCCGCCAGGCCCTGTTCCAGTTATCGCAAAACCGCCTGATCCGCCTGGAACCGGCCCGGGGCGCCTTCGTGGCGACGCCCTCGGTCAGTGAGGCCAGGCAAGTCTTCACCGTGCGCCGCATGCTGGAGGCCGAGATGACGCGCGCCTTCGTGCGGCAAGTCACGCCGGCCCAGATCCGGGTACTCAAGGCGCATGTGGCACAAGAAAAGTCAGCGATGGCGCTTGACGACGTTCCCGGCCGCACCGAGTTGCTCGGCGATTTCCATGTCCGCATGGCGGAACTCATGGGCAACGAGGTGCTGGCCCAAATGCTGGTGGACCTGATTTCACGCTGCTCGCTGATCACCCTGATGTACCAGTCCGCCAGCGCGGCCGAGCATTCCCATGCGGAACATGCGGCCATCGTGAAGGCGCTGGCCGCCCGCGATGAGGCCCTGGCGCTGCAATTGATGGATGAACACCTGCACCACGTCGAAGCCCACCTGACGTTTGACCCCAAAGCCCCCAACACCCACATCGCCCCGGCGCTGGCGCTGGCCTGAATTTATGCATCACTACGACAGCACCCTGCTCTACCCGCGCGATCTCATCGGCTATGGGCCCAAGCCCCCGCACGCCCAGTGGCCCGGGCAGGCCCGCATTGCCGTGCAGTTTGTGCTGAACTACGAAGAAGGCGGCGAAAACAGCGTGCTGCATGGCGATGCCGGCTCCGAGCAGTTTTTGTCCGAGATGTTCAACCCGCCCAGTTTTCCAGAGCGCCACATCAGCATGGAGGGCATTTACGAATACGGCTCGCGTGCGGGTGTGTGGCGCATCCTGCGCGAGTTCGAAAAACGCCAGCTGCCCTTGACGGTGTTTGGCGTGAGCATGGCGCTGGAGCGCCACCCGGAACTGGTGCAGGCACTGAAAGCACTGGGCCATGAAATTGCCTGCCACGGCTGGCGCTGGATTCATTACCAGCATCTGGACGAGGCCACCGAACGCGAGCACATGGCGCGGGGCATGGACATCATCACCCGCATGACCGGCGAACGCGCCCTGGGCTGGTACACCGGGCGCGACAGCCCCAACACGCGCCGCCTGGTGGCGGACTACGGCGGCTTCGAATACGACAGCGACTACTACGGCGACGACCTGCCGTTCTGGATGCAGGTCCAAAAAACCAGCGGCGAAGTCGTGCCGCAGCTGATCGTGCCCTACACCCTGGACTGCAACGACATGCGTTTTGCCCTGCCGCAGGGCTATTCGCACGCCGATCCCTTCTTTCAGTACCTCAAGGACACCTTCGACGTCTTGTACGCCGAGGGCGCCGAGTCCCCAAAAATGATGAGCATTGGCATGCACTGCCGGCTGCTGGGGCGGCCCGGGCGCATCACGGCGCTGCAGCGCTTTCTGGACCACATCGAGAAGTTTGAGCGGGTCTGGGTCTGCCGGCGCCTTGACATTGCCCGGCACTGGAAAGCCACCCACCCTTACCAGGCCAACGAGCCGCAATAGCGCGAGACTGCACATGACCCTGACCCTTGAACAATTCAATGCCGCGACCAGCGAGGAAGCCATGCGGCTGCTGGAGGGTGTGTATGAACACTCGCCCTGGATTGCAGAAGCAGCCTTGAAGGCGCGTCCGTTTGTCTCGCTCGCGCAGCTCAAACATGCCCTGGCGCGGGTCGTGGCCGGCGCGGGGCGCGATGCCCAGCTGGCGCTGATCCGCGCGCACCCCGAACTGGCCGGCAAAGCCATGGTCAGCCAGACCTTGACCGCCGAGTCCAACAACGAGCAAAGCACGGCCGGCCTGACCCAATGCAGCGCTGAGGAATTTGCCAAACTCCAGCAGCTGAACACCGCTTACAACGAGAAATTTGGCTTTCCCTTCATCCTCGCCGTGCGCGGACCGCGCGGAACCGGCCTGAGCCGGCGCGACATCATCGACACGTTTGAGCGCCGGCTGCACGGCCATCCCGAATTTGAATTGCCGGAGTGCCTGCGCAACATCCATCGCATTGCCGAGCTGCGCCTGAACGACAAATTCGGCGTCACCCCCGCGCTGGGCAATGAGGTGTGGGACTGGCATGAGCAGTTGGCCCAATTCAGCGATCCGGGCTACGCCGAGAAGGGGCAACTCACCGTCACCTACCTCACCGACGCGCACCAAGCTTGCGCGGCGCAAATCAAGACGCGGATGCTGGACTGCGGTTTTGACGAAGTTCATATCGACGCCGTCGGCAATGTCGTTGGTTGCTATTACTCTGATAGCTATATGCGCACCACCAACGCGGGCTACAACGCTGAAACACCTAAAACTTTGCTCACCGGAAGCCATTACGACACCGTACGCAACGGCGGCAAATACGACGGCCGCCTGGGCATTTTTGTGCCCATGGCCTGCGTGCGCGAACTCGCAAGCCGAGGCAAACGCCTGCCGTTTCATCTGGAAGTGGTAGGCTTTGCCGAGGAAGAGGGGCAACGCTTCAAGGCCACTTTTCTGGGCTCGGGCGCGCTCATCGGCCAGTTCAACACCCATTGGCTGGATCAAAAGGACGCCGATGGCATCACCCTGCGCGAAGCCATGATGCAGGCCGGGCTGAACGTGGACGACATCGCCAAACTGCAGCGCCAGCCGACCGACTACCTCGGCTTTGTCGAAGTCCACATCGAGCAAGGCCCGGTGCTTAACGAGCTGGACTTGCCGCTGGGCGTGGTGAGCGCCATCAACGGCGGCGTGCGCTACACGGGCGACATCATCGGCACCGCCTGCCACGCAGGCACGACACCGATGAACCGGCGCAACGATGCAGCCGCCGCGGTCGCCGAACTGATCCTCGCCGCAGAAAAGCGGGCCCTGGCAGATGGTGACTCCGTGGCCACCGTCGGCCAGCTCCTGGTGCCCAATGGCTCCATCAACGTGGTGCCGGGGCGAGCCCAGTTCAGCCTGGACATGCGGGCGCCAACCGACGCCCAGCGCGACGCCATGGAAGGTGACGTGCTGGCGGCGCTGGCTGCGATCTGCACGCGCCGCCAGGTCCGCTATACGCTGGAAGAAACGATGCGCGCCGCCGCCGCGCCCAGTGCACCGGCGTGGCAAGAACGTTGGGAACGGGCGGTGCAGGCGCTGGGCGTGCCCGTTCATTGCATGCCCAGCGGCGCCGGCCACGATGCCATGAAACTGCATGAGGTCATGCCGCAAGCCATGCTGTTTGTGCGCGGACAAAATTCCGGCATCAGCCACAACCCGCTGGAGTCCAGCACCAGCGATGACATGCAACTGGCCATTGAAGCGTTCTCGCTGTTACTTGACCAACTCGCTGGCGGGTTCTAATGCGCCATCTAACTTGTTGTCATTGCGAGCGTAGCGCGGCAATCCAGCGGCCATGGATTGCCGCGCTACGCTCGCAATGACGGCTCCAAACTATTAAATAGCTTATTTTTTCATGAACACCTACGAACAACTCGACGCGTGGATCGACGCTCACTTTGACGAGCAGGTTCAATTCCTGCAGGAACTGATCCGCGTCCCCACCGACACGCCACCGGGCAACAATGCGCCCCACGCCGAGCGGGCGGCTGAACTCCTGCAAGGGCTGGGACTCGATGTTGAGAAACACCCGGTGCCCCAAGCCGAGGTGCAGGCGGCCGGTCTGCAGAGCGTGACCAATCTGCTGGTGCGTCGCTCCTACGGTCCCGGCAAGACGGTGCTCCTGAATGCGCATGGCGACGTGGTGCCTCCCGGCGAAGGCTGGACCAAAAACCCCTACGGGGGCGAGATTGAAGACGGCAAGATGTATGGCCGCGCCACCGCCGTGAGCAAAGGCGATTTTTCCACCTACACCTTTGCGGTGCGGGCACTCGAAGCGGTCGCCAAACCGACTGCCGGCAGCGTCGAGCTGCTCTTTACCTACGACGAGGAATTTGGCGGCACCGTCGGTCCGGCATGGCTGCTGCAGCACAACATCATCAAGCCCGACCTGATGATTGCGGCCGGCTTCAGTTACCAGGTCATCACTGCCCACAACGGTTGTCTGCAGATGGAAGTCACCGTTCACGGCCAGATGGCGCATGCCGCCATCCCCGACTCGGGCATCGACGCCTTGCAGGGCGCGGTCCACATCCTGAACGCGCTGTATGCGCAAAACACACTATTCAAGAAAGTCCGTTCCTCGGTCGAAGGCATCACCCACCCCTACCTGAACGTCGGCATGATTGAAGGCGGCACCAACACCAACGTGATTCCGGGCCGGGTCACGTTCAAACTGGACCGGCGCATGATCCCGGAAGAAATCCCGGCGCAAGTCGAGGCCACATTGCGCCAAAGCATTTGCGACGCCGCCATGCAGGTGCCCGGCGTCTGGGTAGATATCAAGCGCATTCTGCTGGCGAATGCCATGCAGCCGCTGCCCGGCAACAAGCCGCTGGTGGACGCCATTCAAAAACACGGCAAGGCCGTCTTTGGCGAGGACATCCCGGCCCTGGGCACACCCCTGTACACCGATGTGCGCCTATTTTGCGAACGGGGCATTCCCGGCGTGATCTACGGAGCCGGGCCACGCACGGTGCTGGAGTCGCACGCCAAGCGCTCGGATGAACGGCTCGATCTGGAAGACCTGCGCCGGGCCACCAAAGTGATCGCCCGCACCTTGATGGACTTGCTTGACCCCGCACAATGACGCGTAGCAGTATGGTTACCCCCCAGTAGCCAATTCGTTTAAATAAGACAAAACAGGAGACCCGCATGAGCAAAGAACTTTCCCCCGCCGAACACGCCCTCCGTGAAGCCGCGCGCGAATACCATCGCACGCCGACGCGCGGCAAGATCGCGGTCAACGCCACCAAGCCGCTGTCCAACCAGCGCGACCTCTCCTTGGCCTACTCGCCCGGCGTCGCCTACCCCTGCCTCGACATTGAAGCCGACCCCTCGCTGGCGGCCGAATACACCTCGCGCGGCAATCTGGTCGGCGTCATCACCAACGGCACGGCGGTGCTGGGCCTGGGCAACATCGGCCCGCTGGCCGCCAAACCCGTGATGGAGGGCAAGGGCTGCCTGTTCAAGAAGTTCGCCGGTATTGACGTGTTTGACATCGAACTGGCAGAGAACGACCCCGACAAGCTGGTGGACATGATCGCCGCGATGGAGCCCACCTTGGGCGGCATCAACCTGGAAGACATCAAGGCGCCCGAGTGCTTTTACATCGAGCAGAAGCTGCGTGAACGCATGAACATTCCGGTGTTTCATGACGACCAGCACGGCACGGCCATCATCTCCAGCGCCGCCCTGCTCAACGGCCTGGAGCTGGTCGGCAAGCGCATTGACGAAGTCCGCATCGCCGTCTCGGGCGCCGGCGCGGCGGCACTGGCCTGCCTGGACGTGATGGTCGGCCTGGGCGTGCGGCGCGAGAACATTTACGTCTGCGACTCCAAGGGCGTGGTCCATGAAGACCGGCCCGGCGGCTATGACGAGTCCAAAGCCCGCTTCGCACAGCGCACCGAGCTGCGCACCCTGGCCGACGTCGTCAATGGCGCCGACGTTTTTCTCGGCTGCTCGGCGCCCGGCGTGCTGACGCAGGACATGGTCATGACCATGGCCGCGCGCCCCATCATCCTGGCACTGGCCAACCCGGAGCCTGAAATCCGCCCGGAGCTGGCCAAGGCCGTGCGACCGGACTGCATCATCGCCACCGGGCGCTCGGACTACCCGAACCAGGTCAACAACGTCCTGTGTTTCCCCTATATCTTCCGGGGCGCGCTGGACTGTGGCGCGACCAAAATCACCGAAGCCATGAAGCTGGCCTGCGTACGTCAGATTGCCGATCTGGCCAAGGCCGACATCAGCGAGGAAGTCGCCACCGCCTACGCCGGCAAGGAACTGGTTTTCGGCCCGGACTACCTGATTCCCACCCCCTTTGACACGCGCCTGATTTTGCGCATTGCGCCGGCCGTGGCCAAAGCGGCCGAAGAATCGGGCGTGGCCGTGCGCCCGATCAAGGACATGGAGGCCTACCGCCAGCAGTTGTCGCGCTTTGTCTACCAAACCGGCATGTTCATGCGCCCGGTGTTCTCGGCCGCCAAAGCGGTGCCAAAAGACGCCAAACGCGTCGCCTATGCCGAAGGCGAAGACGAGCGGGTGCTGCGGGCAGCGCAAGTGGCGGTCGACGAAGGCCTGGCCCAACCGATCCTGATCGGCCGCCCCGCCGTGATTGAGGCGCGGCTGGCCAAAGCCGGGTTGCGCATCAAGCTCGGTGTGGATGTGGAATGCGTAAATCCGGAAGACGATGCCCGTTTTCGCCAGTACTGGGAGACCTACCACCGCCTGATGGGCCGCCATGGCGTGTCCGTCGACGCGGCCAAGGCCGCCGTGCGCCGCTCCAACACCACCATCGCGGCGCTGATGGTCAAACTCGGCGATGCCGACGCCCTCTTGTGCGGGCTGGTCGGCCGTTTTGATGTCCACCTGGAACATATTCGGGAGATCATCGGCGTCAAAAAAGGCGCCTCCGGCTTAGCCGCCCTGAACGCACTGATGCTGGATCAGCGCACCCTGTTCATCGCCGATACCTTTGTCAATGAAGAGCCGGATGCGGCGCAGCTGGCCAGTATTGCCGTCATGGCGGCGGATGAGGTCCGGCGTTTTGGCCTGCCGCCCAAAGTCGCGTTTCTCTCGCACTCCATGTATGGCTCCTCCAACCGCAAATCGGCCGTCAAAATGCGCGAGGCGCACGAGCTGTTTTGCCAGATGGCGCCCGAGGTGGAATGCGAAGGCGAGCTGCAAGGCGACGCCGCTTTTTCGCAGCAAATGCGCCAGGTGGCCCTGATGGACAACAAACTGCAGGGCGAGGCCAATGTCCTGATCTGCCCGAATCTGGACGCCGCCAACATTCTGTTCAATGTGCTGAAGGTCACCGGCGGGCACGGCGTCACTGTGGGGCCTATCCTGCTGGGCGCCGCCGCCTCGGCCCATGTGCTGACGCCCTCCGCCACGGTGCGGCGCGTGGTCAACATGACGGCGCTGGCGGCGGCCAATGCCGACCGTGTCACTGATATCAAATAGAGACTTGCTCGCGTGTCCGCGTCGGTGCCCAGATGAGTGTTTGGCACCGTTCTTGCGTGCTTTTTCACCATGCGAACCGTGCTATCCCTTGCCTTGACCGGAGTTTTTATATGAGCAAACGCATCTTGTTGAAGCTGGCCTCCACACTGGCCATGAGCGCCACGTTGGGTGCGGCCCAGGCCCAAAACACGCCCATCAAGTTCCAGCTCGACTGGCGCTTCGAGGGGCCGGCCGCCCTGTTTTTGTCGCCTGCCGCCAAGGGCTACTTCAAGGATGCCAAACTGGACGTGAGCATTGACGCTGGCAATGGTTCCGGCGGGACGGTGACCCGAGTGGCTTCCGGCACCTACGACCTGGGATTTGCCGACCTGGCGGCGCTCATGGAGTTCCACGCCAACAACCCGGATTCGCCCAACAAACCGGTCGCCATCATGATGGTCTACAACAACACGCCGGCCTCGGTCATGGCGCTCAAGAAGTCGGGCATCAAGACGCTGGCGGACCTGAGCGGCAAGAAGTTTGGCGCCCCGGTGTTCGACGCGGGCCGGCGCGCCTTCCCGATCTTCGCCAAGGCCAACAACATCACGAATGTGCAGTGGACCGCCATGGACCCGCCCCTGCGCGAAACCATGCTGGCACGCGGTGATGTGGACGCCATCACCGGCTTCACCTTCACCTCCTTGCTGAATCTGGAAGCGCGTGGCGTCAAGGCCGCCGACGTGGTGGTGTTCCCCTATGCTGAAAACGGCGTCAAGCTCTATGGCAACGTGATCATTGCCACGCCCAAAATCCTCAAAGAAAACCCGGCCGCCGTCAAAGCGTTTCTGGCGGCATTCACCAAAGGCGTCAAGGAGGTCGTCGCCAAGCCCGAGGCGGCGATTGAGTCGGTGCGCCAGCGCGACGGCATCATCAACGTCGCGATGGAAACGAGGCGCCTGAAACTGGCCATCGACACCGCCGTGAACAGTCCGGATGCCCGCGCCGAAGGCTTTGGGCAGGTCAAAGGGCCGCGCCTCACCTTGATGGCGTCGCAGGTGTCGGACGCCTTCAACACCAAAACCCGGGTCAACGCCGATGCCGTGTGGAACGCCAGCTTCCTGCCGACCAAGGCGGAGCTGGATATCTTGCCAAAAAAATAAATGTCATACACCCCCCTCCCCTGGTTTGTCGATTTTCAGGACGTCTGGCTCGCCTACAACGAGGCGTTGCGCCGGCAGAACCACTTCGCGGTGGAGGCCATCGACCTCAAGGTGAATCAGGGCGAGTTCATCGCCATCGTCGGGCCGTCCGGCTGTGGCAAGTCCACCTTCATGAAACTGGCCACCGGGCTGAACATGCCCTCGATGGGCCGCATTCTGATCGACGGCCAGCCGGTCACCGGGCCTTTGAAGATCTCCGGCATGGCGTTTCAGGCGCCGTCGCTACTGCCTTGGCGCACCACGGTGGACAACGTGTTGCTGCCGCTGGAAATCGTAGAGCCGTACCGCAGCCAATTCAAGGCGAAACGCAAAGAGTACGAGGAACGCGCCCGCCAACTGCTGCAAAAAGTGGGCTTGGCGGGCTACGAAGACAAGTTCCCCTGGCAACTCTCGGGCGGCATGCAGCAGCGCGCCAGCATCTGCCGCGCCCTCATTCACGAGCCCAAAATGTTGCTGCTGGACGAGCCCTTTGGCGCACTCGACGCCTTCACGCGCGAAGAGTTGTGGAGCATTCTGCGCGACCTCTGGACCGAGCAAAAATTCAATGTCATCCTGGTCACGCACGACCTGCGCGAGTCCGTCTTTTTGGCCGACACGGTTTACGTGATGAGCAAGAGCCCGGGCCGTTTTGTGGTCAAGCGCGAGATTGACCTGCCGCATCCACGCGACCTGGAAATCACCTACACCCGCGAGTTCACCGATATCGTGCATGAGTTACGTGGCCATATTGGTGCAGGCAGAAAAAATGAGGCCAAGACTCAACCGATGGGCACCACTGCATGAACCGCCAGCTCACCGAACACTGGGCGCCGGTTGTGCTGGCGCTCATTCTCCTGCTGATGTGGCAAATCATTTGCATGGGCTTTGCCATCCCCGAGTTCATCTTTCCCAGTCCCCTGGCCATTGGCCAGGCCATGGCCGAGTTCGCCGGACCGATTGCCGAGGCCGGTTGGAAGACCTTCTGGGTCACGATGGTCGGTTTTGGCATCTCCATCGTGGTCGGGGTGATGCTGGGTTTTCTGGTCGGCTCATCGCGCCTGGCCTACGCGGCGGTGTACCCGCTGCTGGTGGCGTTCAACGCGGTCCCGAAGGCCGCGCTGGTGCCCATCCTGATCGTCTGGTTCGGCATAGGCGTGGGGCCGGGCATCCTGACCGCCTTCCTGATTTCTTTTTTTCCGATCACGGTCAACATGGCCACGGGCCTGGCCACGCTGGAGCCCGAGTTGGAGGACGTGTTGCGAGTGCTGGGCGCCAAACGCTGGGACGTGCTGGTCAAGGTGGGCTTGCCGCGCGCCATGCCCTATTTCTTCGGCTCGCTCAAGATCGCCATCACATTGGCCTTTGTCGGCACCGTGCTGGCCGAGATGACCGCGGGCGACTCGGGCATTGGCTACCTGATGCAGTCGGCCGGCTCGTCGCAACGCATGCCGCTGGCCTTTGCCGGCCTGGTCGTGATCGGGGCCATGGCCATGGCGATGTACGAGTTGTTCAGCTACGTTGAAAAGAACACGACCGCCTGGGCGCATCGCGGCTCGCAGGGCGAATAGTTGCCCGCCCTCTCTCCCTCCCTCTTCATCCTCTCCATCTGGCTCTTGCTTTAATCCATGACCTGGCACGCCTCCCTGAAACTTGACTACGCCTTGCAGGCCGAGCGCACCGTCGCCCATTTCCTGCACGACGGCCCCTTGCGCATCCTGCAAAGCCTGTACCCCGAAGGCGATGCGGTGTGCCACAACGTGTTGGTGCACCCGCCGGGCGGTCTGGTCGGCGGCGACACGCTGGATATCGCCGTCACCGCCGGTGGCACCGCCCACGGCCTGATCACCACGCCAGGCGCCACACGGTTTTACCGATCCAACGGTGAGCTGGCTTTGCAGCGCACCCACATCACGCTCACGGAGCAGACGCGCCTGGAGTGGCTGCCGCTGGAGGCGCTTTGCTACAACCACTGCCGCGCCGAAAATCAGCTCACGCTCAATCTCGCACCACAGGCCGAGTTCATGGGCTGGGACGTGACGGCCCTGGGTCTGCCCCACGCCCAGCAGCCGTTCGAGCAGGGCAGTTTTTTGCAGCACATTGAAGTCCCCGGCGTGTGGCTGGAGCGCGGACGCATCCAGGCCGACGATCACCGATTGATGAACGGCCCGCTGGGACTGGCCGGCCATCGCTGCCTGGCAGCCCTCTTTTTTGCATCAGGAAGCAAGCTGGAACGCGGGCGACGCGAACAGGCACTGGACGTGGCCCGGGAGCTCATCCACGCGCACGGCCTGCGCCACACCGCCGGTGCCACTAGCCCGAATGGACAGGTCATCGTGCTCAGGGTACTGGCCCCCGTGGTGGAGCCCGCCATGGATTTGCTGCGCCAGGTCTGGTCTGCGTGGCGTCAACACCTGTGGAGCCTGCCTGCCATAAATCCACGCATTTGGTCCACGTAGTGCTATTATTTTGCGAAATCGCAATACGAGGTGACAAAATTTCCACAAAAACATCTGACGCAGCCAGTCAAACGGGGCGTTTCTGATGGCACTGCCCGAGGACGACCTGTCGGCTTCGAGTGCCCTGATTATTGAAAGCAACCCCACGTCACGCTCCATCCTGGTGGCGCAATTGCGTGACTTCGGGATGGGCACCGTGGTGCAATGCGCCCGCCTGGCGGATGCCCGCCGACAATTGGAATTTCGCACGTTTGACGTCGTTCTGTGCGAGCACCATTTCGCCAACGAAGTCATGTCCGGCCAGGATTTGCTGGACGATCTGCGTCGCAACCAGCTCCTGCCATTTTCAACCGTCTTCATCATGGTGACCGCCGAGGCCACCTACGCCAAAGTGGCCGAGGCCGCCGAGTCGGCGCTGGACGGCTATTTGCTTAAACCACACAAAGCGGTCCATCTGGGCGAGCGGCTGCGCCAGGCCCGCATCCGCAAGATTTCTCTGGCCGAGATATTTGCCGCGATCGAGGCGGAAGACTTCGATACCGCCGCCAATCTGTGTCTTCATCGCTTCGAGACCCGGGGCCTGTTCTGGCTGTACGCCGCCCGCGTCGGTGCCGAGCTGCTGCTGCGCACCGGCAAGTGCGCGCAGGCCCAGGTGTTGTACGAAGCGGTGGTGGCTGCCAAAACCCTGCCCTGGGCCAAACTGGGCGTGGCGCGCTCTTTGCTCGATGAAGGGCAAACCGCCAAAGCCGCCAGCACCCTGGAGAACCTGATCAGCGAAGACCCCAGCTACGCCGACGCCTACGATGTGATGGGACGCGCCCAGTTTGAACTTGGCAAGTTTGACAAGGCACTGGCCACCTACAAGATGGCCAGCGAACTCACACCCGCCTCCATCAGCCGTCTGCAGAATCTGGGCATGATGACCTACTATGCCGGCGACCGCAAAGAGGCCGAAGCCATACTCGACCGCACCACCCGACTCGGGCTCGACTCCAAAATGTTCGACTGTCAGACCCTGGTGCTGCTGGCCTTCGCCCGTCTGGAAAGCGGCGACCGCAAGGGACTGCAGCGCTGTCGTGACGACTTCGTTCGCCTGATCGAAAGAAATCCGAAAAGCGTGCGCCATCAACGGCTCGCAGGCATTGTGGATGCCCTGTCCTCCATTCAGCTTCACCAGTTTGCGCAGGCCCTGGACGCGGTACGCGCCATGACCAAAGCCGTGACATCCCCGGACTTTGATTTTGAAGCAGCCTCCAACCTGCTGGCCCTGATGGCCCAACTGGCCAACAAAGCCATTCAACTGAATGAAGTGGAAGCAGTTGTCGACACGCTGGGCATGCGTTTTTGCATCAGCCGGCCCTTGAGCGAACTTCTTGCGGCGGCGGCAGCCGTGCACGAGCCCTACGCCACCCGCGTGCGCGAGGCGCACACCCAGATTCTGAAACTCGCCGAACACGCCATGTTGCTCAGCATGGAGGGCGACCCCAAGGCGGCCGTCAAGAACCTGATTTTTCACGGCAACGCCACTCTCAATGGCAAGCTGATTGAAACTGCCTACCTGGTGCTGCATCGCTACTCAGAAAAAATTTCCGATGCAGCGGCCCTGACTGAAATTGTTCAGGACCTGCGCAGCCGTTTCTGCACCCTCAACAGCAAGCCGGCACTGGGCGAACAAAAACGCCAGGCCGGTGGGCTGACACTGCGCACGGGTGGTGCGCCCGCCAAGGTGCCCACCACCCTGAGCTGAACAACGAGTGATTCAAAACCGGGAACGCGGGGCCTTCAAATGGCAACCAGTTGCCGGACACCGTCAATGTCCATGTTCGCGCCTTTGCCGCGGGCCAGCACGGCGCCACGCTCCATCACCACATAGTCGTCGGCCAGCTCCTGGGCAAAGTCGTAGTACTGCTCCACCAGCACGATTGCCATGTCGCCCCGGCTGCTGAGCATGCGGATGACGCGGCCAATGTCCTTGATGATGCTGGGCTGAATGCCCTCGGTGGGTTCGTCCAAAATCAATAGCTTCGGGCTGGCCGCGAGCGCTCTGGCAATCGCCAGTTGCTGTTGCTGCCCGCCCGACAAATCGCCACCGCGGCGCTGCAGCATCTGCTTGAGCACCGGGAACAGTTCAAACAGCTCGGGGGGAATCGGCGTGCTGGCACTTTTGTAGGCCAGGCCCATGCGCAGGTTTTCTTCCACCGTGAGCCGCGCGAAAATTTCGCGCCCTTGCGGCACAAAGCCGATGCCGGCGCGAGCGCGCTCGTAGGGCGTGGCGTTTTGCATCGGTTTGCCGTCAAACTCGATGCTGCCGGTCTTGATCGGCACCAGGCCCATCAGGCTTTTCAGCAGTGTGGTTTTGCCCACGCCGTTGCGGCCCAAAATCACAGTCACCTGGCCCAGCGTGGCCTGCAGACTGACATCGCGCAGGATGTGCGAGCCGCCGTAGTATTGGTTGATGTTCTTGACGTTCAGCATGTTCATCTTCCGAGGTAAACCTCAATCACCCGTTCGTCCGCCTGCACCTGCGCCAGCGTGCCTTGCGCCAGTACCGAGCCTTCGCACAGCACGGTGACGATGTCGGAGATGGTGTTGATGAAGCTCATGTCGTGCTCCACCACCATCAGCGAGTGCTTGCCTTTGAGGCTCAAAAACAGCTCGGCGGTGCGCTCGGTTTCTTCATCGGTCATGCCGGCCACCGGTTCGTCCAGCAGCAGCAGCTTGGGGTCTTGCATCAGCAGCATGCCAATCTCCAGCCACTGCTTTTGCCCATGACTCAAGTTGCCCGCCAGGCGTGACACGCTGTCCGCCAGATGAATGGTGTGCAGCACGTCAAGCAGGCGGTCTGACTGGGTCGAGTCCAGCCGGAAGAACAGGGAGGCGGTCACCGCCTTGTCGGTCTTGAGCGCGAGCTCCAGATTCTCAAACACCGTGAGGTGTTCAAACACCGTGGGCTTTTGAAACTTGCGCCCGATGCCCATTTGCGCAATCTCGGATTCCTTGTAGCGCAGCAAATCAATCGTGCTGCCAAAGTAAACCCGCCCCTCGTCCGGCCGCGTTTTGCCGGTGATGATGTCCATCATGGTGGTCTTGCCCGCGCCGTTGGGCCCGATGATGCAGCGCAGCTCACCGGGTGCGATGTCAAGCGACAGTTTGTTGATGGCCTTGAAGCCGTCAAAGCTCACGCTCACGTCTTCCAGGTACAGGATGCGGCCGTGGGTCACATCCACATCACCCGGCGTGTGCAGGCGCGAGAAGCCCGCCGCACGCCCGCCTGATTCGGTCTTGCCGAGTTGCTCTTTCTGCTGGCGCGCCGCGAGTCGGCGTGCGCCTTCTTCCAGGAGGTCGGGGGTCATTTGGCGTCTCCCTTTTTAGCCATTGGATTGCCACGCTGCGCTCGCAACGACGAAATCCCTTTGACAAGCCCGACCACACCACTCGGCAAAAACAGCGTCACGCCAATAAACAAGGCGCCCAAAAAGTACAACCAATATTCCGGGTAGGCCACCGTCAGCCAGCTCTTGGCACCATTGACGATAAAGGCGCCGACGATCGGACCAATCAGCGAAGCACGCCCACCGACGGCGGCCCAGATGGCAATCTCGATCGAGTTGGCCGGGCTCATTTCGCTCGGGTTGATGATGCCCACTTGCGGCACATACAAGGCGCCGGCCACGCCGCACATCATGGCCGAGATGGTCCAGATGGTGAGCTTGTAGCCAACCGGCGAGTAGCCCGAGAACATGACGCGGGTTTCCGCATCACGCACCGCCTGCAGCACGCGGCCAAACTTGCTGCTAACCAGCCAGCGCGCCAGCAGGAAAAAAACCAGCAAGGTCACGCCGGTCATCACAAACAGCGTCATGCGCATGGAGGGCGTGGCAACCGGAATGCCCAGAATCCGTTTGAAATCGGTGAAGCCATTGTTGCCGCCAAAACCGGTTTCGTTGCGGAAGAACAGCAGCATCGCGGCAAAGGTCATGGCCTGGGTGATGATGGAAAAATACACGCCCTTGATGCGCGAGCGAAAGGCAAAGTAGCCAAACACAAAAGCCACCAGGCCCGGCACCGCCACCACCAGGAACAAGGTGGCGATAAAGCTGTCGCTGAAGGTCCAGTGCCAGGGCAAGGTCTTCCAGTCCAGAAACACCATAAAGTCGGGCAGATTGCTTTTGTAGTTGCCGTCCGTGCCAATCTGGCGCATCAGGTACATGCCCATGGCGTAACCACCCAGCGCGAAGAACACACCGTGACCCAGACTCAGGATGCCGGTGTAGCCCCAGATCAAGTCCATGGCCAGCGCGCAGATGGCGTAGCACATGATCTTGCCCACCAGCCCCACGGCGTAGTCGCTCAGGTGGAAGATGCTCTCGCGTGGCACGAGCAAGTTAAGAACAGGCGCGACGGCGCAGACCACGATCAAGGCGAGGATAAAGGCGGACCAGCCGGTGCGGGTGAGCAACGGGCCTTTGGCGGGCAGTGGATTGCCGCGCTGCGCTCGCAATGACGTAGCAATTGCCGGTAGCGTTGTGGGCGTAGAAGCGGAAGTTGACGTGTCCATCATTTAGGCCTCCGCCGAGCGGCCCTTCATGGCAAAAATGCCTTGAGGACGCTTTTGAATAAAGATGATGATGAACACCAGCACCGCGATCTTGGCCAGCACGGCGCCGGTCCAGCCCTCCAGAAACTTGTTCAAAATGCCCAGGCCCATGGCGGCATACACCGTGCCGGCCAGCTGGCCCACGCCGCCCAGCACCACCACCATGAACGAGTCCACGATGTAGCCCTGCCCCAGGTCCGGCCCCACATTGCCGACCTGGCTCAAAGCGCAGCCCGCCAGCCCGGCAATGCCCGAGCCCAGCGCAAAGGCGTAGGTATCAATCCGAGCCGTGTTCACGCCCATGCACGCGGCAATCGGCCGGTTTTGCGTGACGCCGCGCACGAACAGACCCAGCCGCGTTCGGCCGATCAACCACCCGACTCCCAGCAAGACAAACACGGCAAAGCCAATGATCACCAGCCGGTTGTAGGGCAGCGACAAATTGCCCAGCACCTGCACGCCGCCACTCATCCACGAGGGGTTTTCCACGCCCACGTTTTGTGCGCCAAACAAGGTGCGCACCAGCTGCATCAGCATCAGGCTGATGCCCCAGGTGGCCAGCAAGGTTTCCAGCGGACGGCCATACAGAAAGCGGATTACGCTGCGCTCCAGCGCCGCGCCCATCAGCGCCGAGGCCAGAAAGGCTACCGGCACCGAGGCCAGCAGATACCAGTCAAACGCACCCGGCAGGTATTTTTGAAACAGGCCCTGCACCACATAAGTGGCGTAGGCGCCAATCATCATCAGTTCGCCATGCGCCATGTTGATCACGCCCATCAGCCCGTAGGTGATGGCCAGGCCCAGCGCCACCAGCAGCAGGATGGAGCCAAGGCTGATGCCGCTGAAGATGGCGCCCAGCCGGTCACCCCAGGCCAGGGCCGCTTCCACCTCGCGCAAGGACTTTTGCAGCGCGGCTTTTACGTCGGGCTCGGTCTCTTGCGTCAGGCGCGCCAGCAACACGGTTTTGGTGCTGGCCTGAGTGCTGCTGCCCAACAAGGCGGCCGCTTCCAGGCGCTTGGCCTTATCGCTGCTGCCCAGCAGCGCGGCGGCGCGCACCATGCCCAGCAGCTCTTTAATCTGTTCGTTTTTCTCTGCGGCAAACGCCTTGTCGATCAAGGGTAGTTTGGTTTCATCCGCATCACTCTGCAACTGCTTGATGGCGGCCATGCGGATCTTCTCGTCTTTGGAAAACAGCTTGAGCGCGGCCAGCGCTGAATCCAGCTCGCCGCGCATGCGGTTGTTGTTCATCACGTCCTCAAACGCGTCCGGCACGGCAAACTCAACGCCGCTCACAGGATCAACGCCCTTGTCGTCCCGCACGATGAAGGCCCTGCTGCCGACCAGTTTGACGGCGTCATCGGACAAGGCCTGCAAAAACGCGGCGGTCTTGTCGTCAGCCGTGCTCACCGCCTTGTGCAAGGCTTCGATGCGCGCATCGGACTCGCCGGACGCCATGGCATTCGCCTCGTCAGCCGTCAAGGCGTGGGCGTTACCAGCGACTAAACATAGGGCAAATGCTGTCAATCGAATTAAATGGCTAAGCATTGACAGACTCTCTCTTTGGGTTGTTGTTGCTGACACGATCAATCCGGAGTTGAGTTTTAAAACCCAACCCCGGACCGTGTGACAGCTCTCTTACCTACCTTGTCTTACTTCTTGGCGATTTCCATCTTGGCCGGCTCATCAGGCTTCTTGTCGTTGCCTTCGATGTACGGCGACCATGGCTTGGCTTTCACCGGGCCGGGCGTCTTCCAGACCACGTTGAACTGGCCGTCGGCCTTGATCTCGCCAATGAACACCGACTTGTGCAGGTGGTGGTTTTTCTCATCCATCTTGCTCACGATGCCGCTCGGTGCCTTGAAGGTCTGGCCCGCCATGGCGGCGATGACCTTGTCGACATCGGTGGATTTGGCCTTCTCAACCGCCTGCTTCCACATGTTGATGCCGATGTAGGTGGCTTCCATCGGGTCGTTGGTCAAAGGCTTGTCAGCGCCGGGCAGTTTCTTGGCCTTGGCGTAGGCCGACCATTTCTTGATGAACTCGGTGTTGGTCGGGTTCTTGATCGACTGGAAATAGTTCCAGGCGGCCAGGTGGCCCACCAGCGGTTTGGTGTCCACGCCGCGCAGCTCTTCTTCACCGACGGAGAAAGCGACCACCGGCACATCTTTGGCCTTCAGGCCGGCGTTGCCCAGCTCTTTGTAGAACGGCACGTTGGAGTCGCCGTTGATGGTGGACACCACGGCGGTCTTGCCACCGGCGGAGAACTTCTTGATGTCAGCCACGATGGTCTGGTAATCGGAATGACCAAACGGCGTGTACTTTTCGTCGATGTCGGATTCTTTCACGCCCTTGGATTTCAGGTAGGCGCGCAGAATCTTATTGGTGGTGCGGGGATAGACATAGTCGGTGCCCAGCAGCACCCAGCGCTTGGCGCCGCCGCCGTCCTTGCTCATCAGGTAGTCCACCGCCGGAATCGCCTGCTGATTCGGTGCGGCGCCGGTATAGAACACGTTTTTGGACAGCTCTTCACCCTCGTACTGCACGGGGTAGAACAGCAGGCCGTTCATTTCTTCCACCACGGGCAACACCGATTTGCGTGACACCGAGGTCCAGCAGCCAAAGATGACCGCCACTTTGTCTTGGCCCAGCAGCTGCTTGGTTTTTTCAGCAAACAGGGGCCAGTTGGAAGCCGGGTCCACCACCACGGGTTCGAGCTTCTTGCCCAGCACGCCACCCTTGGCGTTGATCTCGTCGATGGCCATCAGCACGGTGTCTTTCAACACGGTTTCCGAAATGGCCATGGTGCCCGAGAGGCTGTGCAGAATGCCGACCTTGATGGTGTCAGCGGCATACGCAGGCAGCGCCGACAGGGTGGTGAGGGCGACGGCAGCGGTGAGTGCCTTGAGCGTAAAGCGTCGTGAATTTGAGCGTTGCATGTTGCTTCTCCGGTGGTGATAAGTTTCCGTCTCGCTGCGCTGGGCCTGTCTTTCTGTTGTCAGACAGGCTTTTGCGTGGCGATGGGGGAACTTTAGGGAGGAGCGGGGGATTGGGGAATACGCCTTGTGGCGTATGGGGGCGTTGGCGTTTGCAGTTTTCTCCTCAACACAAGAATCGCACGCCGAACTGATGACGGGGAATGTATAAAGCTATCATGCATTGAATCAAATAAGACAAAGTGGAGGCAACGAGTGCCAAGTGGTTTACCGAATTCGTCCGAATTGAATCCCCGAAAGGCGTGCGCATTTGCACTCGACACATCAGTCATTGAAGCGGCGGGGTTCCGCTTCAATGACGGTCCACTGCGTCACCTTGCGGGTCAATTGCCGCCATGGTTTCAACTTTGGATGCCAGACATCGTGCGCAGAGAAATAAGCCAGCATCGAACGGACAATGTTTCGCGATCAGTCCAGCAAATTCAAACTGGAATGCAAGATCTTCGAAGACACCTTGGCAACGCCTTCAACCAAACTGAACCAGATTGGCTAAAGTTCGCGAGAGATAGTGCTACCAATGTTTTTGATGCTCAATTTCAGATCTTTCTTAATTCACACAACGGCATAGTTTTAAAGCCCACACACGAACGTTTAAGTTCAAAGATTTTCGATATGTACTTCCAAGGTCATCCGCCCTTTGGCGGAGGCAAGGACAAAAAACATGAATTCCCGGATGCAGCATCGCTTCTAATGCTTGAATATTTGGCCGCTGAAAAACAGGTTCAAGTTGTTGCGGTGTCTAAAGATGTTGGTTGGAAAGCCTATGCGGAACAATCAACGCATGTATATTGCGTGTCATCGCTTCAAGAGCTGACTGCCATGTTTTTATCCGAAACGTCGGAAGTCAAAGATATAAAAAAGCGACTGTGTACTGCATATGAAACTCCAACTACTGGCTTCAAACGATCCATACAAGAAACGCTAGAAAAGGGACTCATATCCCTTCCATGGCGAATCAAACTACCGCGTTCATATCGCTATGGCTTTGATGCTCGAGTAGTCGAAACGACATTGAAATCATTTCAAGCGCATCCTGAGGCAATGGGAGTGTGGATTACCTCACCGCAACAGGATGCTTGTGTAGCAGAGATACCCATTGATATCGATGTATCGTTGAGAGTCGAAGTCGTCGCGTACCAATATGATGACTATGGACAACAGATTGACGTGACGATCGCACAAGCAATGATTGAGCATGAATTTGAAGCCAAACTGCAACTGGAATTGACTGGTGCGTTACAAACAACGGCTCTGGAAGATTTGATAAAAAACATGGAATTGGGTGACAGTCCTATTGAAGTGGTTGTAGGACGGGACAAACTGGGCCCCGACTGGATGGGGGAACCAGCGAAGGAAAGTCCGCGCAGCGGATTTGATGATATGGACGATGACATCCCTTTTTAGAGACAGTTGGCGGCAGATTCCAATTGCCTGAACTTTAGCGACGGTTACTCCCGAACAATCGGCACCTGCGACCCACGCGCGGCGACCATCACCGCCTTGTGCAACTGCTCGGTGTCCGGTTTGACAAGCGGCGTTAACGCGGTGCGCTTCGTCTTTTCAATGCCCGCCTTGAAAAGGCAAACACAGCCGTGGTAAGGGTGTTGGGCCGAGGCGTAGAGGATGCCGTGCAGGTCTTGCTGTCTGCAGTCCAGCGCGAAACTCTGTGTGGCGTCGTAGCGCAGCGATTGCAGCACCGGATAACGCTCTTCCAATCCCCGTAAGTCCACCAAACGCAGGCGGTGCAGCGTCTCAAAGCTGACCAACACGCGCTGCTGCAAGCGATCCCAGTGGCAGCTGCGCACTTCTCTTCGGAAAAGCGATTCATACAGCGCCGTCTCCGGGCTGTCACCGAGGTACGCGGTGGGCTCAATCGCGAGATCAAAGCGGCCGGCCAAGCCACCTGATGGGGCCAGTACGAAACCATTTATTCGCACGCTGTCTTTGCGTGCCGTTTTGCGCTGCACGCGGTGCCAGATTTGATGGGCGGGAAGCTCAATGATTGGCGGATTAAGTTCTTTGAAGTTCATGGTTGAGGTCAATGGGCCTCAGCCGTTGCCAGTGCCAGGATGCGCTCAAGTGGCGCGCCTTGTTCCAGTGCAGCGCGCGGTGTCTGGCCGTCCAGCGCGGTGGCCGGCGACTCCAGAAATGCGAGCAACTGCCAGCCATCGTTGGTACCCAGGTTCTTGGCCATGGGCTGCAGCGCGGGCCAGATGGCGGGCTCAAACTGCCAGCGCGGCAGCTTGAAGCCACGGCGCAGATTGGACATGCCGATGCAGCGCCCGCTTTTGATCCAGGCATTGATCGTCACGCGGCTGGTGCCCGCCAGTTCGGCAGCTTCATCGGTGGTGATCATGTCGGCGGCTTCCATGCGGTCGCGGCGGTACTGCACGCCGGATCGAAGCAAGGCGGCGGTCTGCGTGGCCGTGGCATAAGGGCTGTCGGTCGCTTCATGGCGGAGCTGAGCGGATTCTGTGGCAAACGGTGCGTGGATGGTTAGGGTGTTCATGCGTTTTCTCTAAAAAAGCGCTTTATGGCGCGTTACGCAGGTTGGCTTTGCTGGCGGAAAAGCCACTCAAATGGAAGCGAGGGCTAGCGCCAATGCGGGATGGTCAACATGCAATCAAATTCTAGTTAACTTTGCGTAATTCGTCAATTTTGATAAATACGTTAACTTCGTTAATAAAACGGCGTGCAGATCGGAACACTACAAAATAAATAGCTGCTTGCGCTTATTCCACGGGCGCTAGAACCCTAAAACACCGCACGATCAATACGTCGTCAATCACGGTGCGCTTGAGCCAACGTTTTTGTGACTTACCTTGACGCATCACCCTGCTTTGTATAAAATTTTATACATGCACGACCCTGACACCCAAAAAGAGATTCGCTGGGTGGGTTCCTGTTATGACGATTTACTGGCATTTCCTCATGAGCCCCGGAAATAAGCCGGTTTTCAATTAGGCAAGGTGCAAGCTGGTCTGGAGCCGGAGGACTGGAAGCCGTTTGATGACGTAGGCGCTGGCACCAAAGAAATCCGCATCAAAGATAGTCAGGGCATTTACCGTGTCATGTATGTCGTCAAGTTTGAGGAAGCGGTTTACGTGCTGCATTGTTTCCAGAAGAAAACACAGGCGACGAGCAAGCATGACAAAGACATCGCAGAGGCGCGCTACCGCGCCGTTGCAAGGACAAGAAAGGCCACAAAATGACGATTGATACCAATATCCACCATGTGACGAAACCGGGTGCCAACCTGTTTCGCGAATTGGGATTTACACCAGAAGAAGCGGACCGCTTCCAGGCGGAATCACAGCAACAAATCAATGACACGAAGGTGCTGAAAGAGCAA
The DNA here is from genome assembly GCF_003347515.1 of Rhodoferax ferrireducens. Taxonomy (GTDB): domain Bacteria; phylum Pseudomonadota; class Gammaproteobacteria; order Burkholderiales; family Burkholderiaceae_C; genus Rhodoferax. The sequence goes on along the minus strand of NZ_QEII01000236.1, from coordinate 196,354 downwards.
CTCATGGGCGAGCTGTCGAAATGGATCAGCGACAACCATTTGAAGCAAGCGCAGGCGGCAGAAATTTTGATGGTGTCGCGGCCCCGCGTGTCAGATGTGGTGAACATGAAAGTCAGCAAATTCACCATTGACACGCTGGTCAATATGTTGAGCCGGGTTGGGAAACCGGTGCGGCTGGCCATTGGTTGAGTTTTCATGGAGAAGCCCGCAATGCCGCGCAAACCCACCCCTGAATTAATGGACATGGACACGCCCGAGGCCACTGAAGAGTGGTTTGCAAAAGCGCATCCGGCTTCCGAGGTGCTGCCCGGATTGTTTGGGCAGTCCGCAGCGCAAGAGATGCTCAACTGGCGCGGGGTGGCAGACTCGTCTGAACAACGCGCTACGGGATTGGCTAAAGACGCATCCCAAAGTCAATGGGGTATGACTGGCAACTTTAAATGCTACATATTTAGTAGTGGCTTGCGCTTATTCCACAAGGGCTAGAGGCCTAAAACGTTTAAATTTCTGGAACTCCGTGCTCTCAATGCCGCAAGGCCTTCAACGCTTGCGGCAAGGACTGCGCCGTAGGAATGAAGTAGTCAATCGTCGCCCCGAGCATCACCGCGCAAAGCACGGCGCCGGCCAGGGGTTTCCAGGTCAGACGCACGGCGGCCGACGCCCAGCCTTCGCGTGTGACGCGCACGGCGGTGCGGGCCGTGGCATAGGAGAACGCCAGCTCCACCGCAACCGCCAGCAAGACCTCCCAGCCAAAATACAGCAGCACCAGCGCGCCCGCTCCAAAAAAGACCGCGCACCCGATCAAGAACACGGCCACCACCGGCACCACCACGATGGCGGCCTCGTCGCTACCGGCAGCGGCCTCAATGGCACCGCCCGCCAGCTCGCCCATCCCGTCTGCTGCGCCAGCTGCACTATCTGAAAAATCTCCCGACGCACCGCCACCGCCAAAGTCCCCGCCGCCACCGCTGCGCAGGGTCGGCAGGTTGGGCATTTCCCAAGCGCCATGCGAACCGGGCAGATCAAGACCCGACACATCGGGCACTTCGGCATGGTTGCGCCGGATCAGGGCTTCAGCCCACAGGCGTATCGTCAACAGGTAGCTGAGGTAGCCCACGCCCAGGGACACCAGGTAGCGCAGCGCCAGCGATTCGCCGCCCAGATGCATCTGCATCGCTGACACGCCCCAGGTGACGGCCAGGGTGATCAGGCCAATGCACAGCCCATGCAGCCAGAGCACGCGCCGCTGATGCAAATCACGCGCCAGCCGCGACTCCCACATGCGCACCGAGCGCCAGTTTGAAAATGAATTCATTCCGCTTTTCCACCCTTTGAGTTATTGGACCGCTGCGGGGCGTCCCTGCAGAATGGCGGACAGCACCCTGACGCAGGCGACCGAAGTCGCTACATTCTCGGTGACTCATGGGACTGAAGGCGTCGCACATCATGCTTTGCGCGCGGCGCCCGGGGTGAAACAACTATTCGGCGTTTACTTGATTGAGGTCAGGTACGCGATCACGTCGGCACGATCCTTGGCATCGGGTACAGCAAAGAACATCTTGACGCCGTGCAGTACCTGACGCGGATTGGTCAGATAGGTATTCAGGTTCTTTTCGTCCCAGACCTTCCACTGCTTGCTGACCGCACGCATTTTCCTGGAATAGTCGTAGTCGTGGATGGAGGCGATGGGGCGATCGACGACATCGAACAAGGTCGGGCCAACCTTGTTCACGCCGGCATCGATCGAGTGGCAATTGGCGCAAGTTTTTTCGAAGATGAACTTGCCATTGGCAACGTCGGCCGCCCAGGCAGACGCGCCGAACGCCAGACAAATGGCAAATGCACACCCTGAAGCGGCCAGTCTTTTCATTTTCGATTCCTTCCGTACTTGTGGGATAACTGCCGCGGGCTGCGGTGACGTGATCATTTCTCCTGCACCGTGTTCAGGTAAGTCAATATGTTGACAAAATCCTGCCGCTTGAAGACGTCCTTCCACGCCGGCATGCCTTTAGCCGGACGGCCCTCGGTGACCGCGGTGAAGAACGTTTCACTCATCTGGTCGCCGTATTTGAGCTTGAGACGGCGCAGGTTGATCTTGCGATCGGCCACGATGGCATCCGGCCCGTGGCAGTGCCCACAGGTGCCGTTGAAGACTTCCTTGCCCGCGACGGGGTCGCCCTTTTCGGCGGCACCCGGAGCTGCTGGCGCGGCTACCACCTCGTTGGCTGCCGCGGCGACCTTTATTGGCGCCGCGTCCGCGAAGGCGAGCGACGGGCCCATCGCAACCCTGTATTTGCTGACGATGGCGCGGATTCGCGGCTCAAGACCCCCGAGCGCGGCATCGACCTCATCGCGCAATGCCGACTGCTTGTTGGAGAAACCGATGGCGGCCTGCCATTGCATCTGTGGCGCATCAACCGGGATCACGTCGAACTTGTCATGCAGCGCGGAGTGGTTGATATAGCTCGCGCTCGGACCCCAGATGAACGCCGCATCCACCTCGCCGGTGGCGAGGCGGCGCATTGCATCTTCCGGATCCAGGGTCGTGACAGAGGTAACGTCACTGCGCGCGGCGAGCAGGCTTTGCGGCGGCGAGGCGAGCTGGACCGCAACCCGCTTGCCTTTCAGATCGTCGACGCGGGTGGCCGTGCGGGCCTTTGGTACGACCAGTGAATAGCCCATTTTCAGGATCGGACGCGTAAAGATGACGCGCGGACCCATGAAGTCCGAGGTTGCCGGCAGGCCGACCGCGAAATCGCACTGGCCTGCCAGAAGCGTGGTGCGCAGGTTGCGTTTGCCGAAGTAACTGAGCGACCAGAAGATTTCCATCGGACGGCCCAGCGCTTCGGCCACGGCCTGGCCGATTTCGACGTACAGGCCAGGCGCCCCCTTGCTGACGGCTTCGGGCGCATTGCTGCTGAACGGCAGGTTGGCGGGGTCGGCGCACAGCCGCAGCGGTGGCGCTGCAGCCTGCGCAGCCGTGGCGCCGCCCACAACCGCCGCTGCCAGGCCAAGACACAGGATGACTCGCGTTTTCATCATCACTCCGAGAACACGAAGAGCGCACCGCCCTCTGGCGTTGCATCGGTCATCGTCACGCCGACGCTGCCCAGGAAGGCCGGGATCGACGCCGTGCGTCCGACGACGATCGCCACGTATTGCTTGCCGTTCACCGCATAGGTGATCGGGCCTGCGCCGATTCCGGAGCCCAGTCCGACCTTCCACAACTCTTTGCCGTTCTTGGCGTCGTAGGCATGGAACACGCCGTGCAGGTCGCCCCAGAACGTCAGGCCACCCGCTGTCGTCAGGGTACCGCCATTGAACGGCAGGTCCATCTTCACACCCCAGACCTTCTTCTGGGCGACCGGATCCCAGGCCAGCAGTTCGCCCATGTAGCCGCCGGGGCCGGGCTGGGGCGGGAATTCGCCGCCGAGGTAGAACACGCCCTTCTTGTAGTTGACCTCGGAGACCGACCAGTCCATGCAGAGGTTGTTGCTCGGTATGTAGACAAGGCCGGTCTGCGGGTTATACGACATCGGCTGCCAGTTCTTGCCGCCTATCAGGTTCGGGCATACACCCTTGACCGGGTGGCCGGGGCCGGGCCGCTTGTCGGGGTCTTCTTCCGGCTTGCCGGTGGCCAAATCGATCTTCGATGCCCAGTTCGTCGGCACGTATTTTTCTGCCGATATGATCTTGCCGTTCTCGCGGTTGACCACATAGAAGAAGCCGTTGCGATCGGCCTTCATGTAGACGGGTGTCTTCTTGCCGGAGATCGCCAGGTCGGCCAGCACCATCTCGTTGACGCCGTCATAGTCCCAGGCATCTTGCGGCGTGGCCTGCACCCACCACTTGATCTTGCCGGTGTCGGCATCGAACGCGACCGTGCTGGCGGAGTAGAGATTGGTCAGCTTGCCGTAATTGCCGTCGCCGGTGCTGCGCACGATTGAGTTCCACGGCGCGGGGTTGGAGGTGCCCCACAGCACGGTGTTGGTCTTCGGGTCATAGGAGCCGGTCAGCCAGGGCGCGGCACCGCCATGCTCCCAACTGTCGCCCTTCCAGGTGTCGTTGTTGGGTTCGCCGGGGCCCGGCACGGTCCAGGTCTTCCAGACTTCCTTGCCGGTGTTGACGTCATAGGCCTGCAGACTGCCACGCGCGCCGTATTCGCCGCCACCGAAACCGGTGATCACCAAGTTCTTGACCACCAGTGGTGGCGAGGTGATCACCGAGCCCTGCTTGTAGTCGACGACGGTCGTCGTCCACAGCTCCTTGCCGGTCGCGGCGTCCACCGCGGACAGCTTGCCGTCGACGCGGCCGACGAAGATCTTCCCGTCGGCGTAGGTCACGCCGCGGTTGGCCACGTCGCAGCAGGCGTACTGCAAGGTGTCATCGGGAACCTCCGGCTCATAGGTCCACTTGCGCGCACCGGACTTGGCGTCGAGGGCGTAGACATACTTGGGCCCCCAGGAAGTACTGACATACATCGTGTCGCCGATCACGATCGGCGAGGCCTCGTTTGAACGCAACGACCCGAGCTGAAACGAATAGGCGAGCTTCAGCTTGCCGACGTTGCGCGTGTTGATTTGCTTCAGCGTCGAATAACGCATGTTGTCGTAGCCGTAGCCATGCATCGGCCAGCCATTCGGATCGGCAGGCTTGGCCATGCCGTCTTGCGCGTAAGAAGCGGTGCCCAGCCCGCTGGCGGCCAGCGTGGTCGCGCCAAGCCAGAACAACAACCCAGTCTTTTTATGAACCATTTTGTATTCTCCATGTAGTTATGAAGCTTGTAGTAACGCGAACAGTCCGCCGGCCTTGACCGATATTCCCACTCACGCCTGCAACTCATTACCCGGATGCAAAACGCAAGACATTCGACAGCGGGCGGACACAATAGGCTTCAGCCCATTTCATGCGTTGATAAAACGCAAAGTGCATGTTCAGCCTCAAGCCGGTTTTGCTTGTTGAATCGCAGAAAGCCGATGGTTGATGTGGGCACAAGAAACATGGCTCTTGTCAATCGCCATCAGCACGATGTCGTTCGCTACAAGGCACCTTGGATCGGCGCCAGACAGACCAGCTTGCATTCCTGCTGCGAAGCCACCAGCAAAGTGGTTTGCAGAAATCGCTGCGGCCCATCCACGGGATGATTGAATTCACGCTCGCCGCCTTCGCGGTGCAGCACCGCCTGTTCCCGCCACAACTGCGGGAACAACGGACTCTTTTGCGACAACGCATCGATCAGCGCCCGCATCTCGGCATCACGCGGACGGCGACTGTAGTCGGCGCGAAATTCGGCCACCAGCCGCCGGGCGCGTTCGGGCCAATCGGCGATCAAGATTTTCGCGGTGGGTGAGAGAAAAACGAAGTGCAAGAGGTTGCGGTCGGCCCCTTCGTCCAGCCAGCCGGTGAACAGGCGGGCGGCGGCGGCATTCCAGGCACGGGCTGTCCATGTGTGGTCGAGAAGATAAGCCGGCACAGCAAACAGCTCCGGCAAAGCCAGGAGGCGGGGCGAGAGATCGGTTTGCGGTTCGGCGAGCGCGACCGGGTCGCGCCGCCCCGCCAAATCGAACAGGGAGACACGCTCCGCCGGGCTGAGGTGCAGCGCGTCGGCGAGGCGGGCCAAGGCTGCGGGCGAGGCCGAAACATCGCGCCCCTGCTCCAGCCAGGTGATCCATGTCACGCCCACACCGGCTGCTTCGGCCAGTTCCTCGCGCCGCAGTCCGGGGGTGCGACGACGGCCGCCCGATCGGGCCGGGGAAGGCTGACGCTCCCGGTGGGCGCGGATGAAGGTCCCCAGGATGCTGCGCGGATCAGTTTCAGTCATGGTGGGTTTTATACCAGGATAAGGTAGGTCCTTGTACCAGTTAAATAGCCGGAGCACCATCGGCCATCCCTAATGTGAAAGTTAACTCAGCACTCACCATGACCACAGAGAACCACGACGCGATTGTCAGCAGCCAATTCAGCCCCAGAGCGCATTCCTACCTGACCAGTGCCGTCCATGCCAGCGGGGAAGACCTGGAACAGATGGTCCGCCTGATTGGCGAACGGCCCGATGCCATTGCGCTCGACATGGGTTGCGGCGGCGGCCATGCCGCCTTCCGGCTGGCGCCGCTGGTGAACAAGGTGGTGGCCTGCGATCTGTCCGAGGCCATGCTCAAGGTGGTGGCCGACGAAGCCAGGCGGCGGGGCCTTGCCAATCTGGTGACCCAACAAGGCGCCGCCGAGACCCTGCCCTGCCCCTCGGCCTCCTTCGACGTCGCGGTGACGCGCTACAGCGCGCACCACTGGCGGGATGTTTCGGCCGGCCTGGCCCAAATGCGACGCGTCTTGAAGCCGGGCGGGCTGGCGGTGTTCATGGACGTGATCTCGCCGGGCGAGCCGTTGCTGGATACCTGGTTACAGACACTGGAGCTCTTGCGCGACCCCTCGCATGTGCGCAATGCGTCGCTGGACGAATGGCGTTCGCAATTGACGGCTGCGGGGTTCATCGTCGGCACGGCGACAAAATTCCGTTTGCGTCTGGAATTCGCTTCGTGGATCGAGCGGATGAAGACGCCGGAATCCCACGTTCTGGCCATCCGTTCCCTGCAGCTGCGCGCGGGGAGCGAGGTGACGGCGCACTTTGCCATTGAGGACGACGGTAGCTTCACGGTGGACACGGTCCTGATAACGGCCGAGGCAGGGACAGCCCCGCCGCTTTAAGCCGCGTGACCCGCCCAACGCGCCGATTGCCCCATGGGATACTTCAAAAAAAATCCCATCCAACAGGAGCAATCATGGGCAAGGCAAGACTGGAGGCATTCAGTGACGGCGTCACGGCCATCATCATCACAATCATGGTGCTGGAGATGAAGGTGCCGCACGGCGACAGCTGGGCCGAACTCAGCAAGCTGGGCCCTGTGTTTTTGAGCTACGTGTTGAGTTTTATCTACGTGGGAATTTACTGGAACAACCACCACCATATGCTGCACGCGGTGAAGCAGGTGAACGGCGCCGTCTTGTGGGCGAACTTGCATTTGCTTTTCTGGCTGTCCCTGATGCCTTTCAGCACCGGCTGGATGGGCGAAAACCATTTTTCTTCGCTGCCGGTGGCGGTCTATGCCTTTGATTTGCTGATGTGTGCCGTGGCCTACAACGTGTTGCAATGGCAAATCATCCGGCTGCACGGCGCGGAATCGATCCTGGCGAAAGCCGTCCGGGGCGACATCAAGGGCAAAGGATCCGTGGTGGCTTACGTTGTCGCGATCCCGATGGCCTTGTCGGGCTACGCCTGGCTGGCCGGCGCCCTGCTGATCGCCGTGGCGCTGATCTGGTTGATTCCGGATCGCCGGATCGAAAAAGTTCTGGAGCCTTGATGCGATATTGCTGAAGATTAGCTATTAAATGTATAGCATTTTTTGCATATTTCACCGGGCTAGAAGCCTGATATGTATTGACCTGTCAAGTTCTTGATAAACGGTATTGGTCTTCTTGCAATGTGTTGGCAGCAGAACGTACGGCTTGGGCGCGCCAGTCTTGCGGCAAGGCGCTGTTTGCCATGGTTTCAATGCTGACGTTATGGGGCAAATATACGGGTATCAAAACATAGTGGGCGCGCAAAGGTTCATCCTGCACCGGCATCTCCAGCCAGCAAAATTGGCTGATTTAAGTCTGGACTGGGCGTCACGTGGTTGATCGACAGTTTCGAAATTTGAGTCTTCTTCGTCGCGCCGGCACCCGAATATCAAGCGTCAAGAACAAAACTTTCATGGCGATGTGCGCTTACGCAAGACGCGAGCTTGGAGAGGATTTGACAATGAATTCCATCATGACGCTGATTCGTTTGCTCAAATGGCTGGCTGCAGCCTTTCTTGCGCTCATTATTCTGGCGGTCATGTTTATCGCCCTCTTCGGCTGGAACTGGCTGCGCGGTCCGATAGAACGCTCGACGGCGGAGAAAACGGGGCGGGTGCTGGCCATCCACGGCGACCTCACGGTGAAATTCGACTGGCCCTGGCCGCGCCTGCGTGCGGATTCGGTGACCTTCGCCAATCCGGACTGGGCCAAGGAAAAGCAGATGCTCACCGCCGATACGGTGGACATCACGCTCGACTTGTCGCAACTTCTGCGTCGAAAAATTGTCTTTCCCGACGTGTCGCTGGTACGTCCGGCGGTCTTTCTGGAGCAAAGCGCTGACGGCCGCAAGAGCTGGCTGCTGGACCGCAACCAGCAAGACGAAGGCGCGCGTATCCAGATCGACCGTTTGATGCTTGATCAGGGAACCCTCGGCTACGACGATGCGGCGAACAAGACCCGTATCCGGTCGGACTTCACGACCATGCGCCCGCCCTCGGGTGGCGCGACCGATGCCGGTGTCACTTTCAGCGCCAGCGGGCAATACAAGGGCCTTGCGCTGCAAGCGCGAGGCAGCGGCGGGCCGGTGCTGGCGATTCGCGATGAACGCACCCCTTACCCTTTGAAAGTTGAGGCAAGCATTGGCAAAACCAGCGTGCGGGCCAATGGCACGGTCACCGGTCTGCTCACATTTTCCGCCGTGGATCTGCGCATGGCGCTGCGGGGAGAGAGTCTGGATCAGCTCTTTCCCGTGCTCGGCATCGCCTTGCCGGCGACCCCGCCCTACACGACGGAGGGGCACCTGCAGCATAGCGGGACCGTGTGGCGCTATGAGAAATTCTCAGGTCGGGTCGGCGGCAGCGATATTGCGGGCTTGCTGCAGGTGGACACGAACGGTAAACGCCCGGCACTTACCGCCGAAATGGACTCCAAACTGCTCGATCTCGCGGATCTGGGGCCCTTGATCGGTTCACGGCCCGGCAGCGCGGCGCAAGCGGTCAGCCGGGCCGCGACCGGTGCGGCGAAGCCCGGCCGCGTGCTGCCTGACCTGCCGTTCCAGACCGATCGCTGGCACAGCGTGGACGCGGAAGTGCGCTTGCGTGCCAAAACCCTCCGGCGTGCCAAGGAGTTGCCGCTGGAAGATTTTGCGACCCATCTGACTTTGCGCGACGCCGTGCTGAAGCTTGAGCCTCTCACGTTCGGTCTGGCCGGAGGGCAACTCAATGCCGCTATTTCGCTCGATGGGCGCCAGGACCCCATTCGGGCGACTGCCCAGATACGGGCCAGAAAAATCCTCCTAGCCCAACTGTTTCCAACGGTCGAATTGAGCAAAAGCAGCATTGGCCAGGTCAACGGCGATTTCGATCTCGTCGGACAAGGCAACTCGGTCGGGCGCATGCTGGCGAGCGCCAACGGCAAGGTGGGATTGGTTGTCGCCGGCGGCGAGATCAGCAAGTTGATGATGGAAAAAGTGGGCCTGCATCTCTGGGAAATACTGCAATTGAGCCTGACCGGCGACAAACAAGTCAAGTTGCGCTGTGCGGTGGTCGATTTTGAGGTCCGCAATGGCCGCATGAACACCGACGCGCTGATCTTTGACACCGAAATCACGACCGTCATCGGCACCGGCAACATTGATCTGGGGCAGGAGACGCTGGATCTGACACTCAATCAGAAAACGAAGATCACCAGCCCCTTGGCCTTGCGCAGTCCGATCTACATTCGCGGCAATTTTGCCAAGCCGGTGGTCCAGGTGGACACGGCACGCGTCGCCTCGCGGGCGCTGGGCGCGCTAGCCTTGGGCCTGATCAATCCACTGCTGGCGCTCATGCCTTTGATCGACGCCGGCCCCGGAAAGGACAGCGATTGCGCGCAGTTGGTTCGGGATGCCACGGCTTTGGCGCGATCGGAGAATAAGAAAGAAGCCCCCCGAAAATGAGCTTGAGCGTCGTTCGTCCAGCGCTGCGGAAATTGATCAACCCGCAATTTATGCAGCACCGATAAGCGGTACCAGGCTGCCCGCATCCTGCCCCCCCTTGAGTGCCGAGGTGAACGCCAGCATGCGATCAATCGGCAACCGGGCTCTCACGCCCAGGGCGGGATCGACGTGAATCTCGTTGGTCCCGGTTTCCAGCACATGGGCCAGCCCCGCCAGACTGTTCATGGCCATCCACGGGCAGTGCGCGCAGCTCTTGCAGGTGGCGCTGTTGCCGGCCGTGGGCGCCTCCAGAAACACCTTGCCCGGATTGAGGGTGCGCAGCTTGTGCATCATGCCGTTGTCGGTGGCGACAATGAACTCTTTGGCGTCCATCTCGTGCGCCGCCTTGAGGATGGCCGAGGTGGAACCGACCGCGTCGGCCAACGCGATCACGTCGGCCGGTGACTCGGGGTGCACCAGCACTTTGGCACCCGGATGTTCCGCCATCAGGGCTTGCAGCTCAAAGGCCTTGAACTCGTCGTGCACGATGCAGGAGCCGCCCCACATCACCATGTCGGCACCGGTTTCGCGCTGGATGTAGCCGCCTAAGTGTTTGTCGGGCGCCCACAGAATCTTGTGGCCCTTGTCTTTCAGCGCACGCACGATGTCGAGCGCACAGCTCGAGGTCACCAGCCAGTCGGACCGCGCCTTCACGGCTGCGCTGGTGTTGGCGTACACCACCACGGTGCGGTCCGGGTGGGCATCGCAGAAGGCGCTGAAGTCCTCAATCGGGCAACCGAGATCGAGCGAACAGGTGGCGTCCAGGTCCGGCATCAAAACCCGTTTTTCCGGCGACAGGATTTTGGAGGTCTCGCCCATGAAACGCACGCCCGACACCACCAGCGTGGTCGCCGCATGGTCGCGCCCGAAGCGGGCCATTTCCAGCGAATCGCTGACGATGCCACCGGTTTCTTCGGCCAGATCCTGCAAATCCGGATGCACGTAATAGTGCGACACCATCACCGCGTTGCGCTCTTTCAGCAGGCGGCGGATTTTGTCTTTCAGCGCGGCACGTTCGGCCGGACCCGGTTCGACCGGCACCCGGGCCCAGGCATGTTTGGTGGCGCAAACCGAGCCGCTGGCCGTGGCATCGCGCAGCGGCTGCTCGTATTCAACATCCCGCACGGCATTGGAAACAGTATTCATCACAAGTCCTGATAAGGAAGTAACAGTGAAGACTAACTTGGACTCAAGTCAGGTCGGCGCTAAAGCGCATGGAAAAGTCAACCGCCTGCACGTCTTTGGTCAAGCCACCAATCGAAATCCGGTCCACCCCAGTGGCGGCAATCGCGCGCACGGTGGCCATGTTCACGCCGCCCGACACCTCCAGGATGGCGCGCCCGGCGTTGATCTGCACCGCCTCGCGCAGCTGCTCCAGGCTCATGTTGTCGAGCAGCACCATGCTGGCACCGGCATCCAGCGCTTCGGCCAGCTGGGTCAGGGTCTCGACCTCGATCTCGACGAAGCTGGCGGTCGGCGCCACCGCAGCCGCACGCGCCAACACAGCCGTGACGCCACCGGCCGCGGCAATGTGGTTTTCCTTGATCAGCACGGCATCATACAAACCGATGCGATGGTTGGTACCGCCACCGGCGCGCACCGCGTATTTTTGCGCCAGACGCAGGCCGGGCAGCGTTTTGCGCGTGTCCACGATCTGCGCGCGATTGCCGGGAACGCCTTGTACGGCATCGACAAAACTGGCGGTCTTGGTGGCCACGGCGCTGAGCAATTGCAGAAAATTGAGCACCGTGCGTTCCGCCGTCAAGAGCGAACGCGCCGAGCCTTCCAGCTCCAGTACCACCTGGTCGGGGGTGCAGCGCTGGCCCTCCTGCACGCGCCAGACGATTTTTATTTCAGGGTCAACCTGTTGCAACGCGGCCTGCGCCCACGGAGCGCCACAGATCACTGCGGCCTCGCGCGCCAGAATGCGGGCACGGGCACGGCGGCTGGGGTCGATCAGGCCGGCGGTCAGGTCGCCGGCGCCCACGTCTTCCTGCAGGGCGCGGGCCGCGTCCAGACCGGCCAGTTCAGTCACCGCGGCGTCGGAGAAATCAAAAGAATTTGTCATAGGGATTAGCATAGCGGCATCCATTCAGTGGGGTAATTCGTCACTGCGGAGCGGGGGTTTTAGGGGGCTTGAGGTTGCTATAAAATAAATAGCTACTTACGCATATAGAACGAGGGCTAGAGGCCTATTTCTTATAAAAATCGGTCCAGAATCCTGCGGCTGTCCTTGTTCAGGTTCGACTTGTCGCGAATCAGGAACTGGATGCCGTGCGAGTCCGTCACCAGCAGGATGGTGGGGCCGACGCGGCGAATGTCTTCATCACCGCGCAGCACGAAGCGGGTGTCGCCGCGGTCGGTCTGGACATGCCAGGTACAAGGCGTGGAAAAGCTGGTGACACTCGCAATATTCTCAATTTCAGGCATGAATTCGCGCGACTCCAGCTCTTCCCGGATCAGGCGCTGGATCGGGTCGGGCAGCTCATGCAGGCAATCGACCCACGCCACTTCGTGGCCATCGGTATGCACCATGCCAATACCCTCCTCCGGTGACTGGATGGGGAAAGCCCGCACCGGCACCACGCCCTCAAAAACCTCACCCGCAGACGTGGTCAAAACCAGCCGCCCGAAGGCATTTCGAGTCAGCTGAAAAGTCGTTGTTGCCATGGCAGAAGTCGCGTTCATTTGTCGTCTTTCACGTTACTGACCCTGACAATGCTTCTTCTATCGTCGTCCATGTCCACGTCCATGTTGCGCGCCTGCGCCTGGTAGAGGTTGAAGTAGGCGCCTTCGCGCGCCATGAGGTCGTCGTGCGTGCCCACCTCCACGATGTGGCCCCGGTCCAGCACCACCAGCCGGTTGGCGCGGTGCAGGGTGGACAGCCTGTGGGCAATAGCAATGGTGGTGCGGCCCTGCACCAGATTTTCCAGCGCCTTCTGGATTTCTTTCTCGGTCTCGGAATCCACCGAGGACGTTGCTTCATCCAGGATCAGGATGCGCGGATTGATCAGCAGCGCGCGGGCGATCGAGATGCGCTGGCGCTCACCGCCGGACAAGCCCTGGCCGCGCTCACCCACCATTGAGTCATAGCCCTGCGGCAGGCGCAGAATAAATTCATGCGCATGCGCGGCGCGCGCCGCCGCAATGATGTCGGCCTGGCCGGCGTGCGGCTTGCCGTAAGCGATGTTCTCGGCAATCGTGCCGAAGAAAAGGAAAGGTTCCTGCAGCACCAGCCCGATGTTGCGGCGGTAGTCGGCGATGGGGAAGGAGCGGACATCAACGCCATCGACACGGATCGAGCCTTCCGTCACATCGTAAAAGCGGCAGATCAGGTTCACCAGTGTGCTCTTGCCGGAACCGCTGTGGCCGACCAGGCCGATCATCTCGCCCGGCTCGATGACGAGATTGATGCCCTTGTTGACTTCGCGGTTGCCGTAGCGAAAACTCACTTCCGACAATTCGATGCGGCCTTCGACGCGGTCCAGCTTCACCGGCTGCGTTGGCTCGGGCACGCTGGAGACGTGGTCCAGGATGTCAAAAATGCGTTTCGCCGCCGAGGCCGATTTCTCGGTCACCGACACGATGCGGCTCATGGAGTCGAGCCGGCCATAGAAACGGCTGATGTAGGCAATGAAGGCCATCAGCACGCCGACCGTGATTTCGGCTTTGGACACCAGCCAGATGCCAAACGCCCACACCACCAGCAGCCCCAGCTCGGTGAGCAGGGAAACGCTGGGCGAGAACAGAGACCAGATCTTGTTGATCTTGTCGTTCACCGCCAGATTGTGTTTATTGGCCTCGCGAAAGCGCGCCGCCTCGCGCTTTTCCTGCGCAAAGGCCTTGACCACGCGCACACCGGGAATGGTGTCGGCCAGCACGCTGGTGACTTCGGACCAGACCCGGTCGATTTTCTCGAACCCTGTTTGCAGCCGGAAGCGCACGGCATGAATCATCCACACGATGAAGGGCAGCGGCACCAGGGTGACCAGCGCCAGCCAGGGGTTGATGGAGAACAGAATCACCGCCGTCATCAGCAGCATCAGGATGTCGGAGGCAAAGTCGAGCAAATGCAGCGACAGGAACACGCAAATGCGGTCACTTTCGCTACCAATGCGCGACATCAGGTCGCCGGTACGCTTGCCGCCAAAGTATTCCAGCGACATGCGCAGCAAGTGCTCGTAGGTGGAGGTGCGCAGATCGGCCCCGATGCGCTCGGAAACCAGGGCCAGGATGTAGGTCTTGGCCCAGGACAACCCCCAGGCCAGCAGCGCCGCGCCGAACAGGCCCGAGAGATACAGCGCCACCAGCATCGGGTCGATGTGCTGGCCGTTTTGAAACGGGATCAGCACCTCGTCCATCAAGGGCATGGCCAGATAAGGTGGAACCAGACTGGCCGCCGTGCCCAAGAGCGTCAGGATAAAACCGGCGAGCAACTGGCCGGAATAGGGTTTGGCAAAGCGCCACAGCCGAAGCAGCGTCCAGGTCGACGGCGGCGTGTGGATGACTTTGGTGCAAATTGGGCACTCATCTTGATCGGGCTCCAGCGGCGCCTTGCAGCTCGGGCAGCGGCGACGGTCCGGCAGGGCCGCAGGCTGACCGGTGACCTGGCTTTCCAGGTGAATCTGGAATTGATCCAGCAGCCGGATCGCGTGCAGGTTGCGCCCAAGGGTGAAACGCCAGGTCGCCAGGCGGCCCTGTGCATCATGGAGTTCCAGATGCCCCACGCCGGCGTGGTCGTGGTGCTTGAGTGTCAGATTGGGGCGGTAGGCCCAGGCGGTCCACGCCGCATCCGGCGCGCGGCTTAACAGGCGCAGGTTCGTGACCAGCACCAAACCTTTGACAAAACAAAGTTTGGTGTCGAGGTCAACCTCCAGCGCGGCTAAAACGTTCTCCCCTGTTTGGAGCTGCGCCCGGACTTCCGGGCGCCAATCCGCCGCGATGTCGTTCAACAATGTATCTGAAGCATGGATTTCGTTTGTCATTTAGGCCAGTTGATTCTGCGGGTTTGCATGCGGATTTACGGCCGTAAGCCGAGCCAGGGTCGCTTGCAGAACTGCAATAGACTTAACGGTATTACGATCAGCGCCGACTATTTGAAGTGATTATTACGTGCCGACCGTACCGGTAACCTGGGTATGTTCGCACGAACCAGAGATTCGCCCGCAGTGTTTGATTGCCAAACTTGTTTAAATTCATGACGACGAAGAACATTCAATTGCTGCGGGTTACCCATCTGCGCGGCCCCAATATCTGGACTTACCGTCCGGTCATCGAAGCCTGGGTCGATATCGGCGCACTGGAAGACCATCCCTCCAACACTATTCCGGGATTTTATGAGCGTTTGAGCGAGCTGCTGCCCGGCCTGGCAGAACACCGCTGCGGCGTTGGTGAACGCGGCGGCTTTTTGCTGCGCGTGCGCGTTGGCACCTGGGCCGGCCATATTCTGGAACATGTGGTGCTGGAACTGCAAAATCTGGCCGGCATGCGCACCGGCTTTGGCAAGGCCCGCCAGACCTCGGTTCGCGGTGTGTACAAGGTGGCCTTCCGGACCCGGCAGGAACAGGTCGGCCGTGCCGCGCTGGTTGCCGCCCTGGATCTGGTGATGGCCGCCATGGAGAACCGTCCCTATGACCTCACGGCCACGATCGCCAAATTGCATGACATGGTCGACGCCTTGTGTCTGGGGCCCAGCACCGCGCATATCGTCGAAGCCGCCACCGAGCGCGGCATTCCCCACCTGCGTCTGACCGATGGCAATCTGGTGCAACTCGGCCATGGCGCCAGCCAGCGTCGCATCTGGACGGCTGAAACTGACCAGACCAGCGCCATTGCCGAAGAAATTGCCAGCGACAAGGACTTGACCAAGTCCCTGCTGCAGTCCTGTGGCGTACCCGTTCCACAAGGGCGCCTGGTCAAGACCGCCGAAGAAGCCTGGGAGGCAGCGCAGGACATCGGACTGCCGGTCGCGATCAAGCCTTATGACGGCAACCACGGGCGTGGCGTGTCACTGGATCTGAACAACCGCAAGGATATCGAGGCGGCATTTCAGCTCGCCCAGCGCAAGGGCGGTGGCAGCGTCATCGTCGAGCAGTTCATCAACGGCAACGAGCATCGGCTGTTGGTGGTTGGCAAACAAGTCGTGGCGGCGGCGCGGGGCGAAACGGCCTGGGTCACCGGGGACGGCCAGTCCAACATCATTGAACTGGTCGATAAACAGATCAACATCGACCCGCGACGCGGCACGGGTGAGGATGCCCCGCTGAACGCCCTGGCGCCGCATGAGGGCGCGGAAATCATTCTGGAGCTGGAGCGCCAGGGTTTCACCGCCTACTCGGTGCCCGCCAGCGGTGAAAAAGTCCTGATCCAGCGCAATGGCAACGTCGCCTTCGATGTGTCCGACAAGGTCCACCCCAGTATTGCCGCAGCGGCGGCCCTGGCCGCGCGCGTCGTGGGCCTCGATATTGCGGGCGTTGATCTGGTGCTGGAGGACATCACGCGGCCTTTGTCAGAGCAACGTGGCGCCGTGATCGAGGTCAATGCCAGCCCTGGCCTGCTGGCCCACCTGAAGCCAGCCGACGGCCAGCCCCGTCCGATTGGCAAGGCCATCATTGAACACCTGTTCAGTGCTGAGCAGAATGAGCGCACGGACGGCAAGGTTCAAGGCCGCATTCCGGTGGTCGGCGTCACCGGGACGCAAAACACCACCCGGATTGCGCGGCTGATCGCCTGGCTGCTGCACATCAGTGGCAAGCAGGTCGGCCTGGCCTGCCGAGACGGCTTCTATCTGGGTGCCCGTCAGGTCGATGCCCATGACAGCACGCATTGGGACGCCGGCCAACGCATTCTCATCAACCGCACTGTCGATGCGGCGGTGTTCGAGCACAGCAGCCGGATGATCCTGAGCGAAGGTCTGGCGTACGACAAGTGCACGGTCGGTGTGGTGACGGATGTCAGCGGCTTTGAGTCACTGGCCGAGTTCTATATTGATGACATTGACAGGCTCTACAACGTGGTGCGCACGCAGGTCGACGTGATCCTGCCCCACGGAACCGCCGTGCTCAATGCCGCCGACCCTCTGGTGGTGGAAATGGCACCGCTCTGCGATGGCAAGGTGATTTTTTACGCGCTGGATTCCCAGCTCGAAGCCATCACGATCCACCGTACGCATGGCGAGCGCGTGCTCTTCGTACGGGACGGGAAGATCGTTCTGGCCCAGGGCATGGACGAAGTGGCCTTGATTCCTCTTGCCGCCATGAAGCCGGCCAAGTCGGAAAAGCCGGACATGGTGATGGCCGCCGTGGCCGCTGCCTGGGCTTTGGGCGTCACCCCCGATTTGATCATGGCCGGCCTGCGCACCTTTGAGTCAGATCCCAAGAAGAATTATTGAGACTATGGACATATCACGCATCCGCGCCCTGCGCGGCCCCAACCTGTGGAGCAATCACACCGCCATTGAGGCGATCGTGAACTGCACACCTGCGGAGTGCGCGATCAGCACGCGCAACGGATTCGAGGGTCGTCTGCGGGCCCGCTTTCCTGAACTCAGCCCGCTGCAGCCAACCGGACATGACGACACGGTGCCCATGGCCCATGTGCTCGAACTGGCCGCACTGGACCTGCAGGCCCAGGCCGGCTGCCCGGTGACCTTCAGCCGCACGACGGCCACCACCGAAGCGGGCGTCTACCAGGTGGTCGTGGAATATTCAGAGGAAGCGGTTGGCCGTCTGGCACTGGAGCTAGCCGCAAGCTTGTGCCTGGCAGCTCAAAACGACACGCCCTTCGAGCTGCAGCAGGCGCTGGAGCAGCTGCGCGAGCTCGACGAGGATGTACGCCTGGGGCCAAGCACGGGGGCCATCGTCAAAGCGGCGGTCGCGCGCAACATTCCCTACCGTCGCATGACCGATGGCAGCATGATCATGTTCGGCTGGGGCAGCAAACAGCGCCGGATCCAGGCGGCCGAAATGGACGTGACCGGTGCCATTGCTGAAGCCATTGCCCAGGACAAGCAACTCACCAAGAAGCTGCTGGCGGCGGCCGGCGTGCCGGTTCCGCTCGGTCGCGAGGTGGATACGCCCGAAGATGCGTGGACCGCCGCCTGTGAAGTCGGTCTGCCCGTCGTGATCAAGCCCAAGGATGGCAATCAGGGCAAGGGCGTGACGGTCAATATCACGTCTCACGAGCAACTGCAGGCGGCCTACAAAGCCGCCGCCGAGTTCGGCAATGACATCCTGGTCGAACGCTACATTCCCGGCAACGACTTTCGCCTGCTGGTGGTCGGCAACAAGCTGGTGGCCGCGGCACGGCGTGACCCGCCCCATGTCGTAGGCGACGGCAGCCACAGCATTCACGAACTGGTGGAACAAGTCAACAAGGACCCGCGCCGTGGCTCAGGACACGCCACCTCCCTCACCAAGATCCGCTTCGACGAGATTGCCCTGGCTTGCCTGACCGGCCAGGGTTTGCACGCCGGATCGGTGCCCCCCAAGGGCCAACGCGTCACGCTGCGCCACAACGCCAATCTATCGACCGGCGGTTCGGCCACCGATGTCACTGACAGCGTCCATCCGGAAGTGGCGGCACGCGCCGTGGCGGCCGCGCAGATGGTGGGGCTGGATATTTGCGGCGTGGACATGGTCTGCAACAGCATCCTGCACCCGCTCGAAGAACAGGGCGGCGGCGTGGTCGAGGTCAATGCCGCGCCCGGTCTGCGCATGCACCTGTCCCCTTCCTACGGCAAGGGGCGTCCGGTGGGCGAGGCGATCATCGCCAGCATGTTCGGCAAGCAGGAAAACGGTCGCATTCCGCTGGTGGCGGTGACGGGCACCAACGGCAAGACCACCACGGTGCGCCTGATCTCCCACCTGCTGGCCCAGAGCGGCCTGCGCGTAGGCATGACCAATACCGATGGCGTCTACATTGCCGGCCAGCGCATCGACACTGGCGACTGCAGCGGCCCCCGCAGCGCACGCAATGTATTGCAGCACCCCGACGTGGACGCCGCCGTACTAGAGACCGCGCGCGGCGGCATGCTGCGCGAAGGCCTGGCCTTCGACCGTTGCGACGTGGCCGTCGTCACCAATGTCGGCAGCGGCGACCACCTGGGCCTGAACTACATCACGACGGTCGAGGATCTTGCCGTGCTCAAGCGCGTGATCGTGCAGAACATCGCCCCTGACGGTGTGGCCGTGCTCAATGCGGCTGACGAAATCGTGGCGTCCATGGCCAAACACTGTCATGGCTCAATCACCTTTTTTGCCACCGACCGGAACCATCCGGTCATGGCCACCCATCTGGCTCAGGGGCGCCGCGTTGTCTTTATCGAAGACGGCTGCCTGGTCGCCGCCCAGGGTGCGGTGCGGCACAGGGTGCCCTTGTCCGGCGTACCCATCACCCGTCAAGGCACTATCGGCTTCCAGGTGGAAAACGTCATGGCCTCGGTGGCTGCGGCCTGGGGCCTGGGGCTGGACTGGGACATCTTGCAGCAGGGATTGGCCAGTTTTGTCAACGACAGCGACAACGCCTTGGGCCGCTTCAATGTGTTCAGCTACCGGGGCGCCACCGTCATTGCCGACTACGGTCACAACCCGGATGCCATTGCCGCTCTGGTTCAAGCGGTGGAGAGCATGCCCGCCCAACGCCGCTCGGTGGTGATCAGCGGCGCCGGTGACCGGCGCGATGAGGACATCCGTCAGCAAACCGAAATCCTGGGTCACGCCTTTGACGAAGTGGTGCTGTACCAGGATCAGTGTCAGCGCGGCCGCGCCGATGGCGAGGTGCTGGCGCTGCTGCGCGATGGACTCACCGCCGCCACGCGCACCAAGACCATCCGCGAGATTCAGGGTGAGTTCCTGGCCATTGACACGGCCATGAACACCTTGGGCGAGGGCGACCTGTGCCTGATTCTGGTGGATCAGGTGGAGGAGGCGCTGGCCCACATCGCGGCACGGATTGAAAGAAACCAGGACTGAGGATTGTGGTCGGGAGCACAAGCGGCTCCCGCCGGCGCCTAAGCCAGTTCGTTCGCCGGGTCGCGGCCCATGAGGGCGGCCACCGCGTGCTCAGGTCTGATTTGCCCATCCAGCAAAGCCACCACCGCCTGCGCAATCGGCATTTCCACCCCCAGACCCTGTGCCCGCTGCACCACGGTGCGGGCGGAGTAAACCCCTTCGGCCACATGGCCTAGCGACGCCACCGCCTGCTGCAAGCTCTGGCCTTGGGCCAGCGCCAGACCGACCTGCCGGTTGCGGGACAAATCGCCGGTGGCCGTGAGCACCAGGTCGCCCAGCCCGCTCAGACCCATGAAGGTGTCAGATTTGGCGCCCAAGGCCAGGCCCAGACGCGTCATCTCGGCCAGACCGCGGGTAATCAGGGCCGCCCGGGCATTGAGGCCCAGATTCAGGCCGTCACACAAGCCAGTGGCAATGGCCAGCACATTCTTGACCGCACCGCCCACCTCGACGCCAACGATGTCCTCATTGGCATAGACCCGCAGTGTCGGACTGTGAAAAGCCGCCACCAAGGCCTCACGCACCGCCGCATGGGTGCTGGCGGCCACCAGAGCCGTCGGTTGACCCCGCGCGACTTCCAGCGCAAAGCTGGGGCCGCTGAGTACGCCAGCTATCAAATCAGGAGCCACTTGCGCTTGTACTTCATGGGCTAGCAGTCCATAAGATGCTGTAGTAGCGGCTTCAAAGCCCTTGCACAACCAGGCCACCGGCATGCGGCAGTTGCTTAAGTGCGCCAACATGCCGCGCAGGCCCGCCATTGGCGTGGCGACAATAAGCAGATCAGCCCCGGCCACGAAACGGCCGAACTGCGCCGGGTCGTCCAGGCTGACGGCACTGACACCGAGCGCAGGCGGCAATGAGATACCGGGCAAGTAACGCACATTTTCACGCTGCGACTGCATGGCTGACGCCTGTCCGGCATCACGTGCCCACAGCGTCACGGTGTGCTGTGCCAGCAGGTTGCGGCCCGCGTTAACCGCCAGCGCCGTGCCCCAGGCACCCGCGCCAAGTACTACTATTTTCATAGCATGTTACGCAATGAATACGGGGGCTAGAGGACTAAAACGTTCTAACTTCTTACTGAACGAGAGTACTCGTCTCAACGTCAGCGGTGGCCGCCGCCTGCTGCTGTTGCTGCTCATACATGGCCTGGAAGTTGATTTCCGACAGGTGCACGGGCGGAAAACCACCACGCTGGATCAGGTCGGCCACGTTGCCCCGCAGGTAGGGGTAAACGATTTGCGGGCAAGCGATGCCCATGATCTGGCTCATCTGCTCTTGCGGCAAATTGCGGATCTCGAAAATACCGGCTTGCGTGACTTCCACCAGGAACACGGTTTTTTCCTTGATCTTGGTCTGCACCGTGGCCGTGACCGTCACTTCAAAAATGCCTTCGGCCACGGGCGCGGCGTTCACGCCCAGCTGGATGTCCACCGTGGGGGATTCCTGCTCCAGCAGGATGGCGGGCGAGTTAGGCTGCTCCAGGGATGCCTCCTTGAGGTAGACGCGCTGGATTTGGAAAACGGGTTCTTGTTGCTCGGACATGAAATTTCCTTAAATTTGTTGAGGACAGCGCGGGCTCAGCAATCGCTGGCTGCGGCCTGTCCCGCAAGATTTCAATTAAAAATAAAGCCCGCTCAGGTATCTCTTGAGCGGGCACGCAATCGGGAACGTGGAAGATTATCTCAGGTGGCCGCGTTCAGTAAGGGCATCAGGCCGCCGTGCCCGTCCAGCGCCACCAGATCGTCACAGCCGCCCACATGCGTCTGGCCAATGAAAATCTGGGGCACGGTGCGTCGACCCGTGATCTCCATCATCGTCATGCGGTGGTGGGGATCGGTATCGATGCGGATTTCTTCAATCTGCTCGACGCCCCTGGCCTTGAGAATCTGCTTGGCCCGAACGCAGTAAGGACAGACTGCGGTGGTGTACATCTTGACGGCTTGCATATCAGGCTTTTTCGACCGGCAGGTTGGCCTTTGTCCACGCGCCCATGCCACCACCCAGAGACTGGGCCTGTTCATATCCCAGCTTTTTGGCAATACTCACCGCACGACCCGAACGGGCGCCCGACTTGCACACCAGAATGACGGGCAGCGCCTTGTTCTTCACCGCAGCGGGCAACTTCTGTTCAAGTTGGCTGAGCGGAATGTTTTTTGCACCACCCACATGCCCGGCCGCAAACTCATTGGGCTCGCACACATCGATGACCACCGCTTTTTCGCGGTTGATCAGCTGAACTGCAGCTTCAGCGGTCAATGAGCCCCCGGTTGCGCCCTTGAGAATAGGCCAAAACAGCATGCCCGCAGAGGCCAGGGCGACGGACATGATCATCCAGTTATCGAGAATAAACTTCACTTTTTTCCTTTGTTAAATTCCTGAAATCTTGCGAGACGGACTGCCACTAACGACCATGCGCCAGGACCGTCCCCAGCCGATTCCACACTCATTTTAGAATGGAGGGCTGCGCAGCGCATTCAGTCTTCGTTTTACCCCGGCTCGGACCCTTTCAAACCACCATGCACAAACTAGTTCTAATCCGCCACGGCGAATCCACCTGGAACCTTGACAACCGTTTTACCGGTTGGACCGACGTCGACTTGACGCCTGCCGGCATTGAGCAGGCCAAAAACTCCGGGCATCTGCTCAAGGCCGAAGGCTATGAGTTTGATATCGCCTACACCAGCGTGCTCAAGCGTGCCACCCGCACCCTGTGGCATGTGCTGGACGAAATGGACCGGACCTGGCTGCCAGTAGTCAATAGTTGGCGGCTCAATGAGCGCCACTACGGCGCCCTGCAAGGCCTCAACAAAGGCGAGACGGCCAAGAAATACGGCGATGAGCAAGTACTGGTGTGGCGGCGCAGCTACGACACCCCACCACCCGCGCTGGACGCCACAGACCCGCGCAGCGAACGGGGCGACCCGCGCTACGCCAAACTGCAGCCCGAGCAAATCCCGCTGACCGAATGCCTGAAAGACACGGTCGCGCGGGTCATGCCGTTCTGGAACGAAGCGCTGGCACCGGCCCTCAAAGCTGGCAAACGCGTGGTGGTGGCGGCACACGGCAACTCCATCCGGGCGCTGGTGAAATACCTGGACAACATCTCTGACAACGACATCGTGGGCCTGAACATCCCCAACGGCATTCCACTGGTGTACGAGCTGGACGACGACCTTAAACCCATCCGCCATTACTACCTGGGCGACGCGGAAGCCGCCGCCGCTGCCGCTGCGGCCGTGGCATCCCAAGGTAAAGCGTAGGTAAATAGGGAACCATCCTGTCGAAAAATCCTCCAAACGTGTATATTGACCAATTGGATTGGTAGAGGACTATTTATGGCTCAGAAATTGAAAATTGCAGGCTGGATTTCGGTGGGCGTTGTCGCTGGCGCCTTGACCACTGTTTCCCTCCAGACCGTAGCGCGTGGCACGCTGGCACCCTTGCCGCTGGAGGAGTTGCAGCAACTGGCCGCCGTGTTTGGCATGGTCAAAAGCAATTACGTTGAGCCGGTCAATGACAAAAAACTCATCACCGACGCCATTGCCGGCATGGTGGCGGGTCTTGATCCGCATTCCGTCTACCTCGATAAAAAAGCACTCAAGGATTTCAACGAAGGTACAACCGGTAAGTTCGTCGGCGTTGGCATCGAAATCTCTCAGGAAGATGGCGTGATCAAGGTGGTGTCGCCCATCGAAGGCTCACCCGCTTTTCGGGCTGGCATCAAACCCAACGATTTGATCGTCAAGATCGATGACACCCCGGTCAAGGGCCTGCCGCTGAGTGAAGGCGTCAAGCGCATGCGCGGCGAGCCCAATACCAAGGTGGTGCTTACCATTTTCCGCAAGGCCGAGAATCGCACCTTCCCGGTCCCGATTACCCGCGAGGAAATTCGTACCCAGTCTGTGCGCAGCAAGGTGGTTGAACCCGGCTATGCCTGGGTCCGCCTGAGCCAGTTCCAGGAGCGCACGGTCGAAGACTTTTCGCGCAAGGTCGAAGAAATTTACAAGCAGGAGCCGCAACTCAAGGGCTTGGTGCTGGACCTGCGCAACGACCCGGGTGGTTACCTGGACGCCGCCGTGGCGATTTCGGCGGCATTCTTACCGGAGAACGTCACCGTGGTGTCGGCCAATGGCCAGTTGCCCGACAGCAAGTTCACGTACAAGGCATCGCCTTCGTTTTACCAACGTCGCGGTGGCTCCGATCCCCTGAAGCACCTGCAGGAAGTCACCAAAGGGGCGCTGAAAACCGTACCTCTGGTGGTGCTGGTCAATGAAGGCTCCGCCTCCGCCAGCGAAATCGTGGCCGGTGCATTGCAGGACCACCATCGCGCCAAGCTGCTGGGCAACCAGACCTTCGGCAAGGGCTCCGTGCAAACCGCGGTTTGTCTTGATCCCTCCTTCCGCATGGACAACTGCCCAAGCGCTGGCCTGAAGCTCACCACCAGCCGTTACTACACGCCCAGCGGTAAATCCATCCAAGCCAAAGGTATCGTGCCCGACGTCATGGTGGACGAAACGGAAGAAGGCAATCTGTTTGCCGCACTGCGCACCCGTGAGGCGGACCTGGAAAAACACCTGAACAATGGCCAGGGAGAAGAAAAGAAAGATGCAGCCCGCGAAAAAGCCCGGGAAGAAGCCCGGGTCAGGCTGGAGGAAGAACTCAAGAAGCCGCTGGCCGACCGCAAGATTCCTGAGTTTGGGTCGGACAAGGATTTCCAGCTGATCCAGGCCATCAACCAGCTCAAAGGTCGCACCGTCATGGTCAGCAAGACCATGGTTGAACGCCCGGAAGAAAAGAAGGAAGACTAAAAGTCTTCTGATGAAGGACGACCAGCTCCTGCGTTACTCGCGCCATATCCTGCTCGATGAGATCGGGATTGAAGGTCAGGCGCAAATTCTGGGCAGCCACGCCCTGATCGTGGGCGCTGGTGGTTTGGGATCACCGGTCGCGCTTTATCTGGGGTCTGCGGGTGTCGGGCGTATCACAGTAGTGGACCATGACACGGTGGACATGACCAATTTGCAGCGGCAAATTGCCCACACCATGGCCCGCGTCGGCCAGCCCAAGGTCTTGTCAGCCCAGACAGCCATTGGCGCCATCAACCCCGAAGTGCAGGTGACCCCCATCATTGCTCGCGCCGATGCCGCGCTGCTGGACAAGCTGGTGGCGCAGGCTGATGTGGTGCTGGACTGTTGCGACAATTTCGCCACCCGCCATGCCATCAATGCCGCGTGCGTGAGGCACCGCAAACCGCTGGTGTCTGGGGCCGCCATTCGCTTCGATGGCCAGGTTTGTGTCTACGACCCACGCGACCCAGATTCGCCCTGCTATGCCTGCGTGTTCCCGCCCGATACCACCTTTGAAGAAACCCGCTGCGCGACCATGGGCGTTTTCGCGCCCCTCGTGGGCATCATCGGCGCCCTGCAGGCAGCCGAGGCGCTCAAGTTGATCTGCGGCGCTGGCCGCCCGCTAACGGGCCGTTTGCTGATGCTCGATGGCCGCGCCATGGAGTTCACCGAGGTGGGCATCGGGCGCCAAGCCAGTTGCGTCGTCTGCGGCACCGCGCACTAACACTGCCTTCCGGGGTCATCGTCTCATTGCGTGGCACGTTCCATGTCGCTGGCGAAAATCGCGCGGCAACTCAGGTTGACCGACAGCGAACAGGCCACGGCGAGATTGCCGAGCGCGAGTTTCCTCGGATGCATAGGGCCCAGCACTGCGGCGGTAGTGGTAGGACCAGGCATAACCCTTGAGCACCATCCAGGCACCGATGTCCTCGCCACCCAAGGTGACGCGTCCCAATACACGGCCGTAACTATCACGGGCGCGTGTCCCGACTAACACAGACTGATGCAATAGACGCGCGGCCAGCGCATCGCGCGACTGTGGACCGAAGTCCTGACAAATCTCCGGTGCGTCAATGCCCTGGAAGCGCACCTTGCGCGGCTCCCCACCGGAAACCGGGCGCACCCACAACGTGTCGCCATCGGAGATGTGCGTGACCACACCCTGAAAGCTGCGCGCCTGCGCCGAACCGCCCCACAGCAGCACCAACAGGAAAATGGAACAAAGACGGGGATTCAGATAAGTCACCTGACAACAACGCACCATGGCGCCGTCCCGATGACCGGTGCACCGGGCGACGCGCTGGAGGCCACCCTCACACGGAAACTGAAGTGCACCCAAAACCACTTCATAACGTGATTAATGCGTGGAAATAACCATGGAACTCCATCGAAGTCGAAAAACGTTCCTGTTAGACTCAATTCGTCAAACCTCCAGTTATCCCGTGATTACCAAGGCTGTATCTTCCATGATCGATATGCGTGATTTGCGCTTGGACGACGCACGTGCGCTGCTGGAGCATGATCCTACATGTCACCTGCCCGAACCGGAAGAGTCCCTGACGGTCTATATGCAAAGTGTCATAGACAATCTGTGTGAACTTTCGCTGAAAGACCCCCTGACAGGCTTGGCAAATCGACGCCATTTCCGCAATGTGCTGGCCCGCGAAATTGATGCGGTGGCCCGTTCCGGTGATTCTGCGCTGCTGTTGATGATGGACATTGACCATTTCAAGAAGGTCAATGACAACTATGGCCATTTGGCGGGCGACCGGGTGCTGCAGGCCATTGCCAACTGCCTGGCAAGCTGCATGCGACCGATGGACACGGTGGCCCGCTACGGTGGCGAAGAGTTCGCCGCGATTCTGCCCAACTGTCCGCCCTCGTTTGGGAAAATCGTGGCAGAACGAATCCGCGAAGCTGTGGGGAGCCTCTCCATTTCCGTGCCCCCCCTGGTCAGCATCCAGGTGACGCTCAGTATTGGGGGGGCCTATGCGCCTGAGTGGGTCCGCTCAACGACAGCCTTGTGGAGCGATCGGGCCGACATCCAGCTCTATCGCGCCAAGACCGAGGGTCGCAACCGCGTTTGTATCGAGCCGCAACGGGAGATCGCCGTGAGTGCGGAAGAAAAAAGCATGTTGTTCGGCCACCTGTCAATAGGTGACCCGGCCTGGCTTGAAAGTGCGTCCAGTGACGCGTCCGTCGGTGCAGCAGACAGCGCAATGAATAAAGTGAACTGAAAATGAGCGATGTCCTGAACCCTCCACTCGACAATGTGGCACCCGTCGCAGTACCCCTTAAACCGCTGGGCAAAGTGCTGGCCGTCACCAGCGGCAAAGGCGGCGTCGGCAAGACCTTTGTCTCGGCCAATCTGGCAGCAGCACTGGCCAAACGCGGCCACCGGGTTCTGGTACTGGACGCTGATCTGGGGCTGGCCAACCTGGATGTGGTGCTGAACCTTTATCCCAAAGTGACTCTGCACGATGTATTCACCGGAAAAGCGAAACTCGAAGAAGCCATTGTCCGGGCTCCGGGCGGTTTCTCCGTTTTGCTGGCCGGCTCCGGCATGGTTGAGTACTCGCGCCTGACCCCCGAAGTTCGCGACGATTTTCTGCGCATCATGAGTGGGCTGGTGCCGCATTACGACATCGTATTGCTGGATACCGGTGCCGGCATCTCTGATGTGGTCCTTTTCGCGGTGTCGCTGGCTTCGGAGGTTCTGGTGGTGGCCACCCCCGAACCCACCTCACTGACAGATGCCTATGCCACCATCAAGGTGCTGGTCGGCCAGCAAAAGCGGCAAAATATTCGCATGGTGGTCAACCAGACGGCACGTCTGGGGGATGGCCGGGCCATCACGACGCAATTACAGCAAGTGCTGGACCGCTTTGTGGTCACTGAACCGGGGCGCCCGATCCGCTTGATCCATCTGGGTGACATCCCCTCCGACCCCTCGGTACGTCAGGCGATCATGCGTCGCCAATTGCTGATGCTGTCCACACCCGGATGCCCAGCCGCCATGGCGATTTCCCAGTTGGCCGTCAAGCTGGAAGACACCCTCATCAGGCGCCCGGCATAAACGTTTGCCGCGTTGAAATCATCAAGCCGTGACAATCCAGCCCTCCAGCGGATCCATGTTGTCGGGCAAACCATAACGCGCATCACCTTCGCGTTGCCGGGATTGCGCCCAGGCCGCCTGCATCAGACACAGCACGGCATCCAGCGAGTCACCGCTGGCGTCATCCACCAATACGTCGCGCTGCGCATGGGTCAGCTTGAGCCGCAAACCCAGGCGGGTCTGACCATGCTCCAGCGCCGTGATCAGGTCTTTGCGGGCAATCAGGCGCTCTGGTGTCTGGCGCGCTTTGTCGTCACTCTTGTAGCTTCGCTTCTCCAGCACTTCGCGCGCCAGCAAACCCGGATAGGCTTCCAAGGCGACCCGACACGCTTGGCCCTCCCTGTCTACATCGAGCGGATCGCCGGCATGCAGGCCGACCAAATGCACCCCCGCCTGAAGTAACAGGGGTACGCCAGCGTGCAGCATGTAGGCCACCGGCGGGTTGACCCATTTCATGGAGGGACTGGACCCCGCGGGCAAGTCTGTTGACCTGTGTGCGAATTTGCCGCCCACGGGCCGCAAATTGCAAAAAGCGGCAAAGGTACTGCGAATTTGCGCCCGGCTCAGCGTGGCGTAATGCCGGATACAAGCTTCCCAATGTGTGGGCCAACCCAATGTTTCCACCAATTCGCGCGGCAACCCGAACGGCAAATCAAAGCCACCCACCCAGCAAAGCGGTTGCTGCAACCACTGTGCAAAGGCCTCCAGCGACTCCAGTTGCTCTAGTTTTGATAGCTGAACCCGCCCGGCAGTCAAGGACCCGAGGGCTATAACAATCGGTTTTTTGCGGGAAGGACGACTTGAAAAGTCACAGCCCACGAGCACCGGCCCCACCCCGGACTCACCCCGGCACGGCTCGTTCAGCAACGCGGAAGCTGACAAATTCTCAGGCGCGGCCAATGATGCTGGCGGTCGCCATCAACTCTTCCAGCAGCGCGAGGGACACGCTGCCCGACACCGAATAGGGATCAAGCTCCGGTTTTTCGGCGTACTTGAGCAAAATGGAAGCGTTGATCTTGGACATGTTGACTTGTCCCATGGTCCAGCCGCCGAAATGACGTTCGGAAATTTCTTCGTAATGCAGCAGCACCACGTCCTTGTGGCGAGGATCTCTCTGGATGTGGCCATACAGCTCGCTCACGGCCATGCGCCCGCCTTCGATGGCTTGAAGAAAAATGCCACCGCCATAACAAAGAATGCCGGTGATGCCACACTCCGGATTGTGCAGGCGCGACTGGGTCAGAATCGCCTCGATGGCATTGGGACTGGTGTCGACTGCACGGCTGGCGTAAAGCAAACGTACCAACATGATCAGCCTTTCTTGGGTATCAGTGAGAGAAATTCACGGCGCAAATTGGGGTCTTTGAGAAAGCTGCCCCGCATGACCGAATTGATCATCTTGCTGTCCATGTCCTTGACGCCGCGCCAGCCCATGCAGAAATGGGTCGCTTCCATCACAATGGCCAAGCCGTCCGGCTGGGTTTTTTCCTGAATCAGGTCTGCCAGCTGAACCACTGCTTCCTCCTGAATTTGCGGCCGGCCCATGACCCACTCCGCCAGCCGCGCGTACTTGGACAAGCCAATCACGTTCGTGTGTTCATTGGGCAGCACGCCAATCCAGATCTGGCCGATCACTGGACAGAGGTGGTGGCTGCAGGCGCTACGCACCGTGATAGGACCGACGATCATCAGCTCATTGAGGTGCTCGGCGTTGGGAAACTCGGTGATGGGTGGGGCGCTGACGTAGCGGCCGCGAAACACCTCATTGAGGTACATCTTGGCCACGCGGCGGGCGGTCTTGTCGGTGTTGTGATCGCGATCGGTGTCAATGACCAGGCTGCTCAGCACGCCTTTCATCTTGTCTTCGACCTCGTCGAGCAACTTCTCGAGTTCACCGGGCTCGATGAAGTCGGCAATGTTGTCGTTGGCATTGAAGCGTTTGCGCGCCGCCATCAGACGTTCCCGGATTTTGACGGAGACGGGAGTGCCCTCATCGGCATCGCTTGAGATCATGGTGCTTTGACTTTTCATTAACATGAAAGAATGGTACCAGCGTTTCAGTTAAAGGGTTTTTGGCCTGTGACCCTCGCCAAATGAGCGTCGTCAGCTATAAATTTAATAGCGCTTTCCATGCAGAAACAGCAGGACGCGCATCACACCCAAGGCGACGCGGTCCAGAAAGCGCTGGCGCCACGGTCGGTTGGCGTACGCCGCCGGGTCCACACGAACACCGCCATGCGCCATGGCGTGCACCAGCCGCGCACGCAAATCCTGCGCGAAAGCCACATCCTCCACCACCACGTTGGCCTCACGTGCCAGCAGCAGACTCAAAGGATCTAAATTGGAAGAACCCACTGTGGCCCAATGGCCGTCGATCACCGCGACCTTGGCGTGGAGAAAGCTGACGGAGTACTCGTGAATTTCCACGCCTGCTGCCAGGAGCGCGCCGTACACGGGTCGGGCCGCGTGGTATTGCATGAAATACTCATAGCGCCCCTGCAGCAACAAGCGCACCCGCACCCCGCGCAACGCAGCGAGAATCAGGCCCTTGCGCAGTTTGCGGCCGGGAACAAAATAGGCATTGGCAATGATGATCTCATCAACTGCGGTGCCAATGGCTTTTCGGTAGCTGCGTTCGATCCGGGAGCGGTTGCGCACGTTGTCGCGCAACACCAGTTCAGCATGGGTGTCATGCACCAACGCATCGTGCTGCAGCGTTCCGGCACTCCCGTCAGATTCAGTGCCGGAACGGGCCTGCAAAGACAGCGCGACCGCCTCTTGCAGTGCCTGCCAGGCGGCCTTGAAATGACTCTGCCGCACGGTCCGGGCCGCCTGCAAACGCCACCAGAATTGTGCCGTGGCCTCATGCACCGCCTGCACCAGCGGGCCTGTCACACGCACGGCGAAGTCAAAGCGGGGGGCATCTAGAGCACCGTGGTTGGGGTCAAAATAATCGTCCAATACGTTGATGCCGCCGCAAAAGGCCACTGTGCCATCGACCACACACAGCTTTCGGTGCAAACGGCGCCAACGGCTGGGAATAAAAACCCCCAGTCGCCCCAGCGGCGAAAAAATACGCCACTCAACGCCCGCTTTATTGAAGCGGTTTTTCCACTCCGCTGGAATGCGGGGCGTGCCCACGCCGTCCATCACCAAATACACCGCCACGCCGCGTTGTGCCGCTCGCTCCAGCGCCACAGCCACCTGTACCCCGGACGCTTCCACATTGAAGATATAGGTCTCGATCCGGATTTCATGCACGCTGCTGTCAATGGCATTGTTTAGCGCCTGGAAAAACGCCTGCCCGCCCTGCAGCAACTGGACCTGATGACCGGATCGGGTCTGTGACATGGATGGGCGTGGCTAAACCGGCAGGCCGAACTCGGCGATCAATGGCAGATGGTCAGACATGCGCCACCAGATGCGCCCTCGGGGCACATGAACACTCAGTGGGGTCAGGCCTCGGGCATACACATAGTCCAGCTGCACCAAGGGCATCCGGGCGGGGAACGTGGGGTTGTTTTCCCCCTTGAATGCTCTTAAGTTCGTCGCATACAGCGCACGCTGTACGAGGGCGCCCCAGTCATTGAAGTCGCCAGCCACCAGTAGCGGCGCCGTCAGCGGGACTTCACGTTCGATAAAGCGCTGCAACTGCGCCACCTGGCGGGCACGGCTGGACCGGATCAGCCCCAGGTGAACCACGACCACGTGCACGGCCTGCCCATGCACCATCACCTCCACGTGCAGGAGACCACGCTGCTCAAAGCGGTGATCCGAGATGTCTTCGTGCTGGTGCGCCACCACGGGCCAGCGCGACAAGACGGCATTGCCGTGCTCGCCATGCCGGGTGATAGCGTTGGTCTGGTACACCGCTTCGTAGCCTTCGGGGGCCAAAAAATCGGCCTGCGACAACTCCGGCCAGCGTGTGAAGTGGCGCTCCTCGTTGCGATTGAGCTTGCGCACCTCCTGCAGACACACGACGTCCGCATCGAGCTGCTCGACCGCGTGACCCAGATTGTGTATTTCCAGCCGGCGCTGTGGCCCGATGCCTTGCACGCCCTTGTGGATGTTGTAGGTGGCCACGCGAACGATATTCATACTTGCACCTTCAATGCCGCCAACCGGGGCAACATCAAAATAGCCTCCGCGTTGGATGGTGAAAAACAGGCCTGGGCGGCTTGGCGAAACGGCAGCCACTGGTAAGCCGTATGTTCACGCGGGCTCAGGCAAACGTCAAGAACGGCTGGCACCTTCAAACCAAACAGATGCTCGGTATTGCGTGTCACACCCGGCGCATAGCGATGGCGCCAACGCGAATAAATGTCGTACACGTTTTCAAGCTGCCAATCCAACAGACTGTGTTCCAGCGACGTTCCGGGTCCGCAGTCAATACCGGTTTCCTCCTGCACCTCACGCACCGCCGTTTGCGCGAAGGGTTCATCCAAAACATCTTTGCTGCCCGTGACCGATTGCCAGAAGTCGGCCGCATCGGCTCTCTTGATCAGAAGCACATCCAGCGCCGGCGTGTAAATCACCACCAGGACGGATTCGGGAATTTTGTAAGCAATGGACATGAAGGCGAGCGATAAAAAAAGGGCGCTTGACAAGCGCCCATTCATTCTGCCTGAAGCCTCCCGGTCAGGACTTGATCAAACTGCTTTGCTCAGTTCGGTTGGGCGCAGCCTGATGTGCAGTTCGCGCAGCTGTTTTTCATCCACCGTGCTCGGCGCCTGCGTCAGCAGGCACTGGGCACGCTGGGTCTTGGGGAAGGCAATTACGTCGCGAATCGACTCGGCGCCGGTCATGAGCGTGACAATGCGGTCCAGACCGAAGGCCAGACCACCATGGGGTGGTGCGCCATATTGCAGGGCGTCAAGCAAAAAGCCGAACTTGTCCTGCGCTTCTTCGGGCGTGATTTTCAAGGCATCAAACACTTTCTGCTGAACGTCGGCACGGTGGATACGCACCGAACCGCCGCCCATTTCCCAGCCGTTGAGCACCATGTCGTAGCCTTGGGAAATACATTTCTCCGGGGCGGTGACCATCCAGTCCTCATGGCCCTCTTTGGGCGCCGTGAACGGATGGTGCACGGCGGTGAAACGCTGCGACTCTTCGTCGAACTCGAACATCGGAAAGTCAACCACCCACAGCGGGCGCCAGGCCTTTTCGAACAATGCGTTCTTCTTGCCAAACTCGCTGTGGCCAATCTTGATGCGCAACGCGCCGATGGCGTCATTGACGATTTTTTCCTTGTCCGCGCCAAAGAAAATCAGGTCACCGTCCTGCGCGCCGGTGCGGGCCAGCACTTCGGCCAGCGCCTTGTCGTGAATGTTCTTGACGATGGGGCTTTGCATGCCCTCGCGGCCCTTGGCCAGGTCATTCACCTTGATGTAGGCCAGGCCCTTGGCGCCGTAAATCTTGACGAACTCGGCGTAGGCATCAATCTCACCGCGGCTCAGGCCACCCACTTCCCGGGCGCCGCCGGGGATGCGCAGACCCACCACGCGGCCGCCCTTCATGGTGGCGGCGCCGGAGAATACCTTGAAGTCCACATCCGTCATGACGTCGGTCAGCTCGGTGAACTCCAGCTTGACGCGCAGATCAGGTTTGTCCGAGCCGTAACGGTGCGCGGCCTCCTGGAAGGTCATGACCGGGAATTCGCCCAGATCGACGTTCAGGGTGTTCTTGAAAACGGTGGTGATCATGCCCTGGAACATGTCGCGGATTTCCTGCTCGCTAAGGAACGAGGTCTCAATATCAATCTGCGTGAATTCGGGCTGGCGGTCAGCCCGCAGGTCTTCGTCGCGGAAGCACTTGGTGATCTGGTAATAACGGTCGTAACCGGCCACCATCAATAGCTGCTTGAACAACTGGGGACTTTGCGGCAAGGCAAAAAAGTGCCCCTCATGCACCCGGCTGGGCACCAGGTAGTCGCGCGCACCTTCGGGCGTGGACTTGCCCAGCATCGGGGTCTCGATGTCAATGAAGCCGTTGGCATCCAG
The DNA here is from genome assembly GCF_003347515.1 of Rhodoferax ferrireducens. Classification (GTDB taxonomy): domain Bacteria; phylum Pseudomonadota; class Gammaproteobacteria; order Burkholderiales; family Burkholderiaceae_C; genus Rhodoferax. The sequence continues at coordinate 162,566 of NZ_QEII01000236.1, read as the reverse complement.
GAACTTGCGCACTTCCATGGACACGCGGTAACGCAGCATCAGGTTGTTTTGCATGTAGGGACGGCGCAGGTCCAGCACCCGGTGGGTCAGGCGCGTGGTTTCGCTCAGGTTTTCATCGTCCAGCTGGAACGGTGGCGTGACCGACGGGTTGAGCACGGTCAACTCGTGACACAGCACCTCGATCTTGCCACTCTTGAGGTTGTCGTTGATGGTGCCGTCCGGGCGGGCGCGCACCAGGCCCTTGACCTGGATACAGAACTCGTTGCGCAGGCCCTCGGCGGTTTTGAACATGTCGGCCCGATCCGGATCGCACACCACCTGCACATAACCTTCGCGATCCCGAATGTCGACAAATATCACGCCGCCATGGTCACGACGACGGTTGACCCAACCACACAAGGTAACGGTTTCGCCCAACAGGGCTTCGGTCACAAGACCGCAATAGTGGGAGCGCATGGCCATAGACAGCTTTCAGAGCCCGCCCTGAGGGGCGGCACAGGTTATCAAAAATTATTTGGAAGAAATGCCAACGGCAGAGGACGGAGCGACAGAGCCCATGGAAATGACATAGGTCAAAGCCTCATCCACACTCATGTTCAATTCGATGACTTCGGCACGCGGCAGCATCAGGAAAAATCCGCTGGTCGGGTTCGGCGTGGTGGGTACATAGACACTCACCAAATCCGGCCCCAGATGCCCTGCCACCTCGCCGCCCGGTGTGCCGGTCTGGAAAGCGATGGTCCAGACACCAGCACGTGGATACTGGACCAGCATGGCGGTGCGAAACGCGTTGCCATTGCTGGAAAAAAGCGTATCCGACACTTTTTTCACACTGTTGTAAATCGACTTGAAGACCGGAATCCGGGTGAAAATCTTGCCCCACTGGCTGAGCCACCAGCGGCCCGCCACATTGGAAACCAGCGCGCCTGTCACCAGCAAGGCGGAGAAAACCAGAATCACGCCCAAACCGGGAATGTGACGCAGTTGTTCAATCAGGTCGCCGGTCGAAGCCGGCGTCAGCGCGGAAAGCCCTGTCAAAAATCCGCCAAAAATGGCATCCAGCAGACCCACCAACCACAACAACACCCAGATGGTGAGGGTCAATGGCAACCAGGCCAAGAGGCCGGTGAGCAGGTACTTCTTGATTGGCACAGTCATTCCAGATTGGTTTCAGTAAAGGTCAATGACAAGCACAAGAGCCGCCGCAGCCGCCCGAGGCAGAAGGCGGTTCCGACTCCGTTTTTGTCGCAGAGCTCTCACTGGGCTTGGCGCCCGCCGCATCCTTTGACGCCGTCTCAGCGCTGGGGGCACTGGAAGAAGCGGTGGCAGGAGCCGAGGTTCCGCCCTTGAAGTCAGTGGCGTACCAACCAGAACCTTTTAGCTGAAAGCCGGCTGCCGTCAACTGTTTCTTGAAGGCGGAGGTGCCGCAGGACGGGCAATCAGTCAGCAGGGGGTCCGACATTTTTTGCAATACATCCTTGGCAAACCCGCAGGACTCGCATTTATAGGCGTAAATAGGCATGGAAATAGGACTCGGATTTCTAGTTGCAAAGCTTTTAATTATAGAGGGTCGGCACCTCAGGCTGGGCTTTCGCCACCGACAACTAGAAAACCCGGACCCGGACAATCAGCTGCATCGCCACCAATCCCAGCACGAAGCCAACACCGCCATAGACAAGACCTTGAAGCAGGCGGTTGGTGCGCTTCTGCTCAGCCAGCAACTCGCCGAGTGCACGGTCTGAGCCGGACTGTCCCCTTTGAAGAAAGTCAACCAGGAGCCGCGGCAACTCGGGTAGCAGCTTGGCATAGCGGGGCGCCTCGTTGCGCAACTGGTCGAGGAGTTTTTTGGGCCCCAACTGATCGATCATCCACTTCTCAAGAAATGGTTTGGCCGTGGCCCAGAGATCCAGGTCCGGGTCCAGTTGACGCCCCAGACCTTCGATGTTGAGCAGTGTCTTCTGCAACAGTACCAGTTGCGGCTGGATTTCGACATGAAACCGCCGTGAGGTCTGAAACAGCCGCATCAGCACCAATCCCAGTGAAATTTCCTTGAGCGGCCGATCAAAGTAAGGTTCGCACACCGAGCGAATGGCGGACTCCAGTTCATCCACGCGGGTCGCCGCTGGCACCCAGCCGGACTCGATGTGCAGCTCGGCCACCCGCTTGTAGTCACGCCGGAAAAAGGCCGTGAAATTCTGCGCCAGATACTCCTTGTCCGTCTCGGTCAGCGTGCCGACAATGCCGAAATCCAGCGAGATATAGCGGCCAAACGTGGCGGGCGCCACACTGACCTGAATGTTGCCGGGGTGCATATCGGCGTGAAAAAAACCGTCGCGAAACACCTGGGTGAAGAAAATAGTGACACCGTCTCGCGCCAGCTTCGGGATGTCCACCCCGGCCGCGCGCAGGCGCTCCACCTGACTGATGGGGATGCCCGTCATGCGCTCCATCACGATGACTTCGGTCGCGCAGTAGTCCCAGAACATCTCGGGGATCAGCACCAGGTCCAGCCCGGTCATGTTGCGGCGCAACTGCGCCGCACTGGAGGCCTCCCGCACCAGATCAAGCTCGTCATGCAGATACTTGTCGAATTCGGCCACCACTTCACGCGGCTTGAGGCGCTTGCCATCGTCGGAGAGCCCCTCCACCCAACCCGCCATCATGCGCATCAGGCTCAGGTCTTTTTCGATCGCCGTGAGCATGCCGGGGCGCAACACCTTGACCGCTACCTCGCGACTTTCGCCCGTCCGGTTTTTGAGCACCGCAAAATGCACCTGTGCAATCGAGGCACTGGCAATCGGCTCCCGGTCGAACGAGACAAAGATATCCTCCACCTTTTTATTGAACGCCCGCTCAATGCTGGCGATGGCCACATCGCTGCTGAAGGGCGGCACCCGATCCTGCAGGCGCGCCAATTCGTCCGCGATGTCCAGCGGCATCAAGTCACGCCGGGTCGACAGCACCTGCCCGAACTTGACGAAGATGGGTCCCAAGCGCTCTAGCGCCTCGCGAATGCGCTGGCCCCGCGGCGCGTCCAGCTTGCGCCCGACCGACACGATGCGGGCAATGGCATGCAGCCAGGGTTTCTGAAAGCTCGTCAGGAACAGCTCATCCAAACCGTAACGCAGCATGACCCAGACAATGAAGACGCCCCGAAACAGGCGGCGCGTCATGTCTGCGCCTTGCTCGAACCCGCTGCAGCAACACCGGCAAACTGGCGCAAGGCCTGGGCCATGCCGCGAGCGGCCTGGCCCAGCGCATGGGCGGGTGCGTCGCCGATCACACGCGCCACATCTTCCTCCAGATCCCAGCGAACATGGTCGACCAGCCAGTTCACCTCGGCGGCCAGTTGCACGTCGCCCTCAATGCGCACCGCCGGTTTGTCGCCACGCAACGCTGCCTGCGCCAAGACCAGGGGGGATTCTTCGGTCACCGCCAGCAGCAGGTCCGGCTTGGCCTCGCCCGGCGCCCGGTCCAGCAGACCGGCCGGTGTTGCAATTAACTCCATAGAGAATGAGCGCCATTGCATGTGCACGACGCGCCCTTTTTGCCGTGCAAGACGGCTGGTGGCTTCCGGCTCCTGAATCAGGACGTGGTTCAACAGCAAGACGAGGCGGCGCTGCGCCTCATCTATAGCCCAAGCCGGGGGCTGAATAGTGGGGAGGGGAAGATTTTGAAGAAAACCTTCCAACAATGAAAAAGGGGACTGTGTTGCCATAGCCCCCGATTATTCCTTGTTTATTCCCGGAATTTCCCCGTGCTTTCGGGGAATCCTGCGCCGCAGCCTATTGCAGGGCCTGCACCCCGGCCACCAGCCAGCCGCTGTTGCCGCTTTTGGCTTTGCTCATGTTCCACACTTCACGGAACGGGTTCGGGCCGGCAGACGCCTCTTCGCGGATCATGCCAGAGAACTCGACACTGGCCAGATAAGAATCGCCCAGATCTTCAATCCCCAGCAACTGGGCTTCGATCATGACGACATCGGTCATGTTGACCGGGCCGCCGGTGTGCACTTCGCGCTCGGCGAGTTGGGCTTGAATTTCCTTGAGCATGGTGTCCGTCATCATGACGCGCAAGGCGTTGATGTCCGACTTGTCCCAGGCAGCCTGCAGCGACACAAAATTCGCTTTGGCCGACTTGAGAAAGCCCTCTGCATCAAAACCAGCGGGAACACCCCAGCTTTGTGAGCCACCCAGACCCGCGCCAATCATCGAACCCGATGCTTCAGGCGCTTTCAGGGCTTCGAACGATGTGCTGTTGCGCTCCCAGGGACGGGCGGAAGCGTCGTTACCCACGTTTTCCGGCCGGTAAGTGGCCGGCGCCTGGGCCAGGCTTGCCGGCGAGGCCCCTTGAAAGGCAAACGGCGAGCTACCCGCTTGACGCGATTGCGCCGCCTTGCGCGACTTCATGAACCAGCCAACGGCGACCATGATCACCAGCGCCAACAGGGCAAACATCATGAACTGGCCTGCAGCCGCTCCCAAACCGAGGGAGCTCGCCAGCCAGGCCAAGCCCAAACCAGCGGCCAAACCACCCAGCATCGCACCCCAAGGACGCTTGGGCGCGGCAGCGGCCGGCGTTGTGGGCGCTGGCGCTTTCGTGGCACCTTGCGCGGGCGCTGGCGCCGCCTGGCGCTGCGTCACATTACCGGACTGCTGGCCAATCGAGCGGCCGCCGCCAAAGCGTTTAGCCGCCTCGGCATTGAAGCCCGCCAACAGCATAAATACCGCCAAGACCAAAGACCAAATTTTCATGATGTCTCCAAAAGATTCTTTATGTTCAACACTTGATTCCAACATGCAAGGCTACCAGCCCGCCGGTGAGGTTGTGGTAGTCCACATGGCCAAAGCCATTATTTTTCATCAGGGCTTTGAGTTCCTCCTGTCCCGGGTGCATGCGAATGGATTCGGCCAGGTAGCGGTAACTGGCATCGTCGCCAGCCACCAGCTGGCCCAGCTTGGGCAAAACCTTGAAGGAATACCAGTCATAGATTTTCTCCAGCGGCGGCGCCACTTTGGAAAACTCCAGCACCAACAACTTGCCGCCCGGCTTGAGTACCCGGTTCATCTCGGCCAGCGCCACATCCTTGTGCGTCATGTTGCGCAGGCCAAAAGCCACGCTCACGACATCGAAATGGTTGCTTGGAAAAGGCAGCTTCTCGGCGTCGCACACCAGTGTCGGCAAGGCAACGCCGGCATCGAGCAAGCGGTCGCGCCCGGTACGCAGCATGGCTTCGTTGATGTCGGTATGCACCACGCGCCCGCTTTTTCCCACTTTTTTGGAAAAAGCCAGCGCCAGGTCGCCAGTACCGCCAGCGATGTCGAGCACCTGGTAACCCTCATGGATATTCGCCAGCAGCACCGTGAACGCCTTCCAGGCCCGGTGCATGCCCATCGACATCAAGTCGTTCATCAGGTCATATTTGGGCGCGACCGAGTCAAATACGCCGCGCACATGCTTTGCTTTTTCGGCCTCGTCGACCGATTGATAACCAAAATGTGTTGTTGTCATGAACGTAATACTAGACGTGAAAGAACGAGCCGGGAACGGGGAATCCCCGTATCCGCGAGAATAATGTGGTGATTATGACAAAAATGGGCTCTAGCCCCCGTCCCTGTTGCGCAGACAGCTATTATTTCAATAGCTTCGCGTAAGTCAGTGACTGGCGCAACCGTGGCCCGGTTTCTCGGGCATCGGGTCATCACGCGCGACGCCGGCAGCTGCCAGCCGGGCCGTGTAGTCGGCCCACAGTTTGTCCTGCTGGGACCCCAGGAAATAGAGGTAATCCCAGGTAAAAATGCCGGAGCTGTGTCCGTCCGAAAACGCCGGCTGCACGGCGTAGTTGCCGACGGGCTCCAATGTGGTCAGCTCGACCTCCCGCTTGCCACTCTGCAACACTTCCTGCCCCGGCCCATGGCCCTGCACCTCGGCCGAGGGCGAATACACGCGCATCAGCTCGAACGGAATGCGGAACGCGGCGCCGTCAGAAAAACTGATCTCCAGCACTTTGGACTGGCTGTGTACCGTGATGGACTGCGGCGTCGGAGCGCCTGATTGCAAACCTGCCATGAAGATCACCTATTGAAGAGTTGTCTAATCAGTGAAGGACAGCGCTGAAGGTCTGCCCCGTCAAAATCATTCGGTCTGACACAGCGCCGCAAGTTCAGCTTGAATCGCCAGATCCACAGCGCCCAGACGCGTCTGCATCGCCGCCAGCGCCGCCACATCGACCGGCCGTTGCGCTGGACACCATACCGGCGACGGAAAATGACTGTCCCAGTCAAAGCGGGCAATCACATGCCAGTGCAGATGCGGCACCACATTGCCCAGCGCGGCCAGGTTGATCTTGGTGGGCTGCAACTGCGCACGCAAAGCCAGCTCCACGACATTCACGGCCGCCATGCACAGGCTTCGGTCCGCCAGGCTCAGATCCGAGAATTCGGCTACATGCTCTGTCCAGACCACGCGGTAGAACGCCGGGAAACCGGCCTCCTCCGCCCGGATCACCCGGAATTTGGCAGCCTGGAATACCAGCATCCCGCCGATAGCCGTGCACAAGGGGCAGTCCGGATTCGCCATGTTTTAGACCAGCACGCGTTCAATGCCGCCGTTATTGGCGCGCTTGACGTAGTCGGGCATCCACTGGTCGCCCAGAATCTGGTTCGCCATCTCGACCACGATGTAGTCAGCTTCCAGCAGGCCGTTTTGCAGATCGTCGCCAAACCGGCTCAATCCCTGCAGGCAGGCCGGGCACGAGGTCAATATCTTGACGTTTTCCTTGGCACCCAACAGCCCCTTGTCGCGCAGTTGCGCTTCGCCCTTGCGGATTTCCTCTTCCTTGCGAAAGCGCACTTGCGTGGACACGTCCGGTCGGTTCAGCGCCAAGGTACCGGACTCGCCGCAGCAGCGCTCGGACTGGATCACGTTGTCGCCCAGCAAGGCCTTGACGGTCTTGATCGGCGCCTGCAGCTTCATCGGGCTGTGACACGGGTCGTGGAACAGGAAGGAGCCGGCGTTGTTCAGGGTAATGCCCTTCTCCAGCAGGTATTCGTGAATATCGATGATGCGACTACCCGGAAATATCTTGTCGAATTCATAACCCTGCAACTGGTCAAAGCAAGTGCCGCAACTCACCACCACGGTCTTGATGTCCAGGTAGTTCAGCGTGTTGGCGACCCGGTGGAACAGCACCCGGTTGTCGGTGATCATCTTCTCGGCCTTGTCAAACTGGCCCGAACCGCGCTGCGGGTAACCGCAACACAGGTAACCGGGCGGCAACACTGTCTGCACACCGGCGTGCCACAGCATGGCCTGCGTCGCCAGGCCGACCTGGCTGAACAGGCGCTCGGAGCCGCAACCGGGGAAATAAAACACCGCCTCGGTCTCGGACGTCGTGGCCTGCGGGTCACGGATGATGGGCACGTAGTCCTTGTCCTCGATATCGAGCAAGGCGCGCGCCGTCTTCTTGGGCAAACCACCGGGCAGCTTCTTGTTGACGAAGTGGATGACCTGCTCCTTGATCGGCGCGGTGCCGACCGTGGCCGGCGGGGCCTTGGTCTGCTTGCGCGAGATCACTTTGAGCACGTCATGCGCCACGCGCTGCGCCTTGATCGCCACATTCACCATGGCCGAACGCGCGAACTTGATGGTCTCGGGGTTGGTGGCGTTGAGCATGAACATGGCGGCGGCGCCGGCCGGACGGAAGGTCTTCTTGCCCATCTTGCGCAGGAGATTGCGCATGTTCATGGTGACATCGCCAAAGTCGATGTTCACCGGACAGGGCGACAGGCATTTGTGGCACACGGTGCAGTGGTCGGCCACGTCTTCAAACTCTTGCCAGTGGCGAATCGAGATGCCGCGGCGCGTCTGCTCTTCGTACAGAAAAGCCTCGACCAGCAGCGAAGTCGCCAGAATCTTGTCGCGCGGGCTGTACAGCAGATTGGCCCGCGGCACATGGGTGGAGCACACCGGCTTGCACTTGCCGCAGCGCAGGCAGTCTTTCACGCTGTCGGCGATGGCGCCAATATCGCTTTGCTGCATGATCAGCGACTCATGGCCCATCAAACCGAAGCTGGGCGTGTAGGCATTGGTCAAATCAGCCTGTAGGCCCCGTCCTACCTGCGTAAGTAGCTCTGAATTGCGTAGCAGTTTGCCCTTGTTGAAGCGCCCTTCCGGGTCCACCCGGGCCTTGTACTCGGTGAAGGGGCGCAGCTCTTCGTCGCTCAAAAACTCCAGCTTGGTGATGCCAATGCCGTGCTCGCCCGAAATCACGCCATTGAGCGAGCGCGCCAGCGCCATGATGCGTTTGACCGCACCATGCGCGGCCTGCAGCATTTCGTAATCATCACTGTTGACCGGCAGGTTGGTGTGTACATTGCCGTCACCGGCGTGCATGTGCAGCGCCGCCCAGACCCGGCCCTTGAGCACGCGCTGGTGGATGGCGTTGCACTCCAGCAGGATGGGTTCAAAGGCGCCGCCGGTAAATATGTTTTGCAAGGGGGCCCGAAGCTGAGTCTTCCAGCTGGCGCGCAGGGTGTGGTCCTGCAGCTCGGGAAACAGCGTTTCCACGCCCGCCAGCCAACCCGCCCACAGCGTGCGTACTTCGCCAATCAGGGCCAGGGCCTGCGCCACGCGGTCTTCCAGCAACTCAGCGGACGGAATGCCATTGGCATCGTCGGACTTGCCCAGCGGCAAATTGCCCTTGGCAAAAAACTCGTCCAGCGCATCGCACAGGGCAATTTTGTTGCGCAGGCTCAACTCGATGTTGATGCGCTCAATGCCATCGGTGTATTCGGCCATGCGCGGCAGCGGAATCACCACGTCTTCATTGATCTTGAAGGCGTTGGTATGGCGGGAAATCGCGGCCGTGCGCTTGCGGTCGGCCCAGAACTTTTTGCGCGCTTCCGGGCTGATGGCAATAAAGCCTTCGCCACTGCGCGAATTGGCAATGCGCACGACTTCCGACGTCGCCCGCGCCACCGCATCGGCGTCGTCACCGGCGATATCACCAAACAACACCATCTTCGGCAGGCCACCGCGCTTGGACTTGGTGGCATAGCGCACCGCCTTCAGGTAGCGGTCATCCAGATGCTCAAGCCCGGCCAGCAACACGCCCGAGCGTTTTTGCTCGGCAAACATGAAATCAATGATCTCGACAATGCTGGGCACGGCGTTCTTGGCATTGCCAAAAAACTCCAAGCACACGGTGCGCGTGTGCACCGGCATGCGGTGCACCACCCAGCGCGCGCTGGTGATCAGGCCGTCGCAGCCTTCTTTCTGAATGCCGGGCAGACCGCTCAGGAACTTGTCGGTCACGTCCTTGCCCAGACCTTCCTTGCGGAAGGATTTGCCGGGAATGTCGAGCCGCTCGGTGCGCAGCGGCGTTTTGCCGTCGGCCTTGAAATACTGCAACTCGAAACTGGCAAGCTCGGCGTCGTGAATCTTGCCCATGTTGTGGTTCAGGCGAGTCACCTCCAGCCACTCGGCTTGCGGCGTCACCATGCGCCAGCTGGCCAGGTTGTCCAGCGCCGTGCCCCATAGCACGGCCTTTTTGCCACCGGCGTTCATGGCGATATTGCCGCCAATGCAGGAAGCTTCGGCCGACGTGGGATCGACCGCAAACACATAACCACCGCGTTCGGCCGCATCCGCCACGCGCTGGGTCACGACCCCGGCTTCAGTCCAGACCGTGCCAACCGGCTCGGACAGACCCGGCAGCGTCAGCATCTCGACTTCCGTCATGGCCTCCAGCTTTTCGGTATTGATGACCACGCTCTTCCAGGTCAGGGGAACCGCGCCGCCGGTGTAGCCGGTGCCGCCGCCGCGCGGGATGATGGTCAGCCCGAGGTCGATACAGCCCTTGACCAGACCGGCCATCTCTTCTTCCGTATCCGGCGTCAGCACAACAAACGGATACTCCACGCGCCAGTCGGTGGCGTCGGTCACATGGCTCACTCTGGAGAGGCCGTCGAACTTGATATTGTGTTTGGCCGTCAATTTGACCAGCGTACGCTGGGCCTTGCGCCGCAGGGTCGCCGTTTCAACAAACGCCGCGTCAAAGGCCTGCACCGCCTGGCTGGCCGCCTTGAGCAGTTCGCCCACCAGCGCATCGCGCTCCGGATCGGTCTCGGGTGTGCGCCGTTTTTGCACCTCGGACAGACGGTGGTGCAGGGCCTCGACCAGCAGCGCACGCCGCTTCGGGTTGTCCAGCAGGTCATCCTGCAAATAGGGGTTGCGCTGAACCACCCAGACATCACCCAGCACTTCATACAACATGCGGGCCGAGCGGCCGGTGCGGCGCTCGTCGCGCAGGCGGTTAAGCAAGTCCCACGCAGGTGCACCCAACAGGCGGATGACGATTTCGCGATCAGAAAACGAAGTGTAGTTGTAGGGGATTTCGCGAATGCGGGCGTGTTCGTGCGGCAAATGGGCGGCGGGCACGAATTGATTGAGCAAAATGGGAGCGTTCATCGGTTCTTAGGGTTGCAGCCAGCACATGACACGGAGGTGCGGTGAGGGTAAGCCCGGCTGGGCTGAGATATTACCGCAGCGCAGCATGCACCTACTGCCCTGATGGAAACCCCGATAAGACGGCGCCGAAATCGCGTGTTTAATGAATGGTCGATGGTTTTTGACATATTTTTGTCGCCCGACCGTCACAAAGCGTCACTATGCTCAGCCCTTTCATCCAAGGAGATCGCATGAAATTTAAATTTGCTGCTGTGGCCGTTGCCGCGGTTTTTACCCTGTCCGCCCAGGCGCAAACTGAAATTCAGTGGTGGCACTCGATGACCGCGGTCAACGGCGAATGGGTCAACGACCTGGCCAAAGACTTCAATGCCCGCCAAACCCAGTACAAAATTGTGCCGACCTACAAGGGCCAATACGACGAATCCATGACCGCCGCCGTAGCCGCCTTTCGCGCCGGCAATGCACCGCACATCCTGCAGGTGTTCGAAGTGGGCACCGCCACCATGATGGCCAGCAAGAACGCCATCGTGCCCGTCGCTCAAGTGATGAAGGATGCCGGCCAAAAATTTGACCCGTCTGCCTATATATCAGCAGTCGCCGGCTATTACACGGCCCCCAACGGCCAGATGCTGAGTTTCCCGCTCAACAGCTCGACCACGGTTTTCTACTACAACAAGGACGCTTTCAAAGCCGCGGGCCTGGACCCCGAGAAGGCACCCGCCAGCTGGCCGGAGGTGGCGCTGGCGGCCGCCAAGCTCAAGGCCAACGGCCACAAATGCCCTCTGACCATTGCCTGGCAGGGCTGGACCCAGCTGGAGAGTTTCTCGGCCTGGCACAACGTGGAATTTGCCACCAAGGGCAATGGCCTGAACGGCATGGATGCGCGCATGAAAGTCAATTCGCCCCTGCATGTGCGCCACATTGAGAATCTGTCCAATATGGCCAAACAAGGCCTGTTTGTCTACAAGGGGCGGGCCAATGTGCCGGAACCGACCTTTGTTTCCGGCGAGTGCGCCATGATCACCACCTCGTCGGGCTTTTACGGCAACGTCAAGAAAAATGCCAAGTTTGCCTTTGGCCTGTCGCCCCTGCCCTATTACCCGGACGTTCCCGGCGCACCGCAGAACACGGTGATTGGCGGCGCCAGCCTGTGGGTCATGGCCGGCAAGAAGCCGGAGGAATACAAAGGCGTCGCCGCCTTTTTCAACTACGTCTCCAGCCCCGAGGTGCAATCCGCCAGCCACAAGCGCACCGGCTATCTGCCCATCACGACCGCCGCCTTCCAGCTGACTGAAAAATCCGGCTTTTACAAGGAAAACCCGGGAACCGATGTCGCTCCGACGCAGATGATCCGCAAGACCACCGACAAGTCGCGTGGCATCCGCCTGGGCAACTATGTGCAGATCCGCACCATTGAGGACGAGGAACTCGAACAAGTCTGGGGCGGCAAGAAGACGGCCAAGGAAGCGCTGGACTCTATCGTGAAGCGCGGCAATGAATTGCTGGAGCGGTTTGAAAAAGCCAATAAAAAGGGCTGAGACGCGTCAATTTGATGGAAAAACGCGTCGTTTTTCGCTCAAGCTGGTTGCCTTGGGTGCTGATCGCACCCCAGGTGCTGGTCATCGCGGTATTTTTCTTCTGGCCCGCGGTCCAGGCCCTGCTGCAATCGGTGCAACAGTCTGACGCCTTCGGCACCTCGGTCGAATGGGTTGGGCTGGAGAACTTCCGCAACTTGTGGAACGACGACACCTACCTGGCATCGTTCTACACCACGGCGATTTTCTCGACGGCGGTGGCGGTGGCCGGCATCAGCCTGTCCTTGATGCTGGCGGTGTTTGCGGACCGCATCGTGAAAGGCGCACTGATCTACAAAACGCTGTTGATCTGGCCTTACGCGGTGGCCCCGGCGGTGGCCGGTGTCTTGTGGCTCTTCATGTTTGCGCCCAGTGTGGGCGTGGTGTCTTATGCCCTGCAGGCGCTGGGGATGGATTGGAACCATTTGCTGAACAGTACCCACGCGATGACGCTGGTTGTGATGGCAGCGGTCTGGAAGCAGATTTCCTACAACTTCCTGTTCTTTCTGGCCGGTCTGCAAAGCATCCCCAAATCACTGATCGAGGCCGCCGCCATTGACGGCGCCCGCCCATGGCGGCGCTTCTGGACCATCGTGTTCCCGCTGCTGTCACCCACCACCTTCTTCCTGCTGGTGATCAACATCGTTTATGCCTTCTTCGACACCTTTGCCATCATTGATGCCGCGACCCAGGGCGGCCCTGGCAAAGAGACGGCCATCCTGGTCTACAAGGTGTATTACGACGGTTTCAAGGCCATGGACCTGGGCGGTTCGGCCGCGCAGTCGGTGGTGCTGATGGTGATCGTGGTCTTGCTGACGGTGGTGCAGTTCCGGTTTGTCGAGAAGAAAGTGAACTACTGAGATATGAAACCCCCACGCTTGTCACTACGTGTACTGCGCTGCCCCCCGAGGGGGCCGTGCCTTGCTTGGGGCGGCCCGGCGCGGCGGCCATTCGTCGGAGCCTCCTTCCATGGTTGAGCGCCGCCCCCTGCTGACCCTGCTCTCGCACCTCGTCCTGATTCTGGGCGTGTTGGTGGTGGCGTTTCCGCTGTACTTGACCTTTGTCGCCTCGACACAGACCTCGCAGGCCATTGTGCAGACGCCCATGCCGCTGCTGCCCGGCGCGCACCTGATCGAAAACTACACCGCGGCCTGGAACGGCACCGGTGGCGGATCGGGCGCCAAGGCCCCGGTGGGACGCATGATGATGGTGAGCCTGATCTCGGCGCTGATCATTTCCATCGGCAAGATCGCCATCTCCTTGCTGTCCGCGTTTGCGATCGTATATTTCCGCTTTCCGTTTCGCATGTTTTTCTTCTGGGCCATCTTTATCACCCTGATGCTGCCGGTCGAGGTGCGCATCGGCCCGACTTACAAAGTGGTGGCTGATCTGGGCATGCTCAACAGTTATGCCGGCCTGACCGTGCCGCTGATCGCCTCGGCCACCGCCACCTTTTTATTCCGGCAGTTTTTCCTGACCGTGCCGGAGGAGCTGGTGGAAGCGGCCCGCATGGATGGCGCCGGCCCCATGCGCTTTTTCAAGGACGTGCTGTTGCCTCTTTCGAGCACATCGATAGCCGCCCTGTTCGTGATCCAGTTCATTTACGGCTGGAACCAGTACCTGTGGCCGCTGCTGGTGACCACCAACGAGAACATGTACCCGGTGGTCATCGGCATCAAGCGCATGATCTCAGGCGGCGACTCCGACATGCAGTGGAATGTGGTCATGGCCACCGCCGTGCTGGCCATGATCCCGCCGGCGCTGGTGGTAATGCTGATGCAAAAATGGTTTGTCAAAGGGCTAGTGGATACCGAAAAGTAACGTCTTTGCGGGACAGACCGAAGCAAAGCGGAGCTCTGTCGCCAACTGATTAAGAATATGGCCTCAATCACATTAAAAAACATCGTCAAAAGCTACGGGCACGGCAAGTCGGCGAATCAGGTCATCCATGGCGTGAATGCCGAGATTAGCGATGGCGAGTTCGTCGTGATCGTCGGCCCGTCCGGCTGCGGCAAGTCCACGCTGTTGCGCATGGTTGCTGGCCTAGAAGAAGTCAGTGGCGGTGAAATTTCCATCGGTCCGCGCGTGGTCAACCAGCTGGAGCCGTCCGAGCGCGACATTGCCATGGTGTTCCAGAACTACGCGCTGTACCCGCACATGAGCGTGTTCGACAACATGGCCTACGGGCTGAAAATCGCCAAGGTGCCGACGGACGAGATCAAAACCCGGGTCGACAAGGCCGCCAAAATTCTGGAAATCGGCCCCTACCTTCAGCGCAAGCCGCGCGAACTCTCCGGCGGCCAGCGCCAGCGCGTGGCCATGGGGCGCGCCATCGTGCGCCAGCCGCAGGTGTTCCTGTTTGACGAGCCGCTCTCCAACCTGGATGCCAAGCTGCGCGCCCAGACCCGACTCGAAATCCAGAAACTGCACCGCGAGCTGGGCATCACCTCGCTCTTTGTCACCCACGACCAGGTCGAGGCCATGACCCTGGCGCAACGCATGATCGTCATGAACGCCGGCGTGGTCGAACAATTTGGCACGCCGGTCGAGGTCTACACGCGCCCCGCCAGCACCTTTGTCGCCAGTTTCATGGGTTCGCCCCCGATGAATCTGCTGAAAAACGCACCGAATGCGCCAGCGGGCACCATTACCGGGGTGCGCCCCGAGCATCTCGATATCACGGCCACCGGCTGGGCACTGCAGGTGGAAGCGGTGGAAATGCTCGGCGCCGAGCGCCTGGTCTACGGCCGCTGGGCTCACGGCAGCGGCGACGAGCTGGTCATCATCCGCACCGAAGAAGCCCATGCGGTGCCGGCGCTGGGCGGCACCATCCACGTCACCCCGCGTGCGGACAAGATGCACTGCTTTGACGCCGCCAGCGGCAAGCGCAGGGAGGCGTCCCAATGATGCAGGTGACCCATGACAACTGGCCCTACCCGCGCTGGGTGGCACACCGGGGCGCCGGCAAGCTGGCGCCTGAAAACACCCTGGCCGCGTTTCGTGTGGGTGCCAGCCACGGCTACCGCATGTTCGAATGCGACGTCAAGCTGAGTGCCGACGGTGTTCCCTTTCTGCTGCACGACGCGACGCTGCAGCGCACCACCCATGCCCGCGCGCAATTGGGCGCCGGCAACAGTGCCGTGGCCGGTGATCATCCCTGGAGTACCTTGTCGCAACTCGATGCGGGCAGCTGGCATTCCCGAGCCTATGCAGGCGAACCCCTGCCAAGTTTCGAGAACATCGCCCGCTATTGCCTGCACAACGGCTATTTTTTGAACATCGAAATCAAGCCCACGCCGGGGCTGGAGCGCCAGACCGGCGAAGTGGTGGCCAACTACGCCGCCCGACTCTGGCAGGGCGCCGCGGTGCCGCCGCTGCTGACTTCTTTCGACCCGGAAGCGCTGGAAGGAGCACGCGACGCCCAGTCCGAGCTGCCACGCGGCCTGTTGCTGGATTCGCTGTGGAAAGGCTGGCTGGAAACCGCCCTGACGCTGGACTGTGTGGCCGTCGTCTGCAACCACGCCTTGTGGGACAAGTCCAGTGTGTTGCAAGCCCGGAGCGCCGGGTTTCGGACGCTGAGTTACACCGTGAACGACGAATGGGCCGCCCAACGCCTGATCGAGCTGGGCACGGACGGCATCATCACCGACCGGGTGGACTTGTTTTCACCCGCTTGCGTTTGACGGCTTAAAAGTCGCCCTTGACGACCGGAAAGCCCAAAGCAGACCAGTCGAGCATGCCGCCGCGGTAGTAATAGATGCGCTCAGCCGGAAAACCTTCACGCGTCATGGCCTGGATGGCCGACGGGCTTTGTGGGCAGGCCGGGCCATTGCAGAAGGCATACACCTTCTTGGCTTTGCTGCAATCCCATTTGCCGGCGACCTTGGTGCAACCCAGCTCGTTCAGGCGACCGGCCACTTCGGTGTACACAATGTGCATGGAGCCGGCGATGGTGCCGTTGGCGCGGTCTTCGGGCTCGCGCATGTCCACCAGCAGGGCATCGCGGTCGTTCATCGCATTCAGAATTTCGATCTCGCCGACCGGATGCACGCCCGCCACGGGGACCATCGCCTGAATCCAGCCCTTGTTTTTGGCGCAAGGTGTCATCACACGGGTGATCACGGTTTCTTCGCCCTTGGCATTTTTGGCCACGAATTTCGTGTCGGTGCCGATGATGCGCAGGTATTCGGGGTCGGCCGCGTGGGCGGTGGAAGTCAGGCCACAGGCCAAGGTGAAGGCGGCGAGCCAGGCAGTAAATTTCATGTTGTCTCCGGTTTCGTGATTCGAATCCGGGAGCGTAGCGATGCCGCCCCCCAACACCCCTGATCCAAATCAATCGCTCGAAAATACTGATGTCGCCGGAACTTGCCTACACCCTGGCGTCTGCTGGGCTAGCCCGGCGCCCACGCTACTTAGCGCCAGCCACGCACCATGAACCACTGGCTCGTGGCGCAAAGTAAGGCCATGCCGGTGTACGTGGCCATCTTGCCATCATGTCCAAAGAACCACAGTCCAAGCACAAGTGCGCCCACGCCGACTACGAAATTGATAGCTGCTTGCGCATATAGCGCGAGGGCTAAAGGCCGTTTTTTCATAAATATACGGGCAACCAGTGCGACCAGAACAGCCACCCACAAAGCCGGTGCGATGAAATTCAACAAGTGGTTCAGGAGGTCTAGCGGGCCCATCGGTGAATTGATCTATGGATAAGTAAAAGTGTTTGGCTGGTTATCAACGCGGGCTGATTTTATAATCCCCATATGGCAGTCTGGGCTTTAGGCATCAATCACACGACCGCACCGCTCGATTTGCGCGGTCGTTTTGCGTTCGCGCTCGATCAAATCGAGCCGACTTTGCGCGGTTTGCGCGAGTCGCTCTCCCGCCAGCCGGAGGCGGCGCTGATCTCCACCTGCAACCGTACCGAGATCTATTGTGCCGGTGACAAACCCGAGCTGGAGCACACGCTGGACTGGCTGGCCCACTCGGGCGGCGTCTCCCCGGCCCTGTTGCGCTCCCATTCCTACACACTGCAGGATGGTTTTGCCGCACGCCACGCCTTTCGCGTCGCCAGCGGCCTGGACTCGATGGTGCTGGGCGAGCCGCAGATTCTGGGCCAGCTCAAGGATGCCGTAAGGGCCGCCGAAGCCGCGGGCTCTCTGGGCACCACGCTCAGCCAGTTGTTCCAGCGCTCGTTTGCCGTCGCCAAGGAAGTGCGCACCTCGACCGAGATAGGCGCCCACTCCATCAGCATGGCCGCCGCCGCCGTGCGCCTGGCCGGACAGTTGTTTGAAGACCTGGGTGAGGTGAAAATCTTGTTCGTGGGTGCCGGCGAGATGATTGAGCTCTGCGCCACCCATTTCTGCGCCAAGAACCCCAAAGCCGTCGCCATTGCCAATCGCACACTGGAACGCGGCGAAAAGCTGGCCAGCCGCTTTGGCGGTGAGGTCATGCGCCTGGCTGATCTGCCGGAGCGCCTGCATGAGTTTGACGCCGTTGTGAGTTGCACCGCCAGCACGCTGCCCATCATTGGGCTGGGTGCCGTGGAGCGGGCTTTGAAACGCCGCAAGCACCGCCCCATGTTCATGGTGGATCTGGCCGTGCCGCGCGACATTGAGCCCGAAGTCAAGGCGCTGGAAGACGTGTACCTGTACACCGTGGACGACCTGGCCGGTGTGGTGCAAACCGCGCAAGCCAGCCGACAGGCGGCCGTCGCCCAGGCCGAAGCCATTGTGGATGCGGGCGTGCAAAGCTTTATGCACTGGGTCGACCAGCGCGGCTCGGTGCCCTTGATTCAACAACTGAACGCCCAGGCCGACCAGTGGCGCGCCGCCGAACTGGCACGCGCCCGCAAGCTGCTGGCCAAAGGCGAGGATGTCGATGCCGTGCTCGAAGCCCTCTCCAAAGGGTTGACGCAAAAGATGCTGCATGGCGCCATGGCCGAGTTGCATGCCGGCGACGCCACGGCACGGGAGCGCGCCAGCACCGCTATTCAGCACTTCTTTTTGCGCAAAGAACGTTAGCGACGCTGTCCTGACGCAACCCTTCGTCATCGCGAGCTCCGCGCGGCAATCCAATCCTGTCTCGTCATTGCGAGCGAAGCGTGGCAATCCATGACTCCTAGATTGCCACGCTTCGCTCGCAATGACGGTCAAAAAGGCCAATCCTGCAACCTTAATCTCCCTGTCCCGCATCGTCTGATCACTCATGAAACCATTCCTCCGTCAACAACTCGCACGCTATGCCGACCGCTTGGGCGAGCTTGAATTCCTGCTCTCGCGCGAAGACATCATGAAGGACATGAAGCAGTTCCTGGTACTGTCGCGCGAGCACACCGAAGTCTCCGCGGTGGCGACCCGCTGGGCGCGCTATACCCAGCGCGAGGCCGATCTGGCCGCGGCGCAGGAGATGCTTAAAAGTGCTTCAGACGACGCCGACATGACCGAGATGGCGCAAGAAGAGATCGACAGCGCCACCGCCGAACTGCAGCAACTGGAAGGCGAGCTGCAGCGCATGCTGCTGCCCAAAGACCCGGACGACGCACGCAACGCCTTCATGGAAATCCGCGCCGGCACCGGCGGCGACGAATCGGCCCTGTTTGCCGGCGATCTGGCGCGCATGTACACGCGCTACTGCGAACGCCGCGGCTGGAAAACCGAGATCATCAGCGAATCCTCCAGCGAACTGGGCGGCTACAAGGAGGTGGTAATCCGCATTGAGGGTGACAACGTGTACGGCGCCCTCAAGTTCGAATCCGGCGGCCACCGCGTGCAGCGCGTGCCGGCCACCGAGACGCAGGGACGCATCCACACCAGCGCCTGCACGGTGGCGGTGTTGGCCGAGCCGGATGAGGCGGTGGCGATCCAGATCAACCCGGCGGACCTGCGCATCGACACCTACCGCGCCAGCGGCGCCGGCGGCCAGCACATCAACAAAACCGACTCGGCGGTGCGCATCACGCACATCCCGACCGGCATAGTGGCCGAATGCCAGGAAGGCCGCAGCCAGCACGGCAACAAGGCCCAGGCGCTCAAAGTGCTGACCGCCCGCATCCATGAAAAAGACCGCTCCGAGCGTGCCGCCAAAGACGCCGCCGAGCGCAAGGGCCTGATCGGCACGGGCGACCGCAGCGACCGCATCCGCACCTATAACTTCCCGCAGGGTCGCCTGACCGACCACCGCATCAACCTCACGCTGTACAAGCTGCTCTACATCATGGAAGGTGACTTGGACGACGTGGTCCAGGCGCTGCAGGCCTACGAGGCAGCGGAGCAACTGGCGGCACTGGAAGTGGGCGCGACATGAACGCCGCCCCGGTCTCAGACCGCCAAGGTGTAGACCTCGGCCATCGCCCGCTCAATCCCGCTGTGTCCCGCCAGCGCCCGGTCCCATTCAGGGTCAGCGGCGCTGGCCGTCGGCATAAGGCCGTCAATCGTTGCCACCACCTCTTCGGTCGAGGCGTCCATGTCCATCACCGGGGCACGCTCCGCATTGAACAGCCGCGCCACCATGGGTCCCCCCGAGTCGATCACGATCAGGTACTTGACTGGTGCGCTGTGCATGTTGACCCCTAAGCCTTGGTTGGTTCAGGCTGACAGCATACGGCCAAAAGGTGCTCATCTGCACACAACAGGGGTATCAGAATGAACAGACCGGCAAAGCCAGCGCTGTGCGTGTCGCAGGCTATCGCGGCCGCCATCGCCGGCGGGCTGGACCGGCTGGACGCGCAACTGCTTTTGCTGCGCGCGCTCGGCAAGAACGCCCATGAGCGCGCCTGGCTGCACGCGCACGACACCGACATGCTGGGGCCAACAGTGCAAGCCGCGTTTGACGCCAACGTGCAGCGCCGCGCTGCAGGCGAACCGCTGGCCTATATCACCGGTCACAAGGAGTTTTTTGGCCTGGACCTGCGGGTCGACGCCCGGGTGCTGGTGCCCCGGCCCGACACCGAGACACTGGTGGAGTGGGCGCTGGCGGTGCTCCCGGCGGCGCCCAACTTGAGCGTGCTCGACCTCGGCACCGGCAGCGGCGCCATTGCGCTGGCACTCAAGGCAACGCGGCCGGATCTGCAACTGAGCGCCATCGACTACAGCGAGGACGCGCTGGCGGTCGCACGCGCCAACGCGCAACGCCTCCATCTCGATGTGCAGTTCCTGCAGGGTTCATGGCTGAACGGCGTGCAAGCGCGTTTTCAGGTCATCGTCTCCAACCCGCCCTACATTGCCGCGCAAGACCAGCACCTGCGCGCCCTCACCCACGAACCCCTGCAGGCGCTAGCGTCCGGCCCGGACGGTCTGGATGACATCCGCCGCATCATCACCCAGGCCCCGGCCCATTTGCATCCGGGCGGTTGGCTGCTGCTGGAGCATGGTTTTGACCAGGCCGCAGCAGTACGTGGCTTGCTGACGGCTGCCGGCTTCTGCGACGTCCAGTCCCGGAATGACTTGAGCGGCATTGAGCGCTGCAGCGGTGGGCACCTGCCGCAGGTCTGACTGGCGCGCGTGGTCGCGCCAATCCAGCATTTGGTAACAACTTTCTTCCGGCTTGCATTGATCATTTTCAATTCGACTGCCTGAATGATCCGCTCCAATCAACGCCTATGAGCGATCAGTCAGTCCCCTTGCAGCGGGTGTTTCCGAATGAATTCGGAACACGGCACGCTGGTTACGCCAACGCGAATGTCGAACCCACGCCACGCAGCAGGGCGATGCGACATCGGATATTTATTTTCTCCGGCGTGTTCGTGCTGTGCCTGCTGGTGAGCCTGAGTTACACCTTCCTGCGCAGTCCCATCTTCATGGCCAATGCACGGGTGCTGGTCACACCGGCCGAACGGGTGGCGCTCCGCGACACACCCGCCGTCCCGGATGCCAAACCCGACTTTCTAAGTGAAGTGCAGATACTCACCAGCCGCCCGCTACTTGAAAAAGTCGTCAAGAAGCTGCAGGAACTCGGCCATTTGAAGGGTCTGGATGCCGATCCCATCATGACGGTGCAAAACATGCTGACGGTAACGCCGGTTGAAGGTACGCAGATGGTGCAGCTGCAGGCGCAGGGTCCTGAGCAAGCTTTGGTGGCGCGGCTGATCAATACATTGATCGAAACCTACCGCGACGAGCAGGCAGCAACGGGCAACGCAGCCTCCCAGGCCCAGTTGCTTGAAACCCGCCAAGCGCTTCAGGTCATAGAAGCCAACGTGGCGGAGAAGAAAAAAAATCTGGAAGCCTACAGATTGCAGTCCAACATCGTGTCCAGCGAGCGCGACGAGAACCAGACCCTGTCGCGGCTGCGAGGACTGAGCACATCCCTGAGCACCGCCACCGATCGTGAAGCCATCGCCGCCGGCCGGGTCCGGGCCATTGAACAGGCCATCGCAGAAGGCAAACGCACGCCACAGGCCAAAGACAATCCCACGGTCGCCAATATCGAGGCTCGCCTGTCCCAGGCCCGGGAAGAATGGCGCGCTCTGGAGCGCCAGTTCACCCCGCAGTACATGGACATGGACGCCCCTTCCAAGGCTCTCAAGACCAGAATTTCCAACCTGGAGCTGCAACTGGACGGCGAACGGCAGAAAAGCCAGCAAATGGGCTTGGCCGAGGCGCGCGAAGACCTCGCCAGCGTGCGCGCCGCGACCCAGCGCCTGCAACAACAACTCGCGGACGACAAACAGAGCGTGCAGGTCTTCAGCCGCCGTTTTAGTGAATACCAGGGCATGCAGGAGGAGATGAAAGGTCTGGAGGAAATGCGCCAGAACGCCAAAAAGAAGCTGCTCGCCATGGAGTCCAGTGAAACAGCACGCCGGCCGCGCATTCTGGTGGTGGAACCGGCGGTGACGCCCGATGGAGCTTGGCGCCCCTTGTACTGGCGCGACGCCGGCATCAGCCTGGCCGCCTCCCTCGCGCTGGGTTTTCTGGCGGTCTGGTTCGTGGAATTTTTCAACCGGAAGGAAATTCAGCCCCCTGGCCCCTCGACTGTGATCCTGCCCCAGCCGTGGATGGCGATCGCCCAGCCCATCGGACCAGCGCTTGGCGCAGGGTCAGCTTCAAGTCCGCCGCTGCCGGGCGGTCAGGACACCCGACTTTTGGGCAATCCCTTGCCGCGCGAGCTGCGCTCCGACGAAGTCGAAAAATTACTGGCGTCCGCGGCGCCCGAGAATCTGGCCATCCTGGCCTGCCTGCTGTGCGGCTTGAGCGCCGATGAGGTGGTGTCTTTGCGGCGCCAGCATGTGGATACCGCAACAGACACGCTACAGGTGCCGGGAGAATCCAGCCGCGCGCTGCCCTTGCCAGCCCAATTGCTTGCACTGACGGCGCACCGGCACGCGGGCTCGCCGGACACACCCTTGTTTCTAAAGGCAAAGGATCGCGCTTTGGACGCCGAGGACATCCATTCTGTCGTGACCTCCAGCGCCTATGACGCCGAACTAGAACACCCTCAATCCATCACCCCGGTCGCACTGCGCCACACGTATGTGGCGTTTCTGGTGCGCCAGGGGCTGCGCTTCAGCGAGCTTGTTCATCTGGTCGGCCGGCTGAGCGCAGAGACTTTCAACATGCTGGCGCCGCTGGCTCCTGATGCCCAACGGGTGTCCGTCGACAGCGTGGAACGCCTGCTGCCAGCCTTGCGCACGCGCTAGCCTTCTCGCGGACTCAGGGTTACCAAACTTCAGTGGTGGTGACCATGCTCACCGTGCACATGGCGGTGCGCAATTTCCTCTTCGGTCGCCGGGCGAACCGACACGACCGTGACGCCAAAACGCAAGGCTTTGCCGGCCAAAGGGTGGTTGCCGTCCAGCATGACCGTGTCGCCCTTGATCTTCATCACGGTGAACACATGCGCATGCCCGTCCTCGCCCTGGCCCTGCAGCTGCCCGCCCACTTTCACGCCGGGCGGGAACTGGGTCTTGGGAATGGTCTGCACCAGACTCTCATCGCGCAGGCCGAAGGCATCCTGCGGCTGCAGTTCCAGCGTGGTCTGGAAGCCCGGCATTTGGCCTTCCAGCGCAGCCTCAACCTTGGGGAAGGTGTTGTCGTAGCCGCCATGCAGGTAAACCATGGGCTCCTGGCTTTCCTCCAGGACTTTTCCCAAGGTGTCGGCCACCTTGTAGCGCAAGGTGACGGCGGTGTCTTTTTCGATCTTCATAGGTGTGCTTGAGTTGCAAATGTAATTGTCAGGCTGCCATTTTCGCGCATTGCCGGATGGAGCGGAAAATCCCAAGAGGGGCGAAAGATTCACCTTTTATATGCAAAATAGGCCTCTAGCCCCCATCGAATAAGCGTAGTAAGCTATATATAAAATAGCAATCAATTTCAATCCCTTCTCGGTGCGGGGTTACCTGCGGCGCGGCGCGGGCGAAGGTGAAATAATTGCGCCATCTATTTACGAGGACTATTGACATGAGCGACACACAACAACGCATTGACGAACTGGTGAAATCCAACGAAGTGGTCCTTTTCATGAAGGGCAACGCCAGTTTTCCCCAGTGCGGTTTTTCGGGCCGCGCCATCCAGATTTTGAAAGCCTGTGGCGTGGACCCCAAGGCGCTGAAGACCGTCAATGTGCTGGAAGATGACGAAATTCGCGCCGGCATCAAGGACTACAGCCAGTGGCCAACAATCCCCCAGCTCTACGTCAAGGGTGAGTTCATTGGCGGCTCGGACATCATGATGGAAATGTACGAAAACGGTGAGTTGCAGCAGGCCTTGACGGCCAAATCCTGAAGTAGCCGCCGGGCCAATCCCGGTTCCATGTGTGCAGGCCAGTGACTGGATACGCATGCAACAAAAAAGCCACCGCGAGGTGGCTTTTTTGTTATTCAACCGAACAATGTCACTTTTTGGTGCCCTAATTGCGTTAATAGCAGGCACAACTTGTGCTTGAATGGGGTTGTGGTTGTTGCTTGGAAAGTTACTACTCAGGAGTCCATCATGGAATCTCGCAGTCTTGTTCCCCAGTCTTCACCGTTTCACCTGCCGGTGGCGCAAATGCGCCGTGTGTTCCAGCCCGACGAGGTCGAGCGCAAGCTGGCCAAGCTGCAAGACCACGAGCACGACAGCCTGCGCGCCACCTACCAGCGCATGCTGGAACGCGGGCCCCAGCGCTTTCAGGTCAAACCCTCGGGCGTACCCGACATGGCGGGCCTGTATCACACCCTGCCCAACTTCACTGAGGTGCTGGACGACGTCAAACGCCATGTCGCCCTGGCCCAGGACTGCCGCGACGGGCTGGAGGTCACGCCCATCTTGTTGCTCGGCCCGCCCGGTATTGGCAAAACCCACTTTGCCAAAAAGCTGGCCGACCTGCTCGGCACCGGCATGAGTCTGGTGCCCATGAGTTCCATGACGGCCGGCTGGCTGCTGTCGGGCTCGTCGTCGCAATGGAAAGGGGCCAAACCGGGCAAAGTGTTTGAGGCCCTGGTGGACGGCGAATATGCCAATCCGGTGATCGTGGTGGACGAGATTGACAAGGCCAGCGCCGACGCGCAGTACGACCCGCTGGGCGCCTTGTACAGCCTGCTGGAGCACGATACGGCGCAGAGCTTTACCGACGAGTTTGCCGAGGTTGCCATTGACGCCAGCCAGGTGATCTGGATCACCACAGCCAACGACGAACGCGCCATCCCGGAGCCGATTTTGAACCGCATGAATGTGTTTGTGGTGGAGCCACCATCCCAGGATGCAGCACGCCAGATTGCCCGCAATCTGTACCAGACCATTCGCAACGAACATGGCTGGGGCGCGCGTTTTGCACCCGAACCGAACGACGACGTGCTTGACCAGTTGTGCGAGATGGCGCCACGGGAGATGCGCCGGGCCTTGATGACCGGCTTTGGCAACGCCCAGCTGGAACGGCGCGATGAGATCGGCGTGGCCGACCTGCCCAAGGCGGGCCTCAAAAAAGGGCAGATCGGTTTTCTGCAATAAGGCCCTTCACGGAGGGCCAAGCCTTGGCCTTCAGGCCGTGGGATATTCCCACAGCCTTTTCGCGCCCAGCACCGCGTTCGGGTACGGGGCTCTGCCGCGCGAACCGTTGTAGCGTCCCAGCGCCAGGAAGACATCGCCTCGTTCACGGTCCAGGTAGTGGCGCAGGATCACGCAGCCAAAACGCAGATTGGTCTGCATATGAAACAGTTTGCCGGCGTCACCATCGCCCAGCACCCGCGTCCAGAACGGCATGATCTGCATGTAACCGCGGGCACCCACGCTAGAAACGGCAAATTTGCGGAAATTGCTTTCCACTTGCACCAGCCCCAACACCATCGCCGGGTCCAGGCCCGCGCGCCGGCTTTCGTACCAGAGGGTTTGAAGAAACTCCTTGCGCACGTTCCATTCCGGCTTCTTCTTGCGCAGACGATCGCTCATGCCGCCCAGCCAGCGCAGATATTTGAGGCGGGACTCGGTATCGGAGAACTCCGGCACCGGCGGTGCATGGTTGGAAATGGCCGAACTCAAGGCGGTGCGCACCGAGTCCATCAGCGGCTCTTCCATCTGGCGCCCGGCGGCGGCCTGCTCTTGGGCTGATAGCAGGCCAATCCCTGAAATCAGGGATATCAGGCTGATTCGCCTGGAAACCAGGGTGGCCGCCAGCGGCAAGGTCATGCTGTCAGGCGGGACTGGATCAGGCCGAAAATTTCTGTCACAGCCACATTGGTCGCCGCCGCATCGCGGCGATGCTGGTATTCGACCTGTCCGTCTTTCAGCCCCCGGTCACCCAGGGTCACGCGGTGCGGCACACCAATCAGTTCCCAATCGGCAAACATTGCGCCGGGACGCTCACCCCGGTCATCCAGAATCACATCCACACCGGCAGCGATCAAATCAGCATACAACTTGTCGGCCGCCACTTTGACATCGGGGAAACGATCCGGGCTGATCGGACACAGTACAACGGTAAATGGCGCCAACGCGTCGGGCCAGATGATGCCGCGCTCGTCGTGGTTTTGCTCAATCGCGGCTGCGGGCAGGCGGGTGATACCAATGCCGTAACAGCCCATTTCCATGAAACTCGGTTTGCCGTTCACGTCCAGGAAAGTGGCATTCATCGCCTGGCTGTATTTGGTGCCGAGGTAAAACACATGGCCGACCTCGATGCCACGCTCAATCGCCAGCACACCTTGCCCGTCGGGCGATGCGTCGCCGGCCACGACATTGCGCAGATCGGCCACGAGTGTGGGTTCGGGCAGGTCGCGCCCCCAGTTGACGCCAGTGATGTGGAAGTCGGGCTCGTTGGCGCCACAAATCCAGTCGCTCATGGCAGCCACATCTCGGTCGACCACGATATTGACTGGTTTCTGCAAGCCGATGGGACCCAAGTAGCCGGGCTTGCAACCAAAATGATCTTCAATTTCGGCCAGCGTGGCGAAACGGGAATCGGCCAGTCCCGCCAACTTGCCCACTTTGACTTCATTCATGTCGTGATCGCCACGCAGCAAGAGAAGCCACACCTGGGTTTTGACGATCTCGCCTTCTTTGCTGAGCGTGTCTGTCGCCAGTACCAGTGACTTGACCGTTGTTTGCAGCGGCACGTCCAACAACTCGGCCACGTCGGCACAGGTACTTTTGCCCGGCGTAGCAGTTTTCACCATGGCTTGCATCGGAGCGGGTCGTGGTCCAGCAGGTGCCAGCGCCTCCGCCTTTTCCATATTGGCTGCGTAATCACTGGTGGGGCAATACACGATGGCATCTTCGCCGGTGGCGGCAATCACCTGGAATTCTTCGCTCAGGTCGCCGCCAATCGCACCGCTGTCCGCCGCCACGGCCCGGTAGGTCAAGCCAAAACGATCGAAAATCTTGCGGTAAGCCTGCGCCATCACCTGGTAGCTGGCCTTGGCTGAAGCTTGATCTCGGTCAAAACTGTAGGCATCTTTCATGATGAATTCACGGCCACGCATCAGACCAAAACGTGGCCGGCGTTCGTCACGGAACTTGGTCTGGATCTGGTAGAAGTTTTTCGGCAGCTGTTTGTAGCTCTTGATCTCCTGGCGTGCGATGTCAGTCACCACCTCTTCGCTCGTCGGCTGGACCACGAAATCCCGACCGTGGCGGTCCTTGATGCGCAGCATCTCGGGGCCCATGGTCTCGAACCGACCGGTCTCAGCCCAGAGTTCGGCAGGTTGCACCACCGGCATACTCAGCTCCACTGCACCGGCCCGGTTCATCTCTTCGCGCACGATGGCCTCCACTTTGCGCACCACGCGCAAGCCCATGGGCATGAGGCTGTAGATGCCGGCGCCGAGCTTTTTGATCATGCCGGCACGCATCATCAGCTTGTGACTGACCACCTCCGCGTCCGCAGGCGCTTCCTTGAGGGTGGAAATAAAGAATTGGGAGGCTTTCATGGCAGATATCCGGGAAGAAACTGAGGGCTACGCCCCTTGCTGCACAGCGCGTGCTGTGCATAATGGACACAGTTTAAAAATTGGGGTTTGATTATGCTTGACCGGGACGGCTTTAGGCCCAACGTCGGCATCGTCCTGCTCAACCAGAAAAACCAGGTGTTCTGGGGCAAGCGAATTCGTACACACTCATGGCAGTTTCCGCAGGGTGGCATTGACCGGGGTGAAACCCCCGAGCAAGCCATGGTGCGCGAACTGCACGAGGAAGTCGGGCTCTATCGTGAGCATATTCGCATTGTGGCCCGCACCCGAGACTGGTTGCGCTACGAGGTGCCGGACAGATACATTCGCCGCGATGCGCGCGGCCATTACAAAGGCCAGAAACAAATCTGGTTCTTGCTTCAACTGGTGGGTCACGACTGGGATTTGAACCTGCGTGCTACGGACCATCCCGAATTCGACGCCTGGCGCTGGAATGATTACTGGGTGCCGCTGGATGCGGTGGTTGAGTTCAAACGCGGCGTTTACGAAACGGCGCTGACTGAACTGGCGCGCTACCTGCCGCGCAACGAGCACCGCAACCGATTCCTGCGCCAAGGCATGCGCCCGCACGACCAGGATGGGGCGTTTGACGCCCTGCCAGGTGCCAATTTCGAGTTGCCACCCGGCGGCTCATTCGAGCCGGATCCACATACCGGCTCTTTTCCGGTCATGACCGAGAAGTCGAATGAAGTTTAAAAAGAGAATTTTCTGGCTTGGCCTGATGCTGATGGCACTGGGTGCGTCTGCGCAGGTGGTGACGGACCCTGATTGGAAGGAAACCGAAACACCTCTGCCGCCGGCATTTAACAAAGACCGGCTGATTTCGATTGAGATGCCGAAATATGTCTCCCTGCGCTTTGGTGTCGATCCGGCCACCTTGACCATTACACCTGACGGCATCGTCCGTTATGTGGTGGTCGCGTCAAATGCAACAGGGTCGATCAATGCCATGTACGAGGGAATTCGCTGCGCCACCGGGGAGTTCAAGACCTATGCCCGTTACACCGCCAGCGGGCAATGGTCTTCGGTGCAAAATCCGCAATGGCAAGGACTCGACGACAACTTGCCATCAAAGCATGCCATGGCGCTCGCTCGGCAAGGGGTTTGTGAAGGTCGCTCGACGTCAGCCAGTTCGGCGACGGCCATCGTTCACGCGCTGCAGAACTCGGGTCACGCGCAGTCCCGTTAAGGACTGGCGTGAGGCCTTGGTGCGACTTGGAACTTACCGGGTCAGAACCAAGTTGTCCCGGTGCACCATTTCGGGCTCAGCCACGTAGCCCAACAGTTTCTCAATTTCGGTGGAGGCCTTGCGGCAGATGAGCCGTGCCTCGGCGCTGGCGTAATTGGCCAGCCCGCGCGCCATCTCGGCACCCAAGACGTCACGGATCGCGATCACATCACCCCGTGAAAAATCCCCGTCCACAGCCGTCATGCCGATAGGCAATAGACTTTTCCCGTCATCACGCAACTTGTCAACGGCGCCGGCATCGACTGTGACGGAGCCCCGCAGTTGCAGATGATCGGCAATCCACTGTTTGCGTGCCTGCGTTTTCTGCGTCTGTGCAACCAGCAATGTGCCAATCGACTCACCTTCGGTCAATCGGACCAAAACGTCAGGCTCGCGCCCCCAGGCGATCACGGTGGAGGCACCCGATCCGGCTGCCCGCTTGGCCGCCAGAATTTTGGTAATCATGCCGCCGCGCCCCAGACTCGATCCAGCGCCACCGGCCATGGCCTCAAGCGCCGGGTCACCGGCCTTGGCTTCATGGACAAACGATGCCGACGTATCCTTGCGTGGATCAGCCGTGAACAGCCCTTTTTGGTCCGTCAGGATGACCAAGGCATCCGCTTCCACCAAGTTGGCCACCAGCGCACCCAATGTGTCGTTGTCACCAAACTTGATTTCGTCATTCACCACCGTATCGTTTTCATTGATCACCGGCACAACGCCCAGCTTGAGCAAAGTCAGCAAGGTGGAACGCGCGTTGAGATAGCGCTCCCGATCAGCCAGATCAGCGTGGGTCAGCAGCACCTGCGCGCTGCCCAAGCCGTTTTCACGCAAGTTGGTCTCGTATGCATGTGCCAGTCCCATCTGGCCGACCGCAGCAGCGGCTTGCAGTTCATGGATTTCGTGCGGCCGACTGGTCCAGCCCAAGCGCTTCATACCTTCGGCAATGGCACCGCTGGACACCATGATGACTTCGCGCCCACCACGCACCAGAAGGGACATCTGGCGGCACCATTCGCCAATCGCCGTCTCGTCCAGCCCGCGCCCCTCATTGGTCACCAGGCTGGAGCCCACTTTAACGACGATGCGCCGGGCATCACGCAGCACGAACGAAGCTGTTTCTATTGTCATTTTGGCCTGTAGCGCCCGTCAGTCAAGCGCAAATAGCTATATAAATAATAGCACTCTCGCCTTATTCGGGATTCACCGCAAAACGCGGATCTATGACCTCAGGCGTCTGCTCGGCTTTTTGTTGTGCCTTCACGTGCTGGTAGATGATTTTGATCAGGGACTCACAACCTTCACGTGTGAGTGCCGAAATCTCAAACACCGGCCCTTTGAACTTGAGGCGTTTGACAAAGTCCTTCACGAGTGCTGCGCGCTGTTCAAGCGGGACCATGTCCAGCTTGTTGAGAACCAGCCAACGGGGCTTGTTATAGAGCGCCGGATCGTATTTCTTCAACTCATTCACAATCGCTTTGGCTTGCGCGACGGTATCAACGGCCTCGTCAAAAGGGGCCATGTCTATGACATGCAGCAACAGCCGCGTGCGCTGCAAATGGCGCAAGAACAGATGGCCCAGGCCCGCGCCCTCGGATGCACCTTCGATCAATCCCGGCAAATCCGCCACCACAAAGCTCTGCTCCGGCCCCACCCGCACGACGCCCAAGTTGGGGTGCAAGGTGGTGAACGGGTAGTCGGCGATACGGGGACGCGCATTGGAGATGGCGGAGATCAACGTGGATTTGCCCGCATTGGGCATGCCCAGCAAGCCGACATCGGCCAACACCTTGAGTTCAAGCTTGAGTTCGCGCTTTTCACCCGGCCAACCCGGGGTTTTTTGCCGCGGCGCGCGGTTGATGGCGCTCTTGAAACGCATATTGCCAAAACCACCGTCGCCCCCTTTGGCAATGGTGATGACCTCACCGGGTGTAATCAACTCGAACAATACTTCGCCGGTTTCAGCATCCGAGATGATGGTGCCCACTGGCATCTTCAGGATGATGTCATCACCCGCAGCCCCGAACATGTCAGAGCCCATACCATGTTCGCCGCGCTTGGCGTCATGCCGGCGGGAAAAACGGTAGTCCACAAGGGTATTCAGATTGGGGTCCGCTACGGCAAATACATGACCACCACGACCACCGTCGCCACCATTAGGCCCCCCGAACTCTTTGTATTTTTCATGCCGAAACGAGACGCAGCCAGCGCCGCCGTCTCCTGCAGAGACGTCAATATAGGCTTCATCAACGAATTTCATGATTTCATTCCATTTCTACTTCAATGCGCCAAGTGGTTGGCCCGTCCGGCCTTGTCGAAACACTGCCAGCGACGGTTTGCCTAATCTCGCATTGAACTAAAAACGGAATCAGGCTTTATAAACGAAAAACCCCGCGCAGCGCGCAGGGTCTCAATTGGGAGTTCCCTGCAAATTATGCCGAGATAACGCTCACCGTCTGCTTGTTCAATGCACCTTTGGTGGTGAACAATACATTGCCGTTTACCAGTGCAAACAGCGTGTGATCCTTGCCGATGCCGACATTGGTTCCGGGATGGAACTTGGTACCACGTTGGCGAACAATGATGGCGCCTGCGCCGATCAACTCACCACCGAACTTCTTCACACCGAGCATTTTGGGCTTCGAATCGCGCCCGTTTCGCGTAGAGCCGCCGCCTTTTTTCTGTGCCATGACCCGTACCTCTTAAGCCACAATCGCACCAATCAGCAGTTCAGTGAACTGTTGACGATGACCTTGACGTTTCTGGTAATGCTTACGACGACGCATTTTAAAAATGCTGACCTTGTCGTGCTTACCGTGAGCCAATACTGTGACACTCACGGTTGCGCCGGACACCAAGGGAGTACCCACTTTCAGATCTGCGCCGTTGCCGACCGCCAGAACCTCGTTGAACACAATCTCTTGGCCTACGTCCGCAGCAATCTGTTCTACTTTAATTTTTTCGCCGGCTGCAACCCGATATTGCTTGCCGCCGGTTTTTATGACCGCGTACATGTTGACCTCTTCAATTTAGCTCCGGGAACGAATTTTCTCAGAGCCATAAATTATAGCGCAGCGTTGTATAAACAGCAATCGAGGCCATTCCGATCAGGTTTGAGTGCATTCAGCTTTCTATAATCCGCGCATACAACTGGTCATTTGTCTTGCAAGTTATTCCATCCAGCCCCGCTTCTTCCATGTCGATCATCACGCACGATATGCGTGAGGTCGATCAAGTCATTGCCCTGCGATTGAACTCCGGAGTGCCGCTGATCGGCCAAGTGTCGCGTTACATCATCGCAGCCGGAGGCAAGCGTTTGAGGCCAGCCCTGCTGCTACTGACCAGCGGCGCACTAGGCTATCGTGGCGAACAGCGCTTCAATTTGGCCGCAGTCGTGGAGTTCATTCACACCGCGACCCTGTTGCACGACGACGTGGTCGACGACTCTGCCTTGCGACGGGGCAATCCCACAGCCAACGAAACTTTCGGCAACCCTGCCAGTGTGCTGGTCGGCGACTTCTTATATTCTCGGGCCTTTCAGATGATGGTCGACGCCCAAAACATGCGCGTGATGCAAGTTCTTGCCGATGCCACCAACGTCATCGCCGAAGGCGAAGTGTTGCAGTTGATGAACATGCACAACGCATCATTGGACGAAGCAGGTTACCTTCAGGTCATCCGCTCCAAAACCGCAAAATTATTTGAAGCCAGCGCCAGGGTTGGCGCGATTCTCGCTGGCAGCTCACCCGAGATGGAAGACGCTTGCGCCGTTTATGGCCAGGCACTCGGCACCGCCTTCCAGGTCATTGATGATCTGCTTGACTACACGGGCGATGCCGATGTCATGGGAAAAAATCTGGGCGACGACTTGCGCGAAGGCAAAACCACGCTGCCGCTGATTGCGGCGATGCAACGAGGCACTGCCGGCCAGAAGACCGTTATCCGAGAAGCGATTGAGACCGGAGATGTATCAATGCTGGATCAAGTAGTCAACATCGTGAAAACAACGGGTGCACTGGACGTTGCTCGCCTGGCGGCGATGCAGGAGGCGCAACGAGCCAGCGCCGCCGCCGGACGACTTCCGGCGGGGCCGCATACCGAGTGTTTGATACAATTGTCAACTCAGCTGCTTGAGCGCCAGTATTGACACTGCGTGCGACGGGCGACAGAAATATCGGAATGTGGCGCAGCCTGGTAGCGCACTTCGTTCGGGACGAAGGGGTCGGAGGTTCGAATCCTCTCATTCCGACCATAAATTAT
Organism: Rhodoferax ferrireducens; assembly: GCF_003347515.1. Classification (GTDB taxonomy): domain Bacteria; phylum Pseudomonadota; class Gammaproteobacteria; order Burkholderiales; family Burkholderiaceae_C; genus Rhodoferax. Next base: position 129,661 of record NZ_QEII01000236.1, on the reverse strand, counting down.
CCCTTCTCAAACAACGTCCTTGCAGCCGGACGCTGCACCTTTAAATTTTTATCGACTAGCAATCGATGATGATTCGATAAGGCCCCTCCCGACGTAGTACATTCTTGGCCTATGGCCGCAGTCGATACCACTCAATCTGAATCCCCCAGCACTGCGCTTCCGGGATTGGGCCGTGCCCTTGTTCTGGCAGGAAAACTAGGGCAAAAATCAGCGGAAGATATCTACAGCAAAGCCAAAAGTAGTCGCACCAGCTTTATCGCCGAACTGACCGGGTCGGGGGTGGTTTCAGCGTCTGACCTGGCGCACACCATGTCTTCCGCGTTCGGGGCACCGTTGGTGGATCTCGATGCCATCGATCCGCAACGCCTCCCCAAAGGCCTTCTGGACAGCAAAATTTGCGTTGACTATCGCGTTGTCGTCTTGAGCAAACGCAATAACCGGCTGATTGTTGCCACGGCCGATCCTTCCGATCAACAAGCGGCTGAAAAGATCAAGTTTGCTACCCAAATGGGGGTTGACTGGGTCATTGCCGAATACGACAAGCTGCTGAAACTGGTCACCGCCAACGTGGCGACGGCATCGGAAACGATGGAGCACATCATTGGCAGCGAGTTCGAGTTCGATGAGTCGATGGCAGAGGCCGTCACGGACAGCTCCGACGCCACGGTTTCAGAAGTTGAAGATGCGCCGGTAGTCAAGTTCCTGCACAAAATGCTGCTGGATGCCTTCAGCATGCGCGCCTCCGATCTGCACTTTGAACCGTATGAACACAATTACCGCGTCCGATTCCGGATTGACGGAGAACTCAGGGAAATCGCGTCTCCTCCCATAGCCATCAAAGACAAGCTGGCCTCGCGCATCAAGGTTATTTCGAGAATGGACATCTCGGAAAAACGGGTCCCCCAAGACGGCAAGATGAAACTGAAGATTGGGCCGGACCGGGTAATCGACTTTCGGGTCAGCACCTTGCCTACCCTATTTGGCGAAAAAATTGTGATCCGCATACTCGACCCGAGCAGCGCCAGACTGGGTATTGATGCCTTGGGCTACGAACCGGAAGAAAAGGAACGGCTGGTGCAAGCCATTGGCCGGCCGTACGGCATGATACTGGTCACAGGGCCCACCGGCTCAGGCAAAACGGTCTCCTTGTACACATGCCTGAACATGTTGAACAAACCAGGGGTCAACATTGCCACGGCCGAAGATCCTTGCGAGATCAATTTACCGGGCGTCAATCAGGTCAATGTCAATGAAAAGGCAGGACTTACTTTTGCAGTGGCGCTCAAATCATTCCTGCGCCAGGACCCGGACATCATCATGGTGGGAGAAGTCCGGGATCTTGAAACGGCCGATATCTCCATCAAGGCGGCACAGACTGGTCACCTGGTGCTCTCCACACTTCACACCAACGACGCACCAACCACATTGACGCGCATGCGTAATATGGGCATTGCGCCATTTAACATCGCCTCCAGCGTAATCCTCATTACGGCGCAGCGCTTGGCGCGTCGTCTTTGCCCGAACTGCAAAACCCCAATCGACATCACCAAGAAAGTGCTGATCGATGCCGGCTACAACGACGATGAACTCAAGGATTCCTGGGTCTCTTATCGTGCCGTCGGTTGCTCCATGTGTAACAACGGCTACAAAGGGCGCGTGGGCCTCTACCAAGTTATGCCCATCAGCGAAGAAATCCAGCGCATCATCCTGCGCGACGGTAACGCCATGGAGATCGCCGAACAAGCCAAGCGCGAAGGTGTTCGCACGCTCAGGCAAGCCGGCCTGCATAAAGCCAAATTGGGTTTAACTTCGCTGGAAGAAGTGCTGGCCGTGACGAACGAATAAACCATCAATCCAGGAAAGCATATGGCAACCGCAAAATTAAAAGGCGCCAAAGAGTTTGTCTTCGAATGGCAGGGCAAGGACCGCAACGGTAAACAGGTACGTGGAGAAACAAGAGCGGCGGGCGAGAACCAGGTCCAGGCGGCCCTGCGTCGCCAGGGGGTGATGCCGACGAAGATCAAAAAACGCAGAATGGGCATGGGCAAATCCATCAAGCCCAAAGATCTTGCCATTTTTACGCGCCAACTTGCCACCATGATGAAAGCAGGCGTTCCCCTGTTGCAGGCGTTTGACATCGTGGGACGGGGAAACCCCAACGCAAGCGTGACCAAGTTGCTCAACGATATCCGTACCGATGTCGAAACGGGAACATCACTGAGCGCAGCATTTCGCAAGTACCCGCTATATTTTGACAACCTCTACTGCAACCTGATTGAAGCCGGTGAATCCGCGGGCATTTTGGACCAGTTGTTGGACCGGCTTGCGGTTTACATGGAAAAGACTGAAGCCATCAAGTCAAAAATCAAGTCAGCCCTGATGTACCCGATCTCGGTCTTGATCGTGGCGTTTGTTGTCACGGCCGTCATCATGATTTTTGTAGTGCCTGCCTTCAAGGAAGTTTTCTCGAATTTTGGCGCCGACCTCCCAGCACCGACCCTTGCCGTGATCGCCATCAGCGAAATTTTTGTCAACTATTGGTGGTTGATTTTTGGTGGCCTCGGCGGTGGTTTTTACTTTTTCATGCAGGCGTGGAAACGCAACGAAAAAATGCAGCATGTCATGGACCGCATCATGCTCAAGATGCCGATTTTTGGCACGCTGGTCGATAAATCATGTATTGCGCGCTGGACACGAACCTTGTCAACCATGTTCGCAGCGGGTGTGCCATTGGTGGAAGCGCTTGATTCTGTAGGCGGCGCCGCAGGTAATTCCGTCTACGAAATTGCCACCAAGAAGATTCAGCAAGAGGTATCGACCGGTACCGCCTTGACGGTTGCCATGACCAATACCAATCTCTTCCCATCCATGGTCCTGCAAATGTGCTCCATTGGCGAGGAATCGGGCTCGATTGATCACATGCTCGGCAAGGCCGCTGATTTTTACGAAGCAGAGGTCGACGACATGGTGGCGGGCATCTCCAGCCTGATGGAGCCCATCATCATCGTTATTCTGGGTACGGTGATTGGCGGCATTGTGGTGGCGATGTACCTGCCAATTTTCAAACTGGGGCAGGTTGTCTGATGCAGGTTTCACCATGGTTTGACGTCACCGCTTTCTGCGTTCTGGGCTTGTTGATCGGCAGTTTTCTCAATGTCGTGGTTTACCGGCTACCCCTGATGCTTGAAGCACAGTGGAAAGCCGAGTGTGCTGAGTTGTCGGGCGCTGAATCTCCTTCGGCAGAGAAATTTAACTTGAGTGTGCCGCGCTCCCGATGCCAACAGTGCGGCCATCAAATCCGGTGGTATGAAAACATTCCTGTTGTGAGCTACCTGTTCTTGCGGGGAAAATGCTCAGCCTGCAAAACGCCCATCAGCCTGCGCTACCCCATGGTGGAACTGGCAACAGGCGCCCTATTTTTCTATTGCGCCTGGAAATGGGGGGCAAGCCCTACCGCCCTGCTCTGGAGCGGCTTTAGCGCATCTATTTTGGCGCTGGCTTTAATCGACTGGGACACCACGCTTTTACCAGATGACATCACCTTGCCCTTGCTGTGGAGCGGCCTGATCGCAGCCACCCTTCAATGGACCCCAGTCTCCCTGTCAGCCGCTGTCTGGGGCGCGGTAGCAGGCTATATGTCCTTGTGGTTGATCTATTGGGCTTTCAAGCTGATCACCGGCAAGGAGGGCATGGGTTTCGGTGATTTCAAGCTTTTTGCTGCCCTGGGGGCTTGGTTTGGCTGGCAGGCGCTGGTGCCGATCATTCTGATGGCTTCGGTCATTGGGGCCATTGTGGGGATTGCCATGAAGTTTTCCAGCGGCTTACGCGAAGGTGGTTATGTGCCTTTTGGTCCGTTTCTGGCGGGCTCCGGTCTGACGGCGATGATTTTTGGCCCTGGTGCAATTCTCGGCCTCTTTGGGCTGTAAAGCCGTGGCGCCTATTGTCCGGCTTGGACTCACCGGCGGTATTGGCAGCGGCAAGAGTACCGTTGCCCGATCTCTGGCCGAATTGGGCGCCGCCATAGTGGATACCGATGCCATTGCCCGCGATCTGACGGCGGTGGGAGGTCTGGCCATGCCATCGATTGCGGCCACTTTTGGTCAGAAGTTCATTACATCCGCCGGCGCGCTGGACCGGGAAAGAATGCGGGCTCTCGCCTTCACCGACGCAACAGCGCGCAAACGGTTGGAGTCCATCATTCACCCTCTGGTGGGGCTGGAAGCTCAAAGGCAAGCTTCGTCTGCGGCAGGTGAAGGGCGCGCTTGCGTCGTTTTCGACATTCCCCTGCTGGTTGAATCGTCCGTCTGGCGGCAAAAGCTGGATCACGTTTTGGTGGTGGATTGCACGCCAGAAATCCAGATCAGCCGGGTGATGGCGCGCAGCAATTTGACGCGCGACGCCATCGAGAAAATCATCTCATCCCAAGTCGGACGAGAACGGCGTCTGTGCGCGGCTGACACGGTCATTTGTAACATCGATCTGTCACTTACAGAACTAGCTGGCGAGGTACGTCAAATATCGCATCGCTTCGGGCTATCATTCAAGTAGCATCCGGCCTACTGAAAAAAACAAGCGTGATCCTTTACGAATACCCCTTTAACGAGCGAATCCGCACCTATTTGCGACTGGAACACCTGTTTCTTCGCTTGACAGAGCTTGTCGCACGTGACCCTGCGCTGGATCACCACTACGCGCTGACCACGCTCTTCGAGATCATGGATGTCGGCGCGCGTGCCGACCTCAAGTCCGACGTACTCAAAGACCTGGATAAACAAAAACACATTCTGGACGGATACCGGGGCAATCCAGCCATTGCCGAAAGCGTTCTTGATAACGTGATCGGGAAATTGGACCGTTGTTTCATGGCCTTGAGCAGTCTGCCTGGGAAAGCGGGTCAATCGCTGACCGAGAATGACTGGCTTATGAGTATACGGAGCCGGGTCGGGATTCCAGGTGGAACCTGCGAGTTCGACCTCCCGGCCTACTATGCGTGGCAGCACGAAACAAGCGTGCAACGCCGAACTGATCTGCAGCGTTGGGCGTCCACGTTAGCGCCTCTTGCTGACTCGATTTACGTATTGCTCAAATTGCTGCGGGATTCCGGTGCGCCGCAAAAGGTGATGGCCAACGCAGGGCAATTTCAGCAAAATCTTCCCCAGGGGAGAACCTTTCAACTGTTGCGCCTGGCACTGGACTCCTCACTGAAGCTGATACCGGAAATCAGTGGCAATCGACTGATGGTATCCATCCGACTCATGCGTCATGGAGAGGATGACAGACTCCATGCCTGCGGTGAAGATGCTGCTTTTGAATTGACCTTGTGCTCATGAAACTTCAAGATAAGGCCTCTCCAGATCTGCCCAAACTGGTCACTTGTCCTACCTGCGGTGGAGACAGTGTTTACGCGCCGTCCAACCCATTCCGCCCTTTTTGTGGCGAGCGCTGCAAAAATATCGATCTGGGTGCCTGGGCCAGTGAAGACTTCCGTATGCCCGCCACGGGCTTGCCAGAAGATCAACTCACTGACGACGAACAATAGCCTTTGATTTATATAAATATGGGCTCCAGCCCTTTATTTATATGCGTATCAAGCTATTAAATAAGTAGCGCCCTGAAAACCCCGCTCCTCTGCAAGCCATTGCAGAACTGGCACCGTACCTGGTAACACCGGCACCACCTGCACGGGGAGTTGTTGCCAGGAAAACGCCTGTGCTTCCCGCATTTGCAGGTCACCCGTCCAGCTAAAGACCTTGCAGAAGTTCAAGCGAACCAGCGCATGGGGATAATCCACCACTTCAACTTTCCATGGCGTGGCATGGTCGATCGTGATGCCGAGCTCTTCATGCAACTCACGCAGCAAGGCCCGCGCCACCGTTTCACCCGGCTCCAGCTTGCCACCGGGAAACTCCCAGTACCCTTCATAAACCTTCCCCGTCGGTCTGGAGGTCAGCAAGAAGTCGCCATTCGGTCGAATCAGAACACCTACCGCGACATCAACGACCGCACGATCAGCGCCACCTTCGCGCGGAAGTCCGGCGTCAGCCACCAGTGTCGGCGTGCTCATGTGCTTGCGGCATGTTTGCCAGCATAGTCACGCGCAAACTGGTAGGCCACCCGGCCGCTGCGTGAACCCCGCTCCAAAGCCCACACCAGGGCTTCCGGCCTTGCCGCTTCAATCGCCGTTGAAACCACACCGAACGAGGACAACCATTGCGCCACGATGGTGAGGTACTCATTCTGGGTGAAGGGGTAAAAGCTGACCCACAAACCAAAGCGTTCGGACAGCGAAATTTTTTCCTCCACCACCTCGCCGGGGTGAACCTCGCCGTCGTCTGTATGCGTGTAGCTGAGGTTTTCCTTCATGTACTCCGGCAACAAATGCCGCCGGTTGCTGGTGGCGTAAATCAGCACATTAGGCGTTGTCGCTGCCACCGAGCCGTCCAGAATGGACTTGAGGGCCTTGTAGCCCGGCTCGCCGTCTTCAAAGCTCAGGTCATCGCAAAACACAATGAATTTCTCGGAACGTTCAGACACCACGTCCACAATATCGGGAAGGTCAATCAAATCAGCCTTGTCCACCTCAATCAGCCGTAGTCCCCGCCCGGCGTATTCATGCAGACAGGCTTTGATCAGCGAAGACTTGCCGGTACCCCGGGCGCCGGTCAGCAACACGTTATTGGCAGGTTTGCCGTTGACAAACTGCAGGGTGTTGAGCTGGATCTTTTCCTTTTGCGGCTCAATTTTCTTCAAATCCGACAAATGCATGACGCCCACATGGCGCACCGGCTCCAGCGCACCATGGCCTGAGCTTCGCTTGCGATAGCGGTAGGCCACAGACGCCGTCCAGTCGGGTTGAGAAAGCGCTTGGGGCAAAACCGATTCAATGCGGCTGATGAGTTGCTCGGCACGCAGCAACAAATGTTCAAACTTCTCGTTCATGAGCGGTAGTCCGCGTTGATCGTGACGTAGTCATGGCTGAGATCGCACGTCCAGACCGTGTCCACCGCATCGCCCCGTCCCAAGACAACACGTACCGTGATCTCACTTTGTTGCATGACCCGCTGACCATCTTCCTCGCGGTACAAGGGGTTGCGACCACCGTGAACCACCACATGCACGTCATCAAGAAACAAGTCAATACCAACCTGATCCAGATCAGCGATGCCAGCGTATCCTACTGCCGCCAGTATCCGCCCCAGGTTGGGGTCGCTGGCAAAGAAGGCCGTCTTCACCAAGGGTGAATGGGCGATGGCATAAGCCACCTGGCGACACTCCACTTGTGTCTTTCCGCCCTCCACCTTGATTGTTATAAATTTAGTAGCACCCTCCCCATCACGCACAATAGCTTGCGCCAGTTTTCTTGCAACGTCCAGCATGGCCGCCTTGAGTGCTCGCCCGTCCGCGGTGTCCAGCGAATCAATAGGCGTGTGCGCCGCTTTGTTGGTGGCAATGACCACGAATGAGTCGTTGGTAGACGTGTCGCCATCCACCGTCACCCGGTTGAATGAACCTTCCGCCAGTTCCGTCGCCAACTGATGCATCAACCCCGGCCTGACACAGGCGTCGGTCGCCATAAACCCCAACATGGTCGCCATATTGGGCCGAATCATGCCAGCCCCCTTGCTGATGCCCGTGATGCTCACCAAGGCGCCACCAATCGTCACCTGCGCGCCAAAGGCCTTGGCCACCGTATCAGTGGTCATGATGCCTTCGGCAGCACGCAACCAGTTATCTTCGCGTGCATCCGCCAGAGCGCCCTCAAGCCCGGCCTCGATTCGCTCACTGGGCAAGGACTCCATGATGACGCCGGTGGAAAACGGCAACACTTCCTCTGGAGAAATGCCGAGTTCGCGGGCCAGTGCCGCACACGTACTGAGGGCACGAATCCGTCCGTCTTCGCCGGTACCTGCATTGGCGTTGCCGGTATTGATGAGCATGGCCCTGACCCCGGCCCCGCTGGCGAGATGTTCACGGCATATCTGCACCGGCGCCGCACAAAACCGGTTCTGGGTGAAAACACCCGATACCGAAGCCCCTTTGTCGATCAATACGACCGTCAGGTCTTTACGATTGGCCTTACGCACACCGGCTTCAGTCACGCCTATACGCACACCCGAGACGGGATACAACTCTTTCAGATCGGGGGCGGGCAAGTTAACGGACATATTTTTCCTTCAGAGAATTAGCAGATTATCCAAAAAATTCATCCCACAAAAGCAATCGGGCCTTGGAAAAAATCCAAGGCCCGATGCTTTGGCGGCTAGGCGACTTAGGCCAACTTGCCGTGGCAGTGCTTGTATTTATGGCCACTGCCACAAGGACACAGCTCATTGCGACCCACGCGGGGTACGGCCCCCGCCATGGCGAGCGATTTCTTATTGACGGTCTCTTCATCGACCGTGGTTTCAACTTCGCCGGTTTCAGTAGGCGCCGTGTAGGTCACGTTAGCAATGCTTTCACCGCGATACTCAATCTCATCAGCCACCTGCTCCAGTTGCTCATTGGATTGGATCTTGACGGTCATGAGGACCTTGGTGACATCATTTTTTACAGAGTCAAGCAACTGCCCGAACAACTCAAAGGCTTCGCGCTTATATTCCTGTTTGGGCTGCTTCTGGGCGTAACCACGCAGATGGATGCCTTGACGCAAATAATCAAGTGAACTCAGATGTTCGCGCCAATGGGTGTCGATACTCTGCAGCAACACCATGCGCTCGAACTGGGTGAAATTTTCACCGCCGACCTGCTCCACCTTGGCGTCGAATACCTTGTTGGCTTCGTTGCGCACGATTTCCAGAAGATCCTCGTCGGTAATGGCACTGGCCGCGCTCACCTGCTGCTGCAATGGCAGGCTTATTTGCCACTCATCGGATAAAACTTTTTCCAGCCTCGTGATATTCCACTGCTCCTCAACCGATTCGGCAGGCACATATTCGCGTACCAAATCATTGAAACAGCCTTCCCGCAAGGACGTGATCTGCGCCGACAAGTCCTTCGCATCCAGGATTTCATTGCGCTGCTGGTAGATCACCTTGCGCTGATCGTTGGACACATCGTCGTACTCAAGCAGCTGCTTGCGCATGTCGAAATTGCGGGCTTCTACCTTGCGCTGGGCGCTCTCGATACTGCGCGTTACGATGCCCGCTTCGATGGCTTCACCATCCGGCATTTTGAGTCGATCCATGATGGCCTTGACCCGATCACCCGCAAAAATGCGCATGAGGGAATCATCGAGACTCAAGTAGAAGCGCGAGGAACCAGGATCGCCTTGGCGACCGGAGCGGCCACGCAACTGGTTATCGATCCGGCGCGACTCGTGCCGCTCGGTGGCGATGATGCGCAAACCGCCCAGGGCCTTGACCTGCTCGTGGACGATTGCCCACTGCGCGCGAATGGCCTCGATTTGTTTCTGCTTTTGCGCAGCGTCCAGTGATTCGTCCGCCTCCACAGCCTCCACGGCCTGACTGATGTTGCCGCCCAGCACGATATCCGTTCCACGCCCCGCCATATTGGTGGCGATGGTAATCATTTTGGGGCTGCCCGCTTGGGCCACAATGTCGGCTTCGCGCGCATGCTGCTTGGCGTTCAGCACCTGGTGCGGCAACTTCTCTTTTTCCAGAAGCTGCGCAATGATTTCCGAATTTTCGATGGAGGTTGTTCCAACCAGCACGGGCTGGCCCCGTTCATAACACTCGCGAATATCCTTGATCGCTGCTTCGTATTTCTCACGCGTTGTCTTGTAGACGCGGTCCAGTTGATCTTCGCGCTTGCTGGGCCGGTTGGGTGGCATCACCACCGTTTCCAATCCGTAAATTTCCTGGAACTCATAGGCTTCGGTATCAGCCGTGCCCGTCATACCTGCCAATTTGCCGTACAGACGGAAATAGTTCTGGAAGGTGATCGACGCCATCGTCTGGTTTTCAGGCTGGATCGCCACACCCTCTTTGGCCTCAACCGCCTGATGCAAGCCCTCGCTCCAGCGACGACCTGACATCAAGCGCCCCGTGAATTCATCCACAATCACAATCTCGCCGTCCTGCACCACGTAGTGCTGGTCGCGATGATAGAGGTGGTTGGCACGCAGGGCCGCATACAGGTGATGCATGAGCGTGATATTGGCCGGGTCGTAAAGCGTTGCACCCTCGGGAATCAGCCCCAAGTCGAAAAGAATGCGCTCAGCACTCTCATGGCCCTGTTCAGTCAAGAAGACCTGCCGACTCTTCTCGTCCAGCGTAAAGTCACCCGGTTTGGTAATCCCTTCGCCGGTTCGCGGATCTTCCTCGCCTTCCTGTCGGTGCAGCGAGGGAACCACTTTATTGATCGCAAGGTAGAGGTCTGTGTGATCTTCTGCCTGCCCGCTGATGATGAGGGGCGTGCGCGCTTCATCAATCAGAATGGAATCGACTTCGTCAACAATGGCGTAGTTCAGGCCGCGCTGGACACGGTCGCCCGCCTCGTAGACCATGTTGTCACGCAGGTAATCAAAACCGAATTCGTTATTGGTGCCGTAGGTAATGTCGGCCCGGTAAGCCGCCTGCTTTTCTTCGCGCGCCATGTTTGGCAAATTGATGCCGACCGTCAAACCCAGAAAATTGTAGAGCTTGCCCATCCACTGCGCGTCGCGATTGGCCAGGTAGTCATTCACCGTGACAACGTGAACACCTTTGCCGGTCAGCGCATTGAGGTACACCGGCAACGTGGCGGTCAGCGTCTTGCCCTCACCCGTTCCCATTTCAGAAATCTTGCCGTTGTGCAGTGACATGCCGCCCAGCAACTGAACGTCAAAATGGCGCATCTTCATCGCACGCTTGGAGCCCTCTCGCACCACAGCAAAGGCCTCCGGCAACAGGGCGTCCAGAGTTTCTCCCTTGGCGACCCGAGCCATGAACTCCTGCGTCTTGCCACGCAATGCGTCATCGGAGAGATTCTCAAGCTCGGCTTCCATCGCATTGATGCGAACCACGCTGGTGCGAAACTGTTTGAGCAAGCGGTCATTGCGACTGCCGAAAATTTTGGTGAGGATATTGGTGGCCATGAATGCAAGACGGACCAGCCAGCCCACATGGGCCGACAGGACAGCTCAATCCTTTTTCTAATCTGGATGAAATGGGGTCACTATCGCGAAATGCAACCGTTGGAACGGAATGCGCTGCGTGGAGAAATAACCAAACACGTGATTTTACCTTTGCCCGGGCAAGCGATTTTCGAGCGGTTTACTCTGACCCAAAGCTGCGATATGGGTTGGGATAGCATGCCTGACCGATTGTTGAAATGGGAGCTTGCGGGCAGCCGCCAAAAACTTCTCCGGATCTTGCGGAACTCCCTGCACCAACACTTCAAAGTGCAGATGCGCTCCGGTGGAACGTCCAGTGGTTCCGACCTCGGCAATTTTTTGCCCCCGCTTGATCAAATCACCTCGCCTGACAAGTGTTTTTGACGCATGGGCATAACGCGTGATCAGCTCATTACCGTGATCGATTTCGATCATGTTCCCATACGCAGGATGAAACTCCTGCGCCACCACAACGCCACCAGCGGCCGCCAATATAGTCGCGCCCTGCTCGGCCGAGAAATCCAATCCGGTATGAAGCGCGGACTGCCCCGTGATCGGATCGATTCGCCAACCGAACAGGGATCCCAGGTTGGCCGGTGAAACCGGTTGCTGCGTGGGAACCATCATGTTGCGAATTTTCTGATCGAACAGACGGGACTCCATCAAGGTCATCAAGTCGGTGCGTTGATCCGTCAAGCCATCAAGGTCTGCCATTGTGGCCAGGAGTTGTTCCATGGACAAAGAGCGACCCGAAATCAGCGCACCACCTTGACCAGGCTTTGCCTTGATGTCGTTAGGGTTGACCCCGGCCAATCCAGAAACACGCTCACCCAAAGATTCGAGCTGCGTCATTTTTGCCTGCATTTCGCCCAACTTGCGCGCCAAGACGTCAAGGTTTTCGCGCATATAGCGATCGCGCTGCTCAAACTCATCCTTGACAACCAGTCTAACCAGTGTGCCCACCACTGGCCAGCCCTCCCTAGCCCCCTTCAGGAACACCCAGTGGTACAACGCTGCGGCCACCAGCATTAAAGAGAACGACATCAGCAATGTGGTCAAAACCAGCTTCGTGCCGCTGAGGTGAATGGCCCGGCTTTTCGCGAGCCATGCATCCGTGATAATCAATTGCATTCAGATATTCCCTCAACAGCTCGCTCATGAACCGCCGTCAAAATTCAGTCACGCTGCTGCAAGCCAGTCAGGACTCACCCACACTGGGCAGGTTGATAGAACTCACCCGTGACTCTGCGGCACGACTCAAGGCGATTGAATCCCTTATTCCCGGATCCTTGCGAACCGCGATCAAAGCTGGGCCCATTGAAGGCCCAGTGTGGTGTCTGATTTTGGACAATAACGCGGCCGCAGCGAAGATTCGCCAGATTCTGCCTGCGCTGGAATCTCATTTGCGGACCAAGGGATGGGAGGTTAACTCAATTCGGCTGAAGGTTCAAATCAAACGTGATCAGTGATTTACGTCAGCGAAGAAATATAGATGGTGCCGATTATCGGATTCGAACTGATGACCTACCGCTTACAAGGCGGTTGCTCTACCAACTGAGCTAAATCGGCACGTCTTTTATTCTACTAGACTCTTCGAGCTTAGCGGCGATGCGCGCCTGATTATTTCACCCGTTTCAGCGCAGGCCTCAGGCCCGTCGCAGGCGGTCGCGGCGGATCCGGCTCCTCATTTTGTTCATTATTTCGTCGTCCCGATTCGACGCTTGCCAACGGGACCACCTTAACCTCGGGCGCAGCGGCCTGATCGTCATTCCGCACAGAGAGCAGGTTCGTCGAGGACGGTGCAGTTATTTTGACGCCGCCGGGTGGTCCCAAGGGAAAAGCCATACCTTGCCCATTTTCTCGTGCATAAATGGCAATGACCTGGTTGATCGGCACCATGATGTCACGGGCAGTGCCGGCAAACCGACCTTTGAACTCGATGAAATCGTTGCCCAACTTGAGCGAACTCGTAGCATCAAAGCTGATGTTGAGCACGATCTCCCCGTCTTTCACATACTCGCGGGGAACCTGCACAGTCTCATCCACCGCAACGGCAAGATAAGGTGTGAACCCGTTATCCGTACACCACTCGTACAAAGCCCGGATCAGGTAAGGACGAGTGGAAGTGGCGTCTGGAGCATCCATCATGGGTCGTTGGCAAAGCGCTTACTTGCGCATCACTTTCTCAGAAGGAGTCAACGCTTCAATGTAGGCCGGACGCGAAAAGATGCGCTCGGCATACTTGAGCAATGGCGCTGCATTTTTGCTGAGATCAATGCCGTAGTAATCCAGGCGCCACAACAAGGGGGCGATCGCCACATCAAGCATCGAGAAGCCATCGCCAAGCATGTACTTGTTCTTCAGAAATACAGGGGCAAGTTGCGTCAAGCGATCGCGAATGTGGGCGCGGGCTTTTTCCAGCACCTTTTCGTTGCTCTTGGCAGCACGGGATTCGAGCGTAGATACGTGCACAAACAACTCCTTCTCGAAATTGAGCAGGAACAGGCGAACACGGGCCCGGTCAACTGGATCTCCGGGCATCAGCTGTGGATGAGGAAAGCGTTCATCAATGTATTCATTGATGATGTTTGATTCATACAGAATCAAATCGCGCTCCACCAAGATCGGCACTTGACCGTACGGATTCATCACATTGATGTCTTCAGGCTTGTTGTACAGATCCACGTCGCGAATTTCAAAGTCCATGCCTTTTTCGAACAGGACAAATCGGCAACGGTGGGAAAACGGGCAGGTAGTACCTGAATACAACACCATCATGGCAGGGCTCCTAAAAATCAAAAAGAGTGGGATGCTAGATGCAAACCCACTCTGAAAAGCTTGAGTCACGCTTATCGAGCGAAACCCAAGCCGTTTGTTTGTGCTACTTGACGTCTTTCCAGTAGGCGGCATTCAGTCGCCAGGCGAAGAATGTAAAAACAGCGAGGAACAGCAAAACCCAGACACCTATGCGCACACGCGTGTTTTGAACCGGCTCGCCCATCCACTGCAAATAGCCCACCAAATCGCCCATTGCCTGATCGTACTGCAGCGGCGTCATGCTACCGGGCTTGAGCTGTTCCCAGCCCTTAAGGACATGAATCTTGGAACCATGCTCCTCGATTTCATCATAGACCGGGCGACGCTCACCTTGGAGTTCCCACAAAACATGCGGCATCGCCACATTCGGAAACAGCAGATTGTTCCAGCCGGTCGGCTTGGTTTCGTCTTTATAAAAAGTCCGCAGGTAGGTGTATAGGTAGTCAGCACCCGTCCCGCCAGCGCCAGCGCGCGAACGGGCAATCACAGTGAGATCGGGCGGATTGACGCCGAACCAAGCCTTGGCCTGCTGCGGATCGATGGCAGCCTTCATGGTGTCCCCAATCTTGGCATTGGTCACCAACAGGTTGTCCTTAATCTGCGCCGACGTCAACCCAATGTCTTGCAGGCGGTTGTAGCGCATGAACGCTGCCGAATGGCAATTCAGGCAATAGTTGACGAACAGTTTGGCGCCATTTTGCAGCGCAGCCATGTCATTGGTCTTGCTGGGGGCCTTGTCCCAGGCCAAGCCGCCGACATTTGCCTGTGCACCCAGCGTCACGCCAAATGCCACCATCAAACCAAAAATGACTTTTTTAGTGAAACCCATTGTTTTCATAATTTCTTTCCAGTTCAATGCGCCGTGAAGGTGACACGATCTGGCACCGGCTTGGATTTTCCGATACGACTCCACCAAGGCATTAACAGGAAAAAGCCAAAGTAGAACAAGGTTCCCGCTTGCGAAACACGACCGCCAATAGCGGAAGGCGGTTGCATGCCCAAGTAGCCCAGCACCAGGAAATCGATGACAAAAACCGCATACAAATATTTATGCCAGTCAGGCCGGTACCGGATGGACTTGACCGCGCTGTTGTCCAGCCATGGCAGGAAAAACAGAATCACAACGCCGCCACCCATGGCCACCACGCCCCAGAATTTGGCATCAATGGAGAGCATCATGGCCACGACCACGATAGCCACACCCAGGATAGCGCCCTTGAACACATTGGGCATCTTGATTTTGGTCACACCCAGCACGGCGCCCACCAGCACACAGGCAATCAACGCGTACATCATCTCGCCCGTCACCGCACGCAGCATCGAGTAGAAGGGCGTGAAATACCAGACCGGCGCGATATGCAATGGCGTTTGGAACGGATCAGCCGGGATGAAGTTGTTGTACTCCAGGAAGTAGCCGCCCATCTCCGGCGCAAAGAACACGATGGCCGTAAACACCATCAGGAACACACTCACCGCAAAGATGTCATGTACCGAGTAGTAAGGATGGAAAGGAATGCCATCCAGAGGACGTCCGTTCGCATCTTTTTTTGCCTTGATTTCGATACCATCTGGATTATTGGAGCCGACTTCATGCAAGGCAATGATGTGCGCAACCACCAGACCCAACAGCACCAGCGGAACGGCGATCACGTGGAAGCTGAAAAAGCGGTTCAGCGTGGCATCACCCACCACAAAGTCACCGCGAATCAACAGAGCCAGATCAGGGCCAATAAATGGAATGGCGGAAAACAGATTCACGATCACCTGGGCGCCCCAGTAGCTCATCTGACCCCAAGGCAACAGATAACCCATGAATGCCTCGGCCATCAAGGCGAGGAAAATGCCACAGCCAAAAAGCCAGATCAATTCGCGAGGTTTACGGTAACTACCGTACATCAACCCACGAAACATGTGCAAATAGACCACCACAAAGAAAGCTGACGCGCCCGTGGAGTGCATGTAGCGAATCAACCAGCCCCATGGTACGTCGCGCATGATGTACTCAACCGAGCCAAACGCCAGTGCGGCATCGGGTTTGTAGTGCATCACCAGGAAAATGCCAGTGACAATTTGAATCACCAACACCAACAAAGAGAGCGAACCAAAAATGTACCAAAAATTGAAATTCTTCGGCGCGTAATATTCGCTCATGTGCTCTTTGAAGAGCTTGGAAGCCGGAAATCGATTGTCGACCCAGTTAAGCAATTTTTCAGCGGCGGGCGCGTTTGGGGAAATTTCGTGGAATTCAGCCATGTCGTTCGTCCTCAGGCTTTCTTATCGTCGCCAATGAGCAACTTGGTGTCAGAGAGATACATATGGGGCGGGACTTCGAGGTTGTCCGGCGCTGGCTTGTTTTTATAGACCCGACCGGCCAAATCAAATGTGGAGCCATGACATGGACAGAAAAATCCACCCTGCCAGTCATCCGGCAATGAAGGCTGGGCGCCTGTCTGGAACTTATCCGACGGCGAACAACCCAGGTGGGTGCAAATACCCACGGCAATCAGGTATTCGGGCTTGATGGAACGAGTTTCATTGCGCGCATAGGCAGGCGCCTGGTCAGCAGGCTTGCGCTCGGATTTGGGATCCGCCAACTGCGAGTCCAGCTTGGGCAAGGCGGCCAGTTGTTCTGGCGTGCGTCGTACGATCCACACCGGCTTGCCCCGCCACTCCACTGTCATCTTCTCGCCCGGCTTGAGCGCGGAAATGTCCGCCTCGACCGCCGCGCCAGCCGCTTTGGCCTTTTCAGAGGGTTGAAAACTACTGACAAAAGGTACGACGGCGGCTACACCGCCCACGGCGCCAGCGCAGCTGGACGCTATCAGCCACGTTCGTTTACTGGCGTCGATTTGACCGTTGTCGACAAGGGTTTCACTCATGGGAATCCTCAATGAAAATCATCGCTATTGGGGTTAACGCTCGATTGTAGCTGACCGTTTCGGGCGACTTTGCGCTTGAAGCTTGCCCGCAAAAGGGGTTTCGGTTAATACTTCATTCATATTTTTTGAATAGGAGATTTCACACATGGGAATGATGCAAGAGTTCAAAGAGTTTGCCGTCAAGGGCAATGTGATGGATCTCGCCGTGGGTGTAATCATTGGCGCCGCCTTTGGCAAAATCGTCGATTCCGTGGTCGGCGACCTGGTCATGCCAATGGTGGGGGCGGTGATTGGAAAGCTTGATTTTTCCAATCTTTTCGTCGTGCTGGGTCAAGCGCCCGCGGGTACTGCGACGACTCTCGACGCCTTGAAAAAAGCAGGCGTGCCAGTATTTGCCTATGGCAACTTCATCACGGTGGCTGTCAATTTTGCGATTCTGGCGTTCATCATTTTTATGATGGTCAAACAAATCAACAAACTGAAAAAAGCCAACCCGCCACCGCCTGCTGCCCCCGCTGCACCAGCAGAAGATGTGTTGCTGCTACGCGAGATTCGCGACAGCCTCAAGAAATAGTGCAGCTATAAATTTAATAGCGATTGGCGATTGTTTGACGGGCGCTACGGCCCGGTTTAACACGTTTATTGAGACAATTCGCTCAGCTGCCGCGCCATGCGAATGGCCTCAACCAGGCTCGACGCGTCGGCCTGACCCGTGCCGGCGATGTCAAAGGCTGTGCCGTGGTCTGGACTGGTGCGCACCAGCGGTAGGCCTAGCGTCACGTTAACGCCTTTTTCAACACCCAAGTATTTCACCGGGATCAAGCCTTGGTCGTGGTACATCGCCACCACGACATCAAACTCCCCAGGCTCGCCGTCCCTCGCGCGCGCGCGCATGAACACGGTGTCCGGTGCGAACGGCCCACTGACCTGCATGCCGAGTGCGCGCGCCGCAGCCATGGCCGGCGCGATGATGTCAAGTTCTTCGCGCCCGAACAGACCGCCCTCCCCCGCGTGCGGATTCAGACCCGCCACGCCGATACGCGGCACGCGGCCCAAGATCGCGCCCAGCGACGCATGGGTGATGCACAGCGTCTGCAGGACATTGTCATAAGTCACGGCTTGAATAGCGTCACGCAAGGACACATGAATGCTCACCAGGACAACGCGCAACTCGTCATTGGCCAGCATCATGCGTACCGGCATATCCGCTACCGACGTCCCCGCGTGCGCCGCCGCCAAGGCCTGCAGCATTTCCGTGTGGCCCGGATAGTTTGAATGGGGCGCGCCAGCAAGGGCCAGCGCCTCCTTATTGAGTGGCGCGGTCACCAGCGCTGCCACGTCACCGCGCAAAGCGGCCTGGGCCGCCCAGACTACGCATTCGGCGGCGAGTCGGCCAGCGCCGGCATTCAAGCGTCCGAAGGGGACGGGCTCCGCCAGCGCGCCCATTTGCAGCACCGGCAGGCAGCGCGGGGGCAGGCTGAGGGCCTCGGCCGGGGAGTCGATCAGCGCCACCGGCAGGGGTATCCGGTCGGTGCTGATCACGCCTGCCGCCCGTCGCAGGATCGCCACATCGCCCACCACAAAACAGCCCTGCGTGATGTCGGGCGCATCCCGAAACGCCTTGGCGATGATCTCGGGGCCTATGCCGGCAGGGTCGCCGAGCGTGATGGCAATGGGTTTCTTCATGGCGTGTCAATTTCCGGTTCGGCCCGGGCCTGATGCGATTCAAGCCGGGTTGTCAATGTCAATGAATTCATGCGCCAGACCGAATTGCGCGGCCACATGCGCGGCCACCGCGGGGGCGCCAAAACGCTCGCTGGCGTGGTGGCCACAGGCCAGGTAGGCGACGCCACATTCACGGGCATAGTGGGCTTGCGGCTCGGAAATTTCGCCGGTGATGAAGGCATCGGCCCCGGCGGCAATCGCGGCTTCAAAATAGCTCTGTGCGCCACCGCTGCACCACGCTACTTTTCTAATAGCGCGTTGCGCAACATTGACGAGGGCTACAGGCCGATTTAGCTTATTCTCAATATGCTGCGCGAGAACCTCTGCGGTCTCGAAGCCACCAGGTCCGATCCGCTCGCCCAGAAAACCCAGGTCCTGCTCGCCGAAGCGGCTCTGCGCCTTTAAACCCAGTTGCAGGCCCAGTTGCGCGTTGTTGCCCAACTCAGGGTGCGCATCCAGCGGCAGATGGTAGGCAAAGAGATTGATGTCGTGCGCCAGCAGCAATGCCAGGCGCTGCTTCATCCAGCCGGTAACACGCCCGTCTTGCCCCTTCCAGAACAGGCCGTGGTGCACAAAAATCGTGTTCGCCTGGGCTGCAATGGCCGCCTCAATCAACGCCCGGCTGGCAGTGACGCCAGAGACGATTTTGCGCACGGACGCGGCGCCTTCGACCTGCAAACCGTTGGGGCCGTAGTCACGAAATCGCTCTGGCTGGAGCAGCGCGTCAAAAGTCTGCAGGAGCTGTGTGCGGTCGGTCATTTCAATGAATGGAGGAAGAACAGGGCCGGAAGAAACTATTCGGGAATATGCCTTGGCATTGTCAACGAATTTGTGGGCTGGCCGGCGGTTCTTCCAGCGGTCTCGCCTCCACAGTGCTGTCGCAGCCCTGGCCCACAGCGATCCATCGTTTCGCCAGCCGCGCCAAGCCCGGTGCCAAGTGGGGAACCAGGCGACGCATTGGCTTGGGCAATACATGCTGCAGCACATCCACCGGCTCACTGAGGGCACCGCAACGGTACTGGCGCGCCTCAACACGCCAGCGCACCGCGACGCAGGCGCCACGACGGCGGCCGGAGAGCAACACTCCCAGCGGACACGGCTCCAGCAGGCAGCACACCCCGCACCCATTGCAGGGCGCGCCGGTCGCCGGCTTGGACGCGGCTTCGGGCTGTATCAGGATGATCTGGCGTATCTTTGACATGGAGCCACTGGACTGTACAGCCCCAGCCAAGCCCTGTGTCCAAGTGCTGAAATTTCCCGTTCCTGCCCGCGTCCCTCTACGCGGCGCCTACAATTTGGCGACCTGCTTCTGACCATCCAATCACTCGGAGGGCATCGCGCCCGAAATTCCTCATGAAACGTTTTTGGTTGTTATTTTCCCAAACAGTCACCGTGCTGCTGGCGGCCTATTTTGTCGTTGGCACACTCAAACCCGATTGGCTGGGAAACCAGCCTTCCCGCTCGGGTGCCTTGGCCCTGATGGAGGCGCCCGCCACTGCCCCCGGCGTGGCGCCGCCGGGCAGTTTCAGGCTGGCGGCGCAAAAGTCGTCGGCGGCCGTGGTCAGCATCAACACCAGCAAGGCGGCCCGGAACAATCCGAACAGCAATGATCCCTGGTTCAAATTCTTTTTCGGCGACCAGGGCAACGAGCCGCAGGTCGGACTGGGCAGCGGTGTCATCGTGAGTGACAGCGGTTACATCCTGACCAATAACCATGTGGTGGAGAGTGCCGATGAAATCGAGGTCATCCTCAATGACAGCCGCCACGCCCGGGCCAAAGTCATTGGCACCGATCCGGACAGCGACCTCGCCGTGCTGAAGATTGAGCTGGACCGGCTGCCCGCTATTGTGCTGGGCGACTCCGATACGCTGCAGGTAGGGGACCAGGTGCTGGCCATCGGCAACCCGTTTGGCGTCGGGCAAACCGTCACTAGCGGCATCATCAGTGCGCTGGGGCGCAATCAGCTCGGCATCAATACGTTCGAGAACTTCATCCAGACCGATGCCGCCATCAATCCCGGTAACTCGGGTGGCGCGCTGGTGGATACCAGCGGCAATCTGCTGGGCATCAATACAGCCATTTACTCGCGCTCGGGCGGCAGCATGGGCATTGGCTTTGCCATTCCCGTGTCCACGGCCAAGCTGGTGCTGGAAGGCATTGTGAAGGACGGCCAGGTCACGCGCGGCTGGATCGGCGTGGAACCGAACGACCTGTCACCCGAACTGGCTGAAACCTTTGGCGTCAAGACACGCTCGGGGGTAATCATTACCGGCGTGCTGCAAAACGGACCGGCGGCGCAATCAGGCATCCGGCCTGGTGATGTCATCACCAGCGTGGCCGGCAAGCCGATTGGCAATGTCTCCGAATTACTGTCCAGCGTGGCCGCCTTGAAGCCGGGCACCGCGTCGAAATTCAGTTTGCTGCGGCGGGAAGAAAAGGTCGAACTGGATGTAATCCCCGGCTTACGGCCCAAGCCGCGCAGACCGGTGCAGCCAACGCAATAGTCATCAGCACCTGTCAGGCACTACTGTTTTAGTAGCAGCCTGCGCTTAATCAGCAAGGGCTGGAGCCCTGATTGACTTAAGGTTTTGCGGCCTCGGCATCTTCTTCAGGTGCCTGGGTGTGTTTGATGAAGACTTGGGCCGCCACAATGCCGATTTCGTAAAGCAGGTACATCGGCACCAGCAAGGCAATCATGGAAACCGGATCGGGCGGCGTCACCAAACCCGCAACAGCGGCCGCACCGACCACAAAATAGGTGCGAAATTTCTTCAGCTGCGCAATCGTCACGAAGCCCATACGAGCCAGAATCACGACGACGATAGGCACTTCAAACGCCACGCCGAAGGCGATGAACATGGTGATGACGAAGTCAAGATAAGCCTCGATGTCCGGACTGACAGCAACCGACATCGGCGCCATTTTCTGGATCGCCGGAAAGGCCTGCCCAAACACAAAGAAGTAGCAGAACGCCGCGCCCAGGTAGAACAGCACGGTACTGGCCGCCACCAGGGGCAACACCAGCTTCTTTTCGTGCTTGTACAGGCCCGGCGCGACAAAAGCCCAGACCTGATAAAGAATCCAGGGCAATGCCAAACCAATCGCTGCCAGCACCGATACCTTGATCGGCACCAGAAATGGTGACACCACGCCCACGGCAATCATCCGCGAGCCTTCCGGCAGCGCTTTGACCAGTGGCATCGCCAGCAAGTCATAGAGTTGGGAGGGACCCGGGTAGAACAGCAGCACAGCCAGCACGGCGGCAACGCCATACAGGGAACGCAGAAGTCGGTCGCGCAGCTCATAGAGGTGCTGGACGAAGGGCTGTTCGGTTCCGGCCAGTTCGTCGTCTTTGTTGACAGGATCAGTCATCAGCTAAATTTGGAGGGTCGATACCGGGCCACCCGGGCGGCCCCGGACATGGCATGCGTCCGTGTGCCCGTGCGGGCTTTGTACCAACTGGGGGTGGCGCCTTGCTTGAGTCGCCATTTCTTTTTGGGGTGTTTGTACTCTGGGAAACCGGGGCTTGAATCACCGAACTGCGTATCCGACGCCAATCCGGTGGTTTCGCTCCAGCTTTTCTCAAAATCGCTGGCACTGGTCTGGATCGAATTTTCGACATCGCGCGCTGCGCCTTCGACCGTGTCCTTCATTTTCTTGAGTTCGTCCAGCTCCATGGACCGGCTGACCTCTTCCTTCACATCGGCCACGTAGCGGCGTGCGCGCCCCAACAGTGTTCCGATGGTCTTGGCCAAACCCGGTAGCTTCTCGGGACCAATGACCACCAGCGCAATCCCGCCAATGATGGCGAGCTTGGTGACGCCAATATCAATCACTTGCGCGTATCCCTGGCTGCTGAACCTGCGCCATCAGACCTTGGTCTTGGCTTCAACATCAATGGTTTCCTTGGCGGCCGTGCCTGCAGTGCCTACCTGCTGGGCAGGTGCAGCAGACGCATCAGCTGCCCTGTCGGTGCCGTCCTTCATGCCGTCCTTGAAGCCTTTGACCGCGCCACCGAGGTCCGACCCGATGTTGCGCAGCTTCTTGGTACCAAAAATAACAATGATGATGACCAAAAAAATGATCAGGTGTGTTGTCGAAAATCCCATGAGTCTCTCCTAACGAATTGCGCCGATTTTAGTCGGCGAAGTAGATCCAGCGCCTTATCCCCGAAAATTACCCGCGATATAAACGCCGGAACTAACCCTTCAGCCAGGGCCGCGGCCCGCCCATCACATGAATGTGCAGATGATGCACTTCCTGGCCCCCTTCCGCACCCGTGTTGCTCAAAATGCGAAACCCTCCGCCCGGGTAGGGATTGCACCCTTCCTGCAAAGCGAGACGGGGTGCAAGCGCCATCATGCGCCCTAACAGGCCAGCATGCTCGACACCGACGTGCGCCATGGACGGAATGTGCACCTTGGGGATCATGAGAAAGTGCACGGGCGCCCATGGATGGATGTCATGGAATACGAAAAGTTCCTCATCCTGGTAAACAATCCTGGAGGGGATTTTTCCCGCCACTATTCTGCAAAACAGGCAATCCGGGGCGTGCTGAACAATCTCTTCCTTCATGCTGAAAACTCCATGCCAAGTCCCTTGTTCATGCGCACCATGCCACGCACGATGCGGTAGAGAAACCAGATGGAAATGAGGCACCAGGCAATCCATCCCGGCAGAATGAAAAGAAACCACAGAGGCGCCGTCACAGCATAGAGCAGCGCCGCGATGATGACGGTGCGGATGCGCCAACGAAAATGGGAGGCATGCCAGGTGCCCGTTGCTTCGGAGCGTTTCACCAGATCAAGGGTCAAGGCCACAATCAGCAGGACCGGACCGAACTGCCCGCCCGGGATCAGGGCACCCACGGCCACGATCAAGTGCAGGATGTAACTGATGGTGCCCACCGTGTTGAGCGACTGCAGCTTTTGCAGGCCGGCCCGATCCGGATCTGAACCCTGGCCTGGGTTTGAATAGTCTTGCGTCATTTGGCATCTCCTTCTCGCGCCAACACCTTGCGCAACGCCTTTTCTTCAATACCGCTGGTGCCGACACGACGATCCAGTTCGGCCACCACCTCGGCCGGGGTCAGGCCGTAGTGCGCCAGCGCCACCATGCAGTGAAACCACAGATCCGCCACTTCGTAGACGATCTTCGCCTTGTCGCCGCCATGGTCGGCATCCTTGGCGGCCATCACCACTTCCGTGGCCTCTTCGCCGATTTTCTTCAGAAAGGCGTCGGGGCCCTTGTGCAGCAGGCGCGCCACGTAACTGGCTTCTGGATTGCCGCCATTGGCGGGCAAGCGGCTTTCAATCACCTGCGCGAGGCGGGTCAGTGAATCCGTGGACGAGGGGATGGATGGCATAAGTTCTTATTTATAGATGGTTTGCGGGTCTTTCAAGACCGGCTCGGTGACTTTCCACTCGCCGTTCTCGTACAAACTGAAGAAACAGCTGTGGCGCCCGGTGTGGCAGGCAATGCCGGGCTCATGCCCGAGTTGCGTCACCTTGAGCAAAATCACGTCATTGTCGCAATCCATGCGGATTTCATGCACTTTTTGCACATGACCCGACTCCTCGCCCTTGTACCAAAGTTTGTTACGTGAGCGGCTGAAATACACGGCCTGCCCCAGTTCCGCCGTCTTTTGCAAGGCCTCGCGGTTCATCCAGGCGAACATCAGCACGTCGTTGCTGCCCTGCTCCTGGGCGATCACCGGCACCAGCCCTTTGGAATCCCAGCGGATGTGTTTTAGCCAGCTCGTGGAGGTCGTATTCGTCATATGTGTTTACTTCAAAATTGATAGCTGCTTGCGCAGCATCGACGAGGGCTAGAGGCCAAAAAGGCTTAAATCCGAACCGGAATGCCGCGCTCGGCCATTCTGGCCTTGGCCTGACCGACGGTGAATTCACCGTAGTGGAAGATGCTGGCGGCCAGCACAGCATCGGCGCCACCCAGCTGGATACCATCGGCCAAGTGGTCCAGGGTACCGACACCGCCGGAGGCGATCACCGGCACGCTGATGGCATCACTCACCGCGCGGGTCAGCGCCAAATCGAAACCGGCCTTGGTGCCGTCGCGGTCCATGCTGGTGAGCAAGATCTCGCCGGCGCCGTATTCGGCCATCTGGCGCGCCCAGGCCACCGCATCGAGGCCCGTGTTCTGGCGCCCGCCGTGGCTGTAAACGTCCCAACCCTCGCCGCGGTTCAGCATGTCGTCGCCAAAGCGGCGTTTGGCATCGATGGCGACCACGATGCACTGGGCGCCGTATTTGGCCGAGGCATCCCGGATGACCTGCGGATTCGCCAGCGCCGCCGAGTTGAAACTGGTTTTGTCGGCCCCGGCGTTGAGCAAGCGACGCACATCGTCCACCGTCCGCACGCCCCCGCCCACGGTCAGCGGAATGAACACCTGCGAGGCCACTGCCTCGATGATGTGCAGAATCATGTCGCGCCCGTCACTGGTGGCGGTGATGTCGAGAAAAGTCAGCTCATCAGCGCCCTGCTCGTTGTAGCGCGCGGCAATCTCCACCGGGTCACCGGCATCGCGCAGCTCCACGAAATTGACGCCTTTGACCACCCGGCCACCGGTGACGTCAAGACAGGGAATGATGCGTTTGGCTAGCATGGGCAGGCGACGCCGGGCCGTGCATTACGTGCTACGACAAGCGGGGGGGTCATGCGGCCTGTCGCCGGGCCGCCCCAAGGCAGGCCAACCCCCTCGGGGGGCAGCGCAGCACACGAAGTGGCAAGCGTGGGGGTCATAGTCCTAGCCATTGAGCTCGTCAGCGCGTTCTTGCGCGGCCGCAAAATCCAGGTCGCCAGAGTAAATGGCGCGGCCGCAAATGACGCCTTCGACGCCGTCGTCCTCCACCGCACACAGGGCTTCAATGTCGGCCATATTGCTCAGGCCACCGGAGGCGATGACTGGAATGGTCAGGGCTTGCGCCAGTTTGACGGTGGATTCCACATTGATGCCGCTGAGCATGCCGTCACGGCCAATGTCGGTGTAGATGATGGATTCCACACCGTAGTCTTCGTACTTTTTGGCCAGATCCACCACGTCGTGGCGGGTGAGCTTGCTCCAGCCGTCGGTGGCAACCTTGCCGTCGCGGGCATCCAGGCCGACGATGATGTGGCCGCCAAACGCCGTGCAGGCGTCCTGCAGAAAACCGGGATTTTTCACCGCCGCTGTGCCAATGATGACGTAGCGCAGACCCGCATCCAGGTAGCGCTCTATGGTGTCGAGATCGCGGATACCGCCGCCGAGCTGCACGTCCACTTCGCTGCCGACCTCTTTGAGGATTTTGCGAATGGCCATCTCGTTTTTCGGATGCCCGGCAAACGCGCCATTCAGGTCCACCAGGTGCAGACGACGCGCGCCTTTGCTGACCCAGCTGCGGGCCATCACGGCGGGGTCCTCGCCAAAGGTGGTGGATTGGTCCATGTCGCCTTGTTTGAGGCGAACGCAGTGGCCGTCTTTTAAGTCAATTGCAGGGATTAAAAGCATGATGCTTCAGAGTGGTGGGAAAAGGGAGGCGTGGCGAGGCTCAGCGGGCGCAAAAGCTTCAGGGATTCCAGTGAAGGAAGTTTCGGTAGAGAGACAAACCGTGCTCGGCACTTTTTTCAGGGTGGAACTGGGTGGCAAAAATATTATCGCGTGCAATGACCGAGCTGAAGCGGCTGCCATAGTCCGTCTCGCCCACGCTGTGGCGCGCATCCGACGGTTGGACGTAAAAACTATGCACAAAGTAGAAGTAGCTGCCATCCGGCACGTCGCCCCACATCGGATGCGGCGCAGCCCCATGGTTGTTGCGGTAGACCTGGTTCCAGCCCATTTGCGGTACTTTGTAGCGACTGCCATCGGGCTGCAGCTGGCCTTCGAGCTCGAACTTGACGACATTGCCGGGAATCAGGCCCAGGCAGGCGGTGTCTTGCTCGTCACTGTGGTCGAGCAGCATTTGCATGCCGACACACACGCCCATCAGCGGCTTGTTCGCCGCCGCATGCAGGACCGCCGCCAGCATGCCGGAGTCGTGCAACTCGCGCATGCAGTCGCGCATGCCGCCCTGGCCGGGCAGCACCACGCGATCGGCGGCCATCACCTCTTCGGGCGAGCGCGCCCACACCACCTCGACGCCAGAGCCCTGGGCCGCGTGCAGCACAGCTTGCGACACCGAGCGCAGATTGCCCATGCCGTAGTCGACCACGGCCACGGTTTTAGGACGGGCACCAATTACTACTGAATTCATAGCTGCTTGCGCAGGATCGACGGGGGCTAGAGGCCTATTTGGCATATAAAATTACAAAGATCCCTTGGTCGAGGGAATGCTGCCCAGGGCACGCGGATCCAGCTCCAGCGCGGCACGCAGGGCGCGGGCAAAGGCCTTGAACACGGTCTCGGCCTGGTGGTGCGCGTTTTCGCCGCGCAGGTTATCGATATGCAGCGTGACAAAAGCGTGGTTCACAAAACCCTGGAAAAACTCGTGCGCCAGCTGGCTGTCAAAAGTGCCGATCATGCCGCTCTTGAAGGGCACGTTCATGATCAGCCCGGGGCGCCCGGACAGGTCGATGACGACCCGGGACAGCGCCTCGTCCAGCGGCACATAAGCGTGACCGTAGCGGCGAATGCCTTTTTTGTCGCCCACCGCCTTGTGCACGGCCTGGCCGAAGGCAATGCCCACGTCTTCCACCGTGTGATGACCGTCAATGTGCAGGTCGCCATCGGCGTGGATGTCGAGGTCGATCATGCCGTGGCGGGCGATCTGGTCGAGCATGTGGTCAAAAAAACCGATGCCGGTGTGCAGCTTGGCCACACCAGTGCCGTCCAGATTGACTTTGACCGTGATCTTCGTTTCGGCCGTGTTGCGGGACACTTCCGCGATGCGCGGGGTCGGGGTAAAAACAGACGCTAGCGGAGGAGTAGCAGTGGGTGCAGCGGTCGGCGTAGAGGTGGTCATAGTGATTCGTGGAGGGCGGCCAGCATGCGCCGGTTTTCATCGGCGGTGCCGACAGTCAGGCGCAGGCAATTGGCCAGCAATGGGTGCATTTTAGAAACGTTCTTGACGAGAACTTTGCGTGTTCTCATGTCTTCAAAGGTTTTTTGCGCATCGGCCACCCGCAGCAAAATCATGTTGGCGTCGCTGGGATAGGCCCGCACACCGGGCAAACTGGCCAGGGCGTCCAAAAGATAAGCACGCTGGGCGCGCACATCAAGAGCTTGTGCCGCAAAAACGGCTTGATGCTCCAACGCGAACAAAGCGCATTCGCAGTTCAACACGCTGATGTTGTAGGGCGGGCGTACCTTGTCGAGCTCGGCGATCAGGGTCTGTGGCCCCATCATGTAGCCCAAGCGCACGCCGGCCAGACCGAATTTGCTGAGGGTGCGCATCAGCAGCACATGGCGGTGGCGCGGCAGGCGGTCGATATAGCTTTTACTGGAAAACGGCTGGTACGCTTCGTCCATCACCACCAGACCGCCCTGCGCGCCGACGGCCAGGATGATTTTCTCAATCACCGCGTCGTCCCACAAATTCGCGCTGGGGTTGTTCGGATAGGCCAGGTAGGTGATGGATGGTTTGTGCTGCGCGATGGCGGCCAGCATGGCGGCCTCGTCCAGCTCGAAGTCTTCCGTCAACGGCACGCCGTGAAAGGCCAGGCCCTGCAACTGCGCACTCATGGCGTACATCACAAAACCCGGTACCGGCGCGAGCACGCTGGCGGTTCTGAATTCGTTCGCGGCGCTCGGGGGCACGGCGCAGGCCAAGGCCAGCAGGCTGATTAATTCGTCCGAACCGTTGCCCAGCATGATGTCAAAACCTTCGGGCATGGCCGCGTAACGGGCCAGCGCGTGGCGCAAATCGTTCACCCGGCCAGCCGGGTAGCGGTTCAGTGCCAGCGCGCCCAGGCGTTGACCCAGCTCCGCTTGCAGCACGGAAGGCAACCGGTGCGGGTTCTCCATCGCATCGAGCTTGACCATGCCGGCCGAATCTTGGATGGCGTAGGCGTGCATGGACTGCACGTCCTGACGAAAGACGCGCGCCCCCACGCTTTTCGCTTCGCGTACTGCGCTGCCCCCCGCGGGGGCCGTGCCTTGCTTGGGGCGGCCCGGCGCTACGGCGGCGCTCATGATTTCACGCCCTTCAGCCGCATTTCAGCGGCGCGCGCATGGGCCTGCAGGCCTTCGCCATAAGCCAGTTCAGCAGCGATCGGGCCCAGCACTTGGGCGCCGGCTTCGCTCACTTCGATCAGGCTGCTGCGTTTCTGGAAGTCGTACACGCCCAGCGGCGAGCTGAAGCGCGCCGTGCCGCTGGTGGGCAACACGTGGTTCGGGCCGGCGCAGTAGTCGCCCAGCGATTCGCTGGTGTAGGCGCCCAGAAAGATGGCGCCTGCATGTTTGAGCAAGGGTTCCCAGCGGTGCGCGTCCCGGCTGCTCACTTCCAGGTGTTCGGGCGCAATGCGGTTGCTGATGGCGCAGGCCTCCTCCATGCTGCGCGTGTGAATCAGCGCGCCGCGCCCATTGAGCGACTTGGCGATGATCTCGGCGCGCGGCATCTCGTTCAGCAGTCGGTCGATCGAGGCCTGCACCTGGTCGATGTAAGCCAGGTCGGGACATAGCAGAATGCTCTGCGCCAACTCATCATGTTCGGCTTGGCTGAACAAATCCATCGCCACCCAGTCGGGCGGCGTTGTGCCATCGGCCAGCACCAAAATCTCGCTCGGCCCGGCGATCATGTCAATGCCGACAGTGCCGAAGACACGGCGTTTGGCGGCGGCCACGTAGGCGTTGCCGGGTCCGGTGATTTTGTCCACTGCGGGAATCGTCTGCGTGCCGTAGGCCAGCGCCGCCACCGCCTGCGCGCCACCGACGGTGAAGGCGCGAGTGACACCGGCCACATAGGCGGCGGCCAGCACCAGTGCGTTCTTTTCGCCCTTGGGCGTGGGCACGACCATGATGATTTCACCGACCCCGGCCACATGGGCGGGGATGGCGTTCATCAACACCGAGGAGGGATAGGCCGCCTTGCCGCCGGGCACATAAATGCCAACCCGGTCCAGCGGCGTGACCTTCTGGCCCAAAAGTGTACCGTCCTGGTCGCGGTAGCTCCAGCTCTCGCCGCTGGCCTTTTTCTGCGCCTCGTGGTAGCTGCGCACGCGTTGGGCCGCGGCCTGCAGGGCCTCGCGCTGGGCGGCCGGAATGGCCTCGAATGCAGCCTTGAGTTCGGCCTGTGTGAGCTCCAACTCACCCACCGTCTTGGCGCTCAGTCCATCAAAGCGCGCGGTGTAATCCAGCACCGCGGCATCGCCGCGTTGCCGTACGTCGGCCAGAATATCCGCCACCCGCTGCTCAATCGCGGCGTCGGCCTCGGCGGACCAATGCAGGCGCGCCTTGAATTCAACATCAAATGTGCTGCTAGCGGTTGATAGACGGGCGGTAGTAGCTACTAATTTCATAGCGTTTTTAAAGATGAATTGCTTTAGGAAACCGTCATTGCGAGCGTAGCGCGGCAATCCAGTGCGTTGGCATTCCACCATGGATCGCCACGGCCTGCGGCGTCGCGATGACGAGTGAAAGGTCTTTGCTCATTCCCTCTGCCTTCATTTCCCAATAGCGGAGGCAAACGCGTCAATGATCTTGCGGATCGGCGCCTGCTTGAGTTTGAGCGCGGCCTGATTCACCACCAGCCGCGAGCTGATGTCCATGATGTGCTCGACCTCGACCAGGTGGTTGGCCTTGAGCGTGTTGCCGGTGGAGACCAGATCGACGATGGCATCGGCCAGTCCGACCAGCGGTGCGAGTTCCATGCTGCCATAGAGCTTGATCAAGTCCACATGCACGCCTTTGGCGGCGAAAAATTCGCGCGCGATCGCCACGTATTTGGTCGCCACTTTCAGGCGCGAGCCTTGTTTCACCGCCGAGGCGTAGTCAAAGTCCGCCCGCACGGCGACGCTGATGCGGCACTTGGCGATCTGCAAATCAAGCGGCTGGTACAGGCCGTCGCTGCCGTGCTCCAGCAGCGTGTCCTTGCCGGTGATGCCAAGGTCGGCACCGCCATATTGCACGTAGGTCGGTACATCGGTGGCGCGCACCACCAGCACACGCACATCGGGCTGGTTGGTCGTCAGGATCAGCTTGCGCGACTTTTCCGGGTCTTCCAGCACATCGATGCCGGCGGCCCGCAGCAGCGGCAAGGTTTCTTCAAAGATCCGGCCTTTGGACAATGCGAGGGTAATCATGGTGTCTCCTGCCGAGCCGCCTCAAAGGAGACACACGCCCCCTCGGGGGGCAGCGAAAGAATGTGAGCGTGGGGGTACATCATTTCACTCTTTCAATGTCGGCACCCAGGCCGCGCAGCTTGGTTTCCATCTGGTCGTAACCGCGGTCCAGGTGGTAGATGCGGTCGATCAGGGTTTCGCCCTCGGCCACCAGGCCGGCAATCACCAGGCTGGCAGAGGCGCGCAGATCGGTCGCCATCACGGTGGCGCCCGAGAGTTTTTCGACCCCCTCCACCAGCGCCACCTTGCCATCAATCTGGATGTTGGCGCCGAGACGCACCATCTCGTTGACGTGCATGAAGCGGTTCTCGAAAATCGTCTCGGTCACCTTGGCGGTGCCGTGCGAAATGCTGTTGAGCGCCATGAACTGCGCCTGCATGTCGGTCGGAAAACCCGGGTACTCGGTGGTGCGAAAACTCTGCGCCTTAAGGCGCCCCTGGGACTGGACGTGAATCCCATCCGCCACTTCAGTGACGGTGGCGCCTGCTTCCCGCAGCTTTTCCACCACGGCTTCCAGATGTTCCACCCGGCCATGCCGGAGCAACACATCGCCGCCCGTGGCCGCCACGGCACAGAGGAAGGTGCCGGTCTCGATCCGGTCCGCCACCACCTGGTGCTCGCAACCCTTCAGTTTTTCAACACCCTGGATGCGGATGCGGCTAGTGCCGTGACCCTCGATTTTCGCGCCCATCTTGATCAACATTTCGGCCAGATCGGGAATCTCGGGCTCCTGCGCCGCATTCTCCAGAATGGTCTCGCCCTCGGCCAGACAGGCGGCCATCAGAAAGTTTTCGGTCCCGGTGACGGTCACCATGTCGGTGGCGATGCGGGCACCCTTCAGGCGCGTCCAGCCTTGCGGCAGTTTGGCGATCATGTAGCCATGCTCGACCACAATCTCGGCACCCATGGCGGTCAGGCCCTTGATGTGCTGGTCCACGGGACGGGAGCCAATGGCGCAGCCGCCGGGCAAGGACACGCGGGCATGGCCAAAGCGTGCCAGCAAAGGCCCCAGCGCCAGCACCGACGCGCGCATGGTTTTGACCAGCTCATACGGCGCCTCGGGTGTGGTCAGCGATCCGGCGTTCACCGTGACCCGGCCGTCCCTGCCCGCGCCCGCTTGATGCTGCACGTCAACGCCCATGTTGCGAATCAGCTTGAGCATGGTGTTCACATCCTGCAGGCGCGGCAGGTTGCTCAGGATGACGGGCTCGGCCGTCAGCAGGCAGGCACACAGCTCCGGCAAGGCGGCGTTCTTGGCACCGGAGATGTAAACCTCGCCCTGCAGCTGGCGACCGCCGCGAATCAGTAATTTATCCATGGGGTTAGCTCAGCAAGAATCGGAGGCACATGTTCGTCAGGCCTATTGAATCGGTCATGGTTTGGGCAAGGCGGCCCATTCGGCCGGCGTGTAGGTTTTCATCGACAGGGCGTGAACTTCATCGTTCTTCATTTTGTCGCCCAGTGTCGCGTACACCATCTGGTGGCGTTGGATCGCGCGTTTGCCTTCAAATTCGACGGACGCAATGGTGGCGTACCAATGGCGGCCATCGCCTTCAAGCTCGATATGCTCGCATTGGATGCCAGCCGCAATCATGTTTTTGATCTGGTCTGCATTCATGTCATTAGTTTAATAAGTGGAAAAAAGCCGTTAGCTGCGTATTTTGTAGCCAATGCGAAGCAGATACACCGCCACCGCGCTCACCGCGACCAGCGCACCGCCCACAACACCCAGGCTCAGCCAGGGCGACACGTCGCTGGCACCAAAAAAGCCAAAGCGAAAACCGTCAATCATGTAGAAAAACGGATTCAAGTGGCTGACGTTTTGCCAGAACGGGGGCAGCGAATGGATGGAATAAAAAACGCCACTGAGAAAGGTCATGGGCATGACGACGAAATTCTGAAACGCCGCCAGTTGGTCAAACTTTTCGGCCCACAAGCCGGCAATCAGGCCCAGGGTACCCATCAGTGCGGCGCCCATCACGGCAAAGATCATGATCCACAGCGGCGCGAAAAAGCTGACATCTGTGAACAGGGCGGAAATGGCAAACACCCCCACACCGACGACCAGACCACGAATGACGGAAGCACCGACGTAAGCCACAAACCAGTTCATGTAGGACAGCGGCGTCAGCAGCAAAAATACCAGATTGCCCATCACTTTGCTCATGATCAAGGACGATGAGCTGTTGGCAAATGCGTTTTGCAGCAAGCTCATCATGGCCAGACCCGGCACCAGAAAAGCGGTGTAACTGATTTTGTCGTACACCTTGACATGCGCCTCCAGCGCGTGGCCGAAGATCAGCAGGTAGAGCATGGCGGTCAGCACCGGACCGGCCACGGTCTGGAATGCCACCTTCCAGAAACGCAGCACTTCCTTGTAAAGCAGGGTTTGCCAGCCGGTCATGACGTCACCCCCACGCTTGCCGCTTCAGTCAACGCGCCCGTATCCGCCGGGGCTGCTTCGTTCTGGGGTGGCCCGGCGTCAGGACTCGCTCCGCTTTGCCCGCTCTTTTTCATCACGTCCAGAAAAACATCTTCCAAATCGGCTTTGCGGATCTCGACATCCTGCGCCACCAGACCGGCCTCGCGCACAGCCGCCAGGTAGTGCTCAATTTCCAGTGCGTCATGCGCGGGAAACTGAACAATGCGCCCGGTGATGCGTGCCTTGTCGGCCAGCACTTTGGGCAGTTCACTGTCAATTTTGAAGCGCAGCACATTGCTGGAGGCCGCCTTGAGCAGCTCACTGGTGTGGTCCAGCGCCACAATTCGCCCGGTTTTGAGCATGGCAATGCGGCCACACAGGGCTTCAGCTTCTTCCAGGTAATGCGTGGTCAGCAAGACCGTGCTGCCCTGCTTGTTGAGCTTGGCAATGAACTGCCACAAGGTCTGGCGCAACTCCACGTCAACACCGGCGGTCGGCTCATCCAGCACGATCACCGGCGGCTTGTGCACCAGGGCTTGCGCCACCAGAACACGCCGCTTCATGCCGCCGGAGAGCTGGCGCATGTTGGCGCCGGCCTTGTCGGCCAGCCCCAGGCTTTCCAGCAGCTCGTCAATCCAGGCGTCGTTGTTCTTCACACCAAAGTAGCCGGACTGGATGCGCAGCGCCTCGCGCACGCTGAAAAACGGGTCAAACACCAACTCCTGCGGCACCACACCAAGGCTGCGCCGGGCCTGGGCGTAATCCGCCTGGACATCGTGGCCGAGCACCGACACCCTGCCCGCATTGGCGCGCGACAAGCCCGCCAGAATGCTGATCATGGTGGTCTTGCCGGCGCCGTTGGGGCCGAGGAGACCAAAAAACTCGCCCTCTTCGATGTCGAGGCTGACGCGATCGAGTGCTAGAAAAGTGCTGCCTTTGGGTCCACGCGGGGAAGGATAGGACTTGGAAACGGACTGAAAGGAAATGGCAGGCATGAAGAGCGTTATTTTAGAGACTTGCGGGACTGGCCGCTGTTAAACGAGGCGAACAGGCCCGCTCCTCAACATTTCATGAGCCGGGGTCGCTCCCAAGACACGGGAGAGTCAAGCGGATGGTAGCAACTCAACAACCCCGTACAGCGTAGCCAGATCACCCAGGCGGGCCGGTAGTCCACGCACCAGAAAACGCTTGCCTGCCGCCAGCGTTTCCCGCCGGAATTCCAGCAAGACAGCCAGCGCCGCTGAATCAAAGCGGCTCAGCGCGCTTGCGTCAACCACCACATCCGGACCCGGCAGCGCGCGCAGGCCCTGCACCAGCATGCGCAGGCACGCGGTGGCGTGGACTTGCGTCAACTCTTTGGGCAATACCAGCACACTTATCCCTTTTTGGCGTTGGTGTTGGCCTTGTTACGGGTGGTCAGGCTGGCAATCAAGCCATCGATGCCTTTGGCATTGATTTCCTGCGCAAACTGGCTGCGATAGGTTTCCACCAGCCACACGCCCAACACGTTCAGGTTGTGGATTTTCCAGCCAGCCCCCTCACCGGGGGTTTTTTCCAGCTTGTAGTCCAGTTGAATGGGGTCGCCCCGGCCTTTGACCTCGGTACGAACTGTCACCTCTTTATCTTCAGCGGCCGCACGCATGGGCTTGACCTCAATGGTCTGATCGCTGACCTGGGTCAACGCGCCGGCATAGGTGCGCACCAGCAAGATCTTGAACTCCTCCTGCAACCGCTTTTGCTGCTCAGGGCTTGCCTGGCGCCAGGCCGGTCCCACAGCGGAGGCCGTCATGCGCTGGAAGTTGACGTTGGGCATGATCTTGGCATCCACCAGCGCAACGATCCGGGACACGTCCCCGCCCTGGATGGCTTTGTCGGCCTTGATGCTGTCCAGCACGTCAGTGGACAGGCGTTTGATCAAAGCGTCCGCGGGTTCATCCGCCGCGCTCGCCGGCAGGGCCAACAGACTCGATGCGCTCAAGATAAGCACGCTGAACAGGTGACTAAACATACGACGATTCATGGTTTGTCCTTTCCATCACCGGGAAGCCCGGCCTTGATTAACGTTTCAGGTCCCGTTTCGGTTCCCGTTTCTGCCTGCGGTTCCGCTAAATCTTGCTGCGCCGGCCATATTTCCCCCGTTTTTTCCTCCGGTGGGTTGCCGTCATAAACACTGCTGCGGCGGCGCTGAAGGTAGGCGTCGCGGGTGAACGTGTACCTGTCCAGCGCAGCTTGCTCCAGCATCGCGGTGGCTTTGAGCAATTCCGATCGTGTGTCAATGGCTCTCACCACGATCAAGGTATTACGCGTGGGGACGTGCCCCATATTGCCAACGATATCACCCTGCATGTCCACCGGCAATGCCACAGTCTCGCGCAGACTGGAAGGTCCCAGCAGGGGCAGGACCAGATAGGGACCCGGGGCAACCCCCCAATAACCCAGGGTATGGCCAAAATCCTTAGTGTGCTTCTCGATTCGCATCTCGCTGGCGACGTCCAACACACCCCCCAAGCCAAAAAGGGTATTGACGCCGAAGCGGGCCAGGCTGTCGGCCGCCGCCTCGCCTTTGAGTTGCAGGGTGTTGTTCACGAATGACCACGCGTCTTCCAGATTGCCAAAGAAATTGGCAACGCCGCGGCGCACTGGCGTTGGCAAGACATCACGATAGGCCGTGGCCACGGGTTTGAGCACCGCCTTGTCCACGGCATCGTTGAACCGGAAGA
Source organism: Rhodoferax ferrireducens (assembly GCF_003347515.1). Lineage (GTDB taxonomy): Bacteria > Pseudomonadota > Gammaproteobacteria > Burkholderiales > Burkholderiaceae_C > Rhodoferax. The sequence continues at coordinate 93,772 of NZ_QEII01000236.1, read as the reverse complement.
CGCCACGATTGAAGGGCTCAAGTGGATCGCGCGGATTGGCGGCGGGCCCGCTGGCACAGCCGCAGAGCAGCACAAGAGCTGACAGCATGCAGACAATGAGCTTCATTTTTTGGCCTTATCTTTATTGCTGTCAGCCGCACTGCCGTCGGCGGCCTTGCTGTACATGAACTGACTGATCAGGCTTTCCAGCACCATGGCCGACTGGGTGCTGGAAATGGTATCGCCGGCCACCAGTGTTTTTTCTTCGGCACCGGGCTCTATTCCCAGGTATTGCTCACCCAGCAAACCACTGGTCAGAATTTTCAGCGAACTGTCTTTGGGGAAGACGTAACGACTCTCCATCGCCAGGGTCACTCGGGCCTGGAAGGATTTGTCGTCAAAGGCGATCTCTTCGACTCGGCCCACGACCACGCCCGCACTGCGCACCGCGGCCTTGGGCTTGAGTCCGCCAACATTGTCAAATTTGGCGTTGACCAGATAGCTGCTCTGGAAATTCAAAGTCAGCAAATTGGCGGCCTGCAGGGCCAAAAACAGGATGGCCACCGCACCAATCAGCACAAATAGACCCACCCACACATCATTCTTCGAACGTTGCATCAAACTTCCTTCTTATTCCGACACTCATTGGCGGCAGCGCTTGCCAACTTTATCCAGCGACGGCCTGCTCAACGAGGTTTCAGTTATTCATATAGTAAACATCATGGCCGTCAGGATGAAATCCAGACCAAGAACCGACAGAGACGAAACCACCACGGTTCGGGTGGTTGCGCTGGCCACGCCTTCGGGCGTGGGCTGGGCTTCAAATCCCTGCAACAAGGCGATAAAAGTCACCGTAAAACCAAACACGATGCTCTTGATGACGCCGTTGCCGACGTCCTTCCATACATCGACGCCACCCTGAATCTGACTCCAGAACGAACCGCCATCCACGCCAATCATCAGTACGCCCACCGCCCAGCCGCCAATGATGCCCATGGCGCTGAACACGGCGGCCAGCAGGGGCATCGTGATGATGCCGGCCCAGAACCGGGGCGCCAAAACGCGCAGCACCGGGTCAACCGCCATCATTTCCATGACGCTGATTTGCTCGCCCGCCTTCATGAGACCAATCTCGGCCGTCAGCGAGGTGCCGGCCCGACCGGCAAACAGCAAGGCGGTTACCACCGGCCCCAACTCGCGGACCAGGGTGAGCGTCACCAGCAAGCCCAAGGCCGACGATGAACCATAGCGCTGCAAAGTGTAGTAACCCTGCAAACCAAAAACAAATCCAACAAACAGGCCGGACACCGCAATGATGGCCAGCGAATAGTTGCCCAGAAAATGAATCTGGTCGCGAATCAGTCCAAAGCGCTTGAAACTGCCGCCCAACGTGCCCAGCAAGCGAACGAAAAGGCGGGCGCCTTGGCCCAGATCGGCCAACTGGCTGCGAACGGCAAAGCCGATGTCGGCCGGCTTGTACCAGCTCATGAGGCGGTTCCCGTCATTTGGGGCGTTGGCACCGCAACGGTGCCCAAACCAAAATCTTCATCAATTGATGGACCCGGATAATGAAAGCGCACCGGCCCGTCCGACAAGGCGTTCACATACTGGTAGACCAGCGGATCGGTGCTTTGCCGTACTTCCTCGGGCGTGCCCTGGGTGGCAATCTTGCCATTGGCCAGAATAATGACGTGGTCGGAAATCGCGAACGTCTGCTCCAGCTCGTGCGACACAAAAACGCTGGTCAACCCCATGGAATCATTGAGCTGGCGTATCAGGCGCGCGGCCGTGCCCAGGGAGATCGGATCGAGGCCGGAAAACGGCTCGTCATACATCACCAACTCAGGGTCCAGTGCAATAGCGCGCGCCAGGGCAATGCGACGCGCCATGCCGCCCGACACTTCGCTGGGCATCAGGTCGCGCGCGCCGCGCAGGCCGACGGCATTGAGCTTCATCAGGACAATGTCCCGAATCAGGGCGTCGGACAAATCAGTGTGTTCACGCAGCGGGAACGCCACATTCTCAAACACCGACAAGTCCGCGAACAAGGCGCCAAACTGGAACAACATGCCCATGCGGCGCCGCGCCGCGTAAATTTGCGCCTGGTCCATGGGCGTGACATCTTGCCCGTCAAACAGCAGCTCACCCGATTGAGCCCGGTTCTGCCCGCCGATCAGCCGCAAAATCGTCGTCTTGCCGCCGCCCGAGGCCCCCATGAGCGCCGTGACCTTGCCGCGTGGCACGGACAGGGAAATGTCGTCCAGAATGACCCGCTCACCATAACCAAAGGTCAGGTGACGCAGCTCGACAAGAGATTCTGAAGTTGGGACCATTAATACAGTTGGGAACAGGGCAGTCGCGCGGCGCATGGCTGCGGTCTGTCCTGCAGAGTTGCAAAAATAACAAAGGCCCGGGCTGCCCCGGACCTAGGGGATCATAAGGGATTGCCCTAATGTCCTGGTCCGTGCCGATGAATTACCTTGGCAAATCGCTGAATCCCATCAGGAATTCATCCACCGCCCGCGCGGCCTGACGGCCTTCGCGGATGGCCCACACGACCAGGCTCTGGCCGCGACGGATGTCGCCGGCGGCAAACACCTTGGGTACGTTGGTGGCATAGCCACCGGTGAACTCGGTCGTCGCTTTGGCGTTGCCACGGCCATCCTTGTCGACTCCGAAGGCTTCCAGCACGGTGGCCACCGGGTTGACAAAACCCATGGCCAGCAAGACCAGATCGGCCTTCAGCACCAGCTCGCTGCCGGCCACTTCGACCATTTTCCCGTCTTTCCATTCGACGCGAACGGTTTTCAGGCCAGTGACCTTGCCTTTTTCGCCGATGAATTCCTTGGTGGAAATGGCGAACTCGCGCGAGCAGCCTTCGTCATGACTGGAGCTGGTGCGCAGCTTGAGCGGCCAGTAAGGCCAGGTCATGGGGCGGTTTTCTTCCACCGGGGGCTGGGGCATCACCTCGAACTGGGTGACGCTGACGGCGCCATGGCGGTTGCTGGTGCCCACGCAGTCCGAACCGGTGTCACCGCCGCCGATGACGATGACGTGCTTGCCGGAGGCAGACAACTGGTTCTTGAGTTTGTCACCGGCATTGACCTTGTTCTGCTGGGGCAGGAGCTCCATGGCGAAGTGAATGCCGTCCAGGTCGCGGCCCGGCACGGGCAGATCGCGCGACTGCTCGGAGCCACCGGTCAGCACAATGGCGTCAAAGTCTTTTTGCAGCTGGGCGGCAGAAATGGTTTCCTTGGCCCAGTTGGTCACCTTGGAGCCTGGACCCGATTTCGGCAGCTCGCCCACCAGAACGCTGGTACGGATGGTGACGCCCTCTTTTTTCAGCTGCTCGACGCGGCGATCGATGTGCGACTTCTCCATCTTGAAGTCGGGAATGCCGTAGCGCAGCAAGCCGCCAACCCGGTCATTCTTCTCGAACAGGGTGACATCGTGGCCGACGCGGGCCAACTGTTGCGCTGCCGCCATGCCGGCCGGGCCGGAGCCCACCACGGCGACTGATCTGCCTGTCTTGTGCTTGGCCGGTTGCGCCAGCACCCAGCCCTCCGCCCAGGCGCGGTCGATGATGGCGTGCTCGATGGACTTGATGCCCACGGCATCGTCGTTCACATTGAGTACACAAGCCGCCTCGCACGGTGCCGGGCAAATGCGGCCGGTGAACTCGGGGAAATTGTTGGTGCTGTGCAGCACGTCAATCGCGTTTTTCCAGTCGCCCTGGTACACCAGGTCGTTGAAATCAGGAATGATGTTGTTGACCGGGCAGCCGTTGTTGCAAAACGGTGTGCCGCAATCCATACAGCGCGCCGCCTGCACCTTGGCCTGCGCGTCATCCAGACCGATGACAAATTCCTTGTAACTCTTCAGGCGCTCGGGCACGGGCTTGTAGCCCTCTTCGATGCGCTCAAACTCCATGAAGCCGGTAACTTTACCCATCTCTACTCCTTTGCGGGACAGCCCTTCAACGCTGCCCTCAAGCTATTAATTTTTGGGGGGACAGAGCTTGCGTTCTCTCCCCAACACTTTCAGTTTGCGCTGGTGCAAGCCTTATTTGGCCGGAACCGCTTCTTTTTTCATAGCAGCTTGCGCACGGCTGGTAAGGGCTAGAGCTTCTTTTCGTGCATGAATCTCGCCCAAGGCACGTTTGTATTCATTGGGGAACACCTTGACGAACTTCAGACGGGACACGGCCCAGGTATCGAGCAATTCACGCGCGCGCTTGCTGCCGGTCCAGCGGTTGTGGTCTTCCAGCAGTTTCTTGAGCTGCGCTTCATCGCTTTGACCGCGATGCCAGAGGCTTGAATCCACGCTGGCTTGCTGCTCGGCCGTGGTCAGCACTTTCTCCATCGACACCATGGCGGTGTTGCAGCGTTTGGCAAACTGGCCGTCTTCGTCATACACATAGGCGATGCCGCCGCTCATGCCGGCGGCAAAGTTGCGTCCGGTTTTGCCCAGCACGGCCACGGTGCCGCCGGTCATGTATTCGCAACCATGGTCGCCTGTGCCTTCCACCACGGTGGTGGCACCGGAGAGGCGCACCGCAAAGCGTTCGCCGCCGACACCACTGAAGAAAGCCTCGCCGGCGGTGGCGCCATACATCACCGTGTTGCCGACGATGGTGTTGCGGATCGCCTCGCCCCGGAAGTCGATGCTGGGTCGCACCACCACGCGGCCGCCGCTCAGGCCCTTGCCGGTATAGTCGTTGGCGTCGCCAATCAGGTAGAGCGTGATGCCGCGCGTCAGGAAGGCACCGAAGGACTGACCGCCCGTGCCCTCCAGCTGGATGCGGATGGTGTCGTCCGGCAAACCCTCCGGGTGCACCTGGGTCACCGCGCCGGACAACATGGCGCCGACCGAGCGATTAACGTTGCGCGTCATTTCCATGAACTGCACTTTTTCACCCTTGTCGATCGCCGCGCGGGACTTGGCAATCAGCACCTTGTCGAGCGACTTTTCAAGACCGTGGTCTTGCTCCAGCGTCTGGTAGCGTGGTACGTCGGCCGGCACATTGGGCAGCGCAAACAGACGACCGAAATCCAGGCCGCTGGCCTTCCAGTGTTCGATGCCCTGGCGCATGTCGAGCAGGTCGGCGCGGCCGATCATGTCGTCAAACTTGCGGATACCCAGCTGCGCCATGATCTGGCGCACTTCTTCGGCGATGAAGAAGAAGTAATTCACCACATGCTCAGGCTTGCCGGAAAACTTCTTGCGCAGGGCCGGGTCTTGCGTGGCCACGCCCACCGGGCAGGTGTTGAGGTGGCATTTGCGCATCATGATGCAGCCTTCCACCACCAGCGGTGCGGTAGCAAAGCCGAACTCGTCGGCACCCAAGAGCGCGCCAATGGCGACATCGCGGCCGGTTTTCATCTGGCCGTCAGCCTGCACGCGGATGCGGCTGCGCAGACGGTTCAGCACCAGGGTTTGCTGGGTTTCGGCCAGGCCGATTTCCCACGGGCTGCCGCAATGCTTGATGGACGACCAAGGCGAGGCGCCGGTGCCGCCGTCGTGGCCGGCGATCACCACATGGTCGGCCTTGCACTTGGCAACGCCCGCGGCGATGGTGCCGACGCCGATTTCAGCCACCAGCTTGACGCTGATGCCGGCATGCGGTGCCACGTTTTTCAGGTCGTGAATCAGCTGCGCCAAGTCTTCAATCGAATAAATGTCGTGGTGCGGCGGCGGCGAAATCAGGCCCACGCCCGGCACGGAATGGCGCAGACGGCCGATGTACTCGGACACCTTGCCGCCAGGCAGCTGGCCGCCTTCGCCAGGCTTGGCGCCTTGGGCCATCTTGATCTGGATCTGGTCGGCACTGGTCAGGTACTCGGCGGTGACGCCAAAGCGGCCCGAGGCCACCTGCTTGATGCGCGAACGCAGCGAGTCGCCGTCCTGCAACGGCAGGTCGACTTCCACCACGTCGTTACCAATCACGCTCTTGAGTGAATCGCCCTTCTTGATCGGGATGCCCTTGAGCTCGTTGCGGTAGCGGGCCGGATCTTCGCCGCCTTCGCCGGTGTTGCTCTTGCCGCCGATGCGGTTCATGGCGACGGCCAGCGTGGCATGCGCCTCGGTCGAAATCGAGCCCAGCGACATGGCGCCGGTGGCAAAACGCTTGACAATTTCCTTGGCCGATTCGACCTCGTCCAAAGGAATGGCCTTGGCCGGGTCAATTTTGAACTCGAACAGGCCGCGCAAGGTCATGTGGCGCTTGCTCTGGTCGTTGATCAGCTGGGCGTACTCCTTGTAGGTATTCCAGTTGTTGGCCCTTGTGCTGTGCTGCAGCTTGGCAATCGCGTCCGGGCTCCACATGTGCTCTTCGCCACGCGCACGCCACGCGTACTCGCCACCGGTGTCCAGCATATTGGCCAGCACCGGGTCGTCGCTGAAGGCGGCCTTGTGCATGCGGATGGCTTCTTCGGCGATCTCGAACACGCCGATGCCTTCGACCCGGCTGGGGGTGCCGGTGAAATATTTGGCGATGGTTTCACTGTTCAGGCCAATGGCCTCGAACAATTGGGCACCGCAGTAGCTCATGTAGGTGGACACGCCCATCTTGGACATGATCTTGGACAAGCCCTTGCCGACGGCCTTGACGTAGTTGTAAATCGCCTTGTCGGCGCTCAGTTCGCCTGGCAGGTTCTTGTGGATGCTGGCCAGTGTTTCCATGGCGAGGTAGGGGTGAACGGCTTCCGCGCCGTAGCCCGCCAGCACGCCAAAGTGGTGCACCTCGCGCGCCGTGCCGGTCTCGACCACCAGGCCGGCATTGGTGCGCAAGCCCTCGCCCACCAGATGCTGATGGATGGCGCTCAGGGCCAGCAATGCCGGAATCGCAACCTGGGTGGCGCTCACGGAACGGTCGCTGATGATCAGGATGTTCTTGCCACCCTTGATCGCGTCCATGGCTTCGGCGCACAGCGAGGCCAGCTTGGCCTCCACGCCCTCGCGGCCCCAGACCAGCGGGTAAGTAATGTCCAGCGTGTAGCTGCGGAACTTGCCTTGGGTGTGTTTTTCGATGTCGCGCAGCTTGGCCATGTCGGCAAAGTCGAGAATCGGCTGGCTCACTTCCAGGCGCATCGGCGGGTTGACATGGTTGATGTCCAGCAGATTGGGTTTGGGGCCAATGAAGGACACCAGCGACATCACGATCGCCTCGCGAATCGGGTCGATTGGCGGGTTGGTCACCTGGGCGAACAACTGCTTGAAGTAGTTGTAAAGCGGCTTGTTCTTGTCGGAGAGCACAGCCAGCGGGCTGTCGTTGCCCATGGAGCCGATGGCTTCCTCGCCGGCCGTGGCCATGGGCGCGATCAGGAACTTGATGTCTTCCTGCGTGAAGCCGAAGGCCTGCTGGCGGTCCAGCAAAGTCACCACGCTCTCGGAGGCCGAGGCCGGCTCGCCACCGCCCACGACGTCATCCAGACGGATGCGCAGGTTCTCGATCCACTGCGTGTAGGGCTTGCTGTTGGCCAGGGTTGCCTTGATCTCTTCGTCGTCGATCATGCGGCCCTGTTCCAGATCAATCAGGAACATCTTGCCGGGCTGCAGGCGCCATTTGCGCACGATCTTGTTCTCCGGCACGGGCAGCACGCCGGACTCGGACGCCATGATGACCAGGTCGTCATCGGTGATGCAGTAGCGCGAGGGGCGCAGGCCGTTGCGGTCCAGCGTGGCGCCGATCTGGCGGCCGTCGGTGAACACGATCGAGGCCGGGCCGTCCCACGGCTCCATCATGGCGGCGTGGTATTCGTAGAAGGCCTTGCGGCGCTCGTCCATGGTGGTGTGCTGTTCCCAGGGCTCGGGAATCATCATCATCACGGCCTGGCTGATGGGGTAACCCGCCATCGTCAGCAGTTCCAGGCAGTTGTCAAAGGTGGCGGTGTCGGACTGCCCGGCGAAGCTGATCGGGTACAGCTTTTGCAGATCCGCGCCCAGCACCGGCGACGACATCACGCCCTCTCTAGCCTTCATCCAGTTGTAGTTGCCCTTGACGGTATTGATCTCGCCGTTGTGCGCCACATAGCGGTACGGGTGAGCCAGCGGCCACTCGGGGAAGGTGTTGGTGGAAAAGCGCTGGTGCACCAGGCCCAGGGCCGAGACGCAGCGCACGTCTTCCAGGTCCTTGAAGTAAACCCCCACCTGATCGGCCAGCAGCAAGCCCTTGTAGACCACGGTCCGGCTGGACATGCTGGGCACGTAGTATTCCTTGCTGTGCTTGAGCTGCAGGTTCTGGATCGCTGCGCTCGCCGTTTTGCGAATCACATACAGCTTGCGCTCCAGTGCGTCCTGCACGATCACATCGTTGCCACGGCCGATAAAGACCTGGCGCAGCACCGGCTCTTTTTTGCGCACGGTCGGCGACATCGGCATGTCGCGGTTCACCGGCACATCGCGCCAACCCAGCAAGACCTGGCCCTCGGCCTTGATGGCGCGGTCCATCTCCTGCTCGCAAGCCAGCCGCGAAGCGTGCTCCTTGGGCAAAAAGACCATGCCCACGCCGTATTCGCCCGGGGGTGGCAGCGTCACGCCTTGCGCGGCCATCTCTTCGCGGTACAGCGCGTCGGGCAACTGGATCAGAATGCCGGCGCCGTCACCCATCAGCTTGTCGGCGCCGACAGCACCCCGGTGGTCCAGGTTTTCAAGAATCTTGAGCGCATTCTTGACGATGTCGTGCGACTTCGTGCCCTTGATGTGCGCCACAAAGCCCACGCCACAAGCATCGTGCTCGTTCTCGGCGGAATACAAACCGTTGTTTTGAAGATGTTGGATTTCGGCAGCCGTGGTCATGGCGCACTCCTAAAAATATCAGAGGGATTGAAGAATACTGCAACGCAACAAAAGTGCCAAGCAGAATAATTGGGGTCAGATTCCAATTATTTGCCGAATAATTTAGCCGACTTTAAATTAGGGACACATCAAAAATAATAGCTACTTACGAACTATACGCAAGGGATACAGGCTAATTTCACTGTATTTTTCGAGTTGAAACCGGACGCCCGGCCGTGCTTTTCGTGACACGACGCTCGGTTCTTTTTTGTAAATCAGCCACAAAATCAGGCTCCCCCAAGGCCCAGCCCCGCAGAACCGAGTCCGTCAAAGCAGTCTGCTGCACCGGGTTGATGCCACGCTGCACTAGTTCAGCGTAAGCCGCTTCGCGGGCGAACGGTGTGTTGCCCAAGGCCCAGACCAGGGGATGCGGCGTGATGAGCTTGTCGATGCGCTGGCCCGTGTAGTGGCCGTGGCTCGACCAGGGATAGTCCCGCGCCTGCGTCACCAGCCCGGCACGCACCGGGTTGAGGTCGATATAGACCATGCAGGCGAGCAAATAACGCTCGGCCTGGATCAGGGTGGATTTGTAGCGCCCTTCCCACAAGGTGCCGGTGCGTTGTTGGGTGTCGTTGAAATAGCGCACATAGCGCCGGCCCACGGCCTGCATCAACTGCGGCAGGCCGTCCGCCGTTTGCGGCGTGGCCAGCAGGTGAAAGTGATTGCCCATCAGCACATAGGCATGGATGGCGACGCTGAACTTTCTGGCGTTCTCGTCCAGTAGGTCCAGCAGGGTCTGGTCATCCGCGTTGGAGGCAAAAATGGGCTGGCGGTTGTTGCCGCGCTGGATGATGTGGTGCGGGTAACCGGATAGGGTCAGGCGGGGCAGACGGGCCATGGGCCGTCAAACCGTGGCGACGGTGTCGGACGCGTTGTCCGTCGTGTTGCCCGAACCCTGGACTTCGGGCAATCTGAAGCGCGTCTCCAGCAAGCTGGTCAGTCCGAATTCCTGCAATACGTCGCGCAGGCGCTGCGCGGCCGCCCGTTTGGGCTGGCCGGTGTGGCGGGCGATGATGAGCTCGTTCTTCATGCTGTGTTCCCAGCCCACCAGCTCGGTGACGGTGACCTGGTAGCCGCAGGCCTCCAGGTACAGGCAGCGCAAGACATTGGTGATTTGGCTGCCCATCTCGCGCGTGTGCAGCGGGTGCCGCCACAGTTCGGCCAGCGGCGTGCGTGACAGCGACAGGGCTTTGTGCTGGCTTAAGACACGCGCCACTTCGGCCTGGCAACAGGGCACCAGCACCATGAATTTGGCACGTTTTTGCAGGCCGAAGGCGATGGCGTCGTCGGTGGCGGTGTCGCAGGCGTGCAATGCAGTGACCACGTCAATCCCCTCAGGCAGCAGCTCCGACTGCGCCGACTCGGCCACGCTCAGGTTCAGGAAGGACATGCGCTCGAAGCCGAGCCGTGCCGCCAGCTCGCGCGATTTCTGCACCAGTTCGGAACGGGTCTCGACACCGTAAATGTGCCCCGCCTTTTGCGCCTTGAAGAACAGGTCGTAAATGATGAAGCCGAGGTAGGACTTGCCCGCGCCGTGGTCGGCCAGGGTGAGGCCGCGCTCCTGGCCTGCTTTGCTGTCCAGCAGCTCCAGCAAGAGCTTCTCAATGAACTGGAACAGGTGGTAGACCTGCTTGAGTTTGCGCCGCGAGTCCTGGTTGAGCTTGCCCTCGCGGGTGAGGATGTGCAACTCCTTGAGCAACTCGATGGACTGACCGGGCCTGATTTCAGGGGCGATGACGGCAAGCGCTTGCGCATTGGCCGGCGGCTTGGAGGGCGTAGCGGCTTGCGACCCGCTGTGGGCCGGACGATCAGATTTTTTTGTTTTCATGCTTTTTGTCCGCCAAACCCTTTGGCGCCAGGTGTTTCTTCTATCAGCGACGCATGCGGGCATTCCTGCGAACGCCCTACCCCCAGCGCAGTCCAGCCCTCGGGGCCAAGCCGTTCCATGGTTTCCATGTTGCGCTCAAAAATGGTCTCCGCCTCGGGAAAGGCCTCCACCGCGCGGTCAATGCTGTCTTCGCGCAGCAGGTGCAAGGTGGGGTACGGGGCACGGTTGGTGCAGTTCGTGATGTCGTCGGGCCGGGTACCGGCGAACTGGTAGTTCGGGTGCAAATTGGCGATTTGCAGCACGCCATCGAGTTCCAGATCGAGCAAGGCCTGATCGGCCTCGGCCAGAAAATCGTTGAAATCGAGGAAATCGGCAAGACAGTCAGGCGCTATCAAAAGCGTAGTATCTCGCGCTGATGGGTCCTGGGCTAGCAGCTCTTTTAGTTCAAAAACCAGATCTTTCAGGAGGTCTTGCGCCGTCTGGGCGCGACTCACCACATAGTGAATTTGCCCCTTGACATGGACGCTTTTGGCGAACGGGCACAGGTTCAGACCAATCACCGCGCGCTCCAGCCAGACTCGGGTATCGTCAATGGCGGTTTGTGTCGTTACTTGCATGTTGCTAACTCTCTTAAACAAAGCGGCTGATCTGCCCGACGATCAGTTTGGCCAGCTCGTCGAGCACACGGCTCTGGATTTGCGCGGCCGGGTAGCTTGTATTCACGATCTCAAACCCTTGCGCATTGACCAGGCGAAACGCCAGCTTGGCCGCTTCGTGATCGGTGCTGATGGTGAGGCTGCCGCGCGCCTCGGTCATGTAATCGAAGCGGATCGCCTGCAAAGTGTTCTTCTCAGGATGGCGCACATTGACGCGTTCATGCTCGACGGTGCCAGCCGACAAACGTGTTTCTATACGCTGCAAATCCGGCGGAAAATTGGCACTGACGCTGCCGGCAACTGGTGCGCCATCGCGCGGCACAATGCGCCAGCCCATGGCGATGTAGTCAAACACCTCCTGGTCGCGCAGCTTCTTTTGGCGCGCATCGACGCGGAACGCCATCAGCTTCATGAGCGGCCAGGGGGTTTTGCCGTCCAGGCTCAGCGTGGGGCCGCCCGGCTCGATCACATTGAGTTGCGTTGCCAGGTCCGTGACATACAACCAGGCGGTTTTTGCCGCCGCCTCGGTCAATCGGGTGTTCTCCGTGCTGTGGGTTTGCTGCACACTTTGCGCAGTCTGCACAGCACTGGCTTGCGATTTAAGTTGATTGAGAAAACTCACGACGATTCCAGGGTGCTCTTGTTTGCTCAATTTTAACGAGGCGTTACACAGGGCACGTTGATCCCTGCAACGCTTGCGTCAAGCTGGCGCCCCACTTGGCGCGCCAGCATCAACCCCAGCACGGAGCAGGCGCCCGTGACGAGCCAAGTCCAATGCCAGCCGCCAGCGCCGCTGGCCACCCAGGCCACCAGCGGCGGGCCGGCAAACTGGCCCAGGGCCGACCACTGCTGCATCCAGCCAACCGTGGTGGAGACCGTGCGCTCATCGGGGGCCAGCCGCACGGCCAGGGAGAACAAGGTGCCCGGAATCATGCCGCCCACCGCCGAGAACAACAAGATGGCGGCATACCGGATCCCAGCTGGCAAGCCGGCACCGCCCGCCAATGGCCAGGTGGCGAAGGCCAGCAAAGTCCCCAGAGCCATGACACAAAAACCGGTGTAGAGCAGACGCTGCGCCGCCACGCCGCGCTGCAAGAATCGCCCCGAAGCCAGGTTGCCGACGATATTCACCGCCGCCGCGAGCGCTGTCAACACCGCGCTGCTGCCACCCGCCACCCCGGCCTGGGCGTAGATGGACGGCAAAAATCCGATCACTGCCAGCCATTGGCCCGAGTAGACGGCAAAGCTCAGGGCCACCAGCCAGGGCCCCGGCGACACCAGCGTTTGGCGCAGGCGCCCAGGCCAGCCGGTCCGGGTGCTGGCCATCACGCCCGTGAGAGGTTTGGCGAGGGCACGGCGTTGCGGGTCGGACGGAACGACGCGCCAGACCCAGACCGCCATGGCCAAAGACAGTGCCGCCGTGCCCCACCACCAGGTCTGCCAGCTGCTGATCAAGATCACCAGCGGACCCAAGAGCAGGGCGACGGCCGTGCCCAAGGGCATGTAAGCGCCCCAAATGCCCAGCATGGCACTCAGGCGATGCGGGGGCACCAACTGGCGCACCAGACCCGGTGCCGGCATGGACACCAACAGAAAGCCGAAACCTTCGAGTGCCCGCAGCGCTATCAAACTGGAAGCATCCTGCGCCCAGCCACCCAAGGCTCCCGCCCCAAAAAGCACCAGAAGCCCGGTTAGCAGACTGCGCCGCAAGCCGATACCGTCAGCCGTCAGCCCGACAGCGAGGCCCAAGGTCATGCCGGCCAGTTGCACCATGGACAGCAAAAATCCGGATTGCAGCAGCGTGATGCCCAGCGCCTCGCGCAACACGGGCAAGGCCGGTGGCAACTTGCCGATATGCAGGGCAGCACTGACGCCGGCCAGAATAACCACGAAGGCCGAACTAAGGACCTGAGGCGAATCCGGGCGCCCTTCTTCGTTTCGCAACGGATGGTTCATGCCACGTGCCCGGCCAGGTTCATGACAACAAACGCTGGCCAGTGAGACGTTCATGCTCCCGCCCGGCAAAGCGGTCGGTCATGCCAGCGATGTAATCGGCCACCACGCGGGCGGCCGTACGCGTCGCATCCGGTGTGCCGCAGGCTGCGTCGGAGCGCGCCAGAAATCGGCCCTGCATTTCCACCGGACTGGCCAGATAGGCGGCAAACAGCTCGCGCACCATCTGCTTGGCCTGCCCGGTGGTGTGCATGACCTGGGGATGGCGGTACAACTGGTGCAACAGGAATTGTTTGAGTGTTTGCGACTTGATGCGCATGTCCTCGCCAAACTGCAGCATGGGCGCCATCTGGCGTGCTTCTTCCGCGCTGCGTGGCGCGGCCATGTCCAGCGCACCCTGGGTGGCGACGATGACGTCATACACCTGGGCGCTGAGCATGCGCCGGATCGTCTCGTAAAGCAGGCGACGGCCCTGCGTTTTATCCTGCAACTGCGGATACTCGGCCAGGGTCTGCTGCCGGAAATCGTCAAACAGCGCGACCGCCTGCAACTGCTCCAGCGTAATCAGGCCGGAGCGCACGCCGTCGTCAATGTCATGCGCGTTATAGGCAATTTCATCGGCGAGATTACACAGCTGCGCCTCCAGGCTGGGCTGGCTGCGGTCCAGAAAGCGGCGCCCCACGCCGCCCGGCTCGCTGAGTTCCAGTTGCTCGGCGTTGCTGCGCGAACAGTGTTTCAGAATGCCTTCGCGCGTCTCGAAGGTCAGGTTCAGGCCGTCGAACTGGGGATAACGCTCTTCCAGCTGGTCCACCACGCGCAGGCTTTGCAGGTTGTGCTCGAAGCCACCGAACGCGGCCATGCATTCATTGAGCGCATCCTGACCAGCATGGCCGAACGGCGTGTGGCCCAGGTCGTGCGCCAGCGCAATGGCCTCGACCAGGTCTTCATTCAGCCCCAAAGAACGGGCAATGGACCGCCCAAGCTGAGCCACCTCCAGCGAGTGCGTGAGACGCGTGCGAAACAGGTCGCCTTCGTGGTTGAGAAACACCTGCGTTTTGTAGACCAGACGGCGAAATGCCGTGCAATGAACAATGCGGTCACGATCGCGCTGAAACTCGGTGCGCGTGGGCGCAGGCGATTGGGGATAACGACGGCCGAGCGACTGGACGGGATCACAGGCAAAAACAGCAAGCGTCATATAAATTTGTGAAAAATAAGGCTCTAGCCCTCGTCGAATAAGCGCAATTAGCTATTATTTACATAGCAATCAGGCGCAACACGAATCTATTACCTCGCGCACCAGCGCATCCGGTGCGCTGCGCACGGCGGCCCGGGCGGGCCCATCAATCACGACGAATCTGATTTCCCCACCTTCCGCCTTTTTGTCCACGCGCATGAGTTCAAGGTAGCGCCCGGCGTTGTCCGTCTCCGACAGGCGCGGCCCGATCACCGGCAAACCGGCTTTTTGAATCAGCGCCGTCAAGCGCCGAACCAAGGCCGCATCCACCAAGCCCAGTCGATGCGACAAATGAGCCGCCATGACCATGCCACAACCCACCGCCTCGCCATGCAGCCACTGGCCGTAACCCAGCCCGGCCTCAATCGCGTGGCCAAAAGTGTGGCCAAAATTGAGGATGGCGCGCAGCCCCGCTTCGCGCTCGTCCTGACCCACGACCCAAGCCTTGATTTCACAGCTGCGCTTGACCGCATGGGCCAGCGCCGCGGGCTCGCGTGCCATCAGGGCGTCGATATGAGCCTCAATCCAGTCAAGAAATGTCAGATCGGCAATCGGTCCGTATTTGATGACTTCAGCCAGTCCGGCACTGAGTTCACGTTCGGGCAGGCTCTTGAGCGTGTCCAGATCACACACCACTTTGAGCGGCTGGTAAAACGCGCCCACCATGTTCTTGCCCAGCGGATGGTTGATGCCGGTTTTGCCGCCGACCGAAGAATCGACTTGCGCCAGCAAGGTGGTGGGAACCTGGACAAAAGGCACGCCGCGCATATAGCTGGCCGCCGCAAAGCCAGTCATGTCCCCCACAACGCCGCCACCGAGCGCGAAGAGAATTGTCTTCCGATCACAGCCGTTGTTTAACAGCGCATCGAAAATCAGGTTGAGGGTTTCCCAAGTCTTGAACACTTCCCCGTCCAGCAAGGTCAGCATGTGGATGGCGGCGTACTTTCCCTGCAAAGCCTTCTGCAGACGCTTCGCATACAGAGGGCCGACCGTGGTGTTGCTCACAATCAGGGCGCTACTGGCACCGGGCAGCTCTGAATAGGTTAGAGGATTGTCAAGAAGTGCACCACCGATGGCAATGTCGTAGCTGCGATCGCCGAGATCAATAGAAACGGTTGCGCCTGGTGAAGTTGGTTGCGGGTCTGAAGCATTCATACCCTTGAGTTTAGAGGCTCTTGGGGATGCACCGTGCTGCCACTGGCAGGGAAACCCTGCAGCGACCCGACCACCTCACGAACTGGGCACGACGCCCGCCAGCTCCAGCTGCATCACAATCATATTGACCAGGGTTGCGACGGAGGGGCGCCCGGTTTCAATGGTGAAATGCGCCGTCTCCCGATAAAGCGGATCGCGCAACGTATGTAAATCGCGCAAGCGACCGAGCGGGTCAGCGACTTGCAGCAAAGGCCGGTTCACATCGTGGCGCAGCCGCCGAAACAGCTCATCGGGCGAGGAATTCAGGTAAACCACCTGACCGCGTTCATGCAAATGCTGACGGTTGGCGGGCCGCAAGACGACGCCGCCACCCGTGGACAACACACATTTGGGATTCTGCGTCAACTGGTCGATCACCGCTTCCTCGACATCGCGGAAGCGGTCTTCCCCCTCACGCTCGAAGTATTCGCGGATAGAACAGCCAAGCTGCTGCTCTATCACATGGTCCGAGTCAAAAAACGGAAGCTGCAGCCGCCGGGCGAGTTGTCGCCCGACGGTGGATTTACCGGAACCGGGGAGGCCGATGAGGGCAATATTCGAGATTTGTCTCAAGAACTAGTTGGCCGTTGAGCAGCTATTGATGCCAAAAGGCGGGGTCAGAAATGATCCATTGGCATCGTCACCAATAATAAATGTAGTGAAGTAGCTCTTCACAGCCGTGCCCTCGGAGCCGGCCACATTAGTGGTAACCCGAACTGAATAATCCAGCCACGTCGCAACGTTTTGCGGATACTCCACTTGGATCGTAGTTCTCCCATTCGCCCCAGTAGTGTTTGTACCTGTAAATGACAGGATTACATCGGCTTTTCGCGGCGACAGGATACCGTTGCCGTCCAAGTCTTCTATCGACTCAAGAAAGCCATTCCGGTTCGCGTCTTCGTTGGCGCACCAGAGGCGGGCAGCAGAGTACAAGCCTTTGCCATAGCGCATGAGATCCACGCTAGCAGACACAATTGCGTTCGGTACCGCATTACCGGCAGAGTCCGCGACTGCGACGTCGAACAATTTGATATAGGTAAGATTATTGCCACCCTTGGCCAGTTCATTGTTGTCACCCAGCGTAATTGAAAGCGGCTGACCTGCAACAGTCAGGGTGGCCGTCCTAGAACTGACGCAGGTACCCATAGCGATATCAGCGTCTGTGTTTCCGTAGCATGCACGGATGGTTACGCCATTGGTCGGACTTGTTCGGGTTCCAGCGATGTAGTCTGCGATCGCCACCCCGCTGGCATCGCTATATACCGTCGCGGCAGCAGTCGACACTTGTTCGCCGCTTCCTAGACCTGGCGCTACGATTTCAAACCGCACCCGGACATTTTGAATAGCTTGATTCGAAGAGTCCAGAAAAACTGCCCGGATACCGGCACGGTTTGAGGTTCCGCCCGACAAATTGGGAAAGATTGTATTTGGGGTAACCGCCAAAGTAGCGGCGCTAATTGAGCCTGCGGCGTTAGGAATACCACCGCTGCCGCCAACCACCTGCACATCGCGCAAGGCCGTCACCCCCAAACCAGCCGCTGCGACTGTGTATGTTCCTGAGATGGAGGGTACAGCGCCAAGTATCGCAGTAACGTTACCAGAAGGATCTGTCGTCACGGATTGAGTAAACCCTAGCGTCCCTCCAAGCTGGACAGTGGCGCCGCCGATTCCGACCCCATTCACATCTGTAGCCTTGACAACCACTTGAACACTAACCCCAGGTCCCGGAGTTGCAGGAAGCGGTGTCAACGAAATCTGACTCCCTGTTACGGCAATTACAGCTGAGCCAGTTTTCCCACCGACATTTATTGTGGCCGTAATGTTTCTATTGGCCTTGTTACCACCAATCGAAATGCTCCCGGATGCCTGACCAGTTGCATCGGTGGTGGCGACGATGGCAGTGTAGACACCAGAGTCGACAGAAACGGCTAAAGGAATGCCACTCACCACATTCCGCGCTACATCCAATGCGGTTACTGTCAGTACCGCCTTGTCGCTTCCCGTATTACTTATTGACGATTTATCCAAGGTGAACACAAAGCTTGCCGCGCTAGGAGTACTGCCCGAAGCAGCAGCGAGCGGAGCACTAGCATTTCCCCCACCACCACCACAAGCCGTCAATGCCATGGCGACGACAAGACCCATTCCATATTTCAACAAATTCATACTCACCTTGTTTCGATTCATTTTTAGTAGTAACGATTAACGTGCTGCACTGCGTTCGGCGACAACCTTGGGCGTGATAAATACCAGCATTTCCTGCTTGTTTGATATTCTGGAACGGCTCTTGAACAGGTTGCCGACTCCAGGTATATCCCCCAGCAAAGGCACTTTGGTTTCACTATCGCTTTCAGTCAATTCAAAAATTCCGCCGATAACGACGGTGCCGCCGTTTTCAACCAGCACCTGGGTCTGTATATGTTTTGTGTTGATGGCAAAACCAGCAGCAGTCGACTGACCGACCGTATCCTTATTGACATCCAACGCAAGGATGATGTTGCCTTCAGGTGTGATTTGCGGCGTCACTTCCAGTTTCAAATTCGCTTTACGGAAGGCAATAGAGGTTGCACCACTGGCAGAGGCCACCTGATACGGTAACTCGGTGCCTTGCTCTATCAGAGCCTTGATCTGGTCAGCAGTCACCACGCGCGGGCTCGAAACAACCTTGCCTTTCCCGTCAGCTTCAAGCGCTGACAGCTCCAGATTGAGGAAGCGATTGGCCGCGGAGCTAAAAATTGAAACTGCAAACGTCGCAGGGTTGTAGCCATTTTGACCGACGGCGGGCAGGTTGACAAAGTTGCTGGTTAGATCATTCGTTCCACCTGCACCGCTGCTCGAAACCACATTCGAATAACTTGTACCAAAGGCAACGCGATTCTCTCCTGCCAGTGCATAACCACCATCGCCGCCCTTTTGAGCCCGCAGATCGTTCCCACCCAACTTGACACCCAGCGATCTACCAAAGGTATCTGAAGCCTCAACAATTCGTGCTTCAATCAGCACTTGGCGGACCGGAATATCCAGTTTGGCAATAAGTTGCTGGACCTGTTCTAGTTTGCTGGGAATGTCGGTGACGAACAACTGGTTGGTTCGGGCCTCAGAAATGGTGCTGCCACGCGGGCTCAACATCCGCGAACTGGCACCCGTTCCGCCGCCCGTAGCAGTCAACTGTGCCGCAACTTCTGCCGCCTTGGTGTAATTCATCTGGAAGGATTGCGTTCGCAGAGGCTCCAGATTTTGAAGTGAGGCAACCGATTCAAGCTCCAGTTTTTCCTTGGCGTTGATTTCATCCTTGGGGGCGATCCAGAGCACATTTCCGGTTTTTCGCATGCCCAATCCCTTGGCCTGCAAAATAATATCCAGCGCTTGGTCCCAAGGTACATCCTGAAGGCGCAAGGTCACAGAGCCCGTGACCGAATCCGACGTGATGATATTGAAATTCGTGAAATCAGCAATGACCTGAAGAAGCGAACGGACCTCGATGTTCTGGAAATTGAGTGACAGCTTTTGCCCGCTGTATCCTGGCCCCTGCGTCAGCTTCGACGCATCCACTTTCAGTGGTTTGACTTCCACCACAAACTGCTCGTCCGTTTGGTAAGCGCTGTGAACCCATTGACCTTTGGGTTCGATGACCATCCGCACACGATCACCCGCCTGGAAGGTCGTCACGGTTTGAACCGGTGTGCCAAAGTCGGTGACATCCAGGCGGCGCCGCATACCTTCCGGCAACGTAGATTTCATGAACTCGACCACCAAAGTTTGACCTTGCTGCCGAATATCAACACCGACTTGATTGTTCGGCAGGGAAACAACAATTCGACCAGAACCCTCGTCACCACGACGGAAGTCGAGATCTCGAAGCGGCAACGTGTCCCTGCTGCGGTTTTCCGCAAAAACAGGGGCTACAGACGCTGCGGGCGCAGCAACCGTCACAGCATCCAGCACAATAAGCAAAGACTTACCCTGCAATCGGGCCTTGTAAGGCGTTGCCTGTTTGAGGTTCAGCACGACGCGGGTACGGTCACCGGCTTGAACCACGCTGACTGACTTCAAATTACCTTGATTGATTTCAACGGTGGAACGACCCATGGCGTTCGAAATACCCGGAAAATCAAGTGCGATTCTGGCGGGCGACTGGATTGAAAAACCGGTCGGCACTGCCGTCAGCGGCTGCGTCAGGTCGATTTTAACGACCTCGACACCACCTTGAATGGAGCCCGACACCGCTTCTATGGCCGTTTGCGCCTGTGATGAAAGCGCAGTCAACATGAATGCCGTGGCCAGAAATACCCGTTGCCACATGCGCTTTGTCATCCAATAGTTCTGATTATTCATTTTGATCTCTCTTGCAGCTGCAAAGTAGCAGTGCGTTCAATCCATTCACCTACAGCGTCTTGCACAATTTCACGCAGGGTGACTTCCGTTTCCGCGATCTTCGTCACACGGCCATAGTTTTGTCCCAGATAGTTACCTGGCCTGACCTGGTACAACAAGTTATCAACCTTGACCAGCGCAACGGGCTGACCAGCCTTGACCAGATTCCCCACCAAGGCCATCGTATCAAGCGGGAAAGACTCCAATGCCTCTTTGCGACGTGCCAGCTCTGGCGCGATCAGCGCGCCATTGGCCGCCGCTTGCGTCGATTCGCGCTTCAAAGCCTGTGTCAGTTTCTGATTGCTGAAGGGTTCTACCCCTGTGCTCTGGGTGTAGCTTTCAGGCTGAAATTGTTTAGGCTCGGAAATGGGGGCGATCCGTGGCCGGGTCAGGCTCTTTTGCTCCGCCATCCATTGATGCAATTCATCGTCGCCGGAGCTACCACAGCCACCAAGGGTCAGAACCATGGCGGCAAGAACCAGTTTGGTCACGGGCATCATTTTTTGGCCCCTTTCGGTCCGGCGGCCTTGGCTTGAGCCGCAACCTCATCGGTATCGAGATAACGGAACGTCTTGGCCGTCGCGTCCATTGCCAGAGCCCCATCCTTGGCAGGCACGATCGTCAAATTATTAAGTGTCACGATGCGGGACAGGTTGGCAATATCCGACGCGAAAGCGCCAATATCGTGATAACGCCCGGTCACCCGCACAGCAATGGGCAACTCGGCGTAGTAGTCTTTAACAGCGACTTGCCCCGGCCGAAACAAATCGAACTGCAGGCTGCGCCCCAAGCCAGCTTGGTTGATGTCTGACAGCAATGCGTCCATCTCAGCTTTGCTTGGCAGCTGCTTTTCAAGTTGTGTGACGTACTGCTGCACCTGCTCCCGCTGCTTTTTGAGGGCTTCAAGATTGACAGCCTTGACCAGCTTCACCTTGTACTCTTCGCGCAGCTTGACCTCTGTGGCCTGCTCGGCCACAAGCTCTTCCTCCGAAGTGTTCAACCACAAAAACCAAAGCAATACCACCAACGAAACCGTTACTACCGCGAAGAGCGCATAACGGGGAAACGCTGGCCAGTTTGACGGGTCCTTGGGGTCTAGGTTACGAAATTGGCCAGTCAACTTTTCTTGCAAAGCAGGAAAGTCAAAATTCAATGCGGATTTGCTTGCCATGGGTGCAGCTATTTTTTGACAGAGGTTGACGCAGCGAGCAGCGGAGCTGTAGCACTTGCGGCAGCAAGCATTTTTTCAGCCTCACTGGCGCGCACCAGACGAACACGAATAGTGAAATTGGAGACGCGACGCTGCTCACGCGGCGTCAGCGCGATTGAAGCTGCCACAATTTCGACCAACTCCGGCTTGGAAAACCAGGGGGTGTTGTTTCCGAGATTACGCAGCAACTCGGACACCCGTTCATTGGACTGGGCGACGCCCTGCAGCGCCACCGACTGGTTTTCCTGACGCATGCTCGTGATGTACACGCCGTCAGGCAGTTGCTTGACAAGCTCGGTTAGCAGGTGAACCGGCAAGTTTCGATCTGCCTGCAGATCTTCCACGGCTTGTTGTCGGGCCCGCAAGGCCGTAATTTCGGACTCAAGGCCAGCAATGTCCTTGATTTGGGCATCGAATCGCGTGATCTCGGTCTGCAAAAGCTGGTTTTTCCCCTGTTGCCCTGATATCTGGGCTTGATACCAAAGAAAAATGATTCCGGCCAGCAGGCCACCAACCAGGGCAGAAGCCCCTAGGTTGACGTTAAAGATATCCCGGCGCAGCTTACGCGCAAGCTCGCGGTGCGGGAGTAGATTGATCAAAATCACTGCAAAAACCTCCGCAAGGCCAGTCCGCATGACGTGAGGTAGGACGGCGCCTCCCGTGTCATTTTCTTCAAGCGAACACCGTCGCCAATTTCCATACCCTCAAACGGATTCACCAAATTGCAGGCGAAAGTAGTGTGCTGGGTCACGGCTGCTGTCAAGCCAGGCAAGGCAGCCGAGCCACCTGCCAGCATCACGTAGTCGACCTTGTTATGGGGTGTGCTCGTAAAGAAAAACTGCAATGCACGACCAATTTCCTGCACCATGCTCTCAATGAACGGACGCAGCACACTGGATTCATAGTCGTCAGGCAGCTCACCACTTCGTTTTTTGCTTTCTGCCTCTTCCAGCGAAAACCCATATTGACGCACTATCAGTTGCGTTAACTGGGCCCCGCCAAATGCCTGGTCGCGATCGTACAAAACCTCATCGTCCCGAATGACCTGCATGCTAGTCGTCAGAGCGCCCACTTCAAATAGCGCCACAATGCTGCCAGCACCTTTGTTGGGCAGGTTTTCAATCAGACGACCGGTTGCCAGGCGTGACGCATAAGACTCGACATCCACGATCACGGGTTTCAAACCTGCCGCTTCTGCCAAACCCTGAATATCCTGGACTTTCTCTCGGCGCGAGGCCGCAATGAGAACCTCGATGTCGCCGGACGAAGCCGCACTAGGTCCCACTATGCAAAAATCAAGACTGACCTCGTCCAGTGGAAACGGTATGTACTGGTTGGCCTCTGTTTCGACCTGCAGTTCCAATTCCTGGTCGGACATGCCACCGGGGAGAATGATTTTTTTGGTAATGACCGCTGACGGCGGCAGGGCCATCGCCACATTTTTGGTCTTAGTCCCGCTTTTCTTCACCAGCCGACGAACTGCATCGGCGACCTCATCGAACTTTTCGATGTGGCCGTCGGTAATCCATCCGCGCTCAAGCGGAACAATGGCACAGCGCTCCAGCACCAAATTCCCGGCGTTGTCTCGACCTAACTCGACCAACTTGACACTGGAGGAACTGATATCCAGACCCAGCATGGGCGCGGGTTGACGATTAAACAACGACCCCAATGAGACCAATACTATCCCCTAAGACAGGCTGACTAAAGATTAACCAAACGTAACAATTCACATGAATACTAGCAGCAAGATCCTTGTCCCGTAAGGTTTTTACAAATTTTCAACCTTATGAGCGTTGCCAAAAGTAGACGCTTTGGAATCGAAATCAGCACCTTCATTCTGTGAAGCAGCAACAAAAAGTAACCAGTAACAATAGCGGATACTCACAAGCCAACGCTATGAAGACATCGTTTTTATAATTGCGACGCGTTTCTACGAAGTTCTTTATGCCCTCCAAAACATCGCCCAGTGAATCCAGCTCCCGCAAGAATCCCCCCCCCCGCTCTAGCGCGATGAAATGGTTGCTTCGCATTGTGGTGTGGGGAAGCGGCTTGGCGTTAGCCGGGATACTGTCAGTTTTGATCGTCATCGCGATTGCGATGGCTGTGGCATTCCCGAACTTGCCGGATATTTCAGACCTGTCTGACTACCGGCCCAAATTGCCCTTGCGCGTGTTCTCCGTGGAAGGCGCACTGATTGGGGAGTTTGGCGAGGAACGCCGACACCTGATTCCGATCAAGGAGATCCCGAAGGTCATGACGGATGCGGTACTGGCCATTGAAGACTCTCGTTTTTACGAACATGGCGGCGTTGACTACAAGGGCGTTTTGCGTGCTGCTCTTGCCAATCTGGGACGGATAAAAAGCCAGGGTGCCTCAACCATCACCATGCAAGTGGCACGTAACGTCTATTTATCATCTGAGAAAACCTACACCCGCAAGATCTACGAAATCCTGCTGACCTTCAAGCTGGAACACATGCTGACCAAGGACCAAATTCTTGAGATCTACATGAATCAGATTTTTCTGGGCAACCGCGCCTACGGTTTTGCCGCAGCGTCTGAGGCTTACTTTGACAAGCCGCTGAAAGACATCACGATTGCAGAAGCCGCCATGCTGGCAGGATTGCCCAAGGCGCCCTCCGCCTACAACCCTATCGTCAATCCGAAACGAGCGAAGACTCGCCAGCTCCATATTGTTGAGCGCATGCTGGAAAACGGCTTCATCACTGCCGAGCAGGCCAGCACAGCGAGAGCCGAAGAGATCAAGGTTAAATCCGGTTCAAACAACACCAAAGTGCATGCGGAGTACGTGGCTGAAACGGTTCGCCAGCTGATGTTTGCGCAATACGGAGACGAAACCTATACCCGCGGCCTGAACGTTTACACCACGCTGCGGGCAGCGGATCAGGATGCAGCTTACAAGGCATTGCGGCGCGGGATCATGGATTTCGAGCGCCGCCAAATTTACCGAGGTCCCGAGAAATTCGTCACCCTGCCGACCAACTCGCAGGAGCAGGAGGACATCATCGACGACGCACTGGACGAGCATCCCGACAACGGCGACGTGATGTCGGCGATGGTGCTGGAAGCGGATGCGAAGCGCATCAAGGCGATTCGCCAGAACGGCGAGACGGTCGACATTACAGGCGAAGGCCTCAGACCCGCTCAATCCGGGCTGTCCGACAAGGCACCGCCCAATATCAAAATTCGCCGTGGTGCCGTGATTCGGGTGGCTAAAACCCTGAAAAACACATGGGAAATCACGCAATTACCGGAAGTGGAAGGTGCTTTTGTGGCCTTAGACCCGCGCGACGGCTCCATCAAGGCTTTGGTGGGCGGATTTGATTTTGAGAAAAACAAATTCAACCACGTCACGCAGGCTTGGCGCCAACCCGGCTCCAGCTTCAAGCCATTTATCTATTCCGCTGCGCTGGAAAAAGGCTTTACGCCTGCGACCATCATCAATGATGCGCCACTCTTTTTTGACGCCGGCGTAACAGGTGGTCAACCTTGGGAGCCCAAAAATTACGACGGTAAATTTGAAGGTCCCATGAGCATGCGACGGGCTTTGGCCAAGTCCAAGAACATGGTCTCCATCCGCATCCTGCAGGCCGTGGGCGCGCCAAACACCCAGGAATGGATCACCCATTTTGGCTTTGAGGCGGACAAGCATCCCGCTTACCTGACCATGGCTCTCGGTGCAGGATCGGTCACCCCCATGCAGATGGCGTCGGCCTATTCGGTGTTTGCCAACGGCGGGTACCGCGTCAACCCCTGGCTCATCAGCAAGGTCACCGAGCAAAAAGGCAACAAAATCCTGGTGGAAACGAAATCACCGGTGCTGGACGAGTCAGTGCGGGCCATCCCTGCGCGCAACGCCTTCATCATGGAAAGTCTGCTGCAGGAGGTCACGCGCTCCGGCACGGCTGCATCCGCGCAGGCAAAGCTCAAAAGACCTGACTTGTATGGAAAAACGGGAACGACTAACGATTCCATAGATGCCTGGTTTGCAGGATTTCAGCCAACGCTGACCGCAATCACCTGGATCGGCTATGACACGCCGCGCAATCTCGGTGATCGCGAAACCGGGGGGGGCTTGAGCCTGCCCATCTGGATCCGGTTCATGGAACATGCACTCAAAAACGTCCCGGTCATGGAAGCCACAGCCCCTGAGGGCGTTATCAATTCAGGCGGTGAATGGTTCTACAACGAGTACATCAACGGGTCTGGCGTCACCACTCTCGGACTTGACAATGCGGCAGGCGCGCAAGGGGGCAACCCCGTCAATCAGCTGCCGCCAGCGGATGAAAGAAAAAGCATTCTGGATATGTTTAGAAACTAGGCGGAAACCCTACACGACGGATCACGAACGGAGAAACAGATCCGTACTGCCTCCGAACTGGTCAGACTGCGAACAACAGCGGACAGCCCGCCTGTTCGCTGGCATAGCGCGACAAACTGGCGAAAAACTCGCCCTGTCCCTTGGTATCCATCCACTTTGCGCTGTCAAATTTGAAGTGGTAGCCACCGGATCTGGCTGCCAACCAGATTTCATGCAGGGGTTTTTGCAAATTGATGACAATCTGGCTGTGGTTTGAAAAAACAAGCGTCACCATCCCGCCCGTGCGCTGATTGTCGATATCTGCGAGGTTTTCGTCATTGATGCGATCACAACTCGCCTCCACGGCCTTGAGCAGAATTTCGGCTTGATTCATGAATTCGGAGTCGGTCATTACAATTTCACCATGTTGTTATCTCGTCAAATTCTAGTCAGTGCGATTATCCTCGCCGTCAGTGCGGTGAGCCTGTCGGCCTGTGGCCAGCAGGGCGCCCTGTATCTGCCCACAGAACCGGCAGCGGCGAAACGCGCCACCTTGCCAGAAACCCTATTGCCCTTCGGCGCGGCAAGGAACGCCTCACCTGATGCACAGACTGTACCGTCTTCCGCGACGCCACCGGCTTCTGCACCCACTCCTGTCCCTCAATGACCACTCAAAACCTTCCCGGCCAACCCCATCTTGCCTACCGGGGCAATGAACTATTCACCGAAAACATCTGTTTAAGCGAGTTAGCCAAAGAACATGGCACGCCGCTTTTTGTGTACTCAAAGGGTGCTATGTTGGCAGCGCTGGCCGCGTATCAGCGTGGCTTTGCGGGACGAAACGTTCAAATCTGCTACGCCATGAAAGCCAACCCGGCCCTGGGCGTGATTCAGGTCTTTGCCGAAGCGGGCTGCGGTTTTGACATTGTCTCCGGCGGCGACATGGACCGCGTGCTGGCGGCTGGCGGGCGGGCTGAGAATATTATTTTTTCCGGCGTCGGCAAGACGCGCGCTGAAATGCGCCGCGCACTGCAGGCCGGTATCGGCTGCTTCAATGTCGAAAGCGAGGCCGAGCTTGAAGTCTTGAGTGACGTGGCTTTGTCCATGGACTTGCGCGCCCCGGTGAGCATTCGCGTCAATCCCAATGTCGACCCCAAGACCCACCCTTACATCTCCACGGGACTCAAAGGCAGCAAGTTTGGTGTCGCCCACGAACGCGTGCTGCAGACCTACCAGCGCGCCGCCACGCTGGCCGGCATTCGGGTGGTGGGCATCGACTGCCATATCGGCTCCCAGATCACGCAGGAGGCCCCTTATCTCGACGCGGTCGACCGCATGCTGGATCTCGTGGAAGCCATTGAAGCAGCCGGCATCCCCGTGGACCACATCGATTTTGGCGGTGGCCTGGGCATCAACTACAACGGCGATACGCCGCCCAGCGCAGACCGCCTCTGGGAGAACATGCTGGCCAAACTCGATGCCCGCGGATTTGGCCAGCGTCAATTGATGATCGAGCCCGGCCGCTCGCTGGTGGGTAACGCCGGTGTGTGCCTGACAGAAGTGCTGTACCTCAAACCCGGTGAGCAGAAAAACTTCTGCATCATCGACGCCGCCATGAACGATTTGCCGCGCCCGGCCATGTACCAGGCGTTTCACCAGATCGTGCCGCTGAATCCACGCCCAGAAGCGCCCGACACTTACGATGTGGTCGGTCCGATCTGCGAAAGCGGCGACTGGATCGGGCATGACCGTACGCTGACCGTCCAACAAGGTGACCTGTTGGCGGTGCTGTCGGCCGGCGCTTACTGCATGAGCATGGCCAGCAACTACAACTCGCGCGGTCGTGCGCCTGAAATTCTGGTGGATGGCGAGCAGGCCCATGTGATCCGGCAACGGGAGACGATGGCGGACCAGATGCGGCAAGAACGTTTGGTCGGAGCGACGCCCACGACCTAAGTGACTGGTATGGCCGGGTATGCGCCGGCAACCCTGGATTGCGCGTCAAGTCCGCTCTTTGAACACCTTCGCGCGTTCGAATAGCTATTATTTAGATAGCTTGCTACGCTTATTCGACGGGGGCTAGAGCCTTTTTTTTCTTTATAAACTGAGTCGCGCGCCAGCCCAGCAGCGCCCCCAGAATCGCGGCATAAACAAACACTTCGGCAAAGTTGTTTTTGCCGGCCCGCATCCAGAAAAAATGCAGAATAGCCAGACCGGCCACGGCATAGACCAATCGGTGCAGCCACTGCCAGCGTTTGGCGCCCAGTGCCTTGATGGCCCGGTTGAATGACGTCAAAGCCAACGGTGTGAGCAAGACAAAAGCCGCAAATCCCACCAGAATGAACGGTCGCTTGACGATGTCTTTGGCGATGTCGGCCACGTCAAAGCCCATGTCAAACCAGCCGTAACACAGCAAATGGATGGCGGCATAAAAGTAGACAAACAAACCCAGCATGCGGCGAAACCGGGCCAGCGCCGGCGTGCCGGTGATGGAACGCAGCGGCGTCACCGCGAGCACCAGGCACAAGAAACGCAAAGTCCAGTCGCCCGTTGACCGGCTCAAGGCCTCGGCCGGATTGGCGCCCAGCTGGTTGGTAACGGCTGCATACAACAGCCAGCAAAACGGCAACAGCGACAAGCCAAACACGAGCGGCTTAGCAAAGCGGTGCAGCAAAAGCGTCTTGACCCGCACCGGCGCATGGGGACTGGCGAGCGCAACCATCAGAAGAACTTCTTGAGGTCCATGCCCGCGTAAAGCTGCCCGACCTGCGCCTCGTAACCATTGAACATCAGGGTCTTGCGCTTCTTGGCAAACAAGCCGTCCTCGCCGATGCGCCGTTCGGTCGCCTGGCTCCAGCGCGGATGGTCAACCTCGGGGTTGACGTTGGAGAAAAAGCCGTATTCATTGGCCGCCGCCTTGTTCCAGGCCGTGGCCGGCGGTTTGTCGGTGAAGCGGATCTTGACCAGGCTTTTGCCACTCTTGAAACCGTACTTCCAAGGCACCACCAGGCGCACCGGCGCGCCGTTCTGGTTCGGCAAGACCTCACCATACATGCCGAAGGTCAGCAAGGTCAGCGGGTGCATGGCCTCATCCATGCGCAGGCCTTCGACATAGGGCCAGTCGAGCACGCGGGAGCCGACAAAAGGCATGGTCTTGGGATCGGCCTGGGTTACAAACTCAAGATATTTGGCACTACTCAGCGGCTCCACTTTTTTGATGAGTTCGCTCAGCGAATAGCCCACCCATGGAATCACCATCGACCAGCCTTCGACGCAGCGCAGGCGATAAATTCGTTCCTCCTGGGCGCTGAGTTTGAGCAGGTCTTCCAGCGCGTATTTGGCGGGCTTTTTGACCAGTCCTTCAATCTCGACCGTCCACGGGCTGGTCTTCAAGGTGTGGGCATTTTTGGCCGGATCTGCCTTGTCGGTCCCGAATTCGTAGAAATTGTTATAGCTGCTGGCGTCCTTGTACTCGGTCAGCTTGTCCATCGTGATGGCGCCCGCCACACCCGACTTCGCACCCGGCAAGGCTGTCAGCTTGCCCGGGCGGGGAGTCGCACCGGCAACTTGTGCATGAGCTTCCCGCGAGGCCCACGAGGCGAGTGCCGCGCCGGCGACACCCGTGGCCATGAGCTTGACGAGGTCACGCCGCCCCGCATAAACGCGCTGGCTCGTGATCTCGCTGGTGAGCGCATGGCTAAAGTCGTTGGAATTGGTTTTGATCAACATCATGCAGTCCTTGTTTCAACAATAGTCGTGGGGCGGCGTGCATTCTTACAAAAACCTGCAATCGACGCTGGGCAGATACGGTCATGCATCCGTTGACCAAAAAAAAGGGCAGGCCATTGGGAAATGGTCCTGCCCTTCTTGGGGTATGTGGCGAGCGTTTAGTTCAATCCACAACCCATGTACTGATCCGTGACCGGAGCTTGCGACTAACGCAGGCCCGCGACGTAATCGGCCACTGCCTTGATCTCGCGATCATTCATCTTGGCGGCCACTGCCGCCATCTGCAGGCTGTTCTTCCGGGTGCCGTCACGGAAGCTGTTCAATTGAGCCACGGCGTAATCCGCATGCTGGCCACTCAAACGAGGATACTGGGCGGGAATGCCAGCCCCGTTGGGGCTATGGCAACCGGCACAGGCTGCAACCTGACGGTCTGGAATGCCACCGCGGTAAATGCGCTCACCCAGGGTCACCAGTTCTTTTTCCTTGGCAAAGCCAGGCTTGGCAGGCTTGGCGGTCACCCAGTAGGCGATGTTCTTCATGTCTTCATCGCTCAGTGCGGCCACCATGCCCGACATGATGGGGTTGGCGCGCTTGCCTGACTTGAACTCCTGCAGTTGTTTCAGCAGGTATTCTGGATGTTGCTGCGCCAGTTTGGGGTTGGCGGGGATGGCCGAGTTGCCATCTGGCGCGTGACAGGCCGCACACACAGCGGTATAACTGGCCTCGCCCTTGGCCAGATCAGGCTTGGCTGCTTTCACGGGTTCGGCTTTGGCCCCGGCGTGAGGCGCAGCAGGCTTGTCCTCCTGTGCAAACGAGGAAAAAACGGGCGCGGCCAATGAGGCGGCAAGCAAAAGAGAGGTGAGCAACTTCATAGGGAATGTCGTGTCAGGAAAGGCGTAACAGGTGAGCAAAACAGCGTGATTCTACAATGCGGCTTCGGGTTTCTTCCCTTTAATTCATGACCACCAACACAAACCCACCGGCTTCGGCCCCCCCACCCGCTACCAAAGACAGCGCCCCCAAGGACGCTGCCACCGTGGCATTGGGCTGGCTGCACACAGCCAAATTTCTCACCACGGCGCCCCAGCTGCACTTTTTGCCGGCGCTGGAGGTGCCCGAAATTGCATTTGTGGGTCGCTCCAACGCAGGCAAATCGACCTGCATCAACACACTGACGCAGCAAAAACAACTGGCTTTCGCCTCGAAGCGACCAGGTCGCACCCAGCACATCAACCTGTTTTCCGTGGGTAAACAAGGTGTGACCGACGCGGTGTTGACCGATCTGCCCGGCTATGGCTACGCGGCTGTGCCCAAGGCCGACAAGATTCGCTGGCAGCAGGTCATGGCCAACTATCTGGTCACGCGTGAAAACCTGAAGGCCATTGTGCTGATGTGCGATCCGCGCCACGGCCTGACCGAGCTGGATGAAATCCTGCTCGACGTCGTGCGTCCGCGGGTGGAAGAAGGTCTCAAATTTCTGGTGGTCCTCACCAAGGCGGACAAGCTCACCCGCGTCGAGCAAAACAAGGCGCTGTCCATCATGAAGCTGCAAGCCGGCGGCGGTGAAGTACGGCTGTTTTCGGCCCCCAAGCGCCAGGGAATTGACGAAGTGGCCATGCTGCTATGGCAATGGGCGCACCCCGCAGACAAGCTTCCAGCGGCCGGACCCGCTGCTTAACCCCTCGCCGCATCGGCCGCGGTCCCCCAAGCGACTGCGGCAGGCCTTCTCTCATCGTACGCTCAGCCCAGTTTGACTTTGAAGGGCTGACTTCGCCATGATCGAGACCTATCTCCAGCCCTTGCCGCATGGCATCACCCTGAGCTGCCGCGCTGCCGGGGAGCGCGGACGCCCCGTGCTCATGTTTTTGCATGGCTTCCCGGAAGCGGCATTTGTGTGGGACGTCCTGCTGGCGCATTTCTCGCGCGCCGAGAACGGCGGCTACCGCTGCGTGGCGCCCAATTTGCGCGGTTTTGAACAGTCCAGCGCACCGACTGACACCGGTGCTTACCGGCCAAAATATCTGGTGCAAGACGTCGCCGCCCTGATTGAGATCGAAACGCAGGGCCAGGGCGGTCAACTGGCCTGTCTGGTAGCGCACGACTGGGGCGGTGCCGTGGCGTGGAGTCTGGCCAACCAGTTGCCCCATCTGGCCCGACAGCTGGTGATCATCAACTCCCCCCATCCCGGCACGTTCTTGCGTGAGCTGAAAAACAATCCCGCGCAGCAGGCCGCCAGCGCCTACATGAACTTTCTCATTCGTCCGGATGCCGAACAATTGCTGGCGCAGGACGACTACCGCCGGCTCTGGGAATTTCTGACTGCGACGAAAAGTGAAAGCGGCGCGCGCACACCGGACTGGCTCACGGACGAGGTCAAGACACAGTACCGCGCCGTCTGGGATGCGGGACTGAGCGGTGGCTGCAACCTCTACCGGGCCTCGCCCCTGCGCCCCGCCCGACCGGCGGACCCCGCCGCCGCCGCCGTGGATCTGCCGCGCGCCATGCTGACCGTGGGTTTGCCAACGCTGGTGATCTGGGCGATGGACGATACCGCGCTGTTGCCGGGTTTGATTGAAGGGCTCGACGCGTATGTTGAGCACCTGACGATTCAAACCGTGGCGGAGGCCAGCCACTGGATCGTGCACGAAAAGCCGCAACAGGTCGCGCAATTTATCGCCTCTTTCCTGCGATCAAATTCACTACAAAATTCATAGCTTCTTGCGCTTATGAACCATGGGCCAGAGGCCTAAATTTTACTTATAAATTCCTCATAATCGGTCAGCGCCACGCGGGCTGCGAAAGACGTTCGACGAGGAAGTTAGCGAGAGCCTCAACCTTGGCCGGACGTGTATGTACGGAGGGTGTGACGAAATAAAGGCCGCCCTTTTGCATCGTCCAGTCCGTCAAAATCGCCTCCATTCGTCCGTCGCGCAAATACTCGCCGGCAATGAAATCAGGCAGCTCGGCAATCGCAAGTCCGGCAAGCACGGTGGGAACCAGCGCATCCGCATTCGTGACGCGCAGTGTACCCGTGGGTGCAATCGCCTCGACCTCGCCGGTCGCCGTGTGGGTGAGCCGCCAAATATCGCTGCGGGAGCGGTAGGCGTAACCAAGGCAGTTATGTCCGGCCAGATCCTGCGGATGCTGGGGCCGGCCGTATTGCTCCAGGTAGTGGGGCGCAGCGACGATAAGGCGCGCAACCGGGCAGAGCCGCCGGGCGACCAGCGACGAGTCTGGCAGTACTGCAATCCGCAGGGCTGCATCGAAGCCCTGGCCGATCAGATCGACTGTTGCGTCCGACAGATGCAGATCGATCGATACGTCCGGATAGGCGCGGAAGAAATCCGGCAGGATAGGGGCCACCCAGCGCAAGCCGAACGACATGGGCACCGCCAGACGGACCAGCCCACGCGGCCGGAGGGAAAGTTCTCGCGCCGCGCCCTCTGTTTCCAAGGCCTCTTGGTAAATGCGACTGGCGCTTTCTGCGATGGTCCGGCCGAACTCGGTGAGTGCCAACTGCCTTGAGGTACGGTTCAAAAGCCGCGCTCCGAGGCGATCTTCCAGGCGGCTGACGCCCCGCGATACCGTAGCCACCGACAGGCCCATGGCCCGCGCCGCTGCGGCGAAGGACCGCTCCTCCGCCACCTTGGCAAACATCGCCAGCCCCTGGAAATCCGGCATTCTAGACATCGTCATTCCTGCAATGATGGTTTGCAATCAATGCTATTTCAAAAAGATGGGTGCGTCCATACACTTTGTTTTACCAACTCGTAACCACTGAAGGAACACACCATGACACGCAAACTTGAAGGCAAAATCGCCATCGTTACCGGCGGCACCACCGGGATCGGGCTCGCCACCGCCAAGCGCTTCGCCAGCGAAGGCGCCCACGTCATCGTCACCGGCCGCCGCCAAGCCGAACTCGACGCCGCCGTCTCCGCGATTGGTAACGCGACCGGCATCCGGGTCGACTCATCGAACATGGCCGAGCTCGACACGCTGTTTGCTCGGGTGAAATCAGAGAAGGGCCGGATCGACGTGCTGTTCGTCAATGCCGGTGGCGGCTCGATGCTGCCGCTCGGCAGCATCACCGAGGAGCAATATGACGACACCTTTGGCCGCAACGTGAAGGGCGTGCTGTTCACTGTGCAGAAGGCACTGCCGCTGCTGGCGGACGGCGCATCGGTCATCCTGACCGGCTCCACCGCCGGCAGTGGTGGTACCGCGGCATTCAGCGTCTATGCCGCGTCCAAAGCCGCCGTGCGTTCTTTCGCCCGTAACTGGATCCTCGACCTCAAGGGGCGCCACATTCGGGTCAACACGCTCAGCCCCGGACCCATCAAGACTCCCGGCTTGGTCGGACTCGCCGGCCCTGACGCCGCCCAGCAGCAGGGGCTGCTCGATCACTTCGCCTCACTAGTCCCGATGGGCCGCGTCGGTGATCCGGACGAGATTGCCAAGGCGGCAGTCTTTCTTGCCTCCGACGATTCGAGCTTCGTCAATGGCATCGAACTGTTCGTCGATGGCGGTGTGAGACAAATCTGAGTCTCGCACCAGTTGGGCAGGGGCGCGGTCCCTTCCCAGCCTTATTTCAAAGGAACCGTATCATGATTGAGCGTCGCCCCTTTTCCACCTTGGCCGGAATCGAAGACGGCTGGCTGAAAGCCAAACTGCACTTCGCCTTCGCCGGTATGGGGCAGCCAGAACATGGTCCACTCGGCGCTTTGCGCGTCTGGAACGATGATGAGTTCGCCCCATCCTCCGGCTTTGCGCTCCACCCACACAGGAATGTCGAGATCGTTACCTATGTCCGTGAAGGTGCGATCACGCATGAGGACAGCCTGGGTAACAAGGGCCGTACCGCCGCCGGTGATGTGCAGGTGATGAGTGCGGGTTCGGGCATCCGTCATTCCGAGTTTAATGCCGAGCTGACTACGACCCGTCTCTTTCAGATCTGGCTGGAGCCCCGGAACCAAGGCGGCGAGCCGCGCTGGAACAGCCGACGCTTTCCGCGCGCCGACCGCAGCGGCCGGCTCGTGACGCTGGCCAGCGGCGACTCCGCCGACACCGATGCGCTTTTCATCAACACCGATGCGCAGGTGCTCGGTGCAACCATGCAAGCAGGCGAGACCATCGTCCACGACCTGGCAGGAGGAAGATGTGCCTATCTGGTCTCGACCACGGGTTACGTCGACCTCCACGGCCTGCACCTTGCTCCCCGCGACGGTGCTCTCATCACCGGGGAGCCGCAACTCGCCATCACCGCCATCGACGACACCGAAATTGTGCTGGTCGAGGTAGCGCTGAAAAGCGCGGCCTCATGCTGCTGACTTACTACTGATTCGCAATTTTATTTAAGGAGAAAATGATGAGCCAAGAACAAACCAAACACATTGCCCAGGAATTTCTGAGCCGCTTAGGCACTGGGGCTGAACCCGAGGAGATCGCCAAGCTGTTCAGCCCGGATCTTGACTTGGACATACCCGGGGATGCCGGCGCGCTGCCGTGGATCGGACGGACGACCGGACGCGGCGCCATTGTGAACTTCATTTCCGCTACGCGCAGTCTCCTCGAGCCGCTTCGCTTCGACGTGCATGACATTCTCGCCAGCGACAGTCGAGCCGTGATCCTCGGCGAGCTAGCGTCGAGAGTGACGGGCAGCGGCAAGGTTATCGAGACGCCTTTTGCCATCGTTCTGACCGTCTCGGGCGGCGAGATTACTCGCTTCCTGATGCTGGAGGACAGCTTCGCTGTCTCCATAGCGATACGCGTTTGACACGGCCGCCATTGATACACATTTAAAGGACTTCATCATGAAAAATTCTGTAATCGAACAGCGTCACATCGACATCGCCAAGCAGTATTTCCGCAAAGGCGATGCCGGCGATCAGACAATCCTGAGCATGTTCACTGACAACGTACAGCTCTATTTCCCCAAATTCGGCACTCGCTCGGGCAAGGGCGAGGTCATCGCATTTATCCAAGGTTTACTAGGTAAGCTGGAAAGCTTGCAGCATGACGTCGATACTTACAACTACATCGCATCTGGCAATGTCGTGGTGGTCGAAGGGACTGAAAGCGGCGTGATGAAGGACGGAACTACGTGGCCGGTTGCCGGGCGCTCGGAAGGCCGTTTCTGCAACGTCTTCGAATTCGACGGCGACCTGATTGCACGTGTGCATATCTATGTCGATCCGGACTTCGCCAGCGAAGATCACAGCAGGTTTTACTGGCAGTAAATACCAGCCGAAACCGCAAGGAATAGAAATACTTGGACCTCATTGACGAGCTTGGACTCAGCAATCAATTGCGTCGTCTGGTATGGACAATTGCGTCGAAACTGCTTCTTCTCATTCCACGCGGTGCGCGCCATAGTGCCAACTTAAGGCAACGCTGACCGATGTCGAAGCCCTCATCGCGGGAATGCCCGTGGTGCCGGTCGAATAACCTTACTGCCTACTAGAAAACTATCAATGAACAAGCTGAAAATCGGGTCCCGCCTCGCGCTGGCGTTTGGACTGGTGTTGTTGATCACCGCCATCATCGCTGCCATCGGCGTCTGGCGTCTGGGAACCCTCAAGGCTGCGGCGCAGCAGATCGCGAGCACCGAGCTGGAACGAAACTCCCTGGCCCAGCGCTGGACGGCTGACATCAACCTCAACTGGGTGAGGGCATCATCGGCGCTGAAGACGTCGGATGCAGCCTACATCGATGCGCTGCAGACCGACATGGCCGCGACCTCGAAGAGCGTGGGCGAGGCCCAGAAGAAGCTCGAAGCACTGCTGTAGGATGACAAGGGCAAACAAGTGATGGCCGAGGTTGCCAGGAATCGTTCGATATACATTGACGCGCGTGCCAAGTTACTGACAAGGAAAAATGCTGGCGAGGACATCTCCGCCGCCGTGGACCACGACCTGCGACCGTTGGCTGAGAACTACCTCAAGACCGTTGACCAGGTTGCCCAGCACGCCAGTGCGCTGCTGGCCCAGGTTCAGGCTGAAGCCGCCTCCGTGACGACCTCCAGCCAATGGGCCCTTGGACTCGGCGCCGTACTGTCTTTGGTGTTGAGTATGTTGCTCGCGTGGATGGTCACACGTTCCATCACGGGGCCTATCCAGCAGGCGATTGAATCCGCTGAAGCCATCAGTCGGGGCAATCTTGCGACCGTCATCCGGGTCCAAGGCGAGGACGAAGCCGCGCGTTTGCTGCACGTCCTGTCCGACATGCGGGACAAGCTTGCCGACATCGTGGGCAACGTACGCCAGGGCTCCGAAGCCGTGGCCACGGCCAGCGCCCAGATCGCCCAAGGCAACCACGATCTCTCAAGCCGCACCGAAAGCCAGGCCAGCGCGCTGGAGCAAACAGCGGCCGCCATGGAACAACTTGGCGCGACCGTCCAACACAACGCCGACAATGCGCGCCAGGCCAATCAGCTGGCCATGAGCGCATCCACGGTGGCAGTCACGGGTGGCGAAGTGGTAGACCAGGTGGTGCAAACGATGAAGGGCATCAATGAATCGTCGCGCACAATTTCCGACATCATTGGCGTCATTGACAGCATCGCCTTCCAGACCAACATCTTGGCCTTGAATGCGGCGGTGGAGGCGGCCCGAGCCGGTGAGCAGGGCCGCGGCTTTGCCGTGGTGGCGACCGAGGTGCGCAGTCTGGCCGGCCGCTCGGCCGACGCGGCCAAGGAAATCAAACGCCTGATCAACGCCAGCGTCGAGCGCGTCGCGCACGGCACCACCCTGGTCAATCAGGCGGGCAACACCATGACTGAAGTGGTGAGCTCGATCCGCCGTTTGAGCAATCTCATGGGCGAGATCAGTGCGGCGAGCAACGAGCAGGCTACCGGCGTGGCGCAGGTCGGCGGGGCGGTCACCGAGCTCGACCAGGCGACGCAACAAAATGCGGCTCTGGTGGAGGAAATGGCCACCGCTGCCAGCAGCCTCACGGCCCAAGCCCAGGAGCTGGTTCGGGCTGTGGGTGTGTTCACGCTCGGTGCGCCGGAGTCCCGTGGTCCGCTGTTGCTGGCATAGGGCTTGACCCGCTCGCTGCTCCTTGCCATGAAGATCATTCGCCTTTACGGATTCATCCGCCGCCAGCTCAAAAGTGCCGAAGTTGTGCTTGCGCGCACGATGGGACTCCTGATGCGCATTGCCAACCGCAGTATCACGGAGCGCAAACGCATCGAACAGGAGCTGCGCATTGCCGCGACCGCCTTCGAGACGCAGGACGGCATGATGATCACCGACCGCGACAAAGTGATCCTGCGCGTGAATCGGGCTTTTACCGAATCGAGCGGGTATGGCGCTGAAGAAGTGATCGGCAAAAGCCCGCAATTCTTCCGCTCCGGCTACCACGAGCCGGCGTTTTATGAAGACTTGTGGTGCCAGACTAAACGACAGGGTTACTGGCGCGGGGAGATGTACGTGCGACACAAAAGCGGCGCCGTGTACCCGATCTGGTGCAGCTTGGCAGTGGTCAGGGGCACCGATGGCACGATCACCAACTACGTTGGAACGGTGAGCGATATGTCGCGTCGAAAGGCCGCGGAAAAAGAAATCATGGAGCTGGCGTTTTACGACTCGCTGACCAAACTGGGCAACCGCCGCTTGTTGATGGATCGTTTGCAACAGGCGCTGACCGTCAGCCGCCGTACCGGTGGCCGAGGGGCGCTACTGTTTATCGATCTCGACAATTTCAAAATGCTCAATGACTCGGCCGGCCACGAAATTGGCGACCTCTTGTTGCAGCAGGTCGCCAAACGTCTGACCAACTGCGCACGGGAAGGCGATACCGTCGCGCGCCTGGGGGGCGACGAATTCGTGGTGATCCTGACCGATCTCGGCCCGCAGATCGAACATGCCGCCCGTCTCGCCGAGCTAATTGGCGAGCGCATTCGCGCCGCCCTCAATGCGCCCTATGTGCTAGCCGATCAGGTGCATTACAGCAGTCCCAGCATCGGCGCGACCCTGTTCCACGCCGAACATGAAACGGTGGCCGAGTTGCTGCGCCGCGCGGACCTGGCGATGTACCAGGCCAAGGCGGCTGGCCGCAACGCGTTGTGTTTCTTCGATCCAGCCATGCAGAGGGCAATCACCGAACGCGCCGAACTGGAGAGCGCCATGCGACTCAGCCTGCAACGTAAGGAATTCGTGCTGCACTACCAACCGCAGGTTTGCAGCGATGGCAAACTGATAGGCGCCGAAGCCCTGATACGCTGGCAACATCCGCAGCGTGGGCTGCTGGCACCATGTGAATTCATCCCGATGGCGGAGGACTCCGGCCTGATCATTCCGATGGGCCTGCAAGTGCTTGAGATGGCCTGTCAGCAACTGATGGAATGGTCCGCAAGAAGTGATCTTTGCAATTTCACCATCTCGGTCAACGTCAGCGCTCGCCAACTACACCAGCGGGATTTTGTCGAGCAAGTGCTCGCCACGCTGGATCGCACCGGCGCCGATCCGAAGCGTCTCAAGCTGGAACTGACTGAGAGCCTGCTGCTGGATGCCGTGGAGGACACCATCGCCAAGATGACCGCGTTGCGCGCGCACGGCGTCGGTTTTTCTCTGGACGATTTCGGGACCGGCTATTCATCACTGTCCTACCTGAAACGCTTGCCACTGGACCAGCTGAAGATCGACCAGTCTTTTGTGCGCTCGGTTCTGGTGGACCCCAATGATGCAGCGATAGCGCAGATGATCGTGGCACTGGGACAGAGCATGCGCCTGAATGTCATCGCCGAAGGCGTGGAGACGGAAGAGCAGCGCATCTTTCTTTCAGGCTGCGGCTGCCATGCCTATCAGGGCTACCTGTTCGGCCGCCCCATGGCGCCCAGGAGTTTCGAGACTTACTTGCTCGGCATCGGCTGTGACGATGCAAGGCCGAAGATCACCCGGCCGGGCGAGCAGCGCTGCCATCCTCTGGGCGGGCGGCTTCTCTTGCCAATAGCGCCTTGATGATCAGGCACACTCTGAACGCTCTATGTGGGCGGTGGCGACACAATTGGCCGAGGGATAAGCGCTTGGTTGACGTCGCAGTTGCGCCAATTTCTGTAACTCCTCAGGGCTGACCTCCGCTAGAAGGTATGCAGACTTGCGTGTGTTGGTATATGACTTACAGCTGGACTGCCCCATCGGTCAAGTCATGTCCCAGTCGATCAGTCTTATACCCTGGCGATCTGATGTCCACCCACCGCCTCACCTTTTCTCGGCCATTCATCTTGCCGCAATAGAACCCTTCGCCAAGGCTGCGTCTGATATGCAATTTTTGAATGGCATCTGAGTCTTTCGTCGATTTGGCATAGCCAGCAGTCAAATATAGAGTCCAGCAAATGAGCACACTTCGCCATGTCAGCATGAACTTCTGGAAGTTTCTGAAAATTTATCGGTTGGCCGGATCGGCCGAAGAGTTGTCGGTGGCGGCCTTTGCTGCCGGAAAGCGGCAGCCATGACAAAGCCGATGGCACGTCACGCAATACCGCTGCGAGCGATGTGGCACGGCGTGGGAGTACTAGAACAACAAGGTCAATCTGCACGCCGGTTGGTCGGTGGCGGGCGGATAGACGGCGCCAGCTGAAATTACCCATGATTTAATAGCTACTAACTCAGGTAAGACGGGCTAGATCTTGTTTTAGTACTAATCTGCCGTGCCATCACTTCAACAGGCAAATGGCTTTGCAGCCAGGACCGTTTGGGCAGCTCTTGCATTTGTCGCTGCAAGGGCCATAACATCCTGATCAGCTCATCCTTTTGATCGGAGCTGAGTTGCGTGAGGTCGGGTAGGTTTGGCATCGAATCCAATTGTCGCTCACTATTTCATAGCGAATTCTGATTGAACACCATTGGGAGCTGAGTAGTTACTAAATCTCAATAAACGGCTGGCACGCCCGGCGGGCGGTCCTTGAAGCGCTTGTGAACCCAAAAATACTGGTCCGGCATGGTGTCGATGAACGACTGCAGGCGCAGGTTCATGAGCGCCGTATCCGCCAGCACATCGTCCGACGGAAAACCCGGCCAGGACGGCATGACCTCAACCTCATAGCCACGGCGCGTCATGCGCGTCACCACCGGCACCACCTTGGCGCGACCCAGTTTGGCAAAGCGCGACAGAGACGGCACGGTGGCCGCCGAGACGCCATAAAAGGGCACGTAAACGGAGTCCTCTGGACCAAAATTCATGTCCGGCAACAAATACAGCGGATCGCCCGCACGCAGCGTGGCGACAATGGTTTTGACACCATCCGCGCGCCCGAACAGCCGCGCACGCCCGAAACGCTGACGACCGGCCAAAATCCAGCCGTCAACCACCTTGTTGGCCTGATTGGTGTAAATCGTGGTGAAGTGGCGTGGCAACTGCTGGGTCAAGGCCACCCAGCCCGCATCCAGCCCGACGAAATGCGGCGCAAAGATGACGACTGGTTCATTGCCTTGCAGCTCGCTCACCGCCCCGGACAGATGCAGGCGCCGTCGCACGACGTCAGGCGAACCATGCCAGAGCCAGCCGCGGTCCAGCCAGGCCTGGGCGAAATGAACAAAGGTCTGCAAAGACAGAGCCCGAATCTGGGCTGCGGACTTGTCCGGAAAACACAGGCGCAAGTTGGTCTGCGCGACCCGGCGCCGCGGCACCGCCAGGACATGAAGCACGCCACCCAGCATCCAGCCCAAGGCACGTACCCAGGCCAGCGGCAAACGCCCCAGCACGTGCATCAGGGCGACGCCACACTGACTCACCCAGCGGCTAAGCATGAAACACCGGACGCATGATCACAGCTCCTGCCGCGGCTGCTTGTAGCGCGCGTAGCCCCACAGGTATTGCTGCGGACAGCTGCGGATCAGACCTTCCATGGCCCGGTTGATATGCGCTGCCGCCTGCACGCCATCTGTGGGCAAGGCGGCCCCCAAAGGCTGCACATGCACCCGATAACCGCGCCCCCAGGACAAGCGCTCGCCCCAGGCCATCAGCACCGTAGCGCCCGTTTGTTGCGCCAGCCGCACGGACAGGGTCATGGTGTAGGCATCGCTGCCAAAAAACGGCACCCACAGCCCCAGGCCCAGCGGCGGTACCTGGTCCGGCAACAGGCCCAGGGACTGGCCTTTTTTTAAGGCTTTGATCATCTGCTTGACCCCCGCCAGTGTCGTGGGCGCCGTGTGCAGGCCCGGGCGCGCGCGTGCCGTCGTCACGAGTTCGCGCAACCAGGACTGGCGCGGCGGGCGAAACAACACGGTCATGGGCTCTTTGTCCTGGCCGTAGCGCTGGGCATAGGCCTGGGCCGTGATCTCGAAGCAGCCCAGATGCGGCGTCAAAAAAACCACGCCCCGCCCCAGTGCCAGCGCCGCCTCCACATGCCGGGCACCATCCCATTGCACCGGCACCGGTCGTCCCAGCCACAGGCGCGGCAACTCTGCCACCAGCTTGCCGCTCTCGCCGACCGCGCCCAGCCATTGCTGCCAAACCATGCCGGCCTGGCGGGCGTTGGCCAGAAAACGCCGGCGATACACGCCGGAGATGGCAAACACCAGCCAGCCCATGCCCCAGCCCAGCCCATGCGCCAACCACAAGGGCAGTACGGACAAAATTTTGAAAAGGGTAATCATCGCTGGGATAAAATGCTCGGGTCGCTGAGTTATGGAACTACTTGCAGGGCGACACACACATGGAGCGGTTCCCGCGAGCCGCCATTGTGCCTTGTCAAATTTGACAAATCTGCTAAAGCGTTCGCCGAAGCCTCCAAGCCCAAGCAACGCGGTCTTGAACTTGTTGCAACTGCTGTTATTGGAGCTTAAAACCATGGCGAACGATTTTCTCTTCACTTCCGAGTCCGTATCTGAAGGTCACCCCGACAAGGTGGCCGACCAGATTTCGGACGCCATCCTTGACGCGATCTTTCAACAGGACCCCAAGTCCCGCGTTGCCGCAGAGACCTTATGCAACACCGGCTTGGTGGTGCTGGCCGGTGAAATCACCACCAACGCGCATGTCGACTACATCCAGGTGGCCCGCGACACCATCAAGCGCATTGGTTACGACAACACCGAATACGGCATCGACTACAAGGGTTGCGCCGTGCTGGTGGCCTATGACAAGCAAAGCAATGACATCGCCCAGGGCGTGGACCATGCGAGCGACGACCACCTCAACACCGGCGCCGGTGACCAGGGCTTGATGTTTGGCTATGCCTGCAACGAGACTCCCGAGCTGATGCCCGCGCCGATTTACTACGCGCACCGCTTGGTGGAGCGCCAGGCGCAGCTGCGCAAAGACGGCCGCCTGCCCTTTCTGCGCCCCGACGCCAAGAGCCAGATCACCATGCGCTACGTGGACGGCAAGCCGCACAGCATCGACACCGTGGTGCTGTCCAGCCAGCACAGCCCGGAGATGAGCGACGGCGCCAAGATGAAGCCGGCTTTCATTGAGGCCGTGATTGAGGACATCATCAAGCCCGTACTGCCCAAAGAATGGCTGACCGCCGACACCAAATACCTGATCAACCCGACCGGCCGCTTTGTGGTCGGCGGCCCGCAGGGCGACTGCGGTTTGACCGGACGCAAGATCATTGTCGACACCTACGGCGGTGCCTGCCCGCACGGCGGTGGCGCTTTCAGCGGCAAAGACCCAACAAAAGTGGACCGCTCCGCCGCCTATGCCGCGCGTTATGTGGCCAAGAACATTGTGGCGGCCGGCTTGGCGCGGCAGTGCCAGATCCAGGTGGCTTATGCGATCGGCGTGGCCAAACCCATGAACGTGACCGTCTATACCGAAGGCACGGGCGTGATCCCGGACGACAAAATCGCCGCGCTGGTGCACGAGCTGTTTGACCTGCGCCCCAAAGGCATCATCCAGATGCTCGATTTGCTGCGTCCGATCTACGAGAAGACGGCGGCTTACGGTCACTTCGGCCGTGAAGAGCCCGAGTTCACCTGGGAGCGCACCGACAAGGCGCAGGCCTTGCGTGACGCGGCCGGCCTGTAAAGCGACTGACAAGCGAACCGGGACGCATGAAAGTACAGACACAACGCTGGATTGACCGCTGGCTGGGCCAACTCCTGTGCGCCGTGGTGTCGGTGTGGGCCCGGGCCGCGGCATGGGGGCGCCCTGCGGCGCAACTGGCCCGCGAGCCGCGCCACATCCTGGTGATTCTGCTGTCCGAAATGGGCAGCGTGGTGCTGGCCGGCCCCATGTTTGCGGCCCTGCGCCAGCGCTACCCGAGTGCCACGCTGCACGTGTTGCAATTAAAAAAAAACCAGGAAGTCGCCGCCTTGCTGGGCCTGGCCCAACCGGAACACCTGCACGCGCTGGACGACAGTGCCGGCCTGGGTTTGCTGGGCGACATCTGGCGCGTCTGCATGACATTGCGCCGCCTGCCCTTGGACTCGGTGATCGACTGCGAACTGTTCTCCCGCATCAGCAGCCTGATGTCTTACCTGAGCGGTGCGCCGCTGCGCGTGGGCTTCACGCCGCATACGCAGGAAGGCCTGTACCGCGGCAGCTATATCAACAAGGCCGTTCCCTACAACCCCTACCAGCACATCAGCAAACAGTTTTTGTCGCTGGTCGATGCGCTGGACGCTGACGCCATGCCGCGCAACAAGGCGGCGCCGATCCGCGAATTGCCCTCGGATACGGGCCTGTCCGTACCCTTCGACGCCCTTGAGCTGCAAACCTACCGCAACAAAATGCTCGCCGACCACCCGGCCCTGCAAGGTCGGCAAATCGTATTGATTTACGCTGGTGGCGGCCTGCTGCCCGAGCGCGCCTGGCCTGCGGCCCACTATGCCCAGGTGGCACGCGGTCTGTGCCAAACCGGGCACGCGGTGGGACTGATTGGCCTGCGTGACGATGCGCCGCTGGCGCGCGAGTTGCTGACGCAAATCGGCAGCGAATTTTGCGTCGACCTCACCGGCTACACCCGCAGCATCCGCGAACTCCTGATGCTGTTTCACGGCGCGGATTTACTCATCACCAACGATGGCGGACCCGGCCACTTTGCCAGTCTCACGCCGATCCGCACGCTGGTGTTCTTCGGCCCCGAGACCGGCCGCCTATACGGCCCGCTCGGGCCACGCGCCCAGGTACTGGAATCGGGTATTGCCTGTTCACCCTGCCTGAGCGCGTACAACCACCGCGAAACCTTTTGCGATGGCGACAACCAATGCCTTAAACGCATTGCCCCGGACCCGGTGCTGGCCGACGCCCTGGCCGCCCTGGCCCGGCCCACACACGTACTGTCATGAGTCAGCGCCAGAGCTGGCAACAGCGTTTCTATTTGTGGGTGGAATGGGTCAAGAGCTTTCGCTACATCAAGTTTGGCTTGGTCGGCGCCTCTGGCAC
Organism: Rhodoferax ferrireducens; assembly: GCF_003347515.1. Taxonomy (GTDB): domain Bacteria; phylum Pseudomonadota; class Gammaproteobacteria; order Burkholderiales; family Burkholderiaceae_C; genus Rhodoferax. The sequence goes on along the minus strand of NZ_QEII01000236.1, from coordinate 49,121 downwards.
CGTGGTCAACATGGCCGTGCTGTTCCTGGCGCAGGAATACTTGTTTGCGGCCATTGCCGCGCCGCGTAACCGGCTCTACGCCTCGCTGGCCCTGGCCATTGCGGTGGCCACCCTCAATAACTTCACCTGGAACCGGCTCTGGACCTGGGCCGACCGGCTGCGTGCCGCCGCGCTGCATGCCGCCCGGCCCGGCCAGGCGCCCCAGACCGGTGTCTCAGTCTTTTTTGGCCAGCTTGGACGCTATGCAGTTGCCTCGTGGCTGGGCATTGCCTTGCAGTACGGTCTGACCCTGTGGCTCGCGCACAGCCTGCACTACATGCTGGCCAATGTCATCGCCATCCTGATGGCCAGCGTGAGCAACTTCCTGGCCAACGACCGCTGGACCTTTCGCCACCGCCCGGCCAAATAAACCATGCGTCCGCCCCCGCCGCAACACCAGACTGTTGACACCGCTACGGGGCTCTGGCTTGCCCTGCTGGTGTTTGCTGCCGCCGTCTATGCCTTCGGTTTGGGCGGCCAGTACATCCCGACCAACGGCGACGAGCTGGTCTACACCCACATTGCGCGCCTGACGGCGGCGTCCCAGCACTGGTTGCCGCTGGTGTCCGAGCTGGACCACATGCGCAACACCAAACCGCCGCTGCTGTTCTGGCAGGCGATCGTGGCCGGTGACTGGGGGCAACACTGGAGCATGGCGGCATTGCGCACGCCCAGCCTGATCTACACCCTGCTGATCGCCGGCGCCGTGGCCTGGACGGTGCAGAAAATCACCCGCGACCTGCGCACCGCCTGCCTCGCCGCCTGCCTTTACCTGGCGTTTTTCTGCACCTTCCGTTTTGGTCGCGCCTACCTGACCAGCGCCCCGGAAACTTTCTGGCTGAACCTGCCCATGTTCTGGCTCTTGTGGCAACGCCTACGCCCGGCACCTGCGTCACAAGTGAGCAGCCTGGGGTGGCTGACCCATGCCGGCTTCGGGCTGGCGCTGGGGCTCGGGCTGGCCTACAAATCCTTTGCCCTGATTGCCCCGGCCGCCGCCGCACTGTGGTGCGCCCAGCTCGTGAGTGCGCCCACCCTGAACTGGCGCGTGGCGCTACAGACCACGCTCAAAGTGAGCTTGAGCGCGGCGCTTGCGCTGGGCATTTTTGCCTTGTGGTTTGTGTTGGACCCCAACCCCGCTGCGGTCTGGCAGGAGTTTGTCATTGGTGAAAACGCAGGCAAGTTGTCGAATAGCCAGGGCTACTGGCATGTGGCCTTGCTCGGCGGCGGCGTCAGCATATGGGCGCAGCTGCTGGCCTATGCGCAAAACGCCGGCCTGCTGGCCTTTGTCGTGCTCGGCCTGATGTGGCTTGGACTCAGGCTGGGAGTTCAAACCTGGCGCGAATCAAAAGACGATGGCGCCATCACCCGGCTGTCGCCGCATCTCCTGATCGTGCTGATCTGGTTGGCCGTCTGGCTGATCGTGTTCACCCTGCCCAGCCAGCGCTCGGCACGCTACGTCATCCCCGCCATGCCGGCCTTGGCCATGCTGGTGGCACTTTGCTGGCAGCGCATTGCACGCGGCTGGTTTTTGGCGTCCTTGCTGCTGTGCGGAATTTTTATTACGGTGCTGGGGCGCATCGCCTGGGCTGCACACGAGCTCGGCATTGGCAGCGGCACCGAACTGGGCGCCGCCATGCTCGCCATGCTGACGGGCCTGGCCCTCGTGATCGGCGGCGCAGTCAAGCCCGCCTGGACACGCGCCTGCACCGTGGCTGCCTGCCTCGTGGTGTTCGCCAGTTTCGGCTTGGCCACCGCGCCCTTGAACGGTGCCGCCGGCCTGTACCCGAGTGAGGTGATCGCCAAGCTTCACCAGGCCCGCGTCGCCGTGCCGAACGGCTTCAACGGCCAGTTCGAGCGCTTTCAGTTCTTGCTGCCGGGTAACCAGTTTGTGCCCTACGACAGCGAAGGTCGTGCAGCGCCCCACATCAGCGAGCACGCCGTGGAACTCAAGCGTTTATTGACCAGCCATGATGCGGTCATCTGGCTTCAGTCAGAACCCGCCGAGCAGGCACCGCCCTGCGTACCGGGCTGCACCGTGCTGGGCACGCGCTGGGAAGTGAAGGGACGCCACCAGAGCGGCGAAATCAATCTCGCCAACCTCTGGTATCCGCAAACCTGGCTGTTCAGACGCGAATGGCTGGTGACAAGCGCCGCACCGTGATCAGGCGGCGCACGGCGCTGAACAGCCAGCCCAGCTGAAGCGCGACCCAGAGCCAAGGGTCGATCAGCGCATCCCACAGATTGCCGCTCGGCAAACGGGTCAGCACAAACAAGGTCAACACACACAGCATCAACATCGGCCCGACCAGCGCTGGCGAGCGACCCTTCGCACGCGCAGTGCCCCAGACGGCCCAAAGCAGCGTGGCGAATATTGCCACGGCACCGACGGCGGCCGAACCAAAGCCCCACGCGTAGACCGACACCGGCAGCCAAGCCAGCGTATCCAGCAGCAATATCCACCCGAGCGCAATGCCGGCGGCAGCCAGAATTTTCAATGCCGGACCGCTCGACTCTGCCGCCATGACACCGGCTCCCGGCCCACGCCGTTCACGATCCCAAAACCAGGCCAGACCCATGACAGCCGTCATCAAACTGGGCGTTTGAAACGCCAGGCCGAGCCAATATGCGGGTGATGCCGGCCCCGGCAGCAGGGTCCACACGGCCACCAGCAGGCCCAAGCCGAGTCGATAAGGGCGAGCCAGCCTGCCCGCCAGAAGCAAGGCGCCACTGCCCAGCACGATGGCCCAAATGGCGGGTAAGGCCAGCCGCATGAACGCGGGCGCAGGCAAGACCGGGTTCCCGGTTGACAGCAACAGGTCTGACAAAGCGCTCAGGTCCATCAAGTGATCAGGTCTCAGTGGGGGCTTGCCGACAAGGAAAAGCGTTGCCAGGCGATGTTGCGGCGCTGATCTGTGTAACTCACCCACAAGCTGTCATCGGCCCAGGTCAGGGCCGGGTAAGAGTATTCATCCGCACCGGCGCCATGCGCCAGCCCTTGGGCCAGGGACCAGACCCTGCCATCCACCGAGGCGCTCAAATCAAGCGCCTTGCGCGAGTGAAGCGAAGAATTCTGAGCCAGAAACATACGCCCGGGCGCCATCGCCAGCCCCGCCACGGAGGCATCCGGGTTGTCCAGCGCCAGGTCCGGCAAATCAGCCCAACTCTGCCCGTTGTCCAGCGTTTGCGCCACCGCCACCTTGCCCACCGGGCTGTTGTCGCGCATCAGCGCCAGCCAATGCGATGCGTTCACCATCAAGAGCGTGGGTTGCAGCAGGTGCTGGCGACTCGAAATACGCACCATGCCCTTGAAATCGCCTGCGGCATCAAAGCGCAAGGCCACCGGGTATTTGATGCCCAACTCGAAATGCACCGGCAGCACCATGCCCCCGTCTTTCAGGGGCAACGGTGCGCTGCGCACCAGAAAACTGGTGTTCCACAGCCAGGACAGGGGCAGTGCCCGCACCATGTCAAACGACAGCGCAGAGAAGTCCTGCCCGGCCTCGCTTTGGCGCAAATGCACAATGCGCCCGGCGGCCCAGCCGCCCAGGCCGGTCGCCACCACGAACAGATGAATCTTGCCCTGGGCATCCAGCCAGGCCACCGGATTGCCCAGCCGCCGCACGCCAAAACCCAGTTGATCCCCCATGGCGGCGCGGTTCAGCACAAAACGCGCGGCGCTCCATTGCTGGCTGCGACGGTCAAAGTAGGAGGCGGCGATCTGCACATCGGCCGCACTTTCGCGCGCGCCGGCAAACCAGAAGGCCATCAGCGCGGAAGGGTGCCCGGCCGGCATCGCCAGCAGACTGCTGGCATGCGCCGCCGGCGTGTTGGCGGGCATGGGAATGTGGCCGCGACTCATCGGCACCGCATGCATGCCAGCCGCCTTGTCCTGCGCAGGCCACACCGCCCGGGCCACGGGCGTGATCCCGCTACGACGGGCCACGTCCAGGCCCAGCAAGGCGCCACAGATCAGCAGACCGCAAAGCAGTCGTGTGCCGAAGGAACGAAAAAGAAGCGGCATTGAGCGGTCAGGCTTGGCCCAAGGCCAGGGGAGACGGTATCAAACCGCCAACCCGAAACACCGCCACCACCTGCACCAACTCCTGCGCCTGACTCCTCAAGCTGCCGGCCGCGGCCGCCATCTCTTCCACCAGGGCCGCGTTTTGCTGCGTGGTCTGGTCGATTTGCGTCACGGCTTCGCCCACCTGTGCGATGCCCGTGGATTGCTCATTGCTGGCCGCGCTGATCTCACCCATGATGTCGGTCACCCGCTTGATGCTGCTGACCACTTCGGCCATGGTGACACCGGCTTGGTCGACCAAGATCGTGCCGTGCTCCACTCGCTCCACGCTGACGCTGATCAACGACTTGATTTCCTTGGCGGCTGCGGCCGATCGTCCCGCCAGGGAACGAACTTCCGAAGCCACCACCGCAAAACCCCGACCCTGCTCGCCCGCCCGGGCGGCTTCTACCGCCGCATTGAGGGCCAGAATATTGGTCTGAAAAGCGATGCCATCAATCACACCGATGATGTCGGCTATCTTGCGGGATGACTCATTGATGTTCTTCATGGTCTCGACCACCTGACCCACCACCTCACCGCCCTTGACGGCCACCGTGGACGCACGCATGGCCAGTTGATTGGCTTGGCGCGCGTTGTCGGCGTTTTGCTTGACGGTGGCACCGAGTTCTTCCATGCTGGAGGCGGTCTCTTCCAGCGCACTGGCTTGGCTCTCGGTGCGGGCGCTCAAATCATGGTTGCCCTGGGCGATTTCGGCGCTGGCGGTGGCCACGCTTTCCGAGCCGTGGCGCACCTGCGTCACCACTTGGGACAAATGATCACGCATGGCCAACATGGCCTGCATCAACTGCCCCAATTCATTGCTGCCGTGAACGGGCACGTCCACGGTCAGGTCGCCGCCTGCGACGGCACTGGCCACCCTCACGGCTTGCGTTACCGGACCGGTGATGCTGCGCACAAAAGCCAGCGCAAGGGTAATCGCCGCCAACAAGCCGACCAACTGCAAGGCCACCACCATGTACTCCGTGCGGCGCAAATCACTCCCGCGGGTATCCAAGGCAGCGGCCAGGCTGGTCATGGCCAGTGCATTGAATTCAAACAAGCCGTCAATGGTGCGGGTGAACTCGTCAAGGTACTGCGCTGCCGGGTAATTGATGTCGGTTGCACTGATCAACGCTTGATCGGCCACGGCCAGGGTCTTGTCGACGGTCGCGCGACTGGCCTCCGCCCGGGCGGCCAATGCGGCCTTCATGTCCGGGTTGTTTTCGGTGGCCCGCCTGAGGTTGCGGAACATGTCGCCCTGCAACTCCAGCACCCGCTTGTTAATGGCCCGCAGGCCGCCGCGGTCTTCAGGCGTCAGGCTATTTTGAGACAGAAAACCGGTACCGCGAGCCCGCATGATGCCCAGGTTCTCCGCCAGCAAGGGCATGTTCACCAGCGAGGCCTGAATCAGGAAATAGGCATCGGCCTGCGGATCAAGCGACAGGCCAAACTCACCCAGAATCTCTTCATTGAGGATCAGCACACGGGCCACCAACTGCGTATGGAGTTGGGTGCTGTCCGCGGATTTGAGCTGGCCGCTGGAGACGCCCTGCTCCAGCGTGGTCCAGCGCTGATTGACGTCCAGCCACAGGGACATGATTTGCGCGGAAGCACCGAGTTGTTTCAGTTCAGCATCCAGGGTGCTCATGTTGAGGGTCACTTTGTCGCGCATGTCGGGTCTGCGCTGCGCCAAAGCCGCGTTGCCGTTCAAGGCACCCGCCGACAAGCCGCGATGGGACTGGATAAATTGCACCACTTTATTCAGTGCAAACACCGCCTTCGTCGAACTCTGCTCGCTATTGAGCGTATCGATTTCCGCGGCTGTTTTCTTGAAATACAAGCCCAATGGAACCATCACCATGATCAGCGCAATGACGCCCAAAATAAGAAATTTCTGGGCCAGGCTCAGACGGTGCAGTAACGACATGACATTTTTCCAAATAAAGGAAGCAGTGCTTTTGCGGCCGATGCTGCTCCGACCGCCATTCTAAAGTGACGCAGAATCACCTCCACCGCCGCACCTCGACGCCGTGTTGATTTTTAAATCACGCCTACCTGAGGGGAATGACGTCGGTGGCGGGGAAATTAGACGACCGATCGCAGGTGTCAAAAAACGAGGGCGCCAAAAGGAGGGCCTTCGGTGGGCGTGGGGCGCGGCGCCGGTCCAGGATGGGGATTGGTGCTTCGTTCACGACAGGCGGCTCGTCACCTGACAACCAGAATTTCGGATCGGGCATCTGCTTGAAAGGAATGCTGCAGCTGGGTGAAAAACGCCACGACACAATGTATTTTGAATGATCGACCGATGGGTCAAATCGATCCAGCCCAAGCAACAGTTGCTGCTGCAGCGCGCCGGCATAGCGCAGTAATTTTTCGTTCCACTTCATCACCATCAACTGAATATGCAGTTCATTTTTGCCTGCAGACCGCGCGATGGTGATGACTTCACAGGCGAGCCAGCCTAATGGAATGCCGTGCAGCCGCAATGTGTCCTTCAACACCACCCGGATCAGCTCGTGATGAATGTTGCTGTGCGCTTGGGATCTGCTGGGGGCCACTGAAGCCGGTACTTTCAAGGATGCCTGTGCTTTTTTCGTCCCTTTTATTTTTAAAAAACCAAACATTTCCCTGCGTCCACTGACTGATTTATTTTGAATCTCATCTTATCCGGCGGGCGTTCAGAGTCGATGGCGAACTTTGTAAACAATCTGCTGAATGGATGAGTTCGCCCAGATCGTTGTGGTCGTCGGTCGAGGTAATGGCCGGCAACCAGGGGCGCTCAGTGAAACTCCCGGCTCAGCGTCGCCAGGTCGCCCAGCAAGGGCGTCAGATCCTTCAGGTGCCCGGCGACCAGGTGGCGCACTTCACCCCCACTCTCCTCATCGCGTTGCCACACGCCATGCACCGCCAGCAGGCGTGACCGGAGCGCGGGCAGGCGCTGGTGTTCGCGCAGACGCTTCCATACGATCACATTCACCGTACCGGTCTCATCCTCCAGGGTGATGAAGAGCACGCCCTTGGCGGTAGGCGGTTGCTGGCGCGCGGTGACCAGTCCGCAGGCCCGCACCAGCCGACCGCTGGGCAGGTCGCGCAACTGGGCCGCCGTCTGCAGCTTCATGTTTGACAGCTGCTCGCGCAGCAGTGCCACGGGGTGGCTGCGCAAAGTGAGCCCGAGTGCGGCGTAATCAAAAACCACTTCTTCGCCTTCGCTGGCGGCCGGCAGCAGCAAAAGGTCTTCCTCCACCGGCACGCTTTTGAGCAGCGGGGGCGCGGTTTGCAAGGCGGCGGCGTCCCACACCTGCTGGCGGCGGTGGCCAGACAGCGCGGCCAGCGCGTCGGCAGCCGCCAGGGCCTTCAAGTCGCCCTGATCCAGTGCGGCGCGCAGGGCCAGGTCTTCGGTGCTGCTGAAAGGGTTTTGCAGGCGCGCGGTGACGATGCGCTGCGCAGCGGCCTCTGTCAGGCCGGCGACCAGGCACAAGCCCAGACGCACGGCGGGCTGGCGGGGGACAACCTCATCGTCATGGCGAGCGTAGCGCGGCAATCCACTGATCTCGCCACCCCCTGGCTGAGCGCCTTCGAGCGTGCAGTCCCACATGCTGTGCATCACATCCACCGCCCGCACCTCGACGCCATGGCGTCGGCCATCCTGCACCAGTTGCGCCGGCGGGTAAAAACCCATGGGCTGCGAGTTCAGCAGAGCGGCAAGAAATGCGGCGGGCGCATGGCATTTGAGCCAGGCGCTGACATAGGCGAGTTGCGCAAAACCGGCGGCGTGGCTTTCCGGAAAACCGTATTCGCCAAAGCCCAGAATCTGTTTAAAAATATTCTCGGCAAACTTGGCCGCGTAACCGTTACGGACCATTTGGTGCACCAGCCGGTCATGAAAGCGGTGCACCCCGCCCTTGCGTTTCCAGGCGGCCATGGAGCGGCGCAAATCATCGGCTTCATCCGGCGTGAAATCAGCCGCAATCATGGCGATCTGCATCACCTGCTCCTGAAAAATCGGCACACCGTGGGTTCGCCCCAAGGCCGGCTGAAGTGCCGGCGGGTACACCACCGCTTCCAGCCCCTGACGCCGCTGCAAATAAGGATGCACCATGCCGCCCTGGATCGGCCCGGGGCGCACGATGGCGACCTCGATCACCAGGTCGTAAAAACAGCGCGGTTTCAGGCGCGGCAGCATGCTCATCTGTGCCCGGCTTTCGATCTGGAACACGCCCACGGTGTCGGCGGCGCAAATCATGTCGTAAGTGGGCACATCGTCAGGGGGAATGTCCTGCATGCGCAAGGGCGCGCCACCACGCTGCTGGCCGACCAGGTCCAGGCAGCGGTGGATGGCGCTGAGCATGCCCAGGGCCAGCACATCGACCTTGAGCAGACCCATGGCGTCCAGATCGTCCTTGTCCCACTGGATGATGGAGCGATTCTCCATGGCGGCGTTTTCCACCGGCACCAGGCGCGTGAGCTTGCCCTGCGTCAGCACAAAGCCGCCAACGTGCTGGCTCAGGTGGCGCGGGAAACCCAGCAACTGACTCGTCAGGTCCAGCCACTGGCCGACCTGCGCATCATCCGGGTCGAGCCCAGCCTGCAGCAGATGCCCGGCCATGGCGCTTTTTCCATCAAACCAGAAATGCTCTTTGGCAAAGCGGTCGATCAGGGCTTCGTCAATGCCCAGCGCCCGGCCCACATCGCGGATGGCGCTGCGCGGGCGGTAGGTGACCACGGTGGCGGCAATCGCGGCGCGCTCGCGGCCGTACTTGGCGTAGATGTACTGGATGACGTCTTCGCGCCGGTCGTGCTCAAAGTCCACATCGATGTCGGGTGGCTCGTTGCGGGCGCGGCTGATGAAACGCTCGAATAGCAGATTGGAGTGTTCGGGATCGACCTCGGTGACGCCCAGGCAGTAACACACCGCCGAGTTGGCGGCCGAGCCGCGGCCCTGGCACAGGATGTTCTGGCTGCGGGCAAAGCGCACGATGTCATGCACGGTCAGGAAATACATCTCGTAGTGGAGATCGGCAATCAACGCCAGCTCGTAGTCCACCTGCTTTTGAACAGCCAGCGGCATGCCCTGCGGGTAACGCGTGCGCGCGCCCTCCAGCGTGAACTGGCGCAGAGTTTGCGCGGAGCTCAGACCCGGCAGCACGGTCTCCAGCGGGTACTGGTAGCGCAGCTCGTCCAGGCTGAAGCTGCAGCGCGCCGCCACGGTGAGCGTGTTGGCCAGCCAGGCCGATGGGTAAATCTGCTGCAGGCGCGCGCGCGATCGCAGATGTGCTTCGGCATTGGGCTGCAGCGCAAAACCGCAGTCGGCCACCGTCGCCCCCAGGCGCACGGCGCTGATCACGTCTTGCAGCGGCTTGCGCGAGCGCACATGCATGTGCACCTGGCCGGCCGCCACCAGCGGCACGCCGGTGAGCTGAGAGATCTGCGCCAGCTTGTGCGACTGCAAGCCATCGTCGGGGCCCAGCAGCAATTCCACGGCCAGCCATAGATTTGAGCCAAACAGGCCTCTGGCCCTTATACAGATTGCGCAAGCAGCTTCTATATTGATAGCAGACGGCAAGGCTACCAAAACCTCGCAACCGACCAGCAGGGTCCAGTGCGGGTCCTGCCAGCGCACCCGGTACTCGCCCTTGGGCGCGGCCCGCCGCGCCAGGGTGATGAACTCGCACAAATCGCCCCAGCCCGGCAGATCATGCGGCAAGGCGATCACCGTGAAACTGGCGCCAGCCTGCGTGCGCGCCGCGACGCCGGCACTGCCCAATGTGTTGTCGGAAGAACCATCCAGCACCACCGCAAACTCGGCGCCCGGCAAGAGTTTCAGCCCCAGCTTCTTCGCCTCGACATGCGCGCGCACCACCCCGGCCACCGAACACTCGTCGGTGATCGCCAGCGCCGTGTAGCCCAGCGCGTGCGCCCGCGCCACCAGCTCTTCCGGGTGCGAAGCCCCGCGCTGAAAGCTGAAGTTGCTCAGGCAATGCAGCTCGGCGTAGGCGGGCGCAGAGTCCACGGGGGCATCTCCGGGGAAGGGGGTTTCAGGCAAACAGGCCATGTAAGTACCACTGTGATTCGGCCTCGGTCCAGCGCGCCGGGTCTCTCTCAGTTTCCCCCTCCGCTTGGCCCCCTGCTTGCACCCCTGCCCGGCCCGGCCCCATGAGCCGCTCGCGGTAAATCCACAACAAGCCCATGCGCTCGCTGTGCGCCAGAAAATAGTCGCGCAAGGCGCCATCGCCGCCGCCCCACCAGCCGGCTTCCAAGCGCTGCGGACCGGCCAGCAAGCTCAGCGGGCCCTGGTACTGTGGCCTGTTGTGCTGCACCGCCAGTGGGAGTGGCACGGCCAGCAGCCAGGTCGGGTACAGCGCGCTGGCCATGAGGTTTTCCGGGTTTTTAGGATAATTCTGGCCTCTAGCCCCCGTCCCGCCTGCGCAAGCAGCTATTAAATGTGAAGCACTTGAGGCCGGCTGCCAGCGCTGCATCAGTTCCGGCCGGTGGTCGGCACAGGCTTGCATTTGCAATACCTGCTGCGGGCCCAGGCGTGCGCTCAAACGCTCCAGCAGCTGGTGCAGGCTGTCACCCCGGCGCTGCTCGTCGGACAGCAGACTGGTGCTTTCGCCGCGTAGTTTTTGCGTCTCCAAGGTGCGCAGGCGCAGGTAGCTCACCGGGGCGGGCAAGGTGACGCGCGCCAGATGTTCGCCCAGCAGGCGCTGCAGGTGGCTCATGTCGCCGGTGGGCTCGGCCGTGCGCACCACCAGCTGGCCCTGGGTGGCGGTGTCGCGCCGGGCGTCCATGGTCCACCCCAGTTCCAGCGCCAGCACGCCGCTGTGGCGCAGCTGCAGCCAGACCTGCAATGAGCCGAGCAGGCGGCGCGCGCCAAACAGCAGCGCCGGTGCCGTCTCGACCTGGGCGCCCAGTTCCAGCGTGGCCTCAAAAACTTCCGGCACGACCAGCCAGGGGTAAAGATCGGGCCGGTGTCCATAAGCCCGGTCCAGCGCCTCCAGCAGCGGCGCGCCAAAACGCCGCGCCACGCCGCCGCGCGGCAGCGCACGCAACTGGCCCCAGTGGCTGCAGCCCATTCTGACCAGGGTGGGCAGGTGGGGCCGGGCCGCCACCAGCGTGGCCAGCGGCAGATCGTCGGGCGACGTCGCCCCCAGTGGGTCCGTCTGCAGGCGTGAAAACGCTATTAAAGACGTAGCACCTTGCGCATATTGGACGGTGGCTGGAGGCTTGTTTGACTCAAAAATATGACGGATTAATGCCTGCCGCCCGCCCCACAGGCGCTCGCTGGCCGAGACCTCCAGCAGCAGCGCGTCTTCCAGCCGCGCCACCTTGGGCGTGAATTGCAAGGCCCACCAGCCCAGGGCGCTCAGGACATCGACCAGCGCGGGCGACCCACCTTCGCCAGGCGTGTGGTCGCCTTCGCAAAGCGGGTTAGCGCCCTCGGCTAGGGCCGGTTCAGGCAGCGGCTGCAGTGCGATCCAGTACATGGTCCGATCCTGAAAAAACACAGAGGGCGGGCACCCGCCGGCCCCCCAACGCTTGAAGCTCATCGTCTGCCTGACGAGCGTGGCTTGCCAGCAAGGCGGCCAGCCGGGCCGGCCGGGCCGCCAATGTCAGAGGCTGGTCCAGCGGCGGGCCGCGCCGCTTGAGGATGTGCAGCAAGAGCGCGTCGCTGTCCGGCGATGCCGAGGCCAGCAGCCGCAGCACGGCGGGCGAGGATTCACCTTGGGCCTGGGCCGGCCGCAGCACGAACAAGAGCTTGCTGTGTTCCTGGGCCGCGATTTGCAGGCGCCGCAACTGCTCAGCCCGCACCTGCGGCAACCAGGCCAGCACCGCCACCACCTCGGCGCAACGCAGCGCCTGCTCAGTCGCCCACAGACGTGCGGCCGGCGCGCTCTCAGTCATCCACAACAGCCGCCGCGCCTCAAAACCCTGGGCCCACAGCCCCGGCCCGAACGGCACATGGGGCGCGCCCACCAGCACCACCGGGCCGGGTGCCGCATGCCGCAACGCGGGCAACAGCAAACGCCATTCGCTTTGGCCACTGTGGTCCTGCAGGATTTCGCTGATCGCGCCCACCGGCCAACCGCCCCCGGGCAACTGGGCGTCCAGCGCCGGGTGGCCCGTGGCCACCGTCGCGCCAGCGGCGCAGGCCAGTGCATCGGCGCGCCAGACGGCGTCACCCAAGTGGGCCAAAGAAAGGGGCGAGGGTCGGGACACCATGGCACATCAAACCAGACAAACAATAATTAACTGTACAAATAAACAGTATAGTGATTTGCCCGACTTGCGTCTTCTCTATCTGCGCGACGGAGGCCTCGTTATCATCCGCCCATGCCTGCAAGCGCTCCCCCCCACTTTATTCCCGACGCCTGGGGCCGCGCGCTGCTGCGCGGAGCGGTCAGTTGGTGGCACATGATTCACTTTGCGGCTGTCGTGCTGGTGATGGCGCTGTCGCCCTCCACTTACAACCGGGCCAACCGCGCCACCACGTCCCAGCATATTTATGCCAGCACCTGGCAGGTCTTGCCCTGGTTCACCGCGCTGGCCGCACTGCTCAGCCTGGTACTGATCCGCATCGTGGTGGTCACGGCCTATAACTACGGCCTGTCGCAGTACGCCCTGCAAATGGTGGTGCGCGTGCTGGTGCTGGAGCTCATTCCGCTGTCGGCCGCCTTGTTTGTCGCCTTGCGCGCCGGGCTGACATTCAACGCGGCCATCGCTGGCCTTCCCCTGCCCGCCCAGGCCGGCCCCCTGCCGCGCCTGAGCATGGAACGCTTGCGCCGCGAACTGGTTCCCAAAGTATTTGCCAGCGCCTTCTCGGTGCTGACGCTGGCCATGATCAGCAGCGTGATCGCGTTGGTGCTGGCCTACCTCATCGTCCACGGTTTTTCACTCTGGGGGCTGCCGGGCTACACCCGAACCGTCGGCCATGTGTTCGACCTGACCGTCACCCTGGGCTTTCTGCTCAAGACCTTTTTCTTCAGTCTGGCGGTGGCCGTGGTGCCCGTGGCAGCCAATCTGGAGGCGGAGCAACAGCCCGCGACGGACTACACCGTGCAGCCCGGCGCGGTTCGCCTGTTTTTGGTACTACTATTGATCGAGGCCGCCTCCCTGGCGGTCAAGTACATCTAAGCTCCCACCCTGCGCATGGAACCCCAAACCCCACCTCCATCAGATTCTCCGACTGCGATTGCCCGTGTCGAGCGCAAGGCCATCCTGCTGCTGATCCTGATCACTTCACTGGTGCTGGGTTTCCTGCTTTATGTGATGTATGCCCGCGGCGTGTTCGAAAGCCAGCAGCAACTGGTGCTGATCTCGGACGACTCCGAGGGCGTCATCGTCGGCATGGACATGACCTTCTCGGGCTTCCCCATCGGGCGCGTGCGGCGCATCGAACTGGCGGCTGACGGCAAGGCCCGCATGGTGATTGATGTGCCACGCAAAGACGCCCACTGGCTGCGCACCTCCAGCATCTTCACCATGGAGCGCGGCATGGTGGGCGAAACCCATATCCGCGCCTTCAGCGGCATCCTGACCGACCCGCCCCTGCCCGAAGGCGCCGAGCGGACTGTGTTGCGCGGCGACACCAACGCCGAAATTCCGCGCATCGTGGCCTCTGCCCGCACCCTGCTGGAAAACCTGGAGACCATGACCGGATCCGACTCCAGCATCAACACCAGCATGGCCAACCTGCGCACCGTGACCGAACGCATGAGCGGCCGCTATGGCATGCTGACCGGCGTGCTGGGCAGCGAAGAGCAGGCCAAAAAAATCATCGACACCTTGAACCGCACCAACGCGCTGCTGACCAAGGCCGACCAGCGCGTCTTCGGTCCGAATGGCGTGATGGACGGGACGCAAGCCGCCGTGACGCAGCTCAACAGTGTGCTCACCGATGTGCGCGCCAGCCTGCAGAAAGTCGATGCCGTGCTGGTTGAGGCGCAAGCGGTGGGCGCCAATGCGCGCGTGGCCAGCACCGATCTGGGCGCATTGCGCGCCGAGGTCGAGATCAGCCTGCGCAAAGTCACGCAGCTGGTGGACGAGGTCAACCGCAAGTGGCCGTTTGCCCGTGACACGGAGATCAAGCTGCCATGACACGCCAACCGACCGTTAATTTGATTCGTCACCGCGAGGCCGCAGGCCGTGGCGCTCCATGGCGCAGTGCCGGCGTATCTGTCATTTCCCGTTCTTTCAGCGCGATTTTTTCTGCGACCCTGCTGCTGAGCGCCTGCGCCAGCAAGCCGGCGCCGCCCGACTGGCAGGCCAACGCCTTTGCCGCGCTCAAGGGCTTTTCGTCGGCTTACCTGAACGGCAACACCCGTCTGGCTGACTTTGAGTTTGCCCGCGCCAAGTCTGAGATTTCCAGCACGGGCCGCGCCGATTTACTGGCCCGCGCCGAGCTGACGCGCTGCGCCGCCCGCGTCGCCAGCCTGGAATTTGACAACTGCGCCGGCTACCAGCCGCTGGCCGCCGATACCCAAGCCGCCGAACAGGCTTATGCCGCTTATCTGACCGGGCAGTGGACGGGATTGAATACCGCCCTGCTGCCAGCGCAGCACCGTGCCATGGCCGTCAAGGCAATGGCAGACCAACCGGCGAGCAGCGTGGTGTCGGCGGGCAGCGCGGCACCCGCAACTAGCATGCTGGGGACCGTGGAAGACCCGCTGGCGCGCTTGGTGGCGGCGGGCGTGCTGCTGCAAGGCAGCCGTTTGACACCGGCCGACATCGTGGCGGCGACTGAAACGGCGTCAGCCCAGGGCTGGCGCCGGCCGCTGCTGGCCTGGCTGGGGCTGCAACTGCAGCGCGCCCATGCGGCCGGCGACCGGGAGGCGGCGATGCGCCTGCAGCGCCGCATCGACCTGGTCTTGCAAGTCGCCCCTCCTACAACTCGGTGAGTTGGTGTACCTCGGCTCTGCCGATATGCGGCCAGCGTTGGCGCAGGTAGACCCAGGCCAGCAGACCCACGCACATCATGGCCAGCGACACCGCCGCCAGTAAAACCGTTGAATGCATGACCAGCGGCGCGATGACACCGGCCACCAGACCATTGGCCGAGGACGCGATAAAGGCCTGCAGCGAAGACGCCATGCCCCGTCGCTCGGGATGCAGATCGAGCACCAGCAGCGTCACCACCGGCACCATCATGGCCCAGCCAAAGGCAAAAATGGCAATCGGAAAAAGCGCCCACGCCACATGCGCCTTGAACAACAGATTCGCCGCCAGATTGATGCTGGCAATGGACAGCATGACGGCAAAACCATATTTGATCTGCTGCTTGGGTGCCAACCGGCCAGCCATGCGGCCGCTGACCCAGGCGCCCCCCATGATGCCGCCAATACTGAGCACAAAAAACCAGAAGAACTGCGTCGGGGCCAAGGCCAGGTGATCCCCCAGAAAGGCCGGCGCCGATAACACGTACAGAAACATGCCATTGAAGGGCACGCCACTGGCCAGCGCCAACAGCAAAAACCGCGGATCAAGCCCCAATTGCCAATAACCCTGCAGCAGGTTGCTGACCTTGAGCGGCTGGCGGTGCGTGAGGTGCAGGGTCTCGGGCAACAATTTGTAATTGGCGATCCACAGCACGACACCCACAGCGGTCAGAAACCAGAAAACACTGTGCCAGCCGAGGTGCACAAACAACCAGCCGCCAATGATGGGCGCAACGGCCGGCGCGACACCGAAATAGATCGTGATCTGGCTCATCACCTGCTGCGCCTGGGCCGGTGCAAACATGTCGCGCACGACCGCACGCGCCACCACAATGCCCGCGCCGGTGGTCAGCCCCTGCATGGCCCGGAAAAACACCAGCTGGCCGATGCTTTGCGACAGCGCACAGCCGGCCGACGCCAGCGTGAAGGCCGCCAGCCCCCACAAAACCACAGGCCGGCGCCCCACGCTGTCGGAAATCGCGCCATGAAACAGGCACATGAAGGCAAAGCCAAACAGATAGGCCGACAGCGTTTGCTGCATCTCTACTGGTGTCGCGCCCAAGGACTGGGCGATGCCCGAAAAAGCGGGAATATAAGTGTCAATGGAAAACGGGCCCAGCATGCCCAGCACCGCCAGCAGCACCGCCAGTGCCCAGCGCGGTGCGCGCCAGAGTTGTTTCGCGTCCGGATTCATGGACGGCGCGTCAGCTCGATGCGCCCAGCAGCGTGACCGCCACAATCACCACCCCAATCACCAGATTCACCATAACCCAGGTGCGAATGCTCGCCAGCGCGGCGCCGCCCGCCGGCCAAGCCTCTGCCGTGACGGCACGCGAGAGGCGCTTGTACAACGCGAAACGGATGTGGCCCAAAACAGCCAGCATCACGATGCCCAGCAGTGACATCACCATCCATTCAATCGGCATATTGAACTTGACGCCGGATTGCGCCATTTGCCGCGCCGTGCGGCCGATCATCCAGACGCCGCTGCCCAGCGCCAGTCCGGCCGCCACCAGCACCGCGTTGAGAAAGCGGCCAAGCACATCGTGCATCAGGCGCACCCGCTCGGGTGCCGCCAGCGTGGCCACGGCCGGGCGCAAGAAGAACTGGGCAAACACCATGCCCCCGATCCAGACGATGATGCAAAGCAGATGGAGGGTTTTGAGCGCGGCGTAAATCATGGGCAGTGGCAGTGTATTGTTAGGGTTAAAAATGACTCTGATGATGCCATGCCGGCGCCAAAACGACATTCCTCATCAACCGTACAGGTATGGGCCAATCCGATAGGACATGCCACGACGGGCTGCTAGACTGAATCGGAACTTACAGCCATCCACCCCCGGATTTACCCCCGCCCTCTTGAAAGTCTGGCAAATGCCCTTATCATTAGCACTCGTAAGAGTTGAGTGCTAACAGGCTTTGTCCTCGCGGAACCCCCTCTTCAGATTAATGAATGTCAACTTATTCCAGTTGGCATTCTTGATTGTTCAACCTCTGTTTCAAAACCCAAAGGAGATCCCATGAAACTTCGCCCTCTGCATGATCGCGTGATTGTTAAACGCGTGGAAAACGAAACCAAAACAGCTTCCGGCATCGTCATTCCTGACAGCGCTGCTGAAAAGCCTGATCAAGGCGAAGTCCTGGCCGTGGGCCCTGGCAAAAAGAACGACAAGGGCGAATTGAGCGCCATGGCTGTCAAAGTCGGCGACCGCGTGTTGTTCGGCAAGTACAGTGGCCAAACCGTCAAGGTTGACGGCGACGAACTGCTGGTCATGAAAGAAGACGACCTGTTTGCGGTTGTCGAGAAGTAATTTCTCCGCTCGCTCAAGTCACATTAACCAACTGAATCTGGAGTCATAACATGGCAGCAAAAGACGTAATTTTCGGCGGCGAAGCCCGCGCACGCATGGTCGAGGGTGTGAACATCCTGGCCAACGCCGTCAAGGTAACCCTGGGCCCCAAAGGCCGTAACGTGGTTCTGGAGCGCTCGTTCGGCGCCCCCACCGTGACCAAAGACGGTGTGTCCGTCGCTAAAGAAATCGAACTCAAGGACAAGCTGCAAAACATGGGTGCGCAGATGGTCAAGGAAGTGGCTTCCAAGACGTCTGACATCGCTGGCGACGGCACCACCACGGCGACCGTGTTGGCTCAAGCCATCGTGCACGAAGGCATGAAGTACGTGGCCGCCGGCATGAACCCGATGGACCTGAAGCGCGGTATTGACAAGGCAGTGACTGCTTTGGTTGCCGAACTGAAGAAGGCTTCCAAAGCCACCACCACGTCCAAAGAAATCGCCCAAGTCGGTTCGATTTCCGCCAACTCTGACGAAGCTATCGGCAAGATCATTGCTGATGCGATGGACAAAGTCGGTAAAGAAGGCGTGATCACGGTTGAAGACGGCAAGTCCCTGGACTCCGAACTCGACGTGGTTGAAGGCATGCAGTTTGACCGTGGCTACCTGTCACCCTACTTCATCAACAACCCTGAAAAGCAAGCCGCTTTGCTGGACAACCCGTTCGTGCTCTTGTACGACAAGAAAATCAGCAACATCCGTGACCTGCTGCCCACCCTGGAACAAGTCGCCAAGTCGGGCCGTCCTTTGCTGATCATCTCTGAAGATGTCGAAGGCGAAGCCCTGGCAACGCTGGTGGTCAACACCATCCGTGGCATCCTGAAGGTTGTGGCTGTCAAGGCGCCTGGCTTTGGCGATCGTCGCAAGGCCATGCTGGAAGACATCGCCATCCTGACCGGCGGCAAGGTCATTGCTGAAGAAGTTGGCATGTCGCTCGAAAAAGTGACTTTGGCTGACCTCGGCTCTGCCAAGCGCATCGAAGTGGGCAAAGAAAACACCATCATCATCGACGGTGCTGGCGCTGCTGCTGACATCGAAGCCCGCGTGAAACAAGTTCGCGTGCAAATCGAAGAAGCCACGTCCGACTACGACCGTGAAAAACTGCAAGAGCGCGTGGCCAAGTTGGCTGGCGGCGTTGCCGTGATCAAGGTTGGCGCTGCCACCGAAGTCGAAATGAAAGAAAAGAAAGCCCGCGTTGAAGACGCCCTGCACGCGACCCGCGCTGCTGTGGAAGAAGGCATCGTGGCTGGCGGCGGCGTCGCACTGTTGCGCGCCAAGCAAACTGCTGGCGTCATCAAGGGCGACAACGCTGACCAGGAAGCCGGCATCAAGCTGGTGATGAAGGCCATCGAAGCGCCCCTGCGCGAGATTGTGTACAACGCCGGCGGCGAAGCTTCGGTGGTGGTGAATGCGGTGTTGGCCGGCAAGGGCAACTTCGGCTTCAACGCTGCCAACGACACCTATGGCGACATGATCGAAATGGGTATCCTGGACCCAACCAAAGTGACCCGCACCGCACTGCAAAACGCAGCGTCTGTCGCGTCCCTGATGCTCACCACCGAATGCATGGTGTCTGAAGCACCGAAGGACGAGTCGGCTGGCGGCGGCATGGGCGGCGGCGATATGGGTGGCATGGGCGGCATGGGCGGCATGGGCATGTAACGTGCTCCTTGCCTGAGGCTCCAGGCCGTCGTTGCAAGGGCTTGCCGTACCGTTGGTACTGTCTGCGCCCTTGCGCCTAGGACTGAAGCCTCATGCTGCGTCGAAGTGTTCTTTGTGGCACTCGGCACAAAACAACAAAAAACCCGCAGGGCCTTGAGCCTTGCGGGTTTTTTGTTGTGCTTCTATTTTTATAGCTAGCTGCGCTTATTGGACGGGGGCTAGAGGCCTATTTGGCATATATTTTTGAGCCCCAGCCTTTAATTAAACGGTGCGTTGAGTTGAAACATCAGCGCGGCTGTCCCCAGGATGTTGACTTGCGCCGACCAACCAGGCTTGAATTCATACACTAGGGCAGGAATGAGCGCCGGGGACAAACCCTTGTAGTTCAAAGGCACTTTGTCCTCGTAGGGATCCCGGTAGCCGTAGAGCAAACCGGCCGTCCACTTGAACGACAGGCGCTTGATACCCCCAATATCGTGATAGACGCCGCCCCACGGATAAACATACACCGTGGGTTGCCCAAATGAATTGGTGAACAGCGTGATGCCATCCACCTTGGCATTGGGATGCTCGCGCTCCAAGCCCAGCATCAACACTTGTTTGTGGTCATCACTGGGGGAGAAATGATGGGTATAGGAACTGAACTGCCAGCTCACGACTTTGTCCCGCGTCAGGTCGGAGAGGAAGTCTGGCGCGGCCATGGCGGTGCCGCCAAGCTGGGCCACAATCAGGCCAAAGGCGATGGGAATCAATTTATTCATGAATACAAGGGTGAGTTTGCTGACGCGATGGGTTGGCAGTGTAACGGCTGCCCTTTTGCGCACTGCCAGCAGCGGTGCCGCCTGGTTGCGGATTTTCTTGGTCATCTCCCTGCTGGCAAGCAGTGGCTGCGCCTGGCTCGATACCAAGCAGCGCCGGGTTATCTACCGCCCCACGCCGGGCATACCGGCTGATTTTCCAGGCCTGCGCAGTGGCGACGAGCGCTACTTTGTTGATATGTCGCAGGCCCTTGCCCATGATGGCGAAGCTGACAACGCCAGTGGCCCAGCCCACCGTGTCGAGATGTGGTGGTTGCCGCACGCTGACAAGAACGCGCCCACCTTGCTGTATTTCCATGGCACGTTTCGCACCCTGTTCGAGAACCTGCGCAAGATCGACGCGCTGCGCGAAGCCGGCTTTGCGGTATTGGCGGTGGACTACCGGGGCTGGGGCTTGAGCACGCCGATCACACCCTCGGAGCAAACCATTCTGCAAGATGCCCAGACCGCGTGGGCTGAGCTGCAGCGCCGCGAGCCGCGCGCCAGCCAGCGCGTGCTTTACGGCCATTCCATGGGCAGCGGCGTGGCGGTCGATGTGGCCAGCCGTCTGCACGCCCAGACCGATTACGGTGCGCTGATTCTGGAATCGGCCTTCACCGACTTTGCCGATGTGGCTTGGGAGGCGGGGTATCTGGCGCGGTTTTTACTGATTTTTAACAGTGAACGCTTTGACTCGCTGCAGAAAATTGCCCGGGTGGACGCGCCCGTCTTGATGCTCCATGGCAACCTGGACACGACGATTCCCATGCACCTGGGAGAAAAACTGTTTGCGGCCGCCCACCCGCCCAAACAATGGATCACCATCGAAGGCGGCGCGCACAGTGACCTGGACCAGGTCGGTCATGCCCAGTACCAAGCCACGCTCCGGCGTTTCATGCATGACTACCTTAGGGAGCGTTAGGGAGTGTGCGCGTCTCAGGCTTGTGCAGGCTCAGCTGCGCAACAAGTGCGCCAGTTGCGCCTGCAGCTGCGGCGCTGACTCAAAGTGGATGCCATTCCAGCCCAGTCCGCGAGCCGCTTCAACATTGCCCGGCAAATCATCGATAAACAAGGTCTGTGCCGGCTCCAGTGCATAGCGGGTTTGCAGCAACCGGTAGATGGCCGGCTCCGGCTTGATGTGCTGTACGTCGCCCGAAAAAATACCACCATCAAACCACTGCAAAAAGCTGTGCTTTTGCTCCAGCGTGCGGGCATAAGGCGCTGGCATGTTGGATAAATAGTAGAGTTTCAGCGCCTCGTCGCCACCCTGACCGTCCCGTCCCGCCGACTGTCGCAAACTGTGCAATTGGGCCAGCAGTGCCACCGTGTCGTCAATCGGCAGCAGCCGGTCGCCGATGCCATGCACCAGTTCGGTCAGCGCTCCCCTGTCCAGGTCCAGCCGCGCGGCGGTGCGTTCGATCACCGTCGCCATGCTCAGAAGACCGCGGTCGAAGTTGTGCCAGTCTTCATGGCCGAACACCGTCTGCGCCAGGTGCGCGCCTTGCTGCGGGGTGGATGCCCGTTGAGGAAAGCTGTGCGCCAGCAAGGCAGCGGGTCGCCAGGTGAACAGCACAGCACCAAAATCAAATACGACATTCATGCGTTCAGGCCCGCAGCAGGGCCAGCAAGCCGGCGGTGGAACCGTCCAGCCCGGCGGCGTCGCCACTGGCCAGACGCGGTGCAATATCCTTGGCCAGAACCTTGCCCAGCTCCACGCCCCACTGGTCGAAACTGTTGATGCCCCACAGGCTGCCGCTGACAAACACGCGGTGTTCCTGCAGCGCAATCAAGGCGCCCAAGCTGGCGGGGGTGAGTTCGTCCAGCAGCAAGAAGGTGCTGGGCCGGTTGCCAGGAAAGTTTTTATGCCCGCCCGTATCCGACTTACCGACCATCAGCGCCTGGGCTTGCGCCAGCACATTCGCCAGCAGCAGATCGTGGTGGCCGGCCAAGCTGTGCTTGGGTTTCTTGATCGCCACGAACTCGACCGGCACCACGTCCGTGCCCTGGTGCAGCATCTGGAAATACGCATGCTGGCCATTGGTGCCGGGCTCGCCCCACAGCACCGGCGAGGTGCCGAAGGGCAAGGCGTCGCCGCTGGCGTCCACCTGCTTGCCGTTGCTTTCCATCTCCAGCTGCTGCAGATAAGCCGGCAGCCGACGCAGGGCGCTGTGGTACGGCGCGATAGAGCGGCTGCTGAAACCA
Source organism: Rhodoferax ferrireducens (assembly GCF_003347515.1). Lineage (GTDB taxonomy): Bacteria > Pseudomonadota > Gammaproteobacteria > Burkholderiales > Burkholderiaceae_C > Rhodoferax. The sequence continues at coordinate 27,074 of NZ_QEII01000236.1, read as the reverse complement.
TGAAAATTGCGGTACCAGACGTCCAGCAAACCCAGTTGCACCGGCAGATTCTGTTCCAGCGGCGCCGTGCGGAAATGCTCGTCCATCTCGTGCGCGCCGGCCAGGAATTCGCGAAAACCGTCGGCGCCAATGGCGATGGCCAGCGGCAGGCCGATGGCCGACCACATCGAATAACGCCCGCCGACCCAGTCCCAAAAGCCGAAGGTGGTGCTGATGCCAAAGGCATTCGCCGCCGCCACGTTGGTGGTCAGGGCCGCGAAGTGCCGACCAATGTCCGTGCCGCCCTGGGCCTCGAACCAGCGCTTGGCGGACAAGGCGTTGGTCATGGTCTCGATGGTGGTGAAGGTCTTGCTGGCGATCAGGAACAGCGTGCTTTCCGGCTTGAGACGCTTGAGCACGGCGGCCAGTTCATGCCCGTCCACATTCGAGACGAAGTGAAAACGCTTGCCCGGTTGTGCAAATTCGTCCAGCGCCAGCACCGCCATTTGCGGACCGAGATCGGAGCCGCCAATGCCGATGTTGACCACGTCGGTGATGGCCTCGTCGGCCCGCACGGTTTGCGCGTAGGCCAGCATGGCGTCCAGCGTGATGTGCACCTCGTGCAGCGTCTCTGCCATATGCCTGTGCACGGACTGTGTTGGCATGGCGGGGTCGGCGGGTGGTGTTCTTAACAAGCAGTGCATGACAGCACGCTGCTCGGTGCTATTGATTCTTTCCCCGGCAAACATCGCGTCCCGGTGCTGCTCCACGCCGGTTTGACGCGCCAGATCCAACAGCAACTGCTGCGTCGTGCTGTCGATCAGGTTCTTGGACAGGTCGGCAAACACATACGGCGCGCTTTGGCTGAAGGCCGCAAAACGGCCAGCGTCTGTCGCAAATGCCGTGCGCAAGTCAAAGGCGCGGCCGCTGGTATTGAACGAGGTTTGCAGTTCGCCCCAGGCGGGGGTGCGGTCACAACGGGTACGGTTCATGGGAGAAATCCTCGGTAAACGTGAAAATAGCGTGAAATCAACGTGACATCAACGTGAATGTCAGGTGATCAGGCGGCCAGCAACAACTGGTCCAGCTTGACGGCGTCGACGCAAAACGCGCGTATGCCTTCGGCCAGCTTCTCGGTGGCCATCGCGTCTTCATTCAGCGCAAAACGGAAGCCCGCCTCGTCGTAGGTCACGGGCGCCAGGTCCAGCGTCTGGGCGGTGTTGGCGTCGAGCGCGCGCGCCAGCGGGGTTTGGGTGGCGGCCAGGGTGGCCAGCAAATCCGGGCTGATGGTCAACAAGTCGCAACCGGCCAGCGCTGTGATCTGACCCACGTTGCGAAAGCTGGCGCCCATCACCTCGGTGGCAATGCCGAATTTCTTGTAGTAGTTGTAGATCTGCCGCACCGACTTGACGCCGGGGTCATTGGCCTCGGCGTTGTCCGCCTCGATCCAGGCCGCGCCGGCCGATTTTTTGTACCAGTCGTAAATGCGCCCAACAAAGGGCGAGATCAGCTGCACCTTGGCCTGGCCGCAGGCCACGGCCTGACAAAAGGAAAACAACAAGGTCAGGTTGGTGTGAATGCCGCGCCGCTCCAGCTGCGCCGCCGCCTGAATGCCCTCCCAGGTGGCCGCCACCTTGACCAGCACCCGGTCGATGTGGATGCCCTGCGCCTGGTACAGCTCGATGATGCGTTCGGCCCGGGCCACGGTGGCCGCGGTGTCAAAACTCAGGCGTGCATCCACCTCGGTGGAAACACGTCCCGGCACGATGGACAGGATTTCGACGCCAAAACGCACAAGCAGCCGGTCCATGATTTCGTCCAGCGGGCGCCCGCGGAACTCGGCCACGGTGTCTTGCAACAGCGACTGGTAGTCGGGCTTTTGCACCGCTTTGAGGATCAGTGACGGGTTGGTGGTGGCGTCTTGCGGCTTGAAGACGTCGAGCTGTTTGAAGTCGCCGGTGTCGGCCACCACGGTGGTGAATTGTTTGAGGGCGTCGAGTTGGTTCATGAATCGGGGTGTCTGGGGAGAACAAGCTGAAAGGATGTTAAGGAGCACTTTCCTTGAACCCGGCCGTCATTGCGAACGCAGTGAAGCAATCCATGCAGTCTGGACTGCCGCGCTTCGCTCGAAGTGACGCCATCTGGTTCAAGGTCAGTGTGCGGTATCGGGCCGGTACGGGGTACTCGCAATGACAAAAATGCGAATTTATCAAAGTACCTTGAATTATCAGTGAAACAAAGTTACATTATCAAGTCATTTTTTATGTAACTAAAAATCATGAGTTTTGATCTTGTTTTATTTGGCGGCACCGGCGACCTGGCTTGGCGCAAACTGATGCCTGCGCTGTTTCAGGCCTTTCGCCACGGCACGCTGCCCGCCCAAGGCCGCATCATCGGTGTCGGTCGCGACGACCTCAGCAATGAGCAGTACCGCGATTTGATTCGTTCCCGCTTCGACCATGTCGAACTGGCCAAACGGCCCAGCGTGGAGGAGTTCACCCGCTTTGCCGCCTTGCTTGAATTCGTGCAGATGGACTTGTCCATCCCGGCCGACTACGCCCGACTGGCGGCCGCCCTGGCGCAACGCCAGGCCGACACCGTGGTCATGTACGTGGCGACCGCACCCAGCCTGTTCACCACCGTCTGTGAGCAGCTGGCCGTGGCCGGGCTGAATACCCCGCAGACGCGGGTGGTGCTGGAGAAGCCGCTGGGCCATGATCTGGCGAGCAATCGCGCCATCAATGAGTCCGTGTGCCGGGTGTTTGGTGAAAAACAGGTGTTCCGCATCGACCACTACCTGGGCAAACCCGCCGTGCAAAACCTGTTTGCGCTGCGCTTTGGCAACTCCCTGTTCGAGCCCCTGTGGCGGCGCGAACACATTGCCAACATCCAGATCACCATCGCGGAAGAACTGGGCGTGGAAAAACGCGGCGCCTTTTACGAGACCACCGGCGCCCTGCGCGACATGGTGCAAAACCATGCACTGCAACTGCTGTGCGCCATTGGCATGGAGCCGCCCATCAACTCGCACGCCGACGCCATCCGTGACGAAAAGCTCAAGGTGCTGCGCTCGCTCAAACCCTGGACGCCCGAGACTCTGGCGCAGGACGTGATTCGGGGCCAGTATTCAGCCGGCGGCATCAACGGCACGCCGGTCGCGTCGTACCGCGAAGAGACCGGCGTCAACCCGCAAAGTCACACCGAGACCTTTGTTGCCCTGCGCACCGAAATTTCCAACTGGCGCTGGGCCGGCGTGCCCTTTTATATCCGCACCGGCAAGCGGCTGGCCGGGCGCGATGCCCGCATTGTGGTGAATTTCCGCCCGACACCGCACGCCATTTTCAATTCGCAGATTGACGTGGCGAATCGTCTGGTCATCAACCTGCAGCCCAAGGACGGACTGGAACTGCATCTGCTGGCGCAGGGGCAAAACAACCGCCGCAACACCCAAACCCTGTCGCCCGTGCAGCTGGATCTGGACTTTGACAAGCGCTTTGGCTCGGAGCGCGTCGGCGCCTACGAACGCCTGCTGCTGGACGTGATCGACGGCCGCCTGAACCTGTTTGTGCGCAGCGACGAACAGGAAGAAGCCTGGCGCTGGGTCGAACCGATTCTTGAACACTGGAAAAACGACGCGCAGGGCCCGCGCCTGTATGGCGCCGGCACCTGGGGACCGAGTGCCTCCAGCGCCATGATTGCGCGCGATGGTTTCTGCTGGGCCGAAGAGACCTGAACCTATGCTTGACCGCATCAAAGCTTGCCTGCCCTCGCTGGCGCCCGCTGAACAGCGCGTGGGCAAGCTCGTGTTGAGCGACCCGCGCAGCTTTGCTAAGCAGCCGATCAGCGAGCTGGCCGATCGGGCCCACGTCAGCAAACCCACGGTCGTGCGTTTTTGCCGCAGCGTGGGCTATGACGGTCTGTCTGACTTCAAGCTCAAGCTGGCGGGCAGCGTGAGCGAGGGTGTGCCCTTTATTCACCGCAGCGTCGATGTGGACGACAAGACCAACGACATCATGGTCAAGGTGATCGACAACACGGTGGCGGCATTCCTGAAATACCGCAACGACGCCAGCACCCTGGCGATTGAAAAGGCCGTCACCACCCTGGTGGAAGCCTTCACGCAGGGCAAACGCATCGAGTTTTTTGGCGTCGGCAATTCCGGCGTGGTGGCACAGGATGCGCAGCACAAGTTTTTTCGGCTCGGCATGCACACCATCGCCTACAGCGACGGCCACATGCAGGTCATGAGCGCCTCGCTCCTGGGGCCAGGCGACTGCGTCGTCGTCATCTCCAACTCGGGCCGCACCCGCGACCTGATGGACGCCTGCGACATCGCGCGCAAAAACGGCGCCACCACCATCGTCATCACCGCCAGCGGCTCGCCACTGGCCTCGGCCGGCCATATCCACCTGGCGGCCGATCACCCGGAAGGCTACGATCGCTACAGCCCGATGGTGTCGCGCCTGCTGCATTTGATGATCATCGACATCCTCGCCACCTGCGTGGCCTTGCGCATCGGCGGTGACACACTGCAGCCCTTGCTGCGCGAGATGAAAAACAATTTGCGCAGCAAGCGCTACGCCTGAAATTTATGCATTTTAGGCCGCTAGCCCTTATGGAATAAGCGCAGATAGCTCCTTAAAACAGAGCAAATCAAGGCACTGCCAGTGGCATGCCCTGCTCAATCAGACTGGCGTGCAAGGCCGCGCCCAAGGGCAGAATGTCGTCGTTGAAGTCATAGTGGCTGTTGTGCAGAAAGCAGCTGCCGACACCGTTTTCTTCGCCCTGGCCAATGCGCATATAGGCGCCTGGCTTGACCTGCAACATGAACGAAAAATCTTCCGCCCCCATGCTGGGCTCCAGGTCGCGCACCACATGTTCACGCCCGACCAGGCTTTGCGCCACATCGGCGGCGAAGCGGGCCTCGGGTGCGGTATTGAGGGTGGCCGGGTACATGCGCTCATAGTGCACCGTGGCCGTGGCGCCGAAGCCCAGCGCCACCGCGCTGCACAGCTCGTTCAAACGCCGCTCCACCAGGGCTTGCACATTCGGGCTAAAGGTGCGCACCGTGCCCACCAGCGTGGCCGTCTCCGGTATCACGCTCATGGCGCCGAGTTCACCCGCCCGCATGGCACACAGACTGATCACGGCGCTGTCCACGGGTTTCACGTTGCGCGACACGATGCTTTGCACCGCGGTAATGATGTGGGCGGCCACCAGCACCGGGTCCACCGTCTGATAAGGGTGGGCGCCGTGCCCGCCCTTGCCCGTGATCTCGATGGTGACGCGGTCCGCCGCCGCCATCATCGGCCCCGGATTGATGCCGATCGTGCCGGGACGCATGGCGGGCCAGTTGTGCATGCCATACACCGACTGCACCGGAAAGCGGTCAAACAAACCATCCTCGATCATGGCCTTGGCGCCCGCGTAGCCCTCTTCGCCGGGTTGGAAAATCAGCACGGCAGTGCCATCGAAATTGCGCGTTTCGGCCAGATAGCGCGCCGCCCCCACCAGCATCGCCGTGTGGCCATCGTGACCGCAGCCATGCATCAGGCCCGCCTTGGCGGATTTCCAGGCGAAATCGTTGTGCTCGGTCATGGGCAGGGCGTCCATATCGGCGCGCAGGCCGATCATCCTGGCATTGCTATTGCGCTGGCCCTTGATGACCGCTACCACACCGGTTTGGCCAATGCCGGTGTGAATCTCATCCACGCCACACAATTTCAGGGCCGTCTGTACCCGCGCCGACGTGTAAACCTCTTCAAAACCCAGTTCGGGGTGGGCGTGCAGATCGCGCCGCAAGGCCGTGATCTCGGGGTGAAAGGCCGCAATGTGGGCAAAGGCGCGGCCGTGAATTTTTAAACCTGAAGTCTGCATCTATATTCTCCTGCCTTGCTCACGCGAAAGCACTACTTACCCGCTGCCAGTGTCAGTTGTCCGTACCAGGCCTGGGTTGTCGAACGGGTGTTGTCAGTATCGGTCATGATGCCAATGCCCACCAAGGCGCCGGGCGATTCGCCAAAAGCCTTGACATAGTCCGCACGGATGTCACGCTCATAGTCCAGCCACTGGTTCAGGTTTTTGCCGCCTGACTCCACCACCAGTGTGCGAATACGGTCGGTACGCGGATTGATGATGACGGTGCCCGGTGCGCGGGAGTTGCACCACACATACATCAACGTGGCATAGGGCAGCGGTTCACCAGTGATGGCGTGCGATAGCTCCGAGAGCATGGCATTTTTGGCTGAAAACCGGGACCGATCACCGTCAAAGGCCAATACGATGCGCACCGGCGAATCATCAACCTCGCGCAAGGCCATGTCGGCTTGGGCAATCAATTCGGGGACTTTCCAGGAAAACTTCACCTGACCCAACTGATCGGGCGGAATGTGCACGGTCTGGCGCAACATGCTGGCGGAAGACACGGCACTCGCCGCCATGGCGTCACGCCCGTCCTGGCGAGCGTAGGTAAATTGGGTGGACCCTTTGCCTGGGAATTTATGGTGCCGCCATGCGTGTGCCGACGCCTGCGTCCAGGGACTGATGGCTGAATATCTGCGCTCCGATTCAAGCGAAGGCGCAAAAGACGCGCAACCCAGCAGCGGCAGCAACAGACCCAGTGAAGCTATTTTGGTTAGCGCAAGCATGTCACCTTAAGAAGGCCGGATGACGCATATTCGTCCAACATCCGTTAATTTGCGAAAAAAAAGCCGCTTGGCGAACCAGGCGGCTTTTCCTTGCTGATAGCAAAGCTGGCTGAATGCCAGCTTCAAAATCAGAAGTTGTGACGAACACCCAGGCCAAAGTTGGCCGTTGCTGCGGTATCAGCGCCAGCATTGTTATCAGCAGTGGTCTTGCTTGCAGCAGCGTACAAACGAGTACGCTTGGACAGGTCGTAGTAACCAACGACGCTGTAGCCCTTGCCGTTCGAAGTGGTTGCACCAGCAACTTCACCCTTGGACTTGGTGTAACCAATTGCCACATTTGCAGAAGTGCCAATAGGTGCGCTCAGACCCAATTGATATTCTTTGTCTGAATTGTCATTGACTTTGGCGGTGTTGTAACCACCGACCAATTTCACCACGCCAAAGTCGTACGAACCAGCGATCAGGTTGTACTTGGTAGTAGCTGTATCAGTCACCAATGCGTTTTGTGCTTTTTGCTCTTGATAAGCGTAGCCAACCAACACTGGGCCTTTAGCGTATTTCACGTGCAAGCTCAGGTTTTGATTTGCATCAACCGTGGCGGTCTTGTTCTCGCCCAAACCAACGACAGCAGCACCGCTGAAACCACCGAAGTCAGGTGATGTGTAGGCGATGGAGTTGTTCACGCGGCTGGCGTAATCAGCAACAGCGCCGTAGCCCCAAACCGTACCAGTCGTCGTGAAAGCCGCGGTATCGTATGTGTTGTTGGTTGCACCACGCAATGCGTCGTAAGCGGTGTACTGACGACCAGCGGTCACGGAACCAAAGCCACCGGCCAAACCGACAAAGGCTTGACGATTGAACAAGCTGGCTGAATCGGTCTGTGCGCCGGTGTCAATGTTGAAGCCGCTTTCGAGTTGGAAAACAGCTTTCAAACCGCCACCCAGGTCTTCAGAACCTTTCAGGCCCCAACGTGAGCTATTCATACCATTGGTATTGAGAACTGTTTGCTTGAGCTTTGCTGCACCGACGCCGGTTTCAGTTTGACCAAACCAGGTGTCGGCAACACCGTACAGCGTGACGGTGGATTGAGCCATAGCGGCGCCTGATGCAGCCAGCACAGCCAGCGCGATGAGGGTTTTTTTCATTCAATTTCTCCAAAGATGAGGTACATCAAAACACCACAGGTGTCTTGCTTCACTTCTTAACCAGAAGCTGAACGAATTTAAACAGAGAGACATGTCGAAGCAAAGCTTTTTGCCGTGCAAAGCTCAATTTGGAGCGTAAACCGTTGGCGTGATACAACATTTGAGAATTGCCAGTGCACAAAAAAACCGCCCATAAGGGCGGTTTTTTTCAGACTATCCGTGATCGACCGGTGAAACCGGTCTCACATGGAAATCAGAACGTGTGCTTCAGGCCCACTGCCAGCAAGGTTGCGTCAGTGTCAGCAACACCAGGCTTGGCAACATTGGCGGATTGGTAGCCACCATACACGGTCGTACGTTTGGACATGGCGTACGCAGCGCCCAGGCCGTAGCCCTTACGCGTAGCATCGCCTTTGGCTGCGTTGTCGCTGGACCGTGCGACACCTGCGGAGAGTGTCAGGGCGCCGGAGACTGGGAAGTCAGCACCGAGTTGCCATTCGCTGGTCGACGTATCAGCTGCACCGGTCACACGGCCGTAACCAGCCAGCAGTTTGGCAACGCCCAGATCGTAAGAGCCATTCACGCGGGTGAAGTTAGTAGCCTCTGCAGCGTCCGTGGCTTTCTCGCGCTGGTGAGCCAAACCTGCGTACACAGGGCCGCCTTCGTACTTGACATTGAAGGAAACAACCGAACCGGCATCAACTGTTGCGGTCTTGTTTTCGCCCAAAGCGTAGCTCACTGCAGCACTGAAGCCACCCATCGAAGGAGAAACATAGTACAGGCCGTTATTGGGGTTGGCTTGGTAACCGGTGCTCAACCAGACGTTGTTTTGGGGTGACAGGGCTGAATCGAATACAGCATTGGTAGCGCCGTTGATGTCGTCATAGGCTGTCCACATCTTGCCCAGTTTGACTTCACCGAAACCACCGGAGAAACCGACATAGGACTGGCGGCTGAAAGTCTGGCCGGCAGTAGAAGCAGCGCCTGTGTCAATGTTGAAGCCTTGTTCCAGCAGGAAGTTGGCTTTCAGACCGCCACCCAGATCTTCAGAGCCCTTGAAGCCAAAACGGCTGCCGGAAACGCCACCGCTGTCGAGCTTGATTTGCGAAGGTGCGTTGCTGAGTGTCGTGCGACCGAACCAAACGTCAGCAATGCCGTAAATGGAAACGCTGGATTGGGCAAAAGATGCGCCGGAAGCGGCGAGCACGGCGAGGGCGATCAAACTCTTTTTCATGAAAACTCCAATAAATTTAGGGGATTACCAAAACGCTTCTTGCAAAACACTCTGGAAGGGACGTGTTGAACATCTCGAAAATCATTTGAACAAATAAGCTCAATTCCTACAAATATTTCGTGAATCAATCATGATTTACCCTTACTTTTTTGGCAAAAATGTCGCTCCGATGCAACAAATCAGTACACCATAGCCTGAGTCACCAGCGCATTTCAAGTCCAGTAAGCAATCACCCCATTCACGCCCCCAGCTTGACGGAGGCTTAGCAATGCGCCCGCTAACGCGCCCCTAGGGAAAACACCTGTGAACGAAAAGCCCAAAAAGACATGCCTTGTCGCCAATGCGTCTTGTCGGTTCATTGGGAGGTATGGAGAATCAAAAGCGTCACATGTCTGCCGTGCATTGACCCATTTATTTAACGTAGAACCAACAAGGAACTTTATGAAATCCCGCATCGCCTCCGGCTACACCTCAATTCCGACTGCTGTGCGCAGTATCGCGACGGCCACCGCACTTTGCTGCGCCGGCTTCGTCAGCGCTCAAGGCACCGGCGCTTCCACAGTCACCTTGTACGGCATCGCTGATGTGGGCATTACCCAGGTCACCGGCTTGAAAGCAGGCTCGGTCACGCAAGTGGCCAGCGGCATCATGGAAGGTTCGCGTTGGGGCCTGAAAGGCAATGAAGACCTGGGCGGCGGTTATCGCACCGTGTTTACGCTGGAGAGCCGGGTTGAGCTGGATACCGGCTCGACGAGCAGCCGCCCCATCTCTGGGTCTCAGTTGTCCGATCGATTTTCCCAAGCCACACTGATGGGCTTGCCAAGTGCTTTGCAACCGGCCGTCGCAGGCGTCGACGCACTCTTGGCAAGCGAGTTTGGTGTGAATGTCGGTGCGAGCGGCAATCGCCTGTTCGACCGTCAGGCCTTCGTGGGCCTGGTCACGCCGTTTGGCGGCTTTCTGGCCGGGCGCCAATACACGCCGGCCTATGAGACTTTTGGGACCTACGACATTACGGCAACGCAGTCTGCCCTGTCCGCAGGGCAAATCGTGGCCTTCCCGGCAGTTTTTGAAATTCGCACCTCCAACTCTCTGGTCTACCGTATTCAGCAAGGCGGCATCTCGGGCTCCCTGATGTATGCCGCTGGCGAAGTCGCTGGCGATGCCGACAAAGGCCGGCTGCTCGGCATTAACGCCAACTACAAGGCCGACAGGTTCTCGGTGGGCGCTGGCTACAACACCCGGAACAACGAACTCGGGAACAAGTCCTTGACCTCCGCCATTCTTGGCGCCTCGGTGAATTTTGGTAGCAGCACCGTCAGCACCCTGGTGGCCAAGATCACGGATGACAACCCCAGCAGCTTGTCGGCTATTACGCCGGCGTTGACGCCCTTGGTAGGCGCAGCGAATGCGGCACTGGTCCAGAATGCGTTTATCAACGCTTTCAAACAAGACGGCAGACTGTTCCACATCGGCTATCGCTACGTGACCGGCCCGAGCACGATCGCGCTGGCCTATAACCATTACAACGACAACCGCCCGTCTGATTCAGACGTCACCTCTTATGGCGTCGCGTACACCTACGCGCTTTCCAAGCGGACGGATCTGAACGCGGTGCTGGTTCACTATGACAACCAGAACCTGGCGCAAGTTGCGCCTGGCGGCAATGGCTACATCGGCGGCGTGACCTCATCCGCGGGGACGGACAGCACAGGCTTGGCACTCGGAATCCGGCACCGCTTCTAAAAGACATTTTTCCCCTGTAAAAGAGCCCCTTGCGGGGCTTTTTTTCTTTGTCAGGGCCGCAAATGTGCAAGCGGGGACAATAGCGACTGCACCCAGCCTCAATTATTAAGCGGATCAGTTATACACATGAGCCCCTCCGACCAATTTCTTGCCACCGCCGACGCCGCCCTGCGCACCCTGTTTGCCACACCCCGCGCCGCCCTGCCCTGCCCAACGCTGCCAGGCGAAGCCACCGAACTGACGGCCACCGAGAAAGCCCATGCGGGCGCGCTGATGCGGGTCAACCATGTGGGCGAGGTGTGCGCCCAGGCGCTTTACACGGCACAGGCGTTTGCTACCAAAAACGAAGCGCTTCGCGCCCATTTCATAAGGGCCAGTGCCGAAGAAACCGATCACTTGGCGTGGACCGAGCAGCGCCTGAACGAGCTGGGGGACCGGAAATCGCTGCTCAACCCGCTGTGGTACGCGGGGGCCTTCGGGCTGGGCCTGCTGGCCGGACGACTCGGCGATCGGCTGAGCCTGGGTTTTGTGGTGGAAACTGAAACCCAGGTGGAGGCGCACCTGCAAAGCCATCTGACCCGGCTACCTGCTAACGACCACGCGTCGCGTGCCATCGTGGCGCAGATGAAGGACGACGAGGCGCGCCATGCGCTGGACGCACAGAAGGCCGGCGCCATCGAGTTGCCGCAAGCCGTCAAAAACGTCATGCGTGCCGCCGCCAAAGTGATGACGACGGTGGCGCACCGGGTTTAACTCAAGACTCGATCAACTCGAAACTGGTGCTGATCTCGGCAGTTTTGGCCAGCATGATGCTGGCCGAGCAGTATTTTTCGTGGCTCATGGCGATGGCGCGCTCCACCGCGACGACCGGAATGCCCTTGCCCGACACGGTGAAATGCATGTTGATGCGGGTGAATACCTTGGGATCAACCTCGGCCCGCTCGGCGGTGAGTTTGACCGAACAGCCGGTCACCAGATGGCGACCCCGCTTCAAAATCAACACCACGTCATAGGCGGTGCAGCCGCCCGTGCCGGCCAGCACAGTCTCCAGCGGGCGTGGCGCCAGGTTCAGACCGCCGTTTTCGGGTTTGGCGGCGTCCGGCGCGCCGTCCATCATCAAGGTATGGCCACTGCCGGTTTCGGCGACAAACCCCATACCCGAGCGCGTGCCAAGCGCCCCGGTCCAGCTGACTGTGCATTCCATAATGAAGCTCGCCCTTTATTTAAAGCTGAGAATTGTGCCCTGTGCCGGGGCTTATTATCAAAGCCCCATGAAAACACAACACCTCAAACCTGCTGACTACCTGAAAAAGATCCTGACCGCCCGTGTCTATGACGTGGCGGTGGAGACCGCCCTGGAGCCCGCCAAAGCCTTGAGCAAACGCCTGCACAACACCGTGCTGCTCAAACGCGAAGACCAGCAGCCCGTGCACAGCTTCAAGCTGCGCGGCGCCTACAACAAAATGGCGCACCTGACGCCCGAGCAGTTGAAGAAAGGCGTGATTTGCGCTTCGGCCGGCAACCATGCCCAAGGCGTCGCCTTGAGCGCGCAAAAGCTCGGTACCCGTGCGGTCATCGTCATGCCAACCACCACACCGCAGCTCAAAATAGAGGCGGTGCGCAGCTTTGGCGGCGAGGTAGTGCTGCATGGCGACAGCTATTCCGATGCCTACGCGCATTCCGTGGAACTGGAGAAAAAGCAAGGCCTGACCTTTGTCCACCCGTTTGACGACCCGGACGTGATTGCCGGCCAGGGCACGATTGCCATGGAGATGCTGCGGCAACTGCAAGGCCACGGCTCGAACCGACTGGATGCCGTATTTGTGGCGATTGGCGGTGGCGGCCTGATCTCGGGCGTGGCCAACTACATCAAGGCGGTACGCCCGGAGATCAAGGTGATCGGCGTGCAAATGAACGACTCCGACGCCATGACGCAGTCAGTGGCGGCCAAGAAACGCGTGACCTTGCCCGATGTGGGCCTGTTCTCCGACGGTACCGCCGTGAAACTGGTCGGCGAGGAAACTTTTCGGGTTGCGCGCAAGCTGGTGGATGAATACATCATCGTGGACACCGATGCCGTGTGCGCGGCCATCAAGGATGTGTTCGTCGACACCCGCAGCATCGTGGAGCCTGCTGGCGCCTTGGCGGTGGCGGCCATCAAGCAGTATGTGGCCAGCCACAAGACCAAGGGCGAGACCTACGCCGCCATTTTGTGCGGCGCCAACATGAACTTTGACCGCCTGCGCTTTGTCGCCGAGCGCGCCGAAGTAGGGGAAGAGCGCGAAGCCTTGTTCGCGGTAACGATCCCGGAAGAGCGCGGCAGCTTCAAGCGCTTTTGCGAGTTGATCGAGAATTTGCCCGGCGGCCCGCGCAACGTGACCGAATTCAACTACCGCATCAGCGACGCCGCCCAAGCCCATGTGTTCATGGGCCTGACCACGCACGGCAAAGGCGAATCCACCAAGATCGCCGCCAACTTCACCCGGCACCGCTTTGAAGCGCTGGATTTGACCCATGACGAACTGGCCAAGGAGCATATTCGCCACATGGTCGGCGGCCACTCCAAACTGGCGCAGGACGAGCGTTTGCTGCGCTTTGTCTTTCCCGAGCGGCCTGGTGCGCTGCTGAAATTTTTGAGTCTGATGCGGCCGGGCTGGAACATCAGCCTGTTTCACTACCGCAACCAGGGCGCAGACTATGGCCGCATTCTGGTCGGGCTGCAGGTGCCCGAGGCCGACACAGCAGCGTTCGACAAGTTTCTGGAGGCCCTGGACTACCCCTATGTGGAAGAGACCAGCAACCCGGTCTACCGGATGTTTTTGCAGACATGAGCGCCTCACTGGACGGCAAGCTGGTGGTGGCGATTTCAAGCCGCGCGCTGTTTGACTTCGAGGAGGAAAACGAAGTCTTCGAGCAAGGCGACGACCGCGCCTACATGGCGTTGCAACTGGCGCGACTGGACATTCCGGCCAAACCCGGCGTGGCGTTTTCCATGGTCAGGAAATTGCTGGCCTTCAACCAGGCACCCGCTGATCCCCTGAGTGCGCCGGCTTCGCAGCCGGTGGAGGTGGTGATCCTCTCGCGCAACGACCCGGTGTCGGGCATGCGGGTGTTCCGCTCGGCCCAGCATTACGGCTTGCCAATTGAGCGCGGCAGCTTCACGCGCGGGCAGTCACCGTGGCGCTACCTCAAACCACTGCACGCCAATCTGTTCCTGAGCACCCACCTCAGCGACGTGCGCGCCGCGCTGGACGCTGGCGTGCCCGCCGCGCAGGTGTATCCGCAATCGGCGCATGCCGGCGAGGCTTATCCGAATGAAGTGCGAATCGCTTTTGACGGTGACGCCGTGCTGTTCAGCGACGAAGCCGAACGCGTCTACCAGGCCGAGGGCTTGCGGGCGTTTCAAAAACACGAAACCGACAAGGCCCAGCAGCCGCTGCTGGCCGGGCCGTTCAAACCGCTGCTGACCGCGCTGCAGCGCCTGCAGCAAGCCGGCACGCCGCGCATGCGCATCCGCACCGCGCTGGTCACCGCCCGCAGCGCCCCGGCGCACGAACGCGCCATTCGCACGCTGATGGACTGGAACATCGAGGTCGATGAGGCGATGTTCCTGGGCGGCCTGCCCAAGGGCGAGTTTCTGCGCGAATTCGAACCCGACTTCTTTTTTGACGACCAGACCGGGCATGTTGACTCGGCCTCCCGCCATGTGCCCTCGGGCCATGTAGTGAGTGGCATCTCGAACACCTGAGGTCCTTCTTCCACAGTGTCGTCATTGCGAGCGCAGCGCGGCAATCCAGGGGGCGGGGATTGCCGCGCTGCGCTCGCAATGACGAAGAAATAAAAATCCACCTATGAATTTGTCCCAAAAACTCACCGCATTCAAGACCTTCACGACTCAGGCCTGGGCTTTGACCAAGCCCTACTTCCAGTCTGACGAGAAGTGGAAAGCGCGCGGCCTGTTGGTCGCCATCATCGCCCTGAATCTGGGCCTGGTGTACATGGCGGTACTGTTCAACGAGTGGAACAAGCTGTTTTACGACGCGCTGCAGGACAAAAATGCGGCCGTGTTCTGGACGCAGCTGGGGCGATTCACCTACCTGGCGTTTGCCTTCATCATCATCGCGGTCTACAAGTTTTACCTGACGCAGTTGCTGGAGCTGCGCTGGCGCGCCTGGATGACCGGCCACTACCTGCAGCGCTGGCTGTCCAACCATGCGTTTTACAAACTGGAGCTGAACCGTTTCACGCGGCAAGCCGATGGCGGCGCTCGCAACCCCGACAACCCGGACCAGCGGATTCAGGAAGACATCAACCTGTTCACCAGTTACACCATCTCCCTGACCATGGGGCTGCTCAATGCGGTGGTGACGCTGCTCAGCTTTGTCGGCATTTTGTGGGGGCTGTCGGGCGGCTTTGCGTTTTCCTTCAACGGCGGCCAGTACAACATTCCCGGCTTCATGGTCTGGATGGCGGTGCTGTACTGCGCGGCCGGCAGCATTCTGACGCACTACATCGGGCGGCCCCAGATCAAGCTGAATTTCCAGCAGCAGCGAGTCGAGGCCGATTTCCGACACCACATGGTGCGGGTTCGCGAATACAGCGAATCGATTGCGCTGGACCGGGGTGAAACGGTGGAACGCGTGCAGCTCGATGCCCGCTTCTCGCACGTCCTGGGCAATTACCTGGCGCTGATCAAGGCGCAGAAAAACCTGATCTGGTTCACCAGCTTTTTTGGCCAGGCGGCGGTGGTGTTCCCGTTCGTGGTGGCGGCACCGCGGTTTTTCAGCGGCGCCATCCAGCTCGGCGAATTGATGCAGATCTCCTCCGCCTTTGGCCAGGTGCAAGGCTCGCTCAGCTGGTTTGTGGACAGCTACAGCAATCTGGCCAGTTGGCGCGCCACCACCGACCGTTTGACCAGTTTTGAAGCATCTTTTAGGGCTCTAGCCCCCGTCGATACTGCGCTGACAGCTACCAACACTGTAGCGCTTGACGCGCACGACCTGACCGTGGCCTTGCCGGATGGCGCGATACTGCTGGCGGGGGCCGCGCTGCACGCCAAGCCGGGCGACAGCGTGCTGTTGCAGGGGCCATCGGGCAGCGGCAAGTCAACCTTGTTTCGCACCATTGCAGGCATCTGGCCGTTTGCCAGCGGCACCGTCACCCGCCCGGCGCAGGCGATGTTTATTCCGCAGCGGCCCTATTTTCCCAATGGACCGCTGCGCGACGCGCTGGCCTATCCCGAGGCGCCGGCCCGCTATAGCGATGCCGAACTGCGCCAGGCGCTCACCGACGCCCTGCTGCCCCAGATGGCCGAGCAACTGGACCAGGCCGACGCCTGGAGCCAGACACTCTCCGGTGGGGAACAGCAGCGACTGGCCATTGCCCGCGTGCTGTTGAAGAAACCGAAATGGGTGTTTGCCGATGAAGCCACCAGCGCGCTCGACGAAGTTTCCGAAAATAAAGTATATAAACGGCTTCTAGCCCTCGTCCAGTCTGCGCAAGGCGCTATTATTTCAATAGCACATCGACCCAGTGTGGCGGCCTTTCATAATCAGCATTGGGCGCTGGAAAAATTGCCGGAAGGAGCACCGGCACTGTATCGCCTGGTCGCGCAGACCGCCAAACCGCAAGTCGTTCAGGCCGCGGAATAGCGCTCATAGCCGCGCGCCCGCAGCTCGCAGGCCGGGCAGGTGCCGCAGCCGTAGCCCCAGGCATGGCGGTGTTCGCGGTCACCCAGATAACAGGTGTGGGTGTGCTCGATGATCAGGTTCACCAGGGCCTCGCCGCCGCCCGGCGTTCCGGATTTTTCGCCCAACTCGTGCGCCATCGCCCAAGTCGCGGCCTTGTCGATCCACATCAGCGGGGTTTCAATCAGAAAGCGTTTGTCCATGCCGAGGGAGAGCGCCAGTTGCATGGCTTTCATGGTGTCGTCGCGGCAGTCGGGGTAGCCTGAAAAGTCGGTTTCGCAGACGCCGGTCACCATGACCTGCAGGTCGCGCCGGTAGGCCACGGCGGCGGCCAAGGTCAAGAACAGCAGGTTGCGCCCCGGCACAAAGGTGTTGGGCAGGCCGCTTTGCTCCATCTTGAAGGCGGTGTCGCGCGTCAGTGAGGTGTCACTCACTTCGCCCAGCACCGCCAGGTCGAGCAGATGGTCGTCGCCCAATTTGGCTGCCCATTGGGGAAACTGGCGGCGCAGTTCGGCAAGGACATTGAGACGTGACTCCAGTTCGACGGCATGCCGCTGCCGGTAGTCAAAGGCGATGGTTTCGACCCGCTGGTACTTGCTTAAGGCCAGCGCCAGGCAGGTGGTGGAGTCTTGGCCCCCGGAAAAAAGTACAAGTGCGGTGGTGTGCATCCCTCAATATTAGAGGATGCCAGAGCAAGCCTGAAGCACACGCGCTTAAGTTTTTTCTGTTTTGTTGATTTTGCTGGGCGAGTAAGTCAACACTTCGGTCGACAGCACACCCGGCGTGGCATTGGGATTGGGCTGCCCCATGTCGAGTTGGTTTTTGACCTGCTGAACTTGAACGGCGCTGGCACTGGCGGTCCACAGTGACTTGATGTGGTCAATCAGCAGTTTGGAGATCGGTACCGGTGGTGGATCTTCCACCTTTTCCGGCTCGGGACGGTGGATGGTCCAGTCTTTGGGCGTCGTGGCCGCCTCGGAACCACGTTGAGCCGGATCGGACACACTGGTGTAGACCCCCTCCCCCGTACTGGGCTTGTTGGCCAGGTTCACGAGGTTGATGACGCTGGGCGTGGGCTCAATCGATGTCGTGGCGTTGGCAGAAGGTGCAACGGGAATGACTCTGACTGCCGCGAGCGAAGCCACCTCCGCGCCGGATGGGCGCAGACTGGGGGTTCGATCAAGGGGCGGCAGTTGCATTTTGTGTCAATCCATAATCAGGTTTGAGGCTCTTATCCGTGTTGGTAATTTGTAATCGGCAGATTTAGGGGCTAATTTAGGCCTATTTTTGAAATAAACCCATTTTTTCAATTTTTCCTTCGAGAACCGCTATCTTGAACAGCCGCCGAATGGTCACAACACCGAACCAGCGAGCTATGGCGCAACCGTCGCAGGAGCGTGTTATTGTGAACGGCATGACTCATTTGTATCTCACCGACGCCTTGCAGACAGCCCTGTTGCAAGCCGCTCGTGCAGCCCAGCTTAAGGCGTACGCGCCCTACTCCAGGTACCGGGTCGGGGCTGCGGTGCTGGATGAGCAGGGGCACATTCATGCCGGCTGCAACGTGGAAAACGCCGCCTACCCGGAAGGCTTGTGTGCCGAGGCCAGCGCCTTGAGCGCCATGGTGCTGGCGGGCAGTACCCGGGCACGCGCTGTGCTGGTCGTGGGCACGGGTGGCGCGTGGATCACGCCTTGCGGGGGCTGCCGCCAGAAGCTGCGGGAGTTCTGCGCACCCGACACGCCCATTCTCACGGCCAATGAAACAGAGATGGGCCCCAGCTACACGCTGGCCCAGTTGCTACCCGAAAGTTTCGGGCCTGACCACTTGCCCGCGCCGTGAGCGAGCTGGTTGCCCTGCATACCATCCGCCAGCGTGCGCCCCTGGCGCGCCCCCGCATCGCGGTCGTGCTGGGCTCTGGCTGGAGCGACCTGACCGATCATGTACAAGAGGCTGTTTGCATTCCCTATACGGAACTCGACGGCTTTCCCAAGGCAACCGTCGCCGGCCACAGCGGCATGCTGTGGGTGGGCCAGATTGGGGCCAATCAGGTTGCGGTGATGAGCGGACGCAAGCACGGCTATGAAACCGGTGAGGTCGACGCCATGAAGACGCCGCTGCGCGTGTTGCAGCGCCTGGGCTGCGCCATCCTGGTGCAAACCAATGCGGCCGGCAGCCTGCGGACTGACATGCCCCCGCAAAGCTTGATGGTGCTGAGCGATCACATCAATATGTCGCAACGCTCGCCGCTGGTGGGGGAAGGCGGCTCGGAGCGTTTCGTCAGCATGGTGGACGCTTACGACCCGGCCCTGCGGGCGCACGCCCGCCACATCGCGCTGCAGCGCGGCATCACCTTGCATGAAGGTGTGTACGCCTGGGCGTTCGGCCCCCAGTTTGAAACCCCGGCCGAGATCCGCATGTTCAAGCAGCTGGGCGCCGATGCGGTGGGCATGAGTACCGTGCCCGAAACCATTCTGGCGCGCCATGCGGGCCTGCGCGTGCTGGCCCTGTCGCTCATCACCAACATGGGCGCAGGCCTGTCGACAGAACAGCTCAGCCATGCCCACACGCTGGCGCAAGCCCAATCCGTACGCGGTGTCGCCAGCGGCCTGCTGGCCGACATCATTGGCCAGATTGAATTGCCCCTGGAGATGCCAGAACCATGAAACCTTCACAGTCCACCCACGGCGCAACACCAGACTGGTTGAATGACCGGCACGCCTGCGCGCAGCTGACCTTGTCATGCCTGGACCTGACCAGTTTGAACGAGCAGGACACCGAGGCCGACATTGCCCGCCTGTGCCTGCGGGCGCAAAGCCCCTTTGGGTCGGTGGCAGCGGTGTGCGTCTGGCCACGCCTGGCGGCGTTCGCCCGGACGCAGTTGCCCGATCACATCGCCGTGGCGGCGGTCGCCAACTTTCCTGACGGTAGTTTTGATGTGCAGCGCGCCGTGCGTGATACCAGCATCATTGTGCAAAGCGGCGCGCAGGAGGTCGACGTGGTCATGCCTTACGCGCAGTTGCTTGCCGGCAATGAAGCTGCGGTGAGCCTGGTGCTGCAGGCCGTGCGCAAAGCCTGCCCTAGCCTGGTGTTGAAGGTGATTCTGGAAACGGGTGAACTGAAAGACCCGATGCTTATAGAGCGCGCCTCCCGCCTGAGCCTGGCTGCGGGGGCCGACTTCCTTAAGACCAGCACCGGCAAGACGCCTGTCAGTGCCACGCTGGCGGCGGCGCGCACAATGCTCGCCGCCATCGCCTCGGATCCGGCCGCCGCAAACCGGGTCGGATTCAAACCCGCCGGAGGCATTCGGACGGTGGCAGATGCCGCCGGCTACATCGCGTTGTGCAGCGAAGTACTGGGCGTGCAAGCGCTGACCCCGGCGCGCTTTCGTATTGGTGCCAGCAGTGTGCTGAGCGACATTGAGGCAATTTTGGGTGGCACCGCCCTGCCCCCCACGACGTCTCCGGGCGCTTACTGAGCCAAGTGATGCTGGCCCAGGAGATCATTCGCCACAAGCGCGACGGCCACAGCCTGCAGCGCGCTCAGATCGACGCTTTCGTACGGGGTCTCGTGGACGGTTCCTGGAGCGAAGGGCAAGCCGCCGCCCTGGCCATGGCCATGTTTCTCAAGGGCATGTCCAGCGCTGAAACCATTGACCTGACCCAAGCCATGACACAGTCCGGTGTCGTGATGGAGTGGGCCAGCGCCAACCTACCGGGCCCGATTCTGGATAAACATTCCACCGGCGGCGTGGGCGACAAGGTCAGCCTGATGCTGGCGCCCATTGTGGCAGCCTGTGGCGGATTCGTACCCATGATCTCGGGCCGCGGGCTTGGCCACACCGGCGGCACTTTGGACAAGCTGGACAGCATTGCGGGTTATCAAAGCACACCGGATACCCAGCGTCTGCGCCAGGCCTTGCAGACGGCGGGCTGCGCCATCATCGGCCAGACCGCGGAGCTGGCACCGGCTGACCGCCGGCTTTACGCCATCCGCGACGTCACAGCCACCGTGGAGTCGGTCGCCCTCATCACCGCCAGCATTCTGTCGAAAAAGCTGGCGGCCGGTCTGCAAGGCCTGGTGATGGATGTCAAGGTGGGCAACGGTGCGTTTGCGGCCTCGCAGGCCATGGCGATCGAGCTCGCCCAATCGCTGGTAACGGTGGCCAACGGTGCCGGCCTGCCCACCCGCGCCTGGATCACGGACATGAACCAGGTGCTGGGCGACAGCTGCGGCAATGCCGTGGAAATCAGAGAGGCCGTGGAGTTCCTCCAGGGCAAGCGGCGCGAGACGCGGCTGCTGGAGGTAACGCGGCGCCTGAGCGCCGAGTTACTGCTTATTGGGGGCCTGGCGCTCAATGAAGTACAGGCCTTGCATCAGGTCGACACAGCGCTGGACAGCGGTGCGGCACTGGAGCGTTTCGCCCGTATGGTGGCGGCACTCGGGGGGCCTGCGGATTTCGTTGAGCGCGCCCACCACTACTTGCCCGCCGCACCGGTCCAAATGCAGGTGGTCGCGCCACACGGCGGCTGGATCGGTGGCATGGCGACGCGGGCTATTGGCCTTCAGATCATCGAACTAGGCGGCGGCCGGCGCCGAGCCAGCGATAGCGTGGATGCGCGCGTTGGCTTTACCCAGTTTGTTCAAGTCGGGCAGCGCGTGGAAGCGGGCGACGTGCTGGCGGTGGTGCATGCCGCCGATGCCAATGCCGCAAAAAATACCAGCCAGGTCCTGCTGGCACTGATCCAGATTGCCGACCAAGCGCCTGCCAGCGCGCCCGTGTTCATCACCCGCCTACCGGCTTGACCCTGCAGATCCACACGCATCTACGCTGTAACCTGCAACCGGCTCCATATCAGCGCGGTACTGCGATGCACATGGTCAGCAACGCAGAGGAGTCCACGAGGGCCCGCAGGGCATGAGGCTCCTCGCTTCGCAGGAAGATAAAGTCGCCTGGCAAAAGCACCTGCAATACGTCAGCTGTTCGGAACTCAATACTGCCCTCGATGCACTGGACCGTTATTTCCCCAGGGGCCTTGTGCTCCGTCCACTCCTTGCCAGCGGGCAGCACCAGGCGAACAACCTCCAGCTGCTCTGCCTTGAGAATGGCCGTTGTCTTGGCAGCATTGAGTTGCGCACCGAGCGGCAGGACGCTGACGACTTGACCTGACTGGGCGTGATTCTGGGCCATAGGATTACTCCAATATGAATGATGATTCAATTTGTGGCCAACGATTGCGCTGGCACCCCGCCTACAAGTTTAGCGTCGGGCGACATTGGAATGGGCTGACGGCCTGCGGTTTCTGTTGACAATACTCAGTCCGACCATGCCAAGCCGTCGGACCTCTGCTTTCCTTCGTTCATTCATTCAACGCCACGTTGGCAGACAAACGTTTCAAAGGACAATGGCTTATGAAAATTGCAGCTATCCAGATGGTCTCGGGCGTCAACCTGCAAAGCAACCTTGACGCCGCAGGGCAATTGCTCGTACAGGCATCCGCACAGGGCGCCGAGCTGGCGGTGTTGCCCGAATACTTTTGCCTGATGGGTTTCAAAGACACCGACAAGCTCCATATTCAGGAGACGGTCGGTGCGGGACTGATCCAGGATTTTTTGAGTCAGGCGGCGCGCGATCTCAAGCTGTGGATTGTGGGCGGCACGCTTCCCGTGGCCACGGCAGATGCGCATCGGGTACGAAACAGCGCCCTGGTGTTTGATCCCAACGGCCGCTGCGTGGCACGCTACGACAAGATGCATCTGTTCCGGTATGACAACGGCGGGGAAAGCTATGACGAGTCACGCGTGCTGGAACCGGGGACGCAAGCTGTGAGTTTTGATCTACCGTCCATGGACGGCAGCACCTACCGGATCGGTTTGAGCATTTGTTATGACCTGCGATTCCCGGAGCTGTACCGCAAATTGAGGGCGGACCTGTTGCTGGTGCCAAGCGCGTTCACCTATGCTACGGGACAGGCGCACTGGGAGGTTCTGCTGCGTGCGCGCGCGATCGAAAACCTCGCGTACGTGCTCGCCTCTGCACAGGGCGGTGTGCACGAAAATACACGGCGCACCTGGGGCCACAGCATGATTGTCGACCCGTGGGGTCAAATCCTTGTTCAGCACGATGAAGGTCCGGCTGTCATCATGGCCGAGGTGCGAAAGGAGGCCCTTGAGCTTGCCAGGGCCCGACTGCCGGCGCTCAGTCATTCGGTGCTTTGAGGCTATCGGGTAGTGCTCCAGGGATCTGTGCTACCGGACTTTCTGGCGGTAGATCACCGTCATGGTCAACATATAGCGTCTCAGTTTTCCATTAGTCCTTCAAAAACGCAGGAACACCAGATGGCGCTTTTTCCAGAACAACAAAGCAGAATTTCTCAGGTTTTTGAATTCCGATGAGATGCGCTACCCTCGCTATGCGATGCTGGGCCTCTTCCTCCGAAGCGGCTTCAATTGCGAGTTGGATCTGCCTTGTATTGGGGTCAAAAGCACAGTAAAAATGACCGCTAATGTCACCATGTTCGGAAGGTCGGTAGACTGAAATTTTCATGATTCATGTGCACTCGAAGTGCCCACGGTTGAGTCTTTGAAAAAGGCTCAACTGCGTGAACATTGAGTTGATTAAAACGTTGTCAGATTTTCAGACAAGCATCGTGAAAATGGAATCCAGAGTGAGTATTTCCCCTGTAACAATGACTACAGCAGCGTTGCAAATTACCACTACCTGCCACAAAGATCCAGAGAATCCGTGGTCGTCGTATTACTTTGCCGCCAGCCCCAGCTTGAGCGACACCGGCTTGCCAATATCGGCGCTAATCTTCTCGGGCGCTACCGCGAGCGCACGCGAGGGATCGAGCCCGACCTCCGTTAGCGCAGCGAGAATGGCGCTCGCTCGCTGCGCGCCCAGTTGTGCAAATGCGTCGGCGGCCAGTGGCTGGTTCTGGTCCAGACGCTCCTGCAGCTTGCGGTAGAAGGCGCTCGCATCGGCCACCTGCGGCTCACCCTGAATCAGCTTGCCGACGCGCTGCCATAGAGGCAATTTCTCCTGACCCGTTCCGGTCTCGATGTCTGGAACGGCCGGCTCCATGGCGGAAGCGGCGGAGCCAGCCTCAGCCACCTTTTTTTCTCTGTCGAGTTCCGCGGTGCCAAAACGCTCGGCATACAGACCCCGCAAGGCGCCGCGCACGGCGCGATCGCGCAGGTCCACGGGTCCGGGTTCCTCGCCGGCCGCTAGTTTGATGTCAGCCCGCCGGGCAATTTCAACGCGCACCGCGCGCGTCCTCAGCGCGGCACCATCGGCTGCCTCGCTGTACTGGCCCGGCACCGAGAGTTTCAGTTGCGCGCGCTTGGACAGCACCTGCGCTACCTGTTTCAGCTTCTCGCGCTCTGGTGGCAGCAATCTGGCGCTGCCCGGATCGAATTCGATCGCCTCCAGCTTTTCCCCGCTGACGCCAAGCAGGCCGCCCAGCGCGCGAAACGGTGCAGTCACGATACGGGTGAGCACATTGCTGATGGCCTTCCAGACCACTGCGCCGTAACTGAACTGCGGATCGTTCATGTTGCCGGAAACCGGCAGGCCGAGGTCGATGCGGCCGTCGCTGTCCTTGAGTATGGCAATCGCCAGTTCCAGCGGCAGCTTGAGCGCGTCGGGGCTGTCGACCCGCTCACCCAGGGTCAGCTTGTCGATGACGATCTGGTTGGCGCCTTCGAGCTGGCTATTGCGCACTTTGTATTGGAGATCGAGCGATATCTTGCCTTCGGCAACCCTGTAGCCGGCGAACTTCATGGTATAGGGCGAGGTCGACACCATGTCGACATTCTTGAACACGACATTGACATCGGTGTTGTCGCGCGGCGCGAAGGGGTTGAGCTCCCCGCGGATGCGCGCCAGGCCGAACTCATCGACCCGGCCGTCGAGCTCGATCTGGCTGCGCGAAGTCCGGTTCGACGATAGGCCATTCACAACACCGTTCAACTCATAGATCTTTGCGCCGAACTGCGGCCGCAAACTGAGGTCGGTGAAATCGAGCTTGGCATTCTGGACACGCAAGCGCTGGATGCGCAATGGGAAGGGGTCGTCCGCTGCAGACACGGGGGTAGGCGGCGATTCGACCTTCCCGCTGCCAGTCGCGGGCTGCACCAGCAGGCGCGCCGCATTGAAACTGCGGTCGTTCTCGATGATCAGCGTGGCATTGGGTTCGACCACCCGCAGTTCCGGGATCTGCAGTAGGTTCGGACTGAGGCTCGCGCTGAGCCTGTCGGCGCCTACGTTTCGCCATTGCGCAAACCGCTCGCCGTCTTCTTCGTTGAGCGCCAGGCCAGCGATGTCGACCCCGCCAACATAACGCAGACTGGGGCTTTTTGCCTGACCTGAACCGGTCGAGAGCCGTCCCTGCGCGGAAACGCTGCCGCCCGCAATTTTCAACTTCAAGTACTGACTCAACCAGGGTTGCAAGGGCGCCAGCGCCAATTGTTTGACCCGTACGTCGGCCTCCAGGACACCGCTGGCAGGTACCACCCTGCCCTGCGCCGACAACAAGCCGCCTTCGGCCAAGTTCAGGCCGGCATTGAATTTGACCGGTTGCGTTAGGTCGCTGCTGGCGCCTTCGAGTTTCACAGCGAGGTCTTGCACATGGACCTTGACACCAGTGCCCTGATCCGCGACCTCGGCGCCGAATTTCTTCAATTCCACGCTATCGGCCACGGCAATCCAGGGCGCGCCAACGGATGCCGCCGGTGTCGCCGCCGAAGCGGCCACGCTGAACTTGGGCAGCAGGTTCAGGATGCTGAGCTGCCCTTTGCGGTCGCGTGTGAGCTGCAGTTGCCCACCCTCGGCATAGAGCCGGCCCAGGCTGGCTCGGCGCGCAGCCAGATCGAACGAACCGCCGGTAAAGCCCAATTGCGCCAGCTTGAATGGCGTCTGCGAACCACTCGTGAACGCTAAATCAGCGAGCGAGACCGTCGCATCCGTGACCGCCAGTTTGAAGTCCGCGCCGGCCTGCTCGGCGGTCAGCTGCAGGCGCAGTTGCACTTTGTCCGCGCCCAGCTTGAGCGCTGGGCTGACCGATTCATCGAGCGCGCTGATGGCGACCTGATCGAAGTTCACCTGCTTGACACCCAACTTCCAGTTGTTGATGACAGGCGCCTGGCCCCGGACCGGGGCCGCCACGGGCGCCGCGGCCGTCACCAGGAGCTTCGCCAGATCAAGTTCGCCCTTGGCGTCGCGCCGGACCGTCAGCTTGCCACCGTCGGCGAGCACCTCACCCACCGTCGCCTCGCGGCGCGCCAAGTCGGCGCTGATGTCGCTAACCTCCAGGCGCGTCAACGCGGCGAAGACATCACGGGTGCCCGCGTGCGCCAGCGCCAAGTCGCGCAGCGCCAGCCTGGCGCCGGAAACGCTGGCTTCGAACTTTCCTTCGTTATAGGAAAAGCGGTAAGGCAAAGTGCCGGCAAGCTGCCCGGCTACCACGGTCGCACGGGTGTAGGACTTGAGGTACACCGCCAGCTCCGGCAGGGCAACGTTTTCCAGCGACAGTTCGCCGCTGCCGCGAATCGGATTCACCGACAAATCACCCTTCCAGCGCAACTTGCCGCCGCGCGTCGAATCGGCGCTGAAAGTGTAGGCGTCGTTCCGGTCCGCCAGGGTGCTGAAATTGGTCAGTTCAAAATCAATCGGGAAAAAATTGTTGGTGTAGCCAGCGCGGCGGTCGTGCATATCCAGCTTGCCCTGTTCCAGCGCGAAGCGGCCGATAATCAGGCGTGGCAAGCGGGTGTCGGTGGACGCTTCATGCGGCCGGCGCGCTAACGTGGCCAGCAGTTCGGCGATATTGAATTTGCCGTCCGGCGCGATCGCCAGGCTCGCACTCGGCGCGGTAATGCGAATTTCGGCGAAGCTCCACGCACGCCGAAGCAGAGATCGCCACTGCAGCTCGACGGCGAGTTTGCCAATCGCGAACAGCGGCGCGCCATCGGCCTCGGTCAGGCGCAGATCCTGCACTTGCAGGCGCAAGGTATACGGATTGAAACTGACATCGCCAATCGTCGCCTGGCGCGCCAGTTCGGTCTGTCCAAACTTGGGGACCTGATGCTTGATCAGCAGCGGCACCAGCCAAAAGCCGGCCAGGGTATACACGGCCACCACACCCGCCGCGCCCGCTACCCACCGCCGCCACCGAATATTTGTCAAATGCAAGCCTCTATCTCCCATGTCTTGGATGGCCATTGATGGCCTATTGTCCAGCTACGCTGAAATCAGTACCCCAGACATGAGTATGCCGCTTTGCCGGTCGAACCGGAGAAAGACGCTGCGATCGGCGCGCGAGCCAATTCCGTGACTTGTAACAACAATGATCCGCCCATCGCCGGTGTCACCTTGTCATGCAACCGTGCAGTGATGTCAGATCTGAATATCCCCAATGCAGAGGTATTTGATCTCCACATAGTCATCCATGCCGTGGTGCGAGCCCTCGCGCCCGAGTCCCGACTGCTTGACGCCGCCGAACGGCACGTGCTCGCTCGCCAGGATGCCGACGTTGATGCCGACCATGCCGTATTCCAGCGCCTCGCTGACGCGGAAGATGCGCCCAACGTCGCGGCTGTAGAAATAGCTGGCCAGGCCGAACTCGGTGTTGTTGGCCGCATCAA
>NZ_QEII01000235.1 GCF_003347515.1 Rhodoferax ferrireducens | reverse complement strand
ATGGCCACCACGGACAGACGACATCGCAGCGCGGTCGAGTTCCTTGCGGGCGGACAGGTCTTGAATGATCAGATTGGATTTCATGGTGTAACTCCTAAAGTGGTTTGGGTTGGTGAGCATCAAGTTGGCTCGAAGAAGCTATTGCATGGGCCGTGCCAGATGCCGCGCCAGCGCCTGTAAATAGTTGCAAGTCATTGAAAACAAAGGAAAAAACGTGCTTTTTACCACGGCATGCCGTATGTTGTTCAGCCACTCAGACCGGGTGCGCTGTCTGGTGCTGTAAAACACATTTTCGACGACTGTCTGGAATGACCCATCACATGCTTGGCAAGCTTCACTTGGCGAAGGATGCGATCTGCCACGGTTCATGAGCTGGCGTTTAACTTAGGTCTGGAAACGAATGCCTTAGCGATGAATCGGGGTTGCTCTGCCAACGGCAGCAATGGCCAACTTGCCAGAGCGCTATCGTCTGGAACGACGACCAACCTTGTTGTCAGCGGTTACGACTGACTGTTGAATGGAGCCGAACTGAGCTGCCGAAAAGCAGCCTGTTGTGAGCGACTTTTTACGCTGCACTGCCGACCGACACCGGCGAAAACTGATCGTCGCCCTGGAATGACCGGTGTCGAGTTCTGAGGGCGGGAAAGTGACGAAATTGGACCCGTGACGGCAATGACCAGTTAAGAGAAATCAGTTCGACGCCACGCCTCGCCGCCACCCGTTTGACCATCTTGCTTTAGCCGATTTCGGTGGCCCAAAAAAAACTGGGCACATTGACCCACTGCCGGTCCAAGCGAAGTACTCGAATGAGGTGCAGGGAACGAGGTGCAGTTGTTGCGCGCACTAAGACGCCCCCTTGCACCCCGCCACCTCCAATCCCCCTGGTGCGCACAGCGAGCGGCCCAGCCAGATTTCATAGGTATCGGTCTTGGGCTTGGCATTGTGCAGGCCGCTGAGGACTGGTGGCGTGTTCAGTGCTTCGCCCGTCACCTTTCTGACCCAGCGCGCGTAGCTGCGGTCGCTCTTGCCTTGCACCCGCACCTGTGTGGTCGCGGGCGCGCGCTCGCCGACCAGCTCGATGGCGGGGGCCTCGTAGCCGAAGCTGCGCATCTTGCTGGCCAGCGCCTCGGCCATCGGTCGTTGCGCTTCATTGGCAATCTGGATATAGGCCACCGGCTTGCGTGTGCTCGCCTGTTTCAGCAGATCGCGCACCTTGTCCGCCTGTTTGGCTGTGTAGTCGCCCAGTGGTTCGGCGGCGAGGAGCAGCCGCCCAATCTCCGTTCGATTGACCTGCAAGGTGCCGGGCATGGCGCTTTTCAGCAGCACCAGCGTGTTGACCACGCCCGACGAGGCGCTCGTGCCCAGTCCGGCCGGGCCATTCTGGAGTACCTGCAAGGCCTTCTTGACGGCCAGGGGGACCGCATCGGACAAGGCCTGCGGGTCAAGCACCAGGCTCGTGGTGGTGTTGATGCGGCGCTCCTTGTTGTCATCGAATAAATCATCGACCGCCTGGGTCAGCAGCGCCACGCGCGCCGCAGGCGGGTCGATGCGCGGGGGCTGTCGGGGTGCCGCCTCTTCCGGCATGGCGGGCTGGGGGCTGGTGACGAGGCGCGTGATGGGCGTGGCTTCCCCCTCGACCCGGGCCAGCGATTGCACCTTTTTTTCGGCATCGATGCGCTGGCTGCGGTCCAGCGGCGCCTCGGTTGCGGCCAGTGCGCGCTTGAATGAATCGGAGGCGTCAAGCAGCTTGTCGGTCTGCGCGTAGACATGGCCGAGGTAGTAGTGGGCGCGGGCATGCGCCGGGCGGTGCTCCAGCGCGCTCAGGTATTCGTTGAGGGCTTTTTCCAGTTGCGGCACGCTGGCGTATTGCTGGTCCAGCCCGGCGCGAAAGTGGCGGTCGGCCTCGCTCTTGTCGAAGTCAATGCGGCGCTGCTTTTCCGCCTGTGCCGCAGCCTCGCCTTGTCGCTGGTCGCGCAGGTACCAGGTGGTGGTGCCGGCCAGCACCAGCGCCAGGGCGGTCGCCGTCATCAGCGTGGAGCGGCGCGGCCAACGGCTGCTGGGTCGCGGCGGCGTCAGCAGCAGCCCCGGCGCTGGGGGCTGGCGCTGGCGGACTTCGCGCAGCAGCTGCTGGAAAGTTTCGTCATCGGCGTCACCGTCCCAGTCCAGCAGGTCGAGCGTGTGCAACTGGCCAAAGCCCAGCGGCAACTCGATATCCTCGATGCGCACCGGCAGCAGCTTGCCCAGCTTGAGGGCACGCGAAGATTCGTCGCGCACGAAGGATGACCGCACTGACTCGGCCGACCACAGCACGATGACGACGGTCGCGCCCAGCAGTTGGGCTTCGATCACGGCCGTGAATTCGCTGCCGGCGGTCAGGTCGCGGTCCCACCAGACCTGCAGGCCGCTGGCGCTTAAGGCGTGCGCGAGTTGCTCGGCGAGCGGCCGGTCTTCGCGCGCGTAGCTGATGAACACATCGGGCGGCGCCATGCCCACGGCATTCATGCGGTCGCCAACGCCTTCAGGCCTTGCAGCAGCGCCATCGCAGCGCGCTGCTCAGGCGCACTGGCCACTCGCTGATACGGCTCCAGCGTGAAGCGCGCTTCGGTGTAGACCGAGTCCCAACTTGGCGCCGCTGGCACGCGCGCCTTGAGCTCGCGCAAGGTCTGCATCAGGCCGGGCCAGGAGCCGGCGAGGCGGCCCTGCGCCAGCGCTTCCAGCAGCGCCAGTTCGGTTTGCCCGACCACCGACCAGAAGTCGGGCCGCTCGCTGGCTGCCCGGTCCAGCGATTCGCGCACCATGCGCAGCCGTTCCTCGGTCAGGCGCGGCGCGCGCTGCTGCAGGAAGGCCAGCCGCAGCTCGGCACTGATGCAGTTTTTAGCCGGGTAGAACAGCTTGTCCGCCTGCACCTGGCGCGCCAGGGTCTCGGCGTGGGCGTAGTGCGCCGCCATTTTTTCCAGCGCCTTGAGCGAGGCCGCATCGTGGCCCGCACGCGCTTCCAGCAGCACCAAGCGCTTCCAGGCTGAACCGAGCAGGCTCTCGCGCTCCATCGTGGCCTGCAGTGCGACCAGCCGGCTGAGCTGGGCGATGCCTTCTTCGATCAAGGGGCGCGCAGTGGACTCGTCGCTGAGCGTCTCGCCGTGGCGCGCCAGTTCGTTGCCGAGTTGTTCGGCGGCCCGGAACGAGGCACTGCCGTCCGCCGCATTGACGGCCACGCGGTACCAGTCGATCGCCCGGGCGCTGTCCTGGGCCTGGGCATAGGCCAGGCCGAAGGCTTCGGCCACCGCGCCCATGGCGCCCCAGGGCGGGGCGAACTTCGATTCGAGAAAATGCAGTTTGTCGCGTTGCGCCTCGGCTTTCACGTTGCTGAAGCGGCTGCGGATGGCGAGCGTTTCAAGTGCCAGCGCGAGCGCCACCGGTGACGACACCGCCGCGAATTCGTCGCCCACCGGCGGCGCCTTGCGCTGGGCATCGGCGCCGCCGCGGCGCCAGGTCCAGCCCGGGTCGCCGTAACACTGGTAGGCGGCCCAGGTGTTGCCCTGCGGGCTCTCGCGCCAGGCCGCTTCGCGCGCGGCGGCGACGGCGTCGATAAAACGCTCGCCGCGCAAGAGCACCGCGTAGAAGGTGGTCGCGAACTTCTCGGCCGGCCCGTCTTCCACCGCCCAGCCGGCGGCGATCACGCAGCGCACGCCGACCTCGATCAGCGCCTGCGCGATGGTGGCCGCAAAGCTCGCGCGGTCGTAGGGCTGCAGCGTCAGCGAGGCGTCGCGCCCGGCCAGGTGGCAGCAGTTCAGGAACACCAGCTCGGGCACGGTGCGCATGGCCTTGATCTCGGCCGCACCCAGAAAGGTGTCGCCCGACAGCACCACGCCGCCCCGGGCGCCGGGTGCGCCGTGGCCGGCCACATGCACGACCCGGTAGGCGCGCTCGAACAGCGCGTTGATCACACTGCGCGCGTCGTCAGCGCCGCTGACCAGTGCGCGCACCTTGCCCGATTGAAGGCCATCGGTGGCGCTGGTCAGCCGCGTCATGACCGCGATGGCTTCGGCGCGGGCGCCCGGCAGCGGTGGGTAGCGCGTGGGGTCGCTCAGCGGCTCGCCGATCACCAGCACGCTGTCGTCGGCATTCGCATCCGACACCTGGGCGCGGAAGTCTTCGGTGCGCAGCTTGCGCAGCAGCTTGCTGCGAATCGCCCAGGGTCGCGGGTCGCCGCCGCTGTGCGCGGGGGCATCGGTGTCCAGCAGTTCCCACGGGATCACGGCCGAGCCGGCGTCGAGCTCGATCAGCATCTCGGAGGTGCCACCGAGGAACGGTTCCATCTCCACCGGCACCAGCAGCTTGAACAGCGTGCGCCCGATCTGCGCATCGCGGTTCGCGTCGTTCGAGGCCTTGGCCACCAGTTCGTTAAGCAGCGTGCCCTGCGCCTGCTGGGCCCGCACTTCGGTGCGGGCGCGCCGCGTGTCGAGCACGTACTGGATCGTCGGCTGGCCGTGGCTGTCGCGCGGGCCGGTCAGCGCGCTGATCAGGTCGTAGGCGGCGCCGCGGTAGCTCGAATCGAGCGAGCGCCGCAAGGCGCCGTCGCCGGAGCTGATCAGGCCCACCAGTTCCAGCTGGTTCGGCGTCGCGATTGACTGCACCTGCAGCGCACGCCAGGCATCGCTGGCGCGGTCGAGGTAGAACTCCACCAGGATCAGGCGGCTCAGTTGCGGCCAGCCACTCTGCAGCAATTTCTGGCTGGCTTCAAACACGCCTTGCGCGATCAACTGCGCCGCGCTGCCGGCGCTGATGCCGGTGCCGCCGCTGCCGATCAAGGTGGCCGCCAGCTCGAACTGCGCCACACCGCCCTGTTCCGACACCCGCTGCGCATAGGCCAGCACCGCCTGGCGCACGGTGTAGACCAGTTCGCTGGCGCGCAGCTTGCCCTCTTCACCGAGGCCCGCCACCACCACCGCCTGCGGCCGCGCCATGGCGAACACATTGTCCGGGTCATGGCGCTGGTTGCCGAAGATCTGGTGCGAGCCGGTGGCGTCGGGGTACAGGCCGGCGGCGAGCGACTTGCTCATGGCATGACCGACCAGCCCATCGACGACGCCCTCGGTCCCGGTCAGTACCAGCGAACGGTAGTGCCCAACCAACAAGGGCTGGCTGACGAATTTGAGGTCGCCGTTGTACACCGACACGCGCAGCGCCGCGCTCTTGCTCCGTGTGCTGCGGCCATCGGTATCGCTGCGCGCCAGGCCCAGCACCTCGGCCTCGCTCGACGGTGGGCGCGAGGATTGCAGGCCGCGCGAAGGCCGGTTGCGCACCAGCGGCGCCACTGCTGCCGCCGCACCGGCGGCGCCGCGCACGCCGGGGGCGGCGGGCTCCTGCACTTCCAGCTGGGCGGTCTGGCCGGTGTCGAGCAGCTCGATGTAGGCCGCGAAGGCGCTCGTCACATCGGGTAGCTTGCCGTGTTCGGCATCGACCTTCCAGGTGCGCACGCCCGGCAGCAGCGCGCTCGTCAGGGTGACGCGGCCGTCGCCGTCGTCGGGCGCGTCGAGGTATTCCAGCCCGTCGGCGGTCTGTGTGATGCCGGCCGGTGTGAAGCGCGCGTGGCCGACCACCAGCAGCATCTTCGGCGCATCGGCGCCCAGGGTCTCAAGCTGCGCGTCCAGGCGTCGGCGCAACTGCACCGCCTGGTCGAGAATGGCTTGCGGCGGTGCGCCCCACTCGTAGATGGTGCGCTGCGCCCCCTCGTCGTGCCAGAGGCTGCGCTCGCGCAGCGCCGCCATGTCCTCGTCGGCCAGCTTCTGCCAGGTGCTGGCTTTGTCGAGGCCGAGCGTGGGGTCGAGCAGCGCGGCCTGTAACTGGATGAAGCCGGGCATGCCAGCCATCATCTTGCGCGCGCCGCCGTTGTCGAACAGCGCGCCGAAGGCCACCAGCGCGTTGCCGAAGGTGTCGTCGCCCGAGAGCGTTTGCATCGGCGCCCACGAGCCGCCGTTGGGCGTGCCCAGCATCAAGAGGCGTGCGCCCTCACGCGCCATCATGCGGGCCCAGGTCTCGGGCTTTTCCAGACGCATGGTGCGCGCCACCAGCCCGCCCATCGAATGCGCGAGCAGGCGTACCGGTTGCTGGCTGGTGTTGCGCGCGGCCAGCGCGGCATCCACCGCCGCTGCCAGGCGCTGCGCTTCGTCTTCGATCGGGCGACGCCAGTCATAGGCGAAGGGGATCACCTCGTGGCTGTCGGCCAGGCGCTCGATCAGCTCGTCGTAGGTACTGCCAATCGGGCCGTCGGGCTCGACGCGCGCCGCCGTCGCCGGGTCCCACGCCAGTTTTTTGAGGCCGTTGACGAACCGAAAGCCGAGCCAGATGCGCTGGCCGTCAAGTTTGAGATTGGAGCCCAGGATGCCGGGCAGCACAAACACCGCCGGTCGGTTGGCGGCGTCGGCGGCATCGGCACCGCGCGAACGGGCCACTGCCTTGGCCGCACGGGTGCCACTCGCGTCCTCGCCGGCCCAGGACAGCGGACCGATGGTCGCGAAGTCGGCCGGTGCCGTCTCCAGCAGCGCGCTGGTGATCGCCTTGACCGAGCTCTCGTTGACGAAGTAGTTGAAATGCGAGACCTTGGCGCCGCGATCCAGCACAAAACTGGCGCCTGCACCGGCGGCGCTGGCGGCACGCGGCGCGCCGCCGTACATCGAACGGGTTTGTACGATCAGGTCGTTGTCGGTCCAGTAGAAGGCGTCGGACAACAGGGTCTTGACCCAGGAGCCGATCGAGTCGCCTTCCATGTCGCCGGCCACCACGCGCAGCTCACCGGGGAGGGCGTCGCTGCCGCCACTGCCACTGCCGTTCAGCCACTGCACCAGCGCGCTGCCGGGCATCATGGCTTCGATGCCGGGCAGCTCGTCGGGCTGGGCGCGCCGGCGCGCCACTTCACACAAAAAATCGAGCAACCGCGGCGCCACCGGCACGCCGCCGAGTTCCAGGCTCCACTTCAATACCGACAGGTAGGCGTCGAAGCGTTTGGACGCCAACAGCGTGCCGCGCGCCGGGCAGGCCACGCGCACTACGCGCTCGATCTTCAGGCCCTTGGCGATGGCCTCTTGGGACAGGGCTTGCAGATCGGTCCGTTGCTGGCGGTAGTCGGCACCGGCGAACAGCGCCAGCTCCTCGCTGCCGGGCGGCTTGCCGCCGCAGGCGCGCGCCAGCACCTCGGCCACCAGGCCGCCGCGCGAATGCGTGAGCAGGCGCAGGCGCGCCCCCGCTGGCATGGCGCGCACGAGCGTCAGGGCGTTGGCGATCGGGCTCTGCCCCAGGGTCGGATGATCGAGTGCGTAGACCCGGTCGCCGTAATGCTGGAACAACTCACGCACGGTCTGCGGGTGCAAGGTCCAGAGCTTGCCGAAGGTGCTGACGCTGTCGACGAAGGTGCCGTGCACCAGCACCAGCAGCGGCCCGCCGTCGGCCGCCGCCGGCACCGCCTCGCGCTTGCGGCCGCTGTCCTTGAGCGGCTCCAGCGCAGTCGCCGAGAGTTGGTACACGCCGGCGTCCACCGCACCGTCAACCTTCTTCGTGATGGCGGCGGCGGCCAGTTGGGCGGCCGGGTCTTTGGCCAGGCCGGTGATGAGCTCGAAGGCGCTGAGCACGGCCTGGCCCATCCAGCCGCGCGTGGCGCCGCGCGTGGCGCCTGCCTCCAGGCCCGGCCAGCCGAGCTGCGGCGAGACGACGACCTCGTTGTCGTCGGCCGCATTGACCGCACTGCGGCTGGCACCGGCGCTTTGCGCGCGCATCAGGTCGCGCGCGTCTTCGGGGTGCAGGTACAGCGTTGGCCCGTTGGCGATGCTCAGCACCACCACGTCCTCGCCCGGGCGGGCGGTGATGCGCACCGGCTCGGCGCCGCCGCGCTGTGCACCGACCCGCACCGAGGCCTTGCTGCTGCCGCGGGTGGCCGTACCGCCCGTCTGCGCCTGGCCCGGGATGATGAAGCTGATGTCTTGTGCTCGGGTGGCCATGGCGCGTCTCTAAGCCGGTCGTCAGACCGTGAAGGGCGTTTGTTGCAGAAAGCCACCCGCCTGGCCGAGCGTGAACAGGTTGGGTGACTGGCTGGCCGGCAGGGCGGCGCGGATGCGCGTGTGGAAGGCGTCGTAGCTGCCGCGGAAGCGGCCCTGGTTCCAGACTTTCAGCAGCGCTTCGGTGAAGGCACCGTTGTGTTCGCCGTCCATCGAAGTCTGGTTGTCCTGGCAGCCGGAGATCAGGATGACGGCCGGTCGAAAGCTGCCAACGAGTGTGGTCGCGTGCGCTGCCGCACCGACTTGCGCCAGTGCCGCCAGCGCCGCATCCGGGTCGACGACCGCCTTGCCGGCGGCCTGAATGACGTCCTGCTGCAGCTTGTCATAGAAGGCTTGGTGTTCGGTATAAACGCGCCGGGCCACGGCATCGGGCATCAGCTTGACGCGCTGGCCGGGGGGTGGCGGTGGCGGTGGCAGTTCACGCGTGACGCTGCCGCTGTGGCAGCTGTCGGACAGCACCAGGATGCGCACGCCGGCTTTGAACTTGCTGAGCTCCAGGTAGAGCTCATCGTCGATCAGCTGGCCGTCAAACAGGCACCAGGTCTCGTCCTTCTTGTCGGCCTCGTCGCCGTTCAGGTCGGGCACCTGGCCACCGTGGCCGGAGTAGGTCAGGAGAAACAGGTCGCCCGCCTTCAACGCCTTGGCCGCGCTGCGCAGGCTGGCCAGCATGTGGGCGCGCGTGGCTTTTTTGGTCAGCAGCACGGTGGACTTCATGCCCCTGGTTTTCGCGATGGCGGCCATGTCATTGGCGTCGAACTCGCAGGCGGCCAGCGGGCCGCTCCAGCCGCTGTAGGCCGCCTCGCTGACGCTGTTGAGGCCGATATGCAGCGCGAGGCCCTGGGCGCTTGCCGTCTTGTTGTTT
The DNA here is from genome assembly GCF_003347515.1 of Rhodoferax ferrireducens. Lineage (GTDB taxonomy): Bacteria > Pseudomonadota > Gammaproteobacteria > Burkholderiales > Burkholderiaceae_C > Rhodoferax. The sequence continues at coordinate 39,114 of NZ_QEII01000235.1, read as the reverse complement.
GCCATGTCAAGCTCCTTTCGAAAGCCCTAGGCGAGATTGGCGCGCGTACTTCTGCCCGTGCCCCGACAAACATAGTCACTAGCGAGCGATTGGAGTCAGAGATCGGCGTCGTCAGCTTGATAAAAATCAATGATGGACAAGTGCCGGGTCAATAAAGCCTGAACCGCCGACCGTGTCGCTGAAGGCGCCAAAGTCGGAGTTCCCCAAACCGGTGCTCACGAACACGTCGTGCGCGCCTGAGGTCGGGGTCGTTGCGATAAACTACGAACATGAGAAAAGCCAAGTCAACTCGCACATGGATAGCCACTTTTGTGGCGCTGTGCCTGTTGTTTGCGCAAATCGCCACTGCTGCCTACGCCTGTCCGCAGTTGCTCAAACAGTCGGTTTCAATGATTGACGGCAATGCCGTTGTCATGGCGGACTGCGACTCCATGTCCGCAAGCCAGATGGACGAGGAGCAGCCAAGCCTGTGCAAAGCCTATTGCGAATCCGGCCTGCAATCGCATGAATCCAAAAACAGTGCGGATGTACAGTTGACGGCATTGGATGTCTTGTGGTCATTGGTTTGGATTTTCCAGCCAGCGTTGGAATCTGCGGCGCTTGCAGTCCCTGTAACCCAAACTCCCGAGCGACCGCCCGGTAGTCCACCTCTCTATCTAGTTCACCAAGTCTTCCGTCTATAAGCCCGCCCTGGCTTTGCGCTGGGCTCTGGCTTGTTCGTCACACATCGATGAACGCCTTGAGCGTTCCCTTCTTTGTGACGTTCGTGGAGGACTTTCATGGTTTCAATCTCCCCTCGCCGTGCGCTGGCTGCGGCCTTATTGGCGGCCTTGTTGGCAGCGCCGGCTGTGGTGCTGGCGGCTGACGCGCCGCCTATTTTTGCGCAAACCCAAGCCATGCCAGCGGTCAAACCGGATGCAGCGCCACTGACTTTGCTTGCCGCTTTGCAAATGGCCGTTGTCCAATCGCGGCTCATTGAAGCCGGGAGTTTGCAAGCCAGCGCCGCCCGTGAAATGGTCGTTGCTGCGGGGCAGTTACCTGACCCGGTATTGAAACTCGGGCTCAACAATCTGCCCATCAACGGTGAAGACCGCTTTAGCCTGACGCGGGATTTCATGACCATGCGCTCTGTCGGCGTCATGCAAGAATTCACGCGTGAGGGAAAGCGCAAAGCGCGCGGCATGCGCTTTGAAAAAGAGGCTGAAACCGCCGAAGCCAATCGCGCACTCACCTTGATCAACGTGCAGCGCAGTACCGCCGTGGCATGGCTGGACCGCTATTACCAGGAACGCATGGTGGATCTGCTGCTACGTCAGCGGGATGAAACCAGGCTGCAAATCGAAGCCGCTGATGCTGCTTATCGGGGGGGACGTGGCTCGCAGAGCGATGTATTCGCCGCCCGTTCAGTGCTCGCCCAGATGGAAGACCGCATTGCACAAGCGCAAGCCCAGGTAGCCACCGCCAAGGCGCAGTTGGCACGATGGGTCGGCGAGGTAGCGGCACAACGTTTGGCCGATCTTCCTGCAACCGACGTGCTGCGTTTGAATGAATCCAACCTTGATGCCCAGCTCCTGCACCACCCGCAAGTCGCCGTGATGGCGAAGCAGGAAGAAATGGCGCGGGCCGACGTTGAACTGGCACAGGCCAGCAAGCAGGCTGATTGGAGCGTGGAACTGATGTTCAGCCAGCGCGGCCCCGCCTACTCCAACATGGTTTCTCTTAACGTGTCGGTGCCCTTGCTGTGGGATCAAAAGAACCGCCAAGACCGTGAACTTGCAGCCAAACTGGCGACTGTTGCCCAACTGCGTGCCGAACGGGAAGACGCGGTACGCGCCCATACAGCCGAGCTACGCATCATGGTGCAGGAATGGCAAAGCAATCGCGCCCGTCTGCGACGTTATGACGAATCCATTCTTCCGCTCACAACAGAGCGCACACGGGCCGCCATCGCTGCCTATCGAGGTGGTGTCGCTACCGGGGGCACCCTCAGCGCAGTGCTGGAGGCACGGCGTACCGAGGTCGACATGCGCATGGAACGCCTGCGCCTGGAGATGGAAACCGCCCGCTTGTGGGCGCAACTCAACTATCTGACTCCTAATGCCAGCGACGCAGCAGCATCACACCCGTAACAAAGGAATCATGATGAAACGCAATCAACTGCTTATTGGATTGGTCGTTGTCAGCCTGCTGAGCGGCGCGGGCTATGGCGTGTATCGGATGGGGGTGCAACAGGGCATGACGATGGGGAGCGACGCTACCAAGCCCGCAGCAGCGACAGACACCCCGACACAGGCTGGTGCGGGTGCCATCCCCCAAAGCGTTGCCGAAGGCGAAGAGGCGACACGCCGTCATATCGAGAAGGGCATCAAAGCCGGCGACGTTGACCCCGCCACCGGACGCAAGGTGCTGTACTACCACGACCCCATGGTGCCGGGGAACAAGTTCGACAAGCCTGCCAAATCTCCTTTCATGGACATGATGCTGGTGCCCGTCTATGCCGACAGCGACGGTGACGACAGCAAAGTCACGGTCAGCCCGCGCATTCAGCAAAACCTTGGGATACGAACGGCAGCCGTCACTGAGGGCCTGTTGTCGCCACAGGTCTCCGCCGTCGGCAACATCGCCTTCAACGAACGCGACCAGGCCTTGGTGCAAGCCCGCGCCACGGGCTATATCGAACGCCTGCATGTGCGTGCCACGCTGGACCGCGTGCGCAAAGGGCAGGCATTGGCCGAACTCTATGTGCCGGACTGGATTGCGGCGCAAGAAGAATTCTTGTCGGTGCGGCGCATGCAAGGCACGGATTTGGCGATGCTGGTCGATGCCGCACGCCAGCGCATGCGCCAAGTGGGCATGAGCGAAGAGCAGATTCGCCTGGTTGAGAACAGCGGAAAAACCCAGCCACGCATCACCCTCACTGCGCCTATCGGCGGCGTGGTGGTGGAACTGACGGCGCGAGAAGGCATGACGGTCATGCCCGGTGCCACGCTGTTCCGCATCAACGGCTTGTCATCCGTGTGGGCCGAGGCGCAAGTCCCCGAGAGCCAGGCCGCGCTGATTCGACCCGGCACCAAGGTGCAGGCCCACAGTGCAGCCGCACCCGGCACAGCCTTGCATGGCACGGTACAGGCGATATTGCCCGAGGTCAATGCGGCGACCCGCACGCTCAAAGCCCGTGTGGAGCTAGCCAACCCCGGCAATGTCTTGGTACCCGGCATGTTCGTGACCATGCAGTTCATGGATATGCGGGCTGAAACATCGTTGCTGATTCCGACTGAGGCAGTGATTCAGACGGGTAAGCGCGTGGTGGTGATGCTGGCCGAAGAAAAGGGCAAGTTCCGTCCAGTCGAGGTGGAAATTGGTATCGAGAGCAATGGGCAGACCTCCATCTTGCGTGGCCTGCAAGCCGGGCAGCGTGTGGTGGTGTCGTCACAGTTCCTGATTGATTCGGAAGCCAGCCTCAAAGGTATCGAGGCGCGCCTGAACGACGCACCCAAGCCCGGCGCGGCCAACACGGCACCGCGCCATGAGGGTGAAGCCAAGATTGAGGCCATCGGGAAAGACAGCATCACTCTGTCTCATGGGCCGATTGCGTCGCTCAAATGGGGCGCGATGACCATGGATTTCAAGCTGCCCGCCAGTGGCAAGCCGCGCAATCTGGAGCAGGGTGACAAAGTGAGTTTTGAGTTCTACATGGATGCGGAGGGCTTGCCGCAACTCATCCGCATAAGCCCCATGGCCTCCGAGGCGAAAGCAATGCCCGCCAAGGCCACAGTAAGCAAACCATGATCGCCAAGTTCATCCGTTGGTCCATCGTGAACCGCTTCCTGGTATTGCTGGCAACCGTGCTGCTGAGCGCCTGGGGCGTGTATTCGCTGCTTAGAACACCGCTGGACGCGCTACCTGACCTGTCGGACGGACAGGTCATCATCCGCACCACCTATCCGGGACAAGCGCCGCGCATCGTCGAAAACCAGATCACCTATCCGCTGACGACAACCATGCTGTCAGTGCCGGGGGCCAAGACAGTGCGCGGCTATTCGTTCTTTGGCGACTCCTTTGTCTACGTGCTGTTCGAGGACGGCACCGATCTCTACTGGGCACGTTCGCGCGTGCTGGAATACCTGAACCAGGTGCAGTCGCGCCTACCTGCTGCGGCCAAAGCTTCGATTGGACCAGATGCCACGGGTGTGGGCTGGATTTACCAGTATGCGTTGATAGATCGTAGTGGCACGCAGGACGCTTCGCAGTTGCGAGCCTTGCAGGATTGGTTTCTCAAGTTTGAGCTGAAAACCATCCCCAATGTGGCCGAGGTCGCCTCGGTCGGTGGCATGGTGCGCCAGTACCAGATCGTGCTCGACCCGAACAAGCTGGCGGCTTACAGCATTCCCCACACCAAGGTGGTCGAAGCAATCCAGAAGGCCAACCAGGAAACGGGTGGCTCGGTGCTGGAGTTGGGCGAGGCCGAATACATGGTGCGTGCGTCAGGCTATCTGCAAGGCCTTGACGACTTCCGCAAGGTGCCATTGATGACGACTGCCGCGGGTGTGTCGGTACGACTGGGCGACGTTGCGCGCATCCAGCTCGGGCCAGAAATGCGCCGTGGCATTGGTGAACTGGATGGCGAAGGCGAGGCCACGGGTGGCGTGATCGTGATGCGCTCTGGCAAGAACGCGCTGGAGACGATCGCCGCCGTCAAGGCGAAGCTCAAGATTTTGCAGTCCAGCTTGCCCAAGGGCGTGGAGATCGTGCCAGTCTACGACCGCTCCGGCCTGATTGAACGCGCCGTGGACAACCTGACGCACAAGCTGCTGGAGGAGTTCATTGTTGTTGCTGTGGTGTGTTTCATCTTCCTGTTTCACTTGCGCTCGGCTTTGGTGGCCATCGTCTCGCTGCCACTGGGCATTTTGGCTGCCTTCATCGTCATGCACTACCAGGGTGTCAATGCGAACATTATGTCGCTGGGGGGTATTGCTATCGCTATTGGTGCCATGGTCGATGCGGCGGTGGTGATGATCGAGAACGCGCACAAGCATCTGGAGCAATGGGGCCATGCGCATCCGGGAAAAACACTGCAAGGTGAAGCCCGTTGGCGCGTTATCGGCGATTCGGCCGCAGAGGTAGGGCCTGCGCTGTTCTTCTCGCTGCTGATCATCACGCTGTCGTTCATTCCGGTGTTCACGCTGGAGGCGCAAGAGGGGCGGCTGTTCTCGCCCCTGGCTTTTACCAAGACCTATTCGATGGCAGCAGCGGCAGGTTTGTCCGTGACCTTGATCCCCGTGCTGATGGGCTACCTCATCCGTGGCCGCGTTCCTGACGAAAACAGCAACCCGCTGAATCGCTTCTTGATCGCGGTTTACCGCCCGCTGCTCAATGCCGTGCTACGGGCACCCAAGATGACCTTGGTGGTCGCAGCGGTGCTGCTGGTCTTGAGCCTGTGGCCGCTGCAACATATTGGCGGCGAGTTCATGCCACGTCTGGATGAGGGCGATTTGCTCTACATGCCGTCAGCTCTGCCAGGCCTGTCGGCAGGCAAGGCCAGTGAACTGTTGCAACAGACGGACCGCCTGATCAAGACCGTGCCCGAAGTGGCCAGCGTGTTCGGCAAGGCCGGACGGGCCGAGACCGCCACCGACTCCGCACCCATGGAGATGTTCGAGACCACGATCCAGTTCAAACCTAAAGAGCAGTGGCGGCCTGGCATGACGCAGGACAAACTGGTGGAGGAACTGGACGCAATAGTCAAGGTGCCGGGCCTGGCCAACATCTGGGTGCCACCGATCCGCAACCGCATCGACATGCTGGCCACCGGTATCAAGAGCCCAGTGGGTGTCAAAGTTGCGGGGACCGATCTGGTCGAGATTGACCGCATCGCAGGGGAAATTGAGCGAGCGGTGAAGGAGGTGCCAGGCGTCAGTAGCGCATTGGCCGAACGGCTGACGGGTGGGCGCTATGTGGACATCAATATTCGCCGCGAAGAAGCCGCACGCTTCGGTCTGAACATTGCCGATGTGCAGTCGGTAATTTCTTCGGCGGTCGGCGGAGAGAACATCGGTGAGACGGTTGAGGGCCTGCAACGCTTCCCCATCAATCTGCGCTACCCGCGCGAATTCCGTGATTCATTGGAAAAGCTGCGCGTATTGCCTATCGTCACGGAGCGAGGCCAGCGCCTGGTTCTATCGGATGTGGCCGATATTCGCATCACCGATGGTCCACCCATGCTGCGCAGCGAGAACGCCCGTCTGTCTGGTTGGGTCTATGTGGATATTCGCGGCCGTGACTTGCGCTCTGCCGTGCAGGACATGCAAAAGGCGGTATCCGAAAAAGTTGTTCTGCCCGCTGGTTATTCGATTTCCTGGTCTGGCCAGTTCGAGTACCTGGAGCGTGCCATGGCCAAACTCAAGGTGGTGGTGCCGTTCACGCTGCTCATTATCTTCGTGCTGCTGTATCTGACGTTTTCTAGCTTCGGCGAGGCGGTACTGATCATGGCTGCGCTGCCGTTTGCGTTGGTCGGGGGTATCTGGCTGCTCTACCTGCTGAGCTACAACCTGTCGATAGCCGGTGCGGTGGGCTTCATCGCCCTGGCCGGGGTGTCCGCCGAGTTCGGCGTGATCATGCTGCTATACCTGAAAAATGCCTGGCAAGACCGTCTCGACCAGGGCAAGACCAGCGAGGCTGATCTGCTCGGCGCCATCGTTGAGGGCGCGGTGCTGCGCGTGCGGCCCAAGGCCATGACGGTGGCAGTGATCCTTGCGGGCCTGTTCCCGATCATGTGGGGAACTGGCACGGGCTCCGAAGTCATGCAGCGCATTGCCGCGCCGATGGTGGGCGGAATGATCACCGCGCCTCTATTGTCAATGTTTGTCATTCCGGCTGCCTACCTGCTGATGCGGCGGCAGCATGAGCGCAAGGCCACGACGTAACGACTTGCGTTCTGGAAAAAATGATGCATGCCAACCTTTCTTGAAACCATTTCCCTTAACCCCTCTGAAACGGAGAATCCCATGAAGAAAATTACCACCACCCTGATCGTGGCCGTCACGCTGTCGGCCTCTGTCGCGTTCGCGCAGCAGAAGATGGACACCATGAAACCCATGGACATGGCCAAGAAACCAGCCACCGAGGCCCAGATGGCCCAGATGACGCACAAGGCTCTCGGCGTAGTCAAGAAAGTCGATCCCAAGGCTGGCGTGGTCACTCTTGCCCACGAAGCCGTCAATAGCATGAACTGGCCCCCGATGACGATGGGATTCAAGGTCAAGGACAAGGCGCTGCTGGCCAAGCTGAAGGAGGGCCAGAAGGTGGCGTTCGAGTTCGTGCAGGAAGGCGACGACTATGTCGTCACCCAAATCAAGTAACAACGCGCAATGCAAGTCAACAGCCTTGGGCCATGACGATGAAAATCGGTCCATCTCGCGTTGCGCCCGTATGGTGCTTTGCGGCCCTGTTCGTCGTCGCCGTGCCAGTCAACTATTTTTGGGAAATCGCTCAAGGCTTTCTTTTTGTTGGAATGGATTGGGGAAGCGTCGCCACTTGGGTGCATTGCTTTATTGCAAGCGTGGGCGATGGCTTCCTCGTGTGGATCATCTTTGCAGTCGGCTGGCTCACGTTCAAGCGGTCTGATTGGTTTGTCGATCCCCGTGCTCTGCATTACAGCGTGATGCTGATCGTCGGACTCGGCCTTGGCGTTGTTGTCGAATGGGTCGCTGTTGGTCTCATCAACCGTTGGACATACACAGAACAAATGCCGCTTATCCCAGGTTTGGTGATTGGCCTTGTTCCAGTCATCCAGATGGTGGTTTTGCCGCCTGCAATATTCTTTGTCGTGGCGGCGTGGATTAAACACAAAGAGATGAATTCGAATCAAGCGAGCCGTGCCTAATAAGCCCCCATTCTGCCCATCATTCCGAAATACATCACGGCCATGCCGATGGCGCCCAGAATGGCCATGCCACCAATGGTTGCGAGCCTGCATAGTGCAACCTGGTCAAACCAAGAACGACAAGACCACGGAGAGCCAGCACTGGCGCTAGCGGCTCTCGTCCGGACGTGATGCTGCTGACTCACCGGCTGACTGAAAAAATCCGGAACGCCAAAGACCTGCCGGCCATCTAATGCACAGGAACACGCATGAATACCTCCACCACAAGACACGCCCTGCCGTCAGACGCCAGCTCAGATGCCGAGCTGGTCAGTCTGGCACTGGCCGGCAACGATTTGGCTTTCGCGCGGATCATGCGACGCTACAACCGGCTGCTTTTTCGCACGGCGCGCAGCATCCTCAAGAGCGACGACGACACGCAGGACGCGCTGCAGGAGGCCTATCTGCGCGCCTGGCGTGCGCTGGCCAGCTTCCGCGCGGACGCCAGACTCTCGACCTGGCTGGTCCGCATCGTGGTCAATGAAGCGCTGGGACGGCTGCGCCGCGGCGGTGCCCAGGTCCTTCCATTGAGCGCGGCCATTGAGACCGATGGCGAACCCCTGGAGCTGCAAATGCAAGCCAACCCCGACGAACAGCCGGACCGCGTGGCCATGCGCGCGCAGGTGCGCCAGCAGATGGAAGCCCGAATCGACACCTTGCCCGACGCGTTTCGCGCCGTGTTCATGTTGCGCGGGGTGGAAGAAATGAGCGTGGAGGAAGTGGCCACGGCATTGGGCCTGCCCGAGGCCACGGTTCGGTCCAGGTTTTTCCGCGCGCGCGGCATTTTGCGCGAAGGCTTGTCGCGTGATATCGACATGGCCCTCGGTGATGCGTTCTCCTTTGCCGGCCCGCGCTGCGACAGCATCGTCGAGGGTGTGCTGGCAAAAATTGCCCACGAGCGTGAACCCTCTCGCGCGTGATCTGTCAGGTTTTTTTTACTGGAGATCGTTATGTCATTTTTTCTAATGTCGAGTCCCATGGCTGCCCGGCGGCTGTTTTTGGGCCGCTCGGGCGGCCTGGTGTTGTCGGGTGCGGCGGTCGCACTGCTGGCCGGCAATGACGCGCTGGCCGCCACGGCGGATGGCGCCAAAGCTGGCGACATTCAAATTCTCAACACCGCGATCGGGGCCGAACTGGAGGCCATCGCCGCCTACCAGCTGGGCGCCGAAAGCAAGCTGCTGACCAAGCCCGTGCTGGATTTGGCGCTGACGTTTCAGGGCCACCACAAACAGCATGCGACCCTGCTCGCCGGCACGGTGGAAAAGCTCGGCGGCAAAGCTGCGACGGCCAAAGCCAAGTACGACTTCCCGGTGAACCAGCTTAAAACGGAACTCGATGTGCTCAAGTTCGCGGCGCGGCTGGAGCAGGGGGCCGTGAGCGCCTACCTCGGCGCCGTGCCCTTGTTTGGCAATCGCGATCTGTCCAAGGCGGCGGCCAGCATCCTGGGCGACGAAGCCATGCACTGGGCCGTTCTGCGCCAGGCCATGGGCGAACCTCCGGTGCCTTCCGCCTTCATGGCCTGAGGCGGGACCCGGCCCGGGTTCTTGCGGCTACTTGCGTTCTTGCGTGCCTTCACCACGAGGCGAACTGTCTTTGTGGTGTTGTAAGATTTTGGGGCACCGTTTTTCGGCGCATTCCAAAATAAATTATTAGCAAGCTTGCAACCATGTCTGTCACACGTCTTCTTTCCCTTCTGTTTATATGCGGCGCGGTCCATGCCGCCCCGCCCCCGGTCTCTGTCAGCGACCTCGTGATCGGGCAGGTCGCACCGCTCTCCGGCGTGCTGGCAAAAACGGGCAAACAAATGGTGGCCGGCGGCCAGATTTATTTCGACCACATCAACGCCCAAGGCGGCATCAATGGCCGAAAAATTCGCGTGCTCATCAAGGACGATGGCTACAAAGTGGATGAAACCGTGCGCCTGACACGCGAGTTGATCGAATCGGACAAGGCGCTGGCCCTGTTCGGTTTTGCCGGCACCGGCAATATCGCCGAACTGCTCAAGCTCAGTGTCTTGAAGGAGGCCAATATTCCCCTGGTCGCGCCTTATACGGGCGGCGAACCGCTGCGCAGCCCGTTCAATCCCTACATCTTTCATGTTCGCGCCGGCTATGGTGACGAGGCCGAAGCCATGGTCAATCAACTGGCGACGATCGGGATCAAGAATATTGCGGTGTTTTACCAGAACGACCCTTTTGGTTTGGCGGGGCTGGCCGGGGTTGAAGCCGCCGCCGCCAGGCACGGTGCACAAATCGTCAGCAAAGCGAGCTACGAGAAAAATACCGAGAACGTGGAGCAGGCGGTGAATGCCATCGCCAAGGCGGGACCGCAAGCCGTGATCATGATTTCGATCACCAAATCAACGGCCGCCTTCATACAGCGCTTTCGCAAGCTCAATGAAAGTGCCTTGTTGTTCAGTATTTCGGTGGTCAACGTGAATGATCTGGTGGAACTGGTCGGCACCACCAGCTTGCGCGGCATTGGCATCACGCAGGTGGCGCCTTCGCCGACCTCGGGTGTTTTGGCGACTGCGCGCGAATACCGGACCTTGTTGAAGAAGTACGCCCCGCAGGAGGAACCGTCCTACACCAGTTTCGAAGAATTTCTCGGCGCCAAGGTGCTGGTGGAAGGGCTCAGGTGTAGCGGCGCGAACCCGACCCGGCAGAAATTGATGGAAGCGCTGGCCTCCATCAAGAATTTCGATCTCGGTGGACATGACATCACTTTTGGCGAGAACAACCGCATTGGCTCGAAGTTCGTTGAAGTGACGATGATCAATGGCGCGGGCAAGCTGAAAAAATAACGACGGGCGGGCGCCTTGGTGCCATGTCGCGTCAGGCGAAGTGGTCGAACGAGGTGTAGGTGTTGGGCACGGATTGGCCGTCGCCATCCACCAGTCGCAGGCCGCGCTCCAGCGTGATGTGTCCGATGTGCGTGACCGGCGTCTGACTGGTGTGGGCGGCCGCCGCCACCAGGGTGCGGGCGGCGGGTGGGGCGGTGAACAGCAGCTCGTAATCATCGCCACCGGCCAGCGCCCAGTTCAGCCATTGATCCTGGCCGATTTCAGTGTCAAATTGACCTATAGCCCTCGTGTAATATGCGTAAGAAGCTATTAAATTTGTAGCAACTTCGGTATCCACGGTGGCCCCCACGCCGGACTGTTTCAGGATGTGACCGAGGTCGCCCAGCAGGCCGTCGCTGACATCGATCGCCGCCGTGGCAATGCCGCGCAAGGCCAGGCCCAGCGCTACACGCGGCGTCGGCTGTTCCAGGCGCAGACGGGCGGCGTCAAACACCGGCGCCGGTACCGACAGCGTGCCCCGGAACACCTCCAGCGCCAGCCGGGCGTCGCCCACGGTGCCGCTGACATACAGGTCATCGCCGGCCTGGGCGCCCGAACGCAACAGTGCCTGTGAGCGGGCATTGACCACCGGCACCTCGCCAAACACGGTGACGCAGATGTTGAGCGGCCCTTGCGTGGTGTCGCCGCCCACCAGCTCGCAGCCGTGCGCATCGGCCAGGGCCAGCAGGCCTTTTGAGAACGGCGCCAGCCAGGCGTCGTCGGCGCGCGGCAGCGCCAGCGCCAGGGTAAAGGCCAGCGGCTTGGCGCCACAGGCGGCCAGGTCGCTCAGGTTCACGGCCAGGGCTTTGTGGCCCAGCTTGAACGGGTCCATGGTGGACAGAAAATGGCGGCCTTCCACCAGCATGTCGCAGGAAATGGCCAGTTGCGTGCCGGGGGCGGCTTGCAGCAGCGCGCAGTCGTCGCCCACGCCCAGCACCGCGCGGCTGGCCGGGCGCTTGAAATAGCGCTCGATCAGGTCAAATTCACCCATTGACGGTTTCCTGTTGCACCGCCGCCTTGACCGGCCAGAAGAAGCTCAGCGGCATGCTGCGCCAGCGCGCCCAGATGGCCGAACGGATGCGCGAACGGTCGACGCCGCTGACGTTGTGGGCGCGCAAAGCCAGGCGGAAAGCGAGGTAATAACTGACCCCGACATTAAGCACACTGGTCACCACCAGGCCCGCAATACACCACCAGAAAACCGGCAAATGCAGCACCTCCAGGCCCAGCGTTGCGCTGGCGGCGGCCAGTTGGCCGGTCGACAGGGTCACATGGCGCACCTCCAGCCCGAGGCCAAAAAAGGTGGCAAACGCGGGCGTCAGTCCCAGCATGAAGCCGAGCGAAATATTGCCCGCCAGGCCCGAGATGTTCTCGCGCATGAAGTGGGCCCAGCGGGCCGCCCGCTCGGTGCCCAGCGCGGCGGTGATGCGCGGGTTGTAGCGCAGCGACGAGTCCATCCGGTGCAGCACGAACCAGTTTTCGACCCAGCCGGCAATGATGCTGGAGGCAAACAGCAGGACGCCGGTGAACGCCGCAAACAGCGCGGTGGGACCGAGCAAGGTGAGGGAGTCCAAAACGTGGGTTGCTTCAACCGCATTCAGCATGTGTTCGCCAGTGAACTGCCAGAGCGCGAAGCTGATCAGCAGCACGCACGGGGCCACCAGCGCCTGGTTGCCGACCACGGCCGCCACCTGCGAGCGCACCAGGTGGGTCACCTCGGTGACGAAGACGTCCACCGCCCCCGGTGCACTGAGGTCCTTGAGTTTGACGGCCATGGCCGGTGCCGTCATGGCCGGTTGTTTGGTGGCCACGGTCCAGTGCATGAACTGGATGAACACAAAACACAGGGCGTAGTTGAGTCCGGCAAAAAAACCGCTCCAAAACACCGACAGGCTGAGCGAAAACACCATGAACTTGACCAGCGTGCCGATCGACATCACGGCGCCGCCACCGGCAGAGTCGCGCAGCATGTCCCGGTATTGGGCCCAGTTGCGGGTGATGTAGTGCTCGCCGGTCTCGGAGCTGCGCTCGGCGACCTTGGCCGCCAGCATGGACGAGTTGGAGGCAATCAGGGCCCGCACGCTGCGCCGTTCCTGGCCCACGGTGACCAGTTGCGCCAGCAGCCGGGTGGTGCTGGTCAGCGGGTTGCCGGACAGCAGGCAGTCCAGCAGGGCGCGAATGCGCAACACCCGTTCGCGCAACTGGCGCAGCTGAAACACCAGATTGACCGAGATGCCATGCGCGTCCAGGTGGGTGTAGACCGAGGCCGCCGCGCTGCGGCAGGCTTCCAGCCGTTCGCGCAATTGCTGCAGCGCGGCCTGACGCTCCGCGCTGTCCTGCGCAGGGGAGGCCAGATAGGCGTCGCGCAAGGCGTCAAAGTCGCGGTCCAGGGCGTGAAACGGCCCGGCTTCGCGGGCTGGCGCGCTCATGCGCAGGCGCAACTCGGGTGAAAAACCGGTGGCTCGGACCTGGCTGGTGCAAAAAGTGAGCGCTTCCAGCACGGTGTCCTGCCACGGCGAGGGGGCGGGCCTCAGATAATCATCCTGTGCCGGCTGCGCCGGCTGCAGCAAGACGGCGAGGCGCTCCAGCGTGGTCTCATCGAGCGCCGCCAGCCACTGGGCATCAAAAGCGTGACCCAGCACCAATGAAAACAGCGCCGAGGCGTCGGTCGTTTCGGGTGTGCCGGGCAACAGCTTCTGGTACAGGCGCTCGGCGAATTCGCTGACAAAGGCACTGCGCGAAGAAAAGCCATAGTCGGCCAGCAAGGTGGAGCCGTCAATGATGTCCACCAGCGCCTGCCACCAGGCCTGCACACGCGCCTGCAGCTCGGGGCGTGCCTGCACGGCGTCCAGTAGCAGCTGGATCCGGGCCAGCGTGGCCGGGACTGAACGGCAGTCGCCGCGCAGCCATTCAAACAGCGCAATCAGCCAGAGGTGGCGTTGCACCAGTTCGGCCTGTGGGTCCAACGCATCCAGCAGTTCCGGCAGGTCGCGCAGCGATGCCATGCGGCGCGCCATCAATGCAGAGTCCGCGTGCCGCCGCTGGCGCTCAGGGCGTCCAGCACGAACATGGGCACGTCGGTGTCGAATTTTTCACCGTCTTCCGCCACGCAGAAAAAGCTGCCGTGCATGGTGCCGGTCGGGGTGCGCAGGCGTGTGCCGCTGGTGTATTCAAAAGCCTGGCCCGGCTTGAGCAGCGGCTGCTGCCCCACCACGCCCAGGCCCCTGACCTTTTCGGTGTGACCGTTGGCGTCATTCACGTTCCAGGTGCGCGAAATCAACTGCGCCGGCACCTCGCCAATATTGGTGATGGTGATGGTGTAAGAAAACACATACAGGCCCTGTTCCGGCGACGACTGCTCGGCCAGATACAGGGGTTCTACTTCAACTCGAAATTGGTACTTGGACATGTTGCAATGCTACCTGCGAAAATAAGCCTCTTAAGTGCCCTGTCTTTTACCCCCGACTTTATAAGCCCTATCGCCATGACCTTTCGCATCGCCCCCTCCCTACTCTCCGCCGACTTTGCCCGCCTGGGGGAGGAGGTCAAGGATGTCATCGCCGCTGGCAGCGACTGGATCCATTTTGACGTGATGGACAACCACTACGTCCCCAACCTCACTTTCGGGCCCATGATTTGCAGCGCCCTCAAACCGCATGCCAAAACCGCCGCCGGGGTGGCGGTGCCTATCGACGTGCACCTGATGGTGCAGCCGGTCGATGCGCTGGCCGCCGCCTTTGCCGACGCTGGCGCCGACCTCATCAGCTTCCATCCCGATGCCTCGGGCCATGTGCACCGCAGCATCCAGGTCATCAAGGCCAAGGGCTGCAAAGCCGGCCTGGTGTTCAACCCGGCCGAGCCGCTGGACGTGCTGGACTGGGTGATTGACGATATTGACATGGTGCTCATCATGAGTGTCAACCCCGGCTTTGGCGGCCAGAGCTTCATTGACTCGGCGCTGCGCAAGATCGAGGACGTGCGCCGCCGCATCACCGCCAGCGGCAAGGATATCCGGCTGGAGGTCGACGGCGGCATCAAGGTGGACAACATCCGCCGCGTGGCCGATGCCGGGGCCGACACTTTCGTGGCCGGCAGTGCCATTTTTGGCAAGCCGGACTACAAGGCGGTGGTGGACGCCATGCGCGCGGCCTTGTCCTGAGCCCGCCACCCCTTAATAAAGGACGGGGAGTCTGGAAAACAACAAGGCCGAGCTGCCGTCCGGGTAACGCGCATCAAAACAGCGGGTGCATTGTTCGCAGAACAAATGCGAACGGATGACGTTATTGGCGCGCAATACCAGTTGCAAAGGCGCGTCGCAATGCGGGCAGTTTTCCCGCATCTGGCCAACCGGTATCACGTCCTCCGCCACGATGCCATCAGCGACCTCCACGCCCTTGACGACTTGGCGGGGATCGAGTTCGAGCAGCGAAAAAAAGCTGCCACCCTGCGCCCTCAAGTGAGCGCCCGGTCGTTCAGACGAAGGTGATAAACGAGGAAATGGAATGCACGTATCCATAGACATGATGTGATCTCCCACAAAGCAGTCTGTCAATAGGGGGCCGGCGCAAGTGGCAAGCCGGAATTCTGAATCCTGCCGATCGTGTCACGCGATCATCAAAGAGCAGGTGTAAATAGCTATTCTGCTCAATCGCCCGCGCCTTTTCAAGCCAGAACATGTCACAGAACGTGTCATGTTCTTGTCAGATCAATTTCAGGGTTGTACCAGCGGCGGCAGTTCCAGCGTGAGTGAGACCGGCGCGTCGACACTGGCGGCCAGGGCCGCGCTACGGGGCGCGACCGAGTGCAGCACCAGCGCATCATCGACGCGCGCGCCGACCCGGTACGGTTGGGCCGGTTTGCCGTCGATGGCAATCACGGCATAGCCGCCGGTACGGCGGTCGGCCACCACGCCGGTCAGCTTGAAGCGGCTGGCGCTGGTGTCAGGGCGCGCACCGGGGGCGGCTACCACGCTGGCCTGGCCACCGCCCAGCAGGCGTGCTACGGCTTGCGGATCGGCCGGCGCGGCAATGGACGTCAGCAGCGCCGCGCTGGTGGGTGCGGGGACCGTGGCCGTCCACTTCAGTACCCAGAAGGCGGCACTGGCGGCGGCCAGGGCGGCCAGCGTAAAAGTGGCCGTCCGGAGCCACCAGAGGCTGTACGAGGGGTGGTGCGCGTGCATCTGCATGGGTGGATTATCATTGAAGCGACCCAGACTTACGAGTGACGCCAACCCCATGAAAATTTATTCCGCAAGCTTGTCACGCCGTGTCCAGAGCGGCTTCACGCTGATCGAACTGATGGTGGTGCTGCTGATCATCGGCGTGCTGGCAGCGCTGATCGTGCCCAATGTGCTGGAGCGCGCTGACGACGCGCGCGTGACGGCGGCCAAGACCGACGTCAACAACCTGATGCAGGCGCTCAAACTCTACCGGCTGGACAACCAGCGCTACCCCACGGCCGAGCAAGGCCTGCAGGCCCTGCGCGCCAAGCCCACGACGGCGCCCGTGCCGCCCAACTGGAAGTCCTACCTCGACCAGCTGCCCAATGACCCCTGGGGCCAGCCCTATGTTTACCTCAACCCCGGCATCAAGGCGGAAGTGGATGTGATGTCCTTCGGCGCCGACGGCCAGGCCGGCGGCGAGGGCAAAAATGCAGACGTCGGCAGCTGGCAGCCCTAGGCGCCGCGGCGCCGGCTTCACGCTGCTGGAGTTGCTGGTGGTGATGGCCATTGTCGCGATGGTCTCGGCCGGTGTCGGCTTTGCCATGCGCGACGCCTCCCAGGTGCAGCTCGACCGTGATGCCGAGCGTCTGGCTGCCTTGCTGGAGTCGGCCCGCGCCCGCTCACGGGTGACGGGCGTGGCTGTCCATTGGCGCGCCAGCGCCACCGGTTTTCGTTTTGACGGCCTGGCGCCGGCCGAGCTGCCGGAGCAATGGCTGGACCCGGACACTGGCGTGGCCGCGAGCGCGGGCATGACGGGCGCGGAATCGGCCGATCTGTTGCTGGGCCCAGAGCCCATCATCGGGCCGCAGGCGGTGCTGCTGGTGTCGCGCAGCCAGCCCGGCCGCAGCGTGCGGGTGGCGACCGACGGCGTGCGCCCGTTTGCCGTGCAAGCCGCGCTGCCGTGAAAAGAACGCGCGGTTTTACCCTGGTCGAGGTGCTGGTGGCGCTGGGCATTGTGGCCATCGCCCTGACGGCGGGTTTGCAGGCCACGGCCGCCCTGACCCGCCATGCGCAACGCCAGTCGGACGTCTTGCTGGCCCAGATTTGTGCCGAAAACGAACTCATCAAGAGCCGCTTGTCCAAGCAGATGCCCGACGTGGGCGACAGCCGCGTTGGCTGCGAGCAGGCCGGCCAGGCCTTCAGCGTGGCCGTGGCGGTGCGGCCCACGCCCAATCCGAACTTTCGGCGCGTCGACGCGCAGGTGTTCAGCGGCGACGAGCCGGTGCTGCGCCTGTCCACCGTGGTGGGGCGCTACTGATGAACCGGTGGCTGGCTGCATCGCGCCGGACGGGCGGCTTCACCTTGATCGAG
This sequence comes from Rhodoferax ferrireducens, assembly GCF_003347515.1. Taxonomy (GTDB): domain Bacteria; phylum Pseudomonadota; class Gammaproteobacteria; order Burkholderiales; family Burkholderiaceae_C; genus Rhodoferax. The sequence goes on along the minus strand of NZ_QEII01000235.1, from coordinate 21,819 downwards.
TTGCTGGTGGCGATCGCCTTGATGGCCTTGATGGCCGCCCTGAGCTGGCGCGGTCTCGACGGCATGACGCGCGCGCAGGCGCAGATGCGCCAGCATTCGGACGATGTGCTGGCCCTGCAGGCCGGACTGGCGCAGTGGGGCGCCGACCTGGATGCGCTGGCCGTGCAGCCGAACACCCCGAGCCTGGACTGGGATGGCCGCGCCCTGCGCATCCTGCGCCGCAGCACGGTCAACCCCGGCGAGGGCTTGCGCGTGGTGGCTTGGTCGCGCCGCAATGAGGCCACTGGCGGCCAGTGGCTGCGCTGGCAGTCGCCACCGCTACGCACGCGTGGCGACTTGCAGCAGGCCTGGCAAAAAGCTGGCCTGTGGGCGCAAAACCCTAGCGACGAGGAGCGCCAGCGCGAGGTGCGCATCGTGCCACTCGACCAGTGGCAAATCTTCTACTACCGCACCGATGCCTGGAGCAACCCGCTCTCCAGCGCTGGTGCGGCCAGCGACGGTCAGGCGGCGGCGCCCTCGATTCCGGACGGCATTCGCCTGGTGCTGACGCTGGCGCCGGGCCAGGCCATCAGCGGCACCCTGACACGCGACTGGCTGCGCCCCACCGTCGGGGGCGGCAAATGAAGCGCCAGGGCGGCGCCGCCATCCTGACCGCCATGCTCACCGTGGTGCTGGTGGCCAGCCTGGCCTCGGCCACCTTGTGGCAGCAATGGCGCGGCGTCGAGGTGGAGGCGGCCGAGCGCAGCCGCACGCAGTCGGCCTGGGTGCTGGTCGGCGCGCTGGACTGGGCGCGGCTGATCCTGCGCGAGGACGGCCGCAAGGGCGGGGCCGACCACCTGGCCGAACCCTGGGCGGTGCCGCTGGAGCAAGCCCGTCTGTCCACCTTTCTGGCCGCTGATCGCGGCAATGCCCAGACGGCTGACGACACCCAGGACGCCTTTCTGTCCGGGCAGATCATTGATTTGCAGTCGCGCCTCAACGTCGCGAATCTGGTGCAGGACGGCAAGATCCATGAACCCAGCCAACTGGCCTTTGCCCGCCTCTTTGACTTGCTGAGCCTGCCCGCCGGCGAACTGACGGCCCTGGCCGAGAACCTGCGCCTGGCGCAGGACACCGGTGCCGGCAAAGGCGGGGACGCCGCCCCGGCTCCTTCCCCCAATTCACCGCTGTGGCCGCAGGACGTCGATCAGCTGGCCTGGCTCGGCCTGTCGCCACGAAGCATTGCCACCTTGCGCCCGTTCATCACCCTCCTGCCGGTGCCTACCCCCGTCAACCTCAACACCGCGCCGGCGGAAGTCCTCTACGCCAGTGTGGCCGTCTTTGAGATGGCCGATGCGCACCGTCTGGTGACGGCCCGAAACACCACCCACCTGGCGGTGCTGACCGATGCCGGCAAGGCAGGCGGCAATGCGGCCGCCAAGTTTGTCGACGGACTGCACAGCGTGTCCTCGCGCTTCTTTGAAGTGCGAGGCAGCCTGCAAGTGGACAAGACCACGGTGCAGGAGCAATCCGTGGTGCAGCGCGATGGCCGGGAAGTGAAAACGCTGGGGCGAAAACGCAGTGTGCTGCCCGTGGCGGCGCCCCTACAATGACCGCCACGCCCACCCTCACGCGCATGACCACCCTGATCGTTACCCTTCCTTCCCAGCCTTCGGATACCGCGGCCCTGTACGACTACGTGCTCACCAGCGATGGCCGCACGGTGGATGCGCAATCGTGCGCACCACTGGCGCTGTTGCCGGCGGCGGGTCGCGCGGGCGAGGTGGTGGCCCTGGTGGCCGCGCACCACCTGTCGTGGCATCAGGTGCAGCTGCCCAAGGGAACGCTGGGTCGTCGTTTTTACCAGGAAGCCAGCAGCACGCGCGTGCGCGCCGTGCTGGAAGGCCTGCTGGAAGAGCGTCTGCTGGACGAGACCTCGCATCTGCACTTCGCCATCGAGCCCGCGCCCCAGGCTGATGCGCCGGTGTGGGTGGCCGTGTGCGACCGCGCCTGGTTGCAGGCGGCGCTGCAAGCCCTGGAGCAGGCCGGGCGGCCGGTGAGCCGCATCGTGCCCGAGTTCGCGCCCGACAGCCCGGGTGAGCTGCTGTATGTGGTCGGCGAGCCTGACGAGGCGCAGATGGTCTTTGCCGGCCGGGGCGGTGTCGCCGTCTGGCCCCTGTCCGCCGCGTCGGTGGCGCTGTTGAACTGGCCCGAAACCGCCGGCGTGGTGGCCGAGCCCGCCGTGGTGGCCCTGGCCGAGCAGCTGTTCAAGCGCAACGTCAGCTTGCAGCAAAGCGCGCAGCGCCGGCTGCAGGCGAGTCAGTCGGCCTGGGACCTGGCGCAATTTGAGTTCTTGAATTCCAGCCGCGCCCGCACCTGGAAGCGGGTCGCCGAATCCCTGGGCAGTCTGCTCGCGCCGCGCTGGCGTGCTGCCCGCTTCGCCGTGCTGGCGCTGCTGGCGATCAATCTGGTCGGCCTGAACGCCTGGGCCTGGAAAGAGCAAGCCGTGGTCAAGGCCCAGCGCGCCACTATTCGCGAGTTGCTGACCAGCACTTTTCCGAAGGTGCAGGTGGTGGTGGATGCCCCGATCCAGATGGCGCGCGAAGTGGCGGCGCTGCAGCAGGCCAGCGGCGCGCCCTCGGGCCGGGATCTGGAGACCCTATTAGGGGCTTTTGGGGCTGTAGCCCCCGTGGGTACTGCGCCAGTTGCTATTGAATTTGTAACGGGTGAAGTGCGCCTGAAAGGGCTCAGCCTGCCGTCCGAGGCGCTCGCAGCGGTGGCCTTCAAACTCAAGCCGCAAGGTTATGTGGCCAGCCCCGAGGGCGACAGCCTGCTGCTCAAACAGGTGGCCGTGCCATGACGCTGCCGCCCCGCCTTCAGGCCCGCTGGGACAGTATTTCGCGCCGGGAGCAGCAACTGCTGCTGGCCGCCTTGGCGCTGGTGCTGGGCGCCGTGCTGTGGTGGGTGGCGCTGGCACCGGCTCTGGCCACCTTGCGTACCGCCGAGCGGCAACACCAGTTGCTGGACGCCCAACTGCAGCAGATGCAGCGCCTGCAAGCGCAGGCCAAAACGCTGCAAGCCCAGGCCCCGATGTCTTTCAATGAGGCGCGGCGCTTGCTGGAGGCCTCGGTGAAACCGCTGGGGTCTGCAGCGCGTCTCAGCATCGTGGGCGAGCGCGTCACGCTCAACCTGCAGGGGACAGCCCCGGACGCCCTGGCGCAGTGGCTGGCGCAGGCACGCCTGAATGCGCGCGCGGTGCCGAGCGAGGCGCGCCTGCTGCGCAATGCGGCGGGCACCTGGGACGGCATGCTGGTGCTGACCCTGAGCGCGCGCTAGTCCCGCCGTCCCATGTCGCGTACTTATCCTTTGGCTTCAACGAATCGTCCCATGACAGCGCCCTGGGCTTGGGCCTGGGCCGGCGCCTTGCTGGGGCTGGTGCTGGCGACCTTGCTGAATGCGCCGGCCCGCTGGCTGACCGGCGCGCTGCAAGCGGCCAGCCAGGGGCGGGTCGTTTTGGAGGATGCCCGCGGCACGCTCTGGCAGGGCTCGGCCCGGCTGGTGCTGACCGGTGGCGCCGGCAGCGCGGATGCCGCCGCCTTGCCCGGGCGCCTGAGCTGGCGGCTGCGCCCCGACTGGTCGGGCCTGCAGGCCGACTTGCGGGCCGACTGCTGCATGCAGCAAGCCTGGCGCTTCAAGTTGGAACCGCGCTGGGGCGGTGCCCACTTGGTGCTGGCGGACAGCCTGTCGCAGTGGCCGGCGCAATGGCTGGCCGGCCTGGGCACGCCGTGGAACACGGTGCAGGCCGAGGGCCAGCTGATGTTGTCGACCCAGGGACTGAGCCTGGAATGGGCGGCCGGGCGCCTGCTCATGGCCGGGCGCGCCCAGCTCGACGCGATGCAGATCTCGTCGCGCCTGTCCACGCTCAAGCCCATGGGCAGTTACCGCATCACCGTGCTGGGCGGTGCGACGCCGACGCTGCAGCTCGACACCCTGGATGGCAATCTGCAGCTGTCGGGCCGCGGCCAATGGGTGGGCGCCACGCTCCGGTTTGACGGCGTGGCCAGTGCCACGCCCGAGCACCTGGACGCCGTGTCCAATCTCCTGAATATCATCGGGCGGCGCGATGGCGCACGCGCCATCATCAAAGTGGGTTGAATCCGTATGAAATCTCGTTTTTTCCAGACGTCTCGATCTGCTCTCTGTTTAATAGCTGCTCACGCTGTATTGGCGGTGGCTACAGGTCTTTTTTCCATAAATTTGCAGGCGCAGACAATGGCCGTCAAGGCGGGCGAACCGGTCACGCTGAACTTCAGCAACGCCGAGATCGAAGCCGTGGCGCGGGCCATGGCCGGCATCACCGGCGTCAATGTGGTGGTGGACCCGCGCGTCAAGGGCACGCTGACGCTGGTGACCGAAAAACCGGTGAGCCGCCTGGTGGCGATGAACCAGTTCCTCGCCGCGCTGCGGCTGCAGGGCTTCACCATGGTCGAGTCGGCCGGTTTGTACAAGGTCGTGCCCGAGGCCGATGCCAAGCTGCAAAGCGGCGCGGTGACGGTCAGCGAGGGCGGCGTCGGCGGCGGCGCCCTGGGCAACCAGATCAGCACGCAGATCTTCAAGCTCAACTTCGAGTCGGCCAACAACATGGTGCCCATCCTGCGCCCGCTGATCAGCCCCAACAACACCATCAACGCCAATCCTGGCACCAACTCGCTGGTCATCACCGACTACGCTGACAACCTGCGCCGCATGGCGCGCATCATCGCCGCCATGGATGTGTCGAATGCCAGCGATGTGGAGGTGCTGCCGCTCAAGCATGCGATTGCCGTCGATCTGGCGCCGCTGGTGCTGCGGCTGGTGGAGTCCTCGGGTGGCACGGCCGTGGCCGGCCAGGCCGACACCTCGTTCAAGACCACGCTGATCGCCGAGCCGCGCTCGAACAGCCTGATCCTGCGCGCCGCCAACCCGGCCCGGGTCGCACTGGTCAAGTCCCTGGTGAGCAAGCTCGACCAGCCGAACGCCGCCAGCGGCAATGGCGACGCCGGCAACATCCATGTGGTGTACCTGAAGAATGCCGATGCCACCAAGCTGGCCGCCACCTTGCGCGCCGCCATCACCGGCGAGGTCCGCACCGCGGCCGCGAGCACGGGTGCCACCAGCACCAGTGCCAGCGCCACCAGCCCGGCGGGCATGGCGACGTCTTCCGGGTCGTCCACGCCGGCGGCGTCCACCGGCGGCCAGGTGCAGGCCGATACGGCCGCCAATGCGCTCATCATCACCGCGCCGGAGCCGCAGTACCGCCAGTTGCGCGCCGTCATCGACAAGCTCGATGGCCGCCGCGCCCAGGTGCTGGTGGAGAGCCTGATCGTCGAGGTGAACACCGACCGCGCGGCCGAATTCGGCATCCAGTGGCAGGGCGCCCTGGGCCAGAACGGCGACGGCGTGATTGGCCTGCTGGGGACCAATTTCGGCGCCGCCGGCAAGAACATCATCAACCTGGCGACCGGGGCCGCCAGCGGCACCGTGGCGCCGGGGACCGGTCTCAACATTGGCGCGGCGCGCAAGACCAACGGGGTTTACGTGCTGGGCTTCCTGGCGAATTTCCTGGAGTCCAGCGGCAGCGGCAACGTGCTGTCCACGCCCAATTTGCTGACCCTGGACAACGAGGAGGCGAAGATCGTGATCGGCGAGAACGTGCCCTTCGTCACCGGCTCCTACACCAGCAACAACACCAGCGGCAACTCGGTCAACCCCTTCACCACGGTCGAGCGCAAGGACGTGGGCCTGACGCTCAAGGTCAGGCCGCAAATCAACGAGAACGGCACCGTCAAGCTGGTAATCTACCAGGAGACCTCGGCGGTCAAGGCCGGCACCGAGCTGGCGGCCAACGGCCCGACCACCAACAAGCGCACCATCGAGTCGACCGTGCTGGTCGATGACGGCAACATCGTGGTGCTGGGCGGGCTGTTGCAGGACACGTACACCGGCAACCAGGACAAGGTGCCGGGCCTGGGCGACGTGCCGTTTTTTGGCAATCTGTTCAAAAGCGAGGCGCGCGGGCGCAAGAAGACCAACCTGATGGTGTTCCTGCGGCCGGTGGTGGTGCGCGACGCGCAAGCCACCGACCGCCTGTCGGTGGACCGCTACGACCTGATGCGCGCCGGCCTGAAGGACGCGCAGCCGGCGCCCAGCAGTGTGCTGAACATCAACGAGTCGCCGCAATTGCCGGCCCTGCCGCTGCTGCAGCCGGTGCTGCCGCCGGCCACGCCCCCGGGCACCTCGACGCTACCCTGAGCCGAACATCGGTCTGCCATGCGCTACCCGCTGCCTTACGCCTTTGCCCGCACCCACCAGCTGCTGCTGGAGGAGGACGCCTCGGGTGTGCTGACCTTGTGCCTGCACCCCGACTCGGGCGCCAGCGCGGTGAGCGAGGTCTTGCGCAAATACGCCGTGCGCCAGCTGCAGGCGCTGCCGCCCGAGGTGCTGATCCAGCGCATCAGCGCCGCCTACGCGCAGGGCGAATCGAGCGCCGCCATGGTGGTGAGCGAGGTCGAGAGCGACGCTGACCTCTCCCGGATGATGCAGGACCTGCCGGCGATCGAGGACTTGCTGGAGACCTCGGACGACGCGCCCATCATCCGCATGCTCAACGCGCTGCTGACGCAGGCCGCGCGCGACGGCGCCAGCGACATCCACATCGAGCCCTACGAGCGCCACTCCAGCGTGCGCTTTCGCGTCGACGGCACCTTGCGCGAGGTGGTGCAGCCGAACCGCGCGCTGCACGCGGCGCTGATTTCACGCCTGAAGATCATGGCCGATCTGGACATTGCCGAGCGCCGCCTGCCGCAGGACGGCCGCATCTCGCTGCGCATCGGCACCCGCGCCGTCGATGTGCGCGTCAGCACCCTGCCCAGCGCGCATGGCGAGCGCGCCGTGCTGCGCCTGCTGGATAAATCGGAGGGCAAGCTGAGCCTGGAAGGCCTGGGCATGCAGGGCGACGTGCTGGCCCGCTTCCAGCGCCTGATCGAGCAGCCGCACGGCATCATCCTGGTGACCGGGCCGACTGGCTCCGGCAAGACCACCACCTTGTACGCGGCGCTGAGCCGGCTGGACGCGGCGCGCAGCAACATCATGACGGTGGAAGACCCGATCGAGTACGAGCTGGCCGGCGTCGGCCAGACCCAGGTCAACGCCAAGATCGATCTCACCTTCGCCAAGGCCTTGCGCGCCATCCTGCGGCAGGACCCGGACGTGATCATGATCGGCGAGATCCGCGATTTCGAGACCGCCCAGATTGCGATCCAGGCCTCGCTCACGGGCCACCTGGTGCTGGCCACGTTGCACACCAATGACGCCACCAGCGCCGTCACGCGTTTGACCGACATGGGCGTGGAGCCCTTCCTGCTGAGTTCCTCGCTCTTGGGTGTGCTGGCGCAACGCCTGCTGCGCAAGCTGTGCCTGCACTGCCATGGCGCCGGTTGCACGTTTTGTGGCCAGACCGGTTATGCCGGGCGCAGCGGCGTGTTTGAACTGCTGGTGACCGATGACGCGATTCGCGCGCAAATCCACAACCGCGCCGCCGAGGCCGACATCCGCACGGCGGCCCTGGCTGGTGGCATGAGCTTGATGCGCGACGACGGTGAACGCCTGGTGCAACTCGGCCTGACCTCGCGCGAAGAGCTGGTGCGCGTGACGCGGGACTAATATGGCGCCCCCACGCTTGTCACTTCGTGTACTGCGCTGCCCCCCGAGGGGTCCGGCCTTGCTGGGGGCGGCCCGGCGCTGCGGCCCGCCTGCGGAATAACGTAGAGCAACGCCATGCCGGTCTATTCATTTGAAGCCCTGACCGCCGAGGGGCACACCCGCAAAGGCGTGATCGAGGCCGACTCGGCCAAGGCGGCGCGCGGCCTGCTGCGCGGCCAGGCCATGGTGCCTTTGAAGGTCGATAGCGTCGGCGCCGATTCCACTCAGATGCCGGGTCAGGCCGGCTCGGGTCTGGGCGGTCGGGCTTTCAGGCGCCGGGTTTTCAACGCCAACGGCCTGGGCGTGTGGACGCGCCAGCTGGCTGGGCTGGTCTCGTCCGGCCTGCCGCTGGAGCGGGCGCTGACTTCGCTGTCGGACGAGGCCGAGCGGGAGGGTGAACGCCATCTGGTGGCTTCCCTGCGCGCCGAGGTCAACGGCGGCTCGACCTTTGCCCGGGCCCTGGGACTGCATCCGCGGGAGTTCTCCGCTATTTTTGTGGCCGTGATCGGTGCCGGCGAGCAAAGCGGCAAGCTCGGCCTGGTGCTGGAGCGCCTGGCCGACGACCTGGAAGAGCAGCAGGCGCTCAAGGCCAAGCTCATCGGCGCGGCGCTGTACCCGGCCATCGTGACCCTGGTGGCGATCGCCATCGTGTTGTTCCTCGTCACCTACGTGGTGCCGCAGGTGGCCCATGTGTTTGCCGGCAGCAAGCGGGCATTGCCCTTGCTGACCGTGCTCATGATCGGCCTGAGTGACTTCGTGCGCAGCTATGGCTGGTTGATGCTACTTGCTATTGTTTTGATAGTTATCGGCGCACGTTTTGCGCTGGCTAAGCCCGTATTTCGTGAAAAGTTTGATGGTGCCTGGCTGAACCTGCCGATTCTGGGCAAACTGGCGCGCAGCTACAACACCGCGCGTTTTGCCAGCACCCTGGCCATGCTCGCTGCGGCCGGCGTGCCGATCCTGAAGGCCTTGCAGGCGGCGGCCGAAACCCTGTCCAACCGCGCCATGCGCGCCGACGCGCTGGATGCGCTGGTGCTGGTACGCGAAGGCGCGCCGCTGGCCTCGGCGCTGGCGCAAAAGAAACGCTTTCCCGGTCTGCTCGCCATGTTCGCCCGTCTGGGCGAGCAAACCGGCCAGCTGCCGCTGATGCTGCAGCGCGCTGCCACGCAACTGGGCACCGAAGTCGCGCGCCGCGCCATGCAGCTCGCCACCCTGCTGGAGCCGCTGCTGATCGTGGCCATGGGCGTGGTGGTCATGCTGATCGTGCTGGCCGTGCTGCTGCCCATCATTCAACTCAACCAGTTGGTGAAGTAGCGCAGGGCCCGGGTTTCGTTCAGCCCCCGGATCAAGGTAAACCCGAAGTCGATGTCTTGTTGTTGACGCTCACCCCGGGCGGCTGAAACAACTTGATCCAATTTGGAACGGGCTTGTATCGCTGTGATTTGACGCCGCTGGCGCATCCCCGTGTTCTCTAGCCAGCCTGGTCCGACGCCTTTCCGTATCGCTCCCAAGCGCCTTTGCCCAGCGAGCGCGGCCTGCGCGCCCGATGCTTGGCTGTGCAACTCTGTCGCAATTTGCGAAAACCGACGCCCCGCTATCCCGCCGCCCGGCCATCCGGCACGCATTTTGCGGTGACGAGTTGTCACAAACAGTTGCGTGACTTTTTACAAACAACGACGAGGAGCTATTTAATGAGCGAGATGGTGAAGCATTCAATGCAGAAAAAATGGGTGGCCATGGCGGCCCTGGCGCTGGTTTGCGGCGCGGCAGCGGCCCAAAGCTCGGTGACGGTTTACGGCAATGTCGATTTGGGCTTGCTGTGGCAAAACAATGCGGCGCCTACGGTGTCCACGACCCAGGTCTACAACGGCGGCATCGCTCCCAGCATCTGGGGCTTTCGTGGCTCGGAAGATCTGGGTAACGGCCTGAAGGCCAATTTCAATCTGGAATCGCACTTTTCCGCCGACACCGGCGCCTCCGTTGGCCCGCTGTTCCGCCGGCAGGCGAATATCGGCCTGTCATCGGCCAGCCTGGGTACCTTGACCCTGGGCACCATGTACAGTCCGGCGGTCCTGGCTTTTGCCGCGACCGATCCGCGCGGTTTGCGCGAGAACTTTTCCGGCCTGTATTCATGGGCTTACAACTCGGGCGTTCTGGCCGGCCCCAACACCAACAGCGATGTCGGCGTGTTCCTGCACAACGCCATTTCCTACAGCAACACCGTGGGTCCGGTGAACCTGGCGCTGGGTTACAGCGTGGCTGAAAACAACCCGGTCGGCCCGACCGGCGGCGCCGTGCTGGCGCTGGGTGCAAGTTACGCCGGCCCGGTCTCCTTGTCAGCCGCTTACCAGGCGACCAATCGGGCCAACACGTCCGAGCGCCTGAGCGCCGTGTACTCGGTGGGCGCGGGCTACACCCTGGGCGCCTTGACCGGCAAGCTCAACTACCTGCGTGGCACGAACAAGGATGCCGCCGGGAGCGAGGTCAGCAATGTGGAGGTTGTTGGCCTGGGCCTGGACTGGAAACTCGCGTCGAACAACACCGTGATCGCCGCCGTCTACTATGGTCGGGACAAAAATGCCGATACCAACAAGACCACCTCATTCATCCTGAGCGATGAATACGCCTTGTCCAAACGCACCACCCTGTACGCCACGCTCGCCTATGTGGATGCCGATGCCAATGCGAATCTCCTGACGACCATCGTGGCGGGCGGCACCAGTGCCAACACCAACGCCACGCTGCTGAACGTGGGCATCAAGCACTCGTTCTAGGCGCGCGGCGTGTCCCTGTCATCCGGGGTGACCCGGCTGGCAGGGACAAGCCAAGTAAACTGGCTGGCTCGATCTGTTGGGCTTGCTGTGAAATCCATGAACTTGAACCACTTTGATGTGGACGCGGTCATCGTCGACCTGGACGGTACGATGGTCGACACCCTGGGCGATTTCGGAGTCGCACTCAACGCCATGCTGGGCGATTTGTCGCCACCTTTTGATCGCCACCAGGTGGACCGCGCCACCGTCATGCGCCTGGTCGGCAAAGGCTCGGAGCATTTGATAAAAAGCGTTCTGGCCCTCGTCCATTCTGCGCAGGAGGCTATTAATTTAAGAGGAAATGAGCAACCAGCGGCCGGACGGCAAAGCGATGAACTGGCGCATCTCTATCTGCAGGCCTGGCCCAGCTACCAGCGTCACTACCAGCGCATCAACGGCCAGCACGCGGAGGTCTACGCCGGTGTCGTGGCCGGGCTCGGCTATCTCAAGGCCCGCGGCTTGAAGCTGGCGTGCCTGACCAACAAGCCCACGGCGTTTGCCCTGGCGCTGCTCAAAGCCAAGGGCCTGGATGGATTTTTCGATCTGACCTTTGGCGGCGATGCGTTTGAGCGTAAAAAGCCCGATCCCCTGCCACTGCTCAAAACCTGCGAGGCACTGGGAAGCTCGCCGCAGCGCACCCTGATGATTGGTGATTCGAGCAACGACGCCCAGGCGGCCCGGGCGGCCGGTTGCCCGGTGTTACTGGTCACCTACGGCTATAACCACGGCGAGCCCATTCGCGCCGTGGATGCCGATGGATTTACCGATTCATTGCAGAGCCTGATCCCGGCTTAAAAGGTTTCCCAGTCCGAGTCAGCGCCGGCGGCAGGTGCGGCCTTGACGGGGGCCTTGGGGCTCGCTGGCCTGGCGACGACCATCTTGGCCGGCGTAACGGACGCCTTGGCAGCAGGCGTGGGTGCCGGTGATCTGGCTGCCGCGCCCTTGGGCACGCCAACCCCACGTCGCTCGGTGCCCTTGAAGGGCGGCGCCCCGGGCTTGTGCGAGCGCACCGCGGCGGTGGGGAGCGTGATGCCGTGCTGCGTGTCACGCGCATCCAGCTTGAATACCGCCACCGTCTGCACCAGTTCCAGTGCCTGTGATTTCAGGCTGCTGGCCGCGGCCGCCATCTCTTCGACCAGCGCCGCATTTTGCTGGGTGGTCTGGTCCATCTGGGTCACCGCGTTCCCGACCTGCGACACGCCGGCACTTTGTTCGCTGCTGGCGGCGCTGATCTCACCCATGAGGTCGGTCACGCGTTTGATGGAACTCACGACCTCGGTCATGGTGGTGCCGGCCTGGTCGACCAGGGTCGTGCCCTGTGCCACGCGCTCCACACTGGCGTTGATCAAGGACTTGATTTCCTTTGCCGCTTCGGCCGAGCGCCCGGCCAAGGAGCGCACTTCACTGGCCACCACGGCAAAGCCGCGGCCCTGCTCGCCGGCGCGCGCCGCTTCCACCGCCGCGTTCAGGGCCAGGATGTTGGTCTGGAAGGCAATGCCGTCAATGACTTGAATGATGTCGGATATCTTGCGCGAGGCGTCGTTGATGCCCTTCATGGTGTCCACCACCTGCGACACCACTTCACCGCCCTTGACGGCCACGGTCGAGGCACTGATGGCCAGCAGGTTGGCCTGGCGGGCGTTGTCGGCGTTTTGTTTGACGGTGGCGCTGAGCTGCTCCATGGAGGAGGCGGTCTGTTCCAGGGCGCTGCCTTGTTGCTCGGTGCGGGCACTCAAGTCGTTGTTGCCCTGCGCAATCTCGGCGCTGGCGGTGGCCACGCTTTCGGCGCCCTGGCGCACCTGGCTCACGATGGCCGCAAACTTGTCGCGCATGGCGACGATCGCGCTGAGCAGGCTGGCCTGCCCCTGGTTCGCCAGGGCGATTTGGACCGTGAGGTCGCCTTCGGCCAACCGGTGCGTGATGTCCGTCGCGTACGCCGGCTCGCCGCCGAGTTGCTTCGAGATGCTGCGTGAAATCAAAAGGCCCATGGCCAGCAAAATTCCGGCGAGCACCAATGCGCCGATAGAAAAAACGAGGACCCGGCCGGCGATGACGGAATCTACCGTGTCCACATAAACACCCGAGCCGATGATCCAGCCCCATGGCGCAAATCCCTTGACATAAGAGACCTTCTGTACCGGTTGCTCACTGCCCGGCTTGGGCCACTGGTAGTAGACAAAGCCGGCGCCGCTGGCTTTCACCACGTTGACGAACTCGACAAACAGCCGCTGGCCATTGGGGTCCTTGCTGTCGGACTGGTCCTTGCCATCCATTTCCGGCCGGATCGGATGCATCACCATCTTCGGCTGCATGTCATTGATCCAGAAATACTCGGTGCCGCTGTAGCGCAAGTCTTTCAGCGCCGCCATGGCCCCCTGCTTGGCGTCTTCATCGGACATTTTTCCCTTGCCCACCAGGGCGTGAAAGTGGACGACCAAGCCGTGCGCCGCTTCGACCGATTGGCGCACGGCGTTTTGCCTTTCTTCCATGATCAATTGCCGCTCCGAGATCAGGAACATGGCGGCCAGGAGGGCGATACCCAAAATGGCGCTGACGATCAGCAGTGTCAGACGCTTGGCGATGGTGAAGGAAGATAGCTTGAACATGGGGACCCTAAGACAGTTGGACGACTCGCCGCGGATCATTCTATGCGCAGGTGTTTTTCCGCAAATATCAAGAACGGATGGCGCAAGCGGCTGCCTCGCCGACTTGTTTATTTCTTACTTGCTGCTCAGCAGCGCCTCCTTGAGTTTCCAGTCGGCCGGGACCGGACCGAGCCAGATCGACATCAAGGCCTTGAAAAATTCGGGCTCCTTGAAGGGCTCGCCCTGCACCTTGCCCTTGACCGTGATGACGCTGCCACTCGTGGGGATCCATTCGATCAGGAAGTTGTCGCCGGCCAGCATTTTCTTCTGATCCGAGAAGATCTGGCTCATGCGCATCAGGCCAGGGATCAGCTTGGACATTTCGCTCCTGCTCATGTTGTCTTCCATGCCCCGCGTCAACAACTTGCCCAGTTCAGCGGCATCAATGTCGCGCAACATGGTGATGCTCAGGCGCTTCGCGCCAGCCTGATTGACAACGTCATCGGGCGTGCCGACTTTCTTGCCCAGGTACAGGCCGGCGACGTAGACCTTGAACGGTCCCTTGTAGCGTGTGCCCGCGCCGTTGAGCTGCAGCCGGCTGCCCTGCACGTCGGCATTGTCTTCCAGCTTGACGCCGTGGATTTCCACGCTTGCCGCCAGGGCGTTGAAGGCGAGGAGGCCAGCGAGCGTCGCCAAGGCCATGGATTTGAAGCGTTGCATGAGATTCCTTATTAATAGAACGACCGTGCTATTTTGACGGTGTCCGCATTTTCAAGTGCTTTGCCGTGGCGCGCAACAGGGTTTTCGATGACGGGGCCAAGGTGGCCATGGTCAGCGGGACGCCCGGGGTTTGCTACACTGCCAGTATGTTCATTCACCGCATCAGCATCACAGGTTGTAGCGACCGGGGAGCCTGGCCCTGGCGTCCGCTGCAAGGAACGACGGCGCGCGCCTGAGTTCCTCCCCCTCCGTGTCTGAATGAACCGCAGCCCACCGGGCTGCTCGCTGGACCTACCGCGTACTGATGGCAACATGCCCGGTTCGCGCGCCCAAGGTCCGGCACTGAATTGAAAGAATCCTGTCCCATGATCTCTGAACTCGAATTCAAAAGCCTGAGCGCCCAGGGCTACAACCGCATTCCCCTGATGGCAGAAGCTTTTGCCGATCTGGAAACCCCCTTGTCGCTGTACCTGAAACTGGCGCATTCCAAGGATGGCGGCAAATACAGCTTTCTGCTGGAGTCCGTCGTCGGTGGCGAACGCTTTGGCCGCTACAGCTTCATCGGCCTGCCGGCCCGGACCTTGGTGCGTGCCATGGGTTTTGGGGCCGATGCGCGCACCGAGGTCGTCACCGACGGCGTGGTGGTGGAAACTTCCAGCGTCAACCCGCTGGATTTCATTGCCGATTACCAAAAGCGTTTCAAGGTGGCGCTGCGCCCCGGTCTGCCGCGTTTTTGCGGTGGCTTGGCCGGCTACTTTGGCTACGATGCGGTGCGCTACATCGAGAAAAAGCTGGAAGCCTCGTGCCCGCCCGATACCCTGGGCTGTCCCGACATCCTGCTGCTGCAGTGCGAGGAGCTGGCGGTGATCGACAACCTGTCGGGCAAGCTGTACCTGATTGTCTATGCCGACCCGGCCCGTCCCGAGGCCTATTCCAATGCCAAGAAGCGCCTGCGCGAACTCAAGGAGCAGCTGAAGTATTCGGTCAGTGCCCCGGTCGTCAAGCCGACGCAAAGCCACACCGTCGAGCGCGAATTTGCCAAGGCCGACTACCTGGCCGCCGTGGAACGCGCCAAGGAACTGATCGCCGGGGGCGACTTCATGCAGGTGCAGGTGGGGCAGCGCCTCAAGAAGCGTTATACCGAGTCGCCGCTCTCGCTGTACCGCGCACTGCGGGCCCTGAACCCCTCACCCTATATGTTTTATTACCACATGGGTGACTTCCATGTGGTGGCGGCCTCGCCCGAAATCCTGGTGCGCCAGGAGTCCGTGGCCGGTGGCGAGCAGAAAGTCACCATTCGCCCGCTGGCCGGCACCCGGCCCCGCGCCTCCTCACCCGAACTGGACAAAGCGGTCGAAGTGGAACTGATCAACGACCCGAAAGAGCGTGCCGAACATGTGATGCTGATCGATCTGGCGCGCAACGACATCGGCCGCATCGCCAAGATTGGTTCGGTCAAGGTCACCGAAGCCTTCGCGGTGGAGCGTTACAGCCATGTGATGCACATCGTCAGCAACGTCGAAGGCACTTTGCTGGACGGCATGAGCGCCATCGATGTGCTCAAGGCCACCTTCCCGGCCGGCACGCTGACCGGTGCGCCCAAGGTGCACGCCATGGAGTTGATCGACCAGCTGGAGCCGAGCAAGCGCGGCCTGTACGGCGGCGCCTGCGGCTACATCAGTTATGCCGGCGACATGGACGTGGCCATCACCATCCGCACGGGCATCATCAAGGACCAGACCCTGTACGTGCAGGCCGCCGCCGGCGTCGTGGCCGACTCGGTGCCCGAGCTGGAATGGAGAGAAACCGAGGCCAAGGCGCGCGCCCTGCTGCGGGCCTCGGAATTGGTGGAAGAAGGACTGGAGTAAATCATGCGCACAAAAATCAAACTCCTGATGATCGACAACTACGATTCCTTCACCTACAACATCGTCCAGTATCTGGGCGAGTTGGGGGCCGAGGTGGAAGTCTTTCGCAACGACGAAATCACGGTGGCAGAGATTGACGCCCGCTTGCAGGCGGGCCAGCTCGACAGGCTGGTGGTCTCGCCCGGGCCTTGTTCACCGGCCGAAGCCGGCATTTCGGTCGCGGCCATCCAGCATTTCGCCGGCAAGCTGCCGATTCTGGGCGTGTGCCTGGGGCATCAGGCGATTGGCGCGGCCTTCGGCGGCAAGATTGTCCGGGCGCAGCAGCTGATGCACGGCAAGACCAGCGTCATCACCACCACGCAAGAGGGCGTGTTTGCCGGCTTGCCGGCGCAGTTCACCGTCAACCGCTACCACTCGCTGGCGATTGAGCGCCCGAGCTGCCCCGACTGCCTCAAGATCACGGCCTGGACCGAGGACGGCGAGATCATGGGTGTGAAGCACACCACGCTGGACATCGAGGGCGTGCAGTTTCATCCCGAGAGCATCCTGACCGAGCACGGCCACGCCATGCTGCAGAACTTTCTGACGCCACGGGTTTGATTGTCTGCTATTAATTGAGTAGCTGTTTGCGCTTACTTTACGGGGGCTAGAGGCTTAAATGATTAAAATTATTGACCTGCGCAGCGACACCGTGACGCAGCCCACGCTCGCCATGCGGGAGGCGATGCTGGCCGCGCCGCTGGGGGATGACGTGTTTGCCGACGACCCCAGCGTCAACGCCTTGCAGGAGCAGATCGCGGCCCTGCTGGGTTTCGAGGCGGCGCTGTTTGTGCCGACCGGCACGCAGAGCAATCTGTGCGCCATCCTGGCCCATTGCCAGCGCGGCGACGAGTACCTGGTCGGCCAGATGGCGCATTGTTATCGTTGGGAGGGTGGCGGTGCCGCCGTGTTTGGCAGCGTTCAGCCGCAGCCGCTGAATCACCAGCCCGATGGCAGCTTGCTGCTGGCCGACATTGATGCCGCCATCAAGCCCGACGACGCGCACTTTGCGCGCACCCGGCTGCTGGCGCTGGAAAACACCTTGGGTGGCAAGCTCTTGCCCCTGGACTATTTGCAGCAAGCCACCGAGCTGGCCCAGAGCAAAGGCCTGAGCCGTCATTTGGACGGTGCCCGCCTGTTCAACGCAGCGGTGGCGCAAGCGGCGCAGGCCGGGGGCAAGCTGGCCGGCGCCGGGCCGTCCCAAAGCGGCCACGGCCCCCTCGGGGGGCAGCGAAGCACACAAAGTGGCGAGCGTGGGGGCAACGTCTTTACTGAAGCGCGCCGCATCGCCCAGTGTTTTGACAGCGTCTCCGTCTGCTTCAGCAAGGGCTTGGGTGCGCCGGTTGGCTCGGCCCTGTGTGGCAGCCGGGATTTCATCGCCCGCGCCCACCGCATCCGCAAAATGGCGGGCGGCGGCATGCGCCAGTCGGGCCTGCTGGCGGCTGCGGCCTCGTATGCACTGGACCACCATGTGGCGCGCCTGGCCGACGACCACGCCCTCGCGCAGCGCCTGGCTGACGGCTTGGCCCGCCTGCCGGGTCTGATCGTGGAGCCGCCCCAGACTAATATTCTCTTCGTCGACTTGATCGATGATGCCCGGGCGCGTTCCGGTGACCTGATCCCCTACCTGGCGACGCGGGGCATTCTCGCCACCGGCCTGTACCGCCTGCGCTTTGTCACGCACCTGGACGTCGATGTCGCCGGCGTTGACCAGACGGTGGCGGCGGTGCGGGATTTCCTGGCGGCCGAGCCGGCGACGACGGACCGCTCGCCTCCAATTCGCGACGTTTGAAAGCTCTGTCATGTTCTACGGAATCGATCATCTCGGCCTCTTCATCGCCGCCGGCATATTGCTCAACCTGACGCCGGGCCCCGACGTGCTCTACATCGTGACCCATTCGCTCAAACGCGGCTGGCACGCGGGGGCGGTGGCGGCGCTGGGCATCACGGCGGGCTGTTTTGTGCACATCGCGGCGGCGGCCCTGGGGCTGAGTGCCTTGATGGCGGCGTCCGGCACCGCGTTCTCGGTTCTGAAGTGGCTGGGCGCGGCCTATCTGGTGTACGTGGGCTGGACGATGTTGGGCTTGGCCTTGCCGGGCCGGCCGAAATCAGCCGGCCTGGACGCGGCTGCCCGACCGTCACCGAATGGGGCAGCCTCCGAAGCAGCTACTGATTCAATAGCTGCTACCGCAATCAATACGGTGGCTACAGGCCAAAATGATCTGAAAAAGGTGTTCATGAAGGGCTTTTGGACCAATGTGCTGAACCCGAAAGTCGCGCTGTTTTTCCTCGCGTTTTTGCCGCAGTTCATCGCGCCGGGAGCGCCGGACAAGACGCTGGCCTTTGTGCTGCTGGGCCTGATCTTCAACTTCAATGGCCTGTGGGTGAACCTGGCGTACGCCGCGCTGGGCGCTGCCGTGTCGCAACGCTTTGCCACGCTGCGCCGCGGCATGCACTGGCTGGAGCGCGTAGCCGGTGCAGTATTCATCGGATTTGGCCTGAAACTCGCTCTGACGGACAATCCCATCCATCCCTAAACCAGTCAATGCATCATGCCGAACACCCACAAGATCACCCCGCAAGAAGCCCTGCTGCGCACCATCGAGCACCGGGAAATTTTTCACGACGAGATGTTGCACATCGTGCGCCAGATCATGAACGGCGAGTGGTCGCCGGTGATGATGGCGGCCTTCATCACTGGCTTGCGCGTGAAGAAGGAAACCATTGGCGAAATCACCGCCGCCGCGCAGGTGATGCGCGAGTTCTCCACCAAGGTCCATGTGGCGGACAAAACCCATCTGGTCGACATCGTCGGCACCGGCGGCGACGGCTCGCACACCTTCAATATCTCGACCTGCGCCATGTTTGTGGCGGCGGCGGCGGGCGCCAAGGTGAGCAAGCACGGGGGCCGTAGCGTCAGCAGCAAGAGCGGCAGCGCCGACGTGATGGAGTCGCTGGGCATCAACATCAACCTGTCGCCGGAAGCGATTTCGAAGTGCATTGCGCAGGTCGGGGTCGGTTTCATGTTCGCGCCGAATCACCATCCGGCCATGAAAAATGTGGCGCCGGTACGCAAGGAACTGGGCATCAAGACCATCTTCAACCTGTTGGGGCCGCTGACCAATCCGGCCGGCGCGCCCAACATTCTGATGGGCGTGTTCCACCCGGATCTGGTGGGCATCCAGGTGCGGGCCCTGCAGCGCCTGGGTGCCGAGCACGCCGTGGTGGTGTATGGCAAGGACGGCATGGACGAGGTGTCACTGGGCGCGACCACGCTGGTGGGGGAACTCAAGAACGGCGAAATTACCGAGTATGAAATTCACCCGGAAGATTTCGGCATGGTCATGGCCAGCAACCGTGCGCTCAAGGTGGAAACGCCGGAGCAGTCCAAAGCCATGCTGCTGGGCGTGCTGGACAATCAGCCCGGTGCGCCGAAGGAGATTGTGATTCTCAATGCCGGCGTCGCGCTGTATGCGGCGAATGTGGCGGATTCTATGGCGGCCGGCGTGCAACAAGCGCGGGTAGCTATTGAATCAGGAGCGGCCAAGGCCAAGTTGGGGCAGCTGGTGACGGCGGCGCACGCGCTAAGCGGCGTCTGACATGAGCAGCCTCTGGCACGGCGAGGGCGCCTGGATTGCGCTGGGCATCTCCGCCCTTTTTATCGTGGTGGGTCTGGTGATGCACCGCGTTTTTATCAACATTTTGAAGAACGGCTCGCAGGAGCCGCCCAAGCATGACTGACATCCTGAACCAAATCGTCGCGGTCAAACGCGAGGAGGTCGCTGCGGCGCTGAACAAGAAATCCCTGACCTTGATGCGTGCGGATGCCGAGTCCCGCGTCTTGACGCGTGATTTTGTCGGCGCCCTGCGCGCCAAGATCGCGGCCGGGCAGCCCGCCGTGATCGCAGAAATCAAGAAGGCCAGCCCGTCCAAAGGCGTTCTGTGCGAGGATTTCATTCCGGCCGATATTGCGCAAACCTATGCCGAGCATGGTGCCGCCTGTTTGTCGGTACTCACTGATGTGCAGTTTTTCCAGGGCTGCGTGGACTACCTCAAGCAGGCCCGCGCCTCGTGCCAGTTGCCGGTGCTGCGCAAGGACTTTATCGTCGACGCCTACCAAGTGTATGAATCCCGTGCCATGGGCGCCGATGCGATTTTGCTGATTGCCGCCGTCCTGGACGACGTGCAGATGAAGGAATTCGAGACGATTGCCCGCAGCCTGGACATGGCGGTGCTGGTGGAAGTGCATGACGCGTCCGAGCTCGCGCGTGCCTTGAAGCTCAAGACACCCTTGATCGGCATCAACAACCGCAACCTCAAGACCTTTGAAGTGTCGCTCGACACCACCTTGTCCCTGATGCGCGACGTGCCGCCCGAGCGCCTGTTGGTGACGGAGAGCGGCATCCATACCCGCGAAGATGTGCTGCGCATGGGCGCTGCTGGCATCAACGCGTTTCTGGTGGGGGAAGCCTTCATGCGCGCGCCGGATCCCGGTGTGGCGCTGGCTGGACTGTTTGCTGCGGGCTGATGTGCCAGCACTGCACTGCTTCCGTAAAGTGCCAATTTGCTATTGATTCAGGAGCTGGTTGTGCATATTGCAAAAGAGCTACAGGCCAGTTTTCCTTTTGACTCGGCGCTGCCCGCCAGCGCCCCGGCAGCCTGCAATCCGGCCCGCCTGCGCGCCTGGGCGCCGGAGCGCTGGCCGGTGGACGAGGACTGGCGTCCCGTGTTGGATCGTTTTCTGGCCAGCGCGACGGGGCAGCAATTGGGTCGGTTTCTGCAGGAGCGACTGGCCAGCGGTGCCATCGTCTATCCACCGCAGCCCTTTCGGGCGCTGGTATTGACATCGCTGGCGCAGGTCAAGGTGGTCATTCTGGGGCAGGACCCCTACCACGGGCCGGGTCAGGCGGAGGGCTTGGCATTCTCGGTCGCACCGGGCGTCAAGCTGCCACCATCCTTGCGCAATATCTTCAAGGAAATTGCCCGCGACCCTCTGCTCGCAAACAGCGCCTTGCCCGCACCCACCGATGGGTCGCTGGTTCGCTGGGCGCAGCAAGGTGTTCTACTGCTCAATGCCTGTCTCACGGTGGAAGACGGCCTGCCCGCCAGCCATGCCCGGCGCGGCTGGGAGGAGCTGACGGACGCCATCGTCAGCGCCGTCTCTAACCTGGAAAATCCGGTGGTATTCCTGTTGTGGGGCGCGCATGCGCAAACCAAGCAGGGTCTCATCACCGCCAATGGCGCCCATGCGGCTAGTGCGCGGGCCAGCCATTTGGTGCTGACGGCCAACCACCCATCGCCCCTGTCCGCCATGCGGCCGCCAAAACCATTCATTGGCTGTGGTCATTTCGGTCTGGCAAATGCATTTCTCATGCAGCATGGGCGCACGCCGATCGCGTGGTAATTCGAAGTTTCTTAAATTAGATACGCAGGCACTGAGTTTTCATGTCATAATTTGCGGCTCACCTTGGAGAGGTGGCCGAGTGGTTAATGGCAGCAGACTGTAAATCTGCCCTCTTACGAGTACGCTGGTTCGAATCCAGCCCTCTCCACCAGTGACAGATTGACTGTTAGATAGCCGTTGGGGCGCGTGCTTATGTGAGTGCGGGGACACTGCAGCGGTAGCTTGCAAGGCAAGCCAGTGCGGGGTTCGTATAGTGGTAATACCTTAGCCTTCCAAGCTAAAGCGAGGAGTTCGATTCTCCTACCCCGCTCCACAGTTGATGTGTTGGTTTGGTTAGATAAGTTTTTGCCTGGTCTGTGTTTGCAGGTCAAGTTTGCCCATTTGGCTCAGTGGCAGAGCACTCCCTTGGTAAGGGAGAGGTCCCGGGTCCGATTCCCGGAATGGGCACCAGTTTTAGGTGTGTCAATTGGGTGTGCCAACTGGATGTTGGTGCTGGTTGATTACGATAATTTTTGATTTAACAGTCCAGTTACTTTTCGGAGTCTGATAATGGGAAAAGAAAAATTCGCACGTACCAAGCCGCACGTTAACGTCGGCACCATTGGCCACGTCGATCACGGCAAGACCACCTTGACGGCGGCCATCACCACCGTGCTGGCAGCTAAGTTTGG
>NZ_QEII01000234.1 GCF_003347515.1 Rhodoferax ferrireducens | reverse complement strand
TTTCCATGGCTGTGCTCCTGTGGTGAACGAGGCCAATTGCCTCACCTCACAACATAGGCACTCGCCCACCTTCGGCAAACCACAAACGTCACATCGCAGGGTACCGCGCGAGCGGTTTAGTCCGACGTCGATGAGCGGCCCGGTAGCTTCCTCTTCTGTGGTCGAACGCTGGCGGTTGAGCGGATATATCCATTCCTCCAGGCGACGTTCCTTGGTAGCGGCATCCATGACATACACCACTGTGAGATGACGCGCTGCCAGCGTGAGAAGGAGACAGGCATCCTGGCCCAACTTCTGGATCTCTTCCAGTTGATCCCATCTCAGCGATTGGCTTTGCTTAATCTCCAATACGGGGAAACTTCCCGCAACCAATCGATCGAACTTACCTTGATACCAGTTCCAATGCTTATGAAGTTCTAGTTTCACAAGTCTGTTCGAGAGTCGCATCTTCAGAGTGCGAAATTGCAATACTTTGACTTTTCTGTTGCCGCGGTAGTCGGCGATGGGAATAGTGTGAGGACTACCGTAGTCCAGATCACTCAAGCGAAACGAGATGGTGGTAAAGGTTTCACACGGATTGGCCTCAGCCGCAACGTCCTTTCCCAGTCGTCGCTTGAATCGCAATCGGCCAATGTTGTCGATCGTGATGTCTGCACCGTGAATCCTCTGGCCAAGTTTCGTGTTGACCCGGCGAACGTGCAGGGCATCGGCCTCAACTTCGAATCTCCATACTGGGTCGATCTCGCTAACCAAGCGCTGCGAACCGATGGTGCCGGCAAAAGAACGCAGATGCGGAGAAGACGCAGGATCTGACCCGGTAACTTGAATACGTGCGTCCTCGTGGCAATCGATCGGCAGCCACAGCTTGACTCCGCAGAGTGGACTGAGCCGCCCGTTGATGACCAAGCGGGCATCGAATTCGTGCGTTGGCTTGATATCCCCATAATCTGTGACGCGGTGTCTAGCGGGCATGCACACTCCGATGGCTGGAGTCGGGCCAAGAAGAGTTTGATCCGCAGAAATGGTGTTTCCACAGATAGCACAGAGTTAAGTCCATTGATTCGTCCCTTCTCGCAGGTTCCTGCGTAATCCAGATTGACACGGCCAGCAGAATCCCGCCCTTGCTCAGTCTATGAAATCCAAGCCTTGTACCAGCTATTCGCCGCAACGGTTTGCACATTATGTTGTAGACGTTTGATCTCAGCGTTTAGTCGACACTTGCTGTTGAAGGCAAGCCGCCGCAAAGTTCAGATATAAATGTCATAAAGCAGTCTTTCGTGATCGTCGGCTTCTGGCCCAATGCAGAGCTCAGTTCCAAACTGACGGCGGCGGCTGAATTTGCCTATATACCCTTTTCAAACCAGTCACTCGCGACCCTGTGGCGTCAGCTCTCCTTCAACGGTTATGAACGCGAAAAGCGCAGAAAATAGCGCTTTAAACATTGAGGTCCTTGTGAATCAATCCGTTGCCAATGCCGAACTCCTCGCCTCTTTCAGAAGGGCGGAAGCAGATGCTGCTCACAAGTTCGGACTGATCCAAGTTGTTGCCAAAAAGGGGCCAAAGGCTATTCAGGCTGCCATTGAAACAGCTGCAAAGGCAGCAAAACGCAGGGATTCGTATGCAAAACAGCTGAATGTACAGGCTGCTGCCAAACCTTAAATAAACGGCATGCAGATCAGCTCAAAGGCCACGCGAGCGCTCCCTCATGGCCGCATTTTCCAGAATCGCCGTGCCATTGCTGCCGTGCAGAAATTCACCGACAAAAGCCCGACCGATATCATCTTGATCAATCGTCCCAAAGGAACCTGGAATGAGCCGTCCAAGCCAGGCCAGCACTCCGGGCGTGTGTACATTGCCGGCGATGATGCCGGGGCGGAAAATTGCCAGCCGCTTGAATCCTATTTTCCGCACTGTGTCTTCTTTTTGCCCCATGATTCGGGCATAGCGAATCCTGCTCTTCGCACTACTGCCGGCAGCGGAAAGAAGTCCGAATCGTTCGACGCCCCCCGCAAGGCAACCGCGTGCAAATGCGCCGACCAGACCGATTTCCAGCTTTTTGATATCTTCTTCGCTCCATTTCTGACTCCCTTTGCCGATGCCAATGCACGACGCGCCATACAAAGGATCCCCCTGCGCGAGGCAGGAAGCTGCAAGCTTTTTGATTTCACTTTCAAAATTGGCAGCGCTGGTATCCAGAATCACTTGGCGCAGACGCTTGTGTTCGGTGAGAACGACCGCCCTGCGGTTCACCATCACCACTTCGTTACAGGCGCTGGAAGCCAGCAAGGCCCGCATTAGGGCCGATCCAACTTGCCCCGTGCCGCCGACGAGTAATACGCGAAAACCCATAAACTGATCTTTCTTTAATTTTGGCTTTCAGCGATGTTATATGCCCGGAACCAAGCGTTGGCTGAACCGGGAATGGCCACAAAGAAGTCGGCGAAGATTGGACGGTTATGATTTTCCTGGCGCTAGAAGAATTCGCTGCTCCAAACCAGACACTCGCCAACTTCTGCTCCTGGCCCAGACCGGGTACTCCCGATTTCCAGATGAACGACTGTTTACGCTGCATTCCGGGTCCAGGATCCGCTCCGTACCTGACTTTCTACTTTGACGGTCAGCTTGGGAGTAAGTTGGCTGGCTCCAGCAGACTGAAGCCGACTTTCAGATTTCCGGATAACCGCAAGTCGTGCCCGTTCAAGCTACAGCCAGGGCTTGTCCGGGCAACGCGTGATGACCTCGGTGTGGTCCTCATGCCCCAGGATGTCCTGCTCGAATTTCACGCGCCCCAACTCAGGGTGTCCCGCCATCGTCTCGATGCTGAAAGCCATTCCCGGCTTGATGAGTTCGTCGTTGTTCGCGATCAGCCAGGGGCCACCCACCCGAGACCAATCACATACGTTTACCCAAAGATCCCGCGGCCAGCAGACTGAGCAGCACAAATGGCAGACTCACGCCAAACGACCAGCGGACTCCCCAATGCTCGGCCACCTGGCCCAGCAGCGGCGGCCCCAGCAAAAACACCACGAAGGAGATTTGCGCCAACGCCGCCACGTTCACCGCCGCCGGCCGGTCGATGCGCTGCGCAGCGGCCGACATGGCCAGCGGGAAGATGCTGCTGGTGCCCACCCCCATCAGTCCCAAGCCCAGCAAGGCCCAGCCTGGCCCCGGCGCCAGCGTCACCAGCAACGCGCCGCAACCCAGCACGGTCAGCAAGCTCCGGGCAAATGCCACCGGGCTGAAACGCTCCACCAGGCCGTCGGCAAAAAAGCGCATCACCGCCTGCGTGAAGGCCCCTGCCGCCACCGCCAGGCCACACCACAGCGGCGAGGCCGCAAACACGTCGCGCATGTAGATGGCCGACCAGTCCGCCCCCGCGCCTTCGAGCAGCATGGTCGACAGGGTGACGCAGACCAGCGCCATGATGGCCAGCGTGGGCCGGGCAAAATGCGGCGCCTTGTCCTCCTCTGCCAGTGCCTGTCCGGCATCGCGCAAGGGCGCCGGGCTGAAGCGCCCGAGCAGCAGCAGCGTCGCCAACAGCACCAGGGGCACCATGGTGAGCAAATGCAGCTGTGGACTGACGCCCAGTTGCGACATGCCCGCGCCCAGCAAGCCTGCGGCGAAAAAGCCAAGGCTCCAGAACGCATGGGCGCGGTTCATGATGCGCCGCCCCAACTGGTGTTCCACCCGATCGGCCTCGACATTCACCACCACCTCCACCATGCCGATGCACAAGCCCGCCGGCAGCAGGCAGCAAAACAGCACCACGGGCCCGCTGGCCCAGGAGGCCACCGCAAAAAACACCGCGATCAAGGGTATCAACACCAGCAATGCCCGGCGGTAGCCGACGCGCTCCAGCAAGCGGGTGGCAAAGGTCAGGGACACCAAGGTCCCCGCCGCCGTGCCGATCAGCGCCAAGCCCAGCGCGCCCTCGGCCACGCCCATGCCGTGCTGGATCTCACCCAGGCGTGGAAACATGCCGCCCAGGCTGAAGGAGTACAGAAAAAACGCGGCAAACACCCGGAATTCGGGCGACAGGGCCAGGCCCCATCGGGTTGCGGTGGAGGCGCTCGGACGCACCCCGGGGAGAGCGGAATTGGTGTTGTCCATGGTGGTCGTTTTGTCCTGAGAGGGAAGCTGTCGCCACGACAGGATGGAGACGGCGCAGGCGGTAGACGCACTGCATGGCCAGAAGGTTAAGGCATTTTTACAAAGTCATGTTTTAAAAATCAACACTGGCGCTCAGCGAGAAGGTGCGCGGTGCGCCCACCACCAGATAACCCGCGCCGGAGTAACCACCCACCGAGGCCCAGTAATTCTGATTGCTCACGTTGTCGATGCGCGCACGCAGCGTGACCAGTCGACCCCGCACTTCGGTGAGGTAGCGCGCACCCACGTCCAGGCGCGTCCAGCCCGGCACTTCCAGCGTATTGCTGGCGTCGGCAAAGCTGGCACCGGTGTGAACAATGCGCCCGTCCAGCGCCAGTCCCGGCACGCCGGTCACGTCCCATTCGACACCCACATTGGCCTGAAAGCTGGGCACGCCGATGACGCGTTTGCCATCGGTGGTGGCCGAGCCGGTGGACTGCTGTTGGGCCTCCAGCCAGGTGGCACCGCCCAACAGGCGCAGGCTGCGCGTGGCTTCGCCGTGCAGGGTCAGCTCCAGGCCCTGGTGGCGGTCCTTGCCTTCCGATGTGAAGATATTGGCGGCGTTGACCAGGGCGCGTGGTCTGGTGGTGGAGAAGGCGGCCAGTGCGCCACTGAAACGCCCCGCGTCGTACTTGACGCCGACCTCCTGCTGTTTGGAGACATACGGGGCCAGTTTTTCACCCGGGTTGCTGCTGTTCGCCGGGGCGGCCTCGCCCTGGCTGAGTCCTTCCACGTAATTGCCATACACCGACAACGCCTGGCTCGCCTTGTACACCAGGCCTAGCACCGGGCTGGTGCGGCTCTGCTTGTAGTCGCTGCTGCGTACGCCGGTGTTGTAGTCGTAGTTGTTGTAGTCCAGCGTCTGGTTGCGCGCGCCCAGGGTCAGCAGCACGGTGTCACCGGCAAACGACAGGGTGTCACCCACGGCCAGGCTGGCGAGCCGGGTCTGCGCCGTCAGCGCCGGTGCGTCCAGGCTGTTGCCCCTGAAGGCAGCGCCGGTAAAGGCCGGCTGCGTGTTGAGGTACACCGGGCTGTACAGGTTGGTGCTCTGGGTGTTGAAGAAGTCCCAGGCATAGGCGTTGGACCGTTCCTTGTCGTAATGCGAAGCGGAGACCACCCACTCGTGGCCCACGGGGCCCGTGCGCAGCTTGCCGCGCACGCCAAGCTCTGCCGTTTTGACGGTTTCTACGCCGGTGTTGTCGAAGCGGCTGGTGTTGCCGGCGCCGGTGCTGGCGCTGGTTACGTTCAGGTTGGCCAGCGTGTTGGCTTCTTCGCCGCGGCGTGCGCCCAGGGCCGCCCAGGCCGTAATGTTCGGGTTGATATCGTATTCGGCCCGCACGGTGCCAAAGGTGTCGCGCTCGTTGGAGTAAGACCAGGGCTGGGCGAAGTTGACGGTGTTGGACGGTGCATCGGGCACGGAAGTCACCCCCACCAGGGTCACATTGGACCGGGTGCGCTGGAGTTGGTTGTCATGCCAGCCCAGGTCGGCCGACAGGCGCAGGTCGCGGCTGCGCCAGTCCAGCCCCAGCGCCAGCACGCTGAGGCTGGATTTTTCGTGGTCCACGCCACTGCCGCCCTCACGCGCCGACGCATTCAGGCGTATGCCGGTGGCCTGATCCGGGCCGAAGCGGCGGGCGATGTCGGCCGACAGTTTGGTGTTGGCGCCGCTGCCCAGGTCCACGCTCACGCGTGAGAGCGGCTCGTTGGGCGCGCGTTTGGGCAGCAGGTTGATGGCGCCGCCGATGCCGCCGCCACCCGGGTTGGCGCCGTTGAGGAAAGCCGAGGCACCGCGCAGCACTTCCACGCGCTCAAACAGCTCGGTGCCGATGTACTGGCGCGGCAGCAGGCCGTACATGCCGTTGTAAGCCACGTCGTCGGAGCCCAGGATAAAGCCGCGGATGAAATACGACTCCTGGAAGTTGCCAAAACCGCGTGCCACACGCACGGTCGGGTCGTTTTGCAGCACATCGCCCACGCTGCGCGCCAGGCGGTCCTGGATCAGCTCGTTGGTATAGCTGGTGATGCTGAACGGCGTGTCCTGGTTGTCCTTGGTGCCCAGAATGCCGGCGCGACCGCCGCGCGCCACCTGGCCACCGGGGTAGACCGGCGACAGGCCTTGTGCTGACGCGTCGGCACTGGCATTGACGGTGACGGTAGGCAGGGTCTGCGCCATGGCCGGGTAGGCCGCACAAAGCGCCAGCATCAGGGGTCCGATGTGTGCTATTAAGTTAATAGCTTGTTGCGCAGATAGGACGGGGGCTAGAGGCTTATTTTTCATATATTTGAGGTGTGTTTTCAGGGTTGTGCTCATGGGGAATGCTTTGGGAAAGGGGGGCCGCATCAGGGGCGGCTTCAGGGTTTTTTTCGGGCGCAGACGGATTGCAGGCGGCGCGGCGCGGCACCAGGGCGAACCAGAGCATCACCGCCACCGGCAACCCCAGGCCAAACCAGGACCAGATGTCGCCACCGCCGCCGTCGGACACCAGAGCGCTCAGCAGGGCGCTGGTGGTGAGCAGACCCAGCACCAACGGCCAGCCCCACAGGTGTTTGAAGGCGGGACTCATGCGACAGCACCGGGCACACCGGGGTGCGGGGCGTGGCTCACCGGCAGCTTCGCCGCTTCGGTCTGGTTGGCGGGCTTTCGGCGTTTGAGCCACAGGTACAGGCCGCTGCCGAGCACGACGATGGTGGCGATGTCGAGCAGCGCCCAGAGGATTTGCATCGGCATGCCGGCGTAGTCGCCGAAGTGCAGCGGCTGCGACACCAGCAGCGCCGTCAGGTACCAGGGCAGGCCGGGGCTGGCGGTGATCGCGCCGGTCCTGGCATCCACCAGCACCGGTTGCAGCAGCCGGGCGGTGAGCGGCTCCTGGCCGCGCAGGAACACCGTGTTGTGGTGGGGGCTCGAAAAGGACGTGCCTGGAAACGCGATGAAAGCGGTTTTCATGCCCGGCGCGCGGGCCAGCGCGGCCTCCAGCGCCTGCTGCAGCGGGCCGCGTTCGGCCATGGGCACGGGCGGCTGGCCCTGGTAGGGCGCGAGCAGGGTGCTGAGCTGGTCGTACTGCCAGTATTTGATGATCAGGTCGGCCCAGGTATTGATCATGCCGGTGGCGCCGACCGTGAAGGCCCAGACCAAGGTCACGATGCCCAGCAGGTTGTGCAGGTCCAGCCATTTCAGGCGCGGCCGGCGCTCGCGCCGCACCGTGCCGAAATCGAGCTTGCGCATGAAGGGCGCGTACAGCACCACGCCCGAGACGATGGCCACCAGCAGCAGCAAGCCCATGAAACCCAGGAACAGCTTGCCGGGCAGTCCTGCGAACAGGTCGACATGCAGCTTGAACATCACGTGCATAAAGCCTTGGTCGACTTTCGGCTGGGCCAGTACCGCGGCGGTGCGGGCGTCGACCGCGACCGACTTGAAGTCTCCCGTGGGCGCCGGTGTCGGCGTGAGCGTGACAAACCACAGGCCGTTGTCGTCTTCCGGCTGCGAGACGAACTGCACCACGCGCTCGGGATACAGCGCCTGCGCGACCGCCATCACCCGGTCGAGGCTGGCGCGCGGCGTGTCGGCCGGCATGGCGGGCGCCTCGACCTCGGTGCCGAGCAGGTGGCCGATCTCGTGGTGAAAGATCAGCGGCAGGCCGGTGATGCACAGCAGCAGCATGAACACGGTGCAGACCAGGCTGCTCCACTTGTGTACCCAGGCCCAGGTCTTGATTTTTTGGTGGTTCATGGTGCTCTTCCTTCAACCAGCTCAGAAGCGGTAGGTCGGCAGCGTTTGCGCTCCGAGCGCCTGCGCGAGGCACACGGCGATCGGCGTGAAACCGGAAGTCGCTACAAGTTTGGTAGTGGCTTGCGCACGGTTGGCGGGGGCTGGAGGCTGTTTTGGCTTGAAAATATGGGAATAGGTCGACATGGTGAAGCGCAGGCGCAATCGGGTTGCTGGCTGGCTTCACCACGGGGGTTTTGGCTGGCTGTTGAAAAATTTGCGGCGTTCATACGCCATTCGGGCTCAATGGTTTGTCAGCTGTGTTCCGTCAGTGAGGTTTCATGACTTTTGACGGAAATCTGCTCCAGACCGCGCGCCAGCGAGGAGGTGCTGGGGTTCTCGACAAACACGCAGCGTTTGCCGGTGCGCTTGCAAAAATCCTTGACCTTCCAGTAGGCGTTGTGGCTGATGCAGCCGGTCTGGCAAATCACCAGATCGGCCGCAGCCAGACTCGCGTCCAGCACGTTGTGGTTGTCTTCCAGACCGCCGTCGTGGTGCGCGAAGCGCCCGCCAACACGTTCGATCAGGTCACGGTAACTCGCCACGTTGCCGCTGCGCCCGCCCACACAGAGCACCGTCTTGTGGTGCAGATGGACGGTCATCGGGGCGGCCGGCGTCGGCGCTGGTTCGGCTGCGCCCATTTCCGCCTGATGCGATGACGCTTCGTTCACGGTTTCGAGCAATTTTGTCGCCGAGGCCAGTTTTTGCCGCAAATCGCTGATGTGTTCTTCGAGTTCGGTTTGGCGCTGCGTCATCTGGTCTATCTTTTTGTGCAGGCGCAGGCCCGATTCAAAACCGGGAATGGAAGCCTTTAACGCCGTCATGTCCGCGTTGAGAAAAGCCAGGCTGCTGTCTTTGGCGAGGTTGTCGGCCCGGGCCTGCAGCAGTTGCGCGCTGAGGCGCTCCATGTCGCTGGCTTTGTCCGCCATGAAGCGTGTGCTGCGTTCCTGCACCCGGTCCAGTTCCCGTGTCAGACTGGCATTCGCCTCTGCCAGCGCATTGAACTTGACGATGTCAACGCGCACGCTGGCCCCGGCCTGGTGCTGCAGCATGTGCATGTCGCGGCACAAAACTTCCTGCAAGACACTATCGCAGCGCGGGTGGGTCAGGGCGGCCCAGAACGCACCCGTCACGTCGCCTTGCGCCACGGCCTCCTTCCACAACTGCACCACGGCCGGCGTGGTTTTGGCTGATCTGAACTGTTGCACCCGGCGGGCATAACGTTGCTCCAGCTCGTGCTGCAGCAACTCGGACAGCCGATTGCGGTGGCCGCATTCGGCAACCGCCCCCACATGCACCTCATAGTCATCCGCCAGCGCCCGTCCGTCCAGGGCCTTGCTGACCAGACGCCGCAAGCTGTCAAGCGGCAGGCACACTCCGATCACCGGGCAATGACATTGATGCGCCAATTCCCACAAGCGCCGCCGCCGCGACCCGGTGGATGGCGCGGCTTGAGGTTCAGGGCAGGGCGTGGCGGCGGGGGTTAAAACCGTCGGGCTGGCATCGTGATCACACATGGTAGGAATCCCTTTCGGCTTGCGCCTTGTTCAACCGGTCCTGGCTCCCAATGAACCTACAGCGCCTGTACCGCGACCCGGTACAGAAGGCATGAAGTCGCCGCGGGTGGCGCTGTGTTGAGAAGAAGTTGTGTTTTAATTCTAAACGAGAATTATTTGCATTTAAAATGTCAGGCAGCTGCAAAAGTAAAAATTACATTTCTGGAGCCGAGCATGAAAGGCCTGTCAATGACCAACACTTTGCTGAGCGACACATGAGATGAGCGTGTCCTCGAAGGATTTCGAAAACATGGTTCGCGAGCACCGCGTGCTGGTCATGCAATACGGCCAGGTTCAGGCGCGCTGTAGCGAATTGGTGCGGGCGCAGGCGGGCGAGATCGCGCACCTGCAGGCGCAGTGCATGCGCCTGCGCGCCGAAGTTGATCATCCGCGATACGGCGCTGGCGTGGCGGGGACTCGCAACCGGCGTAGCGTCCCGTGCGGACCTGCGCGAGAAGTCGGTCTTGTGCATCGGTCAGGACAGATCAGGCGCCGGGGTGGCCCGGCAGGTGGTCGAGATGGCCGGTGGGCACTTTCTGCGACACGATGGGGTTGACGGCGAAGACGGTGCGGCCCTTGAGTCCAGCCTGAGCGCGGCCGACCTGGTGATCTGCCAGACCGGTTGTGTCAGCCATGGTGCCTACTGGCGGGTACAAGACCACTGCAAGCGCACCGGCAAGCCGTGCGTGATGGTCGAGCAGCCGGTGGCGCTCGCTGCTTTGCGCATCTATCCGGTCACTGTCACGTCAAGCGACGCTGAGCAAACCGATCTAAACGATGCGGCGCAACCAACGCCGAAATAAGCGGTCACGGCCTTTGTCTGGTTTGAAAAGTCACGGGCCCAGCCTAGAATGAATTGTTGGGCCAGCCAATCTCACTTTCCTTCATACCAGGAGTACCTCATGCAAGGCAACAAAAAAATCATCGACATCCTTAATGAGCTGCTCGCTGGCGAACTGACTGCCGTGGACCAGTATCTGATCCATGGCGAGATGTACGCCGACATGGGTTTGCCCCATCTGGCTGAAAAAAGTCTGCACGAATCGGAGCATGAGCGTCTGCATGCCCGCGCCCTGATCCAGCGCATTCTGTTTCTGGAAGGCACGCCCAATCTGGCAAAACGCGCCGGGCTGAACGTCGGTGCCAACGTGCCGGACATGTTGAAGGCCGACCTGAACCTCGAATACAAGGTCGCCGGTGATCTGAAAAAGGCGATGGCTGCCTGCGAAACAGCCCAGGATTATGTAAGCCGCGACATGCTGGGCGTGCAGCTGGAAGACACTGAAATGGATCACGCCTATTACCTGGAAAAGCAGATCAAGCTGATTGGCCTCGTCGGCCTGCAGAATTACCAGCAGAGCCAGATGAAACCCGGTCAACCTTCCTGAAGGAGCATCGCAATGCAAGGCGACAACAAAATCATCGAAGCTCTGAACAAGGTGCTGAAAAACGAGCTGACCTCGATCAACCAGTATTTTCTGCACGCCCGCATGTTCCGCCACTGGGGTCTGGAAAAACTCAACGACTACCAGTACAAGCAGTCGATCCGCGTCATGAAGGAGGCCGACGAGGTCATCGAGCGCATCCTTTTCCTCGAAGGCCTGCCCAATCTGCAAGACCTCGGCAAACTACTGATTGGCGAAGAGGTCGTCGAGTGCTTGAGCGGCGATCTCACGTACGAGCGCGACATTCAGCGCCCCCTGCTGATCGAGAGCATTGCACTGTGCGAAACGCTGCAGGATTACGTCAGCCGCGACCTGTTGGAGGACCTGCTGGAACACTGCGAAGGCGCGATCGACTGGCTGGAAACGCAGCAAAGCCTGATCGCGAACGTCACCCTGCCGAACTACCTGCAGTCGCACATGGAGCCGGGCGGCGACTGAAAACAGCTCGGGAAGCCAGGCACCGCCTCGCGGGCGGTTATTGTTTGAGCGGCTCGATGGCACCTGGCTTGCGCAGCATCTTGTTGACTTCATCGAGATGCAACTCTTCCAGGACGATCATCTCTCGGGTCCAGTTCACGTCTACTTTATTTCGTCAAAATCAGCTTGCCCAGCTTGGTCGCCTGCAGACGGTAGATTGAACCGTTGTGCTCGATCACGACCGATTTCTGCCCCTTGAGCAGGTCTGTGCTTCGCACGGGTTCGAGCGAGTCCCCGGACGGTCGGCGCAAGCTCGGTCTGACCGGCAAGGGGAGTCGCTGTGGCACTTGATCGGTCGCTTGCATCTTGAAGTCCTGATCTCAGTTCTTCGGTTCGGTAATGAAGCCTATCTTTCTGACCCCGGCCAGTTGCGCTGCGGCCATGGCCTGTGCCACCCGCTCGTAACGCACCTCTTTGTCCCCGCGAATGTGTAAATCGGGTTGGGGATTTTTTGCGGCCTCAATCTGCAGCAAAGCGGGCAGATTGGCATCGTCCACTTTGGCATCGTTCCAGTAGTAGCTGCCTTGCGCATCCACACTCAGGCGGACGGTCTCCGGCTTGGTGTCTTGCGCCTGGTTAGTGGCTCGCGGCAAATCCACGTTGACCGCGTGCTTCATCACCGGCACGGTGATGATGAAGATGATGAGCAGCACCAGCATGACGTCCACCAGCGGCGTCATGTTGATCTCGTTCATCACCTCATCGGGTTCGTCTTGTGTTC
Source organism: Rhodoferax ferrireducens (assembly GCF_003347515.1). GTDB lineage: Bacteria > Pseudomonadota > Gammaproteobacteria > Burkholderiales > Burkholderiaceae_C > Rhodoferax. The sequence goes on along the minus strand of NZ_QEII01000234.1, from coordinate 127,497 downwards.
CAAAAGCCATGATGTCTTCCTTATGCTTTCTTCATCGGCACGACTTTGCTGTCGCCGCTGTTGACGCGGGCACCGGTGACGAAATAGGCGTGCAAGTCATGAGCGAAGCGGTTGAGTTTGGTCAGGATGGACTTGTTGCCCCGCACCAGTGCGTTGTAGCCCAGCACGGCCGGAATCGCCACCGCCAGACCCAGCGCCGTCATGATGAGCGCCTCACCAATGGGGCCTGCGACTTTGTCAATGGTGGCCTGTCCGGCTGCGCCAATGCCCAGCAGGGCGTGGTAAATGCCCCAGACGGTGCCAAACAAGCCGACAAACGGAGCCGTTGAACCGACCGATGCCAGCACCGCGAGACCCGATTGCAGGCGAGCCGTACTGGCGTCGATCGAGTTGCGCAGACTGCTGGTGATCCAGTCACTGGCGTCCAGCGTGTCGTGCAACTGCACTTTGGTGTTGCGGTGGTGGGCCGTGGCTTCACGTCCGGCCAGCGCCAATTGACGAAACGGATTGCTGTCGTCACCGCCCAGCTGAGCCAGTCCGGTGGCCAGGTCTTCGCTGTGCCAGAAGTCTTCGGTGCTTGTTGCCAGTTTCTTGTATTTAAGAATGTCCAAGGCCTTCAGAATGATGACGATCCACGACGCCAAGGACATGATGAGCAGTACCAGGGCCACGGTTTTGGTGACCCAGTCACCCTGGTTCCAGACGTTGATCAGGCCAAGTTGCGAATTCATAAATACTCCAGAAAAAATGAAAAAATTATTCGAGGACGAAGTTGATGGGCACGTTGAACCACATGGCCTCCGCAACGCCAGCCCGCTTGCCCGGCACGTAGCGCCAGCGCAGTACGGTGGCCAATGCGGATTGGTCCAAGCGGTCAAACCCGCTGGATTGTTTGATTTCCGCTTTTTGCGCCGTGCCGTCCAAGCCGATGAGAACCCGCACGACAACCTTGCCCTGCTCGCCCAGTCGTTTGCTCATGGATGGGTAGGGCGGCTTGGGGTTCTGCAGGTAATCGGCGTCACTGGACGGCAATTCGACGCGGGCAGGTGCCGGTGCTGCCACGGCCACGGGGGCTGCAACCGGCGGCGCGACCGGGGCAGGTTCGATGACGCCAACCGGCGCATTGGGTGATGGCGTCGGGTCGGCAATGGCCAGTGGCTGGGGTGTAACGGTCTTGACCGGCGTTGGTGTTTTGGCGACCGGTTGTTTGACCGGTGCGGGGGGCGCTGGCAGCGGTGGCACTACTTTGGGGGCGGGTGGCTCAATGAATTCGACCAGGATTTCGGCGGGCACAACGAGTTCGACCGCCCGACGCAGCAAGCCGGTTTGCAGAGCCCATAGCGCGGCCACGTGAAAAACCACCACGCTAAGGGTGATGACGACGTTGCGGTTCATGCCAGGCAATATTTGGAGGGGCTGAGTAAAGGTCATAGTTTAGGAGCTTGCCGTGTCACGGGAGGGCAGGGTCTATTTGCGAAATATCCACCAGGCAGACCCTAGCACCAGAGCCAGGCTGACGCCCAGGGTTGAGACGAATTCCATAGCGGGTTCTCCTTCAGGTATCTGCCCACATGCGCAGCAGGTTGTGATAACAGCCGGTCAGCCCGGTGGTCTCGTCGGTTTCGCCATGGCGCTCGCGCAGACGCAGCAGATTCATGTCCAGTTCATACAGCAGGCGGCGCTGCTCATCACTGCGCACCATGCTCTCAATCCAGAAAAAGCAGGCCAGACGATGGCCACGCGTTACCGGTTTGACTTGATGCAGGCTGGTGCCGGGGTATAGCACCATGTGACCGGCTGGCAACTTGACGGCTTGTTCGCCGTACGTGTCCGCGACACAGAGTTCCCCCCCGTCGTAGTCGGAGGGGTCGGACAAAAACACGGTGCACGACACATCGGTGCGGACGCGCTGGCCAGTGCCTGGCAAGTAGCGCACCGAGCCATCGATGTGGTTGCCGTAGTAATTGCTGTCGCCGCCATAACGATTCAGGCGGGGCGGAAACACTCTCTTGGGCAAGGCCGCTGAAAAGAACAGTGGGTTGGCGTCCAAGCCGCGCAAGACCGTGGTGCGTATCTCTCGGGCCGCGTCGCAATCATGCGGCAGCTGCTCGTTGTTTTTGACCTGGGCTGCCTGCACGCCAGCGCCCGGTCGCCCATCACCCCACGGCGCGCTGGCCAGCAGGTTCTGGGCACGGCGCACTTCATCGGCAGTCAGGATGTCGGGGATATGGAGCAGCATGGCGTTGGTTTGACAGGTTTAGAACTTGGCGTTGAGGGTCAGTTGTACCGTGCGGCCCGCGCCAGGAATGTAGTGACCGGTGTACAGCGCATCAGCGTAGAGTTTGTTGGTGATGTTGTTCACATTGCCTTTGAGCGTGAACTGGTCATTGATCCTGTACTCGGCCATCAAATCACCGGTCACGTAGCCGTCCACCGTCCAGCCGGGGTTGCGAATGGGGGTTTGCTCACCGCGGAAGTTCACGCCCAGGCCCACGCGCCATTGCGAGGTGATCTGGTAGGTGTTCCATACCGTGCCGCTGTGCTCAGGGGTGAGCGAGGGGCGTGTGCCTTGACCTTCAGAGCCGGCCACGCCTTCATCGATGTTGGCCTCAGGTATCCACATATAGGAACCGTAAATTTCCCACTGCGGCGTCAATTTCCCCGCCATGTCCACCTCAAACCCCGCCACATGGCGCTTGCCGGAGAGGGTGACCAGGTTGACCAGCGGGTCGGTGTTGCGTTCATGCAGCTTGGTCGAGTGGAACAGCGCCAGGCGGGTGGTAAAGCGTTTGTCGGCCGAGTCGAGTTTGGCGCCCAACTCCAGGTTAATGCTTTGTTCCGGCGGAATATCCTGATTGGTCGCGCTGAGTGAATACGCCTCACCCGATGTGTTGAACGAGGTGGCAGCCGAGAAATGGTAGGAGTGCAACTCATTGGGTTGGTACAAGACACCCACGCGCTTGCTGACTTCTGACACATTCATGGAGTAGCTGCTGGTGGTGACCGGACCAGCCGCGCCGGTGGGAATATTGAAGGTGCTGTAGTCGCCGGTCAGGTTGTCATAGCGCAGGCCCGCCAGTAACTTCCAGTGGGGCGCCACCTGCACCAGGTCTTGCACATACAAGCCATAACCGGTGGAGTCGAACTGGTTGGTTTGGCGCAGCACGCGAGAACCTTCGGCGATGGATGCGCCGTCATTAGGGGTGCCTGCCGTCGTGGTGGGTTTGATCAGGTTGAGGCCGCCCTGGGCTGCCGTGCGGGCACCAAACACCTGGCGTTTTTCGCTGGCGTAGTCGGCACCGGCCAACAGTTCATGTTGCAAGCCCAGCGCCTTGAACTTGGCGCTGTAATCGGTCTGAAAATACAGCGTGTCCAGATCCTGAATTTTCAGTTGGGTACCGCGCGTCAGAATGGTAGATGGATTAAAGGTGTCGAGCGAAACGGTTGCTGTAGGGCATTGCGGGTTGCTGACCACGCCGGTTGTTGCATTGGTCGTTCGTTGGCACAAGCGCACCGTTCCCGCCCGCTGGTCGCGCTCAAAGCTGCCTTTGCGGATGGTGGTTTTCAGTTCGCTGTCGTCTTGAAAGCGGTGGGTGTGGCTGGCGGTCACGTGCTTGGCACTGCCCGCGTTGTAATCGCTGGCCATGCCGAAGTAAGCGCTGGGGTCGAGTTTGTCGATGAGCGTGGTGTCTGATGCCGGGGACGTTGCCGTAGGCCGGATCCACGGCATGCCGTAGTTCATGCCATTGTTGTTTTGCAGGTCGTACAAGCCCACAGAGAATTCGTCGGCGGTGCCGATGCCAAAGCGGTAGGTGGCGGCAATGCCTTTCTTGTCCAGGCTGCTGCCGGCGCCATTGTTGTCGGCTTCGGTGACCATCGCGTTGATGCGCAGGGCGGCGTTCTCCCCGGTCTGGATGTTGAAGTCACCCGTGACCCGGCGGTAGTTGTGGCTGCCCAGCGTGGTCGTAATCTCGTTTTCATCAATGGTGCGGGGCTGCTTGCTCACTTGGTTGACCGCGCCGCCAGTGGAGCCGCGACCAAACAGCATGGAGGCCGAGCCGCGCAAGACTTCCAGGCGGTCCAAATTGAAGGTATCGCGTTCATAAAACGCCGGATCGCGCATGCCGTCAATGAAAATATCGCCGGTGGCTTGCAAGGAGAAACCGCGCAGGCGAATGTCCTCCTCGCCGCCTTCGGCCGCCAGGAAGGAGATGCCGCTGGTGTTTTTCAGCGCCTCTTTGACGGTGTCCAGGTTGCGGTCGTCAATCAGTTTTTCGGTGACAACGGTCACTGACTGCGGAATGTCGCGCAGCAACTGCTTGCCTTTGCCGATGGTGGTGGCTGTGGCGCGCAAGGCGTCCTTGCCTTCCGGGGATTCGGCCTTTTCCTTGACCACGACGGGTTTTAGCGTCTTGTCTGCATCAGTCGGCGATTGTTGGGCCATGGCGCTCATGGAGCCCGCGAGCAGCATCGCACCCAAGGGGAGCAGGGGGGATGGTTTTGCTACTTTGTTGATAGCTTGTTGCGCAATAGACACGGGGGTTAGAGCCTGTTTTTGCTGTATTTTTGAGCGTTTGGACATGGTTGTAGTCAGGTTCAGGGAGTGGCTGGCTGGCTGAATCCGCAAGCGCCAAAAATAAGTGCGCGGTCTGGCTGGCTTGAATTTTGATACAAATTAATTATAAATGCGAATCGTTGGCATTTAGAATTGTATTGTAGTATTTCAGGCCTTGATGATGAAATAACGGTGTTATTTGGAGTACACCCCGGCGACTCTTGCGGCGTCCCTGCTGTCCGGCGCTGCTGTAGAGGCGTGTGTGTCGAGCCACGCCGGCGTTCAAGGCGATGTCGTCAGACTCCTGCGAACAGAATGGGGGAATCCCCTGTTCGGGGGGGCCGCTGACCTGGCGACTGTTGTGCCGTCCGACTATCGCGCCAGATCAGTAAGCCAGCCGTTCCGGCTTGATTTCTTGCAGGATGGTCGTCGCGATCTCTTCGATTGACTTGGTCGTGGTAGATAACCAGCGTATGCCCGATCGTTTCATCATGGTTTCCGCTTCACTCACCTCCATACGGCAGTTTTCCAGTGAGGCGTACTTGGAGTTGGGCCGGCGCTCGTTGCGAATTTCGCTCAGGCGTTCGGGCTGGATCGTCAGACCGAAGAGCTTGTTCTTGTGCTCTTTTAGCGCAGGCGGTAAATGCCGGCGTTCAAAGTCCTCTGGAATCAGAGGGTAGTTGGATGCCTTGAGCCCGTATTGCATCGCCAGATAAAGCGAGGTCGGCGTCTTTCCACTTCGGCTGACACCCACCAGAATGACATCCGACTGTTCAAGATCGCGGTGTGACTGGCCGTCATCATGGGCCAATGAGAAGTTGATGGCTTCTATGCGCAACTGATATTCTTTGCTCTTGCTGGCATCGCTGAAGCGGCCAATCCGATGGTTGGATTTGATCTGGAGTTCTGTCTCAAGTGGACGCACGAAGGTGCCAAACATGTCCAGCAGCATTCCCTGACAGCCTTCCGTAATGACCTTGAGCACCTCCATATTGACCAGCGTTGTAAAAACAATCGGTCTATTGCCGTCCACTATCGCTGCATGATTGATCTTGCGGACGGCCTGGTGAGCTTTGTCGACAGAGTCAACAAAGGGCAGGCGTACGTGACGCGATGTGGTCTCAAACTGGGCAAGGATGGCGTTCCCAAAGGTTTCTGCGGTGATCCCTGTGCCGTCGGAAATATAGAAAACAGTTCGATTGGGCATGATGGGTAGATGGTAAAGGGCTCGGTGGCTTTCAGTCTTCTGTAAGGACTCCCGGCATTGTGATCCGGTTCGCCACCTACAATAATGCTAACCTACTCCCAATTTTTCCATGCGCTGCGCTGACTCACTAGAACAACAACAAAGCCAGATCACGCACATGGGCATTGCCTGCGCACCAGAGCGCGTGGCTTTATGCGTCGAACCGTTTTTAAACTCTGGAGCTTCCCCATGTCTGCACTTTTCAATTCGACCGCCCTGGTCGTACCGTTTGAGAACCTGAGAATGACCGACGTCGAGTCGGTTGGCGGTAAAAACGCCAGCCTCGGCGAAATGATTTCGAACTTGCCCACAGGCGTCAAAGTCCCTACCGGTTTTGCAACGACGGCTCATGCCTTTCGGGGTTTCCTGGCCTTCGAAGACCTCGGCGGCAGAATCAATGCGCTTCTGAGTGCACTGGATACTGAAGACGTGAGGGCGCTGGCGCAGGTTGGCGCCAAGATTCGCGCCATGGTAGAGGCCCAGCCATTCCCCGCCGACCTTGAGCAGGCCATTCGCGATGCCTTTGTCACCTTGAGCTCGGACAATCCGCAAGCCTCCTTTGCGGTGCGCTCGTCAGCCACCGCCGAGGATTTGCCGGACGCTTCATTTGCGGGGCAGCAGGAAACCTTTTTGAACGTGACTGGTATCGAAGAGATACTTCACAAAGTGAGAGAGGTTTTCGCCTCTTTGTATAACGACCGCGCCATCAGCTACCGTGTACATCAGGGCTTTGCGCACGAGCATGTGGCCTTGAGTGCGGGCATTCAGCGCATGGTGCGCTCCGATCTCGGAGCGGCGGGCGTCATGTTCACCATCGACACCGAATCCGGTTTTCAGGACGTGGTGTTCATCACCTCCAGCTATGGACTGGGCGAGACCGTAGTGCAGGGCGCTGTGAACCCTGACGAGTTTTACGTGCACAAACCGATGCTCAAGGCCGGCAAGCGCGCCGTGATTCGCCGCAGTCTGGGCTCCAAATTGATCCAGATGCAGTTCACAACGCCTGAGGAAAAAGCGGCCAGCGGCAAACTTGTCAAAACCACAGACGTTCCCACCGAACTGCGCAATCGCTATTCGCTGACCGATGCTGATGTCGAGAAGCTGGCTGCTTATGCGTTGGTGATTGAGCAGCACTATGGTCGTGCCATGGACATTGAATGGGGTAAAGACGGTCTGGACGGCGAACTCTATATTTTGCAGGCCCGCCCTGAGACGGTGAAAAGCCAGGCTGCAGGCAAGGCGGAGTATCGCTACAAGCTCAAGGGCAAAAGCGCGGTGATCGTCGAAGGACGGGCGATTGGCCAGAAGATCGGTACCGGTCCGGTTCGCATCGTGCACAACATCAGCGAGATGGACCTGGTGCAGCCCGGCGACGTTCTTGTGACTGACATGACCGACCCCAACTGGGAGCCGGTGATGAAGCGGGCCGCGGCCATTGTGACGAACCGTGGCGGGCGGACCTGTCACGCCGCCATCATCGCGCGTGAGTTGGGTATCCCGGCCGTGGTCGGTTGTGGTGATGCGAGCGAGGTTCTCAAGGACGGCATGCTGGTGACAGTCAGCTGCTCCGAAGGTGACACCGGGTTCATTTACGACGGCTTGCTGGAAACTGAAGTCACCGAAGTTCAGCGCGGCGAAATGCCTGAAATTGCCGTCAAGATCATGATGAACGTCGGCAATCCGCAGCTTGCGTTTGACTTCTGCCAGTTGCCCAATGAAGGCGTCGGTTTGGCTCGCTTGGAGTTCATCATCAATAACAATATTGGTGTGCATCCCAAGGCCATCCTGGACTATCCCAATGTCGATGCGGATTTGAAGAAAGCAGTGGAATCTGTTGCTCGTGGCCATGCTTCGCCGCGTGCTTTTTATGTGGACCGGGTCGCAGAAGGTGTCGCCACGATTGGCGCCGCATTCTGGCCCAAACCAGTGATCGTGCGCTTGTCGGATTTCAAGAGCAATGAATACCGCAAACTGATTGGTGGCAGCCGTTACGAGCCGGAAGAAGAAAACCCCATGCTTGGTTTCCGCGGTGCAGCGCGTTATCTCAGTGCTGATTTTGGCGAGGCATTCGCGATGGAGTGCGAGGCACTCAAGCGTGTTCGTCTGGACATGGGTTTGAGCAACGTTCAGGTGATGGTGCCTTTCGTCCGAACACTGGGACAAGCCAAACGAGTCACCGATCTGTTGGCCGTGCATGGACTGAAACGGGGTGAAGATGGTTTGAAGATCATCATGATGTGCGAGATCCCCAGCAATGCTATTTTGGCGAATGAATTTCTGCAGTACTTCGATGGTTTCTCCATTGGATCCAACGATTTGACCCAACTCACGCTCGGGCTTGATCGTGATTCCGGCCTCGAATTGTTGGCCGCTGACTTTGACGAGCGTGACCCTGCAGTCACAGCGCTGATCAGTATGGCTATCAATGCCTGTAAGGCTCAGGGCAAGTACATCGGCATTTGCGGTCAGGGCCCCAGCGATCACCCAGACTTTGCCGAGTGGTTGAAAAATGAAGGGATTCTGTCAATTTCTCTTAACCCGGACTCCGTGATTGCGACCTGGAAACAGCTGGCCGGGCAATAGTATTCACCTATGGTTCGTGGCATCACGGGGTGCCATGATGTGGAGATGTTGAATCCAGCGGCAGAGGCGGGCGAGTTCAAACCGATATCTGGTGGTTTCCGCTTGCACGGCTGGCTACTTCTGATTTGGTTTGCGGCGTCGTTCGGCGTCGTATTCTTCGCCCGTGATCTGCAGATGATTGTCGGCGGTTGGCCTTTGGGCTACTGGTTTGCTGCGCAGGGCAGCGTGTTCATTTTTATAGCCATCGTCGCTGTGTTCGCCTGGATTGCCAACAAGCGCGATGGCGAAAACTCTACAAACGACCTTGCGTACGCCGCCTACAAGCGTCGCCTGCATCGCAAATTTGCCACCTACGTCGTTTGCTTGCTGCTGTTCTTGCTGGCCTTGGCCCTGGCTGAGCAGTGGGGGCTGAAAAAGACCTGGGTTGGCGCCATTTTTCTGTTCGCCACGGTGGGTTTGTACGCTGTGATTGGTATCTATGGCCGCACTTCGGATGCGGCCGAGTACTACGTGGCCGGACGCAGCATTCCCGCAGTCTATAACGGCATGGCGACGGCCGCAGATTGGATGAGTGCCGCGTCGTTTATCAGCATGGCCGGTGGACTTTACCTGCAGGGCTTTTCCGGCACAGAGTCGCAACCTGGAGGGCTCGTTTATGTACTGGGTTGGACAGGGGGCTTTTGTCTGGTTGCGCTCCTGGTTGCGCCCTATTTGAGGAAGCTGGGCCTGTACACCATTCCCGATTATTTCGGCGCCCGTTTTGGCGGCCGCTGGCCGCGACTGATCGCAGCTTTTGCCGCCGTGCTGTGCTCCTTCACCTATGTTGTGGCGCAGATCTATGGCGTAGGACTGATTACCTCACGACTTACGGGAGTTCAGTTTGAAATTGGCATTCTTTTGGGGCTTGGTGGCGTTCTGGTTTGCTCATTTCTCGGGGGCATGCGAGCGGTGACCTGGACGCAGGTGACGCAGTATGTGGTTCTGATCTTGGCCTTCCTGATTCCGGTCTCATGGCTGGCCTACAAGCAGCTTGGCAATCCGTTGGCACCGTTTGTTTATGGTCAGCAATTGCAGAAAATTACTGAACTGGAGCAACAACTTGTCCATTCGCCAGCGGAGTTGCAGGTAATCAATGAATACGCCCGGCGCGCGCGAGACTATGAGATGAAGCTGCAAAACGTGGATGCGTCACTGGAGCGTGATCGCAATGCTTTGCGGGAAAGAGTTCGCTTGTTGAACGAGGGGCGGGCTGATGAATCGGTCATTGTTGCGGCGAGGCGCGAGTTGGCGGCACTACCCAAGGATGGCGTAACTGCTCGGGAGCGTTGGGCACGTGCTATGCAGGATAACCTGGATCGGGCCAAACCTTTGGGTGGCATGCCATTGCACGTTAAGCCTTTTGCCGGCGACCCGCAGGGGAGCCGGGATGAACAGCAGGCTTTCGATGTTTCCCGGCGGAATTTTTTGGCGCTGATGTTTTGCCTGATGGTGGGTACCGCCGGGTTGCCCCACCTCTTGACCCGCTTTTATACAACCCGTACCGTAGCAGAAGCTCGAACCTCCGTGGCCTGGTCTGTGTTTTTCATAGCCTTGCTGTATTTGTCCGCGCCGGCTTTGGCCGTACTGGTGAAATTCGAGGTCATGAGTCATCTGGTCGGCCAGAATTTTGACTCTTTGCCTGCGTGGATTGCGCAGTGGGCGAAAGTAGACCCAACGCTGATTATGGTCAGTGATGTCAATGGGGACCACATCCTCCAGTTTGCCGAACTCAAACTGGGTGCGGATATCGTGATGCTGGCAACACCTGAGCTAGGTGGATTGCCCTATGTTGTGTCGGGTCTTGTTGCTGCGGGTGGACTGGCTGCCGCGCTTTCCACAGCGGACGGCCTCCTGCTGACCATAGGAAACGCGTTGGCGCATGATCTTTTCTATCGCGGAGAAAGCGATCGGGCCGGTGCGGTGCGTAGCGTGATGTTGTCAAAGTTTGCGCTGCTGGTCGTTGCGCTAGCAGCCGCGTATGTGGCTGCTCAGCGGCCGGCCGACATCCTTTATCTTGTAGCAGCGTCATTTTCTCTGGCGGGGGCCGCGTTTGCGCCTGTGATGGTGCTGGGAATATTCTGGTCCAGGACGACACGAAAGGCCGCCGTATGCGGGATGATCTCGGGACTCGGATTGACGATTTACTACATGGCGGTGAATGCCGCCATCGTTAGATCCGCCATGGGTTTGAAGGGGCCGGGTCTGTGGTTTGCCATTCAACCAATTTCTGCCGGGGTATTTGGCGTTCTTGCGGGCGTTGTGGTCACCGTGCTTGTCAGCCTTTTGTCGCGTCCCCGATCATTGCCTTCACATGGCATATAATGTTGGGTTTCGCCTTGCCACACCTCAATTAGACGCTGAGGGTGGCTTTTTCTGCCTAAACCTGGGCCATCCACAAGGAGTATCAATGCGTCATTACGAAATCATTCTCATGATCCATCCGGATCAGAGCGAGCAAGTTCCCGCCATGCTGGAACGTTATAAAGGCATGATCACGGCCGGCGGCGGCAAAGTGCATCGTGTTGAAGATTGGGGCCGTCGCCAGTTGATCTATATGATCAATAAGCTTGCAAAAGCCCATTATCTTTGTGTCAACATCGAAGCCGATCAGGCCGTGATGTCTGAACTGGAACATGCGTTCAAATTCAATGATGCCGTTTTGCGTCACCTGACAGTTTTGAAGAAAAAGGCCGACACTGGTCCTTCTTCGATGATGAAGACTGTCGAACGCGAAGACGCCCGCAAGACCCAACAGGCTGAGTACCAGGCTTAACGACTTCTTTGTCGTCGAGGGGTGTGAATCACGTTGTCAACCAGCTTGTTCTGACTGCCTGTATTGTTGAGCTTGATGCTCTGCGATATACGCCAGCCGGATTGCCCGCACTGAACATGAGACTCGAGCACGAGTCGGACATGCAGGAAGCAGGGCAGACAAGACAGGTTAAGGCAACAATGAAAGCGGTGGCTTTTGGTGCAATGGCTGAACGGCTTGTCAAACAAGCCATAGGCAGTGCCTGGAAATTCAACGGTTTTCTGGCGACACCTCGCAACGGCAAACATGTCGTGTTTCATATTCAAGAATTTCAGCAAGATTAGCTAATTCGTAAAAATTTAAGGAGTCCATCATGGCCGGACCAAAACGTTTCAACAATAAAGACAAGCGCCCCAAGCGCCCAGCCCAGAACCTGCTGTTCAAGCGCAAGCGCTTTTGCCGCTTTACCGTGACTGGCGTCGAAGAGATCGATTACAAAGACATCGACACACTGCGTGATTTCATTGCTGAAAATGGCAAAATCATTCCCGCGCGCCTGACTGGTACCCGTGCCATTTTCCAGCGCCAGCTCAACACCGCTATCAAGCGCGCGCGTTTCCTCGCGATGCTGCCGTACAGCGACCAGCACAAGATCTAAGGATTACGACCATGCAAATCATTCTGCTCGACAAGGTCGTGAACCTTGGCAATCTCGGCGAAATCGTTCGTGTTAAAGATGGCTACGCCCGCAACTTCCTGATTCCTTCTGGCCGCGCCCGTCGCGCCACGGAGTCGGCAAAACTGCAATTCGAAGCCAAGCGCGCTGAATTGGAAAAGGCCGCTGCCGTCAAGTTGGCTGAATGCCAAGCCTTGGGTGAAAAACTGGCTGGCACGACCTGCAAGCTGACCCAAAAGGCCGGTGTGGACGGTCGCCTGTTTGGTTCCGTGACCAACGCCGACATCGCTGAAGAGCTGACCAAGAACGGCTTCAAGGTGTCCAAGGCGCAAATTCGCATGCCCAATGGTCCGATCAAGATTGTTAGCGACAGTACAGTCGGCGTGGCATTGCACACCGATGTGGTTGTTGATATCACAGTCTCGGTCTACGGCGAAACAGCTTAAACCGCTGAGACCCATTCAGAAGCCGCCGGGGTGCAAATCCTGGCGGCTTTTGCATTTTGGGGGTGGTTTGTCCCGGAATTTCCACAGTTTGTGCACAGCTTATAAAAGGCTTATGCCCAGCATTTCACTCGACGCCAGACAAGCGGTGGCGTAGCATCAAAAGCCCAAAGGAAAACTGCATGTCTGCTGTACTCACTGCCGTCGGTGACGACTACGGTCAAGATCGACAAGTAGCGCAATTGCGCATACCACCGCATTCCATCGAGGCCGAGTCCAGCGTGTTGGGCGGCCTGTTATTGGACAACGGCGCGTGGGACCGTGTCGGTGACTTGTTAGTCGATGGTGACTTCTACCGCTACGAGCACCGGATGGTTTATGGGGCTATTGGCGCTTTGATCAATGGCTCCAAACCGGCTGACGTCATCACGGTATTTGAGCAATTGCAAAATCATGGTAAGGCAGAAGAAATTGGCGGGCTGGCTTACCTCAATTCTCTAGCGCAGTATGTGCCCAGCGCCAGCAATATTCGGCGTTATGCCGAAATCGTTCGTGAGCGTTCAATTCTGCGCAAGCTGGTAACTGCCAGTGACGAAATTTCCACCAATGCGTTCAACCCCAAAGGCCGTCCCGTGGCCGCCATTTTGGATGAGGCTGAGCAAAAGATCTTCAACATCGGGGAAGAAGGTGCTCGCACAAAACAAGGCTTCCAGTCCATGGATACGCTGGTGGTTGATCTGCTTGACCGGGTGCAGGAGATGGCGGACAACCCGAATGATGTGACCGGTGTGCCGACTGGCTTTTATGACCTGGACCGGATGACGGCCGGTTTTCAGGCCGGCGACCTGATCGTACTCGCGGCCCGGCCCTCGATGGGTAAAACAGCGCTGGCCATCAATATTGCTGAGCATGTAGCACTGAACGAAGGGCTACCGGTTGCCGTGTTTTCGATGGAAATGGGCGCCGCGCAGCTCGCGGTACGGATTGTGGGCTCGATCGGCCGCATTGACCAAGGCCATTTGCGTACCGGTAAATTGTCCGATGAAGAATGGCCGCGTTTGACCGAAGCGATTGAGAAATTGCGCACGATTTCCCTGCATATCGATGAATCTGCAGGTTTGACCTCCAGCGAACTCCGTGCCAACGCTCGCCGCTTGTCGCGCCAGTGCGGCAAGTTGGGCTTGATTGTGGTTGACTATTTGCAACTCATGAGTGGTTCATCCAGTGACGGGGAGAACCGTGCGACCGAATTGGGTGAAATATCGCGCGGACTGAAGATGTTGGCCAGGGAGCTACAGTGCCCCGTGATTGCGCTCTCTCAGCTCAACCGAAGCGTGGAGCAGCGCCCAGACAAGCGCCCCATGATGAGTGACTTGCGGGAGTCGGGTGCGATTGAGCAGGATGCGGACATCATTATGTTCATCTACCGCGATGAGTACTACACCAAGGATGCCTGCAAGGAGCCAGGCGTCGCGGAGGTCATTATTGCCAAACAGCGGAATGGCCCGACAGGTGTGGTGAAGCTTGCTTTCCTGAATAAGATTACCAAGTTTGAGTCCTTGGCGTCAGGTGGAAGCGGTGACTATTAAGCCAATTTGGCCGCTAGCCCTCGAATAGATTGCCTGAGTAGCTATAAAGTTTGTAGCTATTTTTTCTTCATCTCGCCCGCACGCCTCTTTTGAACGAAAGAGGCGTGCAATAAAGAGAGGATGAAAAACTACAAAACTTCACTCGCAAAATCCGCCAACCGTGAACGTTCACCTCGCGCCAGGGTAATGTGCCCGCCGTGCGGCCAGCCTTTGAATTTGTCCACCGCAAAGGTCAAGCCGGAAGAGCCTTCCGTCAGGTATGGCGTGTCAATCTGCGCCAGGTTACCCATGCAAATGATTTTGGTGCCGGGGCCCGCGCGGGTAATCAGCGTCTTCATCTGCTTGGGTGTCAGATTCTGCGCTTCATCGATGATGACGTACTTGTTCAGAAAGGTGCGTCCCCGCATGAAGTTCATGCTCTTGATCTTGATGCGACTGCGAATAAGTTCACTGGTCGCGGCGCGGCCCCATTCGCCGGCGCTGGTGTCGGTCTTGCCCAAGACTTCGAGGTTGTCATCCAGCGCGCCCATCCAGGGGCCCATCTTTTCCTCTTCCGTGCCGGGCAGAAAGCCGATGTCCTCGCCAACGCTTACGGTGGCGCGCGTCACGATGATTTCGGTATAGCGCCGATCGTCCAGGACCTGAGTCAGGCCGGAGGCCAGTGCCATCAGCGTTTTACCGGTGCCCGCCGTGCCCGTCAAAGTGACAAAGTCAATTTCTGGATCCATCAGCAGGTTCATGGCAAAGTTTTGCTCACGGTTTCGCGTGGTGATGCCCCAAACCGAGTTCTTCAGGTGGGTGAAATCCTTCAGTGTTTTGAACACGGCGGTTTTGCCACGAATTTCCGTCACACGGGCATACAGGCTGGGCTCACCGGGGGACTCGAAATAGACAAACTGGTTGATCAGCAGGTTGGGGACGATGGGGCCGGTGATGCGGTAAAAAGTATGTGCCCCTTGCTGCCAGCTTTCCACCGTTTTTCCGTGTGTCGTCCAAAAATTCCCGGGCAAGGCAATGGCGCCCGAATACAGCAAGTCGCCATCTTCCAGGGTCTTGTCGTTCTGGTAATCGTCGGTGGCCAGACCCAAGGCACGCGATTTGACCCGCATGTTGATGTCTTTGGACACCAGTACCACTTCACGCGGGGCATGTTGCTGGCGCAGTGCCTCCACGACGCCCAGAATCTGGTTGTCGGCCTTGCCTTGGGGCAGGCTGGCGGGCAAGGTGTAGTTCAGGAGCTGCGTCTGGAAGAACAACTTGCCGCCCGCTTCCCGGTGGCCCGTGGTGCTCAGAGGCAAACCGGTGGTGATGTCTGCGTCCTGATGGCCGGCCAAGGCGTCCAGCGTGCGGCTGGTTTGTCGTGCGTTGCGGGCAACCTCGGTCATGCCTTTTTTGTGGGCATCCAGTTCTTCCAGAACAATCATGGGAAGAAAGATGTCATGTTCCTCGAAGCGGAAAAGGCACATGGGGTCGTGCAGCAACACGTTGGTGTCCAGCACAAACAGTTTGCTCGGACCATTGTGCTTTGTCTTTTTGCCGCTGACTTCGGCTACGACTTTGATTTCGGGGCGAAGTTTGCGCGCTGATGTGTCCGATCGGGGCGTCTTTGCGCGGCTTTCAGGCGCGCTCTTTTCCATGAAGGCGACGGCTTGTCCGGCAACATCAGTGCGCAGGGGCAGTTCCCGCGCCTGGGGTTTTTCTGAAACAGGGCGCTCAGCCAGCAAGGATTCAGTCTTGCGGGCTTTAGGCTGTGTCCTTGCCGGCACATCGTAGTCTTGCTCGGACAGCAACGCAGCGCGTTTGGCGGGGGCGGTTGGCAATGGCATAGGGATGTTTGCTCGCTAAAAGTGGATTGAATTCAGGCTTTAAAAGCAAAAAAGCCGCCTTGAGGCCAAGGCGGCTTTTTCGGGGAGCACGGTTGCGATTTTCAACGGCATGCGTCCATTATGCATAAACTTTGCATGCGTCAAGGCACGCATTGCGGACACCCGCTATTTATCGTCAAACGAGTGCGGCTGTCTTGTTGAGTGCCTTAACGGCTTTCAGCACGTCGTCCACATGACCGGGCACCTTGAGACCGCGCCATTCTTCCTTGACGAGGCCGTCAGCACCGATCAGGAACGTGCTGCGTTCAATGCCTTTGACCTTTTTGCCGTACATGATCTTGTTCTTGACGACGCCGAACATGTGACACATTTTTTCTTCGGTATCGGCGATCAACTCAAACGGGAGTTCCAGTTTGGCTTTGAACTCGTCGTGGGATTTCATGTTGTCGCGCGACACACCAAACACGGTGGCGCCAGCCTTCACAAAGTCTTTGTATTTGTCCCGGAACTGCATGGCCTCTGTGGTACAGCCAGGGGTGTTGTCCTTCGGATAAAAGTACAAAATAACGACTTTTCCGAGGTGGGACGTGTTGGATACTCTGATGCCACCAGTGGCATTTGATTCAAATTCAGGGATGGGTTTATTGACAACAATCGCCATAGTTCTTAAATCTCGTGTGACAGGATGCGTCGTCGCTCAAGTCGTGGGCACTATCCTGTGACAGCGCTCCGGCGCCCCCGACTGCAACCTGCTATTTTACCCCGAAAACACCCGCGACCCTTCGGGCGCTGCTCAGTGTTCTTCCAAGGTGGGTTCAAGCAGCAGTGCAACGGCAACTACGCGTCCTTCACCCGCCAGAATGTTGTAGGTTCGACAGGCTGCCTGAGTGTCCATGGTCTCAATGCCGGTTTGTTTGTCAATCAGGGGCTTGATCCAGGCGCCTTGGGGGAAGCGGATGCGGTCGCCGCTGCCAAATATGACCAGTTCGGTGTTTAGGGCCGCCAATTGGGCAAAGTGTTCGGCGGTCAATTCGTCGAAGCTGTTGCAGGGCCAATTGAAGCGTTCGCCGCGGGATCCGATGACCACGCTGGTGGTAATTTTTTCGCTTCCAATACCAATCCAGCCGGGACCGTAACCGCTGATGGATTGCACACTGATGCTGTCGGGCTGGAACTTCATATCGTAAGAGCTTGAGTCTGGATGTTGCAGTGCACGAATAACGGGATGCTGCGTTGAAATGTGGTCAAATTATAGGTTTCGCCTTACGTCACCCACGTCCGGAGGGACTTTGAAGACCATTCGCAAATCAGCCAAACTGGCCAACGTCTGCTACGACATTCGCGGCCCCATCATGGATGCTGCCCGTCAGATGGAGGAAGAGGGTCACAAGATCATCAAGCTCAACATCGGCAATCTGGCCGTGTTCGGTTTTGATGCGCCCGAGGAAATCCAGCAGGACATGATCCGTAACCTGCCCAATTCTGCCGGTTACTCCGACAGCAAGGGCATTTTTGCGGCGCGCAAGGCGGTCATGCACTACACCCAGCAGCAGGGCATCAAGGGCGTAACGCTGGACGATATTTACCTGGGCAACGGCGCCAGCGAGTTGATCGTGATGGCAACGAATGCACTGCTCGACAACGGCGACGAGTTGCTGTTGCCGTCGCCCGACTACCCGCTGTGGACGGCGGCAGCCAGTCTGTCGGGCGGCACACCGGTGCACTATCTGTGCGACGAAGCCAACGGCTGGATGCCCGACCTCAACGATATTCGCGCCAAAATCACGCCACGGACCAAGGGCATTGTGGTGATCAACCCCAACAACCCGACCGGTGCGCTGTATTCCGATGAACTGCTCAAGGCCATCGTACTGATTGCGCGTGAGCATGGCCTGGTCATCTTTGCCGACGAGGTGTACGACAAGGTCCTGTACGACGACGCGAGCCACACGGCCATTGGCAGTCTCTCTGACGATGTGCTGACCCTCACCTTCAATTCACTGTCAAAAAGCTACCGCTCCTGCGGCTACCGCTCGGGCTGGATGGTGGTGTCGGGCGACAAGAAACCGGCCAAGGATTACATCGAGGGGCTGAACATGCTCTCGAACATGCGGCTGTGTGCCAATGTGCCCGGCCAGTGGGCGATCCAGACCGCTCTGGGGGGCTATCAGAGCATCAATGACCTGGTGGGCGAGGGCGGCCGCCTTCGCCGTCAGCGCGACCTGGCTTACGAGTTGATCACGGCGATTCCGGGGGTAACCTGCGTCAAGCCGACGGCGGCGCTGTATATGTTTCCCCGTCTGGACCCGACGCTGTACCCGATTGTTGATGACCAGCAGTTCTTTCTGGAGCTGCTTCAGGAAACCCGCGTGATGCTGGTGCAGGGCACCGGCTTCAACTGGGCGGCACCCGACCATTTCCGCATTGTATTTTTGCCGCATGAGGATGATTTGCGCGAGGCCATTGGCCGCGTCGCCAAGTTTCTTGAAATCTACCGCAAGCGGCATAGCAACTAATTTGCTATATATTTAATAGCTACTTGCGCATATTGCACGAGGGCTAGAGGCCAATTTAACCAATAAAACTTTATGAAACCGATTCAAGTAGGCCTGCTGGGCATGGGTGTTGTGGGCTCGGGCACGTTCAACGTGTTGCGTCGCAACCAGGAAGAAATCAAGCGTCGTGCTGGCCGCGGCATCGAGATCACCATGGTGGCCGATCTCGACGTGGCGCGGGCGAAAAGCCTGGCCGGTGACGGTGTCAAGGTGGTGAATGACGCGCGTGCCGTGATTGCCAACCCCGACATTGACATCGTGATCGAGCTGATTGGCGGCTATGGCATTGCCAAAACCCTGGTGCTCGAAGCCATTGCCGCGGGCAAGCATGTGGTAACGGCCAACAAGGCCTTGCTGGCCGTGCACGGTACCGAGATTTTCGCGGCAGCATCAGCCAAAGGCGTGATGGTAGCGTTTGAAGCCGCCGTGGCCGGTGGCATCCCGATCATCAAGGCATTGCGTGAAGGCCTGACCGCCAACAGCATCCAGTGGATTGCCGGCATCATCAACGGCACCACCAATTTCATCCTGTCCGAAATGCGCGACAAGGGTCTTGATTTCGCCGTGGTGCTCAAGCAGGCGCAGGCGCTGGGCTACGCCGAAGCCGACCCGACCTTTGACATCGAAGGCGTGGACGCCGCGCACAAGGCCACCATCATGTCGGCCATTGCGTTCGGCATTCCGGTGCAGTTCGATAAGGCCTACGTCGAGGGCATCACGAAACTCGGCGCCGCCGACATCAAATACGCCGAACAACTGGGCTACCGCATCAAGCTGCTGGGCATCACCAAGCGCACGCCGGCCGGCATCGAGTTGCGCGTGCACCCCAGCCTGGTGCCGACCAAGCGCCTGATCGCGAATGTCGAAGGCGCCATGAACGCGGTCATGGTGCAGGG
The DNA here is from genome assembly GCF_003347515.1 of Rhodoferax ferrireducens. Lineage (GTDB taxonomy): Bacteria > Pseudomonadota > Gammaproteobacteria > Burkholderiales > Burkholderiaceae_C > Rhodoferax. The sequence goes on along the minus strand of NZ_QEII01000234.1, from coordinate 108,337 downwards.
CGATGCAGTCGGCACCACGCTGTATTACGGCAAGGGCGCGGGCTCCGAGCCGACGGCCAGCGCTGTCATCGCCGATTTGGTGGACATCACGCGCCTGCACACGGCCGATCCGCTCAATCGCGTGCCGCATCTGGCGTTCCAGCCCAATGCCATGAGCGATTTGCCCATCCTGCCGATGAGCGAGGTGGTGACCAGTTATTACCTGCGTTTGCGCATCGCCGACGAGACCGGCGTACTGGCCAAAGTGACCGGCATTTTGGCCGAGGCGGGCATCAGCATCGACGCGGTGCTGCAACGCGAAGCCGACGAAGTGGGCGGCGAGGGCGCCACGTTCACCGACCTGATCATTCTCACGCACGACTGCGTGGAGGCCAAAATGAACGCCGCGCTGGCGCAAATGCAGGCCCTGCCGACCGTGCTGGAGCCCATTACGCGCATACGCAAGGAAGAGTTGGCCTGATGAAATACCTTTCCACCCGCGCTGCCACCGACTCGACCGAGCGCAAACGTTTTTGCGAAATCCTGCTGGAGGGCCTGGCACCGGATGGCGGTCTGTATTTGCCGGAGTCCTACCCCCAGGTCAGCGATGCCACTCTGACGCGCTGGCGCACCGTCTACCACGAGCAGGGCTATGCCGAACTGGCGTTCGAAGTCCTGTCGCTGTTCATCGACGATATTCCGGCCGACGACCTGCGTGCCTTGTGCGAGAAAACCTATACCGCCGCCGTGTTTGGCACCGGCGAAATCGTGCCGCTGCGGCACCTGGAAAACGGTCTCTGGCTTGAAGCCCTGTCCAACGGCCCGACGCTGGCCTTCAAGGACATGGCCATGCAGTTGCTGGGCAACCTGTTCGAGTACGAGCTGGCGCGGCGCGGCGAGGAGCTCAACATCTTGGGCGCGACCAGCGGTGACACGGGTAGCGCGGCCGAGTACGCCATGCGTGGCAAAAAGGGCGTGCGCGTCTTCATGACCAGCCCGTATGGCCGCATGAGCCCGTTCCAGCAGGCCCAGATGTTCAGCCTGATGGACGAGAACATCCACAACATTGCGGTGGATGGGGTTTTCGACGACTGCCAGGACATGGTCAAAGCCGTATCCAACGACCTGGCGTTCAAGCGCAAGTACAAAATTGGCACCGTCAATTCCATCAACTGGGCGCGCTTGATGGCGCAGGTGGTGTATTACTTTGCCGGCTACTTCCAAGCCACCAAAACAAACGCCGAGCAGGTCAGCTTTGCCGTGCCTTCCGGCAATTTTGGCAACGTCTGTGCCGGCCATGTGGCGCGCATGATGGGCCTGCCGATTGACAACTTGGTGGTGGCCACCAACGAGAACGACGTGCTGGACGAGTTTTTCCGCACCGGCGTGTACCGTGTGCGCGGCAGTGCCGATACCCATGAAACTTCCAGCCCGTCGATGGACATTTCCAAGGCCTCCAACTTCGAACGCTTTGTGTTCGATCTGCTGGGCCGGGACGGTGCGCGGGTGAAAGCGCTGTTTGACGATGCACTGGCGCAAGACGGGCGTTTTGATCTGGGTGCCGATCCGGCGTTCGGTCAAGCCGCCACGCGCTATGGTTTTGAAAGCGGCAAGAGCACCCACGCCGATCGTTTGGCCACCATCAAGGCGACTTTCGAGCGCTTTGGCATGATGATAGACACGCACACCGCCGACGCCGTCAAGGTGGCGCGTCAGCACTTGCAGCCGGGCGTGCCGATGATTGTGCTGGAAACCGCCTTGCCCATCAAGTTTGCCGCCACCATTGTGGAAGCACTTGGGCGTGAGCCGGACCGTCCGGCGAAATTTGAAGGCATCGAAGCCCTGCCCAAGCGCGTGACCCGCATGGCGGCCGATGCCGATGCGGTAAAAAACTACATCGCGCAGCATTGCCCATGAAGGTCGTTGGTTTTGCGGGGTATTCCGGCTCCGGCAAGACCACGCTGGTGGAGCGTCTGATCCCGGCCTTGCGCCTCAAGGGTCTGCGTGTGTCGGTCGTCAAACACGCCCATCACCGCTTTGACATCGATCACGTTGGCAAAGACACCTACCGGCACCGTGAGGCGGGTGCATTTGAAGTGGTGGTGGCGTCGGATAAGCGGCTGGCGCTGATGCGCGAGTTTGAGCAACCGGTGCAGCTCTCGGTGCACCAGTTGATTGCCGAGCTATATGAGGGCGTCGACTGGGTGCTGGTGGAAGGCTTCAAGGACTCTGATTTGCTCAAGATCGAGGTCTGGCGAGCACACGCTAACAAGCCCGCTCGTTATATGGATGATGATTTCATCGTGGCCATTGCCACGGATTCACCCACGCAGCTGCCCCAGGCCACGCAGCGGCCCGTGCTGGACCTCAATGATGCCGAGGCGGTCGCGGACTGGTTGACGGCGAATGCGGCCCGTTTTGACTATCGCCAGGAGACTTTTGCATGAATGCGCCACGCCCACCGCTGAAATCACTGGATGATGCCCTCGCTGAATTGCTGGGGTTTGCTGCGGTTTTGGCCGACGTCGAGTCGGTCTCGACCTTTGATGCCGATGGCCGGGTGCTGGCGCAAGACGTGATGTCGGCCCTGCACGTGCCGCCGCAGGACAACAGCGCCATGGATGGCTACGCCGTACGTTGCGCGGATGTTTTGCAGGCGCAGACACAAACCCAAGGGGTTCTGTCGGTCACGCAACGCATTGCCGCCGGCTCTTCTGGCGATGCCCTGGCGCCCATGAGCGCGGCCCGGATATTTACCGGCGCGCCGATTCCTTCGGGAGCCGATGCGGTGGTGATGCAGGAAGACTGCGACGTTTTGGAGGGCGGCGCGGTACGCATCAAGGCCGTGCCCGCGCCGGGCCAGTGGATTCGCCGCGCCGGCGAAGACGTGACGCTAGGCGCCACAGTGCTCTCAAAAGGAGATCGGCTTACGCCCGCTGCATTGGGGCTGGCGGCCAGTATTGGCATGAACCTCCTGCCCGTGGCGCGGCGGCCGCGGGTGGCTTTGTTCTCGACCGGTGACGAGCTGGTGATGCCGGGCGAGGTGGCGCCGGGGCAGATGAAGCCCGGCTCGATATACAACTCCAACCGCTTCTTCTTGAGGGCGCTCTTGCTACGCCTGGGTTGCGAGGTGAGCGACCTGGGCATCGTGCCGGACCGGCTGGACGCCACCGTGGCCGCACTGCAAGGCGCGGCGGAGCAGCACGACCTGATTTTGACCAGTGGCGGTGTTTCGGTCGGTGAAGAAGACCACATCAAACCCGCCGTGCAGTCGCTGGGCTCGCTGGATCTGTGGCAAATCGCCATCAAGCCTGGCAAGCCCTTTGCCTACGGCCGGGTGCAGGACGCCCACTTCATCGGGCTGCCGGGCAACCCGGTGTCGAGCTTTGTCACCTTCTTGCTGCTGGTGCGCCCGTTTTTGCTGAAGTTGCAGGGGGTTACTGTGGTTACTCCTGAATCGATAGCTATGACCGCCCATTTCACGTGGGCTAGAGCCGATAAACGTCGGGAATTCCTGCGCGTGCGGCGCAATGCGGCGGGTGGGCTGGATCTGTTCGCCAACCAAAGTGCCGGCGTCCTGACCTCGGCCGTTTGGGGCGATGGCCTGGTGGACAACCCAAGCGGCCAGACCATCCAGCAGGGCGACGTGGTTCGGTTTATTCCGTTTACGGAGGTGCTGGGATGAAGGTCACAGTCAAGTATTTCGCCTCCATCCGCGAGGCCGTGGGCGTGTCCAGCGAATCGATTGACACCACGGCATCCTCTCTCGCCGCGCTGCGGGACGAGTTGATTGCGTTGGGCGGCCAACATGCCGAGAGCCTGGCGCGCGGCCGGGTCGTGCGCATGGCGCTTAACCAGGTGATGAGCGAGGAATCCGCCGCGTTGGTGGACGGGGCAGAGGTCGCCTTTTTCCCGCCGGTAACGGGTGGGTGAATCCGGTCTCAGTCCCGTTTCATTCGAATGCTGAAATTGCGTCGCTCAGTTGAATGAGACCTTGCGCATGGGCCGATGTGGCGGGCGTCATGGGCGCGCGCAGTTCATTTTCAATTAGGCCCTGGTGCGCCAGTAACGCTTTGAGCGGCCCGGGATTGGGTTCGCCGAACAGCGACTCAATCAAAGGCAGTAACGGCCGCCAGTGGGTTCTGGCCTGCACCAGTTCGTTTTGACCGAACCTCTGCAGCACGCGCACAAAGCGCTCGGTGTGCACATGCGCAGCGGCGGAAATGGCCCCGCTGCCCCCCAGCGCCACGGTATTGAAGATCTGTGCGTCCTCTCCCGCCAGCACCTGCAACTGGCCGTCGGCAATCAGGGCCTGTGTTTTGCCCGCATCACCGCCACAGTCTTTCACGGCCCGGATGTTCGGGTGGCGACTCAGCGCCTGAAAAGTGCCGCGTTCGATGGATACGCCCGTGCGGTACGGAATGTCGTACACGATCAGCGGGTGCGGGCTGGCATCGGCAATCGCATTGAACCAATGCAGCACGCCGCTCTGCGCCGGGCGAATATAGTGGGGCGCAGGCACCAGCAAGCCCGTCAGGGAACGGGTCGCGAGCGTTTTCACCCAAGCCAGCGTTTGAGGCAGGTGATAGCCTGACACGCCCATCACGATCGGCAGGTTAGAGGCCGCTTGCACCACCGTATCGAGCACCGCGAGCTGCTCCGTTTCGTCCAGCGCCGCAGCCTCGCCAGTCGAGCCGCAGACCACGAATCCTGCAATGCCGGTCGAACGCAAATGGTGGACTAGCCTGGTCAGCGCCGGGTGGTCCACTGCACCATTGGAAAAGGGGGTGATCAGGGGAATCCACAGCCCTGAAAAATTGGCAGAAGTTTGCACGTATCTTTCCTTGTCAGAAACTTGACCGATGAATGACCATCGTCGGATATGCGCGGGATACCAAAATGGGAGTGTCTGGCAGTTCCATCGCTCATCCGAGGACGGAACCGCGGCTCCGATCAGATGAGCTTTGGTTTTTTTGATTTGCTGGCGCGCGCGGCAACCCGTAGCTCACCGGCAGGTGAGGCAGAAGGCGTGTTGAACGGGCCAGAAAACATGGTTGTATCTTAGCATCGGCACGCTCAGACGGTGCCACAATGCCGGCATGGACCATCCTCAAGTTCCCGCTTCCCGGGTCTGCATTCAGGCCGCAGATTTCGATGTCAGTAGCGAAATCAAGGCCTTGCGAGCTAATGATCCGCGCGTCGGGGCTGTCTGCAGTTTCGTCGGCACCGTGCGTGACCGAACGGCGGGAACCCCGGGCAGCATCAGCAGCATGGAGCTGGAGCACTACCCCGGCATGACTGAAAAAGCCATTGAAGCCATGATTGACGAGGCGCACCAGCGCTTTGACATCTTGGGCGCCCGCGTCATTCACCGCATCGGCCTGCTGCAACCGCTGGACCAGATCGTGCTGGTGGTCGTGACCTCGGCCCACCGGGGCGAGAGCTTCCAGGCCTGCGAGTTCTTGATGGACTACCTCAAGACCCAGGCCCCGTTCTGGAAAAAAGAGCAGACGCCGGAGGGTGCGCGCTGGGTCGATGCACGGGTCACGGATGACGCGGCCTTGGCCAAATGGGGCATTGAGTCGCGCAACATTTGAGGCTGGGGCAGGGCGCGCAGAGCGCTTAGCTTGATTTATGTCAGCAGACCCGCCGGGTCAAACCCTTGAAAATCATGAATCAGCATCAAGCTGCGATGGAATTCAAAGGAGTGCTATGCGAATCGAAAAACTCACCACCAAGTTTCAGGAAGCCTTGAGCGAGGCCCAGACGCTGGCGCTGGGCAGCGACCACGCCTATATCGAACCTGCCCACGTCCTGGTCGCCATGCTGCGCCAGGAGGACGGCCCCAAGGCCTTGTTGCAGCGCGCCGGAGTGAACGTGCCGGGCTTGCTGGCGGCGGCCGAGACGGCCATGAAGCGCTTGCCCCAGGTGCAGGGCCACGAGCAGGTGCAGGTGGGCCGCGACATGGTCTCGCTGTTGCAGGCGGCCGAGAAGGAGGCCCTCAAGCGCGGTGACCAGTTCGTGGCCGGTGAGCTGTTCCTGCTGGCGCTGACCGACAGCAAGCAGGACATCGGGCGAGTCGTCAGAGAGAACGGCCTGACCCGCAAGTCGCTGGAGTCCGCCATTGACGCCGTGCGCGGCGGCCAGAATGTGGACAGCGCCGATGCTGAAGACCAGCGCGAATCGCTCAAGAAATACTGCGTCGATCTGACTGAGCGCGCCCGCATGGGCAAGCTGGACCCGGTGATTGGGCGCGACGACGAAATCCGCCGTGCCATCCAGGTGCTGCAGCGCCGCACCAAAAACAATCCCGTCCTGATTGGCGAGCCGGGTGTCGGCAAGACCGCGATTGTGGAGGGCCTGGCGCAGCGCATCGTGGCTGGCGAGGTGCCGGATTCGCTCAAGGGCAAGCGCGTGTTGTCGTTGGACATGGCCTCGCTGCTGGCCGGTGCCAAGTTCCGCGGCGAGTTTGAAGAGCGCCTGAAAAACGTGCTCAAAGACCTGGCCAAGGACGAAGGCCAGACCATTGTCTTCATTGACGAACTGCACACCATGGTCGGTGCCGGCAAGGCCGAAGGGGCGATGGACGCCGGCAATATGCTCAAGCCCGCGCTGGCGCGCGGCGAACTGCACTGCGTGGGTGCCACCACGCTGGACGAGTACCGCAAGTACATCGAAAAAGACGCCGCGCTGGAACGCCGTTTCCAGAAAATCCTGGTGGGCGAGCCCTCGGTGGAAGACACCATTGCCATCCTGCGCGGCCTGAAAGAACGCTACGAGTTGCACCACGGCGTGGTCATCACGGACCCGGCTATCGTGGCCGCGGCCGAGCTCAGCCACCGCTACATCACCGACCGATTCCTGCCCGACAAGGCGATTGACCTGATCGACGAGGCCGCCTCCAAGATCAAGATCGAGATCGACTCCAAGCCCGAAGTCATGGACCGGCTGGACCGCCGCCTCATCCAGTTGCAGATCGAGCGCGAAGCCGTGAAGAAGGAAAAGGACGAGGCGTCGAAAAAACGCTTTGAGTTGATTAACGAAGAAATCGGCAAGCTGCAAAAGGAAATTGCAGATCTTGACGAAGTCTGGAAAGCCGAGAAAGCCAGTGCCCAAGGCAGCGCGCAAGTACGTGAGGAAATTGAAAAGCTCAAGTTCCAGATTGAGGAGTTCACCCGCAAGGGCGACTTCAACAAGGTCGCTGAGTTGCAGTACGGCAGGTTGCCCGAACTGGAAAAACGCCTGCAGGAAGTGCAGGCGAAGGAAGCCACCCGAGGTGCAGATGCAGCCCCGCGCCTGTTGCGCACCCAGGTTGGTGCCGAGGAAATCGCCGAGGTGGTGAGCCGTGCCACGGGCATTCCGGTTTCCAAAATGATGCAGGGCGAGCGTGAAAAACTGCTGCAAATGGAAGTCAAGCTGCACCAGCGCGTGGTCGGGCAGGACGAAGCCATCACGGCGGTCGCCAACGCCATTCGCCGCTCGCGTGCCGGTTTGTCGGACCCGAACCGACCCACCGGCTCCTTCCTGTTCCTCGGCCCCACGGGGGTGGGCAAGACCGAGCTGTGCAAGGCTTTGGCTGGTTTCCTGTTTGATTCGGAAGACCATCTGGTGCGCATCGACATGAGCGAGTTCATGGAGAAGCATTCGGTGGCGCGCCTGATCGGGGCACCTCCGGGCTATGTGGGCTACGAGGAGGGCGGTTATCTGACCGAAGCCGTGCGCCGCAAGCCTTACAGCGTGCTGCTGCTCGACGAGGTGGAAAAAGCCCACCCCGATGTGTTTAACGTGCTGTTGCAGGTGCTCGACGATGGCCGCCTGACCGATGGCCAGGGCCGCACCGTGGACTTCAAGAACACGGTGATCGTGATGACCAGCAACATTGGTTCGCACATGATTCAGGCCATGGTCGGCCAGGACCCTGAGGACATCAAGGACGCGGTGACGGCGGAACTGAAGAACCACTTCCGGCCCGAATTTTTGAACCGCATCGACGAGACCGTGGTGTTCCACGCGCTGGACGCAACACACATTGCCAAGATTGCCGGAATCCAGATTCAGGTGCTGCAGGCGCGCCTGGCCAAGATGGACCTGACGCTGGAAGTGTCACCTGCGGCGCTGGCCGAACTGGCCAAGGTCGGTTTCGACCCGGTGTTCGGCGCGCGTCCCTTGAAGCGTGCGATTCAGCAACGTATAGAAAACCCGCTGTCCAAGCTGCTGCTGGAAGGCAAGTTTCTGCCCAAGGATGTGATCCCGGTGGAGGTGGACCCGATCCGATCCCCGGGGCAGTTCAGCTTTGAGCGCGTGGCCCATTGAGCGCCTGTTGCATTCTGTCGGCGTAAGGTTATTCTCGGGCTGTCCCGTAGAACCATTGGTTTTCATAAAGGAGGTGCGCCATGTACAAGCGGATTGTGTTGGCTTATGACGGCTCCGCGCCGGGGCAGCAGGCTTTGCTTGATTGCCATGACATCGCGCAGTGGAGTCAATCCGAGTTGTTTCTTGTTGCGGTGATGCCGTCGCCCGTGAGCGCTGTTGGGCTTGAGGGTTACGTCTACGATCCAAAAATGGACGAACGCACGAAAGCCACCTACCAGTCCACTCTGGACACGGGTGTGAGTCGGCTTGCCGCGTCCGGTCTGACGGTGCACGGCGAAGTGCTGGTCGGAGATGCGGTGGATGAAATTGCCCGCTATGCCAGCCGCATCAACGCGGACTTGATCGTCGTCGGCCACAAGCATCTGGAGGGCTGGGCCGCGCGCTGGTGGCGGGGATCGATTTCGAAGTCCCTGATAGAGCATTCACCCTGCAGCGTGCTGGTCGTCATCACACCCTGAAGGGGGGCGCGGGCGGGTGAAAACCCAAACGCTTGGTTCGCTCAGGTCGGAATCCAGAGCGTGGGCAGACCGGGTAGCGTGCGGAAAATGCGCGACAACGCGCCGTTGCGCACCAGCGTCGTGGCGTGTTCGATATCCGGCGCCAGGAATCGGTCGTGATCCATCGCCGGTATCTGTTGACGCAAAAGCGCATGCGCCTGCTCCAGGGCGACCGAGCTCTGCAGCGGGCGCAAAAACTCGATGCCCTGGGCCGCCGCCAGCAACTCAATTCCTAGAATGTTGGCGGTATTGCTGATCATGGCCTGCAGGCGCCGCGCCGCAAACGTGGCCATCGACACATGGTCTTCCTGGTTGGCGCTGGTGGGCAGGCTGTCCACGCTGGCCGGGTGCGCCAGCGACTTGTTTTCCGACGCCAGTGCCGCGGCCGTGACATGGGCGATCATGAAACCGCTATTGAGGCCCGCATCGCTTGTGAGGAACGGCGGCAGGCGCGACACGCCGCTGTCAATCAGCATGGCGATACGACGTTCGGCAATGGCGCCGACTTCGGCAATCGCCAGGGCCATGCCATCGGCGGCCAGCGCCACCGGCTCGGCGTGAAAGTTGCCACCAGAGATCATGGCGCCGTCTTCGGTGAAAACCAGCGGGTTGTCGGTCACCGCATTGGCCTCGCGCAGCAGCACCAGCGCACCGTGACGCAGCTGATCCAGGCAGGCACCCACCACCTGCGGCTGGCAACGCAAGCTGTACGGGTCTTGCACCCGGTCATCGCCGTCGAGGTGGGAATTGCGGATGGCGCTGCCCTTCAGCAGCGCGCGGTAATACTGGGCCACATCCATCTGTCCCGGCTGGCCACGCAATTCATGAATGCGGGGATCAAACGGCCCATCGCTGCCGCGTGCGGCGTCCACAGTGAGCGCGCCAATCACCAGGGCGGATTCCAACACCGGCTCAAAACTGAGCAGGGCATGCAGCGCCAGGGCGGTAGACGTCTGCGTGCCGTTGATCAAGGCCAGTCCTTCCTTGGCGCCCAGCGCGAGCGCTTCGATGCCGGCCTGCTTCAAGGCGGCACCAGCGGGTACGCGCTTGCCATCTTGCAGCATCTCGCCTTCGCCAATCAGGGCCAGCGTCATGTGCGCCAGCGGCGCCAAGTCGCCGGAGGCGCCGACCGAGCCTTGTGACGGCACGTAGGGCACCAGCCCGGCGTTGTGCACGGCCAGCAAGGTATCGACGACGACCTCGCGCACGCCCGAATAACCGCGCGCCAGGCTGGCGGCCTTAAGGGCCAGCATCAACCGCACGACTTCAGGCGCCAGCGGCTCGCCCACGCCCACGCTGTGGGAGCGGATCAGGTTGAGCTGCAGCGTGTCCAGTTGGGCTTTGCTGATGCGCTGGTTGGCCAGCTTGCCAAAGCCGGTGTTGACGCCGTAGACCGGGGCGTCGCCGTCGGCGGCGCGCTGCACCACTTTCTGGCTGGCACGAATGAGCTCGCGGCTGGAGGCAGGCAAGGTCAACTGCCGGACACCCGCGTGGATGGATTGCAGTTGCTCAAGCGTCAGTTGGCCGGGTTGAATGAGTAAGGTGGGCAGCATGTTATCGAGCTTTCATGGGTGCAGGCTTCGGCGATCCTGGGTGAAACGGGTTGACGGTTAAGGGTTTGTGCGGATAGTTTAGTTGTCTATACAACTTCTAGAATAGCGGGAAAACCCTGATCCACCCGGTGCCTGCTATGCCCCCTACCCAACTGCCTGCCTACGAGCAGGTCAAAGCCTTCGTCAAAGCCCAGATCAACTGCGGCGCCTGGCGTCCGGGCGATGCCGTGCCCAGCGAGGCGGCCTTGCAACAGCAGTTTGGCGTCAGCCGCATGACGGTGAATCGCGCGGTGAAGGAGTTGGCGGTGGAAGGCCTGGTCACCCGGGTGCAGGGCTCCGGCACGGTGGTGGCCCAGTTGCACCGCATCTCAAACACGCTGGCCTTGCGCGACATTCACGAAGAGGTTCTTGAGCGCGGCCATGCGCATACCGCCCGGGTCGTCTTGCTGGAGTCCTTGCGCGCGAATGCGGCGATGGCGCGGACGCTCCAACTGCGAACCGGGGCGAAAGTGTTTCACTCGGTGCTCGTCCACTGCGAGGACGGCGTACCAATTCAGTTCGAAGACCGCCATGTCAACCCGGCCGCGGCGCCGCATTACCTGAGCGCTGATTTTCAGAGCACAACGCCGACCCGCTACCTGCTGGAGCACGCGCCGCTGACCGAGGCCAGCTATTCGATTGAGGCCAGTTTGCCAAGTCTGCACGAGGCCAAATGCCTGGCCGTCAAGCGCAGCGAGCCGTGTCTGGTGATGACGCGGCGCACGGTCAGCGGTGTTCACGTCGCCAGTCTGGCCCGCCTGGTCTACCCCGGCGTGCGTTACAGCTTCAACGGCAAGTTTCAGCTATGAGCTGGCGCGAGTTTCAGGCGCAAGCCGTCGCGTTCCTCATACTCCTAAAATAATAGCTGTCTACGCAATGGATACGGGGGCTAGAGCACATTTTTGTTCTGAAAATGGCTGGGCGAGTGCCCCATGGCCGACTTGAACATGGCCGAGAAGGCGCTGTCGCTGGCATAACCGCTGGCTGCCGCCACTTGGCTAATGGGGGTGCCGCGCGCCAGCATGGGCAGGGCGTGCGCCAGGATGGCCTGCTGGCGCCATTGCTGAAAGCTGGTCGCCAGACCGGTGCGAAACAGGCGTGCCACCGTGCGTTCACTGGCGCCGATGTCCACGGCCCACTCGGACAAGGTGGCGCGCTTGCCCGGGTCGCGCAGCACGGCTTCGCACAGGGTGCGCAGGCGCTTGTCGCGCGGCAAGGGCACGCCCAGTGCCTGGGTGTCGGCGTGGGTGATCTCGAAAAGGGTCAGCGTGATCAGCGCGTCGTCGCGGGCACTTGGCTGCGAGGCTTCGAGTGCGTGAATCAGTTCCCGCAGCAGATTGGAGACGACCAAAACCCGACAGCCGCGCCAGCCTTCGGGCGTGGCCGTGGGGTCCAGGTAGACCGTGCGCAGTTCAGTCGCTTCCAGCACCGTCACGGCGTGCCGGGCACCGGGCGGAATCCACACGGCGCGGGATGGGGGCAGGATAAAGGTGGTTTCCGTGTCGCCGTCAGCGACCGTCACCTGAATCAGCCCGCTGGCGCAATAGGCTACTTGCGCCCAGGGGTGGTGATGCGGCTCAAAGTGGGCGTCCACCACCAGCGGCCGGGCCCGGCTGCGCACCGGTCGGCGCGGCGTGGGCGCGACCGGGTCGGTGTTTTCGATGACCTGGGGTTTGAGAGCGGTAGTGCGTTTCACGCGGAATCCCTTGGCTTGGCAGATATTCGACGATTATTGTCTATTTGTCGTATTTCAGCAGCGCCAGCTGAATTTACCATTCAGCCATGACCAGCACCACACTTCATTCGCCCCTTCCCGTGCCGCTCAGGCAGGACGCCACCATCATCGGCCTGGTGGGCCTGGCCCACGCCAGCTCGCACTTTGCCCACCTCTTGCTGCCGCTAATGTTTCCGGTGTTCATGAAAGAGTTCGGCCTGAACTACTCCGAGCTGGGCCTGCTGATGACCACGTTTTTCGTGGTGTCGGGGCTGGGCCAGGCGTCGGCCGGTTTTGTGGTCGACCGGCTGGGCGCACGACCGCTGCTGTTCGCGGCGCTGGGCATCTTTGTGGTGGCGTGCGGCGCGGCGTCGATGGTCGCGGGTTACACCGGCTTGTTGTTGGTGGCGGCGCTGGCCGGTCTGGGCAACGCCACGTTTCATCCGGTTGACTTCACGATTCTGAACCAGCGGGTCTCGGGCCCGCGGCTGGGTTATGCCTTCAGCGCCCACGGCTTGACGGGCAACCTCGGCTGGGCGGCAGCGCCCTTGTTTTTTGCCACCATCAGCAGCCTGTACAGCTGGCGCACGGCTTATCTGGCGGCTGCGGCCATGTACGTGGGCATTTGGGTGCTGCTGTTTCTGCAGCGCGACAAACTGAGCACCCAGGTGGTGGTGCGCCATGCGGATGCCCCGGCGGAACACGACATGGCCTTCATGAAGCTGCCGGTGGTGTGGTGGTGCTTTGGTTTCTTCTTGTTATCCACCATGACGTTGGCGGTGGTGCAGAGTTTTTCCGTCTCCATTCTCAAGGCCATGCATGGCGTGAGTTTTGAGGCTGCTACCTTGACGCTGACGGCCTACATGCTGTGCGGCGCCGTGGGCATGTTTGCCGGCGGCTTTATCGCGGCCCGCACCGCCAACAGCGACCGCGTGGTCGCTATTTCCATGGCCGTGGCGGCGGTCTTGCTGGCGCTGTGCGGCACCGGTCTGTTCGGCGCGCTGGGCACCATGGTGGTGCTGGCGAGCACCGGCTTTGCGGTGGGCATCGGCGGGCCCTCGCGCGACATGATGATCAAGAAGGCGACGCCCAAGGGCGCCACCGGTCGGGTCTATGGCATGGTGTACTCCGGATTGGATGTGGGTTTTGCCATTTCTCCGATTCTGTTTGGTGCCTTCATGGACCGGGGCTGGTATGGCGCCACCTTGTTCGGCGCCGCGGCGGTGTTGCTGCTCAGCGTGGTGGCGGCGCTGGGGGTCGGCCGGCGTACCGCCGGAGGGCCAAGGCAGGCGCCTCAAGGCCACCGAGCGTAAATTCAACCCGGCGCAGGCGCTGGGTCCGATTGGTTTTGATTCACAACACGGTTAAAAAATGACGACAAAAATTGCTGGCCATCTTCTGGTTGAATGCCTGGTGGCCCAGGGCGTTACCCATGCGTTTGGTGTCCCCGGTGAGAGTTACCTGGCGGTGCTGGATGGCTTTCACCTGCATCAGGACAGGATCAGTTTCGTCATCAATCGTCAGGAAGGCGGCGCGGCCTTCATGGCCGAGGCGCATGGCAAGCTCACCGGGCGACCTGGCGTGTGTTTCGTGACGCGCGGGCCGGGCGCCACCAATGCGTCGATTGGTGTGCATACCGCGTTTCAGGACTCGACACCGATGGTGCTGTTTGTCGGCGACGTGGCCAGTGACACGCGCGACCGCGAGGCGTTTCAGGAGGTCGACTACCTGAGCTTTTTCGGCCCCAGCACCAAAGGCTTTGCGAAACGGGTGGAGCGCATTGACGATGCCCGGCGCATTCCCGAATACGTGGCGCGCGCTTTCGCCACGGCCATGAACGGCCGCCCCGGCCCGGTGGTGCTGGTGCTGCCGGAAGACATGCTGACGCAGGCCGTGACGGCGCATCCGACCACGGGCGTCGTGCCGCAGGCACTGGCACGACTGGAACCGGTGGAGGCCTGGAGTGACCCTGGCTCCTTGCGCACCCTGCGTGAGATGCTATTGAAAGCAGAGCGCCCCTTTGTCATTGCCGGCGGTGGCGGCTGGACGGTGCAGGCGGCACAAGCCCTGCAGCGCTTCGCTGAAAACTGGAAATTGCCGGTCGGCAACGCCTTCCGCTTTCAGGACACGTTTGACAATTTCCATTCGCTGTACGCGGGTGACGTGGGCATCGGCATCAACCCCAAACTGGCTCAGCGCATCAGGAATAGTGACCTGATTCTTGCCATCGGTCCGCGCTTGGGCGAGATGACCAGCGGCGGCTACACCCTGCTGGAAGTGCCCAAGCCCAAGCAAAAACTGGTGCACATCCACGCCAGCGCGGAAGAACTGAATCGCGTGTACCAGGCCGACCTGGCCATCAACGCGAGCATGAACGCCGCCGCCCGCTCGCTGGAAGTGCTGACCGCCCCGGTGACGCTGGCGTGGGAAGCCTGGGCGCAGGACTGCCACTCCGATTACCTGGCCAACCTGGAGCCGCAGACCTTGCCCGGCGATATCGACATGCCGGCGATTGTGGCGACGCTGCAAAAGCATCTGCCCGTGGACGCGGTATTGACCAATGGGGCCGGCAACTTTGCCAGCTGGGTCCACCGTTTTTACCGCCACCACGGACTGGCCAAGGGCTTCAAGACGCAACTCGCGCCGACCAATGGCGCCATGGGCTACGGTGTGCCGGCCGGCATTGCCGCCGCCATTGCGACCGGACGCCTGGCGTTCACCATCGCCGGCGATGGCGACTTTTTGATGAACGGGCAGGAGCTGGCAACGGCTGCGCAATATGGCGCCAAGACCATCATCGTGCTGCTGAACAACAGCATGTTCGGCACCATCCGCATGCACCAGGAGCGCGAGTACCCGCAACACGTGGCCGGGACCCAGCTCAGGAACCCCGATTTTGCGGCGCTGGCGCGCGCCTATGGCTATGCAGGGGTTCGGATCACGCAAACCGCCGAGTTCGAGCCAGCTCTGCTGGCCGCCCTGGCGCGCGCGGAAGGGACGCTGATCGAGGTCACGCTGGACCCCGAAGTCATCAGCACCCGTGGCACTTTGTCGGCCATCACGCAAGCCGCGCAGGCGAAACAAAGCGCCTGATATTTGCTATTAAAAACAGAGCTACTTGCGCACTGACGACGAGGGCTGGAGCCTGATTTGTGGCTATGTCTGCATTAACTGTTGAAATTCAATTCGCCAGAGGGAAGGAGCAAATCGGTTCTACAGGGAAGCGAAGTGTTTCAACAGCTAATTCATACATAGCCTGATTTGTTATAAAAAAAGGCCGGTTTGCACCGGCCTTTTGTTCGGGCTTCGATGGGCGCTTGTTATTTGATGTCTACGCCGTAGAAGCTGTGACGCGCAAATGGGCTGAGTTTGAAGTCGATCACTTCCTTGCGCACCGGTTTGAGCTGCACCGCATGGGCGATGGTGAACCAGGGCGCCTGTTCCTTGAAGATCACCTGCGCTTTTTCATACAGTTTGCTGCGTTCGGCCTGGTTGGACTCCACCTTGGCTTTTTGGATCAGGTCCTCAAACGGCTGGTAACAGAACTTGGCGACGTTGGAACCATTGGACTTGGCCGAGCTGCAGCCCAGCAACGTGTTGAGGAAGTTGTCCGGATCGCCGTTGTCGCCGGTCCAGCCCAGCATGCCCATCTGGTGTTCACCGGCCTGCATGCGCTTGCGGTACTCGCCCCATTCAAAGCTCTTGATCTCGGCCTTGATGCCCACCTTGGCCAGGTCCGCCTGCATCAATTCCGCAATGCGCTTGGCGTTCGGGTTGTACGGGCGCTGCACCGGCATGGCCCACAGGTCGGTCGAGAAGCCATCGGGTAGCCCGGCTGCGGCCAGCAGTTTCTTGGCGGCTGCCGGATCGAACGCGTCGTCCTTGACGGCATTGTTGTAGGACCACTGGGTCGGTGGAATCGGGTTCTTGGCTGCAACACCGGTGCCCAGGTAGACCGCGTCCACGATGGCCTGTTTGTTGATAGCCATGTTGACGGCCTTGCGCACACGCACGTCGTCAAACGGTTTCTTGGTGGTGTTGTAGGCCAGGTAGCCCACATTCAAACCCGGTTGCTCCATCACGACGACGTTGGGGTCCTTGCGGATGGCGGGCATATCGGCCGGGTTGGGGTAGGGCATCACATGGCATTCGCCTTTTTGCAGCTTGGCCCAGCGCACCGATGCATCGGGTGTGATGGCGAAGATCAGATCGTCGATCTTGGCCTTGCCCGCCCAGTACTGCGGGAATGCCTTGTAGCGGATCAGCGAATCTTTCTGGTACTGCACCAGCATGAAGGGTCCGGTGCCGGAAGGCTCCTGGTCCAGCTTTTCGGGGGTGCCCGCCTTGATCATGGCAATGGCGTATTCCTTGGACTGGATACCGGCGTACTGCATGGCCAGGTTGGAGAGGAATGGTGCCTCCGCCTGGTTCAGCGTGATCTTGACGGTGTAGTCGTCCACCTTGTCCACCGACTTCAGCAGCTTGGGCATGCCCATGTCGTTGAAATAGGAGTGGTTCGAACTGGTGACCTTGAAGTAAGGGTCGCTTTCCTTCCACTGGCGTTCAATCGAGAAGATGAAGTCATCGGCGTTGAAATCGCGCGAGGGCTTGAAGTTCTTGTTGCTATGCCACTTGACGCCCTTGCGCAGGAAGAAGGTGTATTCCGTGCCGTCTTTCGAGATCGTCCAGCGTTCCGCCAGGCCTGGTATGACCTTGGTACCGCCCCGTTCGAACTTGACGACGTTGTCGTAGATTTGTTCCGTGGCATCGAAGGAGGTGCCGGTGGTATTGACGCTGGGCACAAAGTTTTCCGGGCTACCCTCAGAGCAGAACACCAGCGTCTTGGCCGCCACCGACACAGGCGCCAGTGCCATCAAGGCTGGCAGCGCCAGTGCGCATAGCACGCTGGGTTTGATATTCAATTTTCGGCGAACGCTTGATTTTGATTGAATCATCTCGTGGACTCCTCTGGGGGTTATTGCTGCACAGCAGCGGGTTGAATAAATTGTTCAGCTTCGTGGCAGGCCACCTGTCGCCCGCCCAGTTCGCGCAGCAGGGGGCGCTCAACATGGCAACGTGCGACGACGTAGGGGCAACGCGTGGAAAAGACACAACCGCTGGGCGGATTCAAAGGCGAGGGCAATTCCCCCTTGAGCACGATGCGCCGCTTCACCACACCGCTGCCGACGATGCCGGGCGTGGAGGCCAGCAGGGCCTGGGTGTAGGGGTGCAGCGGTTGCGCGAAGATGGTTTTCTTTTCGCCCTGTTCCACGGCGTGGCCCAGGTACATCACCAGCACATCATGGGCAATATGACGCACCACGCCCAAATCGTGCGAAATAAACAGGTAGGCCAGACCCAGCTCCTGCTGCAGATCGGCCAGCAGATTGAGCACTTGCGCCTGAATGGACACGTCCAGTGCCGACACCGGCTCGTCGGCCACGATCAGGGACGGGTTGAGCATGAGCGCACGCGCAATGGCGATGCGCTGGCGTTGCCCGCCCGAGAACATGTGCGGATAGCGGTCGTAGTGTTCCGGACGCAGTCCAACCAGCGCCAGCATGGCGCGGGCTTTCTCCGCGCGCTCGGTGGCGGTCAGCGGGGTATTGATCTCCAGCGGCGCTTCCAGAATGGCACCAATTTTCTTGCGCGGATTGAGCGAGCCGTAGGGGTTTTGAAACACCATCTGCACGGTGCGGCGCAGGGCGTGATGCTCGGCGGCGGACGCATGAATCACGTCCACGCCGTTGAGGCGCAACTCACCTTCTGACGGCGTCTCGATCAGGGACACCATGCGCGCCAGCGTGGACTTGCCACAGCCGGACTCGCCCACCACGGCCAGTGTTTTGCCGGAGCGCACCGTGAACGACACGCCGCTGACGGCTTGCAACTGATCCGCGGGGTGAAGAAAGCCCCGGCTGATTTTATAGACCTGCTTCAAGTCCTTGGCGACGATCACCGGCGTGTCGCTCGCCGGATATTTGACGGCCATGGTGATCATGACGTCGTCCCCGCTGGCGATTTTTTCTGCTGGCCAGAGGCTTGGCCGTGCGATTCACCCAAAGGGAACAGGCAGCGCACCATACCCTCTTGCCAGGGCCGCAGCAGCGGCCGTTGCGCGCGGCAGCTGTCGGCGGCATAGGCACAACGTGGTGCGAACAGGCAGCCGCTGGGCCGGTCATACAAACCAGGAACCATGCCGGGGATGGTGGCCAGGCGGGTCAGGCCGTCGCTGCGCTCGGGCAGGGCGGCCATCAGCGCTTCGGTGTAGGGGTGTTGCGGCGCTGCAAACAAGTCGTGGGCGCTGCGCTCTTCCATGATCTGGCCGGCGTACATCACGGCGACGCGCTGGGCCATCTCGGACACCACGCCCATGTTGTGCGTGATCAGCACCAGCGCCATGCCGCGTTCCTTCTGCAGGCTGCGCAGCAAATCCAGAATCTGCGCCTGAATCGTCACATCCAGCGCCGTCGTGGGTTCGTCGGCGATCAGCAGCTTGGGGTTGCAGGCAATCGCCATGGCGATCATGACGCGCTGGTTCATGCCGCCCGACATCTGGTGCGGGTAGACCTTGAGGCGACTCTCGGGTGCAGGAATGCCGACCTGCTCCAGCAGCTCGATGGAGCGGCGTTTGGCGGCCTTGGCGTCCAGGCCCAGGTGCAGCTTGAGTGTCTCGGCCAGCTGGAAGCCCACGGTAAAACAGGGATTCAGACTGGTGGTGGGGTCCTGGAAAATCATCGCCACGTCTTTGCCGGTGAGCTTGCTGCGCTCATTCGGCGTCAAGGCCAGCAGGTCATGGCCGTCAAAGCGCAGTTTGTCGGCCGTGACGCGGCCGGGGTAGGACACCAGGCCCATCAGGGCCATCATGGTGACGCTTTTGCCCGAGCCGGATTCGCCCACGATGCCCAGCACCTCACCGGCTTCCAGCGACAGGCTGACGCCGTCAACGGCATGCATCACGCTGTTTTTCGAGGGAAACTCGACCGACAGGTTTTCAATTTCAAGAAGGGCCATGAGAGATTTCTTTCAGCGCTTCAGCTTGGGGTCGAATGCGTCGCGCAGGCCATCGCCCAGCAAATTGAAGGCCAGCACGGTGATCAGGATCGCCAGGCCGGGGAAGGTCACAACCCACCATGCGCGCAGCACAAACTCGCGCGCGTCGGCCAGCATGGTGCCCCATTCGGGTGAGGGCGGCTGCGCACCCAGGCCCAAAAAGCCCAGCGCGGCCGCATCCAGAATCGCCGTCGAAATACCCAGGGACGCCTGCACGATCAGCGGCGCCGTGCAGTTGGGCAGGACTTCATTGAACATCAGGCGCAGATGGCCGGCGCCATTCATGCGTGCGGCGGTGACGTAGTCTTTCGACGTTTCCGAGATCACGGCGGCACGCGTGATGCGGACATAGTGCGGCAACACCACCACCGCCACCGCCAGCATGGCGTTCATCAGGCCCGGCCCCAGAATGGCCACGATCACAATCGCCAGCAGCAGGCTGGGCAGGGTCAGGATGATGTCCATCAAGCGCATGACCGCAATCTCGAAGAGGCCGCGAAAATAACCCGCGGTCAATCCCAGAATGGTGCCTATCACGACGGAGATGGCCACTACCGCCAGGCCAATCGCCAGCGAGAGACGCGCGCCAAAAATGATGCGCGACAAAATGTCGCGGCCAATGGCATCGGTACCCAGCCAGTGCGCGCTGGAGCCACCTTCCTGCCAGAACGGTGGCGTCAAAAATACACTGGGGTCGGTCAGGTCCGGCGCATAGGGCGCGATGAAGGGGGCAAAAGCCGCCATCAGCAACACCACCGCAACGATCACCAGGCCTGCTACGGCCCCCTTGTTGGCGCTGAAGTAACTCCAGAACTCACGCAGCGGGTGGGGTGGTTCGGCGGCGGGATTCAGAACAGTTGTATTCACCGCTAGTGCCTTATGCGCGGGTTGATGATGCCGTAGGTCACGTCGACCAGCAGGTTGACCGCCATCACGATAGCGCCCAGAAGCAGCATGCCGCCCTGCAACACGGGATAGTCGCGCCGGCCGATGGCTTCAATCAGCCACTTGCCAACCCCGGGCCAGGAGAAGATGGTTTCGGTCAGGATGGCGCCGGTGAATAGCACGCCCACCTGCAGGCCGATAACCGTTACCACCGGAATAAGCGCATTGCGAAATGCATGAAGACCGACTACCCGCAAGTGAGAAAGGCCCTTGGCGCGTGCGGTACGAATGTAGTCCTCGCCCAGCACTTCAAGCATGGCGGAACGGGTCATGCGGGCAATCACGGCCAGCGGATTGGTCCCCAGCACAATCGTGGGCAAGATCAGGTGAGTGAGGGCCGACCAGAACGCCCCCTTGTCACCCGCCAGCAAGGTGTCGATTAATAAAAAGCCCGTGACGGGCTCAATGAAGTACATGACCGATATGCGCCCAGACACCGGCGTCAGGTCCAGTTGCACGGAGAACAGCAGGATCAGCAGCAGACCCCACCAGAAGATGGGCATGGAATAACCGGTGAGCGACACGCCCATGACGCCATGGTCCAGCACGGAGTTGCGCTTTACTGCCGCAAGAATGCCGGCCGGTATGCCCAGCAGGAGTGCGAACAGAATGGCACATACCGCCAGTTCAATCGTCGCGGGGAAGAGCGACATGAATTCATTCAGCACCGGCTCGTGGGTGATGATGGATTTTCCCAAATCACCTTGCAGCACGCGACCGATGTAAATGCCGTATTGAACGATGACCGGTTGGTCCAGCCCGTATTCCTTGAGCAGTGCCGCATGGCGTGTTGCGTCAATGCCGCGCTCGCCGGCCAGGGTCTCGATCGGGTCACCCGGCACCAGACGAATCAGAAAGAACGCGACCAGCGTCATGCCGATGAAAGTCGGAATGATCAGGCTGAAGCGGGTTAAGAGAAAGCGCAGCATTGTTTGGGGGGTGAAGGGCGAACTCGAAGTGCCTTATGAGAAGGGAGATGAAAAAATCTTGACCTGATAGTCAGGATTGCGTCGAATTCTAGCAAGCTCCGGTAGAGCTTATGGTCAGAAAATGGCGCTATTTACCTCGGATAAACCCTCGTGTACCACCCACACCAAAATCCTTGTCCTGAAACAAAAAAAGGCCAACTTGCGCCGGCCTTTTGAAGTAAACAGCAGGGGCTGATTACTTGAGGTGTTTGCCGATCAGGCCAGCCATCTCGAACATGGATACCTGCACCTTGCCGAAGACTTCCTTCAGTTTGGCGTCGGCATTGATCATGCGCTTGTTGATGGCGTCTTGCAGCTTGTTCTTCTTGATGTAAACCCACAGCTGCTTCACCACCTCGGTGCGTGGCAGTGGGCTTGCACCCACTACGGCAGCCAGAGCGGCGCTGGGCGTCAGTGCTTTCATGAACGCGGCGTTGGCAGTCCGCTTCTTGGCGGGTGCTTTGGTCGCAGCGACTTTCTTAGCCGGAGCCGCTTTCTTGGCAGGCACAGCTTTTTTAGCTGGCGCTGCCTTTTTGGCCGGCGCCTTGGCGGCTACGGTCTTGGCAGGTGCGACTTTCTTTGCAGGAGCCGCGCTCTTGACCGGTGCTGCTTTTTTTGCAGGTGCAGCTTTCTTTGCCGGTGCTTTTTTTGCAGTTGCCATGATTTATTGTCCTTCTTGAAGTTGATTAATCACCAGAGAAAAACTGCTTCTTCACTGGCAAACAGGATGCTACTGGAGAATGTGGGTGTTTCCTAGGGGCAAATCGTTTATTTCACTGGAGAATGTTGTTTTTTCATAGGTGATTTGCGTGGTTTTCCCTCTGAGGCACGAATGTGAGTCGCGGGGGGTGCAACAAAATGTTCGCGAAGGGCCGTTGATGCCGCCATCCACACGGCGTTACGAGAGGCTGTTGCATGCCCTTGCGTCTCGCGACGGGCTGGTCTGACGCTCTACAATTTTGCCAACCAAAGGAACCCAACCATGACTTCATCATTTGCCACTTGCGACCTGTGCGACGCCCACAAAAACGATTCGTCCGGCGACTTCCAGGTTTTGCCGCCGGTGTTTCGGGACTTTGGTGCCGTGCGTAGATTTTGCGGTCCTGTCGTGACCCTCAAATGCTTCGAGGACAACACGCTGGTCAAGGCGGCGCTGGATTCGGTGGGTTTCGAGGAGACACCGGCCGGGCGGATTGGCAAAGTGCTGGTGGTCGATGGCGGTGGGTCTTTGCGCCGCGCCTTGCTGGGTGGCAACTTGGGCGCAGCGGCGGCCAAAAACGGCTGGGCTGGCGTGGTGATTGACGGCTGTGTTCGCGACGTGGCCGAACTGGCTGTGCTCGATGTGGGCATTCGTGCCCTGGCGAGCATGCCGCTGCCGACGGAGAAACGCAATGAAGGCCAGACAGACATGGCGGTCCAGCTCCAGGGCGTCTGGGTGCGTCCCGGCAATTGGCTTTATGCGGACGAAGATGGCATCGTGCTCAGTGCGCGCCGTCTGACTTAGCACTGGCAGGTGTGAAGCTGGCGCGGGCGGGCAGGGTGGCCAGCACCACGCCGATCATGGCGATACCGAACGCCAGCAGCTGCACGCCACGCAGCGTCTCGCCCAAGGCGAACACGCCGACCAGTGCCGCCGAGATGGGCAGCATGACGGTGAACACCCCGGCCTTCGCGGCCGGCACGGTTTGCAGGCCCGTCATCCACAACCACACGGTCCACACGCTGGCCGCTAGCGAGTAGAAGACCAGCAGCAGCCAGGTACCTGAGGTCACGGTGCCAAAGTCGAACTGCAAGGCCATGTAGAGGCCCAGGGGCGTCATCAACACAAAGCCCCATAGGTTGATCAGCGCGGTGATCCGTTTTGCGCTCAGGGTGCCTGTGAGCTTCTTGCCGATCACGGCGTATGCGGCTTCGCACAACACGGCGGCAAACACCAGCAGATTGCCCCACAGCATGTTTTTATACGCTAAATCAGCCTCTAGCCCTCGTGTATATTGCGCAGGCAGCTCTGATTTTGATAGCGAAAACAAACCTATGCCGAAGGCTGCGCAGGCAATCGCGGCCCAGACCCGAAGGCCTATGCGCTCACGCAGGAAGAACCAGCTCATCAGCGCGACCGCGGCCGGGATGGAGGCCATGATGACGCCCGCCGAGACCGCGCTGGTCATGCTGACGCCGTAGAGCATGCAGATGGAGAATAAGAAGTTGCCCAGCAAGGACTCCAGAAACACCAGCTTGCGGGTCGCACCGGTCATGGGCGGCTCTCCGACTGGTTTTTTCAGCCAGTGCGGCATGGCGAGTCCGCCGATGCCAAAACGCATCCAGGCCAGCAAAAATACCGGCAGCGCCGCCACCAGCGGTTTTGACAGGGCGACATAACTGCCAACCAGCGACATGCTGAGGGCCAGAAGGCCATAGGCTGTGAGGCGGTGTTTTGTAGTAGTCAAGGCGTTTGAAGCGGGTGCCATGGCAGGCGCTTGCTTGGGTAAATGTCGAAGGATTGCATCATGCCTGACGCCTGCGCATGGGTCGATCAGGCGACAGTGGCTTGCCGCTCACTGCATAAATTGGCACCTGTTGGGGCGTGCAACTGGCGTTAAGGTCAGACATCGCCCATCAAGGGTCTGTGGAATGTTGACCATGCTGCTCAACTCGGATACCCAGCTCAAGCAAAGAAGCTATTACGAGGCCAGTGTGCAGCGACTGCCGTCCGAACCGCCCTTGCAAGGCGCAGTCAACGCCGATGTGCTCGTTGTCGGGGCCGGGTTCGCGGGCTTGTCGGCGGCGATTGAACTCGCACAGCGCGGCTTCAGCGTGGTGCTGCTGGAGGCCGATCGGATTTGCAGCGGTGCCTCGGGGCGCAACGGTGGTCAGGCCCTCGTGGGTTATGCCAGCGGACAAGAGCCGTTTGAGCGGCAACTCGGTCGCGCCGACGCGCGTTTGGCCTGGGACATGTCGCTGGAGGGCATTCAGCTGATGGATGAACGCATCGCCCGGTTCCAGATTGACTGCGATCGCAAGTCGGGCTATCTGCACGTTGCCGACTCGCCGCGCAAGGCTCGTGCGCTGGAAGCCGACGTGCAAGCCATGGAGCGCGACTATGGTTTTGCCTGCGCTTTCGCCCGCGGTGCAGATACCCAACGCCATATCGCGAGCCAGCGCTACTGCGCGGCCGCATTTGAGCTGACCTCCGGTCATCTTCATCCGCTGAAGTATGGCTTGGGGCTGGCCGAGGCGGCACGTTCGCTGGGGGTCCGCATTTACGAGCAGTCGCCGGTGCTGAAAATTCAGCGCGGCGCCACCTTGACCGCCCACACGGCGGCGGGCCTTGTCACGGCACAGTTCGGTGTGCTGGCGGGCAATTGCACGCTGGGCGAATATGGGCCGCGCGTGGCGCCGGACATCGCGTCGCGCATCATGCCGGTGGGCACCTATATGGTGGCAACGGCCCCGCTTGAACCGGGCTTGTGCCAGCGTCTGATCCCCAGCAACGCCGCTGTGTGCGACAACAACTTCGTGCTTGATTACTTCCGGTTCAGTGCCGACCACCGTCTGCTCTTTGGCGGCCGGGTCAGTTACACCACCCGCACGCCGGGCAATCTGGAGGTCGTGATGGGCCAACGCATGCGGCAGGTTTTTCCGGCGTTGCAGGGTGTTCCCATTGAGTACGTATGGGGTGGTTTTGTCGATATCAGCATGAACCGCGCGCCTGACTTTGGGCGCTTGGGCGACAACCTGTATTACCTGCATGGGTTCAGCGGCCATGGCGTCGCTTTGACGGGCCTGGCTGGCCGTCTGGTGGCGGAGGCCGTAGCAGGGCAGGCCGGGCGTTTTGATGTGTTTGCTGCCTTGCAGCATCGCGCGTTTCCGGGTGGCGCTTTTTTGCGCACGCCCAGCCTCGTGCTGGGTACCTTGTTCTTCCGCTTGCGGGACGCGTTTTAAGTTCTTGTCAGCGAGTCTGTCACAGCACGGGCCAGCAGGGGGCCACAGCGTTCAATCTCAGCCAGCGGTGCATAGCCGTAACCGATCACCAGTCCTTTGGCATCCTTGCGCTTCAGGCAGTAGGCCGACAGGGGTCGCACGGTGAGGCCCTGTTGGCTGATGCGATCGGCCAACGCTTTGTCGTCCACAGCGGCAGGCAGGCGCAAACACAGGTGCAGGCCTTGTTCCGCGCCACTGATGTAGGCCTGAGCGCCCAAACAGGGTTTGAGTGCCTCCAGCAGGCAATGGCGGCGTTCGGCGTAGCTCTGGCGGGTACGGCGCAGGGCGCTGGCGAAGTGCCCCATCTCGATGAATTCCGCCAGGGCGGCTTGCAGCGGCATCTGGCCGGGCCGGTTGAGGTCGTAATGCGCCTGTTTAAACGATGCCACGAGACCCTTGGGTACCACCAGATAAGCCAGCTTGAGGCCAGGGTAGAGCACCTTGGAAAACGACCCCATATAGAGCACGCGTTCGTCCGCATCCAGACCAGCCAGGGATGAAATCGGGGGGCCGCTGAAACGGAACTCGCTGTCGTAGTCGTCTTCCAGAATCCAGGCCTTGTGCTTTCGGGCGATCGACAAAATCTGGTGACGGCGCGCCAGCGACATGGCCGCGCCCATGGGGTACTGGTGAGAAGGCGTCAGGTAGATCAGTCGCGGGGGCGTGGCTTCATCCTCTATCCGGGGCGCAATTCCCTGCTGGTCAACCGCCACCGGATGCAGGTTGAGGCCCGTCGCCATAAAAGCCTTGACGGCGCCCCAATAGGCGGGGTCTTCCAGCCAGACGGTGTCGCCATGATCGGCCAGCAGCTGGGCGCACAGTTCCAGCGACTGATGGGTGCCGCTGGTAATAATGACTTGGTCAACCTCCAGCGTCACGCTGCGAAATACCCGCAGGTAATCGGCTACCGCCCGGCGCAGCGGGGCGTAGCCCCCCGAGTAGCTGTAGTCGAGCATGTCGGGGTAGGTCATCCGCCAGTGTTTATTCTGCAGGCGCTGCCACAGCGCCACCGGAAATACGCTGAAGTCGGCGATGCCGGGCGTAAACGGCTGCACTTCGAGCTTGTCCGCACAGAAGGTTGTCGCCAGTGACTGGCCGCGCCGGGATAGTTTTGCGGTTTGGATCGCATGGGGCGGGTGCCGGCAAGGGGCTGACTTCGGGACGCTGTCATTCACATAAGTGCCGCTGCCAACACGGCTCACCAGGTAGCCCTCGACGCCAAGCTGGCTGAGTGCCGCCACCACTGTGTTGCGCGACAAATTCAAGTCCTGCGTCAGTTCACGACTGGAGGGCAGACGATCGCCCGCTGACAGTTTGCCATCCAGAATGGCGCGGCGCAGCGCTTCATACAGCTGCCGGTGCAGAGGCAGCTTGCTTTGCGCGCTCAGCCGCGCTATGTCAGTCAGCAAGAGTTCTGAAAGCATGATGGGCCGACATGCAGGGTCAAGGTGTTGAGAGCAGTCTGGATTTTTTGGTATTCCAAGTGGCACCATGCACTTGGCTTAACTGGCTCCCATTGTGAACCAATTTCGCGGCACAATGAGACAAGTAAAACGGAGACGTTTATGACAAAGCGGCCCTGCCTGGTTTGGCTCCCATGGACCACCGTCCGTTAGGTGATGCCGATCACAAAATGCCCTATCTGGTGCTGGGCGATAAATACGCGCCCCACCATGATGTCAGGCTCATCAAAGGCTCAGCGTTCACCCCATGGGCACGGGGCCGAATCGGCTCAGGTCAACTACCTGCACGGACAGTGCATCGCACGCCTGGCACATGGCTTGCGTCCATGGGCGCAGGCGCAGTCAACCGCAATCGGGAGTAATTCATGAACGAAAAAAAATCAATGAACTTCAACGACCTGGAGCAATGGCTCAATGAGCGCCGGGTCACCGAGGTGGAGTGCCTGGTGCCCGACTTGACCGGTGTGGCCCGCGGCAAAATTTTGCCTCGGGGCAAGTTCACGGAAGACCGCGGCATGCGTTTGCCGCAGGCCATTGTGGCCATGGGTGTCACGGGCGAGTTTCCTGAAAGCGGCCCCTATTACGACGTGATTGATCCCACCGACAAGGACATGCAGCTGCGCCCGGACCCCTCGACGGTGCGCATCGTTCCCTGGGCGACCGACCCGACGGCCCAGGTGATTCATGACTGTTTTGACCACCAGGGCAATCTGGTTCCCTTTGCACCCCGAACCGTGTTGCGCCGGGTGTGTGACTTGTTTGCGGCGGAAGGCTGGCAACCCATCGTCGCACCCGAGTTGGAGTTTTACTTGACCGCCCGCAACACTGACCCCAATACCTTGTTAAAGCCACCTATTGGCCGAAGCGGGCGTGCCGAGACCTCCCGCCAGGCCTACAGCATTGATGCCGTGAATGAATTCGATCCGCTGTTTGAGGAGATTTACGACTACTGCGACAAGATGGAGCTGAATGTCGATACCTTGATTCACGAGGTAGGCGCGGGCCAGATGGAGATCAATTTCTTCCATGCTGAACCGCTGGGGCTGGCGGATGAGGTGTTCTTTTTCAAGCGCACGGTGCGTGAGGCGGCATTGCGGCACGACATGTACGCCACCTTTATGGCCAAGCCAATCGCGGGCGAACCGGGCAGCGCGATGCACGTGCATCAGAGTATCTTGAACACAACAACAGGTAAGAATATCTTCAGCAATGAAAATGGCTCGCCCTCGGAAGCCTTCATGCATTACATCGGCGGCTTGCAGCGCTACATTCCGGCAGCGATGGTGCTGGTGGCGCCTTACGTCAACAGTTATCGCCGCCTGTCGCGCAACACGGCCGCACCCATCAACATTGAGTGGGGCTACGACAACCGCACCGTGGGCATTCGCTCACCGATTTCATCGCCCGAGGCGCGCCGTGTTGAAAACCGGGTGATTGGTGCCGACGCGAACCCTTATGTGGCCATGGCCATGACCCTGGCCTGCGGTTATCTGGGGCTGAAAAACAAGATCAAACCCAAAGCTGAAATGAAAGGGGATGCTTATCTGGCGCCGTATGCGCTTCCGCGCAGCTTGGGGGAGGCCCTGGACTGGCTGCGCCGCGAGTCGGATTTGCACGAGGTCTTGGGCAAGGAGTTCATCACGGTTTACTCCGAAATCAAGGAGCTGGAGTTCGACGAGTTCATGAAGGTGATTTCGCCTTGGGAACGCGAGCACCTGCTTCTGCATGTCTAAACCACCGATCCATTGATACCCAGACGAGGACCCGCGATATGAATGCGATCAACGACAAGCAAACCCTGAGCACCCGCGACATCCAGGCATTGGACAGCGCGCATTTCCTGCACCCCTTCACCGACTTCAAGGACTTGGCTGCCCGCGGTGCGCGTGTCATTACCCGGGGTGAGGGCATCTATGTGTGGGATTCCGAAGGCGACAAGATGCTCGATGCCATGAGTGGCCTGTGGTGTGTCAACGTAGGGTACGGACGCAAAGAGCTGGCGGATGCGGCTTATCAGCAAATGATGACGCTGCCGTTTTACAACAGCTTTTTCCAAACGACCAATGTGCCTGCGGTGAAGCTGGCGGCACGTTTGGCTGCACTCGCACCAAAAGTGGGCGAGCGCAGCTTCGAGCATGTGTTCTATTCGTCCAGCGGCAGTGAAAGCAACGACTCCAATGTGCGCATGGTGCGCCGGTATTGGGATCTGCTGGGTCAACCCCGGCGCAAAGTCATCATCGGCCGCATGAACGCCTACCATGGCAGCACCATGGCCGGCGCGTCGCTGGGCGGCATGACGGGCATGCATGCGCAGGGCGATTTGCCTATACCCAACATCACGCACATCGAGCAACCCTACTTTTTTGAGAAAGGTTTGCCGGGTGAAACCGCGGACGAATTTGGATTTCGCGCGGCCAGATGGCTGGAAGAAAAAATCCTGGCGGTGGGGCCTGAACGCGTGGCCGCCTTTATTGGCGAGCCGGTGCAAGGGGCGGGCGGTGTCATCATTCCGCCTGCCACCTACTGGCCTGAAATCCAGCGGATCGTGGACAAGTACGGTATTTTGTTGATCAGTGACGAGGTCATTTGTGCCTTTGGCCGGGTTGGGCATTGGTTTGCGTATGAGAAGTTTGGCTACAAACCCGATCTGGTGACCTTTGCCAAAGGCGTGACCAGCGGCTACATCCCCTTGGGCGGTGTCATGGTCGGCAACCGTGTGGCTGAGGTTTTGATCGAAAAAGGTGGCGAGTTCAATCACGGCTACACCTACAGTGGCCACCCGGTGGCTTGCGCCGTGGCCCTGGCCAACCTGGACCTCATGGAGCGGGAGCAGTTGCCGCAGCGGGTCAAGGGCGAGCTGGGTGCGTATTTCGCCCGGCGCTATGCCGAGCTCAATGAACATCCGCTGGTCGGCTTGGCCGAGACCTGTGGCTTCATGGCCGGGCTGGTGCTGGTCAAGAACAAGCAGACCCGGGAGCGCTTCGGCTCCGATGCAACGCTTGTGGGTATGGTATGCCGGGGCCATTGTTTCCGCAATGGCCTGATCATGCGTGCCGTGGATGATCGGATGATCATTGCACCACCCTTGGTGATGACGACCTCAGATATTGACGAAATGATGCGCTTGATCCGGCTCGCGCTGGACTTGACGCACAAAGACTTGAAGGAAAAAGGACTTCTTTGAGCATTCCCTTGTCTTTCTGGTCTGTTTTTTGCATGACATGCGCTATAGTTTTTAATTCTCAAATCTTTTAAACGGAGTGCCTGACATGATAAAAAAGTACTTGTGGTCGTTTGCGCTGTCTGCGGTGGTTCTGGCTGCCTGTGGCAAAAAAGAAGAGCCGCCGATGCCTGCGGCTGCGCCAGCACCGGTGGTCAGTGCGCCCGCCGCAGCTCCAGTCAACACCGAAGAAAAAGTGCTCAACATCTACAACTGGCCTGATTACGTTCCCGAGGGAATGATTGCTGCATTCGAGAAAGAATCGGGTATCAAGGTCAACTACGACACCTTTGAGACCAATGAGGCGCTGCACGCGAAACTGGTGGCGGGCAATACAGGTTACGACATCGTGGTGCCCGGCAGCGTATTTGCAAAAGGCCAAATCGAAGGCGGCTTGCTGCAGCCACTGGACAAGTCGAAGATTCCCAACCTGGCCAATCTGGATCCCGCCATCATGGGCACCCTGGTCAAGGCTGATCCCGACAATAAATACCTGGTGCCTTGGGCATGGGGTTTCACCACCGTGGGCATCAACAAAACCAAGGTGGCCAAAGCCCTGGGCAGCATGCCCATGCCTGAAAACGCCTGGGATTTGGTGTTTGATCCCAAGTACACAGCCAAGCTGAAGTCCTGTGGTATCGCCTATCTGGATTCACCCACCGAGATCATCCCGGCGGCGCTGCATTACATTGGCAAGGATGCATACTCCAATGATCCAGCGGACTACAAGGCCGCGACGGCCATGCTGGCCAAAGTGCGCAAGGATGTGCGCCTGTTCAGTGCGACCATGATCGATGACATCGCTGGTGGCAAGGCCTGTGTGGCCGTTGGCTGGTCGGGTGATATCAACATCGCCGCGGGTCGGGCCAAGGACAATGGTTCCAAGGACGTCATCGAGTCGCTGCTGCCCAGCACTGGTGCGCTGATCTTTTTTGACACCATCGCCCTCACGAAGGACGCCAAGCACCCCAACAATGCCCACGCCTTCATCGACTTCTACCTGCGCCCCGAAAATGCCGCACTCATGTCCAACGAGATGAACTACCCCACGGCCAACAAGGCGGCTATTGCGCAGATCAAACCTGAGATTGCCGGCAATAAAACCATCTTTGTTGAACCGGATTACTTCGCGAAGATGATTCCCCCGAGCAGTTTCACCAATGAAGCCCGCGAAGCCATGGCCAACGCCTATAACAGCTTCAAAAAAGGCAAGTAATCACCGGTTCTGACTGAATCAAGGGCTGTTTGTACATGCGGTACAAACAGCCCTTTTTGGTTTTTGATTGATGAAAACAGAGGTTGGCTACATGGCAGACAAGGTTGAAAAAGAGGGCTATCTCGTCACAGAGAAGTTGGTCAAACGCTTCGACGAGGCCGTCGCCGTGGACGAAGTTTCCTTGTCCATCGACAAGGGCGAAATCTTCGCCTTGCTGGGCAGTTCCGGTTGTGGCAAGTCGACCTTGCTGCGCATGTTGGCGGGATTTGAAAAGCCGACTGCGGGGCGCATTTTGCTTGGTGGGCAGGACGTGGCGAACCTGCCGCCCTACGATCGTCCCATCAACATGATGTTTCAGTCCTATGCCTTATTCCCGCATCTTGATATTTGGGAGAACATAGCATTTGGGCTCAAACGCGAAGGTTTGCCCAAAGCCGAGATCACCCAACGGGTGGGTGAGATGCTCGATCTCGTTCAGTTGGGGCCTTACGCCAAGCGCAAACCACATCAACTGTCTGGAGGGCAACAGCAGCGGGTGGCACTGGCGCGCAGTCTGGCAAAACGACCGAAGCTCCTGTTGCTCGACGAACCGCTTGGCGCGCTGGACAAAAAATTGCGTGAACAAACCCAGTTTGAATTGGTGAATATCATCGAGAAAGTGGGCGTGACCTGTGTCATGGTGACGCACGACCAGGAGGAGGCCATGACCATGGCCGGTCGCATCGCGGTCATGAGCAAAGGCCGCGTCTTGCAGGTCGGCACACCGGAGGAGGTCTACGAGCATCCGGCCAATCGTTTCGTTGCCGACTTCATCGGCAACGTCAATCTGTTTGAGGGGCGACTCAGCGTGGATGAGATTGATCACTGCGCCGCCATTACAGGCATAGGTGAGATCCAGGTGGGGCACGGGGTGAGCGGCACGCTCAACATGCCGCTGGCGATTGCGGTGCGGCCTGAAAAAATACAAATCAGCAAGGAGCGGCCGGCTGTTGACAGGAATGTGTTCACAGGCAGAGTCAATGAAATTGCTTATTTCGGTTCCTATAACACCTACATCGTGACTGCCAGCGATGGCTCGCGTGTGAAGATCACCGAGGTCAATACCACACGCCAGGATCTCAGCCATATCACATGGGAAGACAACGTCTTTTTCTGGTGGAGTGATGTCGCCGGCGTCGTACTGCGCGACTGAAAGAAACTCGATGGCCAGACTTTCAATTCCCAAGCCCGGCAGACGTTTCGTTATTGGCGTGCCCTACACGTGGTTGGTTCTTTTCTTCTTTTTGCCCTTCCTGATCCTGCTCTACATCAGCTTCGTGGACATGGGCAACGACATTGCACCTTTCAAACCCATTTGGAATACTGAAACTGGCCTGCTCAAGCTTAAATACGAAAACTACCTGTCAATTTTTCGCACTGCAGACGGCGGCGCCCTGTTCAAGACCATCTACACCGAAGCCTATGTGCGTTCGATCTGGTATGCGCTTTGCACTGCGGTGTTATGTCTCGTTGTTGGCTATCCGTTTTCTTACTTCATTGCACGGTCGCCAGCCAGCGTGCGTCCTGCCTTGTTGATGATGGTGATGCTGCCATTCTGGACCTCGTTTCTGCTGCGTGTTTATGCATGGAAAGGCATTTTGGCGGACCAGGGTGTGCTCAACCGAACGCTAATGTTGCTGGGGCTGACCGATGAGCCAATCCTCATGCTTTACACCGATATCTCCATGCTCGTGGGCATGACCTACGTCTACCTGCCATTTATGATCCTGCCGCTGTATGCCAACCTGGTGAAGATGGATTTCCGCTTGCTGGAAGCGGCCTACGACCTGGGCGCTTCTCCGTTTAAGGCTTTCTGGCTGGTGACGGTGCCGCTGTCCAAGGCCGGCATCATCGCCGGCTTCATGCTGGTCTTTATTCCGTCAGTCGGTGAATTTGTGATTCCATCGCTGCTTGGCGGCCCAGAAAACATCATGATCGGTCGGGTCGTTTGGGACGAAATGTTCACCAGCAACAACTGGCCGCGCGCCACGGCGCTGGCGGTGGTCATGATCGGGCTGATCGTCATTCCTTTGGCCATTTATTACCACTACACCGGCGATTCTGCCGAACCCCGGAACTGATGGGGCAGCCATGAAAAACTACTTCGAAAAGAATTTTGGCAAGTTCTGGCTGGCATTGGTTTATCTGTTTTTGTACTTGCCCTTGTTCTTCATGATCGTGTTCTCGTTCAACAGCACGCGACAGGATGCTGAGTTCACCGGATTCTCGTTGCGCTGGTACGAAGCGCTTACCCGTGACACCAAGCTTGTCGAGGGCTTCTGGCTGTCGGTGAAAGTGGCAACGGTCACTGGCCTGTTGTCGGCCGTGCTGGCCACCTTTGCCGCATTTGTCCTGGTGCGCTACCGCCGCTTTCCGGGACGCACTATCTTTTCTGGCATGGTCAATGCACCACTGGTCATGCCTGAGGTGGTCATTGGCCTGTCGCTTTTGTTGCTGATGGTCGGCACGCAAAATTTCTTCGGCTGGCCGGAACGCGGCATGCTCACCATCGTCTTGGGCCACACCTTGCTCGGCATGGCTTACGGCATGGTGGTCATTCAGTCGCGCCTGCTGGAGATGGATCGCTCTATCGAGGAGGCTGCCATGAACCTGGGCGCAAGACCGCACCAGGTGTTCTTCCTCGTCACGGTGCCGAACATTTTCCAGGCCATTCTTGCCGCGTTTTTGTTGTCATTCACCTTGTCCTTCGACGACGTGGTGATTGCCGAATTTCTCTCCGGTCCGGGTGTCAACACCTTGCCACAGGTCATCTTCGGCTATGCACGCCGCGGCATCAACCCTACCATTTATGCGGCTGCGACTCTGTTGATCGCCGCCGTGACGGTGGCAATCGTAAGCTACAGCATTTGGGTAGCGCGGCAGACCAGCAGGCGTGAGCGGGAGGTCGCTGCAGCAACACGGGCGGAACTGGCGGCCCTGGATGTACGCCAGGCGCCTCGGCTTGGCGGCTAGCTGCCGAATAGCGGCTCCCAATTGTGGATGAGCTGAATTGAGGAGGAACATATGACCGAACTGAAATTCGACGGCCGCGCTTTCATCAATGGCGAGCGCGTTGCCGCACGGGATGCTCAGACCTTCAACTGCATTTCTCCGGTCGATGGCCGCCTGCTCACGGCCGTGGCCCGGTGTGGGGAGGTGGACGTCGACGCCGCAGTGGCGGCTGCCCGCGCCGCCTTTGAAGACCGCCGCTGGCGTGGCCTGAGCCCTGCCCAACGCAAGCGGGTGATGATCAAGTTCGCCGACCAGTTGTTGGCGCATGCCGACGAACTAGCTCTGACCGAAACGCTGGACATGGGCAAACCGGTCAAATACGCTCGCTCGGTGGATGTGAACAGTGCGGCCAACTGCATTCGCTGGTATGGGGAGGCGGTCGACAAGGTCTATGACGAAATTGCGCCCACGGCGTCCACCGCGTTGGCGCTCATCACGCGCGAGCCGGTGGGCGTGGTCGGCGTGATCGTCCCCTGGAACTACCCGATGATCATGGCCGCCTGGAAGATCGCGCCTGCGCTGGCGGCAGGGAACTCGGTGGTTTTGAAACCCAGTGAAAAATCACCGCTGACCGCGCTGCGACTTGCCGAGTTGGCTTTGGCAGCTGGCATTCCACCCGGAGTGTTCAATGTGGTTCCCGGCTACGGCCCTGAAGCGGGATCTCCGCTGGCGCTGCACATGGACGTGGATTGCATTGCCTTCACAGGTTCAACCCGCGTGGGCAAACAGGTCCACGTCATGGCCGGACAGAGCAACTTAAAGCGCGCCTGGACTGAGCTTGGCGGTAAATCGCCCAACATTGTTTTTGCAGACTGCCCGAACCTGGATCGAGCGGTCGAAGCAGCCGTGAGCAGTATCTTTTTCAACCAGGGCGAAAGCTGCAACGCACCTTCGCGCCTGTTCGTTGAGGCGTCCATCAAGGACGCTTTCCTGGAGAAAGCGTTGGCGTTGGTGCCGCAGTACCAGCCGGGCAACCCGCTGAATAAATCGACCGTGATGGGTGCCATCGTGGATCAGACGCAACTCGACAGTGTGTTGCGCTATATTGAGTCGGGCAAGAGAGAGGGCGCCCAACTGATCGCGGGTGGTGAGCAAGCCTTGCGCGAGACCGGTGGCTGCTATGTACAGCCCACCATCTTTGACGGTGTGAAAGCTGACATGACCATCGCGCGCGAGGAAATCTTCGGCCCGGTGCTCTCTGTGCTGTCCTTTACCGATGCGTCAGAGGTGGTGCGTCAGGCCAACCAGAGCGTGTACGGGCTTCAGGCCGCGGTGTGGACGCGTGACCTCAACAAGGCGCACGGTGTTGCCCGTGCATTGCGTGCCGGAACAGTGCATGTGAACCAATATGACGAAGATGACATTACTGTGCCCTTTGGCGGCTTCCGCCAAAGTGGTGTGGGGCGCGACAAGTCGCTGCATGCGTTTGATAAGTACACCGAAACCAAGACAACCTGGATAAGAATCGACAGTCCGGTTTGAAATCGACTGTCTGAGGCCGTAGAAAGTATTGTGAACGTCCCCTTCAGAATATTTTTGCAATATGAAAATTAAATTTTGTATTGCGAAAAGTGGCTACATCAATGCACGAGAATTTTTCTCGTTATGAAAAATGTTTTTTCGTATTGTGATTTTAATATCATAAGCCATTGATTTAATTGAATTTAAATTAACTCTTCTATAAGACATAAGATTGCCTTTAAGTCTTCTATAAGACTTAGAATTGACCGACAGGTACGGAGCTTACGCAGGATCCAGTACCGATTTGTTTTACTTAACCCTAGGAGTGATTCCATGCCACAAACCATCACCGAACAACTGAGCCGAGAACAGCAAATCGCCGCTCTTGAAAAAGATTGGGCCACCAACCCCCGCTGGAAAGGCATCAAGCGCGGGTACAGCGCCGCTGACGTTGTGCGTCTGCGTGGCTCATTTCCTATCGAGCACACCCTGGCTCGCCGTGGCGCTGAGAAGCTCTGGAATCTGGTGAACACTGAGCCCTATGTCAATTGTTTGGGCGCACTGACGGGCGGCCAAGCCATGCAGCAAGTCAAGGCTGGCGTGAAGGCCATTTACCTGTCCGGCTGGCAGGTGGCTGCTGACAACAACTCGTATGCGTCCATGTACCCCGACCAGTCACTGTACCCAGTGGACTCAGTGCCTACGGTTGTTGAACGCATCAACAACACCTTCCGTCGTGCCGACGAAATTCAGCATTCCAGAGGTATTGATGCCGGCGACAAGGGCTACATCGACAACTTCGCACCGATCGTGGCTGACGCTGAAGCCGGTTTCGGTGGCGTCTTGAATGCGTTTGAGCTGATGAAGGCCATGATCAAGGCTGGCGCAGCTGGCGTGCATTGGGAAGACCAGTTGGCTTCGGTCAAGAAATGCGGCCACATGGGCGGCAAAGTGTTGGTGCCAACGGCTGAAGCCTGCCAGAAGCTGATTGCAGCCCGTATGGCGGCCGACGTCTGCGGCGTGCCTACGCTGGTGATCGCTCGTACCGATGCCGAAGCGGCTGACTTGCTGACCAGCGACTATGACGAAAACGACAAGCCATTCCTGACCGGTGAGCGCACCGCAGAAGGCTTCTACAAGACCAACAAGGGCATGGACCAAGCGATCTCCCGCGCCATTGCCTACGCGGATTACGCTGATCTGGTGTGGTGCGAAACCGGCACGCCTGACCTCGAATTTGCCAAGAAGTTTGCTGATGCCGTGCATGCCAAACACCCTGGCAAGATGCTGGCGTACAACTGCTCGCCATCGTTTAACTGGAAGAAAAACCTGGACGATGCCACTATCGCCAAGTTCCAGAAAGAGCTCGGCGCCATGGGTTACAAATACCAGTTCATCACCTTGGCTGGCATCCACTCTATGTGGTACAACATGTTTGACTTGGCGCAAGACTACGTCAAGCGCGGCATGACGGCTTACATTGAGAAGGTGCAAGAACCCGAATTTGCAGCTCGCGATCGTGGCTACACTTTTGTGTCGCACCAGCAGGAAGTCGGCACGGGTTACTTCGACGAAGTCACTACCGTGATTCAAGGCGGCAAGTCCAGCGTGACCGCGTTGACCGGTTCCACTGAAGAAGAACAGTTCCACTAAGCAGCATTGCTGATTCGATCAAGGGCCTGTGCCATCCATTTTTGGATGGCACAGGCCCTTTTTTGTTAAACTCGGCGCCTCATCCCTGCAACAAGAGCGAGAAAGGCAGTCTGGTTATGACACCGCGAACTACATCGGCGAAGTTTATATAGCTTACAGGCCGTTAGCCCGCGCGCCTTGTGCGCTGATAGCTACAAAATTAATAGTAAAGCGCGGCCGGTTCCGCGCTTTTTGTTTTGCTCCACATTCTTTTGGTTTTTCATCATGATTCAAATCACACTTCCTGACGGCTCCCAACGTGACTATCCCGGTCCGGTGACGGTGGCTGAAGTCGCGGCTTCCATTGGTGCGGGTCTGGCCAAAGCGGCGCTGGCGGGCAATGTTCACGGCAAGGTGGTGGATACCAGTTATCTGATTGAGACGAATAGTCGCTTGTCCATCATCACGGCCAAAGATGCCGATGGGCTGGATGTGATTCGTCATTCTGCAGCTCACCTGTTGGCTTACGCTGTCAAGGAGTTGTTCCCGGAAGCCCAAGTCACCATAGGTCCAGTGATTGAGAATGGATTTTTCTACGATTTTTCATACAAGCGACCATTCACCCCGGAAGATCTGATTGCCATCGAAAAGCAGATGGTCGAGTTGGCGGGCAAAGACGAGCCTATTACCCGTCGTGTGTTGCCACGTGATGAAGCTGTGGCGTACTTCAAGGAGTTAGGGGAGCATTACAAGGCAGAGATCATTGCCAGCATTCCTGCCAATGAAGACGTATCCCTGTACCGCGAAGGCAAATTTGAAGACCTGTGCCGTGGGCCACATGTGCCGAGCACGGGCAGGCTGAAATTTTTCAAACTGATGAAGCTCGCTGGTGCGTATTGGCGCGGCGACCATCGCAACGAAATGCTGCAGAGAATCTACGGCACGGCCTGGGCCACGAAGGATGAATTGCAGCAGCACTTGACGATGCTTGAAGAAGCCGAGAAGCGCGATCACCGCAAGCTTGGGCGTGAGCTTGATTTGTTTCACATTGACGACCATGCTCCAGGCTTGGTGTTTTGGCACCCCAAGGGCTGGACGCTGTGGCAAGGAGTTGAACAATACATGCGTCAGGTGTACCGCGACAACGGTTACCAGGAAGTCAAGGGTCCGCAGGTGCTGGACAAGACGCTGTGGGAGAAGACGGGCCACTGGGACAAGTACCGTGAAAACATGTTCACGACTGAGTCGGAAAAGCGTGAATACGCCCTGAAACCGATGAATTGCCCAGGCCATATCCTGATCTTTAAGCAGGGCATCAAGAGCTACCGCGATCTGCCGCTACGTTACGGCGAGTTCGGCCAATGCCACCGTAACGAGCCTTCGGGCGGGCTGCACGGCATCATGCGTGTACGGGGCTTCACGCAGGATGACGGTCACATATTTTGCACCGAAGACCAGATACTTCAGGAGTGTGTAGATTACACGAGCCTGCTCCAAAAGGTCTATACGGACTTTGGTTTCAAGAACATCATTTACAAGATCGCCACCCGTCCGGAGCAGCGCATTGGCTCTGACGAGGTATGGGATAAGGCCGAAGCCGCTTTGATTGAAAGTCTGCGGGCATCCGACTGCGAGTTCGAAATTTCACCCGGAGAGGGTGCATTTTATGGGCCGAAGATCGAATACACACTCAAGGATGCGATTGGACGCCATTGGCAATGCGGAACCATTCAGGTGGATTTTTCGATGCCGGAGCGGTTGGACGCCGAGTATGTGGGAGAAGATGGCGCCCGTCACCGGCCGGTGATGCTTCATCGCGCGATCGTCGGCAGTCTGGAGCGCTTTATCGGAATTTTGATTGAAGAAAGTGCCGGCGCCTTGCCTGTCTGGCTGGCTCCGGTACAGGTTGCGGTGCTCAATATCACGGACGCCCAAGCCAATTATTGTCGCGAAATTGTCGACATATTGAAGAAATCACTGCCAAATCAAGAACTTAGGGTCGTGACGGATTTGCGCAACGAGAAAATAACGTATAAAATACGCGAGCATTCAATGCAAAAGTTGCCATATATCCTTGTCGTGGGCGACAAGGAAAAAGCAGCAGGTACCGTTGCAGTGCGCGTCCGGGGTGGTCAAGACCTCGGTGTGATGTCTCTCGATGCATTCGTGCAAAAAATCGCAAGCGACATCACTAACAAGTCTGTTGTCTAAGCTGGTATCAAGCCAGATTGCAGCTTGTCCGCGTGCATAAATCGGTTTTAGCTACGGTTTTCGTAGCAGAATTTGTGAAGGATTAAACCATCGCTACTGAATTTCGTGATCGCCGTCACCGCGAAGAACGCAAACATCGCCTGAACCGGGAAATTATGGCTCCGGAAGTTCGACTCTCTGGAGTTGAGAATGAGCCGCTTGGCGTGGTCAGCCTGATGGAGGCGCTGCGTATGGCGGGTGAGCTGGATGTTGATCTGGTTGAAATCTCTGCCACGGCGGTTCCGCCGGTTTGTCGCTTGATGGATTATGGCAAGTTCAAGTACCAAGAGCAAAAGAAGGCGGCGGAAGCGAAGGCCAAGCAGACGGTTATCGAAATCAAGGAAATCAAGTTCCGTCCGGGTACTGATGATGGTGATTACAACATCAAGATGCGCAATATCAAGCGCTTTTTGTCTGAAGGCGATAAGTGCAAGATTACATTGCGCTTTCGGGGACGCGAGATTACCCACCAAGAGATCGGTATGGCCTTGCTGAACAGGATTCGGACTGAATTGGGTGATTTGATCTTGATCGAGCAGTTTCCCAAGCTGGAAGGGCGCCAGATGATCATGATGATCGCGCCTGGCAAGAAGAAAATTGCAGTGAAGCCGGTGGTGGATTCCACGCCAGCGGTGACGTCTTAAAAATTTTGTGGCGCTTGGGTTCGTGTGACCCATGCGCTTCGAATGGTGGCGAGGTAACACTCACCACGCAAGTG
Organism: Rhodoferax ferrireducens; assembly: GCF_003347515.1. Lineage (GTDB taxonomy): Bacteria > Pseudomonadota > Gammaproteobacteria > Burkholderiales > Burkholderiaceae_C > Rhodoferax. The sequence continues at coordinate 68,224 of NZ_QEII01000234.1, read as the reverse complement.
ACGCTATAAAAAGCGCCACTTAAAAGTGGCTCGGGGCCAACAAGGCTGTAAATAGTTTGCAGACGCCTCACGAGCACAATGAAGAAGGAGCATGAATATGCCCAAAATGAAGACCAAGAGCGCGGCGAAAAAACGCTTCCGCGTCCGTCCAGGTGGCACCGTTAAACGCGGTCAAGCCTTCAAGCGTCACATTCTGACCAAGAAGACCACTAAAAATAAACGCCAATTGCGCGGTTCGACGGCTGTACACGAGACCAATATGGGTCACATGTCACAGATGTTGCCCGGCCGTGGTATTTAATTAACGACGAACAAGGAGTAATCACATGCCTCGCGTCAAACGTGGTGTAACGGCTCGCGCCCGCCATAAAAAAGTCTTAGCCCTTGCAAAAGGTTTTCGCGGTCGCCGCGGTAATGTCTACCGCGTCGCCAAAGAAGCGGTAATGAAGGCTGGGCAATATGCCTACCGTGACCGCCGTACCAAGAAGCGCGTCTTCCGTCAGTTGTGGATTGCCCGTATTAATGCGGCTGCGCGTCAGTGCGGCATGACTTACAGCCAATTTGCCAACGGGCTGAAGAAAGCGAATATCGAGATCGACCGTAAGGTTCTGTCTGATATCGCTGTGCATGACATGGCCGCATTTGCCGGTATCGTGGAGCAAGTCAAGGCCAAACTGGCTGCTTGAGTTTACGGCGGTTCGCTATCTTTCGGATAACGTTCTGTGCATTAGAAACAAGGGCTAGAGCTTGAAAAAGCGCTAGCCCTTTTTCATTGAAAAACGCAGTTTCAGAGAAGACTAACTTGTACTCAAGTTATGTCGGAACTACAAGAGAAATTATGAACGAGTTGAACTTCGTCGTTGACAGCGCAAAAGAAGCCTTTGAGAAGGCTCTCACTCCCGCAGACCTGGAAAACGCCAAAGCGTTGTTTCTCGGCAAGTCTGGCCGCATCACTGAGTTAATGAAGGGCATGGCTGCCCTCCCGGTGGATGAGAAGAAGTCACGCGGCGCTGCCATCAACCTCGCAAAACAGGCCATCGAAGCTGCCTTGAATAGTCGCCGTCAAGCGCTCGCTGATGCTGAATTACAGATTCAGCTCCAAGCCGAAGCCCTTGATGTCACCCTACCTGGCCGGCAGCGAGGGCAGGGCGGTTTGCATCCGGTGTCGATCACCTTGGAACGTATCGAAGCCATCTTTGGCTCTATGGGTTTTGAGGTGGCGCAAGGTCCCGAGATCGAAACAGATTGGTTCAACTTCACCGCACTGAATACGCCTGAAGATCACCCCGCGCGTTCGATGCACGACACTTTCTACGTCGAAGGCGGCTCTGTCAGTGCACCCAACCTGCTGCGCACCCACACCAGCCCGATGCAAATTCGTCATGCGGTGCAGCATGTTAAACAGCACCGTGCTGCTGCGGAAGCCGGGCAGCCCTCAGTAGGACTGTTTTCAGGTTCCATGCCTGAAATTCGCGTCATTGCGCCTGGCCGTACCTACCGCGTTGACAGCGATGCCACGCATTCCCCCATGTTCCACCAGTGCGAAGGCTTGTGGATAGGTGAGAACGTCAGCTTCAAAGACCTCAAGTTTGTCTTCACAGATTTTTGCCGCACCTTCTTCGAATCGGACGACTTGGTGCTGCGATTTCGCCCCAGTTTTTTCCCGTTCACCGAGCCGAGTGCCGAGATTGATATCCAGTTCCAGACCGGTCCACTCGCTGGCCGCTGGCTGGAAGTGGCCGGCTCGGGCCAGGTGCATCCCAATGTGATTCGCAACATGGGGTTGGATCCCGAGAAGTACATTGGCTTTGCCTTTGGCATGGGGCCTGACCGGCTCACCATGTTGCGCTATGGTGTAAATGATTTGCGCTTGTTTTTTGACGGTGATATCCGCTTTCTGTCGCAATTCCAATAAAAAAGAAATCGAAGATTCATCATGCAATTCCCCGAATCCTGGTTGCGCGAGTTTTGCAATCCACCCCTTTCCACCGAACAACTTGCCGAGACGCTCACCATGGCGGGTCTTGAGGTTGAAGAACTCAAGACCGTTGCCCCACCGTTCACCAAAATCGTCGTGGGTGAAATCAAAGAAGCAGTGCAGCATCCCAATGCGGATCGCCTGCGCGTGTGCAAGGTGGATGTGGGGCAGTCGACCTTACTTGATATCGTGTGTGGTGCACCCAATGCGCGCGTCGGCATCAAGGTGCCGTGTGCCTTGGTCGGCGCGGAGTTGCCTCCTGGCGACGATGGAAAACCCTTCAAAATCAGCCTGGGCAAGCTGCGTGGCGTTGAGAGCCAGGGCATGCTGTGTTCAGCGCGAGAACTGAAGCTTTCAGACGAACAAGGTGGCCTGTTGGAGCTTGCCGCGGATGCGCCGCTGGGGCAGGACATACGTGAGCATTTGAATTTAGATGACACCTTATTCACCCTCAAACTCACGCCCAATCTGGCTCATTGTCTGAGTGTCTATGGCGTTGCGCGAGAAGTGGCCGCCTTGACGGGCGCACCGTTGAAGTCCTCCAGCTTTCCAGCCGTAAAAGTCGGGAGCGCAGACAAGTTACCGGTGAGGATAAGCGCGCCCGATCTGTGCGGACGTTTCTCTGGCCGCATTGTGCGCCACGTTAACCCCCGGGCCAGTACGCCGCGGTGGATAGTGGACCGATTGGCGCGCTGCGGTCAGCGGAGCGTCACGGCGTTGGTGGATATTTCCAACTACGTGATGTTTGAGTTGGGTCGTCCATCGCATATTTTTGATCTTGACAAGATCCATGGGGGCTTGGACGTGCGCTGGGGCAAGCCGGGTGAACAACTCAAATTATTGAATGGCAACACGGTCACAGTCGACGATAAAGTTGGCGTGATTGCCGACTTGGAGCAGGTCGAGTCGCTCGCCGGCATTATGGGTGGTGACGCTACTGCCGTGTCTGACGACACGCAGCATGTGTATGTGGAAGCCGCTTTCTGGTGGCCTAAAGCTATCGCTGGCCGGTCACGCCGCTTCAACTTCTCTACTGATGCCGGCCACCGGTTTGAGCGCGGAGTGGACCCGAGCCAGACTGTGGAGCACATTGAACGCATCACGCAACTGATCATTGACATTTGCGGTACTGCCAACACGGCATGTGGACCCATCGACGACCTGCAGGTGAATCTGCCCGCGCCCGTTGCGGTCAACCTGCGCGTGGCACGCGCCAGCAAAGTCATTGGCATGCCGTTAACCCAAGCGCAATGTGTTGACGCGCTGACGCGACTGGGGTTGCCGGTCACGCAAGGTGATGGCATCATCTCCGTGGCGCCACCGTCCTACCGTTTTGATCTGCAAATTGAAGAGGATTTGATTGAAGAAGTGGCCCGCATGGTGGGCTACAACAATCTGCCGCAGACACCGCCTTTGGCGCCAATCACTGCCAAAATTCGCACCGAGGCGCAGCGCAGTCCGTTTGCCGTGCGCCGCGCCATTGCTGCGCTGGGGTACCAGGAAACCATCAACTTCAGTTTTGTTGAAGAGCGTTGGGAGCATGAGCTGGCCGGAAATCCCAGTCCCATCAAACTGCTCAATCCAATCGCCAGCCAAATGAGCGTGATGCGCTCGTCTCTATTGGGCTCGCTGCTACAAGTTTTGAAGTTTAACCTCGACAGGAAAGCCCAGCGCGTGCGCGTTTTTGAACTGGGTCGTGTATTTTTACGTGATGCGTCCATCAAAAATACCGACTCCACGGTCGAAGGCTTTCATCAGCCCATGCGTGTCGCGGGCATGGTGTGCGGTAGTGCCGACGCGCTGCAGTGGGGCCGCAAAGAACAGGGTGCTGATTTCTTTGATGTCAAAGGCGATATTGAGGCATTGCTGGCCCCGCTTAAGCCGACCTTTGCACCCGCCGAGCATCCCGCTATGCACCCAGGACGTTGTGCTCGCGTCACATTAGGAGGTATGGCCATTGGATTCGTTGGCGAGTTGCATCCCCAATGGCGTCAGGCCTATGATTTGGCGCAAGCGCCGGTCATGTTTGAGCTGGAACTTGACGCAGTGCTGCAGCGCGAGGTGCCGGTGTTCAAGGTGGTGGCCAAGCATCAGGCCGTGGAGCGCGATATCGCGGTGCTGGTGCACGAAAAAGTCACTCACGCGGCCTTGATAGGGGCTGTTTGGTCTGCGCCTACGGCCGGCCTGCTGCGCGATGCCACCCTGTTCGACGTCTATCGTCCCAAGCCTGCCAAAGATCCAGATGGCACGGCCGTCCCAAGCTTTGAGAAGAGCATGGCAGTGCGCCTGACTCTCAATAGCGAAGACAGCACTTTGACCGAAGATCAAATCGACTCTGCAGTACAAGCGGTGGTGAGTACGCTGGCAGGCACTCTGGGTGCCCGTCAGCGCGGCTGAACCGTCACCCACTGCTAAACGAAATTAAGGACTGAATGGACATCTCGGTTGAAAGCCTGGAAACCCCTGCGCTGACTAAAGCACAGCTGGCTGAATTGCTGTTTGAGCAGATAGGCCTGAATAAGCGCGAATCAAAAGACATGATTGACGCATTTTTTGACTTGATCTCTGACAGTCTGGTTGAGGGAGACGATGTCAAGATTTCAGGCTTTGGTAACTTTCAGATCCGGACCAAGGCGCCCCGCCCAGGGCGCAATCCCCGAACCGGCGAGGCCATTCCCATACAGGCCCGCCGCGTGGTGACCTTTCATGCCAGCCACAAACTCAAGGAACAAATCCAGGACGAAGGCCGTCCATCTTCAAACATTTAGTCCCGGCTACTGTTTATTTGCTGTTCAGGGTTAATTGCGACTTTACATACCGTAGTGGCTTGGAGTAACCTCTGATCTTTATCTCCTACAGCATTGATTTCAATGGAGAAAACCCTTCCTCCCATACCTGCCAAACGCTATTTCACCATCGGTGAAGTTGGTGATTTATGTGGCGTTAAACCTCACGTGCTACGGTATTGGGAGCAGGAGTTTACACAGTTGCGTCCCATGAAGCGGCGTGGTAATCGCCGCTACTACCAGCACCATGAGGTACTGATGATCCGTCGCATCCGCGACCTACTCTATGACCAAGGGTTCACCATCAGCGGCGCGCGCAATAAGATGCAGGAGATCCTGCAGACCGAGCGTGACAATAGGAGCAATGGCGAAGTGCAGTTGAGTGGCGTCGAAGTCATCGAGATCAGTGATTCGGAGTTGAATGACTTTGAAGATAGCCAACCCATCTGGTCATCCGATAGTGTTTCTGATCACTTGTTGTTCGTGCGACGTGAACTGTTTGAAATTCGTGAGCTCCTGTCACTGGCGCTCTGAAATATCGTTTTTCTACCGGTTATAATTCAAGCTTAGTTCGGTGTGTGGCGCAGCCTGGTAGCGCACTTGCATGGGGTGCAAGGGGTCGAAGGTTCGAATCCTTTCACACCGACCATTACGAACGAAAAAAGCCTCTGAGTAGAGATATTCAGAGGCTTTTTTCATTCGTGAATCCATGTCTTGCCCTGCAACGGCTACAAACTCCGCGTATCTCGAATTTCCAGCCATATCGACGGCCCACCTCGGTTCGCTCACATTAATATGATAACGTCTGCAATAAAAAATATGTAGGCTCTTATCACTTGCGGCCATGAAAGGCCCGGGTTCCGTATTGAATTGCACATGAACGAAGCTCAGACCGAATTCATTGAAGTCCATCAATTGCAAATTGGCATGTTTATTGAGCTTGAGCTGGGGTGGATGTCGCACCCGTTTCCCAAAGGCAGTTTCAAAATTTCTTCGGACAAGCAGATTGTGGTTATTCAGGAGCTCGGGCTCAAGCGCATTCGCTACGTCCCCGGAAAAAGCGAATTGGCGGATAGATCGTCGGGTGCAGAGACTATTGAATCCGAATCGGCCAGCATAAGCGGGGAAGCCGACGGGAAGCGGGCTATAGAGGAAACAAATTCAGAAGAACTTCATGCAGGAAAACAGAGCCGTGACCTGCTCGCTGCGCAGCAAAGAAATATGGCCATGTGCGAGCGCCGTTTTGCGGAGACCATTCGTGAGCACAAGCTGATTGTGGCCCTGGTCAGCTCAAAACCACGCGAGGCAATGGAGCAGTGTCTTGGCCTGGTAAATACGGTTGTCGGCGAGATGCTGGGAGAGGGTGACTCTGCCATTCGCTTGCTCTCTGAAGGCATGGGGGACAAAGCCTCCATGCATCCGGTTAACGTGACGATTATTTCATTGCTGCTCGGAAAGGCTCTCCGTTTGTCTCAGGCGGACCTTGTCGATCTGGGCATGGCGGCGTTTTTGCATGACATAGGCAAATCTCAGTTACCCGACAGGGTTCGCTGGTTGGAAGAGAATTTTTCTTCGTCCGAGTACAAGTTATATCAGGATCATGTTGGGCAGAGTATCACTTTGGCCAAGCGCATGGACCTGACGTCGGGCGCTTTGCAGGCCATCGCCCAGCATCATGAACTGGTTGACGGTAGCGGTTTTCCGATCCGACTCAAGGGGGATGGTATGTCCCTGCCCGCAAAGATTCTGGCACTGGTGAATCGCTACGAAAACCTATGCAATCCGAGTCGTCCCGCTGCCGCCATCACGCCCCATGAGGCCCTATCGCTCATCTTTGCTCAACTGAAAACCCGCTATGACGGCGTGGCCCTCAGCGCCTTTATTCGCATGATGGGCGTGTATCCCCCGGGCTCCATCGTGCAACTTGCCGATGAACGATTCGCTCTCGTGGTGTCAGTGAATTCTTCACGCCCGCTGAAACCCCGAGTCCTTGTGCATGATCCGCATGTTTCAAGGCATGAGGCCCTGATTCTGGATCTTGAGCATGCGCCCAACATCGGTATTCGGCGCAGCCTCAAACCCGCAAGTTTGCCTAAGGCCGCCATGGAATACCTGTCGCCCCGTCAGCGGGTTTGTTATTTTTTCGAACAAGAGATTGAGCCTCCGCTTGCAGAGGTGGGGATTTGACGCCCTCCGACTGGGGGCCTTTGATTGAAAGCTTGCTGGAGGCTGTCTGGCTGGTGGATCCGGTCAACCTGCGAATTCTCGCGGTCAATCGCGCTGCGGGTGATTTGCTTGGTCTTGCGCCGGCAGATCTGATCGGCAAACCCGCCATTGAATTAACCGCCACGCCGGAAGACCAGTTTTTCTGGGAAGATATTGCTGCAGGTCTTATCGATGGCATTCACTCGGAAACCTTGTTGCGCGGTGCAGATGGTATTGCCGTGCCGGTGGAGCGTCGTGTCAGCCGGGTTTGGCCCCAGCCTGATCGCGCAGTGTATGTGGTGGGCATACGTGATTTGCGCATACAACGCAGCGCCGAAGATGAGCTTGAGCGACTGGTGGCTGAACTGCGTGCCACACTTGAGTCAACCGCTGATGGCATTCTGGTCAGCGATCTGAATGGCGGCGTCCGGAACTACAACCGGCACTTTGCCGCATTGTGGGACGTACCCGAACACCTGCTACTGAACAGAAACGACAAGGCTTTGCATGGACACCTTACGAGCCGTGTATTGGATTGCGTGCCTTATGAGAAGCGGCTTCTGGAGATCGCCAACAACCCCTTACTGGAAACCTCCGATGTTCTGGTACTTGTTTCGGGACGCGTTCTGGAGCGGGTGACACGACCACAATACAGCAGAGGTCAACCGACAGGGCGGGTATTTTCCTTTCGGGACATCACACAAAGCATTGATGCCGAGTCCAGGCTGCGCTTGGCTGCCAAGGTTTTTGAATCGAGCCTGGACGCCATCTTTATCACAGGCCCCGACTTTGTCATCCTTGCCGTCAATCCGGTATGCGAACAGCTGACGAAAAGACCCCAGGCTCAATTTATAGGCGTTTCGCCCAACGAACTGTTCCATGACCCGCATGACCCCGAGTTGATTTCCCGTACCCTGCAGAAGTTGGCTGAAGAAGGTTTCTGGAAGGGGCAGGTTTCGCTCAAAAGAAAAAATAGAGCAGATTGCGCCGTGCAGGTTTCATGGGCCCTGTTGCGTGATGAACAGGGAGCTGTGTCGCACACCATAGGTTTCTTCAAAGACATGACGGAAGAACTGGCGGCCCAAAAGCGCATTGAACAGCTGGCATACAGCGATGTGCTAACCGGTTTGCCCAACCGCTTGTTGCTTTCGCAACGGGTTGATTTTGCCCTGCGCATGGCCGAGCGAAATGGTGCGGAGTTTGGGGTATTCTTTATTGACCTTGATCGTTTCAAGAATATCAACGATTCGATGGGCCACACTTTCGGCGACCGCGTTTTGATCGAGGTAGCCGAGCGCATCAAGCGGTGTTTGCGTGACGTCGATACCCTGTGCCGACTCGGTGGCGACGAGTTTGTCATTTTCTTTCAGGAGATTGGCGCCCATGGTGCTGAAGTGTTGGCGCGTCGCATCCTTGACATCATGGGGCGACCGTTTCAGATCGATGAACTGAGTTTTTCTGTGGGCTGCAGTATTGGTATCGCCTTGTATCCCGAAGATGGCAGGTCACTGGATGAGTTGATCAAATGTGCTGATACGGCGATGTACTTGGTCAAGGAGCGGGGGCGCGCAAGCTTTCGGTTCTATCAGCCGCAGATGAATGTCGATTTACTGTCCCGCATGAAGATGGACCACGCCATGCGCCAGGCCATGGAGCGGGGTTTGTTTCGACTGCATTACCAGCCGCAGATTTCCCTTGCCAACGGCCGCTTGTTGGGTGCAGAAGCCTTGATTCGCTGGTCTGACGCTGAACTTGGCAATGTGTCGCCGGCGCTGTTTATTCCATTGGCAGAAGAGTCCGGCTTCATTATTACCATTGGCAATTGGGTGCTGGAGGAGGCTGTACGACAAGCCGTGGTGTGGCAAAACCGCGGCACACCGGTGATTGTGTCGATCAACGTGTCAGCGCTGCAGTTTCAGCAGTCTGATTTTGTGGAAATTGTCGCTGCGGTGCTCAAAGGTGCGGGACTGGCCCCCCGCCTTCTGGAGCTGGAATTGACTGAGTCCATTCTGGTCAAGGACGCCAACGAAGCCTTGGGTCGCTTGCATGCACTGGCAGCACTCGGCGTGGTCATGTCCATTGACGACTTTGGCACCGGTTACTCCAGTCTGGCTTACTTGAAAAAATTTCCTATCTCCAAGCTCAAGATTGATCGCTCGTTTGTCATGGGATTGCCCGAAGACGAGAGCGACCGAGCGATTGTGAGTGCCACCATTGGCATGGCGCGAGGTCTTAAATTGAAAGTGGTCGCCGAGGGGGTGGAAACCATTGCGCAAAGAAACTACCTTGCGGGCCTGGATTGTGAGTCTTTTCAAGGCTACCTGTGCTCACCCGGACTGCCGGCGGACGAGTTTGAAGTGCTGATGGCGACCCTGCCGCCAGAATAGCGTTCAGAAACTGATAAGACCTTTGTAGAGCATGTAGGCCGCCAGCAAGTACAAAATGCTCGCAAACACACGCTTGAGCTGTTTCACCGGAAGCTGGTGTGCGGCCCGCGCGCCCAGTGGCGCGGTCATAACGCTGCAAACCGCAATGACGCCCAGCGCGGGGAGCCAAATATAGCCAAACGAATGGGGTGGCAGATGCTTCAGTCCCTGGCCGCTGATGACATAACCTACCACGTTGGCCAGTGCAATCGGAAACCCGAGCGCAGCAGAGGTCGCCACCGCGTTATGAATGGCCACGTTGCACCAGGTCATGAAGGGCACACTCACAAAACCACCGCCGGCACCCACCAACCCTGAAAGAAAACCGATCACGCCGCCGGCACCTACGAGGCCGGCCGTGCCGGGCACCTGCCGGGCCGGTGCGGGCTTCTTGTTCAGAAACATTTGGGTCGCGGAGAAACTCACAAAGGCGGCAAAAAACAGGGCCAGCCATGAACCCTTGAGGATGGCAAAGACGCCGAGGCTGGCCACGGCACCGCCCAGCACAATGCCGGGCGCCAGACCTTTGACCAGATCCCAGCGCACCAAGCCGCGCTTGTGGTGAGCGCGCACGCTGGAAATCGAGGTGAAGATGATCGTGGCCATGGAGGTGGCGATCGCCATCTTGACCGCCAAGTCAGGTCCCACCCCACGCCCGGACAAGATGATGGTTATGAAAGGCACCATCATCATGCCGCCACCAATGCCCAGCAAGCCTGCCAAAAAACCGGTACCGAGGCCCAGTAGGGCCAGCTCAATAATCAGCAGGGGTTCAAGGTTCATCAAGGGGGAGAAAAAAGGTGTCTGCAAATGCCACCGGACCGGCATCCTGAACCGGGGTTCAGGTGGGCGAGGTCAACTGGACATTGGGTTCATCTAACGCGAGATGATCACGCTTGACCAGCAATGTTCCAAGCCCGGGCTCTAAGAGCATTGGTTCAAGGAAATATAAAGCCCGATGAGCACTGCAGACAATGAAGATTGTAGAGCTTGACGGGCCCGCTTTCAGCAAAATTATTCGTTCAAATCAGTTGGCCGTCGTCACCCAGCGCCACATCCAGGCGTTCCAGCAAAGAGGTCAGCAGGTGGTCGTTGTTTTCTGGCAGCGTGCCGTGCGGGTCTGCAGTTGGTAAGTGGCGCGGGGGCGCGTGGGCCGTCGCCTGCGCGGAGGGCCGTGTCTGGTCGGCCAGGTCAAAAGCCAGATTCAGTGCCGCCAGTACGGCAATGCGGTCACGGGCCCGGACTTTGCCACTATCACGGATTTTGCACATGGCGGTATCCACGCGTTCGACGGCTTCCAGCAGGCGGGAATCGCCGCCATCGGGGCAGCCCAGCAGATAGCTTTGCCCCATGATTTGTACTTCAAGTTGTTTCATACCTTACCTTTTTGCGTACCGGTAGCCACGGCGTCAGGCAAGCGTTCCAGCAGCGCATCGACGCGTGCGCGCGCGGCGCCGAGGCGGGATTTGAGGGAATCGCGTTCTTGGGCAAGGGAGTCGACCTGCGCGCTGAGCAAAGCGTTGGTACGCTGCAACTCCTCGTAACGTAGGAGCAAACGCTCCACACGTGCGGCAATTTGGTCGATTTGAGAGGGGTTCGACATAGCCTTGCATTGTAGGGTTACCCAACGCATTCGGCGGTAGAATCCGCCCGTTGGTGCTCGCGGTGTGGTTCACATGCCGCAGTTCAACGGGAAGCAGGAGGGCGATTGCCGTCAACGGCAAACCTAACCTGCGCTGCCCCCGCAACGGTAAGTGGACGAATCCTTCGCGATTCCGCTTCCATCACGGCCACTGAGTGTTTTGAACAAGCGCTTGGGAAGGCGATGGAGGTTGCTTCCACCAGCCCGGATACCGGCCAACACGGTGGTTGCACGCTTGCGTGTTGCCGTGACGCTCATGCACTGTCGGGGACGACGGTGAGGGCATTTGTTGAAATTTTCTCTCATGAAAACTTGTTTTTTTTCCGTGCAGGTACGTGCATTTGTGTCGTTTCGTGCGTCCACATTTTCCCTCGCGGTGGTCGCAGCCTTCCCCTCTTTCGCGCAGACGCAACTCAAGGAAACAGTTGTGACGGCCACGCGTTCCGAGTCGCGTGCCGATGCCGTCATCAGCGATGTCAGCGTGATCAGCCGGGAGGACATTGAACGCGGCACCGGGCGCACCTTGCCAGAGCTGCTCGCCCGCGTCAGCGGCGTACAAATGTGGGCCAATGGGGGGCTGGGCAAAAACTCCAGCGTCTCCATTCGTGGCTCTGAAAATCGCCAGGTACTTTTGCTGGTGGATGGTGTGCGATATGGCTCAGCCACGGCGGGCGCGGCTAATTTTGACAATATCCCACTCGAAAGCATAGAACGCATTGAAGTGCTCAAGGGCCCGGCGTCTGCCCTGTATGGCAGTGACGCGGTGGGCGGGGTGATCCAGATCTTCACGCGCAAAGGCACGCCAGGTTTGCATCCCTATGCCAGCGTCACGGTTGGCAGCGACGATCGGCATGACGTTGCGGCGGGCCTGTCGGGTGGGACGGCCGAGGTGACTTACAGCATCGGCCTGCAGACTATGCGCGAAAAAGGCTTTTCGGCGACCAACCCGCTTGTGGCCTTCGGCGGCTTCAACGCCGATAACGATGCGTTTTCCCAGAACACGGTCAACGCGGCCCTCGACTGGAAACTCGCGCCAGGCTGGAAAGTCGACGCGCGGGTGCTCAAGTCGGACGGTGTGAGCCATTTTGACAATGGTCCAGGCGCGTTTGACGCGCGTACGGATAGCGTGACCAGCGTGTATGGACTGGGTGTCGAAGGACAGCTTCTGTCCAACGTGAAGACGCGCCTGGCAATTGGCACCAGTGAGGACCGGTCTACCAGCTGGACCAGCACCAACCCCGCCGAATTCAATACCCAGCAGGATCAATGGACCTGGCTGAACGAAATTGGCACCCCCCTTGGCAAGGTCATGCTGGGCTACGAGCAGGTCGTCCAAAAGGTGAGCGGCACCCAGGTTTATGCCGTTGATCAGCGCACGACAAATTCGTGGCTGGCGGGCTTGACTGGCGCGGCAGGCCCGCACAGCTGGCAGCTCAATCTGCGGCGCGACCAGGAGTCCCAGTTCGGCGACGCCACCACCGGTCTGGCTGGCTACGGCTTCAAATTCAGCCCCAACTGGCGTGCCTTTGGCTCGTATGGCACCTCGTTCAAAGCGCCGTCATTCAATACGCTTTACTTTGTATCGCCCTTCTTCGTGGGCAACCCCACCACGCAACCGGAGTACGGCCGCAATTCTGAATTGGGCATGGCATACAACGCAGGTGCCCATGAAGTCAAGCTGACCTATTTTGTGAATCGCATCAAGGGCTTCATCACGACCGTGCCGGTCGTCACCAATGTTCCCTACGCCCGCATAGAAGGCTGGACACTGGCCTACGAAGGGCAAATTGATGCATTCACCTACAGGGCGGCGCTGGACTTGCTCGATGCCCGCAATGAAGCCAATAACCTGAAGCTCCCGCGTCGGGCCGATCAACAGCTGACCGCCGGCTTTGACTACGCACTTGGGGCATGGAAATTGGGCGCATCGGTCTTGGCGGCGTCGGACCGATTCGACAATGCCACCAACACCCAACCGTTGGCCGGCTATGCAACGGTGGACCTTCATGCCGATTACGCGGTGTCAAAAGACTGGTCCGTCGAAGGCCGCGTGAACAATATTGGCGACAAGGCGTACATGACCGCCTACGGCTACAACCAGGCGGGCCGTAGCGCCTACATCACCTTACGCTACCAGCCCAAGTAAGGGCAGGGCCATGTCCTTCACCCACTGCCCGGCGATTCTCATCGCCGCCCCGGCCTCCGGTCAGGGCAAGACCACCGTCGCTGCCGCCCTGGCGCGCTTGCATACGCGTCAAGGCCGCAACGTGCGGGTCTTCAAGTGCGGGCCGGATTTTCTGGACCCGTATTGGCACACCCTGGCCAGCGGCTCGCCGGTGCACCAGATGGACTTGTGGATGACGGGCGAGGCCGATTGCCGGGCGCGTCTGGCTGCGGCCGCTCAAGAGGCGGACTTGATCATCGTCGAGGGTGTGATGGGTTTGTTTGACGGCGAGCCCAGTGCCGCCGATCTGGCGCAGCGCTTCGGTTTGCCGGTGCTGGCGGTGATTGACGCGTCGGCCATGGCTGGTACCTTTGGCGCGCTGGCTTTTGGCCTGCAGCATTACCGGCCGGGTTTGCCCTGGGCCGGGGTGCTGGCGAACCGGGTGGCAAGCGAACGCCATGCGGGCATGCTTCGGTTAAGTGTGCGCGAGCCAGAACAGTGGCTGGGTGTCTTGATGCGCAACCCGGCCATGAGTTTGCCGGAGCGTCACCTCGGGCTTACGGTGGCCAGCGAGGTCGTGGACGCGCTGGATCGACTCGATGCCGCGGCCGATGCGCTGGCGGCAACACCGCTGGGGCAGATGTCCTTGGCTGATCTGAAGCGCTGGGACGTGACGTTTTCTGTTGAGAACGGGATGGATGCTGGTGCGCAGACTGCGCCAGGGACGGGGCAGGGCGACGAGCCGTCAAACAGCCAGCCCCTGGCGGGCCGCACCGTGGCCATTGCCCGCGATGCCGCCTTTTGTTTTATCTACGTCGCCAACCTGGACTGCCTGCAGGAGCTGGGTGCCGAGTTGGTGTTTTTCTCCCCGCTGGCGGACAGCGCCCTGCCCGAATGTGATGCGGTCTGGCTGCCGGGCGGTTATCCCGAACTGCACGCCGCGCGACTGGCCTCCAACACGGCCATGCGGGACAGTCTCGCAAACCATGTGGCGCAACACAAACCGGTCTGGGCCGAGTGCGGCGGCATGATGGTGCTGTTTGATGCACTGGTCACGGTTGATGGCCAGATTCACGCCCAGTGGGGTTTACTGCCCGGAACCGTCACCATGCAAAAACGGCTGGTGGCGTTGGGGCCTCAGCAGTTGCTGATGGACGGTGGCGTGCTGCGCGGCCACACTTTTCATTACTCCACCTGCGCGACACCGATGACAGCCCGTTGTCGTACGGCGCGACCCGGCTGCGAACCGGCGCCAGACGTCGGAGAGGCGCTGTACCAAGTCGGTCCGATTCGGGCTAGCTATTTTCATGCCTGGTTCGCTTCCAGCCCGACCGCCACGGCGGAACTTTTTGTAGCACCGGCCAACTCACCTTTTACGCCAGCAGGAGTGTTGAATGATTGAACGTTTTGCCTTTCCCCACGGCCCGCAGCGTATCGTCTGCATGACCGAAGAGACCACTGAATGGCTGTATCTATTGGGTGAAGAGCAGCGGATTGTCGGCATTTCGGGCTACACCGTGCGTCCACCGCGTGCCCGGGCCGAAAAACCCCGCGTCAGCGCCTTCACCAGTGCCAAGATCGACAAGATTCTGGAACTGCAGCCCGACTGTGTCTTCGGCTTTTCCGACATGCAGGCCGACATCGCGGCGGCGCTGATTCGTCAGGGTGTGCAGGTCACGGTGTTCAACCAGCGCAGCGTGGCCGAGATTTTTTCCATGCTGTACCAGGTGGCGGCCATGGTGGGGCAGAGCGAGCAGGGGCTGGCGCTGATTGAGGCGATGCAGCAGCAACTGCTAGCCATTGCGAGCGCCGCCGCCTGCCTGCCGCGCCGGCCCAGAATTTTCTTCGAGGAATGGGACGTTCCCCACATCAGCGCCATTCGCTGGGTGTCCGAGCTGATGGGCATTGCCGGTGGCGATGACTGTTTTCCCGAGCTGGCGGCCCAATCTCTGGGCAAAAACCGCATCATTGCCGACAGCGACGAGATCGTGCGGCGCAACCCCGACATCATTATTGGTTCCTGGTGCGGCAAAAAATTCCGGCCCGAAAAAGTGGCGGCGCGCCCGGGTTGGGAAAACGTCAACGCCGTCAAACACCGGCAGTTGTTCGAAATCAAATCCGCCGACATCCTGCAACCCGGCCCGGCGGCTCTGACGGATGGCGTGGCGCAGCTGCACCGCATCGTCATGGACTGGAGTCGAAACGTCGCCCCCACGCTTGCCACTTCGTGTGCTGCGCTGCCCTCCGAGGGGGCCGTTCGCGCCTTGAGGCGGCCCGGCGGCGCGGAGGATGAGAAATGACAAGTCCGATCGTGGCCCGCAGCGAACTGATTCTGGGCGGCCAGAAAAGTGGCAAGTCGCGCCGGGCCGAGTTGCTGGCGCGCGACTGGCTGGCCGTATCACCCAGTCACCGCGCGGTGCTGATTGCCACGGCCCAGCCTTGGGACGAGGAGATGCGCGAGCGTATTGCCCGCCATCAGGTGGACCGGGCCGCGCGGGTGCCCGGCATGACGACGGTGGAAGAACCTTTGGCTCTCGCGGAAAAAATAACGCAGCACAGCCGCCCGGACACGCTGCTGGTGGTCGACTGCCTGACCCTGTGGTTGACCAACTGCCTGATGCCGGTGCAGCAAGTTTATGAGTCAAATAGGCCTCTAGCGCCCGTCCCTCTTGCGCAGACAGCTATTCTTTTAGAAGCAATCGCCGCCGCGCCTGGCCCTGTCGTGCTGGTGGGGAACGAGATTGGCCTGGGCGTGATTCCAATGGGCGCCGAGGTGCGCGCCTTTGTCGACGCCCTGGGCACGCTGAACCAGAACGTGGCGCGCGTGTGCCAGCGCGTCACCCTGATGGCGGCAGGTTTGCCACTGACTTTGAAAGACGCCGGATGAAGAAGTTGTACCAACAGTTGCTGCTGTGCCTGGCCGTCGCCGGTGCACTGATGGGTGCCGGCGCAGCGCAGGCCTTGCAAGTCACCGACGACCGGGGCGTGGTTGTGAACTTTGCCCAGACGCCACAGCGCATCGTCAGCCTGCTGCCCTCGCTGACCGAGACCGTGTGCGAACTCGGCCAATGCCAGCGGCTGGTGGGGGTGGACCGCTTTTCCAACTATCCTGAGAGCGTGCGGACCTTGCCGCAGGTCGGTGGCGGGTTGGACCCGAATATTGAAGCCATCGTCGCGCTAAAGCCCGACGTGGTCCTGATGGCCACCTCGTCCCGCGTCGGTGAGCGACTGCAGTCGCTGGGCATCAAGGTGGTCGCGCTGGAGCCCAAAAGCCACGCCGATGTGAAGCGTGTGCTGGAGAAGATTGGCCAGGTGCTGGAGGTGCCCGATGCACAACGCGTCTGGCGCGTCATCGACGCCGGTGTACTGGCGGCCGCGCAATCCCTGCCTGCCAGCGTCAAAAACACGCGGGTGTACTTTGAAGTCAACCGCGCACCGTATGCCGCCGGCGCAACCTCGTTCATCGGCGAAACCCTGACGCGCCTGGGTGCCCAAAACATAGTCCCTGCCAGCCTGGGCCCGTTCCCCAAACTCAACCCGGAATATGTGGTGCGCGCCAACCCGGACGTGATCATGGTCGGCGACCGCAATTACGCGGGCATGGAGGGGCGCCCCGGCTGGTCCGGCATCCGCGCCGTTAAGGAGCGCCGGCTGTGCGTGTTTACCGTGGCGCAGTCCGATGTCGTGGTGCGGCCCGGCCCGCGCATGGCGGAGGGCGCCCGCATCATGGCGCAATGCCTGCAAGCCATGCAAGGCAAGGCACCATGACCGATATTTCCCGCCAACAACGCATCGCCTATTTGCTGGGCACTGGCTTGTTGCTGGCCAGCGTGGCTTTGCTGCTGATGGGCACCAGCGTCGGCAGCACCGGGTTTGAGAGCGTTCTCAATGCCTGGCGCGACCCGGTGGCGCTGCAGATCGTGTGGGACATCCGCCTGCCGCGCACCCTGGGCGCCTGGACGGCAGGGGCCTTGCTGGGCCTGGCCGGTGCCGTGGCGCAAGGGCTGTTTCGCAATCCGCTGGCGGACCCTTATTTGCTGGGCAGCGCCTCGGGCGCCTCCTTGGGCGTGGCCCTGGCGCTGGTGTTTTTTGGCGTGTCACCGTTTGCGACCCACTGGCTGGTGCGCCTCGGCCTGACCGGCGCCGCGTTTGCCGGGGCCGTCGGTGCGGTGTTCCTGACACTCGTGCTGGCTAAAGGTGTGCAGCACACGCTGCGCCTGTTGCTGGCCGGGGTGATTGTGGGTGTGGTGCTGGGCGCTTGTGCGTCGCTGGCCATGCTGATGGTGCCCGAAGTGATGCAGGCGATGCAGGTTTTCATGCTGGGCAGTACCGGCTTTGTCGGCTGGACCGCCTGTGGCCTGATGGCCGCCGTCTGGCTGGTCTGCATGGTGGTGGCCTGGATGCTCAGCCATGTGCTGGACGGCCTGTCGCTGGGCGAAGCCACCGCCGCCAGCCTCGGCTTGCCCTTGCCGCAAATGCGCGGCGCGCTGGTGGCGGTGCTGGCGCTGGCCACCGGTACGGCGGTGGGGCAAACCGGACTGATTGCTTTCGTCGGTCTGGCCGCGCCGCATCTGGTGCGCTCGGTGGTCAAGACCACCCATGGCCGTCTGATCCTGCTGTCCAGCCTGATGGGCGGCGTCTTGCTGATGGCTGCCGACATGCTGGCGCGCTGGCTGATTGCGCCGCAAGAGTTGCCAGTGGGCGTGCTCACTGCCGTGCTGGGCGGCGGCTATCTGCTGTGGCTGATGCACCGCAACACGCGCGTCTCGTCGGGGGCAAGCCTGTGAATAACGCTATAAATTCAATAGCTATCGGCGCACGTTCCATAAGCGCTAGCCTCGGAAATGTTCAAGTATTGCATGACATCGACCTGGCCTTGCCAGCGGGCCGCTGGACCAGCATCGTGGGGCCCAACGGCGCCGGCAAATCGACCTTGCTGAAAGTGCTGGCCGGCCTGCTGCAACATGCCGGTGCGGTCACGCTGCTGGGCCAGCCGCTTGAGCGTTTGCCGGGGCGCGTGCGCGCACGGCAACTGGCCTGGCTGGGGCAAAACGAAAGCACCGGCGACGATTTGACCGTGTGGGATGTCGCCATGCTGGGCCGCCTGCCACACCAGGCCTGGCTGGCCGCTCCCAGCGCCGCAGATCTCGCCGCCGTCGAGCAGGCCTTGCGCGCCACCCAGGCCTGGGAATGGCGCGGCCGCACGCTGGGCCAACTCTCGGGCGGCGAGCGTCAGCGCGTGCTGCTGGCCCGCGTGCTCGCGGTGCAGGCGCAGGTGCTGCTGATGGACGAACCGCTGGCCAATCTGGACCCGCCGCACCAGGCCGACTGGCTGGTCATGGTGCGTGAGCTGGTTCAGCAGGGACGCACGGTGGTCAGTGTCCTGCATGAAATATCGATGGCGCTGCATGCCGACGAACTGGTCATCATGGCCCAAGGCCGCATCACCCACCAAGGCCCGTGCGCCGACCTCGTCACCCACCGCGCGCTAGAAGACGTGTTCGAGCGGCGCATCGCCATTCATGCCGTGGGTGATGAGTGGGTCGCCTTGCCACGGGCCGTCATGGCGGCTGCAAAACCATGACGACGGAAATCAAGAACTCAAGAAAGGCATTGATGCACATCGAATCCTCAAGTAGCCCCGGCACCGTCTGGTTCGTGGGCGCCGGTCCCGGTGACCCGGACCTCATCACCGTCAAGGGCCGGGGACTGATCGAGCGCGCCGGCGCCATCCTGTTCGCCGGCTCCCTGGTCAGCGAGGCCGCCACGCGCTGGGCGCCCGCCGGTTGCACAGTAGCCGACAGCAAGGACATGACGCTCGAGCAGATGTCGGCCTGGTTGATCGAACAAGCCGGGCGCTGCGACACCGTGGTGCGCCTGCAGACCGGTGACCCCGGTTTGTATGGCGCCTTGATTGAACTGGTGCAACCGCTGGACGCTGCCGGCGTGGCGGTGCAGGTGGTGCCGGGAGTCTCTTCCGCCATGGCATCTGCCGCCGCGGCGGTCGAGAGTCTGACCCTGCCCGAGGTGACGCAAACGGTGATTTTCACCCGGGTCGAAGGGCGCACGCCCATGCCCGAGGGCGAGTCGCTGGAAGCGCTGGCGTCGCACCACAGCACGCTGTGCATCTTCTTGAGCATCACCCTGCTGGGTCGCGTCACGGCGGCCTTGACGGCGGCGGGTTGGTCTTCGGACGCGCCTGTCGTGGTGGTGCACAAAGCCAGCTGGCCGGGTGAAGAAAAAATCATTCGCGGCACCGTCGCCACCATTCAGGGCCTGTGCCGCGAGGCCAAAATCGTCAGTCAGTCCATGATCATCGCCAGCCCCACGCTGGGCGCGCGGCAGTGGACGATCCTGGCTAAATCCAAACTCTACGACACCAGTTTCACGCACCGCTTTCGGCGTGCCAGTGTCCCTGCCTCGAACCTCACTTTGGAGTCCCCATGACCCTTGAGACCATTTTGCTGGTGGGCCACGGCTCGCGCGAAAAATCGGGCAACGACGAGATTCTTGCCTTTGCCGAGCAGTGGCGCCAGCGCCAATCGGGCTGGCGCATCGAGGTCTGCTTCATCGAATTTTCCGAGATCACCATGAGCGAGGGCCTGCGCCGGGCCGCCACCGGTGCGCAGCGCGTGATGGTGGTGCCGCTGATTTTGAATGCAGCCGGCCACGTGAAAATGGACATTCCGCAGGCCATTGATGGCGCGCGGCTGAAGTTCCCGCTGGTGCAGTTCGTGTACGCGCCGCACCTGTCAGCGGGTGAGCCGCTCCTGGCCATCATGAAGCGCCGTCTGAAAGGTGCCATGCAGGCGCTGGACATGCCGGACCCCACGACCACAGGCGTCGTGATGTTGGGGCGCGGCTCGTCGGATCGCCATGCCAATGGCGAGATGGCCAAGATGGCGCGCTGGCTGATGGAGGAAACCGACCACGAACTGGTGGACCTGGCCTTCACCGGCATCACCTATCCGCGCCTGGAAAAAGTGGTGCAGCGCCAGAGCCTGCTGGGCATGACGCAGGTGGTGGTGCTGTCGTATTACCTGTTCAACGGCACGCTCGTGGAACGCATCAAGCGCCAGGTGGACAACCTGAAAACCCAGTACCCGACGATCCGTTTCAGCTTGACCACGTATTTTGGTTTTGAGCGCGAGATTTTTGAAGTGCTGGAGCAGCGCGTGGACGACATGAAGCGTGGGGCGCCTGAAGCCCTGATGCCTTGCGATGGCTGCAAATTCAGGGAGTTTGCCGTCGAACACGGGCAGGGCGGGCACCACCATGATGACGCGGTGGCGCTCACGCATGACCACGACCATCCGCATGACCACGACCATCCGCATGATCACGCACACGACCATGCGCACGAGCATGCCCCTGGTCACGAGCACCTGCCCGGCCATGACCATGAACACGATCATGTGCACGCGCATGTCGGAGTCCCGTCATGACGACATCTGCCGCCAATGTGGTAACCGAGCAACTCACCGCCGCCGGGCGCGCCATTGAGCACGACTCGTTTGCCGTGATCGACCGCGAAGTCGGTCCCTATACCTACACCCCCGAACAATGGCCGATCGTGCGCCGCATGATTCACGCCAACGCGGATTTTGATTTCAACGGTCTGACCGACTTTCATCCCAATGCCGTGGCTGACGGGATGGCCGCCATTTTGTCGCGAGCCACCCGCGTGGTGGCCGATGTGGAAATGATTTGTGTCGGTTTGTCGGCGCCGCGCCTGGGACACTTTGGCATGTCCACGCACCAGTTCATCAGCGACCCGGATGTGATCGAACTGGCCAAGGCAGAGGGCACAACCCGCGCCGTGCAGGCCATGCGCAAGGCGCATCGGCTCGGGCTGATCGATGGCGCCATCGTCGGCATCGGCAATGCGCCCACGGCCTTGATCGAAATCGTGCGCCTGATCCGCGAGGAGGGCGCCCGCCCGGCGCTGGTGGTCGGCATGCCGGTGGGCTTTGTCTCTGCCGCTGAATCCAAGGATTTGATGGCGCTGGAGACGGCTGTGCCCTGGGTCGTGATCCGTGGCCGCAAGGGTGGCTCCACGCTGGTGGTCGCTGCTATCCATGCGCTGCTCGGGCTGGCCGAGGCCAGGGAACTGGCCGCATGATGGAAAAAGACGCGTCGCGCGGCACCCGCACCGGTTTCACCACCGGCGCGTGTTCGGCGGCGGCGGCGCGGGCGGCGGTCATCGGCTTGATGACCGGCCAGGTGCCCGACGTCGTGGAATGCCTGTTGCCCAATGGCGACCTGGTGAGCTTTGCCGTGCAGGACGGCCGCGTTGATGGTCAAACGGCCCACGCCATGGTCATCAAGGATGCGGGCGATGACCCGGATTGCACCGATAAAGCCCACCTCACCGCCGATGTGCGCTTGCTGCCCGAGCAACCGGGCCAGGTGCTGTTGGCCGGTGGTTTCGGCGTCGGCACGGTCACCATGCAAGGCCTGGGGCTGACCGTGGGCGGCCCGGCCATCAACCCGGTGCCGCGCCGCAACATCGAGGCCAATGTGCGCGCCGCAGGTAGCCCGCTGCTCGACGAGGCCGGGTTTGAGGTCACGATTTCCGTGCCGCAAGGCGAGGAAATGGCCAAAAAAACCACAAATGCGCGTCTGGGCATTCTGGGTGGCATTTCCATTTTGGGCACCACCGGCATCGTCAAGCCTTACTCGACTGCAGCCTACCGCGCCAGCGTGGTGCAGGGTGTGCACGTGGCGGGCACCTTGTCCCATGGCGTGGTGGTGCTCACCACCGGCGGGCGCACTGAAAAGTTCGTCATGGAAGAAATGCCCCACCTGCCCGAGGCCGTGTTTGTACAAATGGGCGACTTTTTGCGCTACGCCATGGGCGCGGCGGTCAAGGCCGGCCTGAAGAAGGTTGTAATTGGCGGCATGGTGGGCAAACTCACCAAGATCGCCCAGGGCGAAACCATCACCCATGCCGGCCGCGCCGATGTGAACACCGGTTTGCTGGCGGATCTGGCCGCAGAACTCGGTGCGGCGCCGGAAGTGTGTGAGGACATTCGCAATGCCAAAACCGCCCGCTACGCCGGCGAACGCATGGACGAACTGGGCCTGGGCGCCGCCTTCCACGCCGCGCTGGCCCAGCGCGTGGTGAAAACCTTGCGTGAACGTTACCCCGATCAGTTCGATTTGAAAGTGCTGGTCTGCGACTTTGACGGTCGCAAGATAGCGGAGTCCTCATGAATTCTGAATCGATTGAAAAATGCCGCGTCCTCGGCGTGCTGGACGACGGCATCAACAGCCTGAGCCAGAGCGCCCTGGCGCACCTGGCACAAGCCCAGTTGGTGATTGGGGGCGAACGCACGCTGGCGCTGTTTGCCGTGCACATTGCGCCTACTGCCCAGCAACGCGACCTCAGCGGCGCCTTGTCGCAAGTCCCCGAGTGGATTCGCGCCGCACAGGCTGAGGGACAACGCGTGGTGGTGCTGGCCACCGGCGATCCGCTGTGCCACGGCATCGCGGCTTACCTGGCATCGCGTTTGTGCATCGAAGCGATTGAGGTCATCCCGAATGTCTCGACCCTGCAGCTAGCCTGCGCCCGCCTGGGTCTGCCATGGCAGGAGATGAAGTTTTCCTCCGTGCACAGCAAGGACGCGGGCGACTGGGTGGCCGGGTCTGAGCCCAGCCACGGCCTTTACGCACTGCTGCGCGACATTCGCCAAAACGACCGTCTGGCCGTGCTCACCAGCCCGTTAAACACACCGGATCGTATTGCCCGCATGCTGGTCACAGAAGGCTTGGCCGATGATTTCGAGATGGCCGTGGCCGAGCGCTTGTGCCAGCCCGAGGAGCGCATCGTCAGCGGCATCAGCATCCGGGCCGCGACGCACATACCGTTCGCCGACCCCAATGTGCTGCTGTTGTGGCGCAGCACCTTGCGCGCGCCGCAAGTGCTGTTTGGCCTGCCCGACGTCAGCTTTGAGCAGCGCCACCCTGAAAAAGGCCTGATCACCAAAAACGAGGTGCGCGCCGTCTCGCTGGCGCGCATGCAGCTACGTACCGACAGCGTGGTCTGGGACATTGGCGCCGGTTCCGGCTCGGTCGGGCTGGAGGCCGCGCGCCTGTGCCGGCAAGGCCACGTCTACGCGATTGAAAAAAATGTGGATGACAGCGCCATCGTGCAGCGCAACCGCCAAGCCATGGGCATTAGCAACCACAGCCTGGTGCACGGCAAGGCCCCGGAAGGCCTGCAACACTGGCCTGACCCGGACGCGGTCTTTGTCGGCGGCTCGGGGGGGGAGTTGGCCGAGCTGATTCGCCTGATCCTGCAGCGACTCAAAGCCGACGGCTGGCTGGTGATGAACTTTGTGACGATCGAGAACCTCGGCCTCGCGGTCGAAACCCTGAAGTCGCTGGGTGTGGCGTGGGACGTGCTGCAACTGCAAGCCTCCCGCAGCAAACCCATTCTGCACATGAACCGCATGGCGGCGGAAAACCCGGTCTGGCTCGTGTGCGCCCAAAAGGTGGCGGTGCAAAAGACCGCCAAACTGGAAAAAAACGATGACTGAACTTCACGCCGTGCAGCCCACGACCGTTCGGGCCGAGCTTGTTGAAGCGCTTGGACCGGCTCAGGGCGACCGGGGAAAAGGGCGATTGTTCGGCGTCTCCTTGGGCCCCGGCGACCCCGGCCTGATCACGCGCCGCGCCTGGGCCCTGCTGGAACGCCCGGACGCCGTCTGGACCTACCCGGTGCGCAGCCTGCGCAAGGAAAGCTACGTGCTCGACATCGCCCTGCGCGCCGGTCTGGCCTTGCCTGAAAAACACCAGGCCCTGTTGTTCCCCATGACCCACGACGTGGAAAAGCTGGCCCGCCACTGGCTCAAAGCCGCCGAGACCGTGCGCGACCTGCTGGCTACGGGTAAGGACGTGCTGTTTCTGGTCGAAGGCGACGCCTCCACTTACGCCAGTTTTTGTTATCTGGCGCGCGTGCTGCGCGAGTTAGACAGCGAGGCGCGGATCGACATCGTGCCCGGCGTCACCTCGTTCAATGCCGCCTGCGCCCGGTTGCAAATGCCACTCTCGGAGCAGGACGACACCATCGCCATCGTGCCGGCGGCCTACGGCATTGCCGCCGTGGAGAAGATGCTGGACGACTTCGACACCCTGGTGCTGATGAAGGTCAAGCCGCTGCTCGATGACTTGATCGACCTGCTGGACCGTCGCGGCCTGCTGGCGCACAGCCGCTTTATCGAGAAAGCCGGCTCGCCGGTGGAGCGCATCGTGCATGACGTGGCCGAGCTCAAGGGCACCAAGGTCAATTATTTGTCTCTGCTATTGGTGAAAAACCCGAATCGCGAGCGCGGCGAAATGATTCGCGGCTGCCGCAAGAAAACCACCATCGAACTCGAAGAGGAAAACCAGGAATGAGCCATAACACCTTGCCCGATGCCAGTGCTATTTCAGCGCCCGTTTTGGACCCCGCTGCGGACCCGGCCGTGCGCGTGGTGCTGATCGCCATCACCAAGCATGGCGCGCAGCAAGCTGCGGATCTGGCGCGCCAATTGCCCGCCGCCAGTCTGTGCGTGGCCGACAAGTTTGCCCCGCTGGTGGCCGGTCTGGCCAACCCGGTGCGCGCCTACAGCGGTCCGTTCCGCGATGAAATTGCGACCTTGTTCTCGGACTTTGACCAACTGGTGTTCTTCGTCTCGCTGGGCGCGGTGGTGCGCCTGATGGCCCCGCACATGAAGACCAAGGACGAAGACCCGGGCGTGCTGGTGGTGGATGACGCCGGGCAGTTTGTCATCCCCGTGTTGTCGGGCCATGTCGGCGGGGCCAACGCCATGGCGGAACAGATCGCCGCGCTGCTGGGCGCGACGGCGGTGCTGACCACCGCTTCCGACGTGGGCAAGACCATTCCGGTCGATATTCTGGGCCGCGAACTGGGCTGGAAGGTGGAGTGTCCCAAGATCAACATCACACGCGTGTCGGCTGCCGTGGTCAACGAGGAGCCGGTGGCCGTGGTGCAGGAAGCCGGTAGCCCGCACTGGTGGACCCGGCCCACGCCGCTGCCCGCCAGCATCCATAAGTTCACCCGTTTTGAAGACGTGGATTTAAACCACTTCAAGGCCGTGTTGTGGATCACCCACGCCGAGGTCACGCCGGAGCGCTGGCAGCAACTCCATGAGCGCCTGGTGGTGTACCGCCCGCCGCAAGCGCAACTGGCATGAACAACACCCCGATGCAGGTCGCTGTGGGCCTGGGCTGCGACCGCGGCACGCCGCTGGCCACGCTGCAGCAGGCGTTGGACGAAGCACTGGCCCTGGCCGGTGCCCGGCTCGGTGACGTGGCAGCGGCGGCCAGCATTGACCTCAAGGCTGACGAGCCGGGCCTGCTCGCGCTGGCCGAACAGCACGGCTGGACCCTGACTTTCTACACGCCTGAACAACTGGCCGCCATACCCGTGCCCAACCCGTCCGAGACGGTGCGCAAATACACCGGCAGCCCGTCCGTCAGCGAGGCTGCGGCCCTGTTGTCGGCCTCGGCCGTAGCAGGCCATGCCTTGCAGATGACTGCGCTGCTGGTCGAGAAGCACAAACACCGGGGTCCGGATGGGCGCAACGCCACGGTGTCATTGGCCCGATGTGACAGTTTCCCTTTGTAAATATTTTTTGTTTTCTCAACCCTGAAATGGAGCAACCCATGAATGCATCTTCTGTAACTTCCACTACATTGCCCACCAGTACCAGCGCAAGCCGTAGCGTGTTGCTGCAACTCGCCGCCGGTGCCGCCTTGGGCATGGTGCTTCTCTATGGGGTGGCTTTCGCCGAGAGTCCGCTGATGCATAACGCCGCCCATGACGTGCGCCACGTCACCGTCAAACCCTGCCATTGAAGCAGGAGCCAGCCATGATTTTTCAACGATTGATTTGGGCCGGTTTGGCCGCGGCCGTGGTGGTCGGTAGCGTGCAGTCGGGCGTGCAGCAGTGGCAAGCGGTGCCCATTATTCTTGCGGCCGAGGTCTATGAGGGACAAAAAATCGAGGCGCCGGCAGCCCCGGTTGCCGCAGCGCCGCATGTCCATGCCGAAGGGCTGGCGACAGAACAAGCGCATGAGCATGGCGCAGCCGAGGAATGGGCACCGGCTGATGGTGCCGAGCGCATGTTCTGGACCTGGACGGCCAATGTCCTGCATGCCTTCAGCATGGCGCTGCTGGTGTTTGCCGTGATGGGTGTCTGCCTGTGGCGCGGCACGGCGCTGCGTTCGTTGCCCCTGGGTTTGCTGGTGGCCGTCGCTGGTTGGCTCAGCTTTCATTTCTGGCCATCGTTAGGTCTGCACGCCGAGATTCCGGGCATGGATGCGGCTCGTTTAGGTTCGCGTCAGGGCTGGTGGGTACTGGCTGCAGGCAGCGCCGCACTGGCATGCACGTCGCTGGCCGGCTTGCGCAGCCCGCTGCGCTGGGCGGCTGCGGTGGCCTGGCTGGCTTTGCCTTTTGTCGTCGGTGCGCCGCACATCACAGCCGACCCGCTGGCCGGTTTTAGCGGCGCGGCGCAGCTGCAGTTGCGCGAGCTCGGTGCGCAGTTTATTTGGGCTACGACCTGGGTATCGCTGTCTTTCTGGGCAACGACCGGCCTGGCCTGTGGCGCCGCGTTTCAGCGCTGGCTGCGCCCGGTGCTGGCTGCAACGTTCGAGCGCGCCAAGCCGGTGACGGCAGCTTCTGCCGGCCTGACCTCATGAGCAGCGCCGCAGGCAAGATCATGCTGGTGGGCATTGGCCCGGGCAGCGTTGATCACATGACGCACCGGGCGCGCGCCGCCATTGCCGAGGCCGATGTGGTGGTGGGTTATGTCACCTACATCAAGCTGGTGGCCGACCTGCTGGAGGGCAAGGAGGTGGTGCGCAAGGGCATGACCGAGGAGCTGGACCGCGCGGTGCACGCGCTGGCCAGCGCCCGCGAAGGCAAAAAAGTGGCGCTGATCTCCAGTGGCGACGCCGGTGTCTACGGCATGGCCGGGCCGACCTACGAGGTGCTGTTCCAGGCCGGCTGGACGCCCGAGTCCGATGTCGAAGTCGAGGTGATCCCCGGTGCCTCGGCCATCAACGCCTGCGCCGCGCTGGTGGGGGCACCGCTGACGCACGACTTCTGCTCGATCTCGCTGTCCGACCTGCTGACGCCCTGGCCGGTGATTGCGCGTCGTCTGGACGCCGTGGCCGCCGCCGACTTTGTGGTTGCGCTGTACAACCCCAAGAGCGGGCGCCGCACGCAGCAGATCGTGCAGGCGCAACAGCTGTTTTTGCGCCATCGCCGTCCCGACACGCCGGTGGCGGTGGTCAAGTCGGCCTACCGGCGCCGGGAACGCATTGAGTTCACGACCTTAGACCACATGAGCGAGTGCGACATCGGCATGCTGACCACGGTGCTGATCGGCAACAGCCACACCTTCGTGCGCCATGGCCTGATGGTCACGCCGCGCGGTTACGCCAACAAGTACGAATTGCACGGCGACGGCAGCACGCGTGAAGGCGAAAAACGCGGGCGTTCACTGTCCACCGGCCTGTTGGGCTGGACGGAAAATCTGCGCATCGACCATGCCGAAGGTGAAACGGTTGCCGCGCTGGCGCTACGCCACAAACTGCCTGCCGACTACATCGAGATGGTGTTGACCGCGCCGGTCGAGGAGGAAGCTGTCAGCGTGGAGGAATCCGAAGAATGAGTGCCGTCGAAAAACCGAAGATTGGGGCCTACAAGCGCCATTTGCTGATCTGCACCGGCCCGCGTTGCACGCAGGATGGCGCCTCGCAAGCGCTGTTTGACAGCCTGGGCGACAAGTTCAAGGCGGCCGGTGTGCATGACGGCGAGCTGCGCGTCAAACGCAGCCGCGTCGGTTGTTTCGCCGCCTGCAAGGGCGGGCCAGTGATGTGCGTGCAACCCGACGGCACCTGGTACTACGACGTGACCCCCGCCAATATGGACCGCATCATCGAGCAGCATCTGGTCGGCGGCACGCCGGTGGCTGATCTCGTTTTTCACCAGGGACCAGGAGGCTGCGATGCTTGAGGCGGATGTTCACAGCGGACAGGGCTTTGTGTCCATCGTCGGCGCCGGCCCCGGCCCGGTCGATTTGATGACCCTGCGCGCGCTCGACCGGCTGCAGCGGGCCGAGGTGGTGGTGCATGACCGCCTGATCACGCCGGAAGTGCTGGCGCAGATTCCGTCGACGGCCCTGCGCCTATACGTCGGCAAGGCTTTGGGCAATCACTCCGTGCCGCAAGAGGGCATCCACGCGCTGCTGGTCCAGCAAGCGCAGTTGGGCAAGCGCGTGGTCCGGCTCAAGGGCGGCGACCCCTATGTGTTTGGACGCGGGGGCGAAGAAGTGCAAGCGCTGCAGGCGGCCGGCATCAGCTTTGAAGTCGTGCCCGGCGTCACCGCTGCCAGCGGCTGCTCGGCGGCGGCTGGCATTCCCTTGACCCACCGTGACCTGGCCAGCAGCTGCGTCTTTTTGCCGGGCCATCTGGCGGACGACAAGACGCCGACGGATTGGGCGGCGCTGGCCCGGCCCGGCCAAACCCGCGTCTTTTATATGGGGGTTCAGCGCCTGGCGCAAATCGCGCAGCAGCTGATTGCGCACGGTTTGCCGCCTGACACGCCAGCCGCCATCGTGCGCGACGGCACGCGGGCGACGCAAACCGTCATCGCCACCGGCTTGAGCGACCTGGTCGCCCAGGCGCCAGCCTATGGCGCGCAGCCCGGCCTGCTCATCATTGGCGAAACCGTACAACTGAGTCCTGACTACCATGCACATTGAAACCCCGCCCTCTGAAAAGCCCTACGAGAAACCCGAGGGCGAGCGCCGCGGCATCGTCATCGTCAACACCGGCGACGGCAAAGGCAAAAGCACCGCCGCCTTCGGGCTGGCGCTGCGGGCGCACGGGCGCGGCAAGGCGGTCAAGATTTTCCAGTTCATGAAAGTGCCCAGCGCCCGCTTTGGCGAACACCGCATGTTCGAGCAGATCGGCATTGCCATCGAAGGATTGGGCGACGGTTTCAGCTGGAAGAGTCAGGACCTGGAACACTCGGCGCAACTGGCGCGCGACGGCTGGCAAAAGGCCAAAGCGGCCATTTTGAGCGGCGACTACTTCATGGTGATACTTGATGAGCTGACCTACCCGCTGATTTACGGCTGGCTGCCGCTGGACGATGTGCTGCAAACCCTGCGCGAACGTCCCAGCCAGGTGCATGTGGTGCTCACCGGCCGGCGCTGCCCGCCCGAGCTCATCGAACTGGCCGACACGGTGACCGAGATGAGCAAGGTCAAACATGCGTTTAACGCGGGCATTCCGGCCCAGCGCGGCATCGAGGACTGAGGCCCCATGACCTCCACGCTTCCAGCCAACGCCAATCTGGAAGGCCCGGCTCCGGACGCCGCACCAGACAAGGCCGCCAACATGGCTTTTTCCGCCGCCGAGCGCGAAGCGGTATACCGGGCCATCTTCGAGCGGCGCGACATGCGTCACTTCGCCGGTGGCACGGTGGCGCCCGAGCTGATGCGGCGCCTGCTTACCGCCGCGCACCACGCTCCCAGCGTCGGCTTCATGCAGCCCTGGCGCTTTGTGCGCGTGGCATCAAGCACCCTGCGTACCCAGTTGCATGCGTTGGTCGAGCAGGAGCGGGTCTTGACTGCCCAGGCGCTGGGCGAGCGCGAAGAAGCCTTCATGCGGCTCAAGGTCGAGGGCCTGCGCGAAGCGGCCGAGCTGTGGGTGGTAGCGCTGGCCGACGGGCGCGAAAAGCATGTCTTTGGCCGCCGCACGCTGCCGCAAATGGACCTGGCCTCTGCCGCCTGCGCGATCCAGAACCTGTGGCTGGCGGCCCGTGCCGAGGGGCTGGGCGTAGGCTGGGTGTCCCTGTTCGACCCCGTTGCCGTTGCGTCTCTGCTGCACATGCCGCCCGGCGCCGAGCCTATTGCCCTGTTGTGCATCGGGCCGGTGCAAGCTTTTTATGACGAGCCCATGCTGCAGCAGGAACGCTGGGCGAAGCGTTGCGCGCTGGATGACTTGATATTTGAAGACGCCTGGGGCCAACCGCTGCGCGCTGCCGAGGCCAGTGGGTGCCATGACGACCTGCCGCTGGGGACGCTGGGGTGAACGCCTTGGCCCTGCTGGTAGCACTGGCGCTTGACCGCTGGTGGGGCGAGCCGCGTGCGCGCTTGCATCCTGTGGTGTGGATGGGGAACTACCTGGGCTGGGTGGGCCAGCATTTGCAGCGCGTGGCCCGGCAGGAGTCACAGACTTCTGGCCAACAAGTGCCTGCACCCAGCTCGCTGCGGTTGACCTCAGATTTCAAGATTTTTTGGCTCGGAGCCCTTTACTGGATTGCGGGGGCAGCTATTGTTTTAGTAGTAGCCTGGATACTGCAGCACGGTGTGATGGCCTTGCCCCAGTGGCTGGGGCCGGTGCCGGGCGGCTTGCTGGCAGCACTGCTGCTGGGACTTTTGCTCAAACCTATGCTGGCGTGGGCGATGCTCAAGAGTGAAGTGCTGGCGGTTGAAAATGCCTTGGACTCCGAGTGCGGTGGTTCGCTGGCGGCCGGACGTGAACGCCTGCGCTGGCTGGTCAGCCGCGATGTGACGCAATTGACCGAAACCCAGGTACGCGAGAGTGCCATCGAGACGCTGGCGGAAAACCTCAACGACTCGGTGGTGGCGCCCATTTTCTGGTTCGTGTTACTGGGCCTGCCCGGCGCGGCCCTGTACCGTTTTGCGAATACCGCCGACGCCATGTGGGGCTACCACGGTGTCTACAAAGGCCAGAACTGGGAATGGGCCGGCAAGTGGGCGGCGCGGGCCGATGACGTGTTGTCCTGGCTGCCGGCGCGCATCACCGCTTATTTACTGGTCGTGGTGTGCTGGATGCAGAGCCTGGCCAGCAATCAGCCGCAGCCCATCGCCGTCGCAAGCACAGACCAGAGCGGCGCGGATGCAGCCTTCGTCATGGCCCTCCTGCCGCAAGAGGCGGCACGCACGCCGTCGCCCAACAGCGGCTGGCCGATGGCGGCTATGGCGCTGGTGCTGGGTGTTTGTCTGCACAAACCGGGCGTTTATGCCCTCAATCCGGCAGGCCGTTTGCCGCAGGCGCAGGACACGCAAAACGCCATTTCTTATGCATCAAAATCGCTTGTGGCCCTCTTATTCATCGCGCAAGCCGCTATGTTATTTGTAGTGATAAGAGGCTGGGCATGACGTTGCAGCGCATTCACGGCGGCCCCGACGCACTGGGTGTGCCGCGTTTTGATTTTTCCACCAACAGCAATGCCTGTGGTCCGTGCCCCATTGCCTTGAGTGCGGTGCAACAGGCCGACGCCGCGCACTACCCCGATGCCAGTTACGCAACGCTGCGCCAGCAGTTGGCGGTTTTTCATGGCGTGGAGACGTCGCGCGTACTGTTGGCCGGCAGCGCCAGCGAGTTCATCTTTCGCGTCACGGCGTGGGTTGCGCAGCAGGACGCAAAAACGGGCAAGGCCAATAGGGGCAAGGTGTGCCTGCCGCCGCACAGCTATGGCGACTACGGGCAGGCCGCGCAGGCCTGGGGTCTGGGTCAGACAACGCAGCCCGATGCGGCCCAACTGGTGTGGGCCTGTGAGCCGTCGAGTCCGCTGGGTGGCTTGCACGCACGGTGGCCGTGTTGGCTCACCGAGGCAGCCCCCAGCACTGACACACGCTCTATGACCGTTCGCCCTGAACTTGCCCAAGGACTGGCAGATGTTCTACCCGCGCCGCTGGTGCTGGACCGAGCTTACGAACCGCTGCGTTTGAGTGGCACGCCAACTTTGGGCGACACCCAGCTGGCGCAAGTCTGGCAGCTGTGGACACCCAACAAAGCGCTCGGCTTAACCGGCGTGCGCGCTGCCTACGCCATCGCGCCGCAGGGCGCGAGTGACAGTGTGGCTGCGCTGGAGCGCCTGTGCGCTTCGTGGCCGGTGGGCGCCCATGGCGTGGCGATGCTGCAGGCTTGGGTACAGCCCGAGGTGCAGGTCTGGCTGGCCGCGAGTTTGCACATTTTGCGTGACTGGAAAGCCCGCCAGAGTGCCCTGCTGGAGCGTCTGGGCTGGGTCTGTCTGCCCAGCGACACTCCGTTTTTTTGCGCCCGACCAGCGCCGGGCTGTAATTTGATCCAACTCCGCGCCGCCGGCATCAAGCTGCGCGACACCGCATCATTCGGTTTGCCTGGCTTTGTGCGGGTGAGCGTGCAAGCACCACAGGCGCAGGAGGCGTTGGCAGTGGCATTGCAAGGTCATTGACGCCATGACGGCACTGTTAATGGCATTGTTAGGTGCTACTATTGATGCTTAAATTAAAGGGGATTGCTATGCGTACCACCATTGCACTTGATGATGATTTGCTTGCAAAAGCGGAAGCATTAACCGGTGTTTCCGAAAAAGCCGCGTTGGTGCGAGAGGCTCTGCGAGCTTTAATACAGCGCGAAAGCGCCAAGCGACTCGCCCTCTTGGGCGGTTCTGAGCCGATGTTGAAAGATGTGCCAAGACGCCAAACGGAGCCTGCATGATTTTGGTCGATACCTCTGTTTGGATTGATCATTTGCGAGCGCGTGATGAAAGGCTGGTTCGACTGCTTGGCGAGAGTCAGGTGCTGGCCCATCCTTTCGTTATCGGAGAGTTGGCCTTGGGCAATCTTCGCAACCGTGACGCGGTGCTAGTTGCGTTGCAGGACTTGCCGCAAGCTGGTGTGGCCACCGAGTCAGAAGTTCTTGGCTTTATTGGGGGAAAGAGGCTTTTTGGCCTGGGTATTGGCTACATTGATGCACACCTTTTGGCTGCGGTACTTCTCACACCGGGCTCCATGCTCTGGACACGCGATAAGCGCTTATTGGTGGCCAGCGCTCAATTAGGCATCGCCGCCAACACAACACATTAACGACACTGGTGAAGCGGCTGCCCGCCACCCCAGATCCCAAGTCCCCATAACCCTTCCCAAGTCCATCAGGCCCCCATGCTCACCATCACCCGAAAACTGGAATTCGATGCCGGGCATCGCATCCCTGACCACAACAGCCAATGCCGTAATTTGCATGGGCATCGCTATACCTTGCTCATCACCCTGACCGGCGATGTCGTCCAAAAAGAGGGCGAGTCGGACAACGGCATGATCATGGATTTCGGCGACATCAAGGCGCTGGCAAGCCAGTACCTGGTCAACCTCTGGGACCACGCCTTCATCGTCTACGACCGCGATACGGTGGTGCGCGAATTCCTGGACAGCATGCCGAACCATAAGACGGTGGTTATTGATCGCGTCCCCACGGTTGAAAATCTGGCCAAGATTGCCTTCGATATCTTGAAGGACGTCTATCACGACCGCTACGGCAGGCATCTGTCACTGGCCAAGGTCACCCTCTATGAAACGCCCAATTGCTGGGCCGAGATTGACGGCTAGCGCCGGCTGCAAAAAGATGACTGATCCCCGCCAAAACCACATGAGCCTGCCCCAATGACCGCCAAATGCGTGATGGTGCTCGGCACCACCAGCGGCGCCGGCAAAAGCTGGCTGACCACGGCCCTGTGCCGTTACTACGCCCGTCAGGGTCTGAAAGTGGCGCCGTTCAAGGCCCAGAACATGAGCAACAACGCAAGAGTTGTTGCCCCCACGCTTGCCGCTGCGCGTGCTGCGCTGCCCCCCGAGGGGGCCGTGCCTTGCTTGGGGCGGCCCGGCGCTGTGGCCTCTCCACTCGGCGGCGAAATCGGCAGCGCGCAATACTTCCAGTCCCTGGCCGCCCGCGCGGTGCCCGATGTGCGCATGAACCCGCTCTTGCTCAAGCCCGAGCGCGACACCCACAGCCAGGTGGTGTTGATGGGGCAGGTGGACGAAGCCTTGTCCAAAATGGCGTGGCGCGGCCGCAGCGCCAGCGTCTGGCCGGTGATCGCCCAGGCGCTTGATGAATTGATCGCCGAGAACGACGTGGTGGTGATTGAAGGCGCGGGCTCGCCCGCCGAGATCAACCTGCACAGCAGCGACATCGTCAACATGCGCGTGGCCCTGCATTGCCAGGCCGCCTGTCTGCTGGTCACCGACATCGACCGCGGCGGCGCCTTTGCCCACTTGTACGGCACCTGGGCGCTGCTGCCTGAAGAGGAACGGGCGCTGATCAAGGGCTACGTGCTGAACAAGTTTCGCGGCGACGCCAGCCTGCTGGCCCCGGCGCCCCAGATGCTGCAGGACCTCACCGGCGTGCCGACGGTGGCGACGCTGCCGATGTGGTGGCAGCACGGCTTGCCGGAAGAAGACGGTGTGTTTGACGACCGCAGCACAGCGGCCGGCGTGGTGACGAAGACCGTGGCCGTCATCGCCTACCCGCGCATCAGCAACCTGGATGAGTTCCAGCCGCTGAAAAACATCCCCGGCGTGCGCCTGCAATGGGTGCGCAGCCCATCCGAGCTAGCGGGCCTGTCGCCCACCACGGACTGGATCATCCTGCCCGGCTCCAAACACACCAGTGGCGACCTGGCCTGGCTGCGCGCGCAAGGGCTGGACGCAGCAATAGCCCGCCACGCCGGGCAGGGCGGGGCGGTGCTGGGCATTTGCGGCGGCCTGCAGATGCTGGGCGAGGCGTTGATCGACCCGCATGGCATCGAACACGCCTACCTCGGCAACGCGCCCGGTCTGGGCCTGTTGCCCTTGGTGACGGTGTTCGAGGCCGATAAAACCGTGCAGCACACGCAAGCCCGCTTTGACGCCGAGATGGCCCGACCTGATTCTTCGGCTGACGTTGACATATCGCGGCCCGGCAGTCTGGCTGTTTCGGGAATATCACCACCCCGTGCTTCAAGCAGCAACCCATGGGCCGCATTGGTTGGCGTCCAGGTCGCCGGCTACGAAATCCACCACGGCCAAACGCAGCAGCATCCCGCCATGGCCAAAGCCGGCGATGTGGCGCGTGCTGTCATGCCCGGCGGCCTGGCCTGGCAGAACGGCGCCGGCAATGTGCTGGGTCTGTACCTGCACGGTC
Organism: Rhodoferax ferrireducens; assembly: GCF_003347515.1. Taxonomy (GTDB): domain Bacteria; phylum Pseudomonadota; class Gammaproteobacteria; order Burkholderiales; family Burkholderiaceae_C; genus Rhodoferax. Next base: position 33,037 of record NZ_QEII01000234.1, on the reverse strand, counting down.
TCTTCGAAGACCCTGCGGCCCTGCAAGCCTTGTTCGGCGCCAGCCAGAGTGGCCCGGTGCCCACGCTGGACTCGGTCTTTGACGGCCTGGCCGATTACATTGAACAGCATTTCGAGCCTGGCGTTTTGCAGGCCTTGATCGTTTGATCCCTAGAAATAGCCGCAGTGAATTCATTGTCGGGATGGCCACTTCACCGTCACTGCGAGCGGAGCGCAGCAGTCCATACTGCATGGATTGCTTCACTGTGTTCGCAATGACGGCTTTGCCAGTGGATTGCCGCGCTGCGCTCGGAACGACGAATCTGTAGCTTCCCTGGTCTTGACCTCGGCACGCTTTTGTCTCACCTCACCAAATCACCCACCATGACCAACACTTTGCCCACCCTCAGCAACATCCGCACCCCCGCGCTGACCCAAGCGCTACAGCACAAACTCGACAACAAAACCAAACCGCTGGGTTCGCTGGGTCGGCTTGAAGCGCTGGCGCTGCAATTGGGCGAAATCCTGGGCACCGAGTCGCCGACGCTGGATGCACCTCAGCTGGTGGTGTTTGCCGGTGACCACGGCCTGACAGCGCGCGGTATCTCGGCCTTTCCCAGCGATGTGAGCTGGCAGATGGTGGAGAACTTTCTGGCCGGTGGCGCGGCGGTGAGCGTGCTGGCACGCCAGAACGGCATCAGCCTCACAGTGGTCGATTGCGGCGTGAAGCACGACTTTCTGGCCGGTCTGCCTGCAGACACGCAACGCCCCGGTCTGTTGGTGCGCAAGGTGGCTGGTGGTGAACAGGGCACGGCAGACTCCTCCGTGCAGCCGGCCATGACCGCCGCGCAGTGTCAGCAGGCGTTGCACAACGGACAAGAGATCATCAAAGGCCTGCCCGGCAATGCGCTGCTGCTGGGTGAAATGGGCATTGGCAACACCTCGGCTGCGTCGCTTTTGCTGGCCCGTCTGACTGGGCTAAACATTGAAGTCTGCACCGGCGCCGGCACCGGGCTGGACGCGCCCGCTGTGCAACGCAAGACGGCGGTCTTGCGCGAAGTACTGGCCTTGCATGCACAAGCCACCGCGCCGCTGGACGTGCTGGCCGCCTTCGGTGGATTCGAGATCGCCACCATGGTCGGCGCCGTGATGCAAGCCGCACATGAGCGCCGCGTGGTGGTGGTGGATGGCTTTATTGCCACCTCCGCCGTGCTGGTCGCGCACGCCCTGCAGCCGCTGGTGTTGCAACGTTGCGTGTTCGCGCACCGCTCCGGCGAGCGCGGCCACGAGTTCATGCTGCAACACCTGGGCGTGCAGGCGTTGCTGGATTTGGGGCTGCGTCTGGGCGAAGGCTCGGGCGGCGCGCTGGCTTGGCCGCTGCTGCAATCGGCCTGCGCCATCCTGCGTGACATGGCCAGTTTCGAGGCAGCCGGGGTGTCCGAGAAATCGGCCACTGAAGCCCGCACCGTTTAAGCCTGCTGCCATCATCAATTCACACCTTGCCCAGCAATTGGCGAGGGTGCCAACGCCTTGACCCCATGACTCAGTTCCTCCGCCACTACCTGCTGGCCGTCCAGTTCTTCACCCGTATTCCCGTCACTGGTCGGCTGGCCGATTGGGTTGGCTTCAGCCCGGCCATGCTGCGCGCCAGCGCCGCGCATTTTCCCGGTGTCGGCTGGCTGGTGGGCGCCTTGGTGGCGGGTTTCAGCGCTTTGTTGTTGGCGGGTCTGCCCGATGGCGGGTTTTCTCCGTTGGTGGTGGCGGTGTGGGGAACGGCGTTCGGGATCCTGATCACCGGCGCCTTCCATGAAGACGGCCTGGCCGATGTGGCCGACGGGCTGGGCGGCAGCCCGGACCGGGAGCGTGCCCTGATCATCATGAAGGATTCACGCGTCGGCGCTTTCGGCGCCATTGCCGTTGTGCTGGCGCTGCTGGCCAAAGTGTCCTTGCTCGCCCTGCTGGGCTCGGTCACCAGCCTGCTGCTGTGCCCAGCCTTGTTCATGGCGCATGTGGTGTCGCGCACCTGGCCGCTGCTGCTGATTCGTTTGATGCCGCACGTCGGCGATGCGGCAGGGTCCAAGTCCAAACCCCTGGCCGATCAGATCAGCAAAACCAGCTTGTTAATCGCATTTATATGGTGTTTTACGGCGCTAGCCCTCGTGTTTCATGCGCTAATAGCTATTGAATTCATAGCGTTTGATGACGATGCCCTGGCCTGGATCACTTCACTGGCGACAGCGCTGGCCGCGTCTGGCATTGCTTTTTTTGTGATGTGGCGCTGGTTCTGGAAGCGCTTGCAGGGCTTTACCGGCGACTGCCTGGGCGCCACCCAGCAGGCGTGCGAATTGGCGTTTTACCTGGGTCTGGCGCTGAGCCTGTGATGTCGTGAAGCTGTGGTTGGTGCGCCACGCGCAACCCCTGATCGCACCCGGCATCTGTTACGGCGCCACCGATGTGGCGGCAGATGCACAGGCCACGCTGCAGGCGGCCCAGGCCTTGGCGCAAACCTTGCCGCCCGGGCTCGTGCTGGTCTCGTCAACGCTACAAAGATGTGAGCGACTTGCGCACTGTTTACGTGGGCTACGGGCCGATTTAATCTATAAAACAGATGCACGTCTGGTTGAGATGGATTTTGGCTGCTGGGAAGGCCGGCGCTGGGACACGATTCCACAAACCGACTTTGACCGCTGGGTCGCCGACTTTGGCGCGCATCGCTTTGGTGGTCGCGAGAGCGTGCACGAGTTCATGCAGCGTGTGGCCGGTGCCTGGGACGAGAACCAACAGACCGGGCGTGATGCGGTGTGGATCACCCATGCCGGCGTGATACGGGCCGCAACGCTCTTGGCGCAGGGCGTGCGCCGGATCGAACAGGCGGCGCAGTGGCCGCAGGATGCGCCAGCCTTTGGCGGCTGGTGTGAACTCGAGGCCTGATCAGCTCAGATCAGGCCGTTTCCACCCGGTTACGTCCGCTAGCCTTGGCGCGGTACATGGCGGCGTCGGCACGGGCGAGCAGTGTATCCACCGTGTCCTTGTCTTTTTGGTTGGTGGTGACGCCAATGCTCACGGTACACGCGGGCGGGTGCTCGGCCAGGGCGCAGGCTGCGCGAATCCGCTCGGCCACCAGAATGGCCTCATCCAGTGAGGTGTCCGGCAGGAGCGCCACAAATTCCTCGCCGCCGAAGCGTCCCAACTGGTCAGGCTGGCGCAACAGGGCATTGACCATGCTCACAAAATTGACCAGGACCAGATCACCCGCCTGATGGCCGTAGGAGTCGTTGATCGACTTGAAATGGTCCAGGTCCATGACCAGCAGCGCCATGCTGCGGCCGTGGCGGCGGCAGCGTTCCAGCTCCTGGGCGCAGGCCTCGTTCATGTGCCGGCGCGTCAGGGCATTGGTGAGCGAATCGTGCTTGGCGAGGTGCTCCAACTTGGTACGCAAGCGCTCGGTGGCCATCAGCACCATGCTGACAGAGAGCAGCAAAATGCAGAATACCAGGCTGGTCACGTAAACCACGTGGTGGGGTGCCGTCTCGAAAACATCTTGCCCCATCGGCCAGATGAAGGAGGTCACCAGCCGCATCCACTGGATAGCTGACATCGCCGCCAGCACGCCAAGGGTCAACCCCCTGGCAAAGGTTGACGCGCCTTGCTTGAACACCAGAAGCGCATGCACCGCGAACAGGTAACCGGCCAGTATATTGGCCAGTGCCAGGCGTGCGTGGTAATTGGGCTGGACGAAGGTGAACCACATCTGAATCAGCGCCACTCCCGTGATCAATGTCATCCATGCCCGTACGCGGGGTTTGACACCAAAGAAGCGCTGGCTGCCAACGTAAGCCAGATAGAGCCCCGACACGATCAGAAATCGGGCGATCGAGACACTGAAGAAGTCATGCAGTCTGCCGTGTCCGGTAGCCAGCCCGGTGCCGACAAACACCAACAGCAGCGCTGCCGCCCATTCGCCTATGCCCTTGATGGACGCGGGGTAGCTGCGTTTGAGCGAGTACAGCACCAGCGACATCAAGCCACTCTGGACGCCACCTAACAGAATGACCGTACGGGGGTCAATTTGAATCATTGTGATCGCGGGTTTTAACCCGGTGCGGGCGTTTTGGGTTTGAAGTCGCAGTATTGGCTGACCGCGCATTGCCAGCACAAAGGCTTGCGCGCCTGGCATATATAGCGCCCATGCAGAATCAGCCAATGGTGCGCGTCCACCATGTAGATGGGCGGGATGCGTTTGAGCAGTTTGTGCTCCACTTCCAGCGGCGTTTTTCCGGGTGCCAGACCGGTGCGATTGGCGACCCGAAAGAGGTGCGTATCCACCGCCATGGTGGGCTCGCCGAAGGCGACATTGAGAATGACATTGGCGGTTTTTCGCCCCACGCCGGGCAGCGCCTCCAGTGCCTCGCGCGTGCGTGGCACCACGCCGTCATGCTGATCCACCAGCATCCGGCAGGTTTGCATCAGGTGTTTGGCTTTGGAGCGATACAGGCCAATGGTCTTGATGTAGCCCTCCAGGCCCTCCAGACCGAGATCGAGGATTTTTTGCGGCGTATTGGCGACAGGAAACAGCCGGCGCGTCGCCTTATTCACGCCGACGTCGGTCGCCTGGGCCGACAGCAGCACGGCGGTCAGCAGCTCAAACGTCGAGCTGTACTCCAGCTCGGTCACGGGCGTGGGATTGGCCGCCTTGAGGGTGCCGAAAAATGATTCGATCGCTGCGGCCTTCATGGTGCAGTGATGTCAATAAATGAGTCGACCAACGGAAACTTGGCCGTCCTCCATTGAACATCCGTCTGGAAAGAATCCACCACGTCCAGGGGCAAGGAGTCAAGCATGTCAGGGCCGGTGTAGGGCGTGTCCGCGAGCAGCGCAGCCAGATGAACGACCGCGCCCAGACGCGAAAACGCCTGCTCGGTCAGCGGGGCTGCGGAACGCTGCAAGGCCTGCACAATTTGCATCGGAAAATTCCAGCGGCGGGCCAGTTCGGCGGTGATTTGTCCTTCGGTAAAACCCACCAGGCGCTTTTCGCGTTCCCAGCGGCTGCCCGGCAAGTGGGGCAGTTTTTCGATTTCCAGCAGTGTCTTGGGCTCTACTTGGCCGATCAGCAGTTCGCCCAGGCGCAGCATCATGCCGGTCAACCAGGCTTGCTGGGTGTCCATGTGCAGGCAGTCAGCCAGCCATTGCGCGTACCCGGCGCAGGCCATGCTGTTTTTCCAGTAATCGTTACGGTTCAGGCCCGGCAGCGCAGGGAAGGCGCCATCCATGTAGGTACCCAGGGACAAGGTGCGGATTTTGGACAGACCCACCATGGCCATGGCATCGTCCAGCGTGCCCACGCCGCGCGGCAGGCCAAACTGCGCGCTGTTAGCCAGGCGCAATAGCTTGGCGCACAGGGCCGGGTCCTGGGCGATGATGTTGCGCAACTCTATGAAGGACACTTCGGGATTGTTAAGCGTCTTGATCAGGGCGTGTGCCACCTCTGGAATGGAGGGGAGCTTGACTGACTCAAAGAACGAATCTAGGCTGGACATGGGTTCTGTATGTAATTGTTTTTTTGCGATCGGCGAGAATTTAACCCAGTCGCGGGCTGTCAAAGCCAATTCATGCACCATTCGTGCCCCGCACAACAGTTATTTTGTGATTCAGGTCCATTGAATGCTCCGATGCACGTCACCGGCTCGTCATGTGCCGGGAATTTTGTGCTGCTATTTGTAACGCAGAAGTTACGCTGCAATGCAGCATATGTAACGCATCTATTACATCTGTAACGATTGGACAGTTCAATAATGACCAGGTCCCACCCAGCGTGATTGTCTCCGACATGCGTGTCGCCTGGTTCAGCAAATCCTAGAACCACCTCGTCGTCAGAGACGTTCTCCACACGGAACCCAGACTGGGGACTCCCCATCGTCGCGAAGCATATCAACGGCGAAATCCGGAACACAACATCCATGGCCGCATCCACAAGGGATCGGCTCTACACCCGTCTATGGCGGGTTCAAATGAAGAACGAAAAAATGTACAGACTCGAAAGCTTATTCAAGCCACTGATGTGGCTTTTGGCATTGCTGCTGGCCACGCTGGTCACCGGATGCGGCGGTGCAAGCGATGGCGGCTCCACGGCGGAAAGCGCAAGCAAAAGTGCGTTGGCGTCAGTCGCTGGTCCCACGGTGATTTCCACCAACCCCAGTGACGACGCCATCTATATACCGACCAGCACCCATGGCAGCAACAACATCGTGACCGGCACGGTGGTCAGCGCCACTTTCAGCGAGCCCATGGATCCGGCAACGCTCAACTCGTCCCCGGCTGGCACGCAACTCACCTTCACGCTCAAGGAGACCAGCGGAAACAGCGTGGCCGGCACCGTCACCATGAACGCCGCCAACACGGTGGCCAGCTTCACGCCAAGCGGGTCCGCACTCAATACCAATACCAGCTATACCGCTACGATCACCACCGCAGCCAGGAACGCTGGCGGCACGGCCTTGGCCGTGCCCGTTGTCTGGCACTTCACGACCAGTGCCATCGCATTTGCCGCACAAGCGCCGGTCAGCCTGGGAACGGCCGGTACGTTCGCGATTCTGACCAAAACCGGTGTCACCGACGTTTACGCTTCGGCCATCAATGGGGATGTGGGGGCCAGCCCGATCACCGGTGCGGCCATCGGCCTGACCTGTCCGGAAGTCATGACCGGGCTGATTTACTCGGTCGATGCGGCCGGTCCGCCCTGCAAGGTGACCAACGCCACCTTGCTGACCACGGCGATAGGCGACATGGAAATTGCCTACACCAACGCCGCCGGACGGACATTCCCTGATTTCGTCAATCTGGGCGCGGGCGAGATTGGCGGACTCACCCTGTCCCCGGGCCTTTACAAATGGGGTACCGATGTCTTGATCTCCACCGATGTCACGCTTACAGGTGGCCCGAACGACGTCTGGATCTTCCAGATCGCGGGTGGCATTACCCAGGCCAATGGCACGCGTGTGACCATGGCCGGCGGCGCATTGCCCAAGAATGTTTTCTGGCAGTCCGCTGGCGAAGTGTCCATTGGAACGACGGCGCACTTTGAAGGCATCGTTCTGGCCAAGACACTGATCGCCGTGAAAACGGGCGCCTCGGTCAACGGCCGACTGCTGGCACAGACGGCAGTCACGCTCCAGCAGAACTCGGTGACACAACCGGCCCCGTAAAGACGCGGATAGCTGCATCGCTGACAACAGGAACGGCCCCACGGGGCCGTTCCTGTTCCCAGCTCTTCAGTCGTGCGATCTCTGAACAATAATAGGAAGTTAATGCAACCTATCCCCCGTTTGTTTGAGGGGGAAATGAAAGACTTCCATGCAATTTGCCGATCGCCTGAAAAACGTCGAAACCTCCGCCATCCGTGAACTCTTCAAGCTGCTGGGCAAGCCCGGCATCATCAGCTTTGCCGGCGGTTTTCCCGACCCGGCGTTGTTTGACGCGGAAGGCATCAAGGAATCGAGCAACGCCGTGCTCACCAACAGCCCCGGCCCGGTGCTGCAGTACGGCGCCACCGAGGGCTACCAGCCTTTGCGCGAAGGCATCAGCCGTTTCATGGCCAATAAGGGTGCGACCGTCACGCCAGAAGGTCTGATCGTCACCACCGGCAGTCAGCAGGCGCTCGATCTGATCGGCAAGACCATGATCTCGCCCGGCGACAAAGTCATTGTGGAGGCGCCCACCTTTCTGGCCACCATCCAGTGCTTTCGCCTGTATGGCGCGCACATCATCGGCGCGCCGATTGACGCCGACGGCGTGGACGTGGACCAGCTCGAAAAACTCATTGAAGAACACAAGCCGAAGCTGGTCTACCTGATCCCCACCTTCGGCAACCCCAGCGGCGCCACGCTCAGCCTGGCGCGGCGCAAGCGCATTCTCGAAATTGCAGTGCGCACCCGGACGCTGGTGGTGGAAGACGATCCCTACGGTGAGCTGTATTTTGACCAGCCACCGCCGCAGAGCATGCTGGCCCTGAGTGACGGTATTCCCGGCAGCCGCGACTGGCTGGCCCATTGCGGGTCTTTCAGCAAAATCCTGAGCCCGGGTTTGCGCGTCGGCTGGATGATTGCACCGCCGGCCCTGTTGGTCAATGCCACCATGTGCAAACAGTTCAGCGACGCCCACACCAGCAACCTGACCCAGGCCATTGCTGCGCACTATCTCACCTTGAACCGCCTGGACGGTGCGCTGGCCGTGGTGCGCAAGACCTACGCCGAGCGCGCCCGCGTCATGGCCGAATCCTTGCGCCGCGAGTTGGGCAGCGCCATTGAGTTCAACGCGCCTCAAGGCGGCATGTTTTTCTGGGCCAGACTCACGGGCGCTGAGGGCAGGGGCCACTCGGCCCCCGACTTTGCCAAACGCGCCATCGACAAAGGAGTGGCCTTTGTGCCTGGCGCGCCCTTCTTTGCCCATGACCCTGATCTGTCTGCTTTGCGACTGAGCTTCGCGACGGTCGGGCTGGAGAAGATCGAGGAGGGGATTGCACGCTTGGGGCAGGCGCTTTGATTTGATACGGGTCTGTCAGACCAACCGCGTCTCGCTCATCATCAAGTCCACCCCGGCACCGGCAAAGTTGGCCAGATCGGCGGCCACCGCCTGCCCTTGCGGTGATGTCAAGGCCGCCTGAATCGCGGACATGGATTCAAACTCCAGGATGGCGACCAGGTAGGCGCCGTGTTTGCCAGCCATGCCCATCACATCACCGCGTGTGACCTCATAGCTGCGCAAGCCGGGAATGGTCTTGGCCAGCGGCACATGTTTGTTGAAGTAGTAGTCGTCGAATACAGCGGCGTCAGCAGGCTGCTGGTAGATCGCAATAATTTTGGCCATGTGTTCTCTCCTTTTTGTATCGCGACCAGCAAGCGGTTGGCCAGCCATGCAATATAGCAAGGCGCGCCCGCAATTGCCAGTCCCGCGACACTACACTCACGTACCTTGCTCAATCGTTCCCGCACGCCCCATGGAAATATTTATTCTGCTGATGCTGACCGCCGCTGGCGCGTACACGCTCAAGTCAAGAGATCAGAACAGACGCATTGCCTTGCTGGGGAGCCACCTCGGCAAACACCAGATTGAAAAGCTGATGGAAAGCCTGACGGAGGGCTATCTGCGAACGCTGGGTGAGCCTGACCCAGATCGCCGGGCACAAATCTGGAGCCTGTTGAGCACCGCCGAGATGGAGCTGTGTGAGCAGTTCAACCGTTTCGTTGCCGAGTTTTCCGGGGTTGATGAGGCAGACGCACGCGTGAGCAAACTCCCATTGTCTGTACCGTATGCCGACAAGCTATTTTCAAACGCCACATTTGACCTGCGCAAGGCGCTGAGTATTCATGCGCAAGGGATCACGAACGCCGCAAAAAACAGCCTCAATCAGACCGACAAAGCCAAGGCATTCACCCTGTCAGCCGAACTGTTCCTGATGCAGCACACCTGCCATTGGTTTTGCAGGTCCAAAACCGTGGCTTCGGCACGGATGCTGGCACGGCACAAGACATCCTATGCGCAGCTGCTTGAGTCTGTGGCGCCTGATACACGTCGTGCTTATCGTGCCTTGATTGGCGACTGAGCAACGGTATCAGTTCGGAGCGTCCGTAGCAATTTAGCGATACATTCGCCCGCGTGCGGCGTTACTCCCGCAACCGTTTTTGTACCGCGTCGCTTGTGAGTTCGCGCAATGCATCGGCTGCAATCCAGCGGGCAGAACGGGTATCTTGTTGTTGAATACGCCGTGCTGCCGCGATGGCCGCGGCGTTGAGTACCAGGTTGCGCTTGCCAATGTTGCGCAGTGCCCAGTTCACCGCTTTTTTCACGAAGTTGCGCTCGTCTGCTGCCGTGCCCTCGATCAGGGGCAGTGCCGCTACAAAGCGCTCGTCAGTGGCTGCCTTGTCGTGTACGGCCAGAGTGGCTAGTAAGGCGAATGCCGCGCGACGGACAAATTCGCCTTTCTGTGCAGCCCACACCGTCACCTTGCCCCATGCCAACGGAGACGCCAGAAAGGCACTGCCGCAGACCTGATCGCAAACATCCCAGGAGGTGAAGCTTTTGGCCCAGGCGTCCATCTGCCGCGAGGTCAACTTGGCGGGATCGGCCACCATGCCGGCCACGATCCGGGCATCGGGTATGCCGGTGTCCCACAGCGCAATGGCCAGGGCGTGATCATGGCCCAGAGTCCTGGCGGCACGGCGCATGGCTGGCATTGACAAGCCGAGGCGGTGGTCGATGTCGATGCCAAATCGTGCCATGCCCGTCAGCTCGGCGGGACGGGCGTCCTGTTGCAGCAGGGCAAGGGCATGTTTGATGTCGTGCATGGTGGCGTCAGATGAACAACGGATAATCGCCGTGCGGCATGATTTCAAGACACAGATGATGAACCCAGGCATGAAATACATCAAGACAGAGAAGGGCAGGGCAGAGATTGCCGGGCGCAGCGGTTCATTGAGTGCCCTGCAACGGCGTGTATTGATCGTGGTGGACGGTAAGAAAACGGTCAACGATCTGGGCGCTTTTGTGCGAGTTGGAGAATTGGACAGTGTGCTGGATCACCTGCTGCGGGCAGGATTGATCGCCTTCACCGACGACATCACGCTCTTGCAGCAACCCGCCGCACCGGGTTTTGCTGCTGCCGAAGCCACCGACCTTCCCCGACCTGCCACCAGCCCGCAAGAGTTTGAGAAAGTGCGCCAGCAAGCGTCGGATTTTGTCCTCGACAAACTGGGTGCCTCGGGCGCCCCTATTTGCGACGCCATCAATCGGTGTGACAGCCCGGCCGAACTGCGTAAATTGTTACGCGGCGTAGAGATTTTTATCGGTCAACGAATGAGCGCTGAGACCACACAGGCGTTTGCGCGCCATTTTGGCTCCTTGCTGCTTTAACCATCCAAAGACAGCCCGGGCGCTAGCGACCGGGGTCATGCCGGGGTTGTACGCCAGGATGTGTCAGCGCCGTCCATGCCCAACAGCCAGTTACTCTTTTCTTAGCCGAATTTCAGCCTGTCTGTGCGACGATGCACAGACGGGCGCTACGTGTGCGCGCATCGTACGGCTTTGGTGCTCACCGCATCAAGCCCACCTCGCCCCCCAACGTAACCCGGAGAGTTGAAAACCATGACCTACCAAAGCGTCAACCCCAACGACGGCAAAGTTATGAAAAGCTTTGAACACCTGAGCAATCCACAGCTCGAACAATCGCTCGCTACCGCCGAGGCCTGCTTCCAGACCTGGAAGCAGACCAGCTACGCTGATCGGGCCGCGATTCTGAACAAGGCTGCAGCGCTCATGCTGGCCCATGTCCACGATTTCGCCCGACTGGCAACACTGGAGATGGGCAAGCGCATCAATGAGGCCCGCGGTGAAGTCAAGTTCAGCGCAGCCATCCTCGCCTACTACGCCCAGCACGCGGAAACCTTTCTGGCACCGGTGAAACTGAATCCGAAGGTGGGGGAAGCGCACATGGAGAGCAGCCCCTTTGGCGTACTTTTTTGCGTGGAGCCCTGGAATTTTCCGTTCTACCAGCTGGCCCGCGTCGCCGGTCCGCAACTGATGGCGGGCAACGTGCTGGTGGTCAAGCACGCGGGCTGCGTGCCGCAGTGTGCCATCGCTTTTGAGAAGCTCCTGATCGACGCCGGTGCGCCGATCGGTGCCTACACCAACCTGCTGATCTCGCACGAACAATCGGATCGCGTCGTCGACGACCCGCGCGTCAAGGGTGTGGCCCTGACCGGCAGCGTCGCAGCCGGACGCAGCATTGCCGCACGCGCCGGGCAAAACCTGAAAAAATCATCAATGGAACTCGGTGGCAGCGACGCCTTCATCGTGCTCGACGATGCCGATCTCGACAAGACCATTCCCTGGGCCGTATGGGGACGCATGTACAACGCCGGCCAAACCTGCTGTGCTGCCAAGCGCTTCATCGTCCTCGAATCGATTGCCGACAAATTCCTTGAAAGGTTCACGCTGGCCCTGTCTGCCCTGAAGCCGGGTGACCCGATGGACGAGAAGACCACGCATGGCCCGCTCTCCACCGAGGCTGCTCTGGTGCAACTGATCGCGCAGGTGGACGTGGCGGTGACACACGGCGCCACGCTGTTGCTGGGCGGCAAGCGTATCGAGCGACCCGGCTCGTTCATGCAAACGACGATTCTCACTGACATCGAGCCCGACAATCCGGCGTTCAGGGATGAGTTTTTTGGCCCGGTCGTCAGTTTCTTCCGGGTCAAGGATGAGGACGCGGCCATCGCGCTCGCCAACGACTCCGACTTCGGCCTGGGCGGCTCGGTCTGGACGAAGGACCTTGAGCGTGGCAGAAAAGTAGCCAGCCGTGTTGACACCGGCATGATGTTCATCAACAACATCGACTGGACCGATGCCGAACTGCCGTTCGGCGGCATCAAGGACTCCGGCTACGGGCGCGAGCTCGGCAACATGGGCATTCAGGAGTTCGTCAACAAGAAACTGGTTCGCCTGGCCACGCTGGACGCACCGGCTTAAGCCTCGACGCCTTTTTCAGGCAGGTATTTAAACCAAGGAGCCAATCATGACAAGCAAAATGCAAGCGGCGATGGTCGAGCAATTCGGCCAGCCGCTGGTGATCAGGGAACTCGATATTCCCACCCCCGGGCCCGGCCAGATTCTGGTCAAGACCGAGGCCTGCGGCGTGTGCCACACCGACCTGCATGCCGCCAATGGCGACTGGCCGCTCAAGCCCACGCTGCCGTTCACACCGGGTCATGAGGGCATTGGCATCGTCACGGCTCTGGGCGCGGGAGTGACGGCGGTCAAGGAGGGCGACCGCGTCGGCGTGCCTTGGCTGTATTCCGCTTGCGGGCATTGCGAGTTTTGCCTTGCCGCGCGCGAGCCGGTCTGTGCGGAGGCGCAGTTCGGTGGCTACACGAAGAACGGCGGCTTTGCCGAGTACATCGTGGCTGACCCGAATTACGTGGCCCACATACCGGCCCACCTGGCGCCCCGCGATGCGGCGCCGCTGATCTGCGCCGGTGTCACCACGTACAAGGGCATTAAAGAAACGAAAGCCCGGCCGGGTGAATGGGTGGTCATCTCTGGTGTGGGGGGCTTGGGCCATCTGGCCGTTCAGTACGCCAAGGCCATGGGCCTGTTCGTCTGTGCGGTGGACATTGACGACGGCAAACTCGAACACGCGAAGCGCCTGGGTGCCGATGTCATGGTGAACGCAAAAAACGGTGACCCCGCTGCCGCAGTGAAAAAGGCCACGGGAGGCGGTGCCCATGGCGTGCTGATCACTGCGCCCTCGCTGAGCGCCTTCAAGCAGGGCGTGGGCATGACGCGCAAATGGGGTACCTGCGTGCTGGTGGGCCTGCCGCCTGGCGAATTCCCCACACCCTTGTTCGATGTGGTCGCCAACTGCATCACGATTCGCGGCTCTTTCGTCGGCAACCGCAGCGACATGGCCGAAGCGCTGGCGTTTGCGGCCGCAGGCAAGGTTAAAGCCGACATTGAGTTGCAGCCCTTGTCGGCCATCAACCAGGTGTTCGAGCGGCTGGCGCGGGGCGATGTGCCTTCCCGCGTGGTACTGGATCTCTCGGCTGCCTGAGTCGGGTAGCGCGGCCGTTGAACTGGCGAAGGTCCGTCCGGCGGCGGGTGATGGTTCGATTTAACTAGTCGATCGATGGCCAGTCGGCAAATGGGAAGGGCGGCTCATCGACAGCGAAACTGACGAAGTTGGCGACCTGACCCTGATAGCGCCCCAGGCTGCGACCAAACGCCATCAGGCGCGAATTGGGCCCGTCGCTGACCAGCGCCAGTACAAACTGGATGACGGCAACGCAAAGCAGCAGGGCGCTGACCAGTTGGTAGGTCACGGCCATCAGGATCATCAGCAGGCCCCGCATCCAGATGCTGCGCCCGGCCTTGGATTCGATGGATTCGTCATTCATGGGTTCTCCTTTTAAAAACTGCTGGCAGGTTTTGCGGAAAATATGCCAGAGGTGAGCTCGTAAGAACGCAGCCGATGCGTATGATCAAAAATCTGCGAGGTAATCATCAACTCATCGGCCCCGGTTTGCTCGATGAATGCGCTCAGGCTGGCGCGCACGGTAGCCGGTGCGCCAATGGCCGAGCAGGACAAAACACTGTCGAGCAAAGCGCGTTCCGCCGGGCCGACCCGGTTCGGGTAATCGGCCACGGGGGGCGGCAGGCGCGCCGGACGACCGCTGCGCAGGTTGACAAAAGCCTGCTGCATCGAGGTGGCCCGAAACGCCGCTTCTTCGTCGCTGTCGGCGGCGAACACATTAAAGCCCAGCATGACATACGGCTTGGCCAGTTGGGCCGAGGGCCGAAAACTGGCGCGGTACAGCGTGATCGCTTGCATCATCTGCTGCGGCGCAAAGTGGGAGGCAAAGGCATAGGGCAACCCCAGTGCGGCCGCCAACTGCGCGCCGAACAGGCTGGAGCCCAGAATCCAGATCGGCAGGTTCAAGCCCTGACCGGGGACCGCGTGCACCGGGTTTTTGGAGCCGCTGGAAAAATAATCCATCAACTCAACCACATCGCGCGGAAATTCGTCGGCGTCTGAGGCCAGGTTGCGGCGCAGTGCGTGCGCGGTGATCTGGTCCGAACCGGGCGCACGGCCCAGCCCGAGGTCGATGCGGCCGGGGTAAAGCGACTCCAGCGTGCCGAACTGCTCGGCAATGACCAGCGGCGAATGGTTGGGCAACATGATGCCGCCCGCACCCACCCGAATCTTTGTCGTGCCGCCCGCCACATGCCCGATAAGCACCGCGGTGGCGGCACTGGCAATGCCCGGCATGCCGTGGTGTTCGGCCAGCCAATAACGCTGGTAACCCCAGCGCTCCGCATGCTGGGCCAGGTCAAGCGTGTTGCGAAAAGACTGCGCCGCGTCGCCGCCTTGCACGATGGGGGAGAGGTCTAGGACTGAAAAAGGAATCATCTGGTACATATTAGGCCAATCAAGGGAAGGACAAGCTTGTGTCCAGTCAAAACCAATATTGCGAATAAGGCAAAACTGGTTAACACTGCCCCCAGTCATTCCAGTGTCACTTCCCTAGCGAACAAAGAACAATGCCCATTTCCAGCCTGACGCCCGAGCTTCTTCGCCTCACCATCGCGCCCGACTCGCTCGGGTTTTTTGATACATCCGAGTTGGTGCACCTCCCCCTGCCCTGGATCGGACAGGCGCGCGCCGAGGGCGCGGCGCGCTTCGGTCTTGGCATGGAGCAGCCCGACTACAACCTGTTTGTGCTGGGGGAGGTCGGCAGCGGCCGGTCTTCCCTGTTGCAACAGGTGATGCAGGCGGTGGCCGTCAACAAGGCGGTGCCGCCTGACTTGTGCTACCTGCACAACTTTGATACCCCGGAAAAACCGCGGGCGCTGCGCCTGCCACCCGGCCAGGGGCGCTTGCTGCGCCAGCTCATGGCGCAGATGAGCAAGACGCTGGAGCGGGAAATCCCCAAGCGGCTGGATGGCCCCGATTTCAAGGTCGAGAGTGAGCGCCTTGAAAAAACCTTCAAGGTCGAGGAAGCCAAGGCCTATGCCGAGCTCGATGCCTTTGCCGAGGTCCGCAGCTTCACCCTGTACCGCGAAAGCGGGCATTTGGTTTTCACGCTGTTGGGTGACAAAGGCAAGGCGCTGACCGAGAGCGAGGCACGCTCTTTGCCGAAGGATCGCCGGCTCCAGATCGACCAGGCCGAGGAGGAGTTGCGCACCGAGATCACCCGCTATCTGGATAAAACGAGGCCGATGGAGCGGGTCATGAATGAGGGCCTGGCCGTCTTGCGGCGCCAGGTCATCAAGCCGCTGCTAGAGCATGAACTGCAGGAGATTCGTGTTGGTTTGAGGAAGCAGATCAAGGACTCCGTCAAGCTCGGCACGTATCTGGACGAGGTCATGCACGACGTGCTGGACAACCTGGACGTGTTTCGGGTGTCCGAGGTGGATGAAGAACTGCGCCAGGAGGAATTGGCTGCGGTGTTGTCCTGCTACCGCGTGAACCTGCTGGTGGACAACGAGGGCCTGGCCGGCGCGCCGGTGATTGTCGAAGACAACCCCTCGTTCCACAGCCTGTTTGGCAGCATCGAGTACCAGCCGGAAGAAGACGCGCTGTTGACGGATTTTTCCCGCATCCGGGCCGGCAGTCTGCTCAAGGCCCATGGCGGCTTTTTGATGCTGCATTTGCGTGACCTGCTGACCGACGAAGTGGTGTGGGAAAAGCTGCGTCGCTTTTTCCGCAGCGGCCGCTTGCAGATTGAAGAACCCGGCGCCATGCTGGCGCCGATGGCGGCGGTATCGCTGGAACCTGAAGCCGTGGATGTGGACGTCAAGATCGTACTGATCGGCTCCACCGAGCAGTACTACGAGTTGCAGGAAGGCGACCCCGAGTTTGCCCGGCGTTTTCGCGTCAAGGTGGACTTTGCCGAGAGCTTTGCGGCTAATGCCCAAACCTATGGTGAGTCTGCAATTTTTGTGGCCCACACCTGCAAAAGACTGGGTTTGCCACATTTTTCCGCTGCCGCCGTGGCGCGCTTGCTGGAGGACTCACACCGCGAGGTGGACGACCAAGCACGCCAGAGCGCCATTTTTGCCCACACCGAGGCGGTGGTGATGGAAGGCGCGGCGTTGTGCCGGGCGCGCGCCGGCAGCCTGGTCGAAGCGCTCGACATCGAGGCGGCTTTGCAGGCGCGCAATTTACGCCACGACTACCCGGACCAGCGCCTGCAAGAATCCATCACCGACGGCGACCGCCTGATCACCTTGCATGGCGAGAAAGTCGGCCAGCTCAACGGGCTAAGCCAGATTGATCTGGGCGACTACCGCTTTGGCTTTCCGGTGCGGGTGACGGCGCGCACCCATGCCGGCGAGGAGGGTTTGCTCAACATCGAGCGCGAGGTGGAAATGTCCGGCCCCATCCACGACAAGGGCGTGCTGATACTGCATAGCTATCTGTCGGCGCTGTTCGCTCACATCGCGCCGCTGGCGCTGAATGCGTCCGTCGTGTTCGAGCAGGAATACCACGGGGTGGAGGGCGATTCAGCCTCTTGCGCCGAGTTGTATGTGCTGCTGTCGTCGCTGTCAGGCCTGCCGCTGCGGCAAGGCATTGCGGTGACCGGCGCGCTCAATCAGCATGGCGAGGTGTTGCCGGTGGGCGGTATCAACGAGAAGATCGAAGGCTACTTTCGCATCTGCGAAACAGCTGGCCTGGATGGCAGGCAGGGGGTGCTGATTCCGCAGCGCAACCGGCGCCACCTGATGCTGGAGCGCAAGGTGCTGGACGCGGTGAGTCAGGGTTTGTTCCACATTTACACCGCCGAGCATGTGGGCGAAGGTATGGCGCTGCTGACCGGCTGTGTGTCCGGAATGGGCGCGGTGGCGGCGGGCGGTTACCCCCATGACAGCGTGCTGGGCCGGGCCCAGAAAACCTTGCAGGCCTATCGCCGCGCCTGCCAGCAGGCCGATCACCCGAAGGCAAAACGCAAGAACTCCCGCTGACGATCAAGCGGTCAAGCGCCTTTGATGTTTTGCTTGAAGAATGCCAGCGTCCGCTCCCAGGCCAGTTTGGCGCTGGCGGCGTCATAGCGGGGCGTGGTGTCGTTGTTGAACCCGTGTTGGGTGCCGGGATAGTGGTGCGCCGTGTACTGGACACCGGCGGCCTTGAGTGCGGCTTCGTAGACAGGCCAGGACGCATTGATACGCTCATCGACTCCGGCAAAGTGGATAAGGAGGGGTGCCTTGACCTTGGCCGCATCTTCAGCGGCTGGATGGTTACCGTAAAAGGACACGGCGGCGTCGAGGTCGGGCAGACGCGTGGACAGCATATGCACCACGCCGCCGCCGTAGCAAAAACCAACGGTACCGAGGACGCCATTGCTGTCAGGGCGGTTTTTCAGGTAACCGGCTGCTGCCACGAAATCTTCACGGGTTTTGGCCTGGTCGAGCTTGGCAAAGAGGTCGCGTGCTTTGTCTTCATCGCCGGGGTAGCCTCCCAGCGGCGCCAACGCATCAGGGGCAAAGGCCATGAAGTTGTCCAGCGCCAGCCGCCGCACGATGTCCTCGATATGCGGGTTGAGTCCGCGGTTTTCATGAATCACCAGCACGCAAGGCAGCCGGCCGGCACCATTGGCCGGGCGGGCCAGATAGCCCTTGACGGTGCCATAGCCTGCCGGCGAGGGAAACGCCACGCGCTCGGTTTTGAGCCGCGCGTCGTCCGCAGGCACCTGCTGCGCCTGCGCAAAGTTCGGGCTGAGCGCGGTGAGCAGCATGCCGGCGCTCATGCCAGCCACGGCAAATTTTTGAGCCCCTTGCAGAAATCCGCGCCGGTCGATGATGCCGTGCACATAGGCATCAAACAGAATCAGCAGTTCCTGGTCAAAGTCTTGCGCTGTTTTTCGTTCCATAGGGGGAGCCTCCAAAAAACCCAGCATACCGACAGACCGGAGTGCCCACAAGGATTGCGGACAATACGGGTTCGATTGTGGGGTTAAGGGGAAAAACAGAATGAGCAGTGTTTTGATCAGCGGTGGTGGCATTGGCGGCATGGCGGCGGCGCTGGCCTGCGCCCGGGCGGGTTCACGGGTTGAATTGTTCGAGCGAGCGGCAGAGTTCAGCGAGGTGGGGGCAGGCATTCAGCTCGGTCCCAATGTGGTGGGCGTGCTCCATGGCTGGGGTCTGCAAGACGCCCTGGCGGGCGTTGCCGCATTTCCGGAGCGCTTGCAGGTGCGCTGTGCGACTTCGGGGGCGGAGCTGGGCGTCTCGCGTCTGGGGGCGGTCACCTTGGCGCGTTACGGATCGCCTTATGTGACGATTCACCGGGCCGATATGCATGCTTTGCTGTTGGCGGCGGTGCAGCAGCAAAGCAATGTGCAGATCAACGTGGCCAGCGCGGTCACACGTTTTGAGCAGCACGACGACGGGGTGACACTGCACACCGACGACGGACGCGAAACGCAGGGCGATGTCCTGGTGGGTGCGGACGGTCTGTGGAGCCGGGTGCGCCAGCAGTTGTTGCACGACGGCTCGCCCCACGCCACCGGCCATCTGGCCTACCGGGCGATGGTGGCGCAGCACGACTTGCCCGCGCGTTTGCGCTCCCAGCAAATCACCGCCTGGCTTGGCCCGAAATTGCATGTGGTTCAGTACCCGGTCCGCGGCGGCGAGTGGCTCAATGTCGTGGCGATCGTGCACGGCCGCACGCAAGGCGATCCGCAGAACTGGGACCACAGCGCCAACGCTGCGGAGTTGCGTCGCGCCATGGCGGCCACCTGCGCGCCCTTGCAGGATCTGATTCACGCCATTGAGCATTGGCGTTTGTGGGCCCTGAGCATCCGTCCCCCGATGCGCGGCGCCCATGAGCAGGCGCAGGGCCGGGTGGCGCTGCTGGGCGACGCGGCCCACCCGATGGTGCCGTATCTGGCGCAGGGTGCGGGCATGGCGATTGAAGACGCCCACTGCCTGGGGCAGGCCTTGGCGAGCCAAGAGCTGGAGGTGCCGGCTGCGCTGCAGCACTACGCGGCACGCCGCTGGCAGCGCAACGCGCGAGTGCAGGCCGGCGCGATTCGCAATGGCCGGGTATTTCACGCCACCGGACTGGTCCGCTGGGGCCGTGATGCCGCGATGAAGCTATTGGGCGAGCGGCTGCTGGACATGCCCTGGCTTTATCGCGGGGCGTGACATGCCCTCGTTTACTATCTAAATAATAGCCGCTTACGCACTATGGACGAGGGCTAGAAGCTTATTTCTTATAAATCCGTGCGCAGCGTCCAGATCTCGGGGAACAGCACCACATCGAGCATTTTGCGCAGGTAGCTGACGCCCCCGGTGCCGCCGGTGCCGCGTTTGAAGCCGATGACACGTTCCACCGTGGTGACGTGGCGAAAGCGCCAGAGGCGAAAGGCGTCTTCCAGATCGGTCAGCTCTTCGCCCAGTTGGTACAGGTCCCAATGCACTTTGGGATTGCGGTAGACGACGAGCCAGGCTTGCTCCACCTCGGCACTGGCCTGGTAAGGCTGGGTCCAGTCGCGCTCGGTATGGCTGGCGGGCACCGCCAGGCCACGGCGTGCCAGCAGGCGCAGCGATTCGTCGTACAGCGAGGGCGCCTCAAACGCGGCTTGGACCTGGGCCAGCAGGTCGGGTCGGTGAGCGTGGGGCTTGAGCATGGCAGCATTTTTGTTGCCCAAGGCGAACTCGATGCAGCGGTACTGGTGGCTCTGAAAACCGCTGGAACTGGCCAGGTAGGGCCGGATGGCGCTGTACTCCGGTGGTGTCATGGTGGCCAGCACGTCCCAGGCGTGCACCAGCTGCTCCATGATTTTGCTGACGCGGGCCAGCATCTTGAAGGCGGTGCCCAGTTCGTCGCTGGCGATGCAGCGGATGGCCGCGCCCAGTTCGTGCAGCATCAGCTTCATCCACAGCTCGCTGGTCTGGTGCTGAACGATGAACAGCATCTCGTTGTGGTCGGGTGAGCGGGGCACTTGCGCGCTGAGGATGGCGTCCAGGTGCAGGTAGTCGCCATAGCTCATGGACTGGCTGAAGTCGAGCTTGGCTTTTTCGTCCAGCACGATGTTTTCGGGGAGATTGGCAGCGGTGTTCATGTTCGATATTCGGGTTCGGTTCAGGTGACGGCGTGTTTTTGGTTGAACTCGGGGCGCTTCCATTCGCCACTCTCAAGTACCTGTTTCAAGTGCTCGACGGCGATCCAGACCTCTTCAAAACCGATGTACAGCGGCGTGAAGCCAAAGCGCAGGATGTCTTTGTGCTGTTGGCCGTCGCCAGCGCGGAAGTCGCCAATCACGCCGCGCGCAATCAGGGCCTGCACGATGGCAAAAGCGCCGGAGGATGAGCCGTCCTTGCCGTGTTCCCGGGTCAGGCAGACTTGGGAGCCGCGTTGGGCGTGTTCCACCGGCGTGGCCAGTCCCAGACCATGGCCGCCACAACGCTGCGCGACCAATTCAATGAACAGATCGGTGAGTGCCAGTGACTTGGTGCGCAGCGCCGCCATGCCACCCAGGGCCTCGGCGGCGACAAAAACGTCCAGCCCGCACTCCAGCGCCGCCATGCTCAGAATGGGCTGCGTGCCGCACAGGTAGCGGGTGATGCCGGCTGCGGGGCGGTAGTCAGGCGTGAACTCAAACGGCGCCGCGTGGCCCCACCAGCCGGCCAGCGGTTGCCAAAATCGGTCGGCGTGTTTCGGATTGACCCAGACAAAGGCCGGTGCGCCGGGGCCGCCGTTGAGGTATTTGTAACCGCAGCCCACGGCAAAGTCAGCTTGCGCGGCGTTCAGCGCCACTGGCACGGCACCGGCGCTGTGGGCCAGGTCCCAGACCGCGAGGATGCCGGCCTGGTGCGCCAGCGCCGTGAGCGCCGCCATGTCATGCATGGCGCCGGTGCGGTAGTTCACATGGGTCAGCATCAGCACGGCGACCTCGGCCGTCAGGCTGGCGGCGATCTGATTCGGCTCCACCAGTTGCAGCTGGTAGCCACGCTCCTTGCACAGCCCCTCGGCAATGTAGAGGTCGGTGGGAAAGTTGCTGCGCTCGCTGACGATGCGTTTGCGGCCCGGCGCGTCCTGCGCCGCCAGGGTGAGCGCCGCGCTCAGCACCTTGAACAGATTGATGGAGGTGCTGTCGGTGGCCACCACTTCGCCGGGCTCGGCGCCGATCAGCGTCGCAATCTTGTCGCCCAGGCGCTGCGGCAGGCTGAACCAGCCGGCGCTGTTCCAGGCGCGGATCAGGTCCTGCCCCCATTCCCGGGTCACGACATCGGCCACGCGCGCGGCAGCGGTTTTGGGCAGCACGCCGAGCGAGTTGCCGTCCAGATAGATCACGTCTTCGGGCAGGCTGAACTGCTCGCGCAGCGGGCGCAAGCGGTCTTGCGCGTCAAGTTGTTGGCAGTCAAACAGTGTTTTCATGGGGTTGTTACAGCTCTCTCAAAATGGCTCGAACAGGGGAGGCGTCAGCCTGCATCAGCTTCAGGGGCAGGGCGATGAGTTCGTAGTCGCCTTCCGGCACGTCATCGAGCACCAGGTTTTCCAGAACCCTCAAGCGGTGGCGCAGCAGTTGCTGGTGCGAGGGCAGGGCCTGGCTGGTGGACGGGTCCACGCTGGGGGTATCAATGCCGATAAGTACTACGTTTTTAGTAGCTAGTAGCGCAATAGTATCGGGGGCTAGCGCCTTAAATGATGCCCAATCCTGGCTGGCCACGCGGGCGGTACGGATAAGCACGCGCTCGGGCAGGTTTTCCAGCGCATGGGCGATATGATGAATTTGCACCAGCGGCCCGCAGTCCAGGCAGTGAATGACACGGCACGGTCCCAGGTAAGGGTGCAGGTCCAGCGCCCCGGCGGCTGCACCATCGGCCGCGTAATGCAGCGGGGCATCGGCGTGCGCGCCGGTGTGGGGCGACAGCGTGATGGCATTGACGTTCACCGGGCAGTCCGGGCCCAGGGCGAAATGCAGGCGTTGCGAATACGCCGTGTCGCCCGGAAAAACGGCGGCGTGTTCGTCAACCGGTGGAGAGATATCCCAGATCTTTTTCATAAGACCGAGACGGTAGCACCATCAAAAAATCCGTGGTGTCGGTAATTTCCAACAGCGTGGAAATTCTTTATTGACTTGCGTTTGCCTCAGGCCAGCAGCCCAGCGAGCGTTGGTAGACCCTTGGTGTCACAGCATGTCGTTTCATGAAATTCCGTTGGAAGTGACTTTGATCGGCAAACCCGAGCTCGTGTGCGACTTCCACGATGGCATTGCCCCGCTTCAACAACTGTTTGGCCCGGTTGATTCGCTGGTCCAGTTGAAAAGCATGCGGCGTCTGCCCATAGGCCTGCTTGAAGCTGCGGATCAGGTGGTACGGACTCAGCCCCGAAACATCTGCAATGGCCGCCAGCGTAACCTTGTCTGTCAGCTGGTCCATGATCAGTTCCCGTACCCTCGCCAACGGGCCTTCCGGCCGGCTCCTGGCCAGTCCGAAGTCACGCTGGTCGAAGCAGTTCTGCATCAGAAAACAGATCAGTTTTTCGTCGGCTTCCAGCGGATTCTCTTCCTGCTCAAGGGCGTCAAACAGATCATCAAACTGGTGGTAGAGCACCGCTGCGTCGCTGGCCGTCACGGCAAACGGGGTGTAGTCGCCGACGGCAAAGCCGGGGATGTCAGCCTGCAGGCGTCCGACCCAGCCCGCATCAATAAACAGCATGCGGTAGGACCATCGCAGCCCGGCGTCAGGGTTGCACGAGTGGGCATCGCCGGGGTTGAACATGACGGTCATGCCTTGATAAATGCTTTTCTGCCGGTGGCGGTTGCGATAGGTCGCGCTACCGGCATCAATCACGCCGAGTGAAAACTCGTCATGGGTGTGGGTGTGATAACAGGCAGAAGACCGGTCCGCCCGACGCATTTCCACATGCGCCAACACAGCGCTGCGCCGGAAATACAGTGAAGTAGCCTGAGGCATGTCTAGCGCTTCCATTCGTAAAACATCAGGTACCCAACAGCATGGAAACCACTGCAGCCGCCAGCAACGAGGCCATGACCCGGTTAAACAGCAGCTGATAAGTGGCGTTGGCCAGCCACTTTCCGATCAGTTTACCCAGAGCCGCCCAAGTGGCAATCGAGAAAAAGCAGACCACCCCGGACATGCCGCAAAAAACCAGCAGTAACACGGATGCATTCTGAGCGGCCGTGACAAACAGACTGACACCGGACATCGCAACCAGCCAGGCCTTGGGGTTCAGGCTCTGGGACAGCACGCCTTGCATCATTCCGGCAGACCGTGTTTGCGGGCATTGCAAATTAGTAGCCGGTTTGGCCGTTGCAATTCTGGCTGCGAGATAGAGCAGATATGCGCCACCCAGATACTTCAGCAGGCCGGTGATTTCGGGGTAGGCCAGCAAGACGTTCTGGAGACCGCTGCCCACGAGCCAGACAATCGCCAAATAACTGACGCTCGCGCCGGTTACATGCGGCAAGGCCCTGAAAAAACCGGCGTTGGCTCCGATGCTGGCCGCAATCAGATTGACAGGCCCGGGGGAGATCGCTCCGGCAAGGGAGAAAAGAAACATGGAAAACAGAATTGGCGACATGGGACTCCTGAGCTGGACTGCTTGTTCCAGCCCAGTGTCGGGCGTATGTCCGTTGGGGTATTGAACGAAATTGCGCTCTGCCCCGCACGCACTCAAAGTTTTCCCAGAAGCAGAAACTCCATCAACGCCTTTTGCGCGTGCAGCCGGTTCTCGGCTTCGTCCCAGACCACCGACTGGGCGCCGTCGATGACCTCGGCTTGCACCTCTTCACCACGGTGCGCCGGCAGGCAGTGCATGAACAGCGCGTCGGGTTTGGCCGCGCGCATCATTTCGGCATCCACGCACCAGTCGGCAAACGCCAGTTTGCGGGCCTCGTTCTCGGCCTCATAGCCCATGCTGGTCCAGACATCGGTCGTCACCAGATCAGCCCCGGCGCAAGCCTGCATCGGATCACTGAACACCTGGTAGCTCTCAGCCGAACGCAGGCCGGCGATGGACTGGTCCACCTCGTAGCCACCCGGCGTGCTGACATGCACCTTGAAGCCCAAAATCTCGCTGGCCTGCAGCCAGGTATTGGCCATGTTGTTGCCATCGCCAACCCAGGCCACGGTCTTGCCCGCAATCGAGCCCCGGTGTTCGATGTAGGTGAAGATGTCGGCCAAAATCTGGCAGGGATGGAATTCGTTGGTCAGGCCGTTGATCACCGGCACGCGCGAATGCGCCGCAAAACTCTCGATTTTGGTTTGCTCGTAGGTGCGGATCATCACCAGATCGACCATGCGGCTGATGACTTTGGCGCTGTCTTCAATCGGCTCGGCCCGCCCCAGCTGGCTGTCGCCGGTGGTCAGGTGCACCACGCTTCCGCCCAGCTGGTACATGCCGGCCTCGAAGCTCACCCGGGTGCGGGTCGAGGCTTTCTCGAAAATCATGGCCAGGGTTCGATCAAGCAATGAGTGGTGCTTTTCGTAGGCTTTGAACTTCTTCTTGATCAAGGCAGCCCGCTCAAACAGGTAGGCGTAGTCGCTGGCGTCAAGGTCGCTGAATTGCAGGTAATGCCGGACTCCCGCGCTTGCTACTGGTTGTGTTGGTTGATTCATGGTTGCTCCAAAACAAGCTGCTTGATCAGCGGACACAAAATGCTGACCACTTCGTCGGCCTCGGCCGTGGTCATGATCAGCGGCGGCACCAGGCGGATGACGGTGTCGGCGGTGACACTGATCAACAGGCCATTGGCCGCACATTGCCCGACCAGCGCCGAGCAGGGCTTGGCCAGTTCGATGCCCAGCATCAGGCCCTGGCCACGTATCTCCTTGACGGTTTTTGTCGCCAATTCGGCAGAGAGTGCTTTTGCCAGCGCCGCGGCGAGGTGGGCACCGACCGTTGCCGCGTTGGCCAACAGACCTTCTTCTTCCATGATCCGAATAGTCTCGACCCCGGCACGCATGGCCAGTGGGTTGCCGCCAAAGGTGGTGCCGTGGTTGCCGGGCTGGAAAATGTTGGCCGCCTTGGGGCCGGCCACAACCGCGCCAATCGGCACGCCCGAGCCCAGGCCCTTGGCCAGCGGCATCACATCGGCCTTGATGCCCGCCCATTGATGGGCAAACCATTTGCCGGTGCGGCCCATGCCGCATTGCACTTCGTCAATCATCAGCAACCAGTCGCGCTCGTCGCAGAGCTGGCGCACTTCTTTCAGGTAGTCCATGTGCATGGGGTTGACGCCGCCTTCACCCTGGATGGCCTCGAAAAATACCGCCACCACATTCGGATTGCCCTCGGTGGCCTGCTTCAGGCTGTCAATGTTGTTAAGCGGCACCCGGATGAATCCTTCCACCAGGGGCCCAAAGCCGGCCTGGATCTTGGGGTTGCCGGTGGCGCTCAGGGTGGCGATGGAGCGACCGTGAAAGGCCTTGTCATAGACCACAATCTCGGGTCGTTCGATACCCTTGTCATGGCCAAATTTGCGCGCCAGTTTTAATGCCGCTTCGTTGGCTTCCAGACCTGTGGAGCAGAAGAACACATTACTCATACCCGACAACTCGACCAGCTTTTTCGCCAGCACCTCCTGATTCGGCACATGGTAGTAGTTGGAGCTGTGGATGATTTTGGCAATCTGGTCCTGCAGGGCCGGCACCAGCTTGGGGTGGTTGTGTCCGAGGGTGTTGACGGCAATGCCACCGAGCGCGTCCAGATACGACTTGCCGTTAACGTCCCACACGCGGCAGCCCTGGCCATGCGACAGGGCGATCGGCACGCGACCATAGGTGTTCATCACATGGGGGGAAGACGCTTCAATGAAAGGGGCGGCGCTCATGGTGTTCAAACTCCAGTGTCTTAATCACAAAAACAAAGCGGCCCAACGCAGGTTGGGCCGTTGAAGCGTGATTCTAGGCGCATCACGCTGCCTGTCTTTTGACAA
Source organism: Rhodoferax ferrireducens (assembly GCF_003347515.1). Lineage (GTDB taxonomy): Bacteria > Pseudomonadota > Gammaproteobacteria > Burkholderiales > Burkholderiaceae_C > Rhodoferax. Next base: position 6,609 of record NZ_QEII01000234.1, on the reverse strand, counting down.
TTTGACATCACTGCGATGCGCTGGCGCCTTCAGGTTTAAGTCTTCTATAAGACATAAGATAGGATAGAATCATGGTGCGCCGCACCATCCCGACGGCGCCTACTGATCAACATCTACCCGATGGTTTCCAACTCTGCCAAAGAAGTCTTTATCCTGGGTCTGACCCGCAGCGGACGCCCCTTTCGCCCTAGCGACTGGGCTGAGCGTCTGGCCGGTGTCATGAGCCAGTTTCGTCCCGGTGGACCGCAACCTGGCAGTCATCTGGGTTATTCGCCCTGGTGCATTCCCACCACGGTCAATGGCGTGCGGTGTGTGGTGGTCCATCACGATTTGCGCGACTACGATGTCATGGCCTGGGACTTCTGCCTGAACTTTGCCAAAGACAACGACTTGCAAATCTCCGAGGGTGCGCCCGCGCCAAAGGCGCTCTGAGATATCCGTCATTGCAATGACACAGACAACAAAAAAGCCGTCTTTCGACGGCTTTTTTGCTTTTACTGACAGCGCACCCGTTACAAACGGCGTTTACTCAATCTGAGTAAACGTGCGATTTGCCTGAAATCAGGCAGCGGTTGCGGCCAGGGCTTTCACCTTGGTCGACAGACGGCTCTTATCGCGAGCAGCCTTGTTTTTGTGGAAGATGCCCTTGTCGGCCACGGTGTCCACCACGGCTTGCATCTTGGCAAACAGCTCAGTCGCTTTGACTTTGTCGCCAGCGATCACTGCTTTTTCCACGTTCTTCACCGCAGTGCGGTATTTGGAACGCAGCGAAGTGTTCGCAGCGTTGATTTTGACGTCCTGACGGACGCGCTTACGGCCCGACGCCAGGCGTGGGTTCTTTTTCTTGGGTTTGGTAGATGCCATATGAATAATTCCTTGAGTCTGTGGATGTTGTCAGCAAAGCCTGCGATTCTAGCAGTTCGCGCGCTTGTGATAAGAGCCAGTCGCGAGCGGCGGCTTCTGGGAGCGCGCGGCTGAAGTAGTAGCCTTGAAAGGTATCACAACCCAGGTTGGCCAGATAGTTGCGCTGACCCCGTGTTTCGACGCCTTCCGCGATGACCGCGAAACCCAGGTTGTGGGCCAGTCCGATGGTGGCGGCGCTGATGGCGGCATCGTTGCTGTCGGTCTCCAGCTCTTGCACAAAGGCCCGGTCGAGCTTGATGTAGTCCAGCGGCAGGCGTTTGAGATAGGCCAGGGACGAATAGCCGGTGCCAAAGTCGTCCAGCGCCAGACGCACACCCAGCGCACGGATCAGCCCCAGGCGTTCGATGGACGCCTGCGGGTCTTGCATGGCCACGGATTCGGTGATCTCCAGCGTCAGCGCATGACCGGGCAGGCCGCTACCGTGCAAGGCGTCGGCAATGCACTGCGGCAGGGTCGGGTTGCGCAACTGGATGGCACTGAGATTGACCGCCATGGTCAGATCGATCAGACCAAGCTGGCGCCAGCGAGCCAACGTGCCACAGGCGGTGCGCAGCGCCCAGTCACCTATCTCGTTGATCAGGCCGAGTTCCTCCGCCAGCGGGATGAACTCCCCCGGAGGAACCAGTTCGCCGGACGGTTTTTGCCAGCGGATCAAGGCTTCCACGCCAGTGGCACGCTGGCTGGCCGCATCCAGCTGCGGCTGGTAGTGCAGCACAAATTGCCGCTGCCCAACCGCTTCACGCAGGGCATGTTCCATTTCAAGGCGCCTGGCCGCAGCCGTCATCATGGCTGTATCGAAGAAATGAAACACACCCTTGCCGGCACTTTTGGCGTGGTACATCGCAATGTCCGCGCTTTGCATGAGCGCGCCCCGATTGAGCCCGTCCTGCGGGTAGAAGCAAATGCCGATAGAGGCCGAGGCAGGCAGTGCATGAGGGCCAAGCGCGATGGGTTGACTCAGCGACTCAATGATCTTGGCGGCCACACCGGTGGCGTCCTGGGTATCGACGAGGTCGGCCAGCACCACCACGAATTCGTCGCCGCCGAGTCGGGCCACGATGTCGTTGTCACGCACGGTGGCGCTCAGGCGCCGGGCGACTTCGCACAAGAACTGGTCGCCGGTGCTGTGGCCCAGCGTGTCGTTGATGGCCTTGAAGTTGTCCATGTCTAGGAACATGACGGCCAGGCGCCGGTCGTGCCGGCGGGCGTCCGCGACCAGCTGATCCAGCCGGGCTTCGAGTGTGTAGCGGTTGGCCAGTCCGGTGAGCGGGTCTCGATGCGCCAGGCGTTCAATGGCTTCGGCCGCGCGGTGCTGTTCGGTTACGTCGGTGTAGATCGTGACAAAGCTGCCGTCAGCCAGCGGCAGACCGCGTACTTCGAGAATGCGGCCGTTCGGGCGTGTGCGTTTGAACAGGTGTGCCTGCCCGAGACGCGCGCGTGCCATCAATTGTTGAACCTGGGCCTCGGCGTCGCCGATGCCGTATTCACCGCGCTCGGCATTGAAGCGGAAGAAGCGTTCCAGCGTGGGTTTGCCCTCAAACAACTCAGGCGGAAAATCGAGCAAACGGGCGTATTCCTTGTTGTAGACCAGTAGTTGAAGGTCCGAGCCAAACAGCGTGACGCCACCGGGGATGTTGTCTACCAGCGTCTGAAACACCTCGCTTTGCTGACGAAGTTCACGCTCAACGCTTTTTTGCTCCGTGATGTCGGAATAGATGGTTACAAAGCCGCCGTGCGGCATGGGGGCACGGCGAGCGTCAATCACGATTCCGTTGGGGCGTATGCGTTCCAACCGGTGTGGCACCAGATTTGCAATCTTGGGCATCAAGTTCGCCACAAAACGATCAACGTCAACGTCTCCGAATTCCCCACGCCGGGCATTCCATCGAGTCAGTTCGGCGAAGTCCGGGTATTGATCCAGCACTTCCCGGGTAAAACCCAGCAGTCGGACGGCTTGCTCGTTCATCAGCACCAGCTTGTGGTCCTTGTCATAAACGCTGACGCCACTGGGCAGGTTGTCAATCAGCGTTTGCAGTAGTTCAGTCTTTTCCAGTAGCGCGGCCTCGCGCTGCTGGCTGTCGGTGATGTCGGTATAACTGGTGACGAAACCCACGGTATGCCCGTCCATCAGCATGGGGCGGCCTTCCACCAGGTGCGTGCGCCCATTGGGTCGGGTGCGTTCAAACCGGTGTGCCTGGAATTGAAGCGCCATCGCGCGCCGTTGCGCCACCTGTTCGAGCGGGTCGCCAGGCCCATATTCACCCCGCAGCGCCGGGTACATGATCAGGTCCTCAAACAGAACATCGGGGTAGGCGCTCTCGGGCGGGAGATTGAGCACATCGAGAAAGGTTGCGTTCCAGCACTTGAGGCGAAGTTGTTCGTCAAATACCGAGATGCCTTGCGGCAGGTGGTCCACCACACTGCTTAGATACAGCGCTTGCTCCCGGAGCTCGGTCTCGACGTGCTGGTGCTCGGTGATGTCGGTATAGATGCTGATGAAGCCCCCGTTGGGCAGGGGGGCGCCAATGATCTCAAATGCACGACCGTTGGGCCGGGTGCGTTGAAAACGGTGTGCCAGCCTTTGGTGTGCCAACGCCATGCGCTCCATCGTTTGCTGCTGCGGGTCTCCCGCACCGTACTCGCCGCGCATGGCGTTGAAAAGCGTCAAGTCTTCCAGTGATGGCAGATCGGCTTCGAACATGCCAACGGGGAAATCAAGCATGTCAACCAGCAAGCGGTTGATGGCCAGAAGCCTGAACTCCCTGTCAAAGACGGCGATGCCGACCGGCAGATGATTGAGCATGGCACGGTACATCGCCAACTCATCGCTTGCGACAAGTGCAGAGGAGAAGTGGCCACTCAGACTCATGTGTATTCTTTGGATTAGCGAAGAACAAATGAGACATTGTGCATCGTGGAGGCTTACAGGAAGGCCCGCGCCGACGGCTACACTCTGCGCGGTGTCACTGATCAAATCTGCCTCCATCGTTTCCCTTTTCACCCTGGTGTCGCGCATTACCGGCTTGGTGCGCGAACTCCTGATTGCCTCGACTTTTGGCGCCAGCGCCCTGACCGATGCGTTCAATGTGGCGTTTCGCATTCCCAATCTGTTTCGCCGCTTTTTTGGCGAAGGCGCCTTCAGCCAGGCTTTTGTGCCAGTGCTGGCGGCCACCAAGGCGCAGCAGGGTGAGGCGGTCACCAAGGTTTTGATCGATGACGCGGCCACGGTGCTGACCTGGGCTTTGCTGGGGATCAGCATCCTCGGTGTGGCGGCGTCGCCCGCCCTGGTCTGGGCGATGGCCAGCGGCTTGCAGCAGAATCCCCAGGGCTTTGAAGTGGCGGTCGTCATGACGCGCTGGATGTTTCCCTACATCGCCTTCATGTCGCTGGTGGCGCTGGCTGCCGGCGTGCTCAATACGTGGCGACGTTTTGCGGTGCCTGCGGCCACGCCGGTGCTTTTGAATGTCTGCATGATCGCCGCGGCCTGGCTGGGCGCCCCGTGGTTCAAGACCCTGGGCGTGGAGCCGATCTATGCGCTGGCGGGTGGCGTGCTGCTGGGTGGCGTGCTGCAGCTGGCCGTGCAAATGCTGGCCTTGAAGCAACTGGGACTCCATCCCCGTATCGCGCTGCGCTGGAGCGGGCTTCGCGCTGCCTGGGCCGACCCAGGCACCAAGAACATTCTCAAACTGATGGGCCCCGCCTTGTTGGGCGTGAGCGTGGCGCACATTTCGATGCTGATCAACACGCAGATCGCCTCGCATCTGGCGACCGGCAGCGTGAGCTGGATCACCTATGCCGACCGGCTGATGGAATTCCCCACCGCGCTGCTCGGTGTGGCCATGGGTGTGGTGCTGATGCCCCAGCTCGCGGGTGCGCGCGCGGCGGGCGACACGGCCAAATATTCCGCCATGCTGGACTGGGGTTTGCGGCTGGTCGTGTTGCTGGCCGTGCCGTGCGCCGTCGCCTTGATCGCCTTTGCCAAACCCCTTGTGGCGGTGCTGTACCACTACGGCGCGATGACCGAAGTTGACGTGCAGAAAATCAGTTATGCCCTGATGGGCTGGGGTGTCGGCTTGATCGGGATTGTCGCCATCAAGGTGCTGGCGCCGGGTTATTACGCCAACCAGGACACCAAGACACCGGTGTACATCGCCATTGCGGTGCTGATCATCACGCAGCTGCTCAATATTTGGCTGGTGCCCCTGTTTGCGCATGCCGCCCTGACGCTTTCCATCGGCATCGGCGCCATGATCAATGCCGTCTGGCTGCTCGTGGGCTTGCTGCGGCGCGGCAGTTACAAGCCCGAGCCCGGCTGGGGCGTCTTCGTGCTGCAGGTGGTGGCGGCCTGTGCTTTGCTGATGGTTTTCCTGATGTGGGCCAACGGGGCTTTCGCGTGGACCGAGATGCGCAGCGAGAGCATCAAGAGAATTGGGCTTCTAGCGCTCATCCTGACTGCCTCAGCAGCTATCTATTTTGGAGCACTCTGGGCTGCTGGCCTGAAACTTCGGCAGTTTCTGCGCCGCTGAGCCGAGCCAACTCAAATCTGTTCGGGTAGGATATTCGTATGAAACTGTCGCTGGCTGTGCCGACCCCGCTGGAGTACTTCACCTCCCTGGTGCAAAGTGATGCCGACTTCCCGCTGCTGGAGGCCGCTGTCAGTCTGGCGCAGGACGAATACCCAGAACTGGATGTTCAACAGGTGCTGGGCGAGGTTGATCAATTGCTGGCCCGGTTAAAGCACCGCCTGCCCGCCGATGCCGGCCCGCTGCAGAAGCTGCGCGCGGTGAACCAGTTTTTCTTCCGCGATCTGAGTTTTGCGGGCAACGTCAACCATTACTACGACCCCGACAACAGTTATGTGAATGTCATTCTGCGCACGCGCCGGGCCATTCCCATCACCCTGGCTGTTTTGTGGATGGAATTGGCGCAGGGCCTGGGGCTGGCGGCGCGGGGTGTCGGGTTTCCCGGTCACTTCATGCTGAAAGTGAATTTGCCCAATGGGCAGGTGGTGATCGATCCATTGAACGGGCAGTCGCTCAGTCGCGAGGCCCTGGCCGAACGCCTGGAACCCTTCCGGCACAGCAGTGGCTTGCTGGACGAGTTCGAAGTACCGCTGGGCTTGTATCTGCAAGTGGCTTCACCGCGCGACATCATTGCGCGCATGTTGCGCAATCTGAAAGAAATCCACAAAACCCAGGAAGACTGGCCGCGCCTGGTCGCGGTGCAGGACCGGCTGATTGTGTTGTTGCCGCAAGCTTGGGCCGAGTACCGCGACCGTGGCCTGGCGCAGGCCGAAGTGGGCCATTCCGGACGGGCGCTGGAAGATCTGGAAACCTATCTGGTCAACGCGCCCGCTGGCGTTGACACCGAGGCCATCGCCTTGCGAGTGGCTGAATTGCGACGCGCGAATAGCTGACAGCCCCTGGTTTACGGCCCATCCGCCCACGCTGGCGTAACGGGCGTTCTCTTGCTAAATTTATAAGAGAAATAAGGCTCTAGCCCCCGTGTAATAAGCGTAAATAGCTATGTATTTGATAGTGAATCAGGGCTGGATGGCGGTAAGCGTCTGCTGAAGGCATATTGAATCGATGACCAATCGAAACGATAGTGTGCATCATGAAGATCGTGCACACCAGTTCGAACGAGGTCGATAGCCCTCGCCCCACAAGACGTTATTACAGCCCG
>NZ_QEII01000233.1 GCF_003347515.1 Rhodoferax ferrireducens | reverse complement strand
ACGTACGGGCCACAAAGGCACCAATGGCTTACCGGTCATGTGTGGCGTGCCCCTCAACGGTACCTCACGCACGGCTCAAGTTTCTTCGGCACGGAGTCCGGGCGCGGCCGGCTGGATCGCTAACGTCAAACTTTAAGGGTAATGACGCTAATTTATGGCCTGTCCACCGTTTAAAGCCAATCACTCGAAGACCAATGGCGTCATCCTGCCTTCCACTGCGCTGGGTGCGAAAGAGCGCAGAAAATAGCGCTATTGGATATGGGAGTACCTGTGAATCCATCCGTTGTCCATGCCGAACTCATCGCCACTTTCAAGCGGGCGGAAGCAGATGCTGCTCACAAGTTCGGTATGATCAAAGCTGCTGCGCAAAAGGGGCCCAAGGCAGTCCAAGCGGCAGCCAAAACAGCGGCAAAGGCAACAAAACGCAGGGACTCGTATGCAAAGAAGCTGGATACCCTGGGGGTGAGCCTCAAGGATTGAGCGCGGCCCAACGTATTGCCCGACACCAGTCTTTGGCGACTACCCCCAACTGGCCCGAACCGGGCACTCCCGATTTCCAGGTAAATGACTGCTACGACCAACAGCGGGTGCTCCCGGGTGGCAGCTTACGGGCAGCAGAAAAATTTTCACTGTCGAGGGTCCATAAAGCTGTCCTCAATTGGCGGCGCCCCATCCGCATTGCCGACACTGGCGGAGGGGAAGTCTGGGACAGGTGTGCAGCGGAGGACGAAAACGCTTACATGGTCGTCCCAGGGAAAGCAAGGTTTTTAGCGGCGTGAAGTTTCAAGGGTCGATTAAATGGCAAGATTTTGCTTGGAGTTGCACCCACGCCTCAATGGTCTCGGGTCATGGGCTATCCGAAATTCGAAGCGCGACCTTCTTTGAGCCAAGAGAGGTTAATCGAAACCAGGGAACAAAGGCTCCCACCTGAATTCCCCGCTCGATTTTTCTCAAAGCATCGTCAGCGTCGACTTTGGAACGTTGTAGGGGAACACAAGAAGACGTTGCAGATCCGAAGGAAGCGCGAGGCCGGGACTCGCGTGGATTGGTCGCAAAGAGACGCGCAGTTGTGCTAACAGCCGCTTGGGTATGCAGCGACCCTACGCAATCAATTCCCGCAAAACGCATCACGAGGATTGAGCGCATTATCGCGCGCTGCTGACTGAGCGGTGCAGCCTTGGGTCAGGCCAGCGCAATGCACGGTCGTCAAGCAGCCAGGGCTTTGGCGTTCGCGATCACGGGGCTCGGGTCGAGATCGTAGAAGGCCAGCAACTGACTGAGCCGGTCTGGGTCGGCGGCCGGCACAGCATGAGCCTGGGCCGAGGTCAACACCTGCAGTTCGTGAAACACTGCGCCCTGCGAACGCGCGGCGTCAATGGCGCGTCGCCAGGTGGCCGTCGCGACATCCTTGTCACCGCGCGCCATCTCGACCTCGGCCTGCAGGCCCAGCAACAGCGGAAATACCGTCTTTTCGCCCACCTCCTCTGTGAGGGCGAGCCCTGCGGCGATGGAGGCCTGGGCCTCGTCCTGTCGGCCTGCCAGCCGGCAGGCCTCCGCGTAGTGATAGTGGAAGCCGCAAAGCCCAGTGAGCATGCCGAGCTGGCGTGCATCCCGCGCGGCGGCGCGCATCTCGTCCAAGCCCTCGTCGGCACGGCCCAGGGCCACCAGGGCATGGCCATGCAGCCAGGCGAAGCCGCTGCGCTTCTCGGGCAGGGACTGATCGCGGACGAGGGCATAGAGCCGCTCCGTCAGCGCGTACGCAGTCTCGAATTCCCCGGCCAGGCAATGCAAGATGGCGGCCGCATACAGGGCCATTGCCTCGCTGAGCGGGTGGCGGCTGGCGACGGCGCGCGCCACCGCCCTCTCGGCCAGCTCGCGCGCGCGCCGCGGCTCGCCCGTGATCCAGTAGACCAGGACCAGCGACAAGACCGCTTCCACGCCCGGATCCTGCACGAAGCTGGTCGGCGTCAGCCCGCCGGCCAGGTCGGCGTAGGCGTCGACGGCGCGCTCCAGCTGAGCCCGCGCCTCAACGAACTCACCCGTCGACATCTGCACCAGGCCCATGGCGTTCAGCCCCGCAAGGCGCAGGGCCGGGTCGGCGCGCCGCTCGGCAAGGGCCTGCATCTCGGCCGCCAGCGCGCGTGCCGGCGCGAACTCGGCGCGGGCGAAATGGACCCACCAGCAGCCCTGCAGGGTGCGCTGCCAGCCCGGACCGTCCGTGGGGCCGAGGGCGCGCGCGCGCTCGAAGGCGGCGGCGACCTCGGGAGCGCTGATCACATGCTGGCGCGTCAACGCGACGGCTTCTAGCGAGCGCAGATCCTGCTCGAGGGCCAGGCCCATGCGGCCTTCGGCCAACCGCAGCCCCTGTCGGGCGGCCTGCAGGGCCTCGCGCGGGGCACCGAGGGCCATGGCGCGGGCGGCCACGACGGCGTATTGCGCCGCGGCCTCCACCGGGGACTCGCCGCGCTCGAAGTGCAGCGCCAGTTCGGCCGCGACTTCCACGGCGCTCGCCCCATGGGCGACGGCCAGGGCCCCGGCCCATTGCCGGTGCCATTGCATGCGCTGCAGCGCCGGCAGTCGCTCGTAAAGCACCTGGCGGTAAAGGGCATGGGCGAAGGCATAGCGCGCCGCGATGCGACCGTCGGCGAGGGCGCGGGCGCCGCGGCAGCCCAGCCAGGGCAGGCGCGCCGCGGCGTCCTCGAGCAGCGCCTGCAGGCGCTCCGGCGGGATCTGTACCACCTCAGCCAGCGGCAGGTGCAGAAAGTCAACACCGCAGACGCTGGCCGCACCCAGGGCACGCTGCTGATCCGGCGACAGGCGGGCGATCTGGCCCTCGATGACGCCGGCGATGCCGCGTGGCACGGTCAGCGCATCCGGATCGGGGAACGCCCAGCCCACCTCGCGCCGGACGAGTTTGCCGCTGGCCAGAAGTTCCTCGACGACGGCATTCACGAACAGCGGCAAGCCCAGCGTGTGGGCATGCAGCACGCGCACAAAGGCCTCGGGCGCGGTCTGCCCCAAGCGTTCCAGCAGGAAGTCGCCCAGCTCCGCCTCCGACAGGAATTCGAGGTCGATCTCCAGGCACAGCCGACGCGGCCGCAGTTCCTGCCTCAGGCCTGCGAGCGGGTGTTCCTGCAGGATGAGTTCGGTCGGGCGGAAGGTGCCGAGCAGCATCAGCGCGCCGCTGTCGCCGCGCCGCCGCGCCAGATAACCGAGCAGTTGGACCGTGGCGTGGTCGCTCCAGTGCAGATCCTCCAGCACCAGCAGCAACGGCTGCTCGCCGGCGAGGCGGTCGACGAATTCGCCGAGTTCTCGCAGCATCCGGTCCTGGGTCACACCGGTGGCCTCGCGCTGCAACTCCCGCCTGTCCTCGTCCTGCACGAACCAGGGCAGTTGCAGCAGCCAGGTCGGCGCCACGCGGCGCAGCAGTTCGACGACCGCCGCGCCGTCGTCCGAGCGGCACAGGCCGTTCAAGGCTTCCAGCACCGGTAGATAGGGCTCGGCCCCGCCGTAATGCTCGACGCACTGGCCGAAGGCCAGGCGAACGCCGGCAGAGGCCGCGAATCGCTCGACGAGGGCGCTCTTGCCGATGCCCGCCTCGCCGACGATGAAGACGAGCTGGTGCTGGCCGCGGCGTGTCGCCGCCAGCGTATCGTGCAACTGCGCCAGCACCGCGACGCGCCCGACCAGCCAATCGCCAGCCGGCGCGCTTGACTGCGGTCCCACTGAGCCCTGGACCATGCGCTCGCCCAGCGGGGCGATGAAGCGGTAGCCGCGGCGCGACACGGTCTGGATATAGACCGACTCGCGGGCGTCGTCGCCCAAAGCCTGGCGCAGCTGGCTGACAAGGTTCTTCAGCGCCGCCTCGTTGACATGCCGGTGCCCCCAGACCGCGTCCAGCAGCGTGTCCTTGCTCACCAGTTGACCGGCCCGGCGCACCAGCTCGCACAGCACCTGGAAGGCCCGAGGCGCCAGCTCCACGCCCGCGCCGTCGAGCTCCAGCCGCGCCTCCGCCTCGTCGATCCGAAATCGGCCGAACCGGGCCTGCACGGGATTTGTTTCGTTCATTTCAGCCAAGGGGTGCGATGTGATCAATACCGATTCGAGACCGTTTCAAGACGACTTGTGCGCGGCCAGTCCTCATACTTCCGGGCATGACGCTGAACCCACATCCAATTCATCCGGCCGCCGGTGCCTATGTGCTGCGGCTGCACCGTGACGCGTGCCCGGCAGAAGGTTTGCTGATGGGCCGCATACAGCACGTTACAAGCGGCGACTGGGCGGATTTTACCAGCAGCACGGCCATGCTCGCCTGGCTGACCCAGCATGCCGCGCAATGGCGCGCCGACCCGCACAACCCCGAGGAGCCGTCCCCATGAAGACCTGGCTGACTATATTTCGTTTCGCTGGCGGCTGCCCTCTCGATGGCACAGCCGCCGGACATCGAGGCCCATCCGACCCGGGGCCAGTCCCTGGCGCAGCAGCACAAGGACAACGACGAGTGCAGCCGATGGGCGATGCGGACGGTCGGCCACGCTGTTGGCGAGACCCATCAATCCATTTATATGCAAACGCTCGCGGCCTGCATGGCAGGCCGGGGCTACGCAGTCAAGTAGTCATGCAATTAAGGAGAACATCAATGAGAGTTCAATGGGCCCTAGCGCCCCTGGCCATGGCCACCGTGCTGGTTGGCTGCCAGCGCCACGAGGCCGAGTCCTACGAAGAGGTCCGCCCCGTGCAAAGCATCGTCGCCGGCCGCAGCGCCGGCTCGGTCGGTGCCCGGTATTCGGGCGAGGTTGTCGCGCGCTACGAGAGCCGGCTCGGCTTTCGCACGTCCGGCAAGATCGCCGCGCGCCTCGTCGAGGTGGGCAGCGCCGTCAAGCGCGGCCAGCCGCTGATGCGGCTCAGCCCCGAGCAGGAAGCCCTGCGTGTGGTCGCAGCGGGCGCCGATGTCGACGCGGCGAAGAGCCGGGTCGCGCAGGCCCGCATTGACCTGCAGCGCACCGAGCAGCTGCTGGCCCGCCAGTTCGCGTCGCGCGCCGAGCTCGACCAGCAAAAGCTCGCGCTGGATCAGGCCGAGGCGCAGCTGCGCTCGGCGAACGCGCAGCGTGACACCTCCGCCAATCAGCACGGCTACACCGTTCTCACCGCGGACCGCGACGGCGTCGTGACGGCGATTGCGGCCGAGGCCGGCCAGGTCGTCGCGGCGGGCCAGTCCGTCGTCACGGTCGCGGCCGACGGCGAGCGCGAGGTGGCGATCAGCATCCCGGAGTCGCGTCTTGACGAGCTGCGCCAGGCGCGCAGCCTGCAGGTGGCGGCCTGGGCCCATCCCGGCCGCACCTGGGCGGGTGTGCTGCGCGAACTCGCGCCGGGCACCGACAGCGTCACACGCACCTATTCGGCGCGCATCTCGATCCGCGACCCCGACCCCCAGCTGCTGCGCCTGGGCATGACGGCCTCGGTGCTGGTCAGCGACGTCGAGGGCACGAGCGCCATCCGCCTGCCGCTGACGGCCATCGTCGACCGCGACGGTCAGCGCCAGGTCTGGGTCGTCGACCCCAAGACTTCGCAGGTCGCTCTGCGCAAGGTCACCCTGGGCAGCCCGCAGGACGACAACGTCCTCGTCGTCGCCGGACTGAACGGCGGCGAGACCATCGTCACCGCCGGCGTGCACATGCTGCAGCCCGGCCAGCGCGTCAAGCTGCCGGCCGCCGCGGCGGCGGCCCCGGCCTCGTCGGGAGTGGCGAAATGAAGGACATCAACCTGTCCGAATGGGCGCTCAAGCATCAGCAGATGATCGCCTTCCTGCTGATGCTGCTGACGGTCGCCGGCGTGCTCGCCTATGGCAGCCTGGGCCAGAAGGAAGACCCGGAGTTCACGATCAAGACCATGGTCGTGCAGGCCTACTGGCCGGGCAGCTCCTCGCAGCAGATGGCCGACCAGGTCACCGACAAAATCGAGAAGAAGCTGCAGGAGATCGCCGAGATCGACTACACGGCCACCTATGTGCGCCCCGGCGAGACGCTGATCAAGGTCAATCTGCGCGATTCGACCTCGCCCAAGGCCGTGCCCGATGTCTGGTACCAGGTGCGCAAGAAGATCGGCGACATCCAGCACACCTTGCCGCGCGAGGTGCAGGGGCCCTTCTTCAATGACGAGTTCGGCGACACCTTCGGCAACCTCTACGCGATCACGGGTGACGGCTTCAGCAATGCGCAGCTGCGCCAGTTCGCCGACGCGGCCCGCAACGAGTTCCTGCGCGTGGCCGATGTCAACAAGGTCGACCTGGTCGGCAAGCAGGACGAGAAGATCTATGTCGAGATCTCGAACGCCAAGCTGGCGTCGCTGGGCATCGACCCGGCGCTGATTGCCGCGACGCTGGCCCAGACCAATGCGGTCGCCGCCGCCGGCACGGTGCAGACGCTGGGCGAGCAGGTGCGGCTGACGGTGAGTGGCGAGTTCGACTCGGTCGATGGCATACGCAACATCGGCATCCAAGCCGGCAACCGCAGCTTCAGGCTCGGCGACATCGCCAACGTCAGGCGCGGCTTCGTCGACCCGGCCGTGGTCAAGATGCGCTTCAACGGCGCGGAGGCCGCCGGTCTGGCCGTCAGCATGCGCAAGGGCGGCGACGTCATCCACCTGGGCGAGGAGCTCGACGTGACCGTCAAGCGGGTGCAGGCCAGCCTGCCGGTGGGCGTGCAGATCCATGCGGTCAGCGACCAGCCCCGTGTCGTCGAGGAATCGGTGCACGAGTTCAAGAAGAGCCTGGCCGAGGCCGTCATCATCGTGCTGGCGGTCAGCTTCCTGTCGCTGGGCATGCGCGCCGGCCTGGTCGTCGCGCTGTCCATCCCGCTGGTGCTGGCGCTGACCTTCCTGGCGATGTATCTGCTGGGCATCGACCTGCAGCGCATCTCGCTGGGTGCGCTGATCATCGCGCTGGGCCTGCTGGTGGACGACGCGATCATCGCGGTCGAGATGATGCAGTTGAAGCTCGAGCAGGGCTGGGACAAGTTCCGCGCCGCCACCTATGCCTATACCGCGACGGCCTTCCCGATGCTGACGGGCACGCTGATCACGGCGGCCGGCTTCCTGCCGGTGGGTTTCGCCAAGTCGGGCACCGGCGAGTACGTCTATTCGCTGTTCCAGGTGGTCGGCATCTCGCTGCTGCTGTCGTGGATCGTCGCTGTGCTGTTCACGCCCTACCTCGGCTTCAAGCTGCTGAAGGAGCACGCCCACGCCGACCATGACGAGGACGCGGTCTACCAGAAGGGCTTCTATCTGCGCTTCCGCCGCTTCGTCGACTTCTGCCTGCAGCGTCGCGGCTGGGTCATAGCCATCACGCTGGCGGCCTTCGTCGGCTCGATCGCCCTCTTCAAGCTGGTGCCGCAGCAGTTCTTCCCGGCCTCGGACCGGCCCGAGTTGATGGTCAACCTGTGGATGCCCCAGGCTTCAACTTTCGAGGCCAGCGCGCGCGAGGTGCAACGCCTGGAGGCGGCGCTCAAGGGCGACAAGGACGTGGTCGCCGTGACCAGCTATGTCGGTACCGGCAGCCCGCGCTTCTATCTGCCGCTGGATGCGCAGACGCCCAATCTGAACCTGGGCGAGATGATGGTCATGACCCAGGGTGGTGAGGCGCGCGAACGCGTGCTGGCCAAGATCCAGGGCCTGTTCGAGAACGACCTGCCCAATGTGCGCGGCCGCGTCAACCGGCTGGAGAACGGCCCGCCGGTCGGCTATCCGGTGCAGTTCCGCGTCTACGGCAACGACCTGAACCGCGTCGCCGAGATCGGCGCCCGGGTCGCGACCCTGGTGCGCAGCAACCCCCATGTGCGGAATGTGAACCAGGACTGGGGCGAGCGGACCAAGCGGGTGCAGGTGGACGTCGACCAGGACAAGGCGCGCGCGCTGGGCATCAGCTCGCGCCAGATCAAGCAGGCGCTGGAGACCTCGATCTCGGGCACGGCCATCACGCAATACCGCGAGGCCGACCAGGGCATCGACGTGGTCGCCCGCCTGGTGCAGCCCGAGCGCACCGACATGAACAACCTGAAGGACGCCAAGATCTATCTGCGCGACGGCAAGTTCGTGCCGGTCTCGCAGGTGGCGCGGCTGACGCTGGACAGCGAGGACAGCCAGCTCTGGCGCCGCAACCGCGTGCCGACGCTGACGGTGCGCGCCGACCTCGCTGGCGCCGAGGCGCCCGACGTGACGCGCGCCCTGCTGCCCAAGATCGAGGCCCTGGCCAAGGATCTGCCGCTGGGCTATGGCGTCGATGTCGGCGGGGCCCACGAGTCCAGCGCGAAGGCGCAGAAGTCGATCAACGCGGTGATGCCGGCGACCCTCGTCGTCGTGCTGCTGCTGCTGATGTTCCAGCTGCAGGACATGAAGAAGATGCTGCTGGTGCTGCTGACCGCGCCGCTGGGTCTGATCGGCGTCAGCGCCATCCTGGCGGCCTTCCAGATCCCCTTCGGCTTCGTCGCCATGCTGGGCGTCATCGCGCTGGCCGGGATGATCATCCGCAACTCGGTCATCCTGGTCGTGCAGATCGACCAGGACCTGGCCGCCGGCGCGCCGCTGTGGACCGCCATCATCGAATCGGCCGTGCGCCGGCTGCGCCCCATTGTGCTGACCGCGCTGGCGGCCATCCTGGCGATGGTGCCGCTGACACGCTCGGTCTTCTGGGGTCCGATGGCCTGGGCCATCATGGGCGGCCTTGCCGTCGCCACGGTGCTGACCCTGGTCTTCCTGCCGGCGCTCTACGCCGCCTTTTACCGGGCCAAGCGGCCCCTCCCCCTTGACGCCGTTTAGGCGACGAAAGCACAAGTTATGAAACGGACGTACAAGACCGCCCGCTGGGCGGTGCTCACAGCCCTGGCCCTGCAGACCTGCGCGGCCCAGGCCCTCGATCTCGTCGGCGCCTACGAGCAGGCGCTGCGCCACGACCCCGCCAAGCTGGCCGCCGACGAGGCGCTGGTGGCCGGCCGCGAGAAGGTCGTGCAGGGAGATGCGCTGCTGAAGCCGCGCGTCTCTCTGCAGGCCGGCCTCGGCCGGCTCGATGACCGCAATTCGGGCAATGTGTCGCCGGGCCTGTCCCACAGCACCGGCACGGTCAGGCAGGCCACCGTGCAGCTGACGCAGCCGCTCTACGACGCGACGGCCCGCGCCGAGAAGCAGCAGCTGCACCAGCAAGCGAGGCTGGCCGAGACGCAGTTCGACCAGGCCCAGCAAGGCCTCGCCCAGCGCGTGGCCGAGGCTTACTTCGGCGTGCTGCAGGCCCAGGAGGCGCTGCGTGTCACGCTGGCCGAGAAGGCAGCCATCGCGATGCAGCGCGACCGCGCGCGGGCGCGCTTCGACGTCGGTCGCGGCAAGGTCACCGACCTGCAGGAGGCCCAGGCGCGCTACGACCAGATACTGACCAAGGAGATCAACGCGCGCAGCTCGCTGGAGCTGCGGCGCGCCCAGTTCGAGGAGACGACGGGGGCCCAGGCGCAGAGCCTGGCTGCTCTGGCGGCCGGACAGGCGGCGACGCCGCCCGAGCCCGACAGCCTGCTGGCCTGGCAGCTCAAGGGCGAGGACCAGAGCACCTTGGTGCGGGTCAAGCGCTCGCAGCTGGAGATCGCCGGCGCCGAGATCGACAAACACCGCCTCTCCGGGCGCCCGAGCTTGAATTTGGTCGCCAGCTATTCCGGCAAGGGCCAGAGCGGCGACCTGTCGCCCATGGTGGCCCCCAGCAACAACCGTACCGGCTCCGTCGGCCTGCAGTTCAACATGCCGCTGTACGCGGGTGGCGGCCTTGATTCGAAGGAACGCGAATCGCTGGCCCGGCGGCGCGAGGCCGAACAGGCGCTGGCGGCCGCCAAGCGCGATGTGCGCCTGCAGGTCCAGGATGCCTATCTCTCCGTCAGGACCGGGGTGTCGCGCATCACCGCCGCCGAGCAGTCCCTGGTCTCGGCGCGCACCGCGCTCGAGGCCACGACGCTGGGCCGCGATGTCGGTACGCGCACCGAGCTCGACGTGCTGGACGCCCAGCAGCGAGCCTTCGCGGCCGAGTTCGACCTGGTGCAGGCGCGGCTGGATTACCTGCTGGGCCGTGTCCGCCTGTCCGTGGCGGCCGGCGAGCTCGGCGAGGGCGAGTTGCGCTCGGTCAACGGCTGGCTCGCGATTCCCTGAAGCCATGATGCACTGTCTACATCCGGCCATCAGGCCGGTCAACCCGAAGCGACGCGCCCACGACATCGTACGGCGACTACTGCCCGTCTGTACCGCCGTCCTGTTGGCGGCCTGCTCGACCGCGCGGCCCTGGATCAACCAGCCCATCGCGGCGCCGGCGATCTCCCCGGCGGCGACCACCGCCTCGCCGTCCATCATTGCCGCCGTCACCTTGTCGGGCGGGGGCGCGCGCGCGGCCGCCTTCGGCCAGGGCGTGCTGCAGGAGCTGAAGGCGACCCGCTTCGAATCGGACGGCGGCTCGACCAGCCTGCTCGACGAGGTCGGGCTGATCAGCGGTGTCTCGGGCGGCAGCGTGCTGGCGAGCTATTACGCGGCCTTCGGCGACGAGGTGTTCACGCGATTCGAGCACGACTTCCTGCTGGCCGACTTCCAGGCCAGCCTGATCAGTGACGCGCTGTCGCCGACGACGCTGTACAAACTCAGCTCGCCCTGGTGGGGGCGCAGCAACACCTTCGCCCAACGCCTCGACCCCGTTTATCGCGGCATGACCTTCGGCGAGCTGCGGGCCCGGCGCGCCCGGCCGCAGTTGCTGGTGACCGCCACCGACCTGACCTCGGGCGCGCCCTTCGAATTTACACCCGAGCAGTTCGCCCTTATCTGTTCGGACCTCGACAGCGTACCCCTGTCCTTTGCGGTGGCAGCCTCATCTTCCGTGCCCCTGCTGCTGAGCCCGTTGACCCTGCGCAATTACTCTGGCAGCTGTCCCGAGTCGACGCCGGCGTCCGACTCGGCGCAGTCCGGGCGCAATCTGTCGGCACGACTGCTCGATATGATCGCCGAGAGCTATCGCGACGCTCAGGAAAGGCCATTCATCCACCTCGTTGACGGCGGCGTCGTCGACAACCTCGGCGTGCGCGGCCTGCTGGAGCGCACCCTCGCGGGCGGCAGCTTCGAGGCCAGTTTCAAGGGCCTGCAGCCGGGCTCGGTGCACCAGATCGTGCTGATCAGCGTCAACTCGGAGCGCGACACGGCCGAGCGCATCGACGGCAGCGATCGCGTGCCCGGCCATCTTCAGGTGCTGGACGCCCTGGTCTTCGGCGCCGGCTCGCGCCTGACCAAGGAGACAACGGTGATGGTCGACGACGTGGCACGTCGCATGAATGAGGCGCTGAAGGCCGAGCGCGGCCGACCCGGTAGCCCCTTCGCGGCGGACGCCGAGATCCATGTGATCAACGTCGGCTTGCGCCAGTTGCAGGATCCCGAGCTGCGCCGCAGCCTGCTGCAAGTGCCCACGGCCCTGACCATCCTGCCCATCCAGGTCCGCCAGTTGCAGAAGGCCGGCCGCGAGGTGCTGCGCGAGTCGCCGGCTTTCCAGCGCCTGCGCCAGAGCCTGCGCGCCGAGCCCGAGATGGCGGCCGCCGCGGATGCGCCGGCCCCCCAATGATGTTGCGGGCGCGTTCTCGCTGAACCGATGCTGGGTCAACTGCAACATTACTGGAGCGGCAGCTTCCTTGCCGCGAACGCCTTCATCGGCTTGAATCTGGTCGGGGCGCTGCTGCTCGGCATGCTCGTCGGCTATGAACGCTCCTTCAACGGCCGGGCCGCAGGCATGCGCACCTATGGCCTGGTGTGCATGGCGTCCACGGCGCTGACCGTGTTCGTCGGCCATGCGTCGCTGTGGTACGGCGGCACGGCTCCCCACCTGCTGGCCGATCCGACGCGGGTGGTGCAGGGTGTCGTCACCGGCATCGGCTTCCTGTGCGCTGGCGTCATCATGAAGGACGGCATGAACATCAGCGGACTGACGACGGCCGCGTCCATCTGGACGGCCTCGGCGATCGGCGTGCTGCTGGGCGTGGGCTTCTATGCAGCGGCCTTGCTGCTGGCCCTGCTGTGCATGCTTTCGATGTCGGTGCTGCACCGCGTAGAAGCGATGCTGCCGGGGCGGGCGACGTTGGATGTCACGCTGAGCTTCCGGTCCACCCACCCGCCCTCGTACGACATCCTCGCGGGCATTGCCGCCTCACGCGGCTATCGGCTGCTGCGCGACAGCCTGAGCATCAGCTTCGCCGACGGTCGGCCGGTCTGGCGCTTCAGCGTCGTGGCGCTGGACCGGGCCAGCGCCACATCGACGGCGCTGCTGGCCGATGAGATCGCGGCCTTCGAAGGCGTGTCGAGCTTCAGCATCTCGCCGGTGCGCAACTGAGCTGGGTGACAAGTCATGGGACGACGCCAGACGCTCACGGACCAGGACATCCTGCGGCGCGCACGCCCCGTGTTCCTGGACCGGGGACTCGGTGCGAGAACGCGCGACATTGCAGCAGCCGTCGGTCTGACCTGGGGTGCCATCGCGCTCCGATTCAGCAGCAAGCGCGCCTTGTTCGAGCATGCGATGGAGCATCGGTCCGATTGCTTCGAGGAAGCTCCTTCGGGCTTCGCGGACGATGACGAGCTGGCTGCAGTGCTGCGACGGCTGCAGTCCCAGCTAAACCGGCGGTGGCCGATGTATTTGCAGCTGAATCTGTCGTCGACCGCTGCGCAGCACGACAAGGTGGACTTGGGAAGGGGTACTCACGCCCAAATGCAGGCATTCGCTAACGTTCTTTAATTTCGTCTTGGTAAAGGCCATCGGTTGCCGTACACCTGACAAAGAAGGCGTTTACCGAATGGCGATGCTTTTCGTTAGCGTTCTTGCTATTAGTCCATCGCCGTCGATTTTGAGTGGCTTTAGCTTTGCATAAGCCACTTTCTTTGCGGTAGTTCTGTCAACCCCCAACCCCATTAACACTGTTGCCGCTGCTTGCTCAGGAAAATCACGTGGCGCCGTTCCCGACAGAAGCGTGTGAATCCCTCCCATCAATATGCCGCCAGTGAGATTCATTGCAGCCCGCATGTCCATCCGCACAAATTTTCCCTGCTGCATTCCAAGCTCCAGATCCCTGGGAACATACTCAAACATGAGTTGATCAGGCGGCAAGTTTGGCCAACCGAGCTTTGCAATGAAACCACCAAGCATCGGATGTTGTTGCGACAAATGAAGTGCCAATCGCATACCGGTAGCCATGCGGACAACGGGGTCCTCACTTAGCTGCACAAGTGGGTCAATGAGGCGCAAGATCTCATTGGAGAGGTCCTTTGCAACCGCCTCCACCAGGGATGCCGGCGCATCAAAGTACTTGTAGAACGTCCCCCTCGAAACCTGTGCTTCTGAAATCACGTCGTCGATTGATGTCGCAATCGGTCCGTTCTGGGCGACCAAATTCATTGCTCCCTCGATGAGTCGAGCACGCATACGCTCCCGTCGCTCAGCAGCCACGCGGGGTCTGTGATCCTGATGTTCCATTTTGACTCGACGTTTCTATTTTGTGAATCGGAGCGTACCCGAACTCGAGCACTGATTTGCGTCAATCAGTATAAACGATGATATCGTCATGGTGACGATTATGTCATCATGACGATATTGATTTTATGGAAGTGACTTTATGACCAAAATCCATACAACACTGCACCAACCCGAGTCTCTCCCCCAGAGCAGACTTCCTGAACATGTTCAGCCACTGGTCTGCCCGGTACCACTCGGACGTGCAGTGGAATTGGCGTTTTTGATGTGGGAGAAGAAAGCACTGCGACCCACAGAAAAATTTCTGCGTGACTTCGGCCTACATACGGTATCGCTGACCGAGAAGAAGCTCATAGCCAGAGGGACTGGAACTGCTCCTGCGATCTATGTCGCAAGCAAAGGGCGGCAAAACCGCTTTGTGGGGTCGGCGTTTGTCATGTCGGATGACACCGATCTCGCCCAATACAAACGGGAACTGGCTGCAATAGACCTCAATCCGGCAGACATCCCTGGGGGAGGTCGCGGGATTGAGCTTTTGGATCCTGCGGGGAGAAAGGTGTGGCTGCTACAGGGGCAAACCCATGTGGCCCCATTGCCAGTGCGTGAACCTGTCACGGAGCTCGCCAATAGCCCTAATGCGGCGAATAGAGTAAACCGGCCCTTGCGCACTCCAATCGAGCCAGCAAAGGTTATTCGTCTTGGGCACTTTGTGCTTCAGTCAGTGGATTTCATGGGTCTAGCGCAGTGGTACATCAAGGTGCTTGGTCTTATCCCCTCTGATGTTCAGTATCTGGCGGATGGCTCCCCCAATCTAGCGTTCTGTCGGCTTAACTTGGGACAGACACCTGCTGACCACCACGCGGTGGTATTCGTCGGCGCGATCGAAGAGAAGTACGAACACAGCGCCTATGAGGTCACGGATCTGGACGCGATCGGTCAGGGGCAGCAGGTGCTCAGGGCCCAAGGGCATAAACACATGTGGGGAATTGGTCGTCACATTCTGGGAAGCCAGCTGTTTGACTACTGGCATGACCCTGAAGGCTTTGAGATGGAGCATTACTCCGACGGAGATGTGTTTACTTCGGATTTCGAGACGTGCTATTCGCCATTGACATTTGGAAGCATCTGGGCGTGGGGGCAAGACGCGCCGTCAAGCATGAAGCCGAGCAAGTCACTCAAAAATTTATGGCGTGTATTTCAGCACCTCAAGTACGGGCGTCTGAATATTGACCGCCTCAAATTGCTGGGCGCGGCAATGGATCCCCCAGCGCGCCCCTGGCTTTAACAACAGTTCAATTACGGAAAAACAGACATGGCACTCACACTTATTCATTACACAGATGGAAAAACTGCGGGCTGGGGAGTGGTTTTTGACCGCAGCCTGGCGCCGCTGGCGGCGGGCGCAATGACGACCGGCGAATTGATCGACCAACGCTGGGATGAAATCTGGGCAAAAACACCGAATGACGCAAGCATTGCCTTGAGTTCGGTGAAGCTGCTATCGCCAGTTACGCGAAACCAGCAGTTCATCTGCCAAGGAACCAACTACGCCAGTCATGTGCGCGAATCAGGAATGGACCCCAAGTCCATTTCGTTCAATACGATCTTTACCAAAGCTTCCTCGTCAATCGTTGCAGCAGATGAGCCGGTCGCTCGCCCTGCCCATGTGGCGATGCTCGACTACGAGGTTGAGTTAGGTCTGGTAATGCGGTGCTCCATACCGGCAGGAACCCAGGTCAAATCCGATGAATTGCACAAGTGGTTAGCGGGTCTGGTGATCGTGAACGATCTGTCAGCCCGTGATGTTCAGCTGCCACAAGCACAGTTTTACAAGGGCAAGAGCTACCGAGGATTCGGCCCGGTAGGCCCCTACCTGCTGTTGCCCACTGCTGCGGAATGGAAGCGCTGGCCCGACCTGCATATGCGCCTGGCAGTAAATGGCCAGACCCGCCAGGACGCGTACTGCTGCGAAATGATTTATCAACCGGCACAGACGCTTACCGAGTTGGCGCAGCTGCAGGATTTTTTTGCTGGCGACCTGATCGCTACAGGCACGCCAGCAGGATGCGCGGCACGCGCTCCGGGCAAAGCAGTCATGTTCATTTTCAAGCACTTTGTGAGTGAGGCAGGCAAGTGGAAGCTCTTCATCAAAAAGAATGCTGCTAACCCAGCCTATCTCCGCCCCGGTGACCAGATCTCCGTAACCATCCGAACCGATGATGGCGCACTGGATCTGGGCGAACAAACCACAAAGATCGTACAGCCATGAGTACGGCTAGTGATAAAGCGGTCACTTTTGACCTGCGGGGGCAATTGCGCTGGGCGCAATGTTCTGACGCACCCTTGCGCGCTGATGAGATTGAAGTCGCAGTTGCGCTGTCAACGGTCAACCCGATCGACGCGAAGCGACGCTATGGCTATGGCCGAAAAGTGTTTCAGCTCAAGGGCGCAAACACCAAGAACCTGGCACTGGGGAATGACTTTGTCGGCACCGTTTCAAGAATCGGAAGCAGTGTGGTTGATCTCAGGCCCGGTGATCGTGTCTTTGGGGTTAAGCCACCGTCGAAGTATGGGCCCCATGCGCTGCGTGTCGTCGTCAAGCGCTCTCAGGCACTGAAAGCCAATGCGGACTTGAGTGATGAACTGCTGGTCACGCTGCCTTACAACACCTGCACGGTCTTGCGCTCCTTTGAATCCATTGGAATCAATGCCACTACGGCCAAAGGCAAAAAGATTTTGGTAGCTGGCGTTAGCGGCGGGTTGGGCAGTATTGCGCTTGGCTTGCTTTGCCAGTGGGGTGCTGAAGTTACGGCGGTTGATCGCGCCGAAAACCATGCGCGGTGTTTGGCACAGGGCGCGCAAAGCGCATGCTCAGACAAAGACCTCGCTGATCACCAAGGCAGATTTGACGCCGTGCTGAACTTTGCTGCGTGGGAGCTGGATTCAGCCTTGTGCCGCACTTTGCGCTCGGGCGCAATGGGTTACGCCACCACCGTACACCCCTTGCTCACCCTTCTAGATGAGAAAGGACTAGCAATGGGAGCCATTGCAGCCTTGAGCAAACGCAGGCAGTGTCGCAAAAGCGTTCCAAAAGGTGCCCGCTACGCATGGGCTCTGTTTGATTTGAAAGCTGGAGATCTGGAGTTAATGCAGAACTTCGCTCTCAGCGCACGCCCACAACCGCACATTGGCATACGCGCCCCCATGCCCCAAGCCCATCTTGCATTCGCGCATGTTGAGCAGGCGCGAGCAGGGCGTGCCCTTCTCATCAATAACGCACACGGAGACTAGCATGCCTGACCCACAGCACACCATCAGAACCATTGCGGATGTCAAGCGGCTGGAAAACTCAGGCCCCTGGCAGACGCTTATTCCGGCTACCAATACCTACGATATATTGCGACTGGCCTGTCACAAGTACGCCCACAAAACGGCCCTACAGTTTTTGACTTCCGGGCAAGCTGATGCGCCCACCGTCAAGCAAACCTACGCCGAGTTGCTGCAGTCCGTTCACCGGACTGCTAACGCCTTGCATACGCTGGGTGTTACGCCTGCCACGCCGGTTGCCATACTG
Source organism: Rhodoferax ferrireducens (assembly GCF_003347515.1). Classification (GTDB taxonomy): domain Bacteria; phylum Pseudomonadota; class Gammaproteobacteria; order Burkholderiales; family Burkholderiaceae_C; genus Rhodoferax. The sequence goes on along the minus strand of NZ_QEII01000233.1, from coordinate 4,977 downwards.
CTGCCCAATTTGCTGGAGACGCATTGGGCCCTTTGGGGTGCACAGGCAAGCGGCATTGCCAGCCCTATCAACCCGATGCTGGAAGCGGACTACATCGCCCGCATTTGCAACGAGACACGAGCCGAGGTTCTTATCGTCCTGGGGCCGCTGCCTGGCTCGGACATCTGGCCCAAAGCGGCCAAGGTGGTGCAAGCAGTACCCAGCATCCGCACCGTGATGGTGGTAACCCCAGGAAGCCAAGGCACACCGGAACTCTCCAGCTTGGCGGACGACGTGGGTCGATCGGATGTCGAGATCTGTGATTTCCATGGCGCTTTGCGCGCTGCTGTGCCCGACCGTCTGGTGAGCGAGAGGGTGTTTTCGCAAAGCGACCCCTGCGCTCACTTCCATACGGGTGGCACTACGGGCTACCCCAAGGTAGCCATCCATACCCATGCCAATGAAGCGTTCCTTGCGTGGGTACTCGAATCTCTTTTTGAGCGGGACCAGGTGTTGCTCTGCGGTCTGCCTTTGTTTCACGTCAATGGGGCCATCGTTACGGGATTGTCGGCATTTCATTGCGGTTTTGAGGTGGTAATACTGACCGCAGGCGGTTTTCGGACTCCGGGTGTTCTGGATAATTTTTGGGCGTTCGCCAACAGGTTCAAGGCCACCTCATTCAGTGCAGTTCCGACCATCTACGCTGCATTGACCCATAAGCCTTTGCCGCCAGAAGGGTTGCTGACGCTTAAACGGGGCGTGTGTGGCGCTGCACCCTTGCCACCTCAAGTTGCCATCGAATTTGAAAGGGCCACGGGGCTGGGCATTTTTGAAGGTTATGGGCTTACCGAAGGAACCTGCGTGTCTGCTATCAACCCACTCTCGGGCGAAGCGAAATTAGGCACTGTCGGCATCCGCATCCCCTACCAGGATCTGCGTACCTTCAAGGTGGATTCCAATGGCAAAGCCATGGGCGAATCGGCACCTGGCGAAGTGGGTGTTGTCGGCATCCGTGGCCCCAATGTTTTTGGTGGCTATCTGCGTGCCAAAGACAACGACGGCATCTGGCTCGGCGATGGCTGGTTGAACACCGGCGACTTGGCCTATCTGGACGCTGAAGAACGACTGGTGCTGTGTGGACGCGCCAAAGATTTGATCATTCGTGGGGGCCACAACATTGATCCGGCCATGATCGAGGATGCCCTCACGGCGCATCCGGCAATCGCCATGGCTGCGGCCGTTGGGGAACCGGATGCGCACGCAGGTGAAATACCGGTGGCGTACGTGATGCTCAAGCCATCACAAAGCATCGACGAGGCTGCCTTGGCAGCGCACGCCCGCAACACTATTCCCGAACGCGCTGCAGTGCCAGTACGTATTGAAGTGTTGCCGTCATTGCCCCTGACAGCAGTCGGAAAAATCTCCAAGCCCCATCTGCGGTTGCTCGCAACTCAATACGCCGTGTTACGGGCCTTGAACGATGCTGGATTGGCAGGCGTCACCAGTGAGGCCGCTCTGAGTCCGGAGAAAGGCGTGGTTGTTCAGGTGACGTGCGCAGCAGGGCAACTCAACGCCGTGCAAGCGGCACTGGGACGCTTTAACTTGAATGTGGAATGGAAGGAACTGGCGGTATGAACATGCAATCTTTGAACGCCGATGGCGTGATGGAGGTCGATGTGCTACTGGTGGGCCTGGGACCTGTTGGCGCAACGGTAGCCAACCTGCTTGGGCGCTACGGTGTGAATGTTCTGGGCATCGACCAGGCCACAGAGATATTTATGGCACCCAGAGCCATTGTCCTTGACAACGAGGCCTTGCGCATTCTGCAAATGGCGGGTGTGCAGGAGCAGGACTTCGACAAAATTGCCATCCCCCAAGTTCAGATGTATTCCCCTCTGTTTGGGCGATTTGCGCGCATGAATACTGCGCGTCAAATTGATGGGCATCCGATGCTGGTGACCTTCTTTCAACCAGAACTGGAAGCAGTGCTTAGGCAGAAATTGGGACAATACGCCCATGTAAAGGTATCGCTGGGCACCACGTTGGAGTCCTTTGAAGACAAGGGCTCCTTTGTGATAGCGCAGGTGCGTGATGGCTCGGGCAGAAGCATTCGCATAGCAGCAAAGTACCTTGTGGCCACTGATGGCGCCAATTCCACCGTGCGGAAAGCGTTGCAATTGGACTTCAAAGGCGAAACTTTTGGCCAGGACTGGCTAGTAGTGGATGCCAAGCAGGTTCCGAATCCCATAGACCACATTGAGTTCTTGTGTGACCCCAAGCGGCCAGCACCGCACATGGTGGCCCCGGGCGGACGGCAGCGCTGGGAGTTCATGCTGCAACCGGGTGAGTCGCGTGAAGAAATGGAAAAGCCGGAAACCGTCAAACGTTTGCTGGCACCCTGGGCCAACGCCGACGAGATTGAAATCGAGCGTACGGCGGTGTACCGCTTCCATGCGCGCGTTGCGGACCGCTTCTCGGTGGGACGCTGCTTTCTGGGGGGTGACGCCGCACACATCACGCCGCCGTTTGCTGGGCAAGGCCTGGTTGCTGGCTTGCGCGATGCTGCCAATCTGAGCTGGAAATTAGCGTGGGTGTTGCACGGTCAGGCCAGTCCCGCGATCCTTGAAAGCTACAACCAGGAGCGCCAGCCGCACGCCCGCGAGATCATTGGGCTGGCGCTGTTGATGGGTAAGCTGGTGATGCCCGCCAATCGGTTCAAGGCATTCTTGATCCACGGTTTTATGAGTCTGATCCGTTTAGTTCCGGCAGGACGGGCGCTATTTGAAGATCTCAAAGTCAAACCGCAAAACACCTTCAAGGCGGGGCTGTTCCTGCGCACCCGTTCCACCAAGAAACTATTGGCAGGTTCAACTTTTCCGCAAGGCCTGGTTCGCAGGGCTGACAACGGGGAGATTGTTCTCAGCGACGACATGCTGGGACAGACGTTGACGTTCGTGTCCTTTGGCAGTGACCCCTGCACTGCGTTGAACCCGCAGCTCCAACTGGAGTGGACACGCTATGGCGGCACCTGTCTGCAGTGGTGCATGCGAGGCCAGGGCTTGCACCTAGGCCCGGCGGAGCGACGCGTGGAAGCGCTGGATGACCTGCTCACCTGTCGCAGCATCCCGATGGGCTGGACGGCCATTGTCCGGCCGGACCGCACGGTCTTGTGCGAGGGCCCGTTCGAGCAAGCGGCTGAACTGGTCCATGAAACCGTGCGCTTGCTTGGAATGACGACCCGCCCCACCCAACCAGATCCTTTCGCTACCTTATCCACCATAGGCTAACGCCACTTTCGTCACTAGGAAATATGCATCATGAACACACGCATCTCCCACGTCAAACCCAGCAAGCTGATGGGCCTGCTTTGCGGCAGCATGACCCTTTTGTGCGGCAATGCAATGGCCGTCAACGGTGCCCAGTTGGGGGGCTATGGCATCAAAAACGCCATGATGGGGGGCGCCTCTATTGCCTTGCCGCTTGACGCAATGGCCGCCGCCAACAATCCGGCGGGAATGGCGTTTGTGCCCAACTCCTTCACGACAAACGTGCAAGTTTTTCAAGGCGATTCTTCTTCAGACTATGTGCTGCCCGGAAACCACCTCACCAATAGCACCAGAGCATTCATCCCTGAGGGCGGCATCAATTGGGCGCTCAACCCGCAAATAACATTGGGTCTTACGGTTACAGGGTCTGGCGTGGGTGCTGACTACGAGAGAGCGGCATTGCCGGTGCCCGGCGCAAGCAATGCAAAGTCGAAATTGGAAAACATGGAAATCATTCCCAATGCAAGCTGGAAGCCCAGTCCGGACCTGGCCGTGGGTGTGGGACTGAATTTTGTCAGGCAGACGTTCAATGCAGAGGGCGTAATCGTGCCGACTCCTGGTGGTCTATTTGAATTACCCAATCACGGCACCCAATCGGCAACAGGTGTGGGACTGCGCTTGGGCGTACTCTGGAATGCCACGCCTGAATTTTCGGTGGGCGCGACCTATAAGACGCGAACTCGCATGGGCAAGCTCGATGGCTATAGCAATGATTTGCTGGCCTACAGCGATGGAAAGCTGGATGTGCCTGAACAATATGGCGTTGGCGTCGCCTGGAAACCGGCTCCCCACATCACGCTCGCTGCCGACTGGTTGAAAATTATGTGGGGTGATTTGAAAGCCATGCAGGATCCCAATGGTTTCAATTGGAAAAACCAGGCGATCGTGCGCATGGGCGTCTCCTGGGACGTGAATCCCACCTGGACCGTGCGGGCAGGTTTCAGTAAGAATCAAGGTCAAATTCAGTCCGCCTATACGGTGCAAAACCTGTTGGCGCCCTCCATCCACAAGCACGCTTTTACAGCGGGTGCGTCCATGAAACTGGATGCAAGGTCTGAAATCAGTGCAGGTTTTGAGTTGAACCCAAGCACGACACTGAACGGAACAGGCGCAAGTACTGGAACGTCGCTGACCAGCAAGGTTTCCATTTTCATGTTGGGCTACCAACGCTCGTTTTGACGCCCGCGAGATAAGCCTATTTTGACCAATTTGGCTCCTCACTTGGGACGAGTGATTCTGAATTTCAACGCTCGGAGTAACCAAATCAGCACATGCTCAGATATTGCGGAGAATTGCTGCTCTAGGCTTCTCAATTTTGAGGTGCCATCAGCACCTCCACCAACAAGCCACTCTTTGGATGCCTTGTGGCGCGTTTGGTGACAAGACTTAGTCCAGTACTTTGACCTCTCAAATTGGCACTTGACACCCAGAATCTTGCGGTACTTTGGCACGGGCAGAATCCGCTTCTGCCAGTTGAGCGGCCGCTTTGGAGAATTCGGTTCGACCAATGGCTGCTTTGGAGCACCACCCTCCAATACCGGCTACTGGTCGTTGGACTAAACCGCTCGCGCGGTACCCTGCGATGTGACGTTTGTGGTTTGCCGAAGGTGGGCGAGTGCCTATGTTGTGAGGTGAGGCAATTGGCCTCGTTCACCACAGGAGCACAGCCATG
>NZ_QEII01000232.1 GCF_003347515.1 Rhodoferax ferrireducens | reverse complement strand
AATGCCTTACCGATAAATCGGGGTTGGTCTGCCAACGGCAGCAATGGCCAACTTGCCAGAGCGCTATCGTCTGGAACGACGGCTATACCTTGTTGTCAGCGGTTACGACTGACTGTTGAATGGAGCCGAACTGAGCTGCCGAAAAGCAGCCTGTTGTGAGCGACTTTTTACGCTGCGTTCCGGGTCCAGGATTCGCTCCATACCTGACTTTCAATTTTGACGGTCAGCTTCCAGCGATTGTGAAAGTCGCTTGAAGACTGGTTGCTGACTTTCGCGCAAAGAAGCTGCTCGCTCCAAAGCTGGCTTTTGGTGCGCGGGTTGCAACACTTCAGCTCAAGTATGGCCCGCCGGAGCGGGCCCAAACTCGGCCAATACAAACTCAATGAAGCGGCTGAGCTTGGGCATGGGCTGCCTGTCCCTCGGGTAGACCAGGTGCACCTGGCGCGGTGGCGGGCAATAGTTGGGCAGTAGTTCCACCAGGCGCCCTTCTGCTACGTCACCGGCCAGCATCACGGAGTGCTGCATCACGATGCCAAAGCCTTCGAGCGCAGCCATGCGCAGGGCCAGGCTGTTGTTGGATTGGAAACGACTCACCGGCCAGCCACGTGCCGGGGCCTCGTTGCGGCCTAGAGCCCAGCCGCCCTTCTTGGACCAGTGTGTGAAACCCAAGCATTGGTGTTCGCTCAACTCATCGGGATGTTGCGGCGTGCCGTAGCGGTGCAAATAACTGGGCGCGGCACAAATCATCACGCCATAGTCCTTGAGGCGACGGGCCACCAAGCCGGAGTCCGTCAGCACACCGATGCGAAACGCCACATCAAAGCCTTCGTCCACGATGTTGACGACCCGGTCGTTCAGAATCAGTTCTACCTGAACCTCGGGCTGTTGCTCCAAAAAGCGCGTTAGAGCCGATGCCAGCATGACCGTGCCAAAAGACACAGGGGCGTTGATGCGCAACAGGCCCTTGGCGTTGCTGCGCAACTGTGCAGCCCCCGACTCGGCGGCCTGCACCTGCTCCAGAATCTGGCGACACTGCTCCAGATACACGCGCCCCATTTCGGTCAAGCTTTGGCGCCGTGTGGTGCGGGTAAGCAGGCGTGCGCCCAGGCGCTCTTCTAACTGCCGTATGTGCTTACCCGCCATGGGTGGTGAGATGTTGAACACCTCGGCGGCGGCGCTCAGGCTGCCGCGGTCCACGGTGGCCACGAATACCGCCATGCTTTGCAATCTGTCCACGCTGGGCATCGCTCCATTAAAAACTATTGGTTCTATATGAAGTAAATGTATACCTATTTATCTCTTATAGATTGCAATAAACAATCCCTTCATGCCCTCTCGGCATACATCAATTGAAGGAAAACAAAATGAAAGTTCTCGTAGTCGGTGCCAGCGGCACCATTGGTCAGGCCGTCGTCAAAGAGTTGTCGCCGCGTCACGAAGTCATTCAGGCTAGTCGCAGCAGCGCCACTCATCCGGTGGACATCACCCAGCCTGGGAGCATTGCGGCCTTGTTTAAGAAAGTGGGGCCTGTGGACGCGGTGGTGGCCGCCGTGGGGGACATTCATTTCGGTCCGCTGACCGAGATGACGGGCGAGCAGTTTCGCCTTGGCCTCAACAGCAAGCTCATGGGTCAGGTGGAGTTGGTCTTGCAGGGCCAAAAGTACTTGAACGACGGTGGCTCGTTCACCCTTACCAGTGGCATTGCCGTTGACGCATTCATACGCCAGATCGTCAACGCTTCGGCGGTGAACCGCGCGCTGGAAGGCTTTGCTATGGGTGCGGCCATCGAGTTGGGTCGTGGCCAGCGCATCAACGTGGTGAGTCCGACTGTGCTGACCGAATCCTTGCCGGTCTACGGCCCGTATTTCATTGGGTTTGAATCCGTGCCCGCTGCCCGCGTGGCCTTGGCCTATGCCCGCAGTGTGGATGGTGCTGGCACCGGCGAGGTCTTCCGCGTGTGGTAATTTGAAAGCTGGTTGGCTACTGCCATCAACCACCACGCTATGTCACCGCAGCTTGCTGCGCTGTACGTGGTGGCGGGTGCCGCCCTGGCGTCACGACTACTTTGTCGCCTTCGTCTGCAAGGGCCGTGGGGTCTGTCCGTTCTGAAGCACCCGGCGCATTATGCAACGCGACGGGGCTGGGCTGAACATGGTGCTGCGCATCTTCCTACGAGCCATTGCGCAAAGCCTGCAGGCACACGGCCCTGGTGCGACCCAGATGGGTAAGGCAGCCCTGCCCATCGGCGCAGTGGTTTTCATCCAACGATTCTGCGTCAGCCTGAATGGGCATGTGCACGTCCATGGGTGCATAGTTGACGGGGTATTTGAGGTCGTGGTGGATGACGAAAAGTCCACGCCCAGCAATTGCAAATGACCTTCCAGGACCCTGCCGGTCGCGGCGGTCAGCAATCGCTGCACAACCGAAATATGCCGCGCTTCATTGCTGGCTTTCAACTTTGGCGGTCAGCTTTGGAGAAGGTCGCCAGTCTCCAGCAGACTGGCTGCCGACATAGGGCTACCCGAAATGCTCGCTCCAGTCCCGACATTGACTCAAGTGTCGGAGCCACCAAGATTCCCGAGCCCTGCGGGAAACGTTTGGTTCAACCTGAGGCGTCAGCTCGCCCGCGCCGCCTCTATCGCTGCGATGTCGATCTTTCCCATCGTCATCATCGCTTCGAACGCGCGCTTGGCCACCGCGGGATCGGCATCGAACACCGCCGCAGTGAGGGCGCGGGGGGTGATCTGCCACGACAGGCCCCACCGGTCCTTGCACCAGCCGCACTCGCTTTCCTGTCCGCCATTTTTGATGATCGCGTTCCACAAGCGGTCGGTTTCGGCTTGGTCGTCGGTCGCGATCTGAAACGAGAACGCCTCGCTGTGCTTGAAGTGTGGGCCGCCATTCAGCCCGATGCAGGGGATGCCGGCCACGGTGAACTCGACCGTGAGGATATCGCCTTGCTTGCCGTCGGGATAGTCGCCCGGCGCGCGGTGGATGGCGCCCACCGCGCTGTCGGGGAATGTCTCGGCATAGAACTTTGCGGCATCGAGGGCGGTGCCGTCGTACCAGAGGCAGATCGTGTTCTTGCTGACCATTTCGTTTCTCCTGAAAAGTTGAAGATGCTCAGTGAGCATTGATCGGCGTCTCCGTGTGCATGGCACAGCGCCAGCCGTGCTCGGTCTTGACCCAGGTCGAGGTGTCGTTCATTTCCTGTTCAGTGGTCGCGCCCTTGCCGCGCGGCGCGACACCCTGCCTGACGCGGTAGGAAAGGATCGCCGTCGAGTCGTTTGGAAATATGATCTCCATGTCGTTGAGTTCGAACGAGTTGACGACCATGGAGCCGTGGTCAGCCATTTTGCGGTAGCCCGCATGGTCGAATTTCATCGCGCCGTGCGCGCTGACCATGAGCGCCGGCTCGCAGAGCAGGTCCAGCGTCACGTCGGTCTCCTGGTCCACCATCGACTGCCAAAACTTCGTTTCGAGGTCGACCAGGGTCGAGCTTGGGTTCTGCATCTCGGTCTCCTTGCAATGAGAAGACTCCAATCGTCCTCGTCGCGGGGACTTCCGTCAATCGGACTGTGCTGACGCGGTTGTAGGAATCCGCCTACGCCTGCACGCTGGGCGGCCTGTTGTGGCAAGACCGCCCGCGTGCCTGAAGAATCGTGAGGATGGAGGGAAGCCGACTCGCGCGCATTTGCAAATTTTAAACAAACCTGACATGAATTGACAGGTATGGCTTGTTAGGCTTGAGCTTGAAATTTTCTCGTACACCACATCCATTGAGAGGACAAAGCCATGAGCATCAAGGGAAGCTGCCATTGCAAGGCGACACAATTCGAGGTCAGTGAGGCGCCCGCCAGCGTTACCCACTGCACCTGCTCGTTCTGTTCGAAGCGTGGGGCTCTTCACGCCTACTATCGACCGAACCAATTCAAACTCACGACCGCGCGCGACCGCGTTAGTACCTACCAATGGCGCTCTTACAGTTGCCAGCACCACCACTGCGCCATTTGCGGATGTGCCACTTATACCGAGACCCCGGATTTCTCAAGCGGCGTGGCTGACTTCGATAATCCGATAATCTCGGTCAACGCGCGCTTGCTTGACGATTTCGATCTCGCGGCAGTCCCCGTCAAAATCATCGACGGAAAAAACCTTTGGTAAGGAGTCAGCACCATGATCAATAGCGAAACCATCACCTTGTTTCACGCGCCGCAATCCCGCTCGTCAGGCACGCTGATGTTGCTTGAAGAGCTCGGCGCTCCCTTCGAACTGCACTTGCTCAACATGAAGGCGGGCGAGCAGCGCCAGGGCGCCTATCTGGCGGTCAATCCGCTCGGCAAGGTGCCGGCCATCCAGCATCGTGGAGAACTCGTCACCGAACAGGTGGCGATTTTTATTTATCTCGCCGACCTGTTTCCCAAAGCCGGCCTGGCGCCGGCGATTGGCGATCCCCTGCGTGGCCCCTATCTGCGCTGGATGGTCTATTACGCAGCCTGCTACGAACCCGCTTTGGTCGATCGGGCGATGAAGCGCGAGCCGGCACCGCTGTCAATGTCGACTTATGGCGATTTCGACACCATGCTTGGCACTATCGTCGATCAGCTAACTGGCTCGCCCTATCTGCTTGGGCATACTTTTTCTGCGGCGGACCTTTTGTGGGGCATGGGGCTTCAATGGGGAACGATGTTCAAGATCGTGCCGGAAACCCCGGTTATCGCGGACTATGTGAAGCGTGTGAGCGCGCGGCCCAGTTTTGCCAAAGTCGCCGCGATGGATGCTGAATGGGCTGCCGAACACGCGGCAGCCCTGAACGCGATGCAAAAATGAGGCCGGGATGAGGTTCTGCGGGTGATGGCGAGTGTCTGATGCCATGTAGCGATCCACATCGCTGAAATGTGTTGTATTGTATGAATATGCGTAATACAAGCTCCGATCTGGAACAGTTTCTTGACCAACTCGCCCGCGACGCCCGCCCCGGCGATCGCCTGCCGCCGATTCGCGATTTGATGCGTCGCTTCGGCGCCTCGCAAATGTTGGTCCAGCGGGCCTTCCAAAGCCTGAAAGCCCGGGGATTGATCGCCTCGCAGGTCGGTCGCGGAACCTATTTCCAGGTGGAGGGAGGGCCGGCGATCGTCAGCGCCGGCGCCACCAGTGCTGGCTCAATCAGTGTCGGTGCCCGGTCGTCGTCGGTGCGCTCCGTGCTGTTGCTGCGTCGCTCGATCAGCATCGTGCGCGGCCGCGTGTTGTTGGAAGGCCTGCAGCGACGCTTCACCGCCGATGGACATAGGGTGCTGGAGGTCTCCTACACCGATCCCGACCATGCGCGCACGGTCTTGAAAGGCTTGCCGAACTTCGATGCCTGCGTGATTCAATCGACCTTCAAAACCATCACCATCGAGGTCCTCGCCGCCTTGCGGGAGAAATGCGAGGTTCTGGCCGTGGACGGTGCGGCGCTCGCCGGCACGGACGTCGATGCCGTCGGCATGGAATGGGGCGAGCCCCTGGCCACGGCGATCGCGCTCCTGCAGCAACAAGGCCATCGTCGCATTGCCTATGCCACCACGTCGCAGCCGTTCCTGGCCAGCCAGCTGGGGCGGCGGCGCTTCGACTACCTGCAAAGCACCCTGACAGGTGTCGAGTTGCAGGCGATCAGCGTGCCGTATCTGCCGGATGAAAATTACGAAACCGGGCTGGTGGACATGATCAAGGCCAGCCTGGATGCATCGGGGCGGCCACCGTTCACGGCGCTGGTGGCGTGGGGCATCGAGGATGGCGCCAAGGTCCGCCGGCTGCTGTCGGATATCGGGTTGGCCATTCCCGCAGCGCTGAGCGTGGTGCTGTTGGGGCGTACCGATCTCGCGAACGAGCACGCCGATTTCTTCGACACCATCGGGTGCAGCGTGGCGGATCAAATCGAGTGCCTGTACCAGGCGATCACGGCACGCTGGGCCGAGCCATCCACGCCCTACGGCGTGCGGTTGATTCCCGTCGCCACGCGGACCGGCGAATCGATAGCGGCGCCGCCGAAGTCGGATGGGCCGCAGGCCTCTCGCAAGCTGGTCAAAACCAGCGGCGAGGCACTTGCCGCAGGTTCATGAGCAGCCCGTCACGCGCGCGACCGTCTCGACCGTGATCGCCACCGATTCGCCTACGTAGGCACTCGCATCCAGCGCCTGCGCCAAATCCTGCGGCAGCTCGTGTTTGGCAAACCGCGGAAGCTCGCTGATGCTGGCCAGAAAGGGCACGCCGTCGGATTGGGCGCGCTGGGCCGCCTCGTAGAGCAGTTGATGTGCTTCGTGTCGCCCCATCAGCTTGGTCAGGCGCATCATCACGGCCTCTGAGGCGATCAGGCCGTTTGACAGATCGAGGTTGCGGCGCATCGCCTCGGGGTAGACGACCAGGCCCTGTGCCAAGGTGCTCAAGGTCTCGGCGATGGAGGTCGCGATGATTGCGATTTCCGGCAGCAGCGTATCGGTCACGTTGGTCGCGGAGGAATCACCTTCGTCCATGCGCACCATGGCTTCGAGCGCTGGCGGCAGCCGTGCACGCAACATGCGCGCCAGGCTAGTCAACAACAGCGCGGTGGATGGATTGCGCTTTTGCGCCATGGTCGAACTACCGACCTTGCCCATGTGGAAGGCCTCTGCCACCTCGCCGATCTCGGTGCGCTGCATGAACACGACATCTTGCGCGATCTTTTGCGCCGTGCCGGCCAGCAGGCCCAGCGCCGAGATGTAGTCGCTGACGCGGTCGTACGAGGCGCGCATCGGCAGCCCGGCCGGTTGCAGCCCGAGCTGTTCGGCCATCCGGGCCTCGACCCGGCGGCCCGCGTCACCCATCGCCGCGAACGTCCCGATGGCGCCGCCCAGGCAGGCGACGAACGACGAGGCCAGGCGCTGCTGCAGCCGGTCGCGATCCCGGTCCAGTTCGTCGATCCAGCCGGCCAGCTTGAAGCCGAAGGTCATGGGCAAGGCATGCTGGCCGTGCGTGCGGCCCGGCATCACGGTGGCCTGGTGCGCCAGCGCCAGTTGGCCGAAGGCGGCGATGGCCCTGTCCAGGTGGCCGACCAACAGTTGGTGCGTCTCCAACATCTGCAAGGAACTGGCGGTGTCGAAGATGTTCTGGGTCGTGGCCCCCCAGTGGATGAAGCCGGCCGCAGGCTCGCCGCAGAGTTCTTCGAACTGGTGCAGCACGGGAACCAGCGGGTGCTGCGCGAAGGCGATGTCGCGCGACAGGCGCTCCAGATCGAACTGCCTGGCATCAGCATTTTGCGCGATGATTTTGGCCGCGTCGGCCGGGATGATGCCCAGTTCGGCTTGGGCCCGGGCCAGCGCTGCTTCGACGGCGAGCCAGGCCTGCAGGGTGGCGACATCGCTCCAGATGCGCTTGGCGTCGCTGCTGAACCAGTGGCCGGTGATAAACGATTCGAACATGCCGATCTTCATGGGGTGACTCCAGTCAGGGGTTGGGTGTCGTGAGATGTGCGTATCGTACATATTGTATTTGTTATCGCAATGATGTTCAATATTTTGCGGGTATTTTCTTCCTTGTTTCATTGGTGAGTTCGTCAGAGGTGTATGCTGAAAATACATTTACTTGAATAATGTGTAATGTATTCATACAATGCGTACGCCAACGCCACAACGTTGACGCTTAACCTAACCTGGAGACGACCTTGAAGACATTCCCCTTCCCGCCTGCCGCAGCAAGCTCCCTGACGGCGGCCTTCTCGAAACACGCGCAGTCATCAATGAAGCGCAGACTGCTGAAACTGCTGGCCGTGCTGAGCGCCGGCGCGCTACTGCCCGGGATGGGCCATGCGCAATCGGACAAGCCAATCTCGCTGGTGGTGGGCTATTCCGCCGGTGGCAGTGCCGACTTCGTCGCCCGCGTCGTCGGTGCCGAATTGGGCAAGCGCCTGGGGCGCACGGTCATCATCGAGAACGTCGCGGGCGGCAGCGGCATGATCGCCGTGCAGAAGGTGCTCAATGCGCCGGCGGACGGCAACATCATCTACATGGGCGGCACCGACACCGTCGTCGTGCCCATGGTCAACGCCAGGGTCAAGCTGGATTGGGAGAAAGACCTTGAGCCGGTCGGACGCATGACCACGGTGCCGATGATCCTCGCCGTTCCCGCGAGCTCGCCTTATGCAACGCTGTCAGATCTCGTCAGCGCACTGCGCAAGAGCGGCAAGGAAAGTTTCAACTACGCAACCCCGGGCATTGCGACGATGCAGCACATCTACGGGTCGCTCATCAACAAACAGGCGAAGGTCGAGATGCTGCATGTGCCCTACCGTGGCGGCGCCCAGATTGCCAACGACCTCGTCGGCGGTCAGGTCGACAGCGCGGTGCTGGTCCTGTCAACGGCCATGCCCTTTCTCAAGGAAGGCAAGATCAAGGCCCTGTCGGTGTCCGACACCGCTCGCGTACCGCAGTTGCCGAACGTCAAGCGCATTGGCGAGGAGGACGGATTCAACGGCATGTCACTGCCGCTCTGGCAAGGTTTGTTCGTGAAATCGGGAACGCCGGCCGCGACCGTCGCCGCTTACGAGAAGGCCCTGCTCGGCGCCATCGCGCAGCCCGAGGTGCGCACGAAACTGGCGGAAGCCGGCATCACGGTCGCCCCGCTGAACGGGCGTGAACTGCGCGCCTTCGTCGGTCCCCAGGCCACGCTGTACCGCGACATCGTGAAGGCCAACAAGATTACGATGGAGTGATCGATGGCGCTGGGTATTTCAAATGCCATATTGGCCTCTAGCCAGCGTGGAATGTGCGCAATAAGCTATGTATTTGATAGCGTTAACGAGCGCCCGCCGGCTCCGCTACTGCGAACCGGCCTTGGCCTGCGCAATGAGGGCAGCGACCCCAAGCTGGATAAGCAATAGGCGCTACCATTCAGCGCTTCACAACCCAGCGGTTGCCGCACTTATGACCACAGTTCCTGTTCTCGCCGACCGCCAACACCCCTGGGCTTTTTCAGTGGGCTGTGTTGCGGTGACGGCGGGCGTGTTGTTGCACCTGCCCATGTTCTGGATGGGGCGGAACATGGGCTTTCGCTTGGCCGACATGCCCATGGACGATGGCATGTGGTGGGGCATGGTGCTGATCGTGGTGGGCATCTTGGTCGCGATGTATGGTCTGCGCCCGCGCAAGCCGGTGGAGTCCGATGGACAGCATCACCATGTGATCGTGCTAGCGCCCGAGGATGCGCCCCTGGGCGGCGCGCACTGGCTGTTGATGCTGGTGTTGACCATCGCCCTCATCATTGACGTGATGAAGCCCGCCAGCCTGGGCTTTGTCGTGCCTGGCATGAAGGCCGAGTACAACGTGTCCACGGTCATGGTGGCCTGGTTGCCTTTTGCAGCGCTGTGCGGCACGGTGATTGGCTCGGTGGTCTGGGGGCTGCTGGCTGATTTGTATGGCCGGCGCGCGTCCATCTTGCTGTCGGCCGTGATGTTTGTTGGCACCTCTATTTGTGGTGCCATGCCCTCGTTCTGGTGGAACGTGGGCATGTGTTTCCTGATGGGCGCCGCTGCCGGCGGGATGCTCCCCGTGACCTATGCCTTGCTGGCGGAGACCATGCCGTCGCGTCAGCGCGGTTGGGTGCTGGTGCTGGTGGGCGGTCTGGGGTCGGTGGGTGGCTATCTGGCGGCCAGCGGGTTTTCAGCCTGGCTGGAGCCAATATTCAGTTGGCGAGTTCTTTGGTTTCTGAACCTGCCGACCGGTCTGATCCTGATTTTCCTGAACCGACTGATTCCGGAGTCCCCCAAGTTTCTCGTGGCACAGGGCCACCTGCGCGAAGCCAACGAGATGTTGCGCCGGTTTGGCTGTGTGGCCAAGGACGTGGTGGATCATGAGCCGGAACCGCCCGAGCGGCCTGTCACCGTGTTAACGGCCAGTCCGCGCATAGCGGGCACCACCTGGGCCTTGAGCATCACGGCGCTGGCCTGGGGGCTGATCAACTTCGGCCTGCTGCTGTGGATGCCTGCTCATCTGGTGGCCAAGGGCTATTCGATGGAGTTGTCCAGCAAACTGCTGGCCTCGTCCGCCTTGATTGCGCTGCCCACCGTGTTCGTCGCCGCTTTTTTGTACAGCCGCTGGAGTAGCAAGGGGGCCTTGATGGGCGCGATTGTGGTCAGCGCCCTGGGTCTCGTTGGCGTGATCCATCTGGAGCTGTCCGCAGGCACCAGCGTGAGCCCGGTGTGGAGTATTGCGCTGCTGATTGTCGGCATCAACGGCATCATCGCCATGCTCTTGCCCTACGCGGCTGAGAGTTATCCGTTAAAGATACGCGGGCGCGCCACCGGTTGGGTGGCAGCCTGCACCAAGGGCGGCGGCCTGATTGCCCAGTTGCTCGGCTTGCTGGCGCTGGCCCCTTCGCTGCTGGCCGGCGCCTGGATGGTGATGGTGCCGGTGCTGCTGGCCCTGGGGCTGGTGGGCTGGTACTGCGTCGAAACGCGGGGACGCGATCTGCGGGACTTTGAGGCCAAATCCCGTCCGGCGACTCAAGTGTAGACACCGTTCGGTGTTGCTTGTGAAATATCAAGCCGCCCGTTATCCGGTGTCATTAGAGTGGGTTCGACTGTCAATATTTCGGGAGAAATTTGACCATGCTGAACGCATTGAAGGAAACCGGTAAGACCCTGGGTCGCGAAATCAGTCGTGCCCGGGAAAGACTGTCGGAAGGCGGGTGACGCATGCGGGCGAAGTTAGCCCGCATATTCACCTTCTGTTGGCATCCGGGCATGGGCACCCAAGTGGAGGACTCCGCATGCTTTTTCTCCTGCAGAACATTGTTGACTCCTTGCATACCCGCACCGGCGTGCCATTTGCGATTGAGCTGCCCGATGGTGGCTGCTACCGTGCCGGCCTGGGCGAGCCGGTGTTCACCGTGCTGTTCCACACCGACGCCGCGCTGCTGCAGGCCTTCACGCGTGGGCACCTGGGGCTGCTCGAATCGTATTTCGACCAGAGCGTTGACGTCGAGGGCGATTACGGGGCGGCACTGGCGGCTGGCATGCTCAGTGGCCTGGATACGCAGGGCAAGGCCTTGCTCAATGTCGAGAACAGTCTCCACGAACTGCGCCATTCCAACCAGAGCAGGGCGCAGGCGAAGGCCAATGCCCGCATTCACTATGGCCTGGGCGCCGAGTTCTATCGCCTTTGGCTCGATGATCCGCTGATGATGTACACCTGCGCTTACTGGCCTGAAGGCACGCAAACGCTGGAACAGGCGCAGGCGCACAAGATCGACCATGTCTGCCGCAAGATCCGGCTGGCGCGCGGCGAGAACTTCGTCGACATCGGTTGCGGCTTTGGCGGCTTTCTGTTCCGCGCCTGGGAAACGCTCGGTGCCACCGGGACCGGTCTCAACACCGCAACCGAGCAGGTGGACTGGTTGCGCAGCGAGATCACGCGCCGCGACCTGGGCGAACAGCTCTCGGTGCGCGAGGCCGACTTCCGCGCGGTCGATGGCCAGTACGACAAGGTGGTCTCCATCGGCGTGCTCGAACACGCTGGGCGCGATCAGCTGGGCGCCGTGGTGCAGGCGCACGCCAACCTCCTGAAGCCCGGCGGACTGGGCCTGCTGCATTTCATCGGCCATATCGGACCGCGCGAGACAGACCTCTTCATCCGCAAGCACATATTCCCCGGTGGCTGGATTCCGGCCTTGTCCGAGGTGATTGTTGAGATGGAGCGCAGCGGCCTGGAGGTGCTTGACATCGAGAACCTGCGCCGACACTACGCCTTGACGCTGGACGAGTGGGCCCGGCGATTTGAGACGCAATGGGGTGTCATCCAGGCCCTCGACCCGCAGCGCTTTGATGAACGCTTTTACCGGGTCTGGCGGACCTACTTGATGGGTTGCGCCGAGATGTTCCGTTCGCCGGTGGGCTACACCCATTTGTTCCAGATCGTCTTCAGCAAGGGCCATGTCACCCCGACCAGCTACCCGATGAGCCGGGCGTATCTGTATGACGCATCATGAAATGGCCCATGCCAGTCGCCGGGCCGAACTGGCCGCCGCGATGCAGTCCAGTGGTGCGGGCAGCGCGGCGCCGCTGGGTCTGGGCAAGCGCTGTTCCAACCTGTTTCGCGACCGCCGCGAGGCGCCCAAGCGCCGATTGGACCTGAGTTCTTTTTGCCATGTGCTCGACATCGACACGAGCAGCGGCTGGGTCGATGTGGAAGGCCTGACGACGTACGAGGAACTGGTGGCGCACACCCTGCCGCACGGCGTCATGCCGGCGGTGGTGCCGCAGCTCAAGACCATTACCGTGGGGGGCGCGGCCGCCGGCGTCGGCATTGAAGCGACCTCGCACCGGCAGGGTTTGGTTCACGACACATTGCTGGCGCTTGACGTGTTGCTGCCCGACGGTCAAGTCGTGCACTGCACGCCAGACAATGAATACCGCGACCTGTTCTTCGGCTTTTCCAATTCCTACGGCACCCTCGGTTATGCGCTGCGCCTGCGCCTGCGCACCTTGCCGGTCAAGCCCTATGTCAAGGTGGCGCATCTGCCGTTTGACGCGCCAGGCGCATTTTTCAGCGCGCTCGCGGGGCAGTGCCAGGGTGATGCCGACTTTGTCGATGGCGTGGTGTTCGGCGCGCAACAGCAGGTCATCAACCGTGCCTGCTTTGTCGATGCCGCGCCCTGGCTCAGCGACTACAGTTTCGAGCACATCTACTACCGTTCCTTGCTGGACAGGGGCGTTGATTACCTGACGGTGCAGGACTACATCTGGCGCTGGGACACGGACTGGTTCTGGTGCTCGAAGAACCTGCATGCGCAGCAGCCGCTGGTGCGGCGTCTGCTCGGCCGGAGCCGGCTCAATTCACGCTTTTATACCCGGGTTATGCGCTGGAACGCGCGCTGGGGCGTGACGCGCCGCCTGGCGCGCTGGCGCGGGCATTTTACCGAATCCGTGATTCAGGATGTCGATATTCCGATCGCCAGCGCCTCAGATTTCCTTGCCTTTTTGCTGCGAGAAATCGGCATCCTGCCGGTCTGGATTTGCCCGGTACGCGGGCCGGCGCCGGCGGCGGAGTTCACGCTGTATCCGTTGACGCCTGACACGCTTTATGTGAACTTTGGCTTCTGGGATGTAGTCGAAACCACACAGTCGTACGAGCCGGGTCACTTCAACCGGCTGGTGGAGCGCGAGGTGATGCGACTGGGCGGCATCAAGTCCCTCTACTCGGACAGCTACTTCGCACCGGATGAGTTTGCCCAAGCCTACGGGCTGGCGCACTATCAGGCGCTCAAGGCCCGGTACGACCCGGCCGGGCGCATGCTCGGACTTTATGAAAAATGCGTGCTGCGCGCATGAGTTGAATGGGGAGATAAAAAATGCACATCGATGTATGCAATGGCGATGCCGACGGCCTGTGTTCCGTCGTGCAGTGGCGCTTGCACGAGCCGCAGGCGGCCCAGTTGATCACCGGACTGAAACGCGACATTGAGCTACTGGAGCGGGTCCAGGCCGGGCGCGGCGACCATGTGCTGGTGTGCGATCTGTCCCTGCGGCGCAACCGGCCAGCGCTGCTGCGCTTGCTGGAGGACGGTGTGTCGGTGCGCTACTTCGATCATCACCAGGTGGACGACATCCCGCTGCATCCGCTGCTGGAGACGCATATTGACGTGGCCAGCAACACCTGCACCAGTCTGCTGGTGGATCACTACCTAGGCGGGCGGTTTCGGGCGTGGGCCGTGGTCGGCGCTTATGGCGACAACCTGACCGGCGTGGCCGAGGGCCTGGCCGTGGCATTGGGTTTGTCTTTTGACGACCGCAGGCGCCTGCAAATCTTGGGCGAGTCGATCAACTACAACGCCTATGGCGACAGCGAGGAGGATGTACATATCGCACCGGCGCAGCTGTATGAACTTCTCGTTCGCTATCCGGATCCTCTGATGTTTCTGGAACACGAATTCATTGGACAGGAGCTTGACGACCGGCGCCAAAGCGATCTGCGACGGGCGCAAACCTTGCGCCCGTCTTTGCAGAACGCGCAGGTGCGCGTCTACGTTCTGCCGGATGCGCCATGGAGCCGGCGCGTGTCCGGCAGCTTTATCAACGTTCTCGCCGCGGCGCATCCCCAGTTTGCCCATGCCTTGCTGACAGCCACGGCCTTGGGTGACTACCTCGTCAGCGTGCGCGCGCCCGTGAATGCGCCGGTGGGCGCGGCGGAGTTTTGTCGCCGTTATGGGGGCGATGGACGGGGCGGGGCGGCGGGCATCGATCATTTGCCGGCGCAACAGCTGGAGCGCTTCGTGGAGGAGTTTTCAGGCACTCCGTGGGGAAACTTGCCGGCGGCTGTAGGCCATTCATGAAAGGGTCAAGGGATGATGCTTTTTTCGCTGGACGCCGATGCCACGTTTGCGCGCGGACTGGCCGCCAATCTGGGGGTGTCGCTGGCGCCGCATGAGAATCGCGGCTTTGAGGATGGTGAGCACAAGCTCAGGCCACTGATGGACCCGCGCGGCAGTGATGCTTACGTCATTCACAGCCTGTACGGCGATCCGCAGAACAGCCCGCATGACAAGCTGATGCAGCTCTGGATGTTCATTGCCACCTTGCGCGAGCACGGCGCGGCGCGCACCACGGCGGTGGTGCCCTATCTCGCCTACGCCCGCAAAGACCGGCAGACCAAACCATTCGATCCGGTCACGCTGCGTTGTGTGGCCCAGTTGTTCGAGGCCGTCGGCACCTCGCAGCTGATCGTGTTGGAGGCCCACAACGTGGCGGCGTTCCAGAACGCCTTTCGTTGCCCGACCATGCACCTTGAAGCGCACCACGCCTTCGACCGGCTGGTCGCCGACCTGGTTGGCCAGGACGCGCTGGCGGTGGCCTCGCCTGACCCCGGGGGCGTGAAACGTGCCCAACTCTGGCGTGAATCGCTGGAGAAGACACTTCAGCGCCCGGTCGGCTTTGCCATGGTCGACAAGCGCCGCAGTGCGGGCGTGGTCAGCAGTGACAAGCTGGTGGCCGGCGATGTGTCTGGCATGACGGTGTTGTTGATTGACGACCTCATCGCCAGCGGCGACACCCTGCGGCGTGCTGCGGTCGCGCTACGCCTGGCGGGGGCGACCGAGGTGGTGGCCTGTGCCGCGCATGGCCTCTTCATCGGTTCGGCGGCGGATGCACTGGCGGATGACAGCATTTCGAAAATCATCGTGACGGACAGCGTGCCGGCATTCCGGCTGCCTCCGACCGGTGCGGTGCGTGGCAAGCTCGTTTGTGCATCGGCGGCCTGGCTGTTTGCACTGGCCATCAAGGCGAGTCATGCGACATGGCTGCGCTAAAGGCCTCGCTGGCCGCCAGGGCACGCGCGATGTACCTCTGTGTCAACGGCGTCCACTTTTCAGGCAAACGCGGTTGTGGGTCCAGCAAATGCGCCATCGCCAGCCGGGCGCGCACCAAGGCACGGTGCGCGGTATAAAAGTGTAGCAAGGCGGGGTGAGGGCGGTCGTTCAGTGCGTGGGAGATGCCGGACATGAGTTGCGGGCCAATCCATGGTGCGCCCGCCATGGCACATTCCAGGCTCAGATAGGCGATTTCATCAAGCGGGTCGACCTGGCGCAATTGGGCGTTGAATTCCAGGCAGTCAATCACCACGGGCGGCCGTAGCAGGCAGACATGTTCCGGACGCAGATCGCCGTGCCCATCCCGCACATGCTGGCCGGCCGCGCGTTCGCGTAACAAATCGGCGCCCTGGTTGATGGCTTCGCCAAGGCGTTCAATGGCCAGCGTTGCATCCCGAAGCTGAAATTGCGGGCGCAGCAAGACCTCACGGGTTGATGCCTGCTCATACTGGAAGCGGGCCAGGTAGTCGTCCGCGCTGACGGATGCGATCGGTGCGGAGCGAAAAAATGCGCCCAGCACATTAACCAGGGCTTCAATATCCGGCGGCACCAGTTGCTGGCTCGCCATCAATCGGTCAAGCATCCGATCGGGCGGCAGTCGCCGCATCAAGACCAGCCAGTCGACGGTCTCGCCAGGGGCGGGTAGTTGCGCGTCGGGCACCAGCGAGAAGGCGTCGTCGCACCACTGCAGCGCCACCACGCCGAGATACACGCCCGGCGCCATGCGCCCATTTAGCCGCACTTCTTCCCGGCAATAGAATTCCCGCGCCTGCAGGGTGGTGAAGTCGAGGAAAGGAAAGCAAACCGCTTTTTTGAGTTTGAAAACTTGCTGGCCCACCAGAAAAACCCACGACATGTGGGTCTCAATGCATTCCAGATCTTGATGGGAGCCGCCGTAGCTTTCGGATGCTTGCAAGAACCTGAGCTTGGCCTCAATGTCGGGCATATGAAAGCGTGGCCTTGAAACAGACCCGCCAGCCTTTTCAGGGGCTGGCGGTTGTGGTGAGAACCCCGGGTCAGTTCGTCAGGTTGACACGTCTGGGGACGCTCTCATCCGTCATGGTGCCGAGCACCAAAACTTGGCTCAATTACTTGAACCCCCCAGCTCCGTACGCCTCCGGTTCGCTTTCGCAATCCTCACAACGTACGACTTCACTATAGCTTTCGGGCCACCGATTTCGTTGCGAATCCTCAATGAAAACGCAGGCCGTTGTTCATCGACGAGCTCCGCGTCATCAGCAGGATTGAGAGGCGTGAGTCAGCCGGCGTCACTGCCATGCAACAGGGCCAGAAACCGGGCCGTCGCCAGACTCTGGGGCCGGTCCCGGCGCACGATGCTGCCGTAGGCGGCGAGGGAATTCTGGATGGTGTACGGCAGGATGGTGAGCAGTTTGTGGCGCTGGTAGCGCGAGGCCACGGAGTCCGGAATCACCGCAATCATCTCGGACTGCGCAATCAGGTTGGTCGTTGTCAGGATCGAGGCTGTCTCGATCAGGCCTTTGGGGATGGGGGCGTTGTGCATGCCGAACTCCTTCTCCATCACGTCCCGCATCGGGCTGCCCGAGGGCTGCAATATCCAGGGGAATCGCAGCATGGCCTGGAACGGTACCGACCTGGTGCCCGTCAACGGATGCGTCTGCGACACGATCACCGCCAGCGCTTCGTCGGCGATCGGCCGAAAGTCGTAGTCCCGGGCCGGCAGGCCAATCGTGCGCCCGATCACCAGGTCAAGCGCGCCTTCCTGCAGCAACTTCACCAGGTGGTCGCTGGTGCCCACAACGATCTCGATGGACAGCAGCGGAAACAGCTTCTTGATTTCAATCAGCGCATGGGTCAGGTGGGAAGGGGAGGCCGCCATGATGCTGCCGATGAACAACTTGCCGGCGCTGCCCAGTTTGAGTTCCTGCAGTTCCCGGCTGAGGGCCTCCATGGTGCCGCGCATGCCCCGGAAGTAGCTGAGCACGCATTGCCCGGATGTGGTGATCTGCAGACCGCGACCGACTCGGTCAAACAACGGGTGTCCTATGGTGTCTTCCAGTTCGTGCAGCATTTTGGTGGCACCGGGCTGGGTCAGGCCCAGCGCCTCCGAGGCGCCGCGCAAGGTGCCGTGTTGTTCGATGGCCAGGAGCAGCGAAACCTGCCGCATGCGCAGGCGATTCAGCAGTTGAGGGATGGGATCGTTCGGGTTCATTGATAACCAAATGATATCAATACTTAGTAAACATTCAATTTACGTTGATCTATTTGACACCTAGTATCCAGCCCATAAGCCCACCCTCTCTCGGCGTGGGTACAACGGAGACAACGATGAAAACTCTGGCAATCGCAATTGTCCTGGGCTGGTCCGCCTTGGCTTCCGGCATGGCAAGTGCGCAGGAATGGCCCACCAAACCCGTGCGGATTTTGGTCGGCTCGTCCCCCGGCGGTGGCACCGACGCCATGGCCCGCGCCGTGGCCGATCGGCTCGGCCCGTTGCTGAAGCAGCCCGTGCTGGCGGAAAACCGCCCTGGCGCATCCAACACACTGGCCGCCGACCTGACCGCCAAGTCCACCGACGGTCATACCATGGTGATGGGCGTGTCCACCGCCCATGCGATTGCACCGCACCTGCTCAAACTCGGCTATGACAATAACAAGGACCTGGTGCCCGTGGTGTTTGTCGGCGCCGTGCCCAATGTGCTGGTGGTCAACAACGCGCTGCCGGTGGATTCCGTGCAGTCCCTGATCAAGCTGGCCAAGAGCCGTCCCGGCAAATTGAACTACGCCACCAGCGGCGCTGGCAGCACCCAGCACATTGCCGCCGAGTTGTTCAAGGACCAGGCCGGTGTTTTCATCACGCACATCCCTTACCGCGGCAGTGGACCCGCGCTGGTGGATTTGATCAGTGGCGAGGTGCAACTGAGTTTTGACACCATGCCCTCGGTGATTGGTCACATCAAGAACGGGCGCATGAAGCCACTGGCGGTGGCCAGCGCGAAGCGCAATCCGCAGCTGCCCAATGTGCCCACCATGGCCGAGGCCGGCCTGAAGGGTGTGGAGATGAGTGCCTGGTATGGCATTTACATGCCCGTGTCCACGCCGAAGGCCGTGCAGGAACGCGTGCACGCCGAGGTCAGCAAAGTGCTGGCCATGCCCGAAACCCAAGCCCGTCTGGGCGCCATCGGGGCCGATCTGACGCCCATGACGCAGGCCCAATTCGCGCAGTTTCACACCGATGAAAACAAGCGCTACGGCGACCTGATCGCCAAGAAAAACATCAAACTGGAATGAACAAACCATGAGTACCCAAAACATGCCCGTCGTGGCGCTGACCCTGGGCGATGCCGCAGGCATCGGCCCGGAGCTGATCGCCAAACTCTTGAGCCAGCCCCACATCACGACCGGCGCCAACATCGTGCTGGTGGGCGACCCCTGGCTCTGGCAAGAGGGCCAAAAAACGGCCGGGCTCACGGTGGCCACGCAAGCCGTGGCCAGCCTGGCCGAGGTGCGTGCGCGCCCTGACCAGACGCTGCCGGCTTTTCTGGCGGTGGACACGATTCGCCCGGAACAGGTGCAGCGCAGCCAGGCGCTGGCCGCGTGTGGCGCGTCGGTGTTGCAGGTGCTCAATCTGTGCATGGATGGTGCCAAGCGCGGCGAGGTCGATGCCATCTGCTTTGCGCCGCTGAACAAGCAGGCGATGAAGCTGGGTGGCCTCCAGCACGAAGACGAGTTGCACCACTTTGCCGAGTACCTGGGCGTCACCGGTTACTTTTGCGAGTTCAACACGCTGGGCGACTTGTGGACCTCGCGCGTGTCCTCGCACATTCCGCTCAAGGACGCGGCCGCCGTTCTGAGCCAGCAACGCATCGTGGAGGCGACCCGGCTGATCTACCTGTCCCTGCAGGCCAGCGGCACGGCGCAGCCCAAAGTCGCGGTGGCGGCCTTCAATCCGCACGGCGGCGACGGCGGCGTCTGCGGACGAGAAGAAATCGACATCATCGAGCCGGCGGTGCGCGAGCTGCGCGCCAGTGGCATCCCGGTTGATGGTCCGTTTCCTGCTGACACGATTTTCCTGAAGGCTGTTGACGGCCAGTACCAGGCCATCGTCACCATGTACCACGACCAGGGCCAGATCGCCATCAAGCTGCTTGGTTTCAGCAAGGGTGTCACGGTGCAGGGTGGCTTGCCGGTGCCCATCACCACGCCCGCGCATGGCACGGCGTTTGACATTGCCGGCCAGGGTGTGGCCGATGTGAACGCCACTCTCAACGCCTTCCGAATTGCGTGCCGCATGGGTGCGGCGCGTTTGCAAACCTCCAACTCCTAACTCCTGAACTTCAATATGAAAATCAAATCCGTACGCGCCCGCGTGTTCGAGTGGAAAGGCAAGACCGTTCCACCCCAAGGCAACTTCTGCTCCAACGCCATGGACTTGGTGTACTCCAAAACCGAATCCATGAGCACCTTCCGCTTCCACTCCTGGACGGTGGTGGAGATCGAAACCGATGACGGCATCATCGGCCTGGGCAATGTGGCGCTGGCACCGGCCATCGCCAAAGCCATCATCGACCAGTACCTCACGCCGCTGGTGCTGGGCCAGGACCCGTGGGACTACGAATACCTGTGGCAGCGCATGTACCGCGCCACGCACGCCTGGGGCCGCAAGGGTGTGACCATGGCCGCGATCTCGGCGATTGACCTGGCGATCTGGGACATCCTGGGCAAGTCGGTCAACAAGCCGGTGTTCAAGCTGCTGGGCGGGCGCACCAAGGAAAAAATTCCCTGCTACTACTCCAAGCTCTACCGCACCGACATCAAGGAAATGCAGCTCGAGGCCCAGAAGTTTCTCGACCAGGGCTTCACCGCGTTCAAGACCCGCTTCGGCTACGGCCCGGCGCACCTGCAAAAAGGCGTGGCTGAAAACCTGAAAGCGGTCGAAGCCATTCGCGAAGTCATTGGTTACGACAACGACCTGATGCTGGAGTGCTACATGGGCTGGAACCTGGAGTACGCCAAGCGCATGCTGCCCAAGCTGGAGAAGTTCGAGCCGCGCTGGCTCGAAGAGCCGGTGATTGCCGACGACATCGACGGCTACGCCGAACTGAACCAGCTCACCAGCATCCCGATCTCGGGCGGCGAGCATGAATTCAGCCTCTATGGCTTTAAACAGTTGCTGGACAAAAAAGCCGTGAGCGTGGTGCAGTACGACACCAACCGCGTCGGCGGCATCACGGCCGCGCACAAGATCAATGCGCTGTGCGAGGCCTACAGCGTGCCGGTGATTCCGCACGCCGGCCAGATGCACAACTACCACCTGACCATGAGCACGCTGGCCTCGCCCATGAGCGAGTACTTCCCGATGCACGACGTGGAAGTCGGCAACGAGCTGTTCTATTACATCTTCGATGGCGAGCCCGTGGCCGAGAACGGCTTTGTGCAGCTCGAGGACAACAAGCCGGGTCTGGGCCTGACGCTCAAGACCGAGTTCCTCGACCAGTTCAACATCATCGAGTGAAGACCATGGCTGCATTACGTCCCTACCGCGGCGTCTTCCCGGTCGTTCCCACCACCTTCACGGAGGCGGGTGCGCTGGACTTGCCGAGCCAGTTGCGCTGCGTCGATTTCATGATCGATGCCGGCTCCACCGGTCTGTGCATCCTGGCGAACTTTTCCGAGCAGTTTTTGCTGGCCGATGATGAACGCGAGGTGCTGACCCGAGCCATCCTGGAACATGTCAAGGGTCGCGTGCCGGTGATCGTCACCACCACGCACTTTGGCACGCAAGTCTGCGCCGAGCGCAGTCGCCGGGCGCAGGACATGGGCGCCGCCATGGTGATGGTGATGCCGCCCTACCACGGCGCCACCTTCCGCGTGCCCGAGCCGCTGATTTATGAGTTCTATGCCCGGATGTCGGATGGCTTGAACATTCCCATCATGGTGCAGGACGCGCCCGCCAGTGGCACGGTGCTGTCGGCGGCCTTCCTGGCGCGCATGGCGAAAGAAATCGAGCACGTCGCCTACTTCAAGATCGAAACGGCCGGCGCCGCCAGCAAGCTGCGCGAGCTCATCCGTTTGGGCGGCGACGCGATCGAAGGCCCGTGGGATGGCGAGGAAGCCATCACCCTGTTGCCCGACCTGGACGCCGGCGCCACCGGCGCCATGACCGGTGGCGCCTACCCCGATGGCATTCGCACCATCGTCGACGCCTACCTGGCCGGACGCCGTGAGGACGCGATTGCGGCCTACACCCAATGGCTGCCGCTCATCAATTACGAGAACCGCCAGGGTGGCATCCTGACGGCCAAAGCCCTGATGAAAGAGGGTGGCGTCATCGCCTGCGAAGCGCCGCGTCACCCCTTTCCAACCCTGCACCCCGAGGTGCGAAAAGGCTTGATCGAGACAGCCCGGCGACTCGACCCGCTGGTGCTGCGTTGGAACAAGTAGTTCGTTCATTGCAACTTAAATAATTTTTATTCCTAGGAGACAAAACCATGAAACACCGCAACTTCCTCAAACTCGCACTGTCCACCGCCTTGCTCGTTGCCGGCTTGAGCGCTAACGCGCAGGTCACCAAAATCCGCTTCGCCCATGCCGGGCCGGAAGCGACATCGCAGCACCAGGCCGCGCTCGAATTCGCCAAGCTGGTCAAGGAGCGCAGCGGCGGCAAACTCGAAGTGCAGGTTTTTCCCGGCAGTCAGCTCGGCAATGATTCCACCGTGATTGGCGCGGTGCGCGGCGGCACCATCGAAATGATGATGGCCGGCAGCGGCAACTTTGCCGGCCTGGTGCCGCGCCTGGACGTGCTGGACATCCCCTTCCTGTTCCGCGACCAGCCCCATGCCTACAAAACCGTGGACGGCGATATCGGCCAGTCGCTGATGAAAGGGCTGGAGACCGGCGGCCTGAAACAACTGGCCTTCTGGGAAGTCGGCTTTCGCTCCATCACCACCAAGAACCGCGCCGTGCGCACACCGGCGGATGTGAAGGGCCTGAAGATCCGCACCACGCCGAATCCGACCCACGTTCAAGCCTGGAAACTGCTGGGCACGAATCCGGTTCCGATGCCCTTGGGCGAGTTGTACCAGGCGCTTGAAGCCGGCGCGGTGGATGCGCAGGAGCACCCGATTGACATCACCTACGCCTCCAAGTTCTACGAGGTGCAAAAACACCTCACCATGACGCGCCATGCCTTCACGGCGATGCCGGTGGTGTTCAACAAGCAGAAGTTCGACGCGCTCTCGCCCGAGCTGCAAAAGGTGCTCCTGTCCGCGGCATCCGACGGCAAGCTGCTGCAGCGCAACCTGAACCAGAAAAATGAAGCGCACATCATTGCCGAACTCAAGAAGAACGGCATGCAGGTCATCGAAACCTTTGACCCGGCGCCTTTCAAGACCCTGGTGAATGATGACTTGCGCAAATCCTTCATCGCCAAGAACGGGCCTGAGCTGCTGACGGCTGTGGACGCCATCAAGTAAGAAGTTCGCGCGGTCCAAGCACATGAAATCCAATCCTGTTTCACGTGCTGTCGACTGGCTGCTCATCGCGCTCCTGGGCGTGATGATCGTGCTGGTCTTCGGCAACGTGGTCCTGCGCTATCTCTTCAACTCCGGCATTACCTTTTCCGAGGAAGTGTCCCGCTTCGTCTTCATGTGGCTGACCCTGATCGGGGCGCTGCTGGTGATGAAGGACAACGCCCACCTGGGGATGTCGAGCGTAGTCGCCCGGCTGGGCGAAAAGGGGCAGCGCCTGTGCCGCTTCCTGGCCGACCTGATCGCCATGCTGTGCTGCGGCTTGCTGGCGCATGGCACGTGGAAGCAGGTGGTGCTGGGCATGGACGACCGCTCGCCGGTGGCGGGACTTCCGCTGGGGCTGGTCTACTCGTGCCTGTTGATCAGCAGCGTGGGCATGGCCGGTGTGTTGGCCTACTCGCTGTGGCGCCAGCTCACGGGGCGCATGCCGCGCGAAGAGTTGGTGCCGAACGCCGGCAGCGAAGTCGATTAAACAAAGAGCCATCATGACGATTACTATTTTTATGCTCTCCCTGCTGGGGTTCATGGCACTGGGCATGCCGATTGCCTTTGCCTTGTTATCCTGCGGCGTGGCCCTGATGGTGCACATGGACAGCTTCGACACGCAGATTCTTGCGCAGAACCTACTCGAAGGCGTCAACAACTACCCGCTGATGGCGGTGCCGTTTTTCATGCTGGCGGGCGAGCTGATGAATGCGGGCGGTCTGTCGGGCCGCATCGTGCGGGTGGCTGAAGCCATGGTCGGCCATGTTCGCGGTGGCCTGGGCTATGCGGCCATCATTACCGCATTGATCATCGCCAGCATTTCCGGCTCTGCGGTGGCCGACACGGCGGCGGTCGCGGCCATGATGATGCCGATGATGCGCAAGGCCGGCTACAACGTGGCCCGCTCGGCCGGGCTGATCGCCGCCGGCGGCATCATCGCGCCCATTATTCCGCCTTCGATTGCCTTCGTGGTGTTTGGCGTCGCGGCGCAAGTCTCGGTCACCAAGCTGTTTTTGGCGGGCATATTCCCCGGGCTGATGATGGGCATGGCGCTGGGACTGACCTGGTGGATGATCGCCAAAAAAGAAGCCCCCGTCATCACGCAAAAGTTCGAGCTTGAGCGCTTGCTGAAGGCGCTGCTGGACGGCGTCTGGGCGCTGATTCTGCCGATCGTGATCATCGGCGGCATGAAGTTCGGCGTGTTCACGCCGACCGAAGCAGCCGTGGTTTCGGTGATGTATTCGCTGGTGGTCGGCCTGTTCATCTACCGCGGCCTGCGTCTGCCGGATTTGCCCGCGCTGATGCTGGCCGCCGCCAAGACCTCCAGCACCATCATGTTTTTGGTGGCGACCGCCATGGTGTCGGCCTACCTCATCACGATTGCCAGCATTCCGGCGCAAGTGGCCGACCTGTTGCAACCGTTCATGGACAACAAGATCTTGCTGATGTTCGTGATGATGCTCGTGGTCATCGTCGTCGGCACTGCTTTGGACCTGATGCCCACGGTGCTGATCCTCACGCCCATCATGATGCCCATCGTCAAGCAGGCGGGCATCGACCCGGTTTACTTTGGCGTGATGTTCATTATGAACAACGCCATCGGCTTGCTGACACCGCCGGTAGGCACCGTGCTCAATGTCGCCGCCGGCGTGGCCAAGACCAGCCTGGACAGTGTGATAAGGGGGGTCTGGCCGTTTTTGCTAGCGCAAACCATCCTGTTGTTCCTGTTTGTGCTATTCCCGCAGCTGGTCATGGTGCCCGCGGGCTGGTTCCGGTAAATCCGGCGGCTTCGCCCGGCCTTGTACACCGCATCAGGTCGGCCAGAAGGCAAGCACAGCAAAACAAGCAACGAGGTCACAGATGAAACATCTTTACGAACTCATCATGGGCATAACCCTGGTCACAAGCCTTGTTGTCAGCCATGCCCAGACGACCAGCAAACCGGCAGCCGTCGCCTCAACCGTGGTGCTGCGCCTGTCACATGTCGGCTCGACCACCTCCAGCCAGCACCTGGCGGCTCTGAGAATGGCCGAAACCGCAAGCGAACTGAGCCAGGGCACATTGCGCATCGACGTTTTTCCCAACAGCGAGCTGGGCAATGACGCCAAGTCGATTGCCGACGTCAAGGCCGGCACGCTGGACATGACCATGGCCGGCAGCGGTAACTTTGTGTCACTGGCGCCCCGGCTGGCCGAAATTGACTTGCCCTACTCTTTCCAAACACCGAAGGAGGCCTGGCATGAGCTCGACTCCCCCTATTTCGGCAGACCGCTGCTCAATGAGACTTTGGCGGCCGGCATCCGGGGCCTGTCGTTCTGGGAGGTAGGTTTTCGCATCATCACCAGCAATAAGGGTTTCGTCAAAACCCCGGCAGACTTCAAGGGCCTGCGCCTGCGTGTGGGCAACGCCACACAGGCCGAATATTTCAGGGCACTGGGCGCACACACCATCAGCATGCCGCTAGGCGAGTTGTATGAGGCCATCAAGGCTGACAAACTGGATGCACAGGACCACCCGCTGTCGATTACCTACAGCGAAAAACTGTACGAGGTACAGAAATACGTGACCATCACCCGGCACGCCTACACCGCCCTGATGGTGGCCATCAACGCCAAACGATTTAACGCGCTATCGCCCGCCCACCAGAAAGCCCTGCTGGACGCAGCAGTCGCTGGCCGGGACTTCCAGCGCAGCATGAACGCCAAGACCGAAGCAAGCATGATTGCCGATCTGCGCAGCAAGCGCATGGAGGTGTTTGAAAATATCGAATCACGGCCCTTCCGCGTGCTGGCCATCACCCAAAGCTCACGCTATTTCTCCAACCGCCTCTCAGGCCCGACCAAACCAGTCAACCCCACCACAGCCACTGTTACCCGATAAAAAATGAGCACACCCAAAGAAACATTACTCCTGGTGCAAAAATGCGCCCACACCTTCAGCTTTTACGATCTGGCCAGCGGCCAGACGGAAAAGCACATCGTGCTGCCCAATTTTCCGCATGAGTTCACGGTCGATCCGGTGCGGCGTCGGGCCTATGTGGGACATTACGGCATCGAGACCGCCAGCCACCTGGGCGATGTCGGCGGCCACTCGGTGTTCGTGATCGACCTGGACCGTCGCGAGCATGTGGCCACGCTCAACCTCTGGCCGTTTTACCGCCCGCATGGGCTGACGGTGGACGCCGAGGGCCGCCTGTTCGTCATGTCCGAGGCGCACAACACCTTGCTGCGTTTCTCGGACCCGGTGAACCGCCATGTGCCGGACCTGGCCGTGGCCTCGGGTGGCTACAAGACCCATTTGTTCGCGTTGACCCGGGACGCGCAGACTGCGTATGCGCTCAACCTGCTGTCCAACACCGTCACCAAGATCAAGCCTAACGACCCGACCTTCACGCCGGTGGCGATGATGCCGGGGCCGGTGCCCGAGGGCAATGTCTTGTCCGCCGACGAGTCGCTGCTGTACGTGGCCAATCGTGGCGACGACACCATCGTGGCGGTGGACACCGCGACCATGCGGGTGGTGGCGCGCGGCAAGACCCGGCGAGACCCGAACCGGGTCTACCGCTTTCGCGGCGCGCAGGGGCAGGACTTGCTGTTGACCACCAATTCCGGCGAGCAGTCGATCTCCATTTTTGGTACCGACCTGGAGGAGCAGCGTTACTTCGCGCTGCCGAGCAATCCGCTGGCGCTGTCCTTTCACCCGGTGGACCGCGCGGTCTACATCTCGTTCCAGGACGAGACCGTGCGCCGCCTCAACCTCGATAGCTTCGAGTTCGAGCAGACCATCAAGACCTTGCGCGAACCCGACTCGTCCTACGTCTGGCAGCATTGATGGATGCGATGCCGATCGTCGATGCCCACCACCACTTGTGGGATTTGTCGAAAGGTCACTACCCCTGGCTGCAGGAGGACTACGACCCGCAGGCGTTCTTCCTGGGCGACTACCAGCCCTTGTGCCGCAACTTCCTGCCCTCGGATTACCGCGCGGCCAGCCACGGCTGCCGCGTCGTGGCCACGGTGCATGTGGAGGCCGAGCGCGACCGCAGCGAGCAAGTGGCCGAGACCGCCTGGCTGCACCAGATGCAGGCGCGGCACGGCATCCCCAACGCGGTGGTGGCGCATGCCTGGCTGGACCGCCCCGAAACCGGCGAGCGCTTGCTGGAGCACCTGCGCTACCCGCTGGTACGGGGCATTCGCAGCAAGCCGGTGACGGCGGCGTCGCCGACCGAGTCGGTGCGCGGCCAGCGCGGCACGATGCAGGATGAGACCTGGCTGCGCGGCCTGTCCCTCTTGCCCAAACTGGGCTTGAGCTGGGATCTGCGTGTGCCCTATTGGCATCTGGCCGAAGCGGCGGAGGTGGCGGCGCAGTTTCCCAAGTTGCCGATTGTTCTCAACCACCACGGTTTTGCCTGGGACCGCAGCGAGGACGGCCTGAAGCGCTGGCGCGACGCCATGGCGGTGCTGGCACGCCAGCCCAATGTGCACGTGAAACTGTCCGAATTCGGCCTACGCGACCAGCCTTGGGACGGGCAGGCCAACGCCCGCATCGTGCGCGACACGTTGGCCATCTTCGGCTGGCAGCGCTGCCTATTCGCCAGCAACTTCCCCGTCGCGGGCTTGCGCATCGGCTACCCGGAACTGGTCGACAGCCTGCTGCGCATGCTCGATGGCTTGAGCCCGGCGCAACAGCGCGCGGTGATGTGCGACAACGCCCTGCGCTTCTACCGCATTGACATTCCCGACACTTCAATCAAACCTTTGAATTCATGAACACTTTCAACAACCTCATCAACGGCGAATGGATCGCCGGCAACAGCCAAAGCCCCAACCACAACCCGAGCAACCTGGCCGACATCGTTGGCCACTACACCCAGGCCGATGCCGCTCAGCTCGACCTCGCCGTGCAGGCCGCGCAGGCGGCGTTCCCCGCCTGGCGTAACGGCAGCATCCAGGCCCGGTCCGATGCCCTGGACAAAATCGGCAGCGAGATCCTGGCCCGCAAGGAAGAACTCGGCACCTTGCTGGCGCGCGAGGAAGGCAAGACCCAACCCGAAGGCATGGGCGAAGTCACCCGCGCCGGCCAGATTTTCAAGTTCTTCGCCGGCGAGTGCCTGCGGCTGGCGGGTGAAACCCTGCCCTCGGTGCGCCCGAATATCGGGGTGGAAATTACCCGTGAACCGGTCGGCGTGGTCGGCTTGATCACGCCCTGGAACTTCCCGATCGCGATTCCGGCCTGGAAGATTGCACCGGCGCTGGCCTTTGGCAACTGCGTGGTGCTGAAACCGGCCGATCTGGTGCCCGGCAGCGCCTGGGCCCTGGCCGAGATCATCAGCCGCTCCGGCATTCCGGCCGGCGTGTTCAATCTGGTGATGGGGCCGGGCCGGGTGACTGGCGAGGCGCTGGTCAACCATCCCGGTGTCGATGCCATCAGCTTCACCGGCTCGGTCGGCGTGGGCCGCCGCATTGCCCAGACCTGCGCACAAAACCTCAAGAAGGTGCAGCTTGAGATGGGCGGCAAGAATCCGCAAGTCATCCTGGACGACGCGGACCTGGCGCAGGCGGTGGAGCTGAGCGTGCAAAGCTGTTTCTACGCCACCGGCCAACGCTGCACCGCGTCGAGCCGCCTGATCGTGACGGATCGTATCTACCCCGAGTTCATCGCCGCCATGCAGCGCCGCATGGCCGCCATTCAGGTCGGCGACGCTTGCCAGGCCGGCATCGACATCGGCCCGGTGGTGTCGCAGGCGCAGCTGGAGCAAGACCTCTCCTACGTGGAGATAGGCCAGGCCGAAGGCGCCAGCCTGCTCATCGGCGGCGAGCGGCTCAGCCGCGCCACGGACGGCTATTTCATGGCGCCTGCGCTGTTCGTGGACAGCACGCCCGCGATGCGCATCAACCGGGAAGAGATATTTGGTCCGGTGGCCAGTGTGATTCGCGTGAAGGACTACGAGCAAGCCCTGGCGGTGGCAAACGACACACCCTTTGGCTTGTCCGCCGGCATTGCCACCACCTCGCTAAAATACGCCACGCATTTCAAACGCCATGCGCAGGCCGGCATGGTGATGGTGAACTTGCCCACCGCCGGTGTTGACTACCATGTGCCATTTGGCGGCCGCAAGGGTTCGAGTTACGGCCCGCGCGAGCAGGGTCGGTACGCGGCCGAGTTTTACACGATGGTCAAAACGGCATACACCCTGGCCTGAAGAAATTTTGTCCTGACCGAGAACCGAGACTGCAAGCGGTTCTTCTCTTTTCATGAGGTCTTTTTGATGAATCTGCCAGCGCACCAACTTTCGATGACGGTCTTGATGACCCCCGACACGGCTAATTTTTCAGGCAATGTGCACGGCGGCACCATCCTCAAGCTGCTCGACCAAGTCGCCTATGCCTGCGCGAGCCGCTATGCGGGGCGCTACGTGGTGACGTTGACCGTTGACCAGGTCATGTTCCGGCAGCCCATTCATGTGGGCGAGCTGGTGACCTTTCTCGCGTCGGTGAACCACACCGGCACGTCGTCGATGGAGATCGGCATCAAGGTGATTGCCGAGGACATACGCTCCCGCGTGGTGCGTCACGTCAACAGCTGCTTCTTCACGATGGTGGCGGTGGACGAGGACAGAAAACCCGTGCCGGTGCTGCCTTTGCAGCCGGACACCGTCGATGAGCATCGGCGTCACGCCGCTGCCGAAGTCCGCAAGCAGATGCGACGTGAGATGGAGCAGCGCTTTGCGGAGAACCGTACCCGGCCCTAGCAGTCATGCGTCTGGTGGCCGCCAGGCGGACGTTTACTTCCCCAGAATCGGGAACAGTTTGATCAACCCATCCGACATCACCTCGACCGCCAGCGCCGCCAGAATCAGTCCCATCAGCCGGGTCATGACGTTGATGCCGGTTTTACCCAGGCCACGCGCGATCGGCTGGGCCAGGGAAAAACACAGGGCGGTGACCAGGGCGATGACCACGCCGTAGGCGACCAGGGTGCCCAGCTGCCAGACGGTATTGGCCTTTTCGGCATAAATCACCACCGTCGACATGGTGGCCGGGCCGGTCAGCAGGGGAATGGTGAGCGGCACGACTGCAATGCTGGCGCGGGCCGATGCCTCATGCAATTCTTCCTCGTTGGATTTGGCCTCCGCCGGCTGGGCGTTGAGCATGGCCAGCGCCGAGGTCAGCAGCAGCATGCCGCCGCCGACCTGAAAACTGGCCAGCGAGATGCCGAAAAACTCCAGGATGTGCAAACCCATCACGGCGCAGGTGGCGATCACGACAAAGGCGCTGAACGAGGAAATCCAGATCGTGCGCCGGCGCTGGGCGCTGCTGAAATCCTGCGTGTAGTGAATAAAAAACGGCACGATGGCCAGCGGGTTGACGATGGCCAGCAAGGTGACGAGGGGTTTGAAATCCATGGAAATTTTCTCGGTAAGTTCGTCAGGCAGCAGTTAAGAGGCTGCCACAGCGGGAGCGCAATTGTCCGGCATTCGCCGTGTGTTCAAAGACGGACTTTCTCCACCAGAAAGTCGAGCAGGGCGCGCACGCGCGACGGCAGGTAGCCGCCTTGTCCGAGGAAGACCGCATGGACTTTCTCGGCATCGCCCGGATTGCAGTCTTCCAGCACGGTCTTGAGGCGTCCGGCCGCCAGGTCGTCTTTGACCTGAAACGCCGCCAGCCGCGCCAGCCCGAGCCCGGCCAGCACCAGGCGCCGCAGGGCTTCGCCATCGCTGACCTGGGCATTGCCGTTGGTCGCCACGTAAAGGGTGTGGCCGTTCTCAAGCAGCGGCCAGCCCTCCATGGCCCGCGCATAGTTGAAGCCCAGCCGGTTGTGCAAGGCCAAGTCGGAGGCCTGGCTGGGCACGCCGTGGCGCGCCAGGTAGGCGGGCGCCGCCACGATGAGCATGCGTGTTTCGCCCAGCTTGCGTGCCAGCAGCGTCGAACTCTTCAGCGGGCCGGCGCGCACCGCCACGTCCGTGCGCAATCCGAGCAGGTCGATCACCTCGTCGGTCAGCACGATGTCGAGCGTGATGTCGGGATGCCGGGCCAGGAACTCGGGCACCAGCGGCAGCAGGATGTGTTCGCCAAACGCCACGTTGGCGTTCACGCTCAGACGGCCCCGCGGCGCATCGTTGGTGGCGGCGCCGCGCTCCGCTTCTTCCAGGTCGGCCAGCACCTTGACGCTGCGCTCGTAAAACACACAGCCCTCGGGGGTGAGCTGAACCTGCCGGGTCGAACGATTGAGCAGCCGTACCGCCAGCCGGCTCTCGAGCCGGCCGACCAGCTTGCTGACTGCCGACGGCGTCATGCCGAAGGCGCGCGCGGCGGCGGAGAAGCCGCCGAGCTCGACCACGCGGACAAAGACCTCCATTTCGCCCGATCGATTGACTTCCAGACGCGCCATATTGAAGTGAACTCACAAGTGTTGTGCCACTGGCCAGTCTATCGCATTAATTGTTTTGAATTCACAATCAATTTACCAATCGTATTTGAATTCACAGGAGATGGACACATGCCAATTGCGCTTTACGCTCTCACCGCCGGTGCCTTCGGCATCGGGGTCACCGAGTTTGTCATCATGGGCTTGCTGCTGGAGGTGGGCGCCGAGTTTGGCGTCTCGATCCAGGCGGCCGGCTGGCTGATCTCCGGCTACGCGCTGGGGGTCGTCGTCGGGGCTCCGCTGCTGACGGCGATGACCGGGCGCTGGTCGCGCAAGTCGGTGCTGCTGGGCCTGATGGTGATCTTCACACTGGGCAACGCCGCCTGCGCCCTGGCGCCTGGCTATGGTCTCCTGATGGCGGCCCGGGTGCTGACCGCGTTGGCCCACGGCACCTTCTTCGGCGTCGGCTCCGTAGTCGCCACCGGCCTGGTGGCGCCGCACAAGCGTGCCTCCGCCATTGCCCTGATGTTCACCGGCCTGACGGTGGCCAACATCCTGGGCGTGCCCTTTGGCACTTGGCTGGGCCAGGCGTTTGGCTGGCGCACCACCTTCTGGGCGGTGGCCGGCATCGGCCTGGTCGCGCTCGTCGTCATCGGCTACTTTGTACCGCGCGACCCGACGGCACCGCAAGCCGCTGACTGGCGTGCCGATCTGGCCGCCATGGCGCGCCGCCCGGTGCTGCTCGGCCTGCTGACGACCGTGCTGGGTTATGCCGGTGTCTTCGCGGTCTTCACCTATATCGCCCCCTTGTTGACGCAGCGGGTTGGCTTTGAGGCGGCGGCGGTGTCGCCGATCCTGCTGGTGTTTGGAGGGGGTCTGGTCGGGGGCAATCTGCTGGGCGGCCGGCTGGCCGATCGCCATCTGGTGCCGACCGTGCTCGGCAGCCTGATCGTGCTGGCGGCTGTGCTCGGGCTGATGACGTTGGCGCTGCACAGCCGGGTGTTGGCCGTCATCTTTGTCGGCCTGCTGGGCGCCGCCGCCTTCGCCACCGTGGCACCGCTGCAGATGTGGGTGCTGGACAAGGCGCAGGGCGCGGGCCAGAGCCTGGCCTCGAGTTTCAACATTGCCGCTTTCAACCTGGGCAATGCCCTTGGCGCCTGGCTGGGCGGCATCGTCATCGCGTATGGCCCCGGTCTCGGCGCCATCACCTGGGTGGCGGCGCTGCTGCCGCTTGGGGCTTTCGCTGTGGCCTTGCTGGCCCTCCGGCTGGAACCGGGGCCGCGCCATCCTGGTCAGGGCCAAGTGCTCGCTGAAACCAATTAACCAAAGAAAAGGAATCCTTATGACAAGCAAGCCTGTTACCCGCTCCGTTGATCACCGCCTGGCCTGGCGCCATCGCTTCATGGCCGTCGCGCTGGCGGCCTCGCTGGCCGTGCCGGCAGGTGTGAACGCGGCCGAGGCCAGCGCCTGGATCGGTTCCTGGGCCGCCAGCCCGCAACCGACCTGGGGGCCGGACTTCGCCTTCCCCACCAACATCCCGGCCACGCTGCAGAACCAGACCCTGCGCCAAGTCGCCCGCATCAGCCTGGGCGGCCAGCGCATCCGCATCGTCTTCTCCAACGAGTACGGCAAGCAGCCGCTGCGCATCGGCGCGGCGCATGTCGCGCTGGCCGGCACAGGGTCGGCCACCAAGCCCGGCACGGATCGGCCGATCACCTTCGGCGGCAAAACTTCGGCCATCGTGCCGCCGGGCGCGCCGCTGGTCAGCGATCCGGTCGATCTGGCGGTCACGCCCCTGGCCAGCGTGGCGGTCAGCCTTTTCCTGCCGGACCAGACACAGGCCAGCACCTTCCATTGGGATGGTCGCCAGACCGCTTACCTGGTGCCGGGCAATCAGGTTGCGGCCCCGCGCCTCCAGACCGACAACAGCACCGGCGCCCGCATCTTCCTGAGCGGCATCCAGGTTGAAACCCCAACCCCTGCCAAGACCGTGGTGGTGCTCGGCGACTCGACCACCGACGGCAACGGTGCAACCGTCGACGCCAATACGCGCTGGCCCGACTTCCTGGCGGCCCGCCTGGCGCCTAAAAACGTGGCGGTGCTCAACGCCGGCATCTCGGGTGCCCGCCTGCTCGGCGACCGTATGGGAGTCAATGCATTGGCGCGCTTTGACCGGGACGTGTTGAGTCAGCCTCGGGTCAAGAGCGTCGTGGTCCTCCTGGGCATCAACGACATCAGCTGGCCCGGCACGGCGTTCGACCCACAAGGCATCCGGCCGTCGGCCGACGCGCTGATTGCCGGTTATCGCCAGCTGATCGCGCGTGCGCATAGCCGTGGCGTGCAGGTCGTCGGCGCCACGCTGACGCCGTTCGAGGGCGCCTTGGCCGGCACGCCGCTGGACAATTATTACCATGCCGACAAGGACCGGCTGCGCCAGCAAATCAACGCCTGGATACGCCGCAGCGGTGAATTCGATACAGTGATCGACTTCGACGCGCTGGCCAGAGACCCGGCGCATCCGGCCCGGCTGAAGCCTGAATTCGACTCGGGCGACCACCTGCATCCCGGGGATCGCGGCAACCAGGCGATGGCCGACGCCGTCGATCTGGACGCACTTTTCGCGCGCTGAACGCGCACCTCTCATCGTCATCAAAAAAGGACCTTCCTCATGAAAATCGATCTCTCCGGCAAGACCGCCATCGTCACCGGCTCCACCGCCGGCATTGGTTACGCCATCGCCAAAGGCCTGGCGCAGGCCGGCGCCGCGGTGGTGCTGAATGGCCGCGCAGAGGCCGCCGTCGACGCTGCGCTGGCCAAGCTGCGTTTGGAGGTAGCCGACGCGAAGCTCCGCGGCGTAGCCGCCGACGTCGGCTCGGCCGCGGGCTGCGCGGCCTTGCTGGCGGCTGAGCCCTCGGCCGACATCCTGGTCAATAACGTCGGCGTTTACGGGCCGCAGGACTTCTTCGAGATTCCGGACGCCGAATGGACGCGCTTTTTCGAAGTCAATGTCATGTCGGGGGTGCGGCTGTCACGCGCTTATCTGCCCGGCATGGTGCAGCGTCAGTGGGGTCGTGTCCTGTTTCTGTCCTCGGAGTCGGCGCTGAACATTCCGGCCGACATGATCCACTACGGTTTCACCAAGACCGCCGTGCTATCGATTTCACGCGGCCTGGCCAAGCGTGTTGCCGGCACCGGTGTCACCGTCAACGCCATCCTGCCCGGCCCGACCTTGTCGGATGGCCTCGAAGCCATGCTGAAGGACGAGCAGCAGGCCTCGGGCCTGTCCATGGAAGACACGGCGGCGGCCTTTGTGATGAAGCACCGCCCCAGCTCCCTCATTCAGCGCGCGGCGACGGTGGAAGAGGTGGCCAATATGGTCGTCTACGCCGCCTCGCCACAGGCCTCGGCCACCACTGGCGCGGCCCTGCGGGTCGATGGGGGTGTGGTCGAAACGATTGCCTGAGCGTGACTGCGTCCGTGTCGCCAGAAATCACGCCGTATTTGTAATTTCGCACAATCGTGCTAATATTGCCGCATGGATGCCAAGACCCAGAAAAGCGAGATGACCCGTACCGCCATCATCGGCGCGGGGATTGATCTCGCGTCGGCAGAAGGCCTGGAGGCGATCACGCTGCGGGCGGTGGCGGACCGCATTGGCCTGTCCAAGAGCGGCGTGTTCTCGCGCATCGGCTCGCGTGAGGCCTTGCAAAAAGCGGTCATTGAAGAGTTTGGCCGGCGCTTCCTGGCCGATGTGTTTGTGCCCGCCATGCAGCAGCCCAAGGGCTTGCCGCGGCTGGACACGATTGTGCAGCGCTGGATCGTGCGCATGCGCGATGTCGAAGCCAAGTCGGGCTGTATCTACACGGCGGGCGCGTTTGAACTGGACGACCGCGAAGGCGAGCTGCGCGACACCCTGCTGCAGGAAGTGACGCGCTGGCGTGCCGCGCTGCGGCGCACCGTGCTGCAGGCGGTCGAGCTCGGCCATCTGCAGGCGGACACCGATGCCGATCAGCTCGTGGGCGAAATCAGCAATCTGTCGATCGGGCTGTTGCACGATGCCCGTTTTCTGCGCGACCGAAGCGCGGCAGAACGTGCGCAGGCGTCCTGGCAGCGCCTGATCAAAAGCTACCAGGCTTGAGTCGCTACGTGAGGGGAGCAGGGAGAGATTTTTTGTGTGCTTGTTTGTTCTAATTTCGCACGATCGTGCGAAGAAAGGGAAATCATGTTGATTCTGATGATCGCTTTGGGGTTGCTGGTCGGCGTTCGCGTCGTGATGGCGGGTCTGGATTCGCTGCGCGGTTTGCCGCGCAGCAATGAAGACTGGATTTGGTACTGACACGTGGAAAACGAAAGACGCCATGACACGCACATCCCTGCAGGCCACCTCGGCCTATTACAACGCCAGCCCCATCACGCGGGTCTTCCGCTGGGGGTTGGGTGCCTCGCAGCACGTCTGGCCAGCGCTGGCCGTGCGCGCAGCCTACCGGCTGTTTGGCACACCGCTGCCGCCCAAGTGGCTGCACCGCCGCAGAAGCTGGAGCCCCGACTGGCAGATGGAAGCCTGGCCGTTTGAAAACACCAGCCTGACGCTGTACTCGCGCCCGCTCGCCGCGCAAAGACCGGTGGTGTTGCTGGCGCATGGCTGGGGCGGGCACGCCGGCCAGATGCTGGCGCTGGCCGACGCGCTGAGCGCGCGTGGCCTGCAGCCGGTCATGGTTGAAATGCCCGCGCACGGCCGCAGCCAGGGCGCGACCAGCAATCTGCCGCAGTTTGCCCGCGCGCTGGAGTACGTGAGCGCGCGGCTGCTGCAGCAAGGCCACACGCTGCGCGCGGTGGTGGCGCACTCGCTGGCGGCCAATGCCGGCGCCTATGCGGTCAGCCGGGGCCTGGCCACCCGCCGGCTGGTGCTGCTGGCGCCACCGGCTTCGCCGCTGGAGTACACCCGGCTTTTTGCCCATGTATTTGGCCTCAGTGAAGTCACGCGCGCGGCCATGCAGCGGCGCATGGAAGCGCGCGAAGGCATTTTGATGCCGCAGTTCGAACCCGCCGCCGTGGGCCCGCGCATTCACCAGCCCACGCTGGTGGTGCACGACCGGCAAGACAGCATCAACCGCTTTGCCGATGGCGTGGCCTACAGCCAGGCCATCGCCGGTGCGCGGCTGCTGGCGACTGAGGGGCTCGGGCACCGGCGCATTCTCCAGGACGCGCAGGTGCTGCGGGAGGTGGCGGCATTTCTCGATGACCAGGGGTGAGCAAGCGCCAAGCTGGCCGCCGCGTGCGCTAGCGGCCGCCCGCCACATCCAGCAGCGCCCCGGTGCTGTAGCTGGACTCGTTTGAGAGTAGCCAGATGATCGCCTGTGCCACCTCCAGCGCACTGCCGGCGCGCTGCATCGGCACCAGCGGTGCCATCTGGCGGGCCCGGTCCGGCTGACCACCGGAGGCGTGGATGTCGGTCTCAATAATGCCGGGCCGCACGGCATTGACGCGAATGCCCTCCAGCGCGACTTCCTTGGCCAGTCCCACGGTGAAGGTGTCGATAGCCCCCTTGCTGGCGGCGTAGTCGACATACTGGCCGGCGCCACCCAGGCGCGCGGCCACGCTGGACACATTGACAATCGCACCACCCGCGCCGCCATGGCGCGTGCTCATGCGCTTGACAGCCTCACGCGCGCACAAAAAGCTGCCCAGCACGTTGATGTCGAACATGCGCCTGAGCCGCGCCACGCTCATTTCATCGACACGGGCCGCCACGTCGACCACGCCGGCGTTGTTGACCAGGGCGGTCAGCGGCCCCAGCTTGGCGTCGATGGTGCCGAACATTGCCATCACCTGCGCTTCCACGCCGACGTCGGCCTGCACCGCGATGGCCTTGCCGCCACTGGCGCGAATCTGCCGCACCACCTCGTCCGCCGCCAGGGAGTTGGCGGTGTAGTTGACGGCCACGGCATAACCGCGTTGCGCGGCCAGCAGGGCGGTGGCCGCGCCAATGCCGCGCGAGCCGCCGGTGATCAGAAGAGTTGGGTTCATGGTGCTTCCTGCAAGGTCAAAAAATCGGTGCAAAAACAGACGCTTGAGCGGGGTTCATGGTAGCCGCGATAAGCACAATCGGCCCCCCGGATCAACCATATTGCGCAGGGCTCATATGATGGGAATTCCAGAGTCAACATAACTTCAAGAGGCAAACACATGGCGAATTACATTGAATTGACGGCGGCCGATGGCTTCATTTTTCCGGCTTACGAGGCGCGCCCGGCCGGGCCGGCCAAAGGGGCGGTGGTTGTACTGCAGGAAATTTTTGGGGTCAATGCGCATATCCGCGCGGTGGTGGAAGGCTTTGCCGCAGACGGCTATCTGGCGGTGGCCCCGGCCACTTTTCACCGTGTCAAACCGGGCGTTGAACTCGGTTACACCCCGGACGATGTGGCGGCAGGCGTGGCTTTGAAAGCCGCCGTGGAAGGCTTGCCCCCACCCGGCGTGCTGCCGGACATACAAACTGCCATCGATTACGCCGCCCAAGCAAATGGGGCGGCCAAGGTCGGCCTGGTCGGCTATTGCTGGGGCGGCTTGCTGGTCTGGCGCGCCGCCTGCACGCTGTCAGGGGTGAGTGCGGCCGTGCCTTATTACGGTGGCGGCATGACCGGCGCCGTCGAAGTGGCGCGCACGCCACGCTGCCCGGTGCTGGCGCATTTCGCCAGTCAGGACCCCTCGATCCCGCTGGCGGGCGTGGAGGCTTTCAAACACGCGCACCCTGACGTGCAGGTGCACCTGTACCCGGCGAGCCATGGCTTCAACTGCGACCATCGCAGCGCCTATGACGCCACCGCCGCCGCGCTGGCGCGTGAACGCACGCTGGCCTTCTTGACCCAGCATTTGGCGTAAGAACCTGTGACGCCGCAGTTTTATATAGGTTTTCGGCCTCTAGCCCTTGTACTTCCTGCGTAAGAAGCTATTGTTTTTATAGTAATTGGCAACGTCGCCAGCTCGACGGCGGAGACGACCTGGCGAGCGCAGTCGCCCCTTTAGGCAAACATGGTCTCTTGCGGCTGGGCCGCCGTTGATTTTTGTTGCTGCCGGTAAAACACTTCAAAATTGATTTCCGACAAATGCACCGGCGGGAAGCCGGCGCGGGTAATGATGTCCGCCATATTGGCGCGCAAGTAGGGATAGACGATGTTGGGGCAGCCGATGCCAAGCAGGGCATCCAGCTGCTCTGGCGGGATATTGCGCACCTCAAAAATACCGGCCTGCTTGGCCTCCACCAGAAAGGCCACCTTGTCCTTGATCTTCGCGGTGACAGTGATGGTCACGGTGCTCTCGAAAATGTGCTCGTCCTGCTTCTCGGCCACCGTCGACACGGCCACCTCGATGGTGGGGGAGGCGGGTTCCAGAAAGATGGCAGGGGAGTTGGGTTGCTCCAGCGACAAGCCCTTCAGGTACACGCGTTGAATTTGGAATGTGGGTTGCAGGTTTTCGTCAGACATGAAATGCTTTCGTTAGGGTTAAAAAATGAACGGGAAATCGTCCCGTGGAAATATTTGAAACATGGGTTTAGTGGGCTGTGGTGTCCAGCTGGCTGAGCAGTTCGCGCAGCTCGGTCTTGAGCACCTTGCCATAGTTGTTCGTGGGCAGGGCGTCGACAAAGTGGTAGCGCTTGGGCCGTTTGAAGCGCGCAATATTTGCCAGACACAGAGCATCCAGCGCCTCGGCGCAAGTGGAGGCGCCCGGCGCCAGCACGACCAGGGCCACGACTTCCTCGCCCCATTCCGGATCGGGCGTTCCGACCACGGAAACCTGGATCACAGCAGGATGGCGCAGCAGGATTTCTTCGATCTCACGCGGATAGATATTGCTGCCACCGCTGATGATCAGATCCTTGGAGCGGTCCATCAGGGTGACAAAACCGTCGGCATCAAA
This sequence comes from Rhodoferax ferrireducens, assembly GCF_003347515.1. Taxonomy (GTDB): domain Bacteria; phylum Pseudomonadota; class Gammaproteobacteria; order Burkholderiales; family Burkholderiaceae_C; genus Rhodoferax. The sequence goes on along the minus strand of NZ_QEII01000232.1, from coordinate 18,046 downwards.
GCATCCCATATCGCCCGTGTGCAGCCAGCCGTCCCGCAAGGCGGCGTCCGTGGCCTGCGGCTTGTTCCAGTAGCCGGCCATCACCACGTCGCCACGTACCGTGATTTCCCCCATCTCGCCTGGCGCCAGCGGTACGCCGTCACTGTCCACAATGCGTACCTCCACGTCGGTGCGCGGCAACCCGACCGATCCGAGCCGATCCTGGTAGCGCGGATGGTGTCGGTCGGCGTGGTCTTTTCTGGACAGCGCGGTGATCGTCATCGGGCTTTCGCCCTGGCCATAAATCTGCACCAGACGCGGCCCGATCACCTCCAGCGCTCGCTCCAGGTCGGCGCGGTACATCGGGGCGCCGCCATAAATGATCGTCTTGAGATGCGCCGGGATGGTGGCTGGCGCGTTTTCGGTCAGGCGCTTGACCATGGTCGGCGCGGCAAACATCGTGACGCCGCGGTGCAGCGTCACCAGCTGCCAGATTTCAGCCGGGTCGAAATGGGCATTGGCGGGCACCACGTTGTTAGCCCCTTTTGCGATATGCGGCAAGCCATAAAGCCCGGAGCCGTGCGACATCGGCGCCGCGTGGATGATGCTGTCGTCGGCATCAATCGGGTCGATGTCGGAAAAATAACTCAGCGTCATGGCCAGCAGATTGCGGTGGGTCAGCGTCGCCCCTTTCGGGCGGCCGGTCGTGCCACTGGTGTAAAACAACCAGGCCGGGTCGGTCGGCGACACATCGGTCATAGCGAGCTCGTCATCCATCATCAGCGCACGGTAGTCCGCGCTGTCGGTGGCGATCACCCGCTCCAGCTCAGTCATCTGAGCCGGCAGATGGGCGAGGGACGCCATCAGATCCGGGCTGGCGAAACACAGGCGGGCCTGGGCGTCGGAAAGAATGTATTCAAACTCCTTGCTGTGCAGTTTGGCGTTGAGAGGCACGCCGATCAATCCGGCATGCCAGATGGCAAACAAGGTTTCAAAAAACTCGGGCCGGTTGCTCATCGCGATGGCGACTCGGTCGCCCGTCTTCAAGTCCAGGCGATGGCGCAAGCTGAAGGCCATGGCCCTGACGGACTGCGCAAACTCGCGGTAGCTGGCGTGGACCTGATCGTGCACGGTGAGCGCGGGCCGGTCACCGTGTTGAATCGCTGATTTTTCGAGCAAGGCTGCAATATTCATACTGGCTTTCACACCCGCGCTGGGGTTGATTGAATCACCTTCATCATCAGGAGCCCGATGGAAAACCGGGCTCCCGAGGTGATTTAGTTAGTTGGCTTTTTCCGGCAGCGGCAGGTGCACCCAATCCGTGTAGAACGCTTCGATGTCCGGCTCAAATTCATGAATCACCGGGTACCAGGGCGTGGGCGCCTCGACGTCATGCATGGTGCCGCATTCCGGGCAGTAGTACTCGCGGTACACCTGCCAGTTGGTGTCCGGCGCCATCAGCTTGGGATAGACCTCGTGCATCGCTTCCGGTGTATCACGCACATACACCAGCGCTTCCAGCTTCCAGTTCTTGCGGTAGTCGCCAAACTCGTGGCCGCAACTGCATTTGGTCACCCATTGCTTGCTGGTCTTGTTTTGCGCGACGTACAGGTGCAGGCTGATCGGCAGAATGATCTTGTCATCCCACGTCACCTTGGACTGCAGCGTATTCAAATACATGCGGAAACGGTCATCGTCTTTCGGCATGGACAGCATGCGCATGGTGGTTTCCCAGTCCAGCTTGCCTTCCACCAGGTAGTTCACTTGCTCTTGTGTATAGACTGACATTTTGTATCTCCAATAAGTTAGGTTAGCCGGGGCCAGGCCCCGACTTCAAATCACTCTTCGACCAAGGTCACGGTGCGGACATCGGGCAACTTCGACAGGTCCATCCGGTACTTGGAACCGAAGGAAGGAACGCCCAACTCGGACTCGGGCAGCTCCCAATCAGCGGGCAGTTCCCAGAATGCCTTGAACTCGTTCTTGAACTTGGCGCTGAGGTCAAAGCTGGTGGCAAACATGTGACGCACCTGCACCGTGGCGTGTTTGGTCAAAATCCGGGCGCGCTCTTCCTTCATCCATTCGCGTGTCGGCACGGCGCGGGAAATGCGCTCCTTGCGCACGGCCTTGCGGCGTGCCGCCGTCTTGGCCTCGTTGACCTTCCAGACCTCATCCTTGTCCTGCGACAGCACGACGCCGTAGACCTTCTCCGCGTACTCGGGCAAGACGAAGCGGTTGTTGAGATCGTTTTCAACCGAGGCGCAATCACGGTCCAGCGGATCGCCAAAGCCGGGACCACCGCGCATGTAGTTCAAATACAGATCGTGGTTTTCAAAGATCGCTTCCGTCGTGGTGCACTGCTGATCCCGCTTGACCTTGGACGTCGCGCTGATGTGACGTTCGTACTCGGTATCTTCCGGATTGCGGTCGGCGCCGAGAGGCAGCGACAAGCCTTCCTTGATACGGGCTTCGAGATCGGTCTTGTGCGCTTCAAAACGGTAGCCGGTCGCCGACGGGTAACCGCCCATCAGACCCCAGTCACTGTTCATGTAGCCATTGCCCATGAAATACATGCTCCAGTCCTGTGCCTTCCAGACCATGCGCAGGGTCTCAAAGCCACAGCCGCCGCGGAACTTGCCGTAACCGCCCGAATTGGTCTTGACGTTGCGCCCCATGTACAGGAGCGGCTCCGCCATTTCCCAGATCTCGATGTCACCCATGTCGCCTTCGGGATTCCACACCGCCGCCGCGTGGTTGAGGCCATCCTTGATGGCGCAGGCGCCGGTGCCGCAGGCGGCGGGCTCAAAGCTGTTGACCGCATGGGCTTCGCCATCCTGGTTGATACCACCGCCCTGCAGCCAGTTGGAGGTGTTGGCATTGCCGGCATTGACTTCCTCCAGGTAGCCGCGCGCAAAGTAGGACTGGCTCATGCCGCGCCAGATGCCGCTCCAGCCGGAGACCAGGAAGTGCCAAGCGTAAGCATGCGCGGTGCGCCGGTCATCCGGATTCATCCAGGTGCCTTTGGGCAACTTGAATTCGGTGGCGTAGTAGGCACCGTCGTTGATGCGCGCCGTGGGCACCAGCGTCTGCGTCAGCATGACCCAGATACCGCTGGTGAAGGCCACCTGATTGGCGTTGAAGCTGTGCCAGCCCCAGCGGCTGGCGCCCTCAAAATTGAGCCGCCAGGTGGCATCCGGGCGGATCGTCATTTCACACGGCGCATGCATGATGCTGTTCATCTTGCCGAACTCGGACGCCAGGCTCATGTCGGGATGGTCATACGGAATGTCGACAAAAGCGACCCGGCGATAGACGCCCGGAACCGTCATGGCTTTCAGCCGTGCCTGCAGGCCGCGCCGACCTTCTTCGATGATCTCGTGGGCAAACTTGGTGTAGTTCTCAATGCCTTCGGCTTCCAGCACTTCTTCCACCAGCTTGCGGATCATGTGGCAGCCGGCAATGCGCGTGCGCTCGTCCAGAATCCAGTACTTGGTGGTGCGCACATTGCGCTGGCTCTCGTGCAACCAGTCGCGCAGTGGGGTGTCGTTGATGCCGGTCTTGCGACAGGTCACCTGCAAGCCGTCGCCGAAGCGCGAGACCTGCCCGGTTGACATCGAACCGGGTGTCATGGCACCCAGGTCAATGACGTGCGTGACGCCGCCGACCCAGCCGATCAGCTTGCCGTCCCAGAAGATAGGAACGATGGTGGCGATATCGCAGGGATGGACATTGCCGATGGAGCAGTCGTTGTTGGTGAACATGTCGCCCGGGTTGATGCCGGGGTTCATCTCCCAGGCGTTTTCGATCATGTATTTGATCGCAGCGCCCATGGTGCCAACGTGGATGATGATGCCGGTCGAGGTCAGGATGCAGTCACCGGCCGCGTTGTACAGCGTGAAGCACAACTCGCCTTCTTGCTCCACGATGGGCGAGGCTGCAATCTTCTTCGCGGTCTCGCGGGCATGCACCAGGCCGCCGCGAATTCTGGAGAACAGCTTTTCGTAGGTGATCGGGTCGGATTCCTTGAACTCCAGCTTTTCCAGGCCGTTGTAGAAGCCCGTGCTTTTGGTCCGTTCCAGCACCTCGTCGCGATGCTCTTTGAGGGTCTTGCCGTTGCCCAGCAAATCAGGCAAACCAATTTCTTTTCTTGAAAGCATATTCATGATGGATCTCCTTATTTCACTTCTTTAAGATGGAACAAACGGTGTTTGTCGCAATAGGTTTCGAACCCCAAGGGCACGATGAAGGTGGTGGACGGTGACTCGACAATGGCGGGCCCGACCACGCGGTTGCCCGCCTTGAGCGCTTCCATCGACCAGATTTGCGCGTCCTGCCATTTTTTGTGGCGGTAGAACGGACGGCTGCCGATATGCGCGGCTTTGGGCGGAATCGGACCTGCGTCTTCTTCCTCAGGCAGTTCCGGTTTGGAGGAAATCACACTGCCGCGCATGATGGCGCCGGTCACACCAAAACCCAGTTCGGGTGAACTGGCAGAGCTGGCATAGACGCGGGCGTAGGTCTGGTCAAAGGCGTGGACCATCTTGTCCCAGTCCGCCAAGGTGGAGGCCTGCGTGATGGGGGAGTTGATTTCGAGGTCGTTCAGCTGGCCCATGAACTGCATGCGATAGCCCGGGCGCAGCAAGACATCTTCCGGCTTGAAGCCGTTGATGATGAATTCCTCGATGACTTTTTCGCTCAGCTCGGCCCAGGCTTCGGTCAGGGTTTGGCAGGCCTGCACTTTTTCTGCATCGGTGGCTTTCGGGCCGACACCGATATCGACACTCTTGTCGTAGCGGTATTCGTATTCGGCGCAGGCGCAACCGAAGGCCGAAAAACCGGCCGCCCAGGCGGGCACCACCACGTCCTTGAAACCGAGTCCTTCGGTGTAGCCGTAGGTGTGGACCGGACCTGCGCCGCCATACGAGAAGCAGACAAAGTCGGCCGGGTTGTAGCCCTTGGCGCTGATGACGGAACGCATGTATTCACGCAGGTTCAAATCGAGCAGCTCGATCACGCCGGCCGCCGCATCTTCGACCGTCAAGCCGAGTGGATCGGCAATTTGTTCCTTCAGGTATTTGCGCGCCCGGTTGACGTCGAGCTTGATGGCGCCGCCCAGGAAGTTGTCCGGGTTCAGGTAACCCAATACGACGTGACAATCGGAAACGGACACCGTGTCGAGACCACTGTCGGCCCAACACATGCCGACGCGATAACCGGCGCTGTCGGGCCCGAGTTTGATGGCTTTGCTGTAGGGGTCGATGCGGATGAAGCTGCCGGCACCCGCGCCCACCGAATCCATGGCCACCAGCGGCAGGGACAGCAACAGGCGCGCCATGTCCGGATCGGACTGGATGGCGAAGTTGCCCTTGGTGATGATCGCCATGTCGAAACTGGTGCCGCCAATATCGCTGCAGGCGATGTTTTCGTAACCGAGTTTTTCGCCCAGGAATTTGGAGCCGATCACGCCGCCGATGGGGCCGGAGACGATGGTGCGCGCCAGCTCCTTGGCTTTCCAGCCGATGGTGCCGCCATGGGTGGCCATCACGCGCAAGTCGAACTTGGCGCCGTGTTTCTTGAAACGGTCGCTGACTTTTTTCAAGGTTTCGCGTGAAGGCTCCGCGGCGTAGGCTTCCAGAATCGTCGTGTTGGTGCGGTGACTTTCCTTGCGCGACGGGTAGTAGTCGACGGTGGCGAAGACCGGGATGTTCGCGCCAATTTTGATCAATTCCTCGCGGCAGATATCACGGGCCCGTAACTCACTCTTTTCGTTCTTGTGCGACTGCAGCAGACTGATCACGATCGCCTTGGAGCCGCGCGCCACCAGCTCGCGGGTGGCGACGCGCACTTCCTCTTCGCGCAGCGGAATCACAACCTGGCCCTGGACGTCGGTGCGCTCGGTGACGCCGCGTGTGCGCGACAGGGGCACCAGCGGGTCATCGTAACGGTGACAGTTCAAATGGATGCGTTCTTCCAGCGCATAACCGAGGTAGCTTTGCGCCGCGCGACCCATCGAATGGATGTCTTCGAAGCCCCGGTTGCACATCAGGCCGACGTCCAGGCCTTTACGTTGCACCACGCGGTTCAGCATGGCGGTACCCGAATAGACGCAGGTCAAGAGTTCCGGAAAAACATCGTCAACCTTGAGCTTCCATTCGGCGAGCGCGTCGATCGACGACTCGTAAATGGCCTGGGATTCATCCCCAGGATTACTCTGTGCTTTGCCGACGACAAAGGAGCCGTCCTCTCGCACAAAGAAGGTGTCGGTCATCGTGCCGCCGGCATCGATGCCCATCACCTGCACGGGTGAATGTAGAGCTTGCATAAGTGTCTGTCTCCTCAATGGGTTAATGATTTGCTGATCCAGCCATCAAATAAAAGTTGATCGCCTAGCCCTTATTGCAACGGGCATGCCAGTGCCTGAAAGTGAGCCCGGAAAAATCGTTTTCCCCAATGAAAAGAGGTAAAGAAACAGCTGGATTTAAACGTGGCCGATGGCCGGCTCGGGCGTTTGTTTTTCGGACGGTCGCCTTGAAAACGTTCGGAAATCGAACGTCGTTCGGCGACCAAGGCCGGGACGCATTCCGTAACTGAAGGCGACATCTGTTAGCACCTGTATCGTGCGCGCGCAAGCAAGGGTTTTGGAGCGTATCCCGGGCTGACGGGCGCGGCTATATTGCCAAGTAAAACCTTTTTTTAAGAAGCCACCGTACGCGATCAGGGGCAGATGGCAGCAGCGTGGCAGCGCTGGAATACGGCCTATCGCCAGCAGGAGACAACATGATTGCCAACGAGCTAAACCGACGCCTGTCCAATCCCGAAAACAACCGCACGATCATGGCCACCTGGGAGCGGTTTCTCAGTGGGCAGGCGCCGGCGCCCAACGCCTTGCGCTGCCTGATCGATGACTCCTGGCGGCGCTGCCTGGACGTGCAGGTGGACCCCACCCGGCAGCAGGCGCCGTCCCCCGTCGATGAGGCGGCGCTCACGTCCTTGCAGCACCAGCATCGGGAGTTGCTCACCGCCGGCAAACCGGTGATGGCGATGGCCCGGGATTTTCTGGCCGAAACCGAAACAATCATGATCCTGACCGATCCGGGCGGCATGATTCTGAGCGTCGAAGGGGACCCTCGCGCCCTGGGCGCGGCTGAAGATATTCACCTCATTGTGGGTAGCAGTTGGAGCGAGCAGATTTGCGGCACCAATGCGATCGGAACCGCCTTGTCCGTCGGCCTGCCGGTGCAGATTCATGCGGCCGAGCATTTTTGTGCCGGCATCAAGCAGTGGACGTGTTCGGCGGCCGTCATCCGCGATCCCTATGACGGCAAGATTTTGGGGGCCGTCGATGTGTCCGGTTTGGGCAAGACCTTCGGTCCTCACAGTCTGGCCCTGGCGGTCACGACGGCCAGCCGGATTGAGAGCCAGTTGGCGAAACTGGAGATGGACTTCCGCTACCAATTGCTGGAGCGTGGCATGGCAAAAATGGCCAGCCCGACCGACGGCATCATTATTTGCGATCGTCGCGGTTATCCGATCAAGGTCAACGAGCGGGCCGCCACGGCGCTGAGCGCGCGCGGCATCAATTTCGATCTCAAAAACACGACCCAGATCCCGGCCCTGCGGATGGGGGTGTTCGCGGGCTCGACGCGCGTGGATGCGCCCGAATGGTTGCGCACCGATTGGGTCGAACCCATCATGGAGGCGGGGGAGCGGATCGGCAGTCTGTTGACCATACCCGGCTTGCCGCAGTCAGGCGTGGCATTCCATTTTTCCAAGAAAGAAAAAGCCACGAATGCGGCAATGGCCGAGGACACACGGGGTTTCGCGGGCATTGTGGGTCGCAGCCCGGTTTTGACGCAAGCCGTGCAAAAGGCCAGGCTGCTGGCAAAAACCAATGTGCCGGTGCTGCTGTTGGGCGAGACCGGGGTTGGCAAGGAAAACTTTGCACAGGGGATCCATCACGCCGGGCCCACGGCGGATCATCCTTTTGTGGCCGTCAACTGCGGTGGTCTGTCCAAGGACCTGCTGGCCAGCGAACTCTTTGGTTATTGCGAGGGCGCCTTCACCGGGGCGCGCCGGGGTGGCATGGTGGGCAAGGTCGAGGCCGCCAATGGCGGCACGCTGTTTCTCGACGAGCTCGGTGAAATGCCGTTGGAGTTGCAGCCGCACTTCTTGCGTGTGCTGGAGGAAGGGGAAATTTACCGAATCGGTGAAACCACGCCCCGAAAAATCAGCATCAAACTGATCGCCGCGACCAATAGGAATTTGCGGGACGCGGTGGCTGCAGGGCAGTTCCGCATGGACCTTTTTTACCGGGTTTCGGTAACGAGCATTCCTATTCCACCGCTCAGGGAGCGGCCAGAGGATATTCGGACGTTGGCGGAACACTTCCTCGGGAAGTTTGCCGAGCCGTACGGCGTTCCCGTCAAGCAGATCGAGCCCGAGCTCATAACCGCCCTGGAAAATTATGCGTGGCCGGGCAATGTGCGTGAGTTGCGCAATGTCGTCGAGAGCATGTTTCTGCTGAATGATGGACCGTCATTGGGTTTGAATGACCTGCCCCCTGAAATTGCCGCACCGGGCGTTGCCGGTGGTGTGACGGGGGCTGAACGATCGTTCGCATCCAGGGGAAGTCTGGAAGAGTCAGGGCGGGAAGTTATCCGCGAGACCATCGAAGCGTGCCAAGGAAACCTGACCCTGGTGGCCAAGCACCTTGGCATTGCGAAGAGCACCCTGTATACCAAGCTCAAAAAACACGGCCTGGATCAGGTCGTCAACAACGTCCGGGGCCCCGGACGCTAGGCTTGCCTGGCAGGTCAGCGCCCCGAGTGCTCCAGATAGCGCTTACGCCAGAAAAACACCACCAGCCCGACCGCTGTCAGCAGCATCAAGACCATGGCAAACCAGAAGCCATTGGACTGGTGCAACAGGGGAATGAAGTCGAAGTTCATGCCGAAGATGCCGGCGATCAGGTTCAAGGGCAAAAAGATGGCGGTGAGCACCGTCAGCGTGCGCATGATCTCGTTGGTGCGGTGGCTTTGCGCGTTGAAGTGCATCTGAACCGCAGTCTCGGCACTTTGTTCCAGCCGCCGCACGTGATGCACGACACGCTCAATATGCTCCAGCACATCGCGGCTGCGCACATGCAGTAACTCGTGTTCACGCTGACCGGTGGGCGTCTCGGCATCGGGCCAGGTTTTGATCGCCTCGACCCAGTCCTGCACGGCGGAGCGCTGGTCTTCGCAGATCTCGTCCAGATGGTGCAAGGTCAGCCGGGCATCCAGCAGGGCGCCCCAATTGTTGAAGCGCGTCCTCGGCTTCAACAGTTCCGTCTGCCAGTGGTCAAGCTGGTGCGTGAGTTCGCGCCGCAGTTCCAGATAGCCGTCCACCATGTGGTTGACGATGCGCATCATCAGGTCCGCCGGGCTGCCGGGCAGCCGAGCCCCGGCCGCGTGCGATGCTGCGGACGCGGCACTCAGCAGCTTGGCCGCGTAGGCGTCTCGCACCCCGCAATCGGTGGGATGCACGGTCAGCAGGATGTGATCGAACACGGCAAACCCGACCGGGCTGGTGTCGATGCGTCGCAGAATGGGCGGGCCGCCGCGCGCCGGCAAACGGTGCAGCGGCAGGCCGGGCTGTGCCAAATCGGTCTCGGTGCTGCCGGCCGCCAGGCGGCGGAACACCAGAATGTCGTACTGTGAGGTGTAGTCGTAATGCGAGGGCAACTGGTTGCTCAGCAGGTCGGATATGTGCAGATCAACCAGCTGCATGCCACACAGCGACTGCAAGGCGGCCTGAATCTGCGCCTGCATGACCTCGAACTCGCGGCGCCCGCAGGCGATCCACAGGTAGCCGGCTTCCGGCAGCCGCAGCTTGTCCAGCGGGGTTTGCGCATCGGACTCGGCGACGCTGCTGCCGTTGACGGTGAATATCCGCATGGGGTTTCTTTTGTACCGATTTATATAAGAAATTGGCCTCTAGCCCTTGTCCGTATTGCGCAAGATGCTATTTATTTTGAAGCAATCGGGCCGCATCCAGTGCGAAATAGGTGAGCACGCCATCGGCCCCGGCGCGCTTGAACGCCAGCAGGCTTTCCATCATGACGGCGTCGTGGTCGAGCCAGCCGTTGAGGGCTGCAGCCTTGAGCATGGCGTATTCGCCGCTGACCTGGTAGGCGAAGGTGGGCACTTTGAACTCGTCCTTGACGCGGCGCACCACGTCAAGGTAGGGCATGCCGGGCTTGACCATCACCATGTCCGCGCCCTCGGCAATGTCCATGGCCACTTCGCGCAGCGCTTCATCGGAGTTGCCTGGGTCCATCTGGTACTGGTTTTTATTGCTTTTTCCCAAGTTGGCGGCGGAGCCGACCGCGTCGCGGAACGGGCCGTAAAAGGCGCTGGCGTACTTGGCGCTATAGGCCATGATGCGGGTGTGGATGAAGTGATTCGCTTCTAGCGCCTGGCGGATGGCGCCAATGCGGCCATCCATCATGTCGCTGGGGGCCACGATATCGACCCCCGCGCCGGCCTGGGTCAGGGCCTGTTTCACCAGCACTTCGATGGTGGCGTCGTTCATGATGTAGCCATTTTCTGCCGGGTTCGGGTCGGGCAGCCCGTCTTGTCCATGGCTGGTGAACGGGTCCAGCGCCACATCCGTCATGACGCCCAGATCGGGAAATTCCTTCTTCAAGGCCTGTACCACGCGCGGCACCAGGCCTTCCGGATTCAGTGCTTCCCGCCCGTCCGGTGTTTTCAGCGCCGGATCGATCACCGGGAACAAGGCCATGACCGGAATACCGAGCTTGACGCACTCCTCGGCGACTGGCAACAGCAGGTCCAGGCTCAGCCGTTCAACCCCCGGCATGGAGGCAATACGCTCGCGCTGTTGTTTTCCGTCAACAACAAAAACCGGGTAAATCAAGTCATGGGCAGTGAGGATGTTTTCACGGACCAGATTGCGTGTGAACGTGTCGCGGCGCAAGCGCCGGGGACGACCCAAGGGGAAGGGAGCATGCGTTGTCATGGCGAAAAGTGTAATGGGTGAATGGTTTTTACAAGCTGACCACACAATATTTCATCGAAAAGCTTGTAAGGACGGGTCAAGTTTGCTAAATTACGCGTGGGCAGTTCGCTGCCTCCCGCTTTTCCTCCCTGAGCGGGGCCTTGATGTGTGACAGCAAATAGGCTTACCACCCCAGCCCACGTGCTGGGGTTTTTTTTTGCCCTAAACTGCCTCATGCTCTGGATCAAGTCGCTTCACATTGTTTTTGTTGCCAGTTGGTTTGCCGGTTTGTTTTACCTGCCGCGTATCTTTGTCAATTTGGCCATGGTGCCGCCGGAGTCGGTCGCCGAGCGTGAACGCTTGCTGCTGATGGCTCGCAAACTTCTGCGCTTTTCCACGATGTTGGCGGTGCCCGCCGTCGGCTTGGGACTCTGGTTGTGGCTGGGCTACGGTATTGGGCGTGGCCCGGGCAATGGCTGGCTGCATGCCAAGTTGTTGGTGGTAGTCCTGGCCCTGGGTTACCACCACGCCTGCAGCGTGATGCTGAAAAAGTTTATGCGCGGGGACGGTCAGCGAAGCCATATCTGGTACCGCTGGTTCAACGAGGTGCCAGTGCTGCTGCTGTTGGTGGCGGTGATCTTGGTGGTCGTCAAGCCGTTCTGACGTGACGGCGCAGATGCACAAGACGTCGGCGTGGCCCCTGGCCCTGGTCTACATAGGGCTCATTGTTTACGCCAGTCTGTATCCGTTTGCCGAGTGGCGCTATCAGGGCATCGTGCCGTGGGCCTTTTTGAGCAGCCCTTTGCCCAAATACTGGACCGGCTTTGATGTGGCGTCCAATGCGCTGGGTTATGTGCCAGTCGGGTTTTTGCTGGCGCTCAGTGCCTTGCGTACCGGTCGAGCGCGTTTCGCCGTCGGCCTGGCAACCCTGGTGGCCGGCGTGCTGTCACTGACGATGGAGTCGCTGCAAAACTATTTACCCGCCCGTGTGCCGTCCAATGTGGACTTGGGGCTCAATGTGCTAGGGGCATGGATAGGGGCCTTACTGGCTTGGGCGCTGGAAAAACTCGGCGTTATCGACCACTGGAGCCGTTTCAGGGCGCGCTGGTTTGTGGCAGAGGCGCGCGGGGGGCTTGTGTTGCTGGCCCTGTGGCCGATGGCCTTGCTGTTTCCGGCGACAGTGCCGTTCGGGCTTGGACAGGTGATGGAGCGGCTGGAGGCGGCAGTGGCCGATGCTCTGCAGGACACGCCATTTCTGGACTGGTTGCCGGTGCGGGACATTGAACTGCAGCCTTTGGTGCCCGGCGTCGAGCTGGTGTGTGTCATGCTGGGCGTGCTGATCCCCTGTCTGATTGGCTTTTGCATCATCCGCTCGGTCGGGCGGCGAATCCAGTTCCTGTTGCTGCTGTTTGCCCTCGGCATCGGGTCGACGGCCCTGTCAGCGGCCCTGAGTTACGGGCCGGAGCATGCCTGGGCATGGTTTGGCCTGCCGGTGAAAGCCGGATTGGTGACGGCGCTGGTGCTGGCGGCTTCGCTGCTCTGGGTGCCATCGCGTGTGAGTGCTGGCTTGGTGTTGCTGGCGCTGGGGATTTACCTCAGCCTGCTCAATCAGGTGCCCGCCAGCCCTTATTTCGAGCAAACATTGGCCACCTGGGAACAGGGTCGTTTTATCCGTTTTCACGGTCTCGCGCAATGGCTCGGTTGGCTGTGGCCCTATGCCGCGGTGGTCTATGTGTTCACGCGGGCCTGGGGCCAGGAGCCAAAAAACTAGAATCTCCCCCCATGACTGAAACACAATGCGACGACCAAGCGGACGCCGGTCCTGACGACCGGACTGGGACTTCCTATTACGAGCGGCATATCTTCTTTTGCCTCAATGAGCGGAGGAATGGCGAGGAATGCTGTGCCCTCCATCGGGCACAAGAGGGTTTTGATCGGTGCAAAACCCAGGTCAAGGACGCAGGCTTGTCCGGCCCGGGCAAGGTTCGCGTCAACAAGGCCGGCTGTCTGGACCGCTGTGCCGCCGGCCCGGTGGCGGTGGTTTACCCGGAGGCGGTCTGGTACACCTTCGTGGACAACGAGGATATTGACGAAATTGTGGAGTCGCACCTGAAAAATGGGAAAGTGGTCGAGCGCCTGCTCATTCCCGCAAGCATTGGGCGTTAAGCTTTTTTGGCCTCTAGTCCCCGAGAAATAAGCGCATAAAGCTATTATTTTTATAGCAGTCTAATCATTTCCAGTTCGGTCGCCAGATCGACGGAAACACTACATCCTTATGAAAAAACTTCTTGCCACGCTTGCCGCCGCCGTGTGTTTCTCGGCCGCCGCACAAACGCCACAAGCGCCTGAGATTGCGGCACGCTCTTACCTTCTGTTTGATGTCACGGCCAACCAGATGCTGGCGGAAAAAGACATTGATGTTGCGGTGGAGCCTGCGTCACTGACCAAGCTGATGTCGGCCTATCTGGTTTTTGATGCCTTGCGCAGCAAGAAACTGGATATCAAGCAGACGCTGCCCGTCAGTTTGCGCGCCTGGAAGATGCCGGGTTCGCGCATGTTCATCGACCCCAAAATGATGGTGCCGGTGGAGGATTTGATCAAAGGCATGATTGTGCAAAGCGGCAATGACGCCACCATGGCACTGGCGGAAGGCGTGGGCGGCACAGCGGAGCGTTTTGTGCAGCTCATGAACGAGCAGGCCAAGGCCCTGGGGATGAAGTCCACCAGCTACAAAAACCCGGAGGGCCTGACCGAGCCCGGCCACACCACCACCGCACGTGATCTCAGCATTTTGTCCACCCGCCTGATGCACGATTTTCCGGACTACGTCGCCTACTACGCCATAAAAAACTACCGTTATCAGGGCACTCCGGCGGCCAACGGCAGCAACCGGAACCTGCTTTTGTTTCGCGATCCGTCGGTGGACGGTTTAAAAACCGGGCATACCGATGCCGCCGGCTATTGCCTTATCGCCACGGCCAAGCGTGACTTCGCGAGCCTGGGTACACAGGGTGCTGTGGCTGGTTCGCCAGGCGCGACGGGAAGCCGTCGTCTCCTGTCCATTGTGTTGGGTGCCGCCAGCGAGAATTCTCGTGCGAATGAGTCCCAGAAGCTGCTGAACTGGGGCTACACCGCCTATGAGGCGGTCAAGCTGTTTGATGCCAACCAGGCCGTCGTGTCCCCTGCGGTCTGGAAAGGCAAGGAGTCGACGGTCAAGCTGGGTCGCCCGCAGGCCATCGTCATAGCCGTCCCTACGGGCAGCGCAGCTAAGCTCAAGACGCAAGTGGTTCGTCCCGATCCACTGGTGGCTCCCTTTACCAAAGGGCAGCAATTGGCAACGCTGAAAGTCACCAGCGGAGAGCAGACCCTGGCGGATGTGCCTTTGCTTGCGCTGGAAGCGGTTGAGCAGGCCGGTGTGCTGGGCCGAGCCTGGGATGCGGTTCGGCTGTGGATTAAATGATTGCGGGCAAACCCTTGTCCTGCTATAGTCGAGGGCTTTTCGGAATTTCCGAAGGGTTTCACGTTTTCGAAGTTTTTTAGTTACCAAACGTTTAGGGACGTTTCATCATTAGGAGGCATAAGTGCCAACCATCAATCAATTAGTACGTCAGGGGCGCGAGGTCGAAACGATCAAGTCAAAAAGCCCCGCGATGCAAAACTCTCCACAGCGTCGTGGTGTGTGCACCCGTGTGTACACCACAACGCCCAAAAAACCTAACTCGGCTCTGCGTAAAGTCGCCAAAGTGCGCCTGACCAATGGGTTTGAAGTTATTTCCTACATCGGCGGCGAAGGCCACAACCTGCAGGAACACAGTGTCGTGCTGGTTCGCGGCGGTCGTGTCAAGGATCTGCCTGGTGTGCGTTACCACATTGTGCGTGGTTCGCTCGATTTGCAAGGCGTGAAAGATCGCAAGCAGTCGCGCTCCAAGTACGGTGCGAAGAAGCCAAAGGCCAAATAAGCTTTTCGCTTGGTCGAAAAAAACAGGTGTTGTTTCCCGCGTGGCGCGGTGAATCAACGTAGTGACCCGTTGTTGGGTCGAGTAAGTGAAAACCAGAATGGTTTTTGCGGTGTCAAATTTTGATGCCAACTGAAGCAATTAAGAGGTGAAAAAATGCCACGTCGTCGCGAAGTCCCTAAACGTGAAATCCTGCCGGATCCTAAGTTCGGCAATGTCGAGCTGTCTAAATTCATGAACGTGATCATGGAAGGCGGCAAAAAAGCGGTTGCCGAGCGCATCATTTACGGTGCACTTGAGCAGATCGAAAAGAAGAACCCCGGCAAAGACCCGGTTGAAGCCTTCACCATGGCGATCAACAATGTCAAGCCTATGGTTGAAGTGAAGTCTCGCCGAGTCGGTGGTGCTAACTACCAGGTGCCTGTTGAGGTGCGCCCGGTCCGCCGTTTGGCTCTGTCCATGCGTTGGATTAAAGAAGCTGCGCGCAAGCGTGGTGAAAAATCCATGGCATTGCGCTTGGCTAACGAGTTGATGGAAGCCACCGAAGGTCGTGGCGGTGCCATGAAAAAGCGTGACGAAGTTCACCGCATGGCAGAAGCCAACAAGGCTTTCTCCCACTTCCGTTTCTAAGACGGCTACAACGCGGCTTTCATTCGTCGTCTCGGCCCTTCGCCGCGCTTGTTGCGCGGCCTTCGGGCTGCACCTGAATTGAAAGCCGCTCGCTACCCCGCGTTGTGCGGGTAGCGAATTGAAGATATAGATCAACCAAGGATCCATCATGGCTCGCCATACCCCCATTGAGCGCTATCGCAATATTGGCATTTCGGCTCACATTGACGCTGGTAAAACCACCACGACCGAGCGCGTGCTTTTTTATACTGGCGTGAGCCACAAGATTGGTGAAGTGCACGACGGTGCGGCCACCATGGACTGGATGGAGCAGGAGCAAGAGCGTGGCATCACGATTACCTCCGCTGCCACTACCTGTTTCTGGACGGGGATGGATAAGTCCCTGCCTGAGCACCGTATCAACATCATTGATACCCCGGGACACGTGGACTTCACGATTGAAGTCGAGCGCTCGATGCGCGTGCTGGATGGTGCTTGCATGGTGTACTGTGCTGTGGGTGGCGTGCAGCCCCAGTCGGAAACCGTTTGGCGTCAGGCTAACAAGTACAAAGTGCCTCGGTTGGCCTTTGTGAACAAGATGGACCGTACGGGTGCCAACTTCTTCAAGGTTGTGGATCAGATGAAGTTGCGCTTGAAGGCCAGCCCTGTTCCTATGGTGATTCCAATCGGCGCAGAAGAAAGCTTCACTGGCGTGGTTGACCTGATCAAAATGCGGGCCATCATTTGGGATGAGGCTTCACAAGGCATGAAGTTTGAGTACCGCGAGATTCCTGCTGACCTAGTGGAAAGCGCCAAGGAATGGCGTGAAAAAATGGTCGAGGCCGCTGCCGAAGCGTCCGAAGAGTTGATGAACAAGTACCTTGAAGAAGGTGACTTGACTGAAGACGAGATCAAGTTTGGTATTCGCACGCGCACGATCGCCAGCGAGATCCAGCCTATGTTTTGCGGCTCTGCGTTCAAGAACAAAGGCGTGCAGCGCATGCTGGATGCCGTGATTGAATTCATGCCGTCGCCGGTGGATATTCCTCCGGTCAAGGGTATGGACGAAGATGAAAATCCAGTGGTGCGTAAAGCAGACGATAAAGAGAAGTTCTCGGCCCTGGCATTCAAACTGATGACGGACCCGTTTGTGGGTCAGTTGACCTTTGTGCGCGTCTATTCCGGCGTGCTGCAAAAAGGCGATACCGTCTATAACCCGATTCGCGGCAAGAAAGAACGCATCGGTCGTATCGTGCAAATGCACGCCAACAACCGCGAAGAAGTTAGTGAAATCGTCGCCGGTGACATCGCTGCCTGTATTGGTTTGAAAGATGTGACCACGGGTGAAACCCTGTGCGATCCATCGGCCATCGTGATGTTGGAGCGCATGGTGTTCCCGGAGCCGGTGATTACCCAGGCCGTGGAACCCAAGACCAAGGTTGATCAGGAAAAAATGGGTATTGCTTTGCAGCGTTTGGCGCAGGAAGATCCATCTTTCCGCGTCAAGACCGACGAAGAGTCGGGCCAGACCCTGATCGCTGGTATGGGCGAGTTGCACTTGGAAATTATTGTTGACCGCATGAAGCGTGAGTTTGGCGTGGAAGCCAACGTCGGCAAGCCGCAAGTGTCCTACCGCGAAACCATTCGCAAGACGGTGGAAGACGCTGAAGGCAAGTTTGTGCGCCAGTCCGGCGGCAAGGGCCAGTACGGTCACGTGGTGTTGAAGATCGAGCCCAATGAACCTGGCAAGGGCATTGAGTTCGTCGATGCGATCAAGGGTGGCACGGTGCCCCGCGAATACATCCCGGCGGTTGAAAAAGGTATCCACGAAGCAGTTACGCAAGGCGTACTGGCGGGTTACCCGGTTGTCGACGTCAAGGTGACTTTGCACTTCGGTTCCTACCACGACGTTGACTCGAACGAAATGGCATTTAAGATGGCCGCCATTTTCGGATTCAAGGAAGGCTGCCGCAAGGCCGGCCCCGTGATCCTGGAGCCCATGATGGCCGTGGAAGTTGAAACACCGGAAGACTACGCCGGCAATGTGATGGGCGATTTGGCGTCACGTCGCGGCATGGTGCAGGGTATGGAAGACATGGTTGGCGGCGGCAAGGCGATCAAAGCCGAAGTGCCGTTGTCCGAGATGTTCGGATATTCGACGACTTTGCGCTCCATGTCGCAAGGGCGTGCCACCTACACGATGGAATTCAAGCATTACTCGGAAGCGCCGCGTAATGTGTCTGAAGCCATCATGGCTGCCCGGGCGAAGTAATTTCAAGCTGTCTGCGACGGTGTGCCGCCCTGTTCCCGTGCGGGGCGAATCAGCAACATCGTGCAAACATTAAACCTGTACACGGGAATTAGCTCTTTGGAGAATTGATAATGGGAAAAGAAAAATTCGCACGTACCAAGCCGCACGTTAACGTCGGCACCATTGGCCACGTCGATCACGGCAAGACCACCTTGACGGCGGCCATCACCACCGTGCTGGCAGCTAAGTTTGG
>NZ_QEII01000231.1 GCF_003347515.1 Rhodoferax ferrireducens | reverse complement strand
ACCCTGCTCGGACGGCCGGCCCGGCCGATTGAGGTGTCGCAGGCGGTGCTGTTCCTGGCGTCGGACGAATCGTCCTTCGTGCATGGCGCCGAGCTGGTGGTCGATGGCGGTTACACCTCCAACTGAGCGAGCAGACGCTGGTGCAAGCCAGCAGGTCGCCGTCCAGTCCAGGCTGGACGGCGTTCACACACTCAACGTGTCCGGCGTGGCGGAGCGCTCCAAACAACAGACTTTTTAACGAAGGCGAAAACCATGAATTTCAGCTTGCAAGACATGCTGGCCCGGGGCAACCGAGGGGGTGATCACGCATTAGGAGCCGCCGGTCAACGACTCTTCGTGATGGGGGTGGCTCCATGAAGGTTCGTGCCGCCGTTCTGACCCATACCGGAGCGCCCGCGCCTTATGCCGAGAGCCGTCCGCTGGAAGTGACCGAAGTCGATCTCGCGCCGCCCGGTCCCGGCGAGGTGCTGGTGCGTATTGCGGCCGCCGGGCTGTGCCACTCCGACCTGTCGATCATCAACGGTGACCGGCCGCGGCGCACGCCCATCGTCCTGGGCCACGAGGCAGCCGGCGTCGTTGAGGCGCTGGGCGAGGGTGTCACCGATCTCGAACCCGGCGACCACGTCATTCTTGTCTTCGTGGCGAGTTGTGGGCACTGCGATCCCTGTTCCGAGGGCCGGCCAGTGCTGTGCGAGCCTGCGGCCGCAGCCAATGTGGCCGGCACGCTGCTCGGCGGCGGCAAGCGGCTGTCGTACCAGGGCGAGACCATCGACCACTTTATCGGCGTTTCGGCCTTTGCCGAGTACGCGGTGCTGTCGCGCCGCAGCCTGCAGAAAATCGACAAGGAATTGCCGCTTGAAATAGCGGCACTGTTCGGCTGCGCAGTGATGACCGGTGTCGGTGCCGTTGTCAATACCGCACAGGTGCGGCCCGGCCAGAGCGTGGCCGTGGTCGGGCTCGGCGGCGTGGGCCTGTCGGCGCTCATGGGCGCGCTGGCTGCGGGCGCGTCGCGCGTGGTGGCGGTTGATCTGGCCGATGACAAGCTGGTCCTCGCCAAGGCGCTGGGGGCGACCGACGTCATCAACGCTGGTGCCGCGAACGCGGTCGAGCAGTTGCGTGAACTGACCGGCGGCGGTGTCGATCACGCCCTGGAAATGGTCGGCTCTGCCAAGGCGCTGGAGTTCGCCTACAAGGTAACACGCCGGGGCGGTACGACCGTCACGGTCGGCCTGCCGGCTTCCAGCCAGAACCTGATGACACCGGTCTGGCATCTGGTGGCCGAGGAGCGCACCCTCAAGGGCAGCTACCTCGGCAGCTGCGTGCCGCGGCGTGACATCGGGCGTTTTGTCTCGCTCTACCGCAACGGCCGCCTGCCGGTGGACCAGCTGCTCACGGGCCGGCTCACCCTCGATCAGATTAACGAAGGATTCGACCGCCTGCACCGCGGCGAAGCCATCCGTCAAGTCATTGTGATGAACCCATGAACCCATGAAGCGAGAAAACGTCATGTCCGATCACTACGTACAACCTACGCTTTACATTGATGGCCAGTGGCTGATGGGGGCCGGCCGCCAAGTCGAGCCGGTGGTCAACCCGGCCACTGCCCAGGTGCTGGCCGAGCTGCCGCATGCCACCCAGGCGGATCTCGACAGCGCGCTGGCGGCGGCGGCGCGGGCCTTTCCCGCCTGGCGTGCGACGGCGCCGCTGGAGCGCTCCCGCGTGTTGCGCCAGGCGGCCAGCCTGCTGCGCGAGCGCGCCGACGACATCGCCCGGCAAACCACGCTGGAACAGGGCAAGCCCGTGCGCGAAGCAAAGCTGGAACTGCTGGCCAGCGCCGACACCTTCGACTGGTATGCCGAGGAGGGCCGGCGCCTCTATGGCCGCATCGTGCCGGGGCGCCATCCCGGCCACCGGGTCTCGGTGCTGCACGAGCCGGTGGGCGTGGTCGCCGCGTTCGCCCCCTGGAACTTTCCGGCCTTGACACCGGCGCGCAAGATGGCCGGCGCGCTGGCGTCGGGCTGTACGCTGATCCTCAAGCCTTCCGAGGAGACGCCCAACACGGCACTCGCGCTGGCGCGTGCCCTGCACGACGCCGGGCTACCGGCCGGGGTGCTCAACCTGGTGTTTGGGGACCCGTCACAGGTCTCGCAGTATCTGATTGCATCGCCCGTGGTGGCCAAGGTATCGCTGACCGGATCGACGGCGGTGGGCAAACTGGTGGCGCAGCAGGCGGCGCGCGGCATCAAGCGCACCACGCTGGAGCTCGGTGGCCACGCGCCGGTGATTGTCTGTGCCGATGCCGATGTGGACAAGGCGGCCGACCTCCTGGTCGCCAGCAAGTACCGCAACGCCGGGCAGATTTGCATCGCGCCAACACGCTTTTATGTCCACGAGTCGAAGTACGCGGCCTTCGTCGAGGCCTTCGTGCAAAGGGTGGTCCGTCTGAAGGTCGGCAACGGTTTGGAGGAATCCAGCACCATGGGACCGCTGGCCAACCCGCGCCGCGTGGCCGCCATGGACCGTTTGGTTCCCGACGCCGTGCAGCGGGGCGCTAGGTTGCTGGCGGGCGGCCAGCGCATCAAGGGCGCGGGTTTCTTCTGGCAGCCCACAGTATTGACCGAGGTGCCCGAGGACGCGCTGCTCATGAACGAGGAGCCCTTCGGCCCGCTAGCCCTGATCAACCCGGTGGCCAGCCTGGACGAGGCCATCGTGCGCGCCAACCGCCTGCCCTTCGGTCTGGCCGCCTACGCCTTCACCCAGGACAGCGGCGCCCGGATGGCGCTGTCGCGCGGTCTGGAAACCGGCATGCTGGGCATCAACACCATGACCATCTCGATGCCGGAGGCCCCCTTCGGCGGCGTCAAGGAAAGCGGTCTTGGCTCGGAGTGCGGCATCGAAGGCCTGACGGCCTACTGCAACCTTCGGCTGGTCAGCGAAGAGTGAATCGAAACACGCACTGAAAAGCCTGCAACATTCCCCTAATTACCGGACAACCATGTCACTCGATTCAGAAACCTTCTCCCTGCTCAAGTCCAGCGTTCAGCGCTTCATCCAGCAACGCCTGGTTCCTTTGGAAAATCACGTCGAAGAACATGATGAGGTGCCGGACGACATCGTCAACGCCATGAAAGAGATCGGTTTGTTTGGCCTGTCCATCCCCGAGGAATACGGCGGCATCGGCCTGTCCATGGCTCAGGAGTGCGAAGTGGCTTACGAGTTGGGCCAGACCGCGCTGGCGTTTCGCTCGGTGGCGGGCACCAACATTGGCATCGGCTCGCAAGGCATCCTTATGGATGGAACGCCAGAGCAAAAGGCGCAGTACCTGCCCAAAATTGCCAGTGGTGAATTGATCATCTCGTTTGCCCTGACCGAACCCGATGCCGGATCGGACGCAGCATCGCTCAAGACCCGGGGCGTCAAGGATGGCGACGACTACCTGCTCAGCGGCGGCAAGCGCTACATCACCAACGCACCGCGTGCTGGCGCCTTCACGCTGATGGCACGCACCGACGGCCCGGGCGCGGGCGGCATCTCGGCCTTTATCGTGCCGGCCAACCTGCCGGGTATCACCTTGGGCAAGCCTGACAAAAAAATGGGCCAGCGCGGTACCAAGACCTGTGACGTGATGCTGGACAACGTGCGTGTGCCGGTTGCCAACATCATCGGCGGTGTTCCGGGCAAGGGCTTCAAGACCGCCATGAAGGTGCTGGACCGCGGCCGTCTGCATGTATCAGCCCTGGCCTGTGGCATGGCCAACCGCATCTTGCAGGAAACCATTGCCTACGCACAGCAACGCAAGCAATTTGGTCAGCGCATAGGCGACTTTCAGCTCGTGCAGGCCATGCTGGCTGACAGCCAGGCTGAGTTGTTTGCCGGTTGGTCCATGGTGCAGGCGTGCGCCGGCCGCTACGACGCCAAGCCTTTCGGCCAGACCGACCCCGATGTGAGCATGCGCGCCTCATGCACCAAGATGTTCACCACTGAAATGGTTGGCCGCGTGGCCGACCGGGGCGTGCAGGTCCACGGGGGGGCGGGGTATATCAACGAATACAAAGTGGAGCGTTTTTACCGCGATGTTCGTCTGTTGCGTCTGTACGAAGGCACCACCCAAATCCAGCAACTGATCATTGGCAAGAACCTGATGCGCCAAGCCTGAGCTGCGTAGTGGTGTCTTCTGCATTGAACCTGGTATTGAACGCTAATTGTCAATCACAAGGTTGAATTGATGCCGGAACAACAGCTCGCGCCCCCGCTGAATGAAGTTGGAGCACTTATATGGACGTTTCCCGGAAAGCAAGTTTTAACAATGTAAAGTTTCAACGGGATTGCAGTCTTATATACGGCCTACTTGCGCAGGCGTTTCGTCCTGTTGGCCCTGATGGCATTCGCGGACAAGGTTGCCATCTACTGATCGGGCTCATTGCTCTGTGTCCCAAACGGAGTGTCCTCGCCCCGGTACGACCTGTTGATCCATCACTTTGCTTCTTGCATGCTCTCCTTCAAAACAGTCTCATCGTCAATGCTGTTGGTTCACAGTTTCAAGTTCTCCCACTCAGGCCGCTGCCAGTTCGACAGGATTCCATTTGACCTGATCAAAGGCTTTGCCTTTGGTCAGGACCGCCCAGGCGGTGCGCGCCAGCTTGTTGGCCAACGCGGCGACCACGACGCTGTAAGGCCGTCTGGCGAGCAACGCGGTGATCCAACCCGTTCGCTGTAAGTGGCTAGCCGTGGCACCTTGACGCAGGTACCGGGAATATGCGAGGCCGTCGAGCGGCTCAGTCCTGCGGTTGCCAGCGATGCGGAAGCAACTCGTCGATTCGACTGTTCAGGTGCGATGGCAGCCGCGTGAGCACGTCTTTCAGGTATGCCCACGGATCGTGGCCATGCATCTTTGCCGACTGCACCAGGGTCATGACGATGGCGGCACGCTGGCCCGCGAGCTCACTGCCCGCGAATAGCCATGCCTTCCTGCCCATGGCCCAGGGGCGCATCAGGTTCTCGATGTGGTTGTTGTCGATGGGAACGTCACCGTCCACCAAGTAGGCCATCAATGCGGTCCATCGGTTCAGGCTGTAGTCGATGGCATTGGCGATGGCGCTGCCATCGGGCACACGCCGGCGCTCCATCATCAACCAGACATGCATCTCTTCCCACAACGGCTTGGCCCTGGCCTGCCTCATGTCCAGTCGTTGCTCGACCGATAAATCCCGGGCTTCTCGCTCGATGTGGTACAGCTTCGCAATGCGCTGCACTGCCTGTGTCGCCACCGGACTCTGGTTGTCCTTGATCAACTCGTCGAATTTTCGTCGGGCGTGTGCGAGACATCCTGCTTCAATTCGCTGTTCAAGCTTGAATACGGTGTCGTAGGCCGCATACCCATCGCACACCAGCGTGCCCGACCAATCTTGCAGGAAGGCCACCGGATACTTCGCTCCTCTGCCCACGCAGAAGTCGTACACCACGCCCGGCAACACATCGAAGCCGCTGCGTGCATAAGCCCAGATATAGGCGCGTTTGGTCTTGCCCGCGCCCGGGTCCAACATATTCACCGGCGTCTCGTCGACATGCAAAACGTTGGCGCCGAGCACGAAGCGGCGATGCGCGTCATACAGCGGTATCAAACCGGCACCGCCCTGTCCCGACCAGGCTGCCAGCGTCGAGCGCGGTGTGTGGATGCCAGAGCGCGCGTTGATCTGTTCCTGGCGGTAGTACGGAATGTGATCGACGAATCGGCTCACCAACGTGTGGGCGATCAGGCCCTCAGCTGGCATACCCTTGTCGATGATGTGCGGCTCAACCGGTTCTTGCACCAATGTCTGGCAGCACTTGCACGCCCACTTGCCGCGAACGTGACGATGTACGAAGAATTCAGCCGCAATGATGTCCAGCTTCTCGCTTACGTCTTCGGTCTTCGCCAATGCGCGCCATGGGCTGGCCACAATCGCAGGTGGTGTTCTCTGGTTCGTGGTGGTGCTCCACGCGGCGCAGATGTTCGGGTAATGCCTGGCGTTTGGGTTGACGCGCAGGCGTCTTCCCAGCAGGCTCGCCCGGCGTACCGGTTTGGCCCTGCAATGCTTCGAGCTGGGCCTCAAGACTTGCCTGATCGGTCGCCAGTGTCTCTTCGAACAACTGACGCTGCTCGGCATTCATGCGCTCGGTCTTGGCGGCAAAGCGCCAAGACTTCAGGCGGGCCAGCTCAAACGTGATGCGCTCGATCTTGACGTCACGAAATTTGATGGCCCGCGCTTGCGAGGTGATTAGCTTGCTCTGCTGGGCGATGTGTTCCAGCATCGTGGTCGCCACTTCAGCCAGTGCACTGGGGCTCAGACGCTGCAGATCCTGGGCTTTAAGTTCGTGCACGTTGAACATGCGCCCATTGTGCAAAATAAACGATCAAACCGCTATTAGGGCATGTGCTGATTGTTCTTTTTTACCAGACAAACCCCGGCCATTACATGCGCGTGATGACCTGCATTTGCTCCAGCCGTTGCCACGGCAAACCCCGCACCAGCGCGTCAAATTGCTGCTGCGTCAGCGCCATCGGAGAGGCCCCATCGGTTACATCGCGTGGCCACACGAAGCGATTCTGATTCAAACGCCTGGCCGCGCACTACACGCCAAAGCCGTCGTGCACCAGCAGTTTGATTCGCGTGGCACGTGCGTTGGCAAACAGGTAGCCGTGGTGGGCTCGGGCAGCCCCGAAAACCTGCACCACACGGGCCAGCAGTCGCTCGGGTCCGGCGCGTATGTCAACGGGGTCGACCGCGAGCCACAGTTCGTCAATACGAATCATCGCAGCCACTCTCGCAACAAAGCCCCACAGTCACCAGCACATTGCACTGGCCAGCTCACCGTGACAGTGGATGCGCCTTTGCGCAACTCCATGCGGATCTCCGGCGAGGCCGCTGACATGGCCTGCGGCGGTAACTGCAGGGACATGAACTCTGTGTTGGATCTGGCACTCACTGCCACACGATTGCCAACCCCGGCATCAGCCGTTCGTCCCTCCAGCCTTCGCCAACGGTGAACCACGTTGGCGTTCAACCCGCTTCGTAGCGCCACTGCGGCAGCCGACGCCCCGCTCTGTCGGCATGCTTGCAATACCTCGGCCCTAAATTCCGCGCTGTGCTTGCGACGCGTGACTCTCTTCGATTCCATAGTGTCCACCTGGTTGTTTCGTGGACACTATGTTTACCCGCTTGGTGCCAGGATTCAAGATGACATGGCTAGCCGCTTACCGTTCTCTGACTCCTGGCAATGATGGCTCTGGCCCCCATGCATCAACAGCGTTCGCACATAGGCGTCCCCCCGCTTGGAAATGCCCATCTGTCTAATCTTGCCTCCGGTGCCTGTTTGCTTGGGCGTCAAGCCAAGCCATGCCGCAAATTGCCTGCCCGAGCGAAAGTCAGACATGTCGGTGGCGGTAGCGGCCAAAGCCGTTGCCGTCATGGGACCAATGCCGGGAATGGTCTGCAGGGCCAGCATTTGTTGATTCTGCTTGCCCATTATCACCAGGCGTTTGTCAATGTGGTCGATGTCTTCTTGCAGCCGGTCAACACGAGCGAGCTGCTCCAACACGCTTTCAGTGATTACGCCGGGAAGCTTGTCCGAGGCCTTGGCGAGTTCACCCTGGATTCGATTCAGAAGAGTGCGGTGACCATCAGGCAGAACAATGCCAAACTTATAAAGCAACCCCCTCAAGGCGTTTGTTTGCATGATGCGTATCTTCATGAGTTGTGCGCGCATGCGATGCAAGGTCAGGCAGGCCTGCTGTTGTTCACTCTTGACGGGTACTTCAAAAATATGGGGTTGCTGGGCGGCGACCCAGATGGCTTGGGCGTCACGCGCATCTGTCTTGTCACGTGACACAAAGGGGCGGACTTGTTTGGGTGGCAGCAACTTGACTTGGTGGCCTTGGGATTGCAAGGCGCGACCCCAATGGTGGGCGCCCCCACAGGCTTCCACCGCCACCAGCGAAGGCTGTCGATTGGCAAAGAAAGCAGCAACACGATCACGCTTGAGCTTGAGTCGCTCAATTTCGCCAGTTTCGGGATCAACCATGTGCAGTTGAAACACGTTCTTGGCAATGTCCATTCCAATGATCGGCAGTTGTGCAGTAGTCTTCATGGCGGAGCCTCCAGTGCAAGTGGTTACGACGAATCTCCACTTTTGCATAACGATGCCGTTTTTGCGAGGTGCCGCCATTCTTCGGCAGCTTCGCGCACTCATCGGCTCGTTACGGAGGGAGACGTCCATACCATCTACTGAAACACCATAGGTGAAAACGATAGTGGAATTTTTCGTTCGCATGTTTATCATGGGTCGGAAAAGTTGCGACGATGAACTTTATGAGAAAACTCTGGAGAAGCAGTCGGTGTGAACTTGAGTGGTTGTGCAAAAGCGTTAAACGCTGGGTTTGGCCTTGTCAACCAGCTTGACAGTCTGGGAGCCGGGTTGACAGATAGAGTATCGGAGCGCAGATCAAATGAGTGAATTAATTACGCCAGAACAAATTCCGCAGTGGATTCCAGGTTGCCTTACGCGGGACAGCAGTCCGCTGGCTTGGGAAGGCATCACGCTCAAGGGGTATAGCTACACCGATCTGGAAGTTGTGATACCGACGATGCGCGATTTCATGATCGTCGTTTACCGGAGGGGCATCGCCGAGATGAGTCGGCGCAGCGGCGGACCGTGGCATTCCGAGAAGGTCGAGCCCGGCATTGTGTCGATCCTTACCCGCGCCGAGCAATCGCAATGGCGGTGGAGCAAGCCGATCGATGTTTCCCACCTGTACCTGTCCCAGGCCGCCATCGCGCAGGTTGCCGGCGAGGTTTTTGACCGGGACATCAAGGACGTCGAAATGTGCGATATGGTCAGGGCCGAGGATCCGATCCTGACCACCATGATGGCGACGCTTGAGCATGAATTGAACGAAGGCGGGCTCGGCGGCCACCTCTACGTGGAGGCGCTGAAGAATCAGTTATGCATCCACATATTGCGTCGCTACGCGAAGACCAGTTTTCGCGAATATCGTTCCTACGGTCGGCTCTCACCGGCCCAGTGTCGGCTGCTTACCCACTATGTGGAGGCGCATATCGATCAGAACATCTCACTGGCAGAACTGGCCGGGGTGACGCAACTTGGCGTATTCAGTTTTATCCGGAAATTCCAGGCCGAATTCGGGTACACGCCACATGCTTATGTGATGACACAGCGGCTTGAGCATGCAAAGCGGCTGCTTACCCGCCAGGACGTTCCACTGAAGGTTGTCGCGGCCAGCAGCGGCTTTGCCGATCAGAGCCACATGACGCGCTTTTTCCGCCGGATTCTCAACGTGACACCGTCTGAGTACCGGCATTCGATTTCCACACTTTGATGTAAACCCCCCATACCCACGCTGATGGTGTCTGCTTCACCAATGCATTGCCAGGGCAGGCGTAGAACCAGGGTCTCAATTTGGGTTCGACTCAGACTCACATTTGCGCTGCAGGATGTGGGCCAGACGAAGCGCCATAGTGCAGCCGACGGCCAGCCAGTCAGATGCCGATACCGTCATGCACGAGCACCTTCAAGCGGTTGGCGAGCAGGTAAGCGGGGCGACGGCGAACACTGCAACCATGCGCGCGTGGGTGCGTGTCGGTATCGGCGCTCATGTCCCGTGGCTTCACTGCGAACCACTCAGCATTGCGATGTGGGGATGCCAGTCGCGCAGCCAGCCGCCATTCGAGCACGATGTTGCACAGGCTGACCCAATGGCGCCGCCCAGCATGCGCGCAAAATTGCTTGAGCTGGCGCCTTGCAAAATCAGGTTTTTGTCCAGCGCCCGCAGCGAGCCGAAGAAAGATACTTCCAACCCGGCGTCACACAACTTAAATCATTGTTGCATGAATACCAAGGGACGTCCAACTTCCCTCTGACGGCATTGAGTCCCAAGATTACTCATAAGTCAGTAATATAGGAGACAGAAGGGTGGCGAAAGAATGACTTCACCAATGCATTGTCATTTGCGATATTTTGCAGTTGCTCATCAACACGATATTGCAGCTTTTCACCCGCCTTCAA
>NZ_QEII01000230.1 GCF_003347515.1 Rhodoferax ferrireducens | reverse complement strand
CAGCTCCAGCACCAATGTCGGGGGCGCGCAGATCGGGGTGGGCGTGGGTACCAGCACCACCATCTACGACCCAGAGCAGCCAAGGGTGCGCCGCTAGTGGTCATTGCTATAGATTGAGTAGCTGCTTGCGCAGCTGAGATAAGCGCCAGAGCCTTGTTGAATGCCTCGGTTTTCGCCTCGCTCCAAAGCGGCCTGTCATCGACCCGAATTCTCGAGACCGGTCGTTCAATCTGAAAAATTGGATTCTGGCCGCATCCGGCTCTTGTGCAGCGTAAAGCCGCCGGGCAGGACCCAAGTCCCCAGCCCGCGCGGCGCACGGACCGCTTAAAACACCAGTTGCTGGCCGCCGAAGTTGTAGGCCGTGGGCATGTCGAGCTTGAGGTGCGAGCTGGCATCGACATTGGTCACCGTCGGGCCGACTTGGGCGACGGTGGTTGGGCTGAAGATGCCGCCACCGACAACGTTGGCCGAGTTGCCGCCAACAACAGCGATGGCATGGCCACCACGGACAGACGACATCGCAGCGCGGTCGAGTTCCTTGCGGGCGGACAGGTCTTGAATGATCAGATTGGATTTCATGGTGTATCTCCTGAGAATTTGGGTAGGGGGTAATTGAAATCAGGGGCTCAGAGAACCACCTGCTGGCCGCCGAAGTTGTAGGCGGTGGGCAGGTCGAGCTTGAGATGCGAACTGGCATCGACATTGGTCACGACTGCGCCGACCTGGACGACGGTGGTTGGGCTGAAGATGCCGCCACCCCAGCCGTTGGCCGAGTTGCCGCCAACAGCAGCGAGGGCATTGCCACCACGGACAGACGACATCGCAGCGCGGTCGAGTTCCTTGCGGGCGGACAGGTCTTGAATGATCAGATTGGATTTCATGGTGTGTCTCCTGGGAATTTGGGTATTGGGTAATTGAAATCAGCGGCTCAGAAAACCACTTGCTGGCCGCCGAAGTTATAGGCATGCGGCATGTCGAGCTTGAGATGCGAACTGGCATCGACATTGGTCACGACTGGGCCGATCTGGGCGACGGTGGTTGGGCTGAAGATGCCGCCACCGACAACGTTGGCCGAGTTGCCGCCAACAACAGCGATGGCATGGCCGCCACGCACAGACGACATCGCAGCGCGGTCGAGTTCCTTGCGGGTGGACAGGTCTTGAATGATCAGATTGGATTTCATGGTGTAACTCCTTAAGTGGTTGGGTTGGTGAGCATCAAGTTCGCTCGAAGAAGCTATTGCATGGGCCGTGCCAGATGCTGCGCCAGCGCCTTGAAATATTTGCAAGTCATTGAAAATAAAGGAAAAAACGTGCTTTTTACCATGGCCTGGCGTATTTTTTAAGCCACCCAGACCGGGGGCGCTGTCTGGTGCTGCAAAACACTTTTCCGACGACTGTCTGGATGGACCCATCACATGATTGGCAAGCTTCACTTGGCGAGGGATGCGATCTGCCACGGCTCATGCGCTGGCGTTTAACTTAGGTCTGAAAACGAATGCCTTACTGATGCATCGGGGTTGGTCTGCCAACTGCAGCAATGG
The DNA here is from genome assembly GCF_003347515.1 of Rhodoferax ferrireducens. Classification (GTDB taxonomy): domain Bacteria; phylum Pseudomonadota; class Gammaproteobacteria; order Burkholderiales; family Burkholderiaceae_C; genus Rhodoferax. The sequence continues at coordinate 927 of NZ_QEII01000230.1, read as the reverse complement.
CCGACCTGCCAGAGCGCTATCGTCTGGAACGACGGCCAAGACTGACAAGAGTCATTCAGGTTTTTGGCGTGGCGGACAGGTCCCGACCCATTGCAGTCAGCCATCTTGCAAAATTGGTCTGCCATTTGCAGTCGTTCAGTCACCCAACTTGAAGAGGGCACTTCAACTTCGGTTGTGCAGCATTTGCGACCGTTTGAGTGGCTAGTTTCGCTGGGCTACTACCCTCTCGTCCTTGCCTGCAGCTATAACAGCCCGCCCATTGAGTTCTCTCAGCGGTATCGTTCGCCGTGCACGGCCAACTATGACTTTACGGCTGCACGCAGCCTAGGCAGCTCGCTCATTTGACCTTGGACGTGTCTGGAAAGCCAATCCCGTGGCGAATTCGTGTGTGGAAAAGCCAGGATGGCTAGCAAAACTCTCTCGATCCAGATCTGTAGGTGATCAGTTCCGACGGAAAGTGCCTCCATTCTCGGCCCACCCATACTGCCTCCGTGCGCCAAGTGATTTCTGATTGCGTCGAGACCGTCTTCGCTCGAGTCGATGATTGGCCATAGCCCACCAACGCGCGGGGGAAAAGCGGTCACGAGTGCTTCAATCTTCTTGTGAAGCTTTCGCAGATCAGGAAACCACGTTTTCGCAAGGCCCTCCAAGGCGGCAAACATCCGCAAAAAGCTCCCCTCGCTGGAAGCCAGCACAAAGGGGTGGATCGAGAAGACCGCCAGCCGCACAGCATCCCGCTGTTGATCCGTCAACGCAGACCAGCGGACCGAAACGGACGAAAAATAGTCTTCAAGCTCGCTTTAGTTAAGGTTTGTAGGATGCCCGCCCGTGCAGGCGTTCAACATTGCTTTGCCTACTGACGCGGGTGGGCGTCGTATAAACCTCGATGGAGGAAACCGCGGCTGTGACCAATCTTGGCAGACCCAG
>NZ_QEII01000229.1 GCF_003347515.1 Rhodoferax ferrireducens | reverse complement strand
ACGCCAGCCTGCAACTCAAGCTTGACGACGAGTTGGGCATTTACCATGGCATCAGTTTCAACGACTTTGCGCTGCTGAATTTGCTCGCGCAAGCGGACGGTGGTCGGGTAAGCATTCCGGCACTCGTGCGTCCGCTGGGTCAGCCTCAATCGGCTGTGCTGCGTCAGTTGATCGTGCTCGAGAAGATTGGCCTCGTGGTGCGCGAAGGTGCGAATGGATTTCGTCAGGCCGTGCTTCGCCCAGCCGGGCGTGCGCTGGTGAACGCCGCACGCGAGACTGCCGATAGCATTTGCACCGAAGCCGTCGAATCAATCGCCCCCGCAGCGGTTGAGATGGTTTCCGCAGCACTGGTAACGCTTGCACGCACGCCAAACTTAGCACTCTCATGAGCAACGCTATCGCGACGATTTGCTGGGTACGGGGCCACTTGCACAGCCTGGCGGTGCATCCGTGGTGCTGTAGTGAAGCCGGCCAAACGAAATATCGGAGCGCTCCCAAAAGGCGCGCAACACAAAAACATTTAAGGACCACACGCCATGCCCAAGATTAAAGCGAACG
>NZ_QEII01000228.1 GCF_003347515.1 Rhodoferax ferrireducens | reverse complement strand
ACATCAATCTGCCCGGCATCAGCGGCCTGCAGGCGCTGGCGATCCTGCGCGACGATCCGGCCACAAGACACATCCCTGTGCTGGCCATCAGCGCCAATGCCATGCCGCGCGATATCGAGAAAGGCCTGGCGGCCGGCTTCTTTCGCTACCTCACAAAACCAATCAGAATCAACGAGTTTATGGAAGCGCTGGACATGGGGTTAGAACTTGACGAAACAATCTCATCCGGCGATGAATTAGGAGAAATAGCATGATGCTTAGTGCCCAGGAGATTCTTGACGCCAGCATTCTTATTGTTGACGATCAGGCGGCCAATGTCATTCTTCTTGACCAATTGCTGGGTGAAGCCGGCTACACCTGCGTAACTTCAACGATGAATCCTCAGGAGGTCTGTGCATTGCATCACAAGAACCGCTACGATCTGATCTTGCTGGACCTGCAGATGCCGGGCATGGATGGATTCGAGGTCATGGAAGATCTCAAAACGGATGCTACCGACGACTACCTTCCGGTCATCGTGCTCACGGCCCAACCGGGACACAAATTGCGCGCGCTGCAAACGGGCGCAAAGGATTTCATCAGCAAGCCATTCGATTTAATCGAAGTCAAGACGCGCATCCACAATATGCTGGAAGTGCGACTGCTGTACAAGAAACTCGGCGACTTCAACAAGATTCTGGAGCAAACGGTGCTGGAACGGACCGCCGAACTTCGCGAAAGCGAAGCCCGCTATCGCAGTCTGACCGAACTGGCCTCCGACTGGTACTGGGAGCAGGACGAGAACATGAACTTCACCAAAGTTTCCGGCCCGGTTCTTGAGATGCTCGGAATTCAGGTGGACGCCTTGGATGACGATACAAACGGTATTCAGATGGCGGGCTGGAATCAGGCTGAGCGGGAGTTACTGCAGGCAAGTATTGCCGCCCGACAACCATTTTTGGATTTTGTTTTCAGCCGTAACAATGCCGATGGCTCGCTACAAAAGTTTCAGGTAAGCGGAGAGCCCATGTTCGACCGTTTCAGTCGATTCATCGGCTATCGAGGCATTGGCATTGAACTCACCGCCAAAATTTGAACACGAACAATCGGTGATCTACGATGTCAATATCCCATAGTCCGAACCAAAATCACCTTCTCGCCGCGCTCCCCGCGGCTGATTTTGAACCCTTGACTGCGCATCTGGAACTAGTTCCTATGGCACTAGGTCAAATGCTATATGAACCTGGCGGACAGCTGCGACACGCCTATTTCCCAACCACGTCCATCGTGTCATTGCACTATGTCACGGAGTCCGGTGCGTCCGCCGAAACCGCAGGGGTTGGCAATGAAGGCGTCGTCGGAATTTCGCTTTTTATGGGAGGCGACACGACGTCAAGCTCAGCCGTGGTGCAGACCGCCGGACATGCTTACCGACTCGAATCTCGCTTGCTGCAACAAGAATTTAATCGCGCTGGCCTGCTGCAGCGTTTGTTGCTGCGCTACACCCAAGCCTTGATGACGCAGATGTCACAGACTGCTGTGTGCAACCGACACCACTCCGTGGAACAGCAGTTATGCCGCTGGCTACTGCTGACGCTGGATCGGATTCCTTCGCGTGAGTTGGTCCTGACGCATGAATTGGTCGCCAACACGCTTGGCGTGCGTCGGGAAAGCGTGACAGAAGCGGCCGGAAAATTGCAACGCGCCGGCTTCATCAGTTACCGCCGCGGGCACATTGCAGTGATTGACCGGGGCGGCCTGGAGACTCACTCCTGTGAGTGCTACGCGGTGGTAAAAAAAGAATTGACCCGCCTGCTGTCAGATGTACGCTATCGCCAAGACGCACCAGTGCTGGGCCGCTAACCACCTGCGGCCAACAGGCAAAGCAAATCAATACCGCCGCGCCACGCCGTTGTCGATCTGCACGCGATCCCCTACACGGATATCAGGGTTTGTGGTTTGCATCACGGTCTGATAGGAGCCATCGCGCATCCGGATCGTGAATTTGTAGGCATCAGCCTGCTGCTGATTACGTTTTTCTACTTGATGCCCCGCATAGGCTCCGCCCGCAGCGCCTACGACGGTCGCGGCCGTCTTGCCCTGACCCGCGCCGACCTGGTTGCCAACGATGCCGCCGACGACAGCACCCGCGATTGCGCCAATGCCGATACCGGTATTGTTCTGCCTGACCAGCTCTATGGACTGTACGACACCATAGGCCGAGTAAACACCTCCTGTATTACTGGATTGTGGATAGGCAGGTTCCGAACCGTAGGCATTGGGTGGCGCGTTCATGTCTGCGCAAGCTCCAAGTGCAAGTACAGCGGCCAAACCGAGTACTGATCCGAATTTCTTCATGGGTTTCATAATCTATCTCCTAAATGGTGAACGGGTGATGGGTTTGCAGTTCATACCGGCGACAAATCCGGAAGACCGAAATTTGCCTTATTCCTATTTCTTGATGCTCATTTCATTGCGGACATCGCGCACGCCCACAATGGCGCGGGCGACCTCTATGGCGCGGTCCATCTGGCTCTGGTTGTCGACAAAGCCACTAAGTTGAACCTCGTCTTTTCGCGTGACAACTGCAATATCAAAGCTCTTGACCGTTATATCTGCAAGCAATGCGGCCTTGACCTTGCCCGTGGTAATTCCATCGTCGATTTTGTTACCAACTGTGGTTGCCGTATCCTTCAAGATCACATTGTTCAAAATACTTTTGACACCGGTCACCGCGTGTGTAACGGCGGTCGCCCGATCTAGTTGCGTCTGGTTGTCGACAAATCCGCTCAACTGCACCTCCCCTTTACGGGTTTCGACCTTGAAATCGAAACTTTTGATGTCCGGGTCGGCAAGCAAGGCGGATTTGACGCTGGTGGTTACCACACTGTCGTCAATCTCTGTCCCTACCGTCGTGCTGGGCGGAGGCATGCCAGTCGCGTCCAAAGGTTTGTTGCAGCCGGCGACAAAGACGGTCAGCATGACTGCAAGCGTTGTACTCAAAGCAAGCACTCCAAGTTTAGGTCTCATATGTATTTTTCTCCACAATAAAAGGCATGAAGCGAGTTGTTAGCTTCCTCCAAGTTGCCTTTTTTTTCTGTTCGCCTGCGTACATACGAGATACAACATTTCATCTACTCTGCAGGTAATTCATGAAGTTTCTGTCCACTTTGCACCGAAGCAAGGCTCAACAAGATGTCGAAAAAATATGCTCCAGCGGACCTGATTCGATTAACCTATTCACTTTATTGGAGAAAAACACAAATGAACGCTACAAAACTCATAGGAATCATCCTGATTGCGGGCGGCTGCCTTGGCTTGGCGTACGGCGGCTTCAGCTATACAAAGGAAACCACTGGCGTGAAGCTGGGCCCGCTGGAACTCAAGGTTCAGGAGAAGGAAAGGATCAACGTCCCACTGGTTGTCAGCGCCGGAGCCATCGTACTTGGCGTGTTCCTGCTTGTCGTCGGACGCAAATAACGGACTCCCGCAACGTATAGCCAGGCAACGCGGCTATAGCAGGCGACCCCATAGCCGCGCCATCCATTCCTTGAGTCGAAAACTCAGCGGCCGGGTTTCCCAGTGTTCCCGGTCAATGGATTCCGATACCTCAAGGTCCTTGGTAAACATGACCTGCATTTGTTGCGCGAACTCACGCCCAATGATCACCGCGTTGACCTCGTCGTTGTCGAGAAAGCTTCGCCAGTCCAGATTGGTCGAACCCACGGTGGACCAAACACCATCGATAACGGCCGTTTTCGAGTGCAATAGCGCTCCACGTCGTTCATAGATTTTGACGCCGCCTTCGAGTAGGCTTGCGTAGTGCGAGCGCCCCGCGTGAAATACCAATGCCGAGTCTGAGTGACTCGGCAATATGAGCTTGACATCGACTCCACGACCAGCAGCATCGGTTAGCGACTTCAGCAGTTGGGGGTCGGGTACGAAGTACGCGTTCGTCAGGTATACCTGCTTTTCTGCATTGCTGATCGCCGATATCAGGGTCAGATAGATCAGGCTGTATGGATCGTCGGGCGTGCTGCCGATGGCGCGCACGATGTCTTTCCCCTGCGCCTTCAGCTCGGGAAAATAGTCTCTTTTGGCAAGCGGCTTGCCGCGCTGCTTTCCCCAAGTCTGAATGAAAAGCTTCTGAAATTCGCCAACCACCGGGCCTTCAATCTCCAGGTGGGTGTCACGCCAAGCGACCGTGTTTCCATCCGCCCTCCCGGTCCGCCGGACGATTGAGCCCGAAGAATAGACGCTGCTGATATTGATGCCACCGATAAATGCAGTTCGACCGTCGACCACTAGCAATTTCCGGTGATCACGGTTGTTGATCAACCAGGGCGTCTTCGCCGAGAGTGGGTTAATCGGATTGAATTCGAGCACCTGGATCCCGCCTTGCGTCAGCCGCTCGAAGAAGGTCTTGGGCGTATTGATTCCACCGACACTGTCATAAATCAGGTTGACTTGCACACCCCGACCTTGCTGCGCCAACAACAAGTCGGCGAACTGCCGTCCTATTTCATCGTCTTCGATAATGTAGGATTCCAGGTTGATATGGTCCCGAGCTCTTCGGATGGCCGCGAACATGGCTGAGTACGTGGCCGCACCGTCCTGCAACAAGGTGACCTTGTTTTCCACGGTGAGAGGACTACCGACGATGGCCTGCTCCAAGGCTATCTGCTTCTCCAGAATATCAATCTTCCCCGATTCGCGTTTGAGCGCGGCGAGAATCGCTGCACTCTTTTGCGCGGAAAGCGCACCACGGGCGTTTTCGAATCTGGCTGCTTGCCCGCTATGGCGCTCTATGACGGCCTTTGCGTCGGGGAGGGTGGCGCAACCCGTCACGGCAAGCGTGGAAAACACCGTCACCACCGCTACTTTAAGCATGCGAATTACGATCCTTTTCATTTTCGAGGGCCTGTTGTTTTATTCCCTGAGCGCGGCAAAGCACGTGCCTCCCGGACCAGTTGCCTGCAATCACTGTCACTTCCAGGACCCGCATCGATCAAGGGTATCAACGCGAACAAAGGATTGACGATGCCCAGCGCAATCGCGCCGAGCGCGCGCACCGCGACCCGCCCCTGATCCACCTTGACGTCGGGATGGGCAAAGCTGCCGCGAATGTAAATCGGACTTCGCAAAGCCACGGGACTGGTGTTTTTCGTCTTCTGATTGATCGTCACATCCAGCGTCTCCTGGCCCAGATCGATGCGGCCAGTTCCGACAAGGGTAGTGATCTCGGTGTCGAAGACCAGCGCGTCGGCGTGCATGATGCCTTCCTTGACGTCGAAGTCAGCCACTCCGCAACGAAGCTTGACGAGCCTGTCCCCCGCCACTTTCAGCGCCAGTATTTCCCAGAGATGCAGACCCGCTTTTTCCATCATCAACTTGCTGATCTCGCCACGGGTGACGACCAGTCCCACCTTGCCGTTGGAACTCGCCAGCATGCGTCTGACAGAGTTACCTTTTCCCGCAAGGTCGAATTCACCGTTGATTTGACCCATGCTGCTCTTGCTTAGTTCCACTGTCGGAAACAATTTGGCCATGAGAATTTTTCTCGCGCGCACCTGCACATGGGCTTCAATCGGATCCTTGCGCCCATCGAGAGAAATTACCGCATTGAGTTGACCACCCGCGACGCCGAAATTGAGCGGTTTAAGCGTCAGCACGGAATCGCGCAAGCTCAGACTCGCAACAAGGTTTTCAAGCGGCAGCGCCTTGGCATGACGGATGGCTTTGGCCTGCAAGGTCACTTCGGCGTCTACGCTGTCCCAGCGGTCAGTCTTGAACGGCAGGTCCGGCAACACGCGAGCGCGGGCAGGCGTGAATGCGGTTTTGGGGATAGGCGTGTCTGTTTGCGCCGGACCAGCCCTTACGCCGATCAAGGGCCCAAGATCGGCGAAATCAAGTAGACTGGAAACCAGGTCCGCTTTCATTGCCGGGCGCTTTCCGCCGGTGTCAACCCCGACGGTGCCCGTCATATCGGTATTGCCTATTCGGCCGGAAAATTTCTCGTAACGCCACGTTCGCTCGCTGTGCAACAGGTGTCCGTCAATCGCGTAAGCACGCGTTTCAGGGAGCGCAATGCCGAGCAGCGGATAAAGCTGAGCCAGACTCTCGCCACGCACGGCAAGGCGCATGTCCAATGCGGACAACTTCAGCAGACTGGTGATCGTGCCGTCGGCCTTTACCTTGGTGCTGCCCACGGTGAACTCGGTCTTCAGCGGATAAGGTGTACGTTCGTCGCGCAATCCAAGCACCGGCCCACCGTTGCCGCGCGCCTTGAGGGGCAGACCCTTGTATTGCCCTTGCGCCGTGAAGGCAAGCCCGGCGCCAGCTGGTTGAGCGTTTGATGTCGAGAGTTCGGACTGGATGCTGGTTTTCTGCCCGGCATCGTCGTAGCCAAGTGTTCCATGATCAAGCGTCAGGCGGTCGATACGGATGCGGGCGCTTTCGTCCTGCTGGTTGAGGTCCAGCAGCCAGTTCTTTTGCCCGTTGACGCCCTGTTCCAGAAAAATCACGGGACGCTTGAGCCAAACCTCGGAGAAAACGATATTTTGCCGGAGCAATTGCGGCAAGTCGATCGCTATTTCCACCGCCTCGGCTGCGACCATCTGTCTTTCCCTGGCCCAGCCCGGATTCGCGAACGTCACCGCACCGGCGTGAATGTATGGCCATGGCCAATCGAACCTGATCTCAAGATCGCCGCCAATAATCAGTTCGCGTCCCGTTTTGTCCAGCGTCATGCGCTCAATCGGGCCGCGCAGCCAGTTCCAGCCGAACATTGCGATACATAGAACAGTCAGCACGACGGATGCAAGAAAAACTCCCGCGATCCATTTGAGTGAACGAGGTAGTGTCATGGCAATGGGGGAGAAAATGCGGGCATTCTTTGAAGGTCATGGAACCAAAGAACGCCCAGCGTCCGCGGTACGAGCCGCCGATTCACAGGTTCTGTGAGAACCCGTGAATACCGGGAAAATCGGCCCCGTGCTTCCTTATCGGGCTGGCACGATCACAACGGTGTCACCCGTTGTTGTACCTTTTGCGCCCGTGTTTCCTCTTGCGCCTGTGCTACCGGTGGCACCGGTATTACCGGTATTACCAGTGGCGCCCGTGTCGCCGGTTGCACCTGTGTAGCCGGTCGCTCCGGTATTACCCGTGGCTCCAGCACCGCCAGTTGCCCCCGTATTGCCGGTGGCACCCGTGTAGCCGGTCGCACCGGTATTGCCAGTGGCTCCAGCACCGCCAGTTGCACCAGTATGCCCCGTTGCGCCGGTGTAGCCGGTGGCCCCGGTATCACCGGTTGCGCCCTGTGGTCCGGCGGGGCCGGCGGGTACCGAAAAACATCCACCCAACGCGAGCGTCACCGCTCCAGCGACTAACAGTTGTGAAATCTTCATGATATTTCCTTTACTAAACTAACGAAAAATACGCACCTATTGGTGGGCCGTTACTCTGAATTGATCAGTTTCTGGTGACTACGGTCAGCATCGGCAGATCACGCCATTGCTGTGAATGGTCGACCTCGCATCCGAGAAATATGTCAGTGCGTTACGACTACTGGCAAGACTACGCGAACCGTTTGTTCACTTCTGTGCGGTGGCGCGCATAGCCATATTTTTCTGAAGAAAATTTTGGCCAAGTCTTCTGCGACCGACCAACAAATGGATGCAGGGGTAACACGTCCACCCTGATTACCCAAGGTGCGTGTGGCATTCAAAGTCAGCGAAAATCAGGTCTCAATGTTCGCCAGCGCACTGAATTGCGCCAGGCATGCGCTTAAGCTGCAAACACGCCAAATATGACAAACCAAGTTGTATCGGCTTATCAACGAACGGCTCGAAGCCATTCGTGCCATTGTTTTTCAGTTTCAAAGGATCTCTCATGAACCGTTCGATACTAATTTCAGCACTCCTCGCAACGCTGAGCCTGGCCGCTTGTGACAAACCTACTGTTGTCAACGTCCCCACCCCTGTCGCTGTGCCCGGTCCCGCGGGTCCGCAAGGCGAAGCCGGCAGCACCGGTAACACTGGCAGCACTGGCAGCACCGGCAGCCAAGGCGAAACCGGCAAGTCCGGCGAGGGGACTACGGTGATCGTGACACCTGCGACATCCGCGCCTGCCAACTGAATCTACTTACTCACAACTTCAAGGAAAAACCATGAGTCTGGGAACCATACTTTTGATCATTCTGATCCTGATGTTGATCGGCGCTATTCCGAGTTGGCCGCACAGCAGGAACTGGGGCTACGGGCCCAGTGGCGGATTGGGATTGGTTGTGATCATCATCATCGTGCTGCTGTTGATGGGAAGGCTATAGGGGATGTTCCCACTCCCGGGCGACTCATTAGTGAAACCAAATTCGAGTTGCCCTGGAATCCAACCCGGCGAACCGCACCTTCGGTGCTTTCAACTCCCACCGAAGGCGTCAACATGATCCAACTTACTTCCAAAGCCAATCGCCCCGCGCAGCAGGAGACGGATTTCACCTGCGATGTCAACAGTGAACTGGTTGCGCTGGCACCGCTTGCGGATCCTGCATCGGACATTGCCATTGAGGATTTCGACATTCTGTTGAATGCCGTCAAGGCAAGACTCAGACAGACCGCCAGCGAGTGCGCCACCGCGACCACCGATTCACAAGCGCGAGATACCGCGATCCGGGTCCAGGCCGGCGTACTGGATTGCGTTTTCGCACTGGACCAACTGCACGCAATGCTGACGAAGGAACTCCATCGAAGCCTGCCGCGATAACACAGTTACCTGTGTTACCCAGCGGTGCACTTGAGTTTCAACCGCGATAACGCGAACGACCAAGCAGACTGACGATCGCCATGAGTGCCGCGCCCGCTACGGCGGCAATCAGCATGGCCTTGACGGGTTCGTCCTTAATGTAGCCCACCGTGCTATCGGAGGCACGCAGTGCCCGATCGCGTATCAGATGCGAGGCATCCAGAACACCATCCACGCCACGTTGAGCCAGGGCATTGACTTGATCAGCAGCCCGGTCTGCAAGATTTTGAGTTTGTGCTAAAGGTTTTTTGGAAAACATGAGACTCCTTCGATGGGGTTATAGAAAAACAGAATGCGCCGTGGGCGCTGAAGCGCGAGGAACAACAGACCGCATTGCAGACCATTCGACCTGGGCCTCAACGCTTCTTGATAAGTCCAAATAGAAAACTGGCCACGGCCAGGACCGCGAACACAATGAATAAAATCTTTGCAATTTCCACGGCGCCGGCGGCAATGCCACCAAATCCGAACAATGCGGCGATCAATGCAATGACGAAGAACACAACAGCATAGTGCAGCATGACAGGCTCCTGGTTTGGCGAGCGGTATAGAGCTCAGGGTGCATGGGCTCGCAGCTTGCTTCGCTACGATGATTCAAGTATCGACTTTGGCTCATCTCGCGGCTATAGGCTGACCCGCCACGACCCCGTCGGTGGAGCGCGTGACCCTGTGTAGGACGCCGCTGACAGTCTCCGCAAAGAGGCTTGGGCGGCCTATTGGCGTGCCGACCCCTGGGCCGCGGCATGTTTCGATTTCGGCAGCTTTGCTTCAATCAAGGTACCTTGATCCGGCGCTGATACAAGGGTCAGGGTCCACCCTTCGGCCTCTACGCGAAAACGCATGCCCACCAGCCCATACACGGAACTTGGTCGCACAGTGGTATCGAAGCCGACGCCATCGTCACGAACAGAGACCGACACTTGGCCGTCGCGCGTGGCCAAACTCACCCAGACCTGGCTCGCCCGGGCGTACTTGGTGATGTTGGTAATCGCTTCCTGCACCAAACGATAGACCATCAATTCGGCGGTTGGCTCCAGATCAACGGGTTCCAGAGCGCAATGAACCGCTACTCCGGAATGATCGGCGAACTCGCGTGCCAGAATTTCGAGTGTCGCCACCAAGCCCAAATTGCTTAACGCCGATGGCCGGAGATCTTCGATGATGCGCCGACCCAGGGCAATTCCGCTGTTGAGCGTATCGACCAAATGGGCGAGCAACTCCAGAGCCTCGGGTGCGCGGCCGGCGAGCCGGGACTTGATTCGGGCCGCGTCAAGCTTGGCGGAGGTCAGCAGAGAACCCAGGTCATCATGCAAATTGCGCGCCAGACGATTGCGCTCATCTTCGCGCGCTGTCAGCAGGTGACGGGTCAATTCGCTCAACTGCGCGGTGCGCTGGATGACCTCAATTTCCAGACGGTCGCGTTCCACCTGCACTGCCCGCTTCAGTTCCTGTTCCTGCTTCTTCAGCGCAAAGGTCTGCCGCAGGTACATAAAAAGGGCCAGCAGGCCGATGGCGCTCAAGGCGGCCATGCCGATGCGGCTTAGCATCAAGGTATGGTAGATGTCCTTTCGGCCGGCCTCCACGTTTTCAGTCTCACGCTGCAGCAATTCGGCGCTGAGTGTCCGAAAGGAGTCCATTTGATCGCTACCAATGTTGCTCAAAGTAATTTGGGTCACCGATTCAGCCTTGCCCTGGTTGTATAGATTGATCGTCAGCGCAAGTTCCGACAGCTTGGTCTCGATCAAGGAATGCAGTTTCCGGACCTTCTCCATTGGCCCTGGCTTATTCCCATAAAACAGGTCCAGTACCTTGAGCGACTTATCGATCTTCCTGAGTGCCTCGTTATAAGGCTGAAGATACTCTTTGCGGTTAGTCAACAAATAGCCGCGCTGCCCGGTCTCGGCATCCAGGACGCTCAGGTGCAACTCCTGGATGGCCGTATGTGCCACCGCCATCTCACCCAGTTCGTTGAGCGTCTCAACCGACTGCCGATACGAGCCCTCGCTGATGAATATCATCGCCACCGCAGCCAAGCAAGCCAGTGGGAAGACAATCCGGCTGGATTTGAATGCCTTTAATACGCCCATCTTCAGACCTTTCCCCTAAATATGGGATCATTCACCATGCAGCCACACCACACATCATGATTCGAATTGCCATTGTTGATGACCACGCCATGGTTCGCGCAGGATTGCGCCAGTTTTTCGCCGACCAGATGGACTTTGCCGTTGTCGCGGAAGCGTGCAATGGTCGCGAGGCGCTCGATATCGTTCGCAAGGGCGAAGTCGACGTGATTGTGATGGACATTTCCATGCCTGAGCATAGCGGTGTCGATGCGCTGGCAGCGATCAAAGCTCGCGCACCCGACTTGCCGGTACTGATCCTGAGCGGTTTTCCGGAAGAGCATTACGCCACCACGCTTCTGCGTCAAGGCGCCAGCGGCTATTTGAACAAGGACTGCGACCCCGAAGAAATCGTGAAGGCGATCCGCACCGTGTACAGAGGGCGAAAATACATCACGGCAGGTGTTGCCGAGCGCCTCGCCGAAGGCTTGAGTGGAGGTGGCGATGCGCCGCTTCATGAACAACTGTCGGAGCGGGAATTGCAGGTGTTTCTGCGCTTGGCCAAGGGCGAGTCCGTCGGCCACATGGCCATCAGTATGTCGCTCAGCGTCAAAACGGTCAGCACCTATCGCACTCGCGTGATGGAGAAAATGAAACTGGAGTCCAATAGCGACCTGACCTACTACGCGCTGAAAAACGGTTTGATTCAGTAAGTCAGCTCAGGCGGGCAAGCCGCTTCCGGTTTCACCTGCTGCCAGCTGACCGCAATACAGGATCAAGGCATCAATCTCGTTGGACTTGTCAAACACTCTGTCTGCGCCCAACTCCAGGCACTTATGTCGAATGTCCTGCGTGGCATAGTTGCTCAGAACCACCAACTTGTAGGGTTGTGCCAACCCGTTGACAGCCCTGAGAACGCCCAATCCGGAGCCTCCCTTCAGAAAAATATCAATGATCACAAGATCGCAAACATTGTCTGACTGGGTAAGCCATTGCACCGCCGTCAACTCATCTTCCGCTGTTCCAATCACCTCGACCGGTACGAGTTCTTCCAAGGTGGCGATCAGGCTTTGGCGAATGACCGGGCTGTCTTCGACGATATAGGTCTTGAGTTTTTGCATGGACCGGGGCGCTATTTCATTGGAATCCAGAGCCTGTGACTTCAGCCCTGCGTCACCGTAAGAACCGTTGCCGCGACAATTAACCGTTGGTGAAGTGCAAGACATGGTGAAACATAAAGAAGTTGCCTGAGTATGCATTCGAAACGGCAGTATCGCCATTGCGCGCTGTCGCGCATTTTTGTCGGACGATTCCTACACCGCCTCCGTGGAGCTGCAACCTGTTTGCTGAAGTGCGCGACGGATGCGGCGGCACGCAAGCGATACATCAGTAAGATGTCGATAAGCGATTTGGCGCAGACTGTTATTTTTTTCACCTTTGTCAATTTAGGAGATTCCCATGAGCCGTGAAGTTGTTGTTGTCAGCGGTGTGCGCACCGCCATTGGTACCTATGGCGGCAGCCTGAAAGACATTCCCCCCTCCGAACTGGCGGCACAAGTGGTGCGCGAGTCGCTGGCCCGGGCCAAGGTGGACGGCAAGGATGTCGGTCATGTGGTGTTTGGCCATGTGGTCAACACCGAGCCCAAGGACATGTACCTGTCGCGCGTGGCGGCCATCAACGGCGGCTGTGCCGAGAGCACACCAGCGTTCAATGTCAACCGCCTGTGCGGCTCCGGCCTGCAGGCCATCATTTCGGCCAGTCAGAGCATATTGCTGGGCGACACCGACATCGCCATTGGCGGCGGCGCCGAAAACATGAGCCGCGGCCCCTATGCCAGCCTGACGGCGCGCTGGGGCGCCCGCATGGGCGACACCAAAATGGTCGACATGGTGGTGGGCGCGCTGCACGACCCCTTTCACACCATCCACATGGGCGTGACGGCGGAAAACATCGCCGCCAAGTGGGGCATCAGCCGCGAAGAACAGGACGCGATTGCGGTTGAAAGCCATAACCGCGCCCAGCGCGCCATCGAAGCCGGTTACTTCACGTCCCAGATCATGCCCGTCATGCTCAAGAGCAAAAAAGGCGAAGTGGCCTACGCCACGGACGAGCACTTCCGTCCGAACTGCTCGATGGCGGACATGGCCAAGCTCAAGCCGGCCTTCCTCAAGGAAAACGGCACCGTCACCGCCGGCAATGCCTCCGGCATCAATGACGCAGCCGCCGCCGTGGTGCTGATGGAAGCCGGCACCGCCCAGGCGCGTGGCCTGAAGCCGCTGGCGCGTCTGGTGGCCTACGCCCATGCCGGGGTGGACCCGAAATACATGGGCATTGGTCCCGTGCCGGCGACACAACTGGCACTCAAAAAGGCCGGCTTGACGGTAAACGACCTGGACGTGATTGAAGCCAACGAAGCCTTTGCCGCACAAGCCTGCGCAGTTTCGCGCGATTTGGGTTTGGACCCTGCCAAAGTTAATCCCAATGGCTCAGGCATTTCCTTGGGTCACCCGATTGGTGCCACCGGTGCGCTGATTACCGTAAAGGCCCTGTATGAACTGGAGCGCATCGGTGGCCGCTACGCGCTGGTCACCATGTGCATCGGTGGCGGCCAGGGCATCGCCGCGATTTTTGAACGCGTGTCCTGATCTTCAGAACAGCAAAGGCCGGAGCCGCGCCATGACATTTACCAAACACTGGGGTCTGGGCGCCAAGCTGGCTCTGGTGGGCGCGCCCTTTCTGCTGCTAGCGCTGCTCTCGACAGCTGCCACGCTGTGGGTATCATGGCAGCTCGATGGCGGCGCCGCCGCGGTCAATGAGGCCGGCCGTATGCGGATGCAGTCTTACCGCATGGCCCTGGCCATTGGAACGGGAGAGACGAGTGCCCTGGCCGAACAGGTCAAGGAGTTTGATCAGAGTCTGACCGTGCTGCGCGATGGCGACCCCGAACGTCCTTTGTTTGTCCCTTGGGACGACACGGTGCGCGCGCGGTTCGTGACGGTTGAGCGTGACTGGGCTACCTTCCAGTCGCGCTGGATTGATGCCAAGCCCAGCGTCGTGCGTGATTTAAGGGCTGACACGGTCACTTTCTCCTCCCACATCAATGCATTGGTGACCGGTATTGAATCCCACATGGCGCGCTGGACTGCTTTGCTGCATTTGCTACAGATGACCATGTTGGCGATGGCCATACTGGGGGCGGCTGTATTGCTCTACACGGGGTATCTTTTTGTTCTGGAACCGGTCGGCCAGTTGAAGCAGGCCATTGAGAAGATCCAGTTGGGTGATTTTGGCGCCCGGGTGGAACGCGTGACAAGTGACGAATTCGGCACTCTCGCTGACGGCTTCAACGGAATGGCAGAACACCTGCAGTCCATGTACCGCAATCTGGAACACAAAGTAGCGGAAAAAACCGCTCAACTCGAAGAAAAGCATGAACGACTGGAAAGCCTTTACGAAGTAACGGCCCTGGTGGCGAAATCTACCTCGCTAGACGAACTGGCGCAGGGCTTTGTCAAGAGCATTACGCGGATTGCCCGCGCAGACGGCGTCGCCTTGCGCTGGTCGGGCCAGGCCAACCAGCGTTACCTGATGCTGGCCGCCGATGGCTTGCCGAGCTCGATGGTGGACGCAGAACTGTGTCTGGACAAAGGCGATTGTCATTGCGGCCAGGCCTCCCCGGAAACTGGATTGCGCGTCATTCCCATCCAGAGCATGGCTAAAACGTCGCTGCAGCATTGCACCAAGGCCGGCTTCGAGACGATCGTCAACATCCCGGTTTACCTTCATGACCGACTGATGGGTGAGGTTGATCTGTTCTTTCACGCCAGAGTCAACCCGTCTCCTGCGGAGCGATCCCTGCTTGAAGCGCTCAGCAGCCACCTGGCCAGCGCCATGGAAAACCTGCGTCTCAACGCGCTGGAAAGAGAAGCCGCCGTGTCGCAGGAACGGCACTTGCTGGCCCGGGAGTTGCACGACTCCATCGCCCAATCCCTGGCGTTCCTCAAAATTCAGGTTCAGCTGATGCGCGATGCAGTGCAGTCAGGCAATCCGGTTGAAATAGAACAGGTGCTGGAGGAAATTGATGTCGGCGTACGCGAAAGCTATGGCGATGTGCGTGAACTTCTGTTGCACTTCCGCACCCGCACCAACACCGAAGACATCGAACCGGCGCTGGCCACCACTCTTCGGAAATTTGAACACCAAAGCGCTATCAAAGCGTCCATGGCCATGCAGGGGCAAGGCATGCCTTTATCACCTGACCTGCAAATACAGGTGTTGCACATCGTTCAGGAAGCCTTGTCCAACGTCCGCAAGCACGCGCGTGCCTCGCAAGTCTGGCTGGATGTGCAGCAGCAGCCCGAGTGGCGCTTTGAGGTGCGCGACGATGGTATTGGCTTCACCCCCAACAATGACCAACTCGACGAAACCCATGTGGGCCTTCGCATCATGACCGAGCGGGCCCAGCGTATTGGAGCCGACCTGGACGTGATCTCCACGCCGGGTCATGGCAGCTCGATCATTCTCACCCTGCCACCACACGCCCACCCGATGCCAAAGGCGTCCGCAACCGCGCGCGAACCCAACCTTGTCCAGCAATGAGTTCAGTCATGCAGCCACACCCGACTTTGCCCATTCGAATCCTGGTGGTGGACGACCACACGCTGTTTCGGCGCGGCTTGACCGCACTGTTGGCACGCGACCCGCGCCTGAACGTGATCGGTGATGCGGCCGATGCCGGCCAAGCGCAACGCAAGGCACAGGAACTTCAACCGGATCTCATTCTGTTGGACAACCACTTGCCGGGCGTCAATGGCGTGGACGCCTTGCCGGCCTTGATGGAAGCGGCGCCCGGCGCCCGCATCCTGATGCTGACCGTCAGCGAAGATGAAAATGACCTCGCCGCAGCCTTGCGCGGCGGCGCTGCCGGCTACCTTCTCAAAACCATCGAAGGTGACGACCTGACCGCCGCCATCCTGCGCGCCATGGACGGGGACAGTGTCGTGGCACCCGAGATGATGAGCAAGCTCGTGGCCGCGTACCGGGGGGCAACGGGAGGCGCCCCTGCCAGCCCGGCCATCGCACCCGAAACCGCCATTGCCAGCCTGTCGCCCCGCGAACTTGACGTTTTGCGTGGCATCGTTCGAGGCGCCAGCAACAAGGAAATTGCGCGCGAACATGGCATTGCCGAAACCACCGTCAAAATCCACGTCCAGCACGTCTTGCGCAAGCTCAACGTCAGCTCCCGGGTCCACGCCGCCGTGATAGCAACCGAGCACGGCTTGCTTTGATCTGGCGCAAACAATCGCGATAACAGCGCTTCGCTAGTTCGTCAGAACTATGCGGCCGGGCCGTCGCGTAGTTCCATTTACCCTGGTCGCCGCTCCTTCAGAGGGATGCCGCTCCAGGCCGGTCCGCCCTAAAGTCATGTCATGCAAAAAAGGAGTTTTTGACATGACAAAAAAAGGGCAGGCACTCTCCGTGCTCATGGTCAGCACACTGGCATTCACGGTGTGCTTTATGGTCTGGATGATGTTTGGTGTGATCGGCATCCCGATCAAGAAGATACTGGGGCTCAACGCCACAGAATTCGGACTACTGACAGCAACACCCGTACTAACCGGGTCGCTGATTCGGGTCCCACTGGGCATCTGGACCGACAAATACGGCGGCCGTATCGTGATGGCCCTCTTGATGGCACTGACAGTGCCGGCCATCTATTTGATGAGTTACGCCACCGCCTACTGGCACTTCCTGGTCATCGGCCTGTTCGTGGGATTGGCCGGCGGATCGTTTTCCGTGGGCACGCCTTATGTCGCACGCTGGTTTCCCAGAAACCAGCAGGGTTTCGCCATGGGCGTCTATGGCGCTGGCAACTCGGGGGCCGCCGTCAACAAGTTCGTCGCACCCGCGCTGGTCGTGGCATTTGGCTGGACGATGGTGCCGCAGGTGTATGCCGCCATCATGTTGGGAACGGTCGTGCTGTTCTGGTTTTTCAGCCACAGCGACCCAACTCACCTGGTATCGAGCCACACCAAGTTCAGCGATCAACTGAAATCGCTAAAAGATCCGAAAGTGATGAAGTACTGCCAGTACTACAGCATCGTATTCGGCGGCTATGTGGCCTTGTCCCTGTGGATGGTGCAGTACTACGTCGGCGAATTCGGGCTGGATATTCGCTCCGCCGCCTTGCTGGCCGCCTGCTTCTCGCTGCCCGGTGGCGTACTGCGCGCCGTGGGCGGCTGGATGTCGGACAAATGGGGCGCGCACAGCGTCACCTGGTGGGTTCTGTGGGTGAGCTGGATCTGTCTGTTCTTCCTGAGTTACCCTCAAACCGACTTCACCATTGCCACCACCTCGGGTCCGGCCACCTTCCACCTCGGCCTCAACATCTACGCGTTCACGGGTTTGATGTTCATTCTGGGCATCGCCTTTGCGTTCGGCAAGGCCAGCGTCTTCAAATACATCAGCGACGACTACCCCACGAACATCGGCACCATCAGCGGCATTGTGGGCCTGGCCGGCGGACTGGGCGGTTTTGTCCTTCCCATCATGTTCGGGGCCTTGATGGACCTGACGGGCATCCGCTCCAGCGCCTTCATGTTGATGTACGGCGTGGTCTGGGTCTCGCTCATCTGGATGTACTGGACCGAAGTGCGTCGCAGTGAAGTCATGGGCAAGAACGCTGTGCCCTTCAGCCTGCAGAACTGAACTCAGTTTTACCGAAAGAACCTATGAATATGAAAACACAATCCGGCGTAGATATCGCTGACTGGCGTCCGGAAGACGAACGATTTTGGGAAACCACGGGCAAGAAAATCGCTTACCGCAATCTGTGGATCTCGGTGCCCAGCCTGCTGTGCGGCTTCGCCGTCTGGGGCATGTGGGGCATCATCACCGTGCAGATGCTGAATCTGGGATTTCCGTTCACCCAGGCTGAGCTCTTCACCCTTACCGCCATCTCAGGTCTGGCTGGCGCCACCATGCGCATCCCGGCCTCATTCCTGATCCGGCTGGCGGGCGGGCGCAACACCATTTTCCTGACCACGGCCATGTTGTTGGCACCCGCCATTGGCACCGGCATCGCCTTGCAGCACAAGGAATGGCCGCTGTGGGTCTTTCAGCTGATGGCCCTGTGGTCGGGCGTGGGCGGTGGCAATTTCGCCAGCTCCATGTCCAACATCAGCACCTTCTTCCCGAAGCGTTTGCAAGGCACGGCACTGGGCCTGAACGCTGGCCTGGGCAACTTCGGTGTTACCACGATGCAGATCGTGATCCCGCTGGTGATGACCATGAGCCTGTTTGGCGGCTTCGCCGGTGAGTCCATGACACTGGTGAAAGACAGTGGCTGGATTTTTGGCAAGATCACTGCGGGCACACCGACCTGGATCCAGAACGCCGGCTTTGCCTGGCTGCTGTCACTGATTCCCCTGTCCATCCTGTGTTACTTCGGCATGAACAACCTGAAGACCGTGTCACCCGACATCGGCGGCACCATCGGTGCGTTTCTGAAAATTATCTGGCTCTACACCCTGTCGTTCGTACCGGCCGGCCTGGGCCTCTACCTGTACCTGCCCAAGCCCACCGGCCTGGGTCTGCTGAACATGTGGGTCGCGATGCCGCTGATCATCATCAGCACGCTGTTGGTATTGAAGCTCACGGCGTTTGGCACGATGAAGGAAAACATCAGCAAGCAGTTCGCCATCTTCAGCAACAAGCACACTTGGTCCATGACGGCGCTGTACATCGTGACTTTCGGCTCCTTCATTGGCTTCTCCATGGCCCTGCCGCTGGCGATCACGGTGATCTTTGGCATCAGTCACGTGCCCGATGCAGCGGGCGTGATGCAGCACACACTGAAGAATCCCAACGCAGTCTCGGCGCTCACCTACGCCTGGATCGGCCCCTTTGTCGGCGCGCTTGTGCGGCCCATTGGCGGTTGGATTTCGGACAAGGTCGGCGGCTCCATCGTGACGCAAATCATCTCGGCGGTCATGGTCGTGGCCTCGGGCTGGGTGGGCTACGTGATGATGCAGGCCTACGGCTCGGCCACGCCGGAGCAGTACTTCTCCACCTTCATGTGGCTGTTCGTGCTGCTGTTCGCTGCCAGCGGTATTGGCAACGGCTCCACATTTCGCACCATTGGCGTGATTTTTGACCGCCAACAAGCCGGCCCCGTGCTGGGCTGGACCTCCGCCATTGCGGCGTACGGCGCGTTCATCGCCCCCGTGGTGATTGGCGCCCAAATCAAGGCCGGCACACCCCAGATGGCCATGTACGGATTCGCGGTGTTCTACGCCCTGTGCCTGGTGCTCAACTGGTGGTTCTACCTGCGCGCCGGCTCGGAAATCAAGAACCCATGAGCCCTCTCCGCTGCTCATGAATGCAAATTGCTATTGTTTTAATAGCTATTTGTGCATGATGCACAAGGGCTAGAGCCTGTTTTTATATAAATTCACCCTTTCTAACGAGGTATCCCATGAGCCATTTTCTGGATCGACTCAGTTATTTTTCGCAAGCCACGGAGCCCTTCTCGGGCGACCACGGCGTCACCACCGGTGAAGACCGCACTTGGGAGGACGCGTATCGCGACCGCTGGGCGCACGACAAAATCGTCCGCTCCACCCATGGCGTGAATTGCACAGGCTCCTGCTCGTGGAAGATCTATGTCAAAGGCGGCATCGTGACCTGGGAAACCCAGCAAACCGACTACCCCCGCACGCGTTGGGACATGCCCAACCACGAGCCACGCGGCTGCGCACGCGGCGCCAGCTACAGCTGGTACCTGTACAGCGCCAACCGCGTGAAATACCCCATGGTGCGTGGTCGTCTGCTTAAGCTGTGGCGCGAAGCCCGCACCTCGTATGACCCGGTGGATGCCTGGGCCGCCATTGCCCAGTCTGATGAAAAACGCAAGGAATACCAAAGTGTGCGCGGCTTGGGCGGCTTCGTGCGCTCCAGCTGGGACGAGGTCAATGAAATGGTGGCCGCCGCCAATGTGTACACCATCAAAAAGCACGGCCCGGACCGCATCATCGGCTTCTCGCCGATTCCCGCCATGTCCATGGTCTCGTATGCAGCGGGCAGCCGTTATTTGAGCCTGATCGGCGGCGTGTGCATGAGCTTTTACGACTGGTATTGCGACCTGCCTCCCAGCAGCCCGCAAGTCTGGGGCGAACAAACCGACGTGCCCGAATCGGCCGACTGGTACAACTCCACCTTCATCATCGCCTGGGGCTCCAATGTGCCCCAAACCCGCACGCCCGACGCCCACTTCTTCACCGAAGTTCGCTACAAAGGCACCAAGACAGTGGCGGTCACGCCTGACTATTCCGAAGTCGCCAAACTGTCCGACATCTGGATGAAGCCCAAACAGGGCACGGACGCCGCCGTGGCCATGGCCATGGGTCACGTCATCCTCAAGGAGTTTTACTTCCCCGATGGTGGCAAGCCACGCAGCGCCTACTTCGACAACTATGTGCGCCGCTACACCGACATGCCGATGCTGGTGATGCTCAAGGAACATCAGTTGCCCAGTGGCGAAACCGTCATGGTGCCGGACCGTTACGTGCGCGCCTCCGACTTCAACGGCAAGCTCGGCGCGGCCAACAACCCCGAGTGGAAAACCGTCGCCCTGGATGACAACGGCAAAGTGGTTCTGCCCAACGGCGCCATCGGCTTCCGCTGGGGTCCGGACGGCCGCGCCGACGAAGGCCAGTGGAATCTGGAGGCCAAGGAAGCCCGCCATGGCAGCGAGGTGAAACTCAAACTGTCGGTCATGGAAGGTGAAAACCCCAGCACCGAGACCGCGAAGGTGGGCTTCCCCTACTTCGGCGGCATCGTCAGCGAGCACTTTCCGAACAATGCCAGCGGCGATGGTGCCAACAACGTGCTGGTGCGCACCGTGCCCGTGCAACGTATTTCCCTAGGCAAGGAAGGCGAACAGCGCGAGGCACTGGTGGCCACCGTGTTCGACCTGCAAGTGGCCAACTATGGCGTAGCGCGCGGCCTGCCGGGTGAGATGGCAGCCAAAGACTTCAACGACGACACACCGTACACGCCCGCCTGGCAGGAGCGCATCACCGGCACGCCGCGTGAGCAGCTGATCACCGTGGCACGCCAGTTTGCCGACAATGCCGACAAGACCCATGGCAAGTCCATGGTCATCATCGGCGCGGCCATGAACCACTGGTACCACAGCGACATGAACTACCGTGGCGTCATCAACATGCTGATGATGTGCGGCTGCATCGGTCAAAGCGGTGGCGGCTGGGCGCACTATGTGGGTCAGGAAAAGCTCCGGCCCCAAACCGGCTGGACCGCACTGGCCTTTGCCCTGGACTGGATTCGCCCGCCCCGGCAGATGAACTCCACCAGCTTCTTCTACGCCCACACCGACCAGTGGCGTTATGAGAAGCTGGGCATGGAAGAAGTGCTCTCGCCGCTGGCCGACAAAAAACTCTACGGCGGCAGCATGATCGACTACAACGTGCGCGCCGAGCGCATGGGCTGGTTGCCGTCCGCTCCGCAGCTGAAGACAAACCCCTTGCAGGTGGTGCGCGACGCGAACGCCGCTGGCATGGACCCCAAGGACTACGCCGTTAAAGGCCTGAAAGACGGCTCGCTCAAAATGAGCTGCGAAGACCCGGACCATCCCGACAACTGGCCGCGCAATATGTTCGTCTGGCGCTCCAACATCCTGGGCTCCAGCGGCAAGGGACACGAGTACTTCCTGAAACACCTGCTGGGCACCAGCCACGGCGTGCAGGGCAAGGACCTGGGACACGACGAAGCCAAACCGACCGAAGTGGTCTGGCACGACAAGGCACCCGAAGGCAAGCTGGACTTGCTGGTGACGCTGGACTTCCGCATGAGCACCACCTGTCTGTATTCCGACATCGTGTTGCCCACTGCCACCTGGTATGAGAAGAACGACCTCAACACCAGCGACATGCACCCCTTTATTCACCCCTTAAGCACGGCGGTGGACCCGGCTTGGCAGTCCCGCAGCGACTGGGACATCTACAAAGGCTTCGCCAAGAAATTCAGTGAAGTCTGTGTGGGCCACTTGGGCGTTGAGCGTGAAATGGTCTTGACACCCTTGATGCACGACACGCCCGCCGAACTGGCGCAGCCTTTCGGTGTGCAAGACTGGAAAGCCGGCGAGATCGACCTGATCCCCGGCAAGACCGCGCCCAATATGGCAGTGGTGGAACGCGATTACCCCAATGTGTACAAGCGTTTCACGGCGCTGGGCCCACTGATGAACAAAGTGGGTAACGGAGGCAAGGGCATCAACTGGAACACGCAGATCGAAGTCAAGCAATTGGGCGAACTCAATGGCCTGGTGACCGACCAGGGCGCGACCTGCGGCATGCCGAAAATTGAAACCGACATCGACGCTTGCGAGGTGGTTCTGCAACTCGCACCCGAAACCAATGGCCATGTGGCCGTCAAGGCCTGGGAAGCGCTGGGCAAACAAACGGGTCTGGACCATACCCACCTGGCGATCCACCGCGAGGACGAAAAAATTCGCTTCCGCGACATCCAGGCCCAGCCGCGCAAGATCATCAGCTCGCCGACCTGGAGCGGTATTGAGTCTGAGACCGTGTCCTACAACGCGGGCTACACCAACGTGCACGAGATGATCCCATGGCGTACGCTGACCGGGCGCCAGCAGTTCTACATGGATCACCCATGGATGACTGCTTTTGGCGAAGGCTTCACCACCTATCGCCCCCCGGTCGACCTCAAGACCACGGCCGGCATTCAGGGCATCAAACCCAATGGCAACGCTGAAATTGCCCTGAACTTCATCACGCCACACCAGAAGTGGGGTATCCACTCCACCTACACCGACAACCTGTTGATGCTCACGCTCAGCCGCGGCGGCCCCTGCGTATGGATGAGTGAAGACGACGCCAAATTGGCCGGCATCGTCGACAACGACTGGATCGAGTTGTTCAACCTCAACGGCGCCATCGCGGCCCGTGCCGTGGTCAGCCAGCGGGTCAAACCCGGCATGGTGATGATGTACCACGCACAGGAAAAGATCGTCAACACCCCGGGTTCGGAGATTACCGGCATGCGCGGCGGTATCCACAACTCGGTGACCCGGATTGTGCTCAAGCCGACTCACATGATCGGCGGTTACGCCCAGTTCAGCTACGGTTTCAACTACTACGGAACCATCGGTACCAACCGCGACGAGTTTGTGGTGGTGCGCAAGATGAACAAGGTGGATTGGCTGGACGACGAGCCCGATTCCGCAGACAGCTCAGCCACAGCAGACCACGCCTAAGGAGAAACCTCATGAAAATTCGCGCCCAAATCGGCATGGTGCTGAACCTGGACAAGTGCATCGGTTGCCACACCTGTTCAGTCACCTGCAAGAACGTCTGGACCAGCCGCCCCGGCATGGAGTACGCCTGGTTCAACAACGTCGAGACCAAGCCCGGCATTGGCTACCCCAAGGAATGGGAAAACCAGGACAAATGGAATGGCGGCTGGATTCGCAAAGCCAACGGCAAGATCGAGCCGCGCCAGGGGGCCAAGTGGAAGCTGCTCATGCGCATCTTCGCCAACCCGAACATGCCGGAGATTGACGACTACTACGAGCCCTTCACCTTCGACTACCACCACCTGCAATCGGCGCCCGAGTCCAAGGCAGCGCCAACAGCGCGCCCGCGCAGCCTGATCACCGGCAAGCGGATGGAGAAGATTGAGTGGGGTCCGAACTGGGAAGAAATCCTGGGCGGCGAGTTCTCCAAGCGCAGCAAGGACAAGAACTTCGACGACATCCAGAAGGACATTTACGGTCAGTTCGAAAACACCTTCATGATGTACCTGCCCAGATTGTGCGAGCACTGCCTGAACCCGGCGTGCGTGGCCAGCTGCCCGTCCGGCTCGATCTACAAGCGCGAGGAAGACGGCATTGTGCTGATCGACCAGGACAAATGCCGTGGCTGGCGCATGTGCGTGAGCGGCTGCCCGTACAAGAAGATCTACTACAACTGGAAATCCGGCAAAGCCGAAAAGTGCATCTTCTGCTACCCGCGTATTGAAGCCGGTCAGCCCACGGTATGCAGCGAGACCTGCGTCGGTCGCATCCGCTACCTCGGCGTGCTGCTCTACGATGCCGACCGTATTCAGGAAGCCGCCAGCGTCGAGCACGATCGTGACCTGTACCAGGCCCAACTCGATATTTTCCTGAACCCGCATGATCCAGCCGTGATTGAGCAGGCTCGCATCGACGGCATTCCGGACAAATGGATGGAAGCCGCACGCAACAGCCCGGTGTACAAGATGGCGGTCGACTGGAAGGTCGCCCTGCCCTTGCACCCCGAGTACCGCACCCTGCCGATGGTCTGGTATGTACCGCCACTCTCGCCCATCAGTGCGGCGGCCAATGCCGGCCACATCGGCATCAATGGCGAGATTCCGGATGTCAAGCAATTGCGCATCCCGGTCAAGTACCTGGCCAACCTGCTGACGGCCGGCGACACCCAGCCGGTGGAGCGCGCGCTGGAACGCATGCTGGCCATGCGGGCTTACCAGCGCGAAAAACATGTGGACGGACGCATCAACACCGCCGCATTGGACCAGGTGCAAATGACCCAGGCGGAGGTGGAAGAGATGTACCACGTGATGGCCATCGCCAACTATGAAGACCGCTTCGTGATCCCCAGCACGCACCGCGAATACGCCGAGAACACCTTTGACGTGCGCGGCGGTTGCGGTTTCTCGTTTGGCAGCGGTTGCTCTGACGGCGCCAGCGAGCCCAGTCTGTTTGGCGGCGCCAAGCGCCGCACCATTCCCATCAAGGCGGAGGTTTGAGCCATGTCCCTACTATCCAATCTTCCTAATGCGTCCATCAGCCTGCGGGTACTCGCCCGGCTGCTGTCCTACCCGGACACCACATTGCGAGGCCACTTGCGCGACATGCGCAGCGCGCTGCACGCCGACAAAACCATCCCGGCGCTACGCCTGGCCGAACTCGACACACTCATCGCCACACTGGAAAGCGGCGACACGCTGGAAAACGAGGCGGCGTACGTGGAGATGTTCGACCGCGGTCGCGCCACATCCTTGCATCTGTTTGAGCATGTGCACGGCGACTCGCGTGACCGCGGCCCGGCCATGATTGATTTGGCGCAGACCTACGAAAAAGCCGGCCTGTATCTGGCCCCGGACGAGATGCCGGACTATCTGCCGGCCGTACTCGAATTTGTGTCAACCCAGCCGCCGAAGGAGGCCCGCGCCTTCCTGGGCGAGATGGCGCACATTTTCAATGCCATCTTCAACGCTTTGGAACAGCGTGAAAGCGCTTACGCCAGTGTGCTGGGTGCCCTGCTGGAACTGGCGGGCGAGACCGCGCACGCGGTCAAGGTCGTACCGGACGAACCCATCGATACGGCATGGGAAGAGCCGGTCGTCTTCGATGGCTGCTCAACCAACGGTCAGGCCAAACCCGGCCAGCCTCAGCCCATTCACTTTGTCAAAAATGAAGCGGCCCGCGCCAGCGCGAAAGCCGCTGCACAGCAAGGAGTATCACCATGAACGCACTCGACACTTTTTTGTTTGGCTTGTATCCCTACATTTGTTTGACCATTTTTTTGCTGGGCAGCCTGATCCGGTTTGACCGCGACCAATACACCTGGAAGAGTGATTCTTCGCAAATGCTCAAAGTTGGGCAATTGCGACTCGGCAGCAACCTGTTTCACATCGGCGTGCTGTTCTTGTTTTTCGGGCACTTCTTCGGCATGCTGACCCCACACTTTGTGTATGAGTCATTCATCAGCGCAGGTGCCAAGCAGCTCATGGCCATGGTGTCGGGCGGCATCGCGGGCCTGCTGGGCTTTGTGGGCGTGACCTTGCTCCTGCATCGTCGCCTGTCCGAGCCACGCATTCGCGTCAACTCCAAGACCAGCGACATCGTCCTGCTCATCTTGCTGTGGCTTCAGTTGGCTCTCGGTCTGGCGACCATTCCCCTGTCGGCGCAGCATCTGGACGGCAGCATGATGATGAAGCTGGCCGGATGGGCTCAGTCCATCGTGACTTTCCAGACCGGCGCACCGGCGCTACTCGCTGAAGCAGGTTGGATCTTCAAGATGCACATGTTCCTGGGCATGAGCATCTTCCTGATCTTCCCCTTCACCCGTCTCGTTCACGTCTGGAGTGGCTTTGGTGCGGTCGCCTACCTGGTCCGCCCCCACCAGGTGGTTCGCGCCCGGCGCTTGAATGTGCCGGCCGACCAAAACCAGCCACGTCGCCCAGGCGCACGCGTTTAAGGATCAGACCATGCAAACCACAACGCCCCTCCAATTGGAAATTGCCCGCATCAACGGCATAGCACTCCATACCCCGGACGAGACACTGTCCGCCGATGAGCTGCGCCAGCGCGCGTGCTCAGAGCTGCTGCGCCAGGCCGCAGTCGCCAAGGGCTTGTTGTCGGGCAATGATGTCGCCACCACCGACGGCGTGCTCAGCGAAGAGGCTTCCAGTGCCGTTGAAGCCCTGCTGGAGCAGAGCCTGGCGATTCCTGAGCCGTCCGAGGAAGCGTGCCGGCGCCACCACGCCGCACACCAAGCCACCTATAGCACCGGCGAACGGGTGAATGTGCGCCACATTCTGTTCGCGGTGACCCAAGGCGTTGATGTGGTGGCCCTGCGCAACCGCGCCGAAACCACCTTGCTCGATGTGCGCTGCCATGACGGCAATAACGCCGAAGACCGATTTGCCAAGGCGGCCACCACCCAATCCAACTGCCCGAGCGGGGCCGAAGGCGGCAGCCTGGGTTGGCTGACAGTCGCAGACTGCGCCCCTGAGTTCGCCAAGGAACTGTTTGGCCATGCCGAGGTCGGCGTGCTGCCCCGTCTGGTGCATAGCCGCTTTGGTTTGCATGTGGTTGAAGTGCTGCAGCGTGAGCCCGGCGTTGAACAGTCTTTTGAGACGGTACGTGGGGCCGTGGCCATGTCACTGCGGCAGAAAACCTATGTGACCGCCTTGCGCCAGTACCTGAGCCTGTTGGCCGGTGAAGCCGCCCTCGTGGGAGTCGATCTCGACGCCGCTGACTCTCCTTTGGTTCAGTAGAAAAATTAAGCCGTAAATCCCCGTGCCTGATGAACTGCTAGCGCGCCTGCGCCGCTTCCACGACCACACCTTTCCGGGGGTGCAAGAGCAGTTTCAAAATCTGGTCAAAGAGGGGCAACATCCAACGATTCTGTTCATCGGATGCTCTGACTCTCGCCTGGTTCCCTACTTGTTGACGGGTACCGGGCCGGGGGAGCTTTTCATTGTGCGCAATGTCGGCGCCTTCGTGCCGCCGTATGACGGCTCAGCCGGCTACCACGGCACCTCTGCGGCCATCGAATTTGCCGTCTTGAACCTCAAGGTCTCCCGCATCGTGGTGTGCGGCCACAGCCATTGCGGCGGCATCCGCGCGCTGTATGAGGAAGTCGATCCGCGGGCCCAGAACCTGACGGCCTGGCTGGAATTGGGTCGTGAAGCGGCCCTGCCCGTGCAGGTCACACCCGAGGCGCTACGCCGCACCGAGCAGCGAGCCGTGGTGTTGCAGCTGGAGCGGCTCATGGGCTACCCGATGGTGCGCGAACAAGTGGAGGCAAAACAGCTCGCATTGCACGGCTGGCATTACGTCATTGAGGAGGGCGAGGTGCACGTGTTCGATGTCAAAAGCGGGGAATTCATTCCGGCGTCCACCGCCTCTCACAGCGGTACCGGACCTTATCAGGAGAACGAGGATTCCATGGACAGTCCCGTGTTCAATGAGATTGATGAGAGTTATCTAGTTCAACCTAAACAGGGCAAACCAAAATGAAAATGGACGTCGCACAGTTTGACATGTCGCGTTACTTGTCGGTTCTTCCCCTGTTCAGCGATCTGACGACGCTTGAGAGAGAAAATGTCGCGGAGAGTTGCCAACTTCGCCGTCTTTCCCGTGGAGATATGGTGTTTCGAGTCGGCGAAGCCTGCGAGTCGTTTCAAGTCCTTATTTTGGGACAAGTCAAGCTTTATGTAACATCCGCATCCGGCCAGGAAAAGGTTATTGACCTCATTGGTCCTGGTCACAGTTTTTCAGAATCCATGATGTTTCTGAACAAGCCCTACATGCTCGACGCCCAAGCCTTGACAGACACTTTGCTCATGGAAGTCAGCAAGCAAGCCGTCTTTGGGGAAATCCAACGAGATCCTCGATTCTCCATGCACATGCTAGCAGGAATCGCCCGTCATCTGCACAGGCTCCTTCGCGACGTAGAGGGTTATGCCTTGCAAAGCGGAATGCAGAGACTGATCGACTATTTGCTACGCGATGTCCCGACGGGAAACATGGTCAACAGGGGCGTTATCACGGTGTCCTTGCCTGTTAGCAAGGCAACAATCGCCTCCCGGCTTTCCCTCACCCCTGAATACTTCTCCCGCGTGCTGCATGAACTTGAAGCCGAACGCCTGATCGAGATCGACAAGCGGGAGATCCGCATTCTCGATGCCGAACGACTCGCCAGCTACGGAGCGCACTGACGTCAAATAAAACCCGATTTGGGTCAATTCTTGAACCGGGTCAAGGACTGAATTTCGAGCAACCCGTACTCTACAACGCGTTACAAATTTCAGGAGTTCCACAATATGAATCAGGTTAAATCCAGCGGGTTCACCAAGCAGATGGCCCGCAACATGTTTTACGGAGGGTCGGTATTTTTCATCTTCGTGTTTGCGGCCCTCATATTTGACAGCGAGCGGAAAATCCCCAAACGCTCCAACGCCGAGGCCATCACCGAATCGGTGGTCAAGGGCAAGAAAATTTGGGAAACGCGCAACTGCATTGGCTGCCACACCCTCTTGGGCGAAGGCGCCTATTTCGCACCCGAACTCGGCAACGTTTACAAACGTCGAGGCCCCGATTTCATCAAGGCATGGATTGCGTCGCAGCCCACGCATGTCGAGGGACGTCGCCAGATGCCTCAATTCAACTTCACCGAGGCGCAGATGAATGACCTGGTGGAGTTCTTGCGTTGGACGGGCAACGTGAACACCGAAAACTGGCCCCCAAATATCGAAGGTTAAACGTTGTAGCACGTCTAAACGAACAAGGTAACTCACATGCAAGCGACAACACTCAAGTACAAATCACAGGCCGTCGCGAAGTATTACTTCGTGGCCGCCTTGATTCTTTTCACGGCCCAAATCCTGTTTGGCATCACGCTCGGTCTGCAGTACGTCATCGGCGATCTGCTGTTTCCCTACATCCCCTTCAACCAGGCCCGGATGGTGCATACCAATCTGCTGATCGTCTGGCTTTTGTTCGGCTTTATGGGGTCCGCCTACTACCTCGTTCCCGAGGAGTCTGAAACCGAGCTGTACAGCACCAAGCTGGCCATGGTGCTGTTTTGGGTTTTTCTCGCTGCGGGCGCACTCACCATCGTGGGCTACCTCGTAGTTCCCTACGCCAAGCTGGCGGAGCTGACCGGTAACGAATTGCTGGCCACCATGGGTCGGGAGTTCCTGGAGCAACCCTTACCCACCAAGCTGGGCATTGTGGTCGTTTGCCTGGCCTTTCTGTTCAACATCAGCATGACCGTGCTGAAGGGCCGCAAGACCAGTATTTCTCTGGTGCTGTTGATGGGTCTGTGGGGCCTGGCGCTGATGTTCCTGTTCAGCTTTGTCAACCCGGAAAATCTGGTGCGCGACAAAATGTACTGGTGGTTTGTGGTGCACTTGTGGGTTGAAGGCACTTGGGAGTTGATTCTTGGCGCCTTGCTGGCCTTCGTGCTGATCAAGACCACGGGCGTTGACCGTGAAGTGATCGACAAATGGTTGTACGTCATCATCGCCATGGCGCTGATCACGGGCATTCTGGGTACCGGTCACCACTTTTTCTTCATCGGCCTGCCGGGCTACTGGTTGTGGGTGGGCAGTATCTTCTCTGCCATGGAGCCCATCCCGTTCTTCATGATGACCGTGTTTGCCTTCAACATGGTTCAGCGTCGCCGTCTCAATCACCCCAACCAGGCTGCATTGCTTTGGGCCGTCGGTTGCTCGGTGGTCGGCTTCCTGGGCGCGGGTTTGTGGGGTTTCATGCACACGCTCAGTCCCATCAATTACTACACACACGGCACTCAAATCACGGCAGCACACGGTCACCTCGCGTTTTACGGCGCCTATGTGATGGTGGTTCTGGCCATGATCAGCTACGCCATGCCCACACTGCGTGGACGCGCGGCCAATAGCCGCCGGGCACAGAACTTCGAAATGTGGGCATTCTGGATCATGACCATCGGCATGGGTGTCATGGTGCTGTCCCTCACCGGCGCAGGCATATTGCAAGTCTGGCTGCAACGCATGCCCAAAGAAAATGCCATGTCGTTTATGGCGACCCAGGATCAACTGGCTTTCTTCTACTGGTTGCGCATGGTGGGTGGCGTGATGTTCCTGCTTGGACTGTTTACCTATCTTTTCAGCTTCTTCGCCAAGCCAGGTACCGATGAGGACAAGGTCAGCCTTGCAGCGGCAGGCCTGATCCCGGCTCGCGCTTGAACCATCCCAGGAGATGCAGCAGATGGCAACGATTCCGTTCTACGCAAAACAGGGAGGCGAATGCGAGCTCTTTGAACACGCTTGGAAAAAACAGTTGCCTCTGCTCATCAAAGGTCCTACGGGTTGCGGAAAAACCCGCTTTGTGGAGCACATGGCCGCCAGACTGGAACGGCCCCTCATCACCGTCTCGTGCCATGATGACCTCAGCGCGGCCGACCTTGTCGGTCGCTTTTTGATTGGTAATGGCAACACCGTCTGGTCCGACGGCCCGCTGGCCCGTGCCGTGCGAAACGGCGCGATCTGCTACCTTGACGAAGTGGTCGAAGCACGCAAAGACACCACGGTTGTTTTGCACCCGCTGGCCGATGACCGGCGCATATTGCCGATTGAACGCACCGGTGAACAACTCGCGGCACCGCCCGAATTCATGCTGGTGATTTCCTACAATCCGGGCTACCAAAACTTGCTCAAAGGGCTCAAGCCCAGCACCCGGCAACGCTTTCTCGCGCTCAACATGGCTTACCCGGTTGCGGAAGTCGAGCAGGCGATTGTTCAGGCTGAAACCGGTGTTTCCACGCAATGTGCCAAGCAACTGGTTCAACTGGCCAGATCGTTCAGATGCCTGACCGAATTCGATCTTGAAGAAACCGCCAGTACCCGACTGCTTGTTTCCGCTGCTCATCTCGTGACCTCGGGTTTATCCCTGCGACTGGCTTGCCAGGCAGCCATTGTTGACGCCCTGACGGACGACGCTGCCACGGCCGAAGCCCTGGGTGAGGTTGTCCGCGCCGTGGTTGGCGATGCCCCCTGACCTCTCAGCGCAGAAATCCGCCCTGGCCACTTCAACCCAGGTCAAATCCGGCCTTGGGCGCCTTCAGAAATTTCGCAATGCAACGCAGGGAGGATTCTTCCTCCTGTTCCTTCTCGCGCCCGCACTCAACTTGCTTCGTTTCGATCTGTATGAGGCGCAACTGTGGTTACTCGGCATGCGTTGGTCCCTCGGCATCGATGCGTTTACGCGGGGCGAAATCAATGCCACGCAAGTGGGTATCAGCATCATCCTGCGTGCTTTTTTGCCCGCTCTTATCTTGATCGTGGTCTTTCTGGGTTTGGCCTATCGCTATGGCCGGCTTTATTGCGGCTGGTTATGCCCCCATTTTTCCGTGGTGGAGACGCTCAACAATCTGCTGCATCGGGCCTGCGGAAAACTCAGCCTGTGGGACCGCAGCATCACCCCACGCGCCCATACACAACCCAATGGGCGCTGGTGGCCCTTGTTTGCCTTGAGTTGCGCGTTAATGGGGTTCCTGTGGGCCATCACACTTCTGACGTATTTGCTGCCGCCAAGCGTCATATGGAGCAATCTTCTCCATGGCACGCTAACCGCTAACCAGGCGCGTTTCATCGTGATTGGCAGCCTGGTGTTTACCGCCGAGTTTGCCTTTGCGAGACATTTGTTCTGTCGATTTGGCTGTGCCGTTGGCTTGTTTCAAAGCTTGGCCTGGATGGCCAACCCACGCGGCTTGGTGGTAACGTTTGCACGCGAGCGCGCACGGGATTGCAGAACGTGCGACGAACCCCGAGGGTCGGCGTGTGACAACGCCTGTCCGATGCGGCTCAACCCTCGCAATATCAAGCGCAAGATGTTCTCCTGTGTCCAGTGTGGCCAGTGTTTGGATGCTTGCAACACCTCGCAGCAAGCCCAGTCACGCGAACCGACCCTGGTCTGGCATGTGGGCGCTGAGGCCCTGCGCGAAACCCTGCGC
Source organism: Rhodoferax ferrireducens (assembly GCF_003347515.1). Classification (GTDB taxonomy): domain Bacteria; phylum Pseudomonadota; class Gammaproteobacteria; order Burkholderiales; family Burkholderiaceae_C; genus Rhodoferax. The sequence continues at coordinate 45,226 of NZ_QEII01000228.1, read as the reverse complement.
CAGCGTCGCAAAGACCCATCGGAGCATTCCTGATGGAAGAGATGGTGGGCCGTTGGTGGCACAAGGCCGTGACGCATCTGGCACAGCGTGACAACTCCGAGTCCGTTGTCCATCTCAAGGATGTTCAGAAATCCATTGGTGTTCTGTTTCGGGCTGCGGGTGGATCGGCGGCCTTGCGTCTGGCGCCCGCGTCCAGGCAGCGCATTGGCGGTCCAAGGACCTGGTTGCAGAAAGTAGCGGGCAGTGGCGTTCGGGCTGACACGGCCCAGCTTGAGCCCGATGTACTTGCCTTGCCGGCGTCGCTTTCGGTGTTTGACAATCGGACCCTGAACCGGGACTTGTACCTCTGGTTGGCCATTCAATCGGCTTCTTTCGAACACACCGGCAACTGGGTATCTGACAACTGCCAGGCCAGCCGACAAGGATTGCGCAACTTCCCGGGCTTTGCCAGCCGATACCAACAATTGCTGAGCGCACATCTTTCGCTGCGCATCCACCCTTCCCTTTTGCGAGGCACAAGCGCCCTGGCAGAAACCACCCTTCAAGCGGCCCTGCGAGGCGATGAGGCCATCGCATGCGAACTCAAGTCATCTGACGTCGCACCGGTATGGCTTTGGCTCGGCGCCAGCGACATATTGGCCTGCATCACGACACGCAGCGCCGGCGCGAATGACCCGACCGACGCCGCGCGCCCCAACGCGGCCGAGGACAAGCAACGCCGGCGCACCCAGCGCACACAAGAGGGGCAGGAACGCAACGCCATGGTCTTGCCTTTTCGGGGCGAAGCGCTGATGTCGTGGAATGAGATGGTGCGCGTCAACCGGAGCACGGACGACGAGGGCGATGGCAACGCCGTCGCAGCGGCCAATGACATGGACAAGCTGTCGCTGGCACCCGATGGGCAAACACTCGCGTCGCGTGTCAAATTTGACCTGGATTTACCCAGTACCAGCGCCGACGACTTGCCCTTGGGGCCTGGACTGCGCCTGCCCGAATGGGACTACCGACGGGGTATCTTGCAGCCAGACCATTGCGTTGTGCAGGTCATGGAGGCTCGCGCAGGATCATCCTTTTCGCCGTCCCCTGCCCTGCGTTTGACCGCGCGCCGGGTCAGCCGGCGCCTGGAGACCCTGCGCGACGCTCCGCGGCCGCTGCATGGTCAAGACAGCGGGGACAGCATTGACATGGATGCCTGGATACGCTTTAGCGCCGATCAGATGGGACAAGGCGGCCTGCACAGCGATACGCCCCCCGTCTACACACGCCACACCCGGCGCGAACGCAGTCTGGCCACCTTGCTGCTGGCCGATTTATCGCTGTCGACTGACGCCTATGCAACATCGCAAGCCAAAATCATTGACGTCATTCGCGACGCCTTATTCGTGTTTGGTGAGGCCTTGAACGCGGTAGGCGATCCATTTGCCATGTGGGGCTTCAGCTCGGTGCGTCGTCACCACGTCAGGCTGCAGCACCTGAAAAGTTTTGACGAAACATGGAATGCCAGTACCCGCGCCCGCGTGGGTGCCGTCAAACCTGGCTACTACACCCGCATGGGTGCGGCGATACGCCACGCCACGCTTCAGTTGACGAAGCGGCCGGAGCGGCGGCGTCTGTTGATGCTGCTGACGGACGGAAAGCCCAACGATCTGGATATTTATGAAGGCCGCTACGGCATTGAAGACACCCGCCATGCCATCCATGAAGCGCATGCCGCAGGCCTGTCGCCCTTTTGCGTCACCATTGATGAATCTGGCCACGACTACCTTCCGCTACTTTTTGGGCAACAAGGCTATGCACTGGTGCACCGCCCCGAAGATCTTGTCAATCGGTTGACACAGGCGTGGGCGACACTGGCAAGGCAATAGACGCGCATTTCAACGCGGCCTGGTAGAGTCTTTCCGGACTCAGCAGGGTACGCCACCTACAATTGATGACTAACCAAGAACAGAGCAGGCCGAAGAATGAAAATGGATACTGAGCAATTCGATATGCCGCGCTATTTGTCGGTGCTACCCCTGTTCAGTGACCTATCGCAACTGGAGCGAGAACGTTTGGCGCAGAGTTGCCAGTTGCGACGACTCGCCCGGGGCGATATGGTTTTTCGGGTTGGCGAGGAATGCGAGGCCTTTCATGTCGTGGTTGTGGGACAGGTCAAACTGTACGTCGCCTCACCGTCTGGCCATGAAAAAGTGATAGAACTTATCGGCCCGGGGCACAGTTTTGCGGAAGCCATGATGTTTCTCAGCATGCCTTGTATTTTGAATGCTCAAGCGCTCGCTGACACCTTGCTCTTGTGCGTCACTAAAAAGGCTGTACTGGGCGAAATCGACCGTGATCCGCGCTTCTCAATGCACATGCTCGCCGGCATTTCACGTCGGCTGCACGGACTGGTTCGTGACGTAGAGGGCTATGCATTGCAAAGCGGCATGCAACGGCTGATTGGTTACTTGCTGCGCGATGTTCAAGATGGCAACGTCAGCAATGTGGGTATCGTCACCGTTTCCTTGCCCGTCAGCAAGGCCACCATTGCCTCACGTCTGTCCCTGACCCCCGAATACTTTTCCCGAGTTCTGCATGAACTGGAAGCCGAAAGCCTGATCGAAATCGACAAGCGTGAGATTCGGATCCTTGACGTGGAACGGCTTGCCAACTACGGCTCGCATTAACAGAGCTCGGTCCACACCCGAATTCGTCGCGTTCCCTCCCCCGCTCCTGCGAGACAGGTTTCCCAGGCGCTCGATGTGTTCCCTGTCGATACGCCCTTGCGAAGGAGTCTTCGAAGTTCGTGGCGCTCAACGCATTTCTTCAGAAGTTCAAGAGTGACTGACAATGATTCTCGTCAGGTCATCCTCGCCTCTAAATGATATAAGTCTCCAATTGAATTCCCGACCCACGCGAGAGTCGTAAACCCGAATCGACATCGATGCACATACCAGCCAGCCAACCCGCCGACATCGACTCAGCAAGCTTCGAACAAAGGTTACGCCAGCGGGCTAACGAGCTTGTCAGCGGTAAGGTGGCCCTGTCGCTGGACGAGATAGCGAAGATGACGCCAGAGGATACGCAGCGACTTTTTCATGAGCTGCAGGTGCACCAGGTTGAGCTGGAGATGCAAAACGACGAACTGCGTCGGGTGCAAGACGCATTGCACACCGAGCGGGAACGCTATTTCGACTTGTATGAACTGGCCCCCGTTGGCTATTGCACTGTCAGCAAAGAGGGGCTGATTTTACAAATCAACCTCACCGCGGCCACCTTGGTGGGTATAAACAGGCGGGAGTTGGTCCGGCGGCCGATTTCCCGATTCATCTGCAAGGAAGACCGGGATATCTATTACCTGTTGTGCAAACAACTTCTGGCCACGGGTGAGCCGCAGTCAAGTGAATTGCGGATGCTCAAGAAAGACGGTACGCCATTCTGGGTGGAACTGCAGGCCACCGCGGCGCGGGATGAGACGGGCGCGCCGGTACACCGTTTCATTTTGAGCGATATGATGGCGCGCCAGAGTTTGCAGGAGGTGCGTGATGAGGCACTGAGTCGCCTGCAAAAAATCGCCAGCCGGGTGCCAGGGATGGTCTACCAATATCGGATGTATCCCGATGGCAGGTCCTGCTTCCCTTACGCCAGCGACGCCATCGTTGACTTGTTCCGCGTCACGCCGTGCGACGTGCGCGAGGATGGGGCCCCGTTACTGGCACTCCTTCACCCGGACGACTTCGACGGCGTGGTCGCTTCCATTAAAGCGTCTGCCAGGGACTTGACCCCCTGGCACCAAGAATACCGGGTGAAATTTGACGATGGCACGGTACGCTGGGTGCTTGGCACTGCGCTGGGGGAGCGGGAAGCCGATGGCGCCACGCTCTGGCACGGCTTCTGTACCGACATCACCGAGCGAAAACAAGCCGAAAAAGCATTGCGTCTGAGCGAAGCCAAAATAAAGGCGACGCTGGATGCCATTCCTGATTTGATGTTCGAGCTTGGCCTCGACGGTCGATACCACGACGTGCATAGCCCACATAAGGAGTTATTGGTAGCCCCAGCGCAAGGCTTGATTGGCCTGTGTGTTCCGGACGTGCTGCAAGCCGATGCCTCGAAAGTCGTGATGGCCGCGCTGCAGGAAGCGAATGAAAAAGGTTACTCCAATGGTCAGCAATTTGCATTGAACCTGGCGCAAGGCGAAATGTGGTTCGAGCTTTCGATTGCCCGCAAAGCAACCGAGCCAGGTGACGAGCGTCGTTTTATTGTGCTCTCAAGGGACATCACCGCCCGCAAAGTAGCTGTGGAAGCGCTCGACCAGCATCGCCGTGAACTCGAACTTCTCGTCACAGCGCGCACCGCCGAACTGACCATCGCACTCAACGACAGCACGTTGTCACGCGAAGAGCTGCTACGCAGTCAGTTGATGCTGGACCAGGCCACACACCTGGCCCAGCTCGGTGCGTGGTCGATGGACCTGATTGACCTTGAGGACTTCAGCAAAAATCCGTCCGCCTGGTCGCTGGAAATGTTCCGGCTACTGGATTACAAGCCGCAGGACGTTCCAGTACTCAGACCGGAGGTCTTCTTTGCACGGGTGCATCCGCAGGACCGGCAGCGCGTCATCGACATGGCCATGCAGGCCCTGGCGCAGCGTCGCGCCTGGCAAACCGAATACCGACTTGTCTGGGCGGACGGCAGTGAACATTTGGTGGTGCAGACGGGCGAGTTCATTTTTGATGCCAGCGGAAAGCCCAAGTCCATGCATGGCGCTGTGAAGGACATCACGCAACAAAGACAACTGGAAACCCAGCTTCGCGACAGCGAGGCACGGCTGCAGATGGCCTTGAAAGGCGCCGGCGCCGGCAGCTTTGAGTGGAATATCGAAACCGGCGCCACCATCTGGTCGAAAGAAGCCTGGGTACTCAACGGTTTAGCGCCACACAGTGAGCCGGTGAGTTACGAGACCTGGCGCCAGACCGTGCACCCCAGTGACTTGGCCCGCGTGGAGCGAACCACGGAAGCCGCGCTGTCGCGTCGAGCCGAAATCGAGGTTGAATGGCAGGTCAATTTACCCACTGGCACGGCCCCGCGCTGGCTGATGAGCCGGGCGCAGCCCCTGCCGGAGGAAGATGGTCGGATTGTTCGCTACCGCGGCATCATCATCGACATCAGCAAGCGCAGGCAGGCCGAACTCGCGCTGGAACTGTACCGCGACCATCTGGAAGAGCGGGTTGCCCAACGCACCGCAGAGCTCGTGGGCGCCGAGGCCGAACAGCATCGCCTCAACCGCGCCCTGCGCCTGCGCAGTGATTGCAACACGGCCGTGATTCACGCCTGCAACGAACGCGAACTGCTCGATGAGCTGTGCCGACTGGTGGTTGAGGTCGGTGGCTACCTGATAGCCTGGGTCGGCGTGGCAGAGCAGGATGCGGCCAAGACTGTTCGTCCGGTCGCTGCCTTCGGTGACGCGACGGATTCCCTGAAAAACAATCAAATCTCCTGGGATGGTGCGCAGGCAATCGGCCGCGGACCGACCGGCACCGCCATCAGGAACGGTTCTACCCAGGTCTGTCAGAACTGCTGGACCAACCCCCAAATGGCACCCTGGCGCGAGGCTGTCCGCCAACTAGGTTTCCAGTCGAGTGTGGCATTGCCACTCACCATAGACAAGCAGACTATTGGGTCATTGACCCTCCATTCCGCTGAACCCGAAGCCTTTGGCGCAGCAGAGGTGAAACTGCTGGAAGAGCTGGCCAGTGACATGGCCTTCGGCCTGCAGTCATTGCGTGCACGCCGACAACTTGAAATCTATCAGGGGCATCTTGAAGACCTGGTCAAACAGCGAACCCAGGAACTCCATGCCCTCAATATCGCGCTGAAGACCAAGGCGCGTGATGCTGACGCCGCCAACCTTGCCAAGGGCGCCTTCCTGGCCACCATGAGCCACGAGCTGCGCACCCCGCTCAATGCCGTCATCGGGTTGAGCGGACTGCTGGCCGACTCACCCCTGAACCGTCGCCAGCGTGACTATGCCGACAAAATCCAGTGGTCGGCGCAGGCCTTGCGAGTCTTGATTGATGACATTCTGGATTTTTCCAGGATTGAGGCCCGAGAGCTGCATCTGGAGCGTGCTCCGTTTTCCCTGAGCGCCATCCTGCGCACCACTGCGGCCGTGCTTGGTGTCGGCTTGGGCGACAAGCCTATCGAAGCATTGTTTGACGTGGCGCCAGACCTTCCCGACGCGCTGATTGGCGACGCCTTGCGGCTGCAGCAGATACTGTTGAATCTGACCAGCAATGCCGTCAAGTTCACGAGTACTGGCGAAATTGTTGTCGCGGTGCGCTGTCTCACCCCGGCAGACACCTCGGAGGGCGCCGAAGTGACCCTGCAATTTGCGGTGCGCGATACCGGCATCGGCATCGCCTCTGAACAACTCGGGTCCATTTTTGACAGGTTCACGCAAGCCGATGACTCGACCAGCCGCCTGTATGGCGGCTCCGGCCTGGGCCTGGCCATCAGCGCCCGACTTGCCACCCTGATGGGCGGATCGATTGAGGTCGACAGCAGCGTGGGACGGGGCAGTGAGTTTCGCCTGGAAGTGCCACTGACCTTGGGGTGCAGTACGCCTCAAGCGGCACCAGCCTGCATCCCAGCTGCGGTGAGCGTTCTCATTGTTGACGACCATCCCAGGGCCCGTGACATCTTGGTGCAAACCTGTGCCGCATTTGGTTGGCAGGCAAAGGCGGTCGATTCGAGTACCGCTGGCCTGGAAGAACTGCGCATAAGTGTCCTCGAAAAGCGCGACTACGACGTGCTGTTGCTGGACTGGCGCATGCCGGGCCAGGACGGGCTGGAGATGCTGCGCCAGGCTTATGTCACGCCAGGCATCGGCCTGCCACTGGTGGTGTTGATGGCCGCCATTTCTGAACTGGAGCAGGCGGTGGCGGCCAGCGATGACCTCAGCCTGGACGCTATCGCGGTCAAGCCGCTGACACCTGGCAGTCTGCTGGAAGCGGTCACCCGGGCCTACACCGGCGAATGCGCCATGCCTCTGAGGTTGGTGGGCAAGAGCGACCGTCGCCTGTCCGGCATGCGCCTGCTGGTGGCGGAAGACAATGAGCTCAACCAAGAGGTAATTGGGCAGATGCTCACCCGCGCCGGGGCCGAGGTCGTGATGGTCGGCGACGGCGTTGCCGCACTGGCAGCACTGCGCTTGGACAGTGGGCGTTTTGATGCCGTGTTGATGGACATCCAAATGCCGCTGATGGATGGCTACACCGCCACCCGAATCATCCGCGAGGAGTTGGGCCTGCTTGATTTGCCCATCATCGCGGTCACCGCCTATGCCCGGCCTGACGACCGCGAGAAAAGCCGGCTTGCTGGCATGGTGGGGCATGTTGTCAAACCTCTTGAGGTGAAAGATTTGCTGGACCTCCTGGTCGCGGAACGCCGGGCGGTGGTGGCGCCGTCAGCAGAAAGACGAGGCGACGAACGCCAGGCGATGTCCGGTATCGTTGCACTGGCCGGACTGGATATTGACACCGCCCTGCAGGCGTTTGGCGGTGATGCCAAAAAATATGGTGCTATTTTGCGCAAATTCATTGCGCAGCACGGTGGCGACATCGAGGAAGCCCGTCGCCTGTTTGGCGTTGACGATCCGGAAAGTACCCTTCATCTGCTGCATGGACTGGGCGGCATCGCCAGCTTTCTCCAAGCCAAGGAGCTGGCCCGCCTGGCCAGCGCCGCCGAAGAGGCCGTGCGAGAGGGTCATGCCGACGCGATGCCGGGCCTGTTCGATGAGCTTCAGGCCGCCATGCGGACCGTCAAAGCGTCCTGTCTGCAATTCGAAACCTTGTATGCCGATGCTTGAACCCATCGCCAGGTACGCTGACAAGATTCAGTATAAAAACAAGCTCTAGCCCTCGTCTCATATGCGCAATAAGCTATTATTTATATAGTAAACCATAACCAAAAAAGCAGATCAACAGCTCAATGACTCGTCCCCTCCGAGCGGGTAATTTTGTTGTACACGTTGTACTTGCCCGAAGGCTTGTTCATCTTGATCCGTTTCACGACTTCCAGCGTTTTGGCGTCATAGATGACCAGCTCGCCATCGTTCTCCCAAACGCTCACCACTGCGTATTTACCATCGCGCGTGAACTCGGTGTGCGCGGCGACCTTGCCTGGGCTGGGTTTCAACTCCTTGACGAGCTCCAGCGTTTTCTTGTCAATGATCTGAATCACATCGCGATTCTTGCTGCTGTTGAACACATCCACCCAGGCATACGGTGTGCGCTCATGGCTGCGCATGAAGAAGCCAGGCCCCAGTGTCGGTATTTGCTTGATGGTTTTCCAGGATGTCATGTCAATCACCGACACCACGCCCTCTTTCAGGTTGGGCGTCGCCATCACGGTCTGGTCTTGGTAACGCCACGAGATGCCTGAGCCCAGATGCGGCAAACCCGGCAGGGCAACATCGGCAATTTTTCGTCCCACGTTCAGGTTCACGACCTGTCCTTGGCCCCCGCGCGAGGACCCAATGACGTGGTCATAGGCGGGGTCGAAAAAGAAGTCGTCCAGATAGTCATCGAGTTTGAGGCGACGCGGCGCAAACGCAGTCTTGTCCGGCATTGCTTTGTCGTCGTAACTGAGCTCCCACACTTCCGGAATGTCTTTCAAGGCCGCGATGAAGCTTTTGCGCGGTGCGGCGTCATAGACGGCCGACACGCGTGATGACTTGCCGCCATCGTCCTTGACGTCGATGACACGAATTGGCGTCAGGTCCCGCGTATCAAGCGCCACCAGCGTATGAGGAAAGTAATTAGCCACCATGGCAAAACGTCCATCGCTCGACACCGCCAGATTGCGCGTGTTGATGCCGGCCCGAATTTCGGCCACCAGCTTCAGGTTCCAGATGTCGTATTTGGCAATCCAGCCATCGCGCGAAGCGAAGTAAACGTAGCGCCCATCCGGCGAAAACTTGGGGCCACCATGCAAGGCGTAGCGGGTGGCGAAACGTGTGATCGGCTCGAACTTGTCACCATCAAGAATGGTCGCGTGATGATCACCAAGTTCCACCACCACAAACAGGTTGAGCGGATCGGCCTTGAACGCCGGCTTGTCCGGCAGGCTGCCGGTTTTGGCATATTCAACCCGGGAGGTGCGAATTTCATCCATGCCCCAAGTGGGCGTTTTCGCCAACGGTGCGTAGATCAACTCAGCCAGTGAGGTGATTTCCTGCGCCGTCAACTTGGTGCCGAAAGCAGGCATCTGCGTTGCCAGACGTCCCTCGGTGATGGTCTTGATGGCATCGGGGCGTTTCAGGCGATCCAGATTACCCGGCAGCAAGGCCGGCCCGGTGCCGCCCAAACGGTCAGCGCCGTGGCAGGAGGCGCAATGGGTTTGATACGCCGGATTGATTTCTGCATCCGCCCAGGCGATCGGCAAGACCAGACTGGACAGAATTAAGAACAGTCCAGGCATCAGCTTATTGAACAGTGGCACGCTCATTGGGCAACCCTCGCCCGCCGCACGCCAATATAAGGCTTCATGGGAACCCGCTCGCGTTCGCCAACCAGCCCGATTTCTTCATCCGATAAATAGCAGGCTGGGTCTTCTTGCCAGGCATCGCCGGTTAATTGCAAGGCGCGAACCCGCGTGTTGCCACCGCAGACATCGAAATAATTGCAGTCACCGCAGCGGCCTTTGATGCTGCGCGGCACCGCTTTGAGCCCGGCCATCAGGGGGTCAGAGGTATCGCGCCAGATATCGGAGAAGGCGCGCTCGCGCACATTGCCCAGATTGTGATGCCACCAGAAGGTGTCGGGGTGCACATTGCCCAAGTTGTCGATGTTGGCGACATTGACGCCCGAGGAGTTGCCGCCCCACTGCGACAGCTTGGCACGCAGCGCCGCTTCGCGCTCGGGGAAATGGCGGCGCACCCAGTGCAGCAAATACACACCGTCGGCGTCGTTGTTACCAGTGACGAATTCCTTATTCACGCCGGCCTCGATCTGTTTCCAGCAGGTGTCGAACAACAAGTCCATCGCCTTGCGGGTGGTCTCCAGAAACGCATCGCGGCCGCGATTAGTGTTGCCGCGCCCGGCGTAGTTGAGGTGCGACAGGTAGAACTTGTCGATGCCTTCATCATCCACCAGTTGCAGCAGCGCAGGCAGGTCGTGCGCGTTGTCTTGCGTCAGCGTGAAGCGCACGCCGATCTTGATGCCCGCATCGCGGCACAGCTTGACACCATGCAGCGAGGCGTCAAACGCGCCTTGCTTGCGGCGGAAAACGTCATGGGTTTCACGGATGCCGTCCAGGCTGATGCCGACGTAATCAAAACCGATGGCGGCGATGCGTTCTATATTCGCCTCGTCAATCAGGGTGCCGTTGGTGGACAGGCCGACGTAAAAGCCTTTCTCTTTGGCTCGGCGGGCAATGTCGTATATATCCTCGCGCAAGAGCGGCTCACCGCCCGAAAGAATCAGCACCGGCACGCCAAAATCGCGCAGGTTATCCATCACGCCATAGACTTCTTCAGTGCTCAATTCACCGGCAAAGTCCTTGTCGGCGGAGATGGAGTAGCAGTGCTTGCAGGTCAGGTTGCAACGGCGAATCAGGTTCCATATCACCACCGGGCCGGGGGGATTGCGTTTGAGGCCCAAGGGAGTGGGCTCGGCGATTTCTCGCATGTATTGGGTAATCCGAAACATGGGTTCCTTTACTCGGCTGTCTTGTGGCCGGCCAGGCGTAGCCCGGTTTTTTTCAAAATTCGGGTGCTGTACAAAATCGCGTGGCTGCGCGCCTGTTCGCCCAGAAAATCGGCAATCTGGGCCACTTGCTGCTCGACTTCATCGCGGCTCTTGCCATGCACCATGGCGAACAGGTTGTAGGGCCACTGCGGCAAACGCCGCGGTCGGCAGTAGCAGTGACTGACGAACTCAAACGCACCGACGAACTCGCCCAGCGGGTCCACCAGCTCATCAGGCACATCCCACACCGACATACCATTGGCGCGGTAGCCGATGGCGTAGTGGTTGGGCACTGCGCCCAGGCGGCGGATCACGCCGACCTCATGCAGGCGGCGCATGCGGCGCATCACGTCCTCGGGGTCAAGTTGCAGGCTGTCGGCAATGGCGTGGTAGGGCCGGGCCACCAGCGGCAGGCCGCCTTGCGTGGCCACGATGAGAGCGCGGTCGATGGCATCGACGGCCTGCTGTGTGGTGCTAGGGGTCATGGGGCGCCTCATGCTTTCAGTTTCAGCTCGACAAAGTATTCACGCGACTTGGGGAAGTTGAAGACGCTGCAGCCGGTCTCCCGCTCAATGGTGTGGATGACTTCCTCAATTTCAGCGGGTGTCTCGGTCGCGATGACAAACCACATGTTCAAGTCATGGTCTCGCTCATAGTTGTGCGCCACCTGCGGCAAGGCGTTGACGCGCTGCGCCACCTGCTCAAACTCTTCAGCGGGCGCATGCAGGGCTGCCAGGGTAAAGGCGCCGCCCATGCGTTCGATCTGGTACAAGGGACCGACGCGGGTCAGTACACCGTCTTTCAAAAGTCGGGCAAGGCGCGACAACAGCTCATCCTCCGACAGCCCCAGGCGCTGCGCGGCGTCCAGGTAGGGTCGCTCGCAAATCGCCAGCCCCCCATGCAAGCCATTGATGATGTCGCGGTCAATCTGGTCCATGGGCTAACTCCGGCAAAGTCTCATTAACGGTATCGGGCACATAACGTGCGCCGCATTGCTTGAACCGCCTGCAGCTGAACAGGATTTCATGCGGATAGGAATCCAGCCCGCAGGTCCGCACCAGGGTGGCGATGCGCTGCTCGACCTCTTGGCGATTCTTGCCATGAACCATGCAAAACAGGTTGTACGGCCAATGCGGCAAGGCCCGGGGCCGGCGATAGCACAGGCTCACCCGACCCGAACTGGCTAGCCGGGTGCCCACCTGGCTGACCACGGCATCGGGCACATTCCATACCACCATGGCATTGGCGGTGTAACCCAGCTCATGGTGACGCACCACTACACCAAAGCGCTTGATGACGCCCGAAGTGGTCCAGCGCGCGAGCAAGGCGATGGCATCCGCCTCGGCGCAACCCAAGGCCGCGAACGGCTGCGCAACCAGGGGTAGGCCGGTTTGCAAGATGGCCATGAGGGCGCGTTCCGGCTCACTCAATTCAATGGCGAGAACCTCCGCTGGCACCGATATCTCACTTTGAAAATGAGGCGATGCGGCGCAGGCCAGACCAAAACCCAAGTCGATATGAAACTGCTCCAGCAAAGGCAGCACCAGCACCGGTCCACAGCCGCAGTCACGCTCAAGAGCCTGAAAAACCGCATGCAAATGCGCCACCGAGGAGGCTGTGGCCACAAACCACAGATTGAGGTGATGCTCGCGCTGGTAGTTGTGGTTGACCTCGATCCGCGCACTGACCCTGGCTGCAACTTCCTCCAGTCGCGCCGGCGGCACGGCCAGCGCAGCCAAAGCGCTGACGCCGACCACATTGGGCCGAAACACCGCGCCAATGCGGCTGACCAGCCCTCGCTGCTGCATCGACTGCAGAGTCGATATAACCGTCGCCTCCTCGACATCCAGATGCTGAGCCAGTTCAGCAAAAGGATGCGCGACCAGTGGAAAATCCTTTTGATAGTCGTTGAGCAACTTGAATTCCAGCTCGCCTAAAACGGCCTCCTGGTTCATCGTGTGCCTCTGTCCCATGCTCGCCTCAGAACCCGATGCGCGCCGCGCGGCTGGTGAAGAAAATGCCGCTGGGTGATTCCGCCGCCAGCACGCTACGCTGCGCAAAATTGGCGGTGTCATAGACCACCACACGGTTGTCATCACGCGCCGAGATCCAGACCGCTTCGCCACGCGGCGTGAACTCCATGTGCAGCACCGCCTTGCCGGGCGCCAGCTGTTTCACCACGCTGCGTTTCTCGACATCAATCACATCGACGTTGCCGTTGTCGGGGAATGCAAAATTAACCCACACCTGACGTCCATCGGGGCGCGCGATCACGAACACCGGCTGACCCGCAACCTGGATGCGCCCGGCTTCCAGCCAGGTTTCAGTGTCGAGGATCAGGACCTCATGACGACCGATGGCGGGCACATAGGCATAGCGCCCAGCCACGGCCCAGCCGCGCAGGTGCGGCATTTTGAAGACCGGCAGCTTTTCTTCGCCCTTGCCGTAACCGTTCAATATGCGACGCACGCCCTGTTCCGGATGCCACAAATCGACCAGCGCCATGCCATCTTCCCCGAACAGACCGGCCAGATAGAAGCGGCCATTGGGCGTGATCAAACCGTCGTAAGGCTGGATCCCGATGTTCTTGAATTTTTCAATGCGCGGCTTCATGGGCTCGGAGAAATCGCCGACCCAGATTTCGCCGGCATCAAACAAGCTCCACACAAAACGGTTGCCGGGCGCATCGGCCAGGCCGACCACCTTGGAACGCAAACCCGCGTCGCCATAGCTTGAAGGTACATCCACCACCAATTCCAGGGTCTCCGCTGAAAACACTTTGACGCCGCCAGGTGCGTAGTTTTGGGCCGCCACCAGTTGGCCGTCTTGCGAGATAGCGCCACCAATGCTGTTACCAGCCTGCATCACGCGGCGCTCGATCTGGCCCCGCAATAAGTCGACCTTGGTCAGGCCGCCGTCGCGCCCGAATACATAGGCGTAGCGCCCGTCGCGCGAGTACACCAGCGAAGCGTGGGACAGATCACCCAGACCTTTGACGCTGGAAATAGTGACGAGCTTGCTACTGTCCACAATCTGCACACTGCCGGTGGCGCGCTCGATGATGACCCCCAAGTCTCCGGTTCCGCGCAGCACCGGTCCTGCGCATGCGGTCAACAGCAGCAAGGCTGCCGCCAGCAGCGTGCTTTGGATTTTTCTAATGCCCACTGGGAAAACCTTTCTGCAAATTGAAAACAATCCACTCCGCTTCGGCGTCACTCAGGAAGCGTTTCCAGGGAGGCATGGCTGAATGGGGCCGTCCCTGCAGGATGACAAATTTGAGATATTCGGCCGGCTTGTCCTTTAAAACCTCGGGTAACAAGGCGGGACCCAGGCCACCTTTGAGTGTCAAGCCATGGCACGAACCGCAATCCTGTCGCACCAGCGTGACGAGTTGTTTCTGTCGATTCCCATCAACCGATACGCTGCCTTCGCCTGCCTCGTTGGCGGCCGAAGCGAGCAAAGGGAGCGTCAGGCCAATGGTCGCGAGTACGGCGAAAACAGACTGCCCCAGACCAAACAACATTTTTCAGGTTCCAGACTCAACGGATGGATTTTTCGAAGCTGCCATACACACCTTCGGTCAAGAAATTATGCGTCCTCGCTGCGCCTCTTGGGATGAATTTCCACGAATGTAGAAAGTATTGATGCAGAGCTTGATGCAGTTCAAGAATAGGACGACGCACCGGTCACAGATAGGCTTCCAGCACCTCAGGAAAACAGCATAATTTGCAGAAGCATCGCCTCGTGGTCGTGACAGCTCGCAAGAATTGTCAGTGCTCCAGGATGGATTGATCCATTTCGATGAAACAACACGTGAAAGTAAACGGGTAAATTTCTTGACTACTTTATTGATCAAAAAACACGACTCGCTTGCAGTGCAGGGGGGGACGTCAACCGGCACCGTGTACCTGGTCGGGGCCGGGCCGGGCGACCCTGACTTGTTGACGCTGAAGGCAGCCCGACTGCTGAATCAAGCCGACGTTGTCGTCTATGACAACTTGGTCAGCGAGGGCGTTATCAAACTCATACGTCGCGGTGCCGAAAAAATATATGTCGGCAAGGAAAAAAATCGCCACACCTTGCCGCAAGAAGAGATCAATCGCTTGCTGGTCTCACTGGCCAGACAAGGGAAAAAGGTGGTTCGACTCAAAGGCGGCGACCCTTTTATATTCGGGCGCGGCGGTGAGGAACTCGAAATCCTCGCGGCACAAGGCATCGCGTTTGAAGTGGTTCCCGGGATCACCGCAGCCAGTGGTGTTACCTGTTATGCAGGCATCCCTCTCACCCACCGAGACTATGCACAGACATGCTTGTTCACGACCGGCCATCTCAAGGACGGCACGCTGGACCTGGACTGGCCCACGCTCGCAAGACCCAACCAAACCGTCGTGATTTACATGGGCTTGGGCGCCTTGAGTCAGATTGCCCACCATCTCATCAAGCATGGCATGCCCGCCAGCACGCCCGCGGCCATCATTGAAAAAGGAACAACCCAGGCGCAGCGGATTATTGCCAGCACCTTGGAAGCGCTGCCCGATCTGGTGCGTGAAGTGGGTCTGAAATCCCCCGCCCTGATCGTCGTCGGAAAAGTTGTTGAACTCAACAAACGACTGCAATGGTTCACGGGAGCGCCGGCCACGCAGGCTGTATCTGAGATGGCCTGAATGCTCAAGGTCCGCACCTGACGTCGGCGGCGAAAGTTGCACCAGGCACCGGCCAGCCCGGCGCCATGAATTCTGCAATCTTGCGACGCACATCCAGATGTACGACTTGTATCCGAACACCGGCGCCGGGATGCAGCAACCCGGATTCAGCATGAGCGGTCATTACTTCATTCCCCGATTCACTTAACAAGAAATCTGTTGCGGGCGAAGGCAAGGTACTACGCTGCGGGTTCAGGTAACCAGGCACAAACGAACCCTCGTGGTACTGAAAATCATGCACCAAACCCAATGCAATTTCTGGTGATTTTGGGTTGTAACTGATTTCCCACAGTTCCGGCATATTGCTGAAGCTAACGATAAAACTGCCGCGACTTTTAGCGATGCCGACCTTCGCCACGGGCGACGTTGTTCGGCCCATTCTGTCCGCCGCACGCAGCAGTTTGATCAATTTCAATTGCTCATCAAGCACCACCAGCGTGTGTGGCTCTGCATTGGCAACCGCGAGCAGACTGGATGCATCTGCCCGCACGGCCGACAGAACCGAGCCGTTGGAGACCGTGCCGACTCGCAATTCGGTCACAAGCCGCGCCAGCGCCAGATCAAGCCGCAAGACCCAGCCGCTGCGTGTGGCGAGCAATACGTGGCGCCCATCCGGCAGGTAGTGAACTTCCGGCAGCAGACCTTCGCGCAACGTCAACAGCTGGGAAGGCGCACCCGCCTCGACGATCTCAACGCTGGCACCGTCGGGCTTGATCAACACGCTACGCCGGGGCACGGTGCCGCTGACACATCGAGGTATCGCCAGGGGAAAAATCGACTCGATCGATACAGGTGATTCAGCTGAGGGATTGGCGTCGGCAGGCAACGCCAGAACGACCCCGTACAGGGCAACACAAACCAGTCGAAGTGCCTGACCATGGCAATGACCAAGCACTCTGGTTAGCATTGCCGACCGACGCCTCCTCAAAAGGTTTTCAGTATTTGACTTGAAAAAATACTATTGCTTGACGGCCTTGACATCACCCTCGGCACCCAAGCCCAGGGTGTAGCCCAGCGACACATGATGGAATCGCCCACCCGCATGATCTCCATGAATCGCAATACCGAAAGGAACGGTCTTGCCCTCCCCTGGATTTTTGCGCGTAAAGGTAACCGTATAGGTGTCGCCCGTCTTGGCGCCTTCGGCTTTGGCACCCAGTACACCGCCGTCCATCTTGCGCTCGCTGGTCACAGTGCCGTCGACCACCTTGGCACCCTTGGCGCTTCGCCATTGCATGAACTCGTAGCTGCCTTCCTTCGTGTACTTGGTCTTCTTGTCATCCGCACCGGGCATGGATTTGGCGTCCAGGTGACATGCAGCCCAGCAGCCGACCTGGGCAGCCTGGGCCACCTTGGCATCCGGGAACATGACAGTCGTCTTGACCTCGTTATCCTTATCAGTCTTGTCTGCACCAGCCGCAGGTGTCTTGAATGTCAAGCGGATGTAGAGACTACTCGCGTCGTAGGCGGCTTGAACGCCGACCGGATACATCATGGTGGCGGGGGCGCCTTTGGGCTCCAGCTCCTTGTCAGCGAGGCGCTTGAAATTGAAGTTCAAACTGCCCTTTTCCTCGTGGCATCCGGCGCAGGTTTCACCCTTTTTCAAACCCGCCGTTCCGCTGTGATCCGATTTTTTACCGACCCATTCAATGGGTGTCACTCCAGGATGGAACACGTTGATGTCGCGCTTGGGGACTTTTGTCCAATCAGGCGCCGCTACGGCCAACTGAGAGCCAAGTGCAAACAATGTGCCCAACAGAAGCGTGGAAACAGTGGTCTTTTTCATTTGAGCTATTCCTTGTTAAATATTTATAAAACCGGTCGATTTCAGAAGCCAAATAGTCAAGCCACTCGATTACAAATCCTCTTCCTTCATTCCCTTGGGCTTGTGATGGGCGATACCCTTGTGGCAATCAATGCAGGTCTGTTTCTCATCCTGAGCAATCTTGTGCATCTTGGCCCCGCGTAGTTTTTGTTTTTCAGTGTCCATTCCTTCAAAACTGTGACAGTTACGGCACTCACGCGAATCCGTGGCCTTCATTCGCGCCCACTCGTTTTCAGCCAGACGCAGACGATTCGCCTCGAACTTCTCTTTGGTGTCAATCGTCCCTATCAGCTTGCCCCAAACCTCGCCGCTGGCCTTGATCTTGCGGATCATCTTGTGCGACCAATCCTTGGGCACATGGCAATCCGAACAGACGGCACGCACGCCAGTACGATTGCTGTAGTGGATGGTCTGCTTGTATTCCTGGTACACGTTGTCACGCATCTCATGACAAGACACGCAAAACTCCAGCGTGTTGGTCGCTTCCATGGCAGTATTGAAACCACCCCAGAAAAAGACCCCGGAGAAAAAACCAACCGTCAACAAGCCAATCAACGAATACTTTGCGCTCGGCTTCTTCAGCGTGGCCAACAGGTCAGCAATCTTTGACGCCATCAAAACTCTCCCAACTTCATAAAGACTCAACAGAGATGCAAAGGCCGGAGAGGGTTTACCGCCTAGGCCTTCGTCTCAGATCAGAAATGCCGATCAATAGATGTCATGCTGCGTGTTGAACACGTTGAACTTGCCGGTTGGCGTGATCATCTTCGGATCGGTGATCACCTTCTTCAAGGTCAAGGTCTTGTCGTCGTAGACGACGATGGCTGACTGATCGGTCTTGCCGCCCCACAGAGAGATCCACACCTCGGTGCCGTCCGCGCTGTACTCGGGATGAACCGCACGACGGGTCGCCTTGGTCGCCACCAAACCAGAATCCTTGAACACGTTGATCGTCTTCACAGGCTTGGACAAGTCGGACAGGTTCCAGACGGCGACGGATTCAGCCAGCTCCTTATCCGAGTTTTGTGCCGAATCGGCCCAGAGGTGCGTCGACTTTGGATGTGTCTTGACAAACAGGTTACCGGGAACGTGCTTCACCTCCTGCACCACCTTCCAGTTGAAGCTCTTGTACTTGGCAAATTTCGCTTCTTCAGACGGTGTGCTGATCAGGGTCACAACATCGGCACCCAGGTGACCCGTCGCCCAGACCGGACCAAACTGCGGATGGACAAAATTAGCGCCCCGACCTGGATGCGGGATCTTCGCCACGTCGACCAAGGCGGCCAGCTTGCCGGTCTTCATATCGACTGCGGCAATCTTGTTGGAGGCATTCGCGGCCACCAGGAAATAACGCTTGGAAGCATCGAAGCCGCCGTCATGCAGGAACTTGGCCGAGGCAATGGTGGTGCTTTTCAAATTCTCGATATCCGAGTAATCCACCAGCAGAATCTGCCCGGTTTCCTTGATGTTCACCACCCATTCCGGCTTGATCTCGGACGCAACAATCGAGGCCACCCGTGGCTCAGGATGATATTCACCGTCAACCGTCATGCCACGGGTACTCACCACCTTGCGAGGCTTCAGCGTGTCGCCGTCCATGATCACGTACTGGGGAGGCCAGTAGGCCCCGGCGATGGCGTACTTGTCTTCAAAGCCCTTGAACTTCGAGGTATCCACCGAGCGGGCGTCAAAACCAATCTTGACTTCCGCGACCACGCCTGGCTTCTCCATCCAGAGGTCGATCAGGGACAGGCGTCCATCGCGACCGATCACATAAACGTAACGGCCCGACTTGGACATGCGGGAAATGTGCACTGCATAGCCGGTCTTGACGATACTGCGAATTTCCTTGGTATCGCCATCAATCAAAGCCACCTCACCCGCATCGCGCAAGGTCACCGAGAACATGTTCTTCAGGTTGTACTTGTTCATCTGCTTGGTCGGACGATCCTTGACCGGCACGATCACCTTCCACGAATCCATCGTGTCCTTGAAGCTGTACTCGGGTGGAACATCTGGCGTGTTCTGGATGTACTTCGCCATCAGGGACAACTCTTCCTTGGTCAGGATGTCGTCGAAGTTGACCATCCCGCCGTCCGTACCATAACCAATGATCTTCTCCAGGCGGGATTGCCCCAGACTGAGTGTGCCGCCTTCGGTCTTGGTGCCATCCTTGGCGGTTTTGGTCCAATGGGGTTCGAGATTCTTGCCTGTGGCGCCCTTGCGCAGCACGCCATGACAACCCGCGCAACGTTCAAAATAAATCTTTTTTGCAGTTTCTTTTTCAACTGCGGTCATAGGTGGGGACTCGGAAATGGTGTTTCCAGTTTGAGCAATGCTGCTCTTCTCTTGCGCTGCCGCAGTGATCGCCAGGCCCGTCAGCAGAACTACCGCCGCGACGCTGGAAAGACGTGGAATTTTCATGTTTTTACTCCGTTTGTATCTCGCAGCCAAACCGCCGAATTGGTGGAAATTTGAGCTCGTCGATGGCTGCAGCTATTCGTTTCGAGCGAGTGAATTGTCCAGCGGGGTCCCGCGCTCTGTCCTTAACTTACCTTAAGCGAGAGAGATCATTGGGTAGAAAACTGAAGTGCGAGGTGTCGCTCACGCACTGCGCCTGCAAGGTGGCGATGCCGACCCTGGCGTTGCGGGGAATATATTGAGAGGGATTGAGGGATCGGCCGTCGGAGCCGCGGGAGGCGCCGCTCAGTGTTGAGCGGGCTCCAATTCACACACCAAGCCCGGCCGCGAAAAGCCGTGGCCTTTAGACCAGGTTAACAGGCAGGCCTTGGCGGTCAAATGGAATCAGTGTTCCCAGCGTGCCCGCCTTGATGGCTTCGACCATTCGCTCCAAAGGCTTTTCAGCCGCCTCAGGGGTCGGGGCGAGCCCGCCACTCCCGGACAAAGCCGCGGCAAATACGATGCTCCACTCTTGACCAAACAGCTGCGACTCCTGCATCAAATCAGCAAAAGTCAGCAGTTCCTCGGGCGTTTTGTCCACGCACATGATGGGGACAAGCGCTCCGCCCTCACCGGCCAGAAAGCGCTCGCGCTGCGCCGCAGTGCTGTCCTCCGGCAAATCAGCACTGGCGAAGACAAACAGCAAACGTTGCGGCTCGGCTTGCTGCCGTGCTGCCTGCAGCAAATCATCAAAACTGGCAATATTCATGGTTAAACCTTCTCATGCAAAAACGTTTCAAGCACTAGACCCCAAGGGTAGGCCGGTAGTATCGTTCGGATTCAATTTTTTGTTTCAAGCTTGGACTTGCCGCACGTCAACAATCCGAACACCGCACCGCCCTAACATGCCACAGCAATTTTTCAGGAAACAAGTTATGTCGCAAAAATCCCCCGAACGTACGAAACCAGCTCTCGCACTGGCACCTCAGCAAATCAGCGAGGAGGTACTTCTTGAAAAGTACAGCAAAGGAACCGAAAAATCCATATTTGATGTCAACCAGCGGGTTGCACGTGCTTTGGCTGAAGTCGAAGCCCCGGAGCAGCAAAAGCAGTGGGAAGCCAAATTCCTGCAGGCACTGCAAAACGGCTTCTTGCCCGCTGGTCGCATTCAGTCTGCCGCTGGCACAGATCTGGCTGCCACGCTGATCAACTGCTTTGTGCAACCCGTGGGCGACTCCATCGCCCACGTGGAAGATGGCCACCCCGGTATCTACACCGCGCTGACCGAAGCCGCCGAGACCATGCGTCGTGGCGGCGGCGTCGGCTATGACTTCTCCCGCATTCGTCCGCGCGGCGCGTGGGTTGGCAGTACGCAAAGCAGCGCGTCAGGGCCGGTGAGTTATATGCGCGTGTTTGACCGCTCGTGTGAAACCGTCGAATCCGCGGGTGCCCGACGTGGCGCGCAAATGGGTGTTCTGCGTTGCGACCATCCCGATATTGAAGAGTTTATTCGCGCCAAAGACACGGGTGACCTGAAGAACTTCAATATCTCCGTGGGTGTCACCGATGCCTTCATGGAAGCGGTGCAACAAAACAGCGAGTTCGCCCTGATTCATCGCGCCGAACCCGGCACCGCCCAAAAAGCCGCTGGCGCCTACCAGGCCAAGGACAGTGGCTTGTGGATTTACCGCAAATTGCAGGCGCGCGAGCTGTGGGACCAAATCATGCGCTCCACCTACGATCACGCCGAGCCCGGCGTCTTATTCCTGGACCATATCAACCGCGACAACAACCTGTCGTATTGCGAAACCATTGCCAGCACCAACCCCTGTGCCGAGCAACCCCTGCCCCCTTACGGCTGCTGCTGCCTCGGCTCCATCGACCTGACCCGCTTCATCGACCAGCCCTTTGAAGAAAATGCCCACTTTGACGAATCGGCCTTTGCCGACGTGGTGCGCATTGCCACGCGCATGCTGGACAACGTGCTGGACGTCACCGTGTGGCCGCTGCCGCAGCAACAGGAAGAGGCCCGCAACAAGCGCCGTGTGGGTTTGGGCTTCACCGGACTGGGCGACGCGCTGGTGATGCTGAACCTGCGCTATGACACACAGCAAGCGCGAGACATGGCGCGGCAGATTTCCGAGTTGATGCGCGATACAGCCTACGAAGCATCGGTTGAACTGGCCCGCGAGCGCGGGGCCTTCCCGCTGTTCAATGCCGACCTGTACCTGAGCGGTCAGACCTTTGCGTCGCGATTGCCTGCTGGCCTGAAGGAACGCATTCGTGCCCACGGCCTGCGCAATTCGCACCTGCTCTCTATCGCGCCGACCGGCACCATCAGCCTGGCTTTCGCGGACAACGCCAGCAACGGCATCGAGCCAGCTTTCAGCTGGAGCTACACCCGCAAAAAACGCATGCCCGATGGCAGCTTCAAGGAGTATGCGGTGGAAGATCACGCATGGCGCCTTTACCGTCACCTGCATGGCGAACATGCACCGCTCACCCCAGCCTTCGTGACCGCCCTTGAAATGAGCGCGCAAGCCCATGAAGCGATGGTCGCGACCGTGGCACCTTTCATCGACACCGCCATCTCCAAGACAGTCAACGTACCGGCGGACTATCCCTATGCCGAGTTCCAGCATCTGTACATGGAAGCCTGGCAATCTGGCTTGAAGGGCCTGGCCACCTACCGGCCCAACTCGGTGCTGGGTTCCGTCCTGAGTGTCACACCCAGCTCGGCACCTGGCACCGCAAAACCCCTGCAGATTGACGGCGCCAATCAACGTTTATCGCTGGAGCGCCTGCCCGCCCCCGTGCTCTCGTCCCTGCGCTGGCCGGGTCGCCCCGATCTGCCGGCAGGCAACCCGGCATGGACCTTCATGGTGCATCACCCGTTTGGCGACTTCGCACTGTTTGTCGGCGAACTGGCGCCCGCGGAAGGCGGGGCACCCAAACCCTTCGAGGTCTGGGTCAACGGCACGGAGCAGCCGCGCGGCTTGGGCGCACTCGCCAAAACGCTGTCCATGGACTTGCGCGCCAATGACCCCGCCTGGCTGCAACTGAAACTGGACGCGCTGGCCACGGTGGCAGAAGAACATTCGTTTGCGATGCCGTTTCCACCGCATGGTGAACACCGCTTGTTCCCGGGTGTTGTGGCCGCCACAGCAGCGGTTATTCGCTGGCGCTGCGACCAGCTCAAAGCCCTGGCCGACACGGATGCCCAGGTGCCAACCCCCGTGCTGGACGCCATGTTCAGCCGGGGCGAGCCGCAAACCGGGCCCTCGGGCACATTGGCGTGGTCGGTGGACGTGGACAATCCGGCGACCGGCGAAGCCTTCACGGTCACCCTCAAGGAGGTGAACCTGCAGGGCCATGACGGCGTCATCGTTACCCGACCTTGTGCCGTGGGCTTTTCAGGCAACTATCCCCGAGCGCTCGATGGCTTGGCCCGGCTGCTGTCGCTGGATATGCGGGTGATCGATCCGGCCTGGATCGGCATGAAGTTACGCAAGCTGCTCAACTATGCCGAACCCTTGGGTCACTTCATGGCCTTCGTTCCGGGCTTGCCCCATGGCGAGCGTCGCCAGCAGACCTGGCCATCGACGGTCGCCTATATCGCGCGCCTGATCATTCACCGCTACGCCATGCTGGGCGTGCTGGACGAGGAAGGTTTTCCACTGCGCGACATGGGTGTGCTCGATGCACCCAAAAACCAGGAAGCACCCACCACGATGGCCGGCAAGGTTTGTCCAGAATGCGGCAACCCGACCGTCATTCACAAAGACGGTTGTGATTTCTGTACCGCTTGTGGCTATGTGGGGCAATGTGGCTGAAGGCTGCCCCAAAGCGTCAGGTTGACGCCTGACGCTTTCAGTCGCGCACCACCAGAACCGGCAGATGAGTGTGAGCAAGAACCGCTTGCGTGACACTGCCAAGCACCATTTTTTCCAGGCCACTGCGTCCATGCGAACCCATGACGATCAAATCGGTTTGCAGTGACTCGGCGGCCTCCACCACGCCGCGCCACGCGGCATGTGCTTCAACCACAGAGGTATCAGCACTAACGCCCGCTGCTTCGAACGCGGTTTTCGCATCCTTGATGGCCGCATTGGCTTCGGCCGTGGCCGCATTCAAATACTCGGCCTGACCATAGGCGAAATCTGTTCCGACCCCGGTAAACGGGTAGGGGTCAATGACAAAGATCGCAGTCACGCGACTGCCAAAAGCCTTGGCCAGACCGATGGCTTTTTCAACGGCCAGATGGGCCGTGGCTGAGCCATCAATCGGAACGAGAATGTGCTTGAACATGGTGAATACTCCTTTTAATTTGACAGCATCAAGTGTCTGAGCGACTCAGCCGCAAAACTTTGACTTTAGTCAAGTTAACGGCTTTCTTCCTGGAAACCCGCGGCGCGAAGGGTGATGACCAGCGTATCACGATGCCCGCCCTGTGTGTCGGGTGTCAAAGGCTGGATCGGCGTTGACTCGTGAATCACGCGGCTATCGTCCAGCAGCAGAAGCGACCAGGGTTCCGTCAGGGTAAAGCGTTGACCGTTTGGCCCGGCCGCGTCAAACACACGGGTCTCCCCGCCCTTGACCCCGTCCCTGTTCACCAGAAATACGGCGACCATATCGACACCGTCCCGATGTGCGCCTTCGGGCGTGGGGCGCCCGATGCCATCCGCCGTGTCAATGCGAAATTGGTGCGCCTCCACAAACCAGGGCTTCACGCCTTTCAGGTCTGAGCACACAGCACCCAACCACACCAGCAATTGGCTCCACACAGGCTGGGCCAGCAGCGCCGGCAATATCGGCTCAAACATGCGGTGCATGCCGCCATGCAAAGCGTTGTACTCCACCGGCTGCCAATGCGCACGATGCGGCACCGGCGTCACCTGCGCTCCCTCCACGATGAAGCAGGAATGCCGGCGCCGCCGGTAGCGCCCGCCATCTTTCAGAAATGAATCCGGTGGAAGTCCGGCCCACAGTGGGCGCAAGGCGGCCAACGCATCCGGTGGACACCCGCTCAGGGCGCTCACGCTGCGTGCATCCAGCACGCCATAGCCCTGCTGTTGAAGAACCGTACCGAGCTCACCGAGCGCGGCCAAAGTGGGAGGAGAAAACGATGTCGTCATGGGCTCCAAGCTTACCTCCTCAATTCATGACTTCGATCAAAGTCCACAGGCTGGATTTCCGTATGCTCGACAAAACTGTCTGAATACCTGCGGGACCGACCTTGGCCACGCAATCGCTGAGCAGGCTCAGCGCCCCACTGAATAGGAGATACCGGAATGTCCACACTGCAATGGTCTGAATCACTCGCGCTTGGCTTGCCCTTTATGGACGACACGCACCAAGAATTTGTCGAATTGCTGGCCATCGTCGTCCATGCGTCTGACGACGACCTTCTGAAGACATGGCAAACCTTGATTGAGCACACCGACGAGCATTTTGAGCGCGAAGACCAATGGATGCAGAACACCCGGTTTTCGTCTTCCAACTGCCATTCGATGCAACACAAGGTAATTCTGCAGGTCATGCGTGAAGGTGACAAGCGCGGACAGGCCGGCGAGCTGGACGTGGTGCGGCAAATGGCCCGTGAACTGGGCACCTGGTTTCCGCAACATGCGCAAAGCATGGACGCGGCACTGGCCTTGCACCTGCGCGGCGTGGGCTATGACCCGGCGACCGGCATTGTTCACTCGCCTCAGGAACTGCCGCAGGAGGTCATCCACGGTTGTGGCGGCTCAAGCTGCTCCAGTCCAGCCGGCGAAGCCACACAAACGCCGGCTGAAAGTGCAGTCTGACCAGTCACCCGAGCCAGCGCTGACCACCCTGCGCCATCGCCCCTATGAAGATGTCCAGGCACTGATCACCGGCACCCTGTTTGTAGCCCTCGGCATCGTGATGTTTGGCCACACCGGCCTGTTGACGGGCGGCACCGCCGGCATTGCCTTCCTGATCCACTACGCCACAGGCTGGAATTTTGGCCTGGTCTTCTTCCTGGTCAATCTGCCTTTCTACGGACTGGCGTGGCAACGCATGGGCAAAGCCTTCACCCTGAAAACATTTGCAGCCGTTGGCTTGCTGTCGACCTTTGTCAACCTGCTGCCCAAGTTGGTGAGCTTCCAGGCCTTGTCGGCGCCGTTCACGGCCGTGATGGGCGGCTTGCTGATGGGCGCCGGCATGCTGATGCTGTTTCGTCACCGGGCCAGCCTGGGCGGATTCAACGTGTTGGTGCTGTATTTACAGGAACGCTTTGGCTGGCGCGCCGGCAGAATCCAGATGGGGTTTGACTGCGCGATTGTGCTCGGCTCATTTGCGCTGGTGGACTGGCAACACGTTGCCCTGTCCGTGCTGGGCGCCGTGATGCTGAATCAGACCTTGGCCACCAACCACCGGGCCGGTCGGTACATCACACTTTAGTCGCGGCAAAACGCTACAAAATAAGTAGCTTGTTGCGCATATAGGACGGCGGCTACAGGTCGATTTCCTATAAATTCGCCAGTACCTTAATCCACCAGCGTGGCGTACACCAGATCGCGAAACAGCATGCGGTAATACTCGCGCTGGTTGGGCGCCTGCAGCATCAAAATGGCAAACATGTCTTCGACCGGATCAACAAAGAAAGTTGTGCCGGCCATGCCCCCCCAGAAATAAGTCCCCACTGAACCCGGCACGCTGGCCACGCCCAGTTGCCTGCGCACCGCAAAGCCCAGCCCAAAGCCATGTCCAAGCGGCAGCAGCGCGCGGGATGCGCTGCTGTGCACGGAGATGTCCCCCAGATGATCGGCGGTCATGAACTCCACGGTTCTGGGGCCCAGCAGGCGCACGCCGTCGAGCTCTCCCTTGTTCAACATGAACTGCAAAAACCGCGCGTAATCGGCCGCCGTCGAGGCCAGGCCACCACCGCCCGACTCCAGCGCGGCATCTTCGCGCACGTCAATCACTCGCATCTGTATGCCGCCCTCGGGGTCCCGCGCAAAAGGCTCGGCAATGCGGGCTTGGTGCTGCGGCGGTACGGTAAACCAGGTCTCCTGCATGCCCAGCGGCTTGAAGATGTGCTCCTGGAGGTAGGCACCCAATGTCTGGCCGCTCAGCACCTCCACCAGACGCCCCAACACGTCCGTGGCACGGCCGTATTCCCACGCCGTGCCGGGTTCGAACATCAAGGGCAAGGCTGCCAGTTGATGGGAAAACTCGGCATTGCTACGCTCGCGCGAGCCGATTCGGGCCTGGGCATATTGCCGCTGCACCGCTGCGCTGCCCATAAATTCATAGGTGAACCCAGCGGTATGGCGGAGCAAATCCTGAATGGTCGCCATCTGTCGCACGGCTTGCAACTGCACCGCCCCGTCCACCAGACTGGCCACTTTTTGCGCGGCGTACTCGGGCAGATGTTTCGCGACCGGGTCACTCAACAGCAGTCTTCCCTGCTCCATCAACATCATGACCGCCACCGACACGATCGGCTTGGTCATGGAGTAAATGCGAAATATGGCGTCCCGCGCCATCGGGGTGCCCGTCGCGGGGTCTTGGGCACCCAGGCTTTCAAACAAGGCGACTTTGCCGTGACGTGCAATCAGGGCGACAGCGCCAGGCAGGCGCTGGCGGTCCACCTCGGCCTGCAATACCGCCAGCAATCGCGTGGTGCGCTGCGGGCAAAGGCCGGCCTTCTCAGGCGCCACCGTCGGCAATGCTGCCCCGGTATCAGGGGTGTTAGTGTGCTGACGGCTCATGCGCATACTCCGGCAAGATGGATTTGAAACACATTTATCTCCCCAGTTTTCGCCATGCTAATCCCCTTGCCGACGCGCCGGGCCTGTGTCGTTGAAATACTGGGGCAACTGAGCGCCGCAATGCAGGCAATAGTTGGCCTCCGGCAGATGACCTTCCGTCAGACACTCATGGCAGGTACGCGTGGTCGGGGCGTTGGTGGTGCGCAGGGCCGTCATCTCTGCGGTCACGATACCCGTCGGCACAGCCAGCGTGCCCCAACCCAAAAGCATCATGGCCGATGAGATCAGGCGGCCGAGGTCGGTCTTGGGCGTGATGTCGCCAAACCCCACCGTCGTCATCGTGGTGATCGCCCAGTACACAGATGTTGGAATGCTGGTGTACCCATTGGCCGGCCCCTCCACCACATACATCAGCGTGCCCATGACCAGCACAATCATCATCACCGCCGACAAAAAGACCAGAATCTTGCGCCGGCTGGCTCTGAGCGCGCGGCCCAGCGACTGGTATTCAGAGACATAGGCCGTCAACTTGAAGATACGGAACACGCGCAGCAAACGCAGCACGCGCACATCAATCAGCGCCTGCGCCTCCGGCACCAGCAAAGCAATATAGGTGGGCAGGAGCGCCATCAGGTCAATCACGCCGTAAAAACTGAAGGCGTAGCGCCCGGGATGGCGCACGCACACCAGTCGCGCCACATACTCCGCGGTGAAAGCCAGGGTGAACATCCACTCCATCCACGTGAACACCGCGCGGGATGACTGCCCCGGCCCTTGCATGCTGTCGATGACAACCACCGCGACGCTCGCTAATATGACCCCGATCAGGCACTGGTCAAAAAGACGCCCGGCCCGCGTATCGGCCTCAAAAATGATGGTGTAAAGACGCAGCCGCCAGCCGTGCAGTGGCTTGCCTAAGACGTCCTGACCTGAAACTGCCATTACTTGTATTCAACTTCCTGCAATAAGCGCCACATGACCTTGCCTGCACCACTCTTGGGCAGGGCCTCCACAAACTGCACGACACGCGGCACTTTGTAGACGGCCATGTTATCCCGGCACCAGTCGATGACGTCTTGTTCACTGACAACGCCCTTGTGAGAGGGCCGTAAGACAATCACTGCCTTGACCGATTCGCCCCGATAGCTGTCTTTGGTTGAAATCACGCAGGCTTCCTGCACCGCCGGATGCCGGAACATCAGCGCCTCGACCTCGGCCGGCCAGACCTTGAAGCCGGACGCATTGATCATGCGCTTGAGCCGGTCAGTCAGGAAAAAATAGCCGTCCGCATCCACATGCCCCAAGTCGCCGGAGCGGAAAAAGCGCTTGCCTTCGAACTCGATGAATGCGGCCTGCGTCGCGTCTGGCCGCTTCCAGTAGCCTTGAAAGACTTCCGGGCCATGAATGATGATTTCGCCCTGCTCACCGGTTGGCATTTCGAGCAAGGTGTCCGGGTCAATCACCCGCGCGTCGGTGCTCATGAAGGGAATGCCCAGGCACTGCTGTCTGGGCGCATCCGGCGGATTGCTGTGGGAAGGCGCCGCAGTTTCAGTCAAACCGTAACCCTCCACATAACGCAAGCCAAACTGTTCAAACAACCGCTGCGCCACCGCCTGCGGCATGGCGGCGCCGCCGCCGCCCACGTAGACCAGGCTGGAAAGATCGTAGCGCTCAAAGTTGGGGCTGGCCAGCAGATCAATCACCATGGTCGGGATATTGGTCCAGTGCGTCACCCGCCAGCCCGATATGAGGCGCCCCGCCAGCTCGCGATCCCAGCGCGGCATCAGGATGAGCGTGGCGCCATTTCGAATGCTGGTGTGCATCAGGCTCACCATGCCGGTGATATGGAACAGGGGCACCACCATAAGGACCACGTTTTCCGCCGAGCCGTTGCACCACAGGCCACTGGCCACGGCGTTGTGCATGATGCTGGCGTGGGTGTGCATGCACCCTTTGGGCAAGCCGGTGGTGCCACTGGTGTAGGGCAACAAAGCTAGATCGGCCGGCCCCACTGACAGCACAGGTGCCGTGGACGTCGCAGCCAGCGCCTCATCCCAGCGGTGCACCTGCCCGTCCTGTAAATCAGGGAGCGCGTGACGTGTCAGCAGCCAATCGGTCCAGGCAGCAGGCGGCGCATCATCGCCCGACACATTGGCGTCAAACGCATCGGTGAAGTGCGTCACGAGCAGATGCGCCAGCCTTTGGGCTGGCGCCAGCGCATTGCTGGCTTGTGCCAGTTCAGCCGCCAGATCGGCGGTCGTGATCGCCACTTTGGCATCCGGGTCGAGGATGTAGTGCTTGAGCTCTTCTGTGCGGTTCATGGGATTGACCGGCACCACCACGGCGTTGGCCCGCAAAATTGCAAAGTGCGCAATCACCAGTTGCGGACAGTTCTGCATATTGAGCACGACCCTGTCACCTTTCTTAACCCCCAGCCCTTGTAAACAGGCCGCAAGACGCTCTGCTTTTTGCAGCACTTCAGCGTAGCTGAAGATCCGTCCAAAAAAGACGAACGCGGCTTTGTGCGGGTAGCGCCGGGCACTGGTCTCCAGGTTGTCCCACAAGGACGTTTCGGGGAGCGTGATGGCATGGGGCAGCCGCTTGGGCCAGAAGCGATGGTGCGCCCGAACCTCTGGTTTGACCTTGGAGCCTGTTGAACTTGAAGACTGATCCATAGGGGAGTGCTTTCTTGATCTGAGGTGAACGGCCGTTTGAAACCTGGCGTGGACCAAGGATACGAGACAAGACGTGCACCAGAAGGCGCCAGATGTCCCCAGCGGGACGCAATAGGCAGGGTGGTTTGCACCGATTGGGCGCAGGCAGCCGCCGTATTGAAGGACTTGGGCGTCCAAGCTTTGGCATAGATCCTGCTCAGACTATTTATATCTAACAAAATTGAGGTGAATCAGGTTATGAGTTTTCTGCATGGTCTGCAAGAGTAAACCCGTATGCAAGCCCCACATCGGTGCTGCTAAAGTCGCTGACAGGTTGATCCTGAAGACAAATGTCTCCATCCATTTTTGATCCAACTTTTTTTAACCGGAGTAATACACAAATGAATCTGAACAAAGTAACAACCATGGCGGCCGTCGTGGTAGCCGTCGCTACCCTGATGGCTGCCCCTGCTCACGCCGGGAAAACATTGGACGGCATCAAAGCGCGTGGTCAGGTTGTTTGTGGCGTCAACACCGGCCTGGCAGGTTTTGCTGCGGCTGATTCGGCCGGCAAATGGTCCGGGCTGGACGTCGATGTTTGCCGCGCTATTGCTGCCGCTGTATTGAATGATGCTGAAAAAGTCAAATACGTCCCTCTTAACGCCCAACAGCGCTTCACCGCCCTGCAGTCCGGCGAAGTCGATATTCTGGCCCGTAACACCACCTTCACCCTGACCCGCGACGCCTCACTGGGTCTGCACGATACGGTCACGACGTACTACGATGGTCAAGGCTTTATGGTGACTGCCAAGAGCAAGATCAAGAGCGCCAAGCAGCTCAAGGGTCAAACGGTTTGCGTGCAATCCGGCACCACCACCGAAAAGAACCTGACCGACTACTCCAAGGCCAATGGCCTGGCCATCAAACCGGTCGTGTTTGAAAAACTGGAAGCCGCAGAAAACGCCTACTTCACGGGTCGCTGCATTGCGTACACCACGGATGCGTCCGGCTTGTCCTCCACCCGCAGCAAGGTTGCCAAAGATCCTAAGGAACACATCATCCTGTCCGACCTGATCTCCAAAGAACCTCTCGGCCCCATGGTCCGCCGGGGTGACGATGAGTGGTTTGCCATCACCAAATGGGTGATCTACGGCCTGATGGAAGCAGAAGAATACGGCGTAACCCAAGCCAATGTGGACAAGATGAAGACCAGCAGCACGGATCCCGTGGTGCTGCGCCTGCTGGGCGGCGGCAATGAAGATACCGGCAAACTGCTGGGTCTGGACAAAGAGTGGCTGGCCCGCGCCATTAAAGCCACTGGCAATTACGGTGAGAGTTTCGAGCGCAATGTCGGCCCCTCGTCGCCGCTCGGTCTGCCGCGCGGTCTGAACAACCAGTGGAGCAAGGGTGGCCTGATTTACGCCTATCCGGTCCGCTGATTTTCAATTGATCTCGCACTGATGCGAATACGACTGCCGGTACAACCCCTTGTACCGGCAGTTTTTTTATCTCCGTGCATTGCCCCCGCGCTACTTATCGCCGTTTTTTTGAGAGCACATTCCCATGACTCCAAAGTCCCCCCCAAAAAAGAAAAGCTGGTCCTGGCGCAGTCAGGCGTTCAGAGGCCTGATTTACCAGGTGGTCGCGATCGGCCTGATCGCTGCAGTCGTCTGGTTCCTGGCGCACAACACGCTGAACAACATGAAGATCCGCGGTATTCAGAGCGGCTTTGATTTCCTGAGCGGCCCGGCCGGCTTTGACATTGGCGAGAGCCTGTACCCCTTTGATTCGGGACAGCCGTATTGGCAGGCTTTTATAGTTGGCTTGACCAACACTTTGCGCGTCGCCATCTTGGGCATCATTTTGACAACCATTTTGGGCACGCTCCTGGGCGTCGGCCGATTTTCGCGCAATGCCTTGGTGCGCGGCATTTGCTACGGATACGTTGAAACTTTCCGAAATATCCCTGTGCTGCTGCAATTGCTCATGTGGTATTTGTTTTTTACAGAAGCCCTGCCCGCTGCTGCCGAGGCTTGGGAGGTCGGACCCTTTTTCCTGAGTAAAGGGGGCCTTGGATTCCCGATTCCCATCTGGGGTGCCGGTCAGTTCTGGGCCGCTATCGGCCTGGTCGCCGGGGCTGCGGTGGCATGGCTTTACCGTCGCTGGGCGATCAAGCAGTTTGAAGCCACGGGCAAACCGAAAAGCATGTTCTGGGTGCCCGTCGCCATTTGTCTGGCGGGAAGCCTGCTAGGCTGGCTGGCTGGGGGTGCACCCACGGCGCTGGAATACCCCGTGAAAGGTGACTTTTCCATTGAAAACGGCGGTTCGCTGACACCTGAGTTTCTTTCTGTTTTACTGGGGTTGACCGCTTACACAGCGGCTTTTGTGGCCGAAGTAGTTCGCTCCGGTATTCAATCCGTGGCACGCGGTCAGGGCGAGGCCGCTTCCGCGCTCGGTTTGAACCCCAACCAGTCCATGCGCCTAGTCATGCTGCCCCAGGCCCTGCGGGTGATCATTCCGCCCATGACCAACCAGTTCTTAAACCTCACCAAGAACTCATCCCTGGCCGTGGCCATTGGCTACCCGGATGTGGTGTCCATTGCGAATACCGCCTTGAACCAGACCGGACGGGCCGTGGAATGCATTTCCATCGTCATGCTGGTGTACCTGACCACCTCGCTTTCGACCTCCTTGCTGATGAATTGGTACAACACCCGCTCAGCCATTCAAGAGCGCTAAATCGAACACCAACACCATGACTGCAAACACCTTTCAACCCATCGCGGCCCGCCCGGCGCCGACGCAATCCGCAGGCCCCGTCGCCTGGATACGGTCCAACCTGTTTGGCGACTGGAAGACCACCCTGATGACTTTCGTCATTGGCGGCGTGCTGCTTTATGTGCTGCCGCAACTCCTCAGCTGGGCCGTGTTTCGGGCGGCCTGGCGGCCTGACTTCAATGCCTGCCGCGTCGACGGCGTGGGCGCCTGCTGGGGCGTGGTCGCCGAGAAGTACCGCATCATCCTGTTCGGACGCTATCCGTTCGAGGAACAATGGCGGCCTCTGGTGGCGACCGTGCTGATGCTCAGCCTTCTGGCGGCGAGCTGCACCCGCGCCTTCTGGCGGCCGTGGCTGGCGATTCTGTGGATCGTTGTTCTCTCGCTGTTTTTCACCTTGATGTACGGCAACGTGCTGGGCTTGAGCAAGGTGGAGACGGATCGCTGGGGCGGCTTGCCACTGACGATTCTGCTGGCCTCCCTGTCCATGGTGATGGCGTTCCCGATCGCCCTGGTTGTGGCGCTGGGCCGCCGTTCCAACTTGCCCGCGATCCGGACCTTCTGCACCATCTACGTTGAGTTGATCCGTGGCGTGCCGCTGATTTCGGTGCTGTTCATGGCCTCGTTCATGTTCCCGCTGTTCATGCCCGAGGGCTTCAGCATTGACGTGCTGATTCGCGTGCTGGTGGGCATCACGCTGTTTGCCGCGGCCTACATGGCCGAGGTGATTCGCGGCGGTCTGCAGGCCATTCCCAAGGGGCAGATCGAGGCGGCCGCCACGCTGGGCCTGTCGTACTGGCAAACCCAGGGCAAGATTGTTTTGCCCCAGGCGCTGGCCATGGTGGTGCCCAGCATCATGAACAACTTCATCTCGACTTTCAAAGATACCTCGCTGGTGACCATCGTGAGCCTGTACGAGCTCACGGGCGCCTTGTCGCTGGCCCTGAATTCGGACTCCGACTGGCGACCGTTCAAGATTGAGGGCTACCTCTTTATTGCCATGATTTATTTCATTTTTTGTTTTTCCATGTCCCGCTACAGCATCTGGGTTGAAAAACAGGTCAGCAGAAACAAACAGCGCTAAGTCACTGCCTTGTCGCTTCATCAAAAACAAACTCTCAATTGATCATCATGACTGAACCCATCATCAAATTTGAAAAGCTCAACAAGTGGTACGGCAACAGCTTTCACGTGTTGCGCGATATTGACCTGAACGTGGCCCCGGGCGAACGCATCGTCATTTGCGGTCCGTCAGGCTCGGGCAAATCCACGCTGATCCGCTGTATCAACCGACTGGAAGAGCACCAGCAAGGCCATTTGTACGTGGACGGCGTTGAGGTCACGGACGACGTCAAGGCCATCGACGGCATTCGAAAAAAAGTCGGCATGGTGTTCCAGCAATTCAACCTTTTCCCGCACCTGACAGTGCTGGAAAATCTGACGCTCTCGCCGATGTGGGTGGGCAAGATGCCGAAGAAGGACGCGGAAGAAAAAGCCATGATCCAGCTCAAGCGCGTGCGCATCGCCGAGCAGGCGAGCAAATACCCGCTGCAACTCTCCGGCGGCCAGCAGCAGCGCGTGGCGATTGCACGGGCCTTGTGCCTCACGCCCAAGATCATGCTGTTTGATGAGCCCACCTCGGCGCTCGATCCCGAGATGATCAAGGAAGTGCTGGACGTGATGGTCGAGATGGCCAGCCAGGGCATCACCATGTTGTGCGTCACGCATGAAATGGGTTTTGCCAAGGCCGTTGCCGACCGGGTGATCTTCATGGACCAGGGCCAGATCGTCGAGCAGAACAACCCGCACGACTTCTTCAACAACCCGCAAAACGAGCGCAGCAAGGACTTCTTGTCGAAGATTCTGGGGCATTGATGCCCTGCATCAATTAAACCTGCCAGCAGCAGGCGTAGCATCTGCCTATGCGCCTGCTGCTTCTCGCCCTCATGATCGCCCTGCTGCCTCTGCGCGGCTGGATGGGTGAGGTGATGGCAATGGAGAGTGCTACCGGTCAGTCAATCGCTATACAAAATATAGCTACTACCGCACATTCCACGCGGGTTAGAGGCATATTTTCTATAAATTCAGGAAATTCTCCCGTTGATTGCCCGGATCACGCCGAGGCAGCCATGGCCATGAATGCGGACACTCCTACGCCGCATGACCCTGCAGCCCAGGACGACTGCGGCAGTTGCGGCATCTGCCAGATTTGCCACACCGTGGCGTTGACATCCGACGTGGTACCGAATGTGAATGCGCCCCCCCTCCCCTTGCTGCCGTCTGAAGACGGTCTGCAGTTTGCCAGCGCCATAGCAGCGCTGCGCCTGAAACCACCGATTTCCTGAACGTTTCCGCTCTGGTTCGTCCGTACCTCGCCCACCTGTCTTTCCGGGCTTGGCTCGGACGCTTCATACCCAAGACATCGAATCAAGGAAATCATCATGCAAAGACGTTCCATCATCCAGGCCACTGCCGCGCTGCTCGGCGCCGCCTCCCTCGCATCACCGTTAATCGGACTGGCTCAAACCCAAACGAAGGTGGAGGTCTGGAAGACCGCCACCTGTGGCTGCTGCCACGACTGGGTTGCCCACCTGGAGGCCAGTGGCTTTCAGGTCAAGACGCACGACATCAGTGACATGGCCAAAGCCACGCAGCGGCGCCAACTCGGTCTGGCCGACAAATTTGGTTCCTGCCACACGGCGCTCGTCGGTGGCTACGTGCTTGAAGGCCATGTGCCTGCGCGCGACATTCGTCGACTCCTCCAAGAGCGCCCCAAAGCGCTGGGCCTGGCCGTACCCGGCATGCCCATAGGTTCGCCCGGCATGGACGGTCCCGCTTACGGTGGGCGCAAAGACCCGTATGGCGTGATGCTGGTGCAACGCGACGGCAGCGCCTCCGTTTACCAGGCTTACTGATCAAGGCCCCAACCATGAACAACAGCCCCCACTTCACCACCCGGCGCGGCTTTATTGCCGCCACCGGCTTTGGCGGCGTCAGTCTGTACGGACTGTGGGCCGCCTATGGCGCCGCCCCTGGACCGTTGGCACTTCTCGGGCTTGACGGCACGCACAGTGCCCCCCCGGCGCCGGGCACAGAGCAGGCCCACGGCGCACCTGCCGCCGCCGGCACTCATGACGGTCATGGCGCGCCGACCGCGGGTCCGGACTCCGAGGAATTCAGCCGCCTCACCGCTGAATTCAGCGAACGCTACCGCATGCCCGATGGCAGCGTCTACCCGCGCCAGCTGGCCGCCGCCCCGAATGAGCACGACAACCCGCACGCGGGGCATGACATGCAAGACATGGCCGCGCCACCCGATCCGCACGCCGAACACGGCAACGCTGCCGTAACCACAACAGCCAACAGCCCGCCCATTGACGTCCTGATGACAGCCGGCAAGTGGTATTACCTGCCCAATATGCTGCGTCTGGACGCGGGCCAGCCCTACCGCTTTCGAATGATGGCGCTGGACATCACCCATGGCGCGTCTATTCAATTTGGAAAAGGGGGACGCATGATGCGCCTGCAGCCGGGTCAACTGTCGGAGACCGAGCTCACGTTTCAAAAACCGGGGCGTTACCTGATGCTCTGCACCGTTTATTGCGGTGCCGCCCACGACATGATGCAAGCAACGATTGAGGTGGTATGAGCATGACACACACACCCAACACCACCAACCGCTTTGCAAGCCTGCCGCCCGCTGACCGGCGCCTGCTCAAAAGCATGGCGGCCGTCGCGCTGCTGGCGTTGGCCATCGGCATCGTCGCCGGCCTGGCAACCGCACTGGTGCGCGGCGGACTGTTAAGCGCAATACCCAACACCGGCTACCAGTTTCTGACCGTGCACGGCGTGAGCATCTTCTTCTACTGGCTGTTCACCACGCAGGCCGCTCTGCTGTTGGGCTTTGCCGCCACCGAGCGCGGCGACGGACTGGCCTGGCCACACCTGGCGTGGCTCGGCTTCGGACTGATGCTCGCTGGCTTGGGCCTGAGCATGGTCGGCTCGCTCACCGGCACGCCACTGCTCTACAACGGTGCGCCAGAAATGGCCATCGACAAGCCGCGCGACCTGCTCTTCTTCAACCTGGGTTATCTGTCATTGGCGCTGGGGCTGATGGCCCTGCCGGCCAGCGCCATCGTGACCCTGCTGCGGCCACGCTGGCGCGGTCAGCAAGACCGCCTGAGCGCGCTGGGTTTTGCCCTGTTTGCCTGGGCCGGGTTCTTGATAGTGACCGGCTTTGCCGCCTTGTATACCTTCGCTCCGGGCGTTCTGTGGGCGCTGGGCATCGGGCCGTTCCCGGCCAGCCACGGCACGCGTTGGCACATCGTGTTTCACAACATGCATTACCTGCCGCTGATGGCCACGGTGATTCTCTGGTACGTGCTGATGCAAGCGCTCACCGGGGTCAAGTCGGTGTTTGGCGAGCGATTCTCCAAGATCGTGTTCTCGATGTACCTGATTTTTGTGCCACCCACATCGCTGTACCATATGTTTCTGGAGCCGAACTTACCCAAGGTGGTTCAGGTCGGCGGGTCGATTTTGTCGCTGTTCGTCAGCGTGCCCACGCTCACCGCTTTTCTTATCATCGTGGCTTCGCTTGAAGTTCACGCGCGCGCCCAGGGCACGGGACGAAAAGGCGGGGCTTTGTTCGGCTGGATCCGGTTGCTGCCCTGGCGTCACCCGGCGATGGCGGCAATGGGCGTGGCGGTGTTGAGCATGGGACTGGGACTGGTGTTTGCTTTTGTGCTGATTCAGGCACAACTCGCGCCCCTGTTGTCCGACACTTTCTTTGTGCCGGGCTACTTCCACTTCTTCACGTTGGGTACCGTGAGCATGACCTTGCTGGCGGCCCTGTCCGTGATGTTGCCGGCCATCGGCGGGCGAGCGCTGTGGCGACCGGAGCTGCTGCGCTGGATGCCGTGGCTGGCGTTTGCCGGCCTGCTGGTGTTTGGTGCGGCTGGCATCACCGCGGGCTACCTGGGCGTGCCGCGCCGGGTGATGAATGTGAGCTACCAAAATCAGGCGCCCGCGCTGTGGCATGGGTTGATGCTCACCGTGGCCATTGGCGGCGCCATCATGGCCGCAGCCTTAAGTGTGTTCGCGGCGGGCATTGCCGTGTCCCTGCTTCCGGCACGCCAGCTCGTTGGGTCAGCCGTCGCATCACCCGGCGGCAGCCTGACGGTGTCCTGGGGCGGCGCGGTGGTGCAATCCGGGCTCAGGGCCTGGGTCGGGCCGATTTCGATAGCGGTCATTGTGATCGCGATGTACGCCTTCTCGGCCGTCGGCTTTGAGCTGATGCAAGCCCTGCCTGTTACCGCCACCGGCGGCGCATCGGGTCACTGATCATCAAGGAGCAATCACATGAACGAAGATTTCTGGCTCATCATCCCCATCGCCGTCGTCTGGGCGATTCTCGGCGTGGCCTATGCCCTGGTGCCCTGGGGCGACATGATTGGCTACGCCTGGGTGTGGGGATTTGGTTCGCTGCTATTCCTGGGTCTGTCTGGACTGCTGCTGTGGCGCAAGAAAGGCCTGCCGCCTGTACCTGCCCCTTGAGACAATGGGGGAGCGCGGCGGCTTCAACGTCGCGCCCACCTATTCAAATCCGCCTGCGCCGCAGGCGCAGCGCATTGCCAATCACCGACACGGAGCTGAAGCTCATGGCCAGGGCGGCGATCATGGGCGACAACAACCAACCCGTCAGCGGGTACAGCACACCGGCCGCGATCGGAATACCCAACGTGTTGTATAGGAGGGCGAACAGCAGGTTCTGTTTCATGTTGGCAACGGTGGCCTCGGACAACGCGCGCGCAATGGCGATGCCGCGCAAATCTCCCTTGACCAAGGTGAGCTGCGCGCTGTTCATCGCCACGTCGGTGCCAGTGCCCATGGCGACGCCGACATCCGCCTTGGCCAGCGCCGGGGCGTCGTTGATGCCGTCCCCGGCCATCGCCACCACACGCCCTTCCTTTTGCAATCGCTCGACCAGCAGCAGCTTGTCCGCCGGCTTGACTTCGCCATGCACCTCGCCGATGCCCAGACGGGCCGCGACGGCCCTGGCCGTGGTCAGGCCGTCACCAGTCGCCATCACGATGCGCAAGCCGGCCGCTTTCAATGTCGCCAGGGCCTCGGGCGTGCTGGCCTTGATCGGATCGGACACGGCCAACAAGCCCGCCAACTGGCCATCGACCGCCAGGTGCATCACGCTGGCGCCTTCTGCCCGCAAGGCTTCGGCTTGCGGCACCAGGGCGGCGACCGAAACGCCGATCTGCTGCATCAGCGTGGTATTGCCCAGCGCCAGCTGACGCCCTGCGACCTGTCCGCGCACGCCGATACCCGAGCTGGACTCGAAGTTCTCCGGCTTGTCCAGCGTCATGCCGCGCTCGCGGGCGGCGCGCACGACGGTCTCGGCCAACGGGTGTTCGCTGCCCTGGTCCAAACTGGCTGCCAGGCGCAAGACCTCGTTGGCCTCAAACCCGGGCGCGGGGACTGCGCGCTCAAACGTCGGGCGGCCCTCGGTCAGGGTGCCGGTCTTGTCGATGATGAGGGTGTCAACCTTGCGCAGGTTCTCGATGGCCGCCGCGTCACGGAACAGAACACCTTGCGTGGCGCCGCGACCGGTGGCGACCATGATGGACATCGGCGTGGCCAGCCCCAGGGCGCAAGGACAGGCAATGATCAGCACGGCGACGGCATTGATCAGACCGAACACCCAGCGCGGCTCGGGCCCGAACAGTCCCCAACCGAAGAACGTGAGCGCGGCGATGATCACGACCGTGACCACAAAATAGCCGGCCACCAGGTCGGCCATGCGTTGCATCGGCGCCCTGGAGCGTTGGGCTTGCGCCACCATCTGCACGATCTGCGCGAGCACCGTCAATGAGCCGACTTTTTCTGACCGCATCACCAGTGCACCGCTGGTGTTGAGCGTGGCGCCGATCACTTTGTCGCCCACGCGCTTGCTCACCGGCATGGGCTCGCCGGTGAGCATGGACTCATCCACCGAACTGCCGCCTTCAGTCACCACGCCGTCCACCGGCACCTTTTCGCCAGGGCGCACGCGCAGCAAGTCGCCCACATGCACATGGCTCAGCGCCACGTCCTCCTCGGTGCCATCGACGCGAATACGGCGGGCCGTCTTGGGCGCCAGGCCGAGCAGGGATTTGATCGCCGCCGAGGTTTGCGAGCGGGCCTTGAGCTCCAGTACCTGGCCCAACAAGGTGAGCGAGATGATCACAGCCGCCGCTTCGAAATACACGGCCACGCGGCCCATGGAGATGAACGAGGCCGGAAACACCTGCGGCGCGACGGTGGCCACCACGCTGTAGACAAAAGCCGCGCCGGTGCCCAGACCGATCAGCGTCCACATATTGGGACTGCGGTTCACGATGGACTGCCAGCCGCGCGTAAAGAACGGCCAGCCAGCCCAGAGCACGATGGGCGTTGCCAGCACCAGCTCCACCCAGCTCTGCACGGTCATGTCCATCCACTGCAGGCGATGACCGAACATGGCCAGCACAAACACAATGGCCGTCAGCGGAAGGGTCCACCAGAAGCGGCGCTGAAAGTCGCGCAGCTCGGGGTTGTCATCATCAAGGTCTGGCAGCAAGGGCTCCAGCGTCATGCCGCACTTGGGACAGTTGCCGGGATGGTCCTGGCGTATCTCCGGGTGCATCGGGCAGGTGTAGATCGTGCCAGTAGGCGTGACGCTGACCGTGTTCATGATCTTGCTCTTGCTCTTGCTCTTTTCAGATCAGGGTGGCGCATACCCGCTGCAGCCGCTCGCGCGCCTCCCGCGCCACCTGCGCGACCTCCAGGTTATCGGTCATTTGCAGCATCGCCATCGGGTCGATGAAGCCGACCGTCACCTGACCTTCTGCGTCCTGGCGTACGGCAACATTGCATGGCAGCAGCAAGCCAATGTCGGGTTCGGCCGTCAACGCGCGATGCGCCAGCGGGGGGTTGCAGGCGCCCAGGATGCGGTGCGCCGGAACATCAATGCCCAACTTGTTCTTCATCGTTGCCTGCACGTCAATCTCGGTCAATATGCCGAAACCCTCCGCCTTCAGTGCGGCACTCACGCGTTCGATGGAAGCGGCGAAGTCGGCCTTACCGAGTTTGGCGTGAAAACCGTATGACAAGGATTCGGGCCGCGCATCGACCGGGGTCTGTGGGGGCGTCTGGTTGCCAGAGTTCATGGTGATTTCCTTTCAGGAATGTTGGGGGGATGATTTGAATAAATCACGGTGTGGCGCGGCGCCTCACTTCACTTGGCAGGCGCAGCCGGCGTTTGGTCCATCATCATTTTCATCATCATCTGCATCATGTCCATGCGCTTCTCCATCATCTGCTGGCGCGCGCCCATGTCGCCAGCCATGCCTTGCATGCCCATCATGCCCTTCATTCCGCCCATGCCGCCAGGGGACATGCCACCCATCATGTCCATGCCGTCGTGCATGGCCTTCATGTGTTCGGC
This sequence comes from Rhodoferax ferrireducens, assembly GCF_003347515.1. Classification (GTDB taxonomy): domain Bacteria; phylum Pseudomonadota; class Gammaproteobacteria; order Burkholderiales; family Burkholderiaceae_C; genus Rhodoferax. The sequence continues at coordinate 3,924 of NZ_QEII01000228.1, read as the reverse complement.
CCGCAACTTGCTGCGCTCTTCCGGCGTCTTGGCATTCATCATTTTTTCGTGCATGTCGCGCATGGTCTTCATCTGCGCATCCATCCTGGCCATGGGGTCGGGTGTCGTCATGCTGGTGGCCGATGCGGCGCCCATCGGCATCCCCGGAGCGGTGTTGCAGGCGACCAGGGCGCTAGCGGTGGTGAGGGCAAGGGCCAGTGGAATAAATCGAAAATAGCTCATGAGAGACTCCTTTGTGGTTTAAGTAACATTGAAAACAGCGAGGAGGACTCGATGTACAAGCGGCGCCTGTTGGTATGGCGCTTGCACGCGCAAGCACGCTTAAGGGCGGATGCGCCTGGCGTGCCATATTGTTTGATTTTGATCATTTTCCGCCTCGCTTGACGATCCAGGCCACGAGGACGACAACCACGACAAGCAGGATTGGCATCCATATTCCGCCATAGCCACCCATCCAGCCTGAGCCCCACCCGCCACCATTCATCATGTTTCCGTTCTGCGCGAACGAGACGCCGGTAGTCAACAGAGGCACTGCACCAACAGCCACAGCAAGCAAGTTCTTCATAATTTCTCTCCAGCAAAAAACGTTTCAAAAATCGTACCGGAATGAATCTACGCTGGATTCCTGCCGACGTCTGTGCGGCAGAAGACACATTCTTGCAGCAACAAAAAAGTTGAGATTTAATCCCAATTGCTGCAGCGAGGCCAAAGAGGAAACCACCGGCAGGCGCTAGCGGCTTGCCTGCGAGACTTCAGTCAACTTGCCATCCGCAAGTCTGAAATGGAACCTGGCACTCACCGCCTTGGACCACAGGTCTTTGTCTTTCAACTCGCGTTGAAACGTCGGTACATCGACCGTTACCGTCGCAGTGTAGGTACCGTCACCCAGAAGCGCGCTGTTGGCCGAATAGTGGAGGCCGCTGCTACCCCACATGGGCGGCAAAGGCAACGTGACGGTCTTGCCAGTCTCTTTGTTTGTCGCTGCGAAGTTTATGTTTGCGTAGGGAATGCGCGTCTTGGATTTTGGGTCCGTCAGTTTTAGCTCGACGTGGTAGCGCTCGTCGGCGCCAGGTTTATGTGCGCCCCAAGCGGGCGGGTTGCCCATCTGCATCCACATCGGTTCCGAACCTTCGAGTTCCAATTGAAAAATCATGTCGCCGGTGGTGACACGACCAATGAGTACAGCCTTTTTTATTGGATCGGCCGCTATCGCAAGCTTTTCGACCTTAGGTTCGGCAAGCTGCGCCGTAGCATTTTTTGAACTACTCAGCGTTGCCGCTGCAGAGGTTTGGGCACCTGAACCGGCACAGGCCGCAGCAAGCGCGAGGGTCAGTGCAGTGCGATGAAATTGTGTCATGAATTTCTCCAATGAGGTTGGGGTTGAATGGCGGCTAATGAGCGACTGACCGACCCGGTAATCGCGGAAAAAAGCGCGGCGTACGCTGCGCATATTGCTCAAAGGCCTCGCCAAACTGCGCATTCATCTCCGCCTCTTCCGTAATCGCGAGACGCGCATACATGACAAGCAGAATGGGGAACATGAGCAGGGTCAGCAGCGTCGGCCACTGCAGCAGGAAGCCTAGCAAGATCAGCACAAAGGCGACGTACTGTGGATGCCGAATCACGGCATAAGGCCCGGTGGTGGCCAGCGTGTGCTGGCGTTGCGCGTGGTACAGCACACGCCACGCGTTGGACAGCAGGTAGAAGCCGAAAGCCAGGAAGATGTAGCTGGCAATGTGCAGGACACCCCAGTGTGGATTACCCTTCTCGCCCAGCAAGGTGGACCACAGGTGCCCTGAATCGTGGCTCAGGATGTCCAGGCCCGGATACCGGGTCTGCAGCCATCCAGACATCAGGTAAATGGTCAAGGGGAAACCGTACATCTCGACAAACAGCGCGACGATGAAGGCTGCGAATGCGCCAAAGGTTCGCCAGTCTCGCGCCGTTGCCGGCTTGAAAAAACTGTAGGCGAACATGATGAATATCGCCGAGTTGAAAATCACCAGCAGCCATAGCCCGTAGGACGGCGTGTCGTGGTTCATGAAGGACCTCCCTGCCTGGGTTGCTCCGATTTGTCGGCTCCAGCGCCAGGCCCGTTGCCACCATGGTGAGGACCATGACCACCGTGACCGAGGTGCATGAAGACATGCATCAGCGGGCAGGCCAGCAGCAGCAAATACGGCAGTGCACCGAAGAAGTGGGCGCGGTGCTCTGTCAGCAGAAAATAGCCCGCGACGGCCCCGATGACGATCAAGCCGATGGCGTAGCGGGAGCCCCAAAAACCGGGCGGGGTCTCAGGCCCTCCAGGGTCATGGTTCATGACGATGACTGCTTTATTTGGCCGCCGGCGCCGGCATGCGATCCATCATCATCTTCATCATGTCCTGCATCATGTCCATGCGCTTTTCCATCTGCTGCATGTGATCCGGCGCGCCTTCGGCCTTGGCGCCGCCCATCATCATGCCCATGCCGCCCTTGCCCATCATTTCCTTACCCATCATGCCTTTGCCCATCTCATCCATCATGGGGCAGCCCATGGTGTCGGCCTGCATGCCGCGGGCCATCATCATGTTCTCCTGCATGGTGCTCATGTGTTCGGCCATGGCTTTCTGCCGCTCCTCATCGGTCTTGGCCTTGGCGATGCGATCGAGCTGGGGCTGCATTTTCTTGACGTTGTCCTGCATCTTCTGCACGGTGGGGGCGGGGTTCTTCACCACAGGTTTGGCGGGCACGGTCTTGGCCGCCGACGCAGCTGTCTCCGGATGATGGGCATCTTCAGCAAACGCGGGCGAGCCAAACGCGAGTGCGGCGGCAAGGGTTGTGATGGCCAGGTTCTTCATTGTGGGACTCCTTCAATCAACGTGTTGCCGACCCCGGGGCAACGAAATGGGTGGGGCCAATCTCCAAACAGGATTAATCCGAAACGTTCAATGGGTGTGATCGGTATGCCCATCCTTCGCAGCAGCCATTGGCGTAAAGCGCGTCTGCTCGGGCTGTTTGCCCGACAGCGTGACGGAAACCACCACTTTCATGTCGGGCGTCGCGGCGTATTTGGCGATGCCCTTCATGCGGTTGTCGCCATCCGGCTGGAGCGTGGCGCTGGCCTTCAGTTTTCCGGCCAGGATCGTGGCGGTACCACTGGCCCCGGCCGTGGGAACTTTCCGCCCAGCGTGGTCGGTCACATACACCATGACCGGGCTTTCCTTCGCGTCCTTGTCGTCCTTCACTACCACCAGTTCGTAGCTCAAGGACCCGGCCATACCCAACTGGCCGCCATGCGCGGCCTTTAACGTGTCGGGATGGGGCGCATCGTCGTGCGCCAGGGCGGGCGTGACGCCAGTTGCCAAGGTCAAAGCGGTGGCCAGAATGGCGGCGAGTCGTGATGCATTTGTCATGATGATTTCCTTTTATGTCATTGCCCCAGGGGGCGGTTTAATCTAAATCAGTAGTTCTCGCTGTCGTGCGCTTCCAGCAACTGCGCCAGCGGCTTCTCGCCCCACAGCCAGAACATCAGGGGCGTGAGCAGGCTGTCGAGCAGGGTGGAGCTGATCAAGCCACCAAAAATCACTACCGCCACCGGGTGCAGCACTTCCTTGCCGGGCGCATCCGCCGACACCAGCAAAGGCACCAGGGCAAAGGCCGCCACCAGGGCCGTCATCAGCACCGGCGTCAGGCGCTCCAGCGAGCCGCGCACGATCATTTTGCGGCCAAACTTTTCACCCTCGAAAGCGCACAGGTTGATGTAGTGGCTGATTTTGAGAATGCCGTTGCGCGTGGCAATGCCGGTCAGTGTGATGAAGCCCACCAGCGCCGCCACCGACAGTGGCTGACCGGAAATCCACAGGGCGATCACGCTGCCGACCAGCGCCAGCGGAATGTTGCCCATGATGATGGCCGTGAGCACCACTGAGCGGTAACGGCTGT
>NZ_QEII01000227.1 GCF_003347515.1 Rhodoferax ferrireducens | reverse complement strand
TTGATGCGGCCAACAACACCGAGTTCGGCCTGGCCAGCTATTTCTACAGCCGCGACGTTGGGCGCATCTTCCGCGTCAGCGAGGCGCTGGAATACGGCATGGTCGGCATCAACGTCGGCATCCTGGCCAGCGAGCACGTGCCGTTTGGCGGCGTCAAGCAGTCGGGACTCGGCCGCGAAGGCTCGCATCATGGCATCGATGACTATGTGGAGATCAAATACCTGTGCGTGGGCGATATCTTGAAGTAACAGCATCCGGTGCAAATCAGCATCGCCTGAAATATGCGCATGGAGCAAGGAACATGAATTTTTTAGCGAAAATGAAGCTAAGTACGAGGCTTGCTTGGGCCTTTGGTCTGCTGCTGGTCATGCTGATGGGCATCGCCGGCATGGCGGCCAAACAAATCAGTGCCATCCATGGCGCGCTGGACTATTACACGGCCAATACGACGCCCTCTTTGCAGGCCGTCAGGTCATGGCAAGCTAAGGTGGCTGCGATCCGGATGCTGCAGGCCCAACACCTCATGACCGTCTCCGGTGACGAAATGACCACGCTGGAGACCGCAATCGCAGAAGCGGGCACCCAACTCAATGCGGCCCTCGCAGAACACGAGAAGCTGCTGACGGGCGAGGAAGACCGGGAGCTTTGGAAGAACGTGATGTCAACGGCCAGCCTGGCCATGGCCAACTGGGACAAACTCAAAGTCATTTCACGTGAGTCATTGGCCGATCCGTCCAGGACAGAAGAAGCACGCAGACTTTTCACCGGAAAATCCGAAAGATTGTTCAAGGCCACCGCCCTCGCCATCGACAAGGAATGGGAATTCAAGTCGGCCATTGCCAGCCAGCTCACCCAAAATGGGACAACCATCTTCCACCTTTCTCTCCTGTTGCTGGCCATTGCCTGCGGCGTGGCCCTGGTGGTGGGTATCGGTGCCGCCATCATCGTCGTTCGTTCTATTGCGCGCCAAATGGGCGGTGAACCTGCCGAGGTGGCACGCATCGCGCTGGCCATTGCGGAAGGCGACCTGAGCATGACGGTTCACACCAAAGCAGATGACAGCGGCAGTGTCATGGCCGCCATGGCAACCATGCGTGAACGTCTGGCCAGATTGGTGGGGGAAGTACGCCAGAGCAGCGACAGCATCGCGACCGGGTCTGCAGAGATCGCCACGGGCAATTCGGATCTGAGCCATCGGACTGAAGAGCAAGCCAGCGATTTGCAGCAAACCGTGGTGTCGATGGAGCAACTGACCGGTACCGTCAAACACAATGCGGACATCGCAGACAAGGCCAACCGATTAGCCGCGAGCGCTTCGACCTCGGCAACTGCAGGAGGCAACGCGGTGGCCGAAGTGGTCGCCACCATGCAGGGGATCGCCACATCCTCCAGGACGATCAGCGACATCACAGGCGTCATCGACGGCATTGCGTTCCAGACGAATATCCTGGCGCTCAATGCGGCCGTGGAAGCAGCCCGCGCCGGCGAACAGGGACGCGGATTTGCCGTTGTGGCCAGTGAAGTTCGATCACTCGCCCATCGCTCGGCCGATGCCGCCAAGGAAATCAAGAAACTGATTGGCGATAACGTGGGAAAAGTCGAAGCTGGCGCTCGCCAAGTGAACGATGCCGGTCTGTCAATGCATGAAATCGTCAAACAGGTTCAACGCGTCAACGAACTCATTGGCGAAATTCACAGTGCCACTTCAGTGCAATACCGTGACATCAGCCTGATCAGCGACGCTGTCTCCCGCATTGATCAGGTCACGCTCCAAAATGCAGCCTTGGTAGAGGAAAGCAGCGCCGCTGCGGAAAGTCTCAATGCGCAAGCGGCGAGGCTGGCGAAGGTGGTCAGCGTCTTTCGGCTCAACTGGAGTCCCGCCACTGACGCCAACGCAATGCAACTCCCGAACGGCGCAAAATCGCTGGAGTCGTGATGAAAGCGGGGCAGCCACTGAAAACCAACATCTGGCCAAGTTCCGCTACTTTGGGGACATCCTGAAGTAAACTACAGGGCTCGCGGGTGTAGTTCAATGGCAGAACATACCGCCCCAATGAAGAGCTATGTTTTTTACAAAAAGCTACGCCAAAAGCTACGCCGGAACGGCTGCAAGACTCAAAGCCTCCACACCTCAGTCCGGCCGCCAGCTCGACCACCTTGACGACAAATGCCTAAACTACTGTTTGCAATCACAGTGATTTAAGGAGATGCCGTGAAACTGGAAGAACGTTGGAAGTGGAGAATTCAATGGTGTGGCAAGTGGACCACCCACGTCAAGGGTCAATCTGCAATTAAAGCACCGCGCTATCTTGACTACTTCGGTCAGTCTGGTGACGCGGCTCCTGCTGGATCCTGAGCGGCACAAACGAAAAAAAGTCCGCCGAACCGCGCAATGCGGCCCGACGGGCTTTTTCTATTTGGACAAGCGGCGCACGATCTTGATGCAGTGCTCGACGGCAGCGGCTTTTAGAGGGTGGCCAGCGCTCACCAGCTTCTTTCGGTAGACGGTCAGGGCCTCAAGCAGTTCGGTTGCATCGATCATGTTTTGCATTGTCCATCATGGAGCTACTCTCACCGCGAAGGCGTCAGCCCTGCAGCTGGCGTAGGCGTTGTTGATGTCATCGGCCTCTCGGAGCCGCTCTCGAAGTAGTCCAGAAAGCTGCGCTGAAAGTAACCCGAAGGCTTCGCCTGCGTCGTCTGCACGATCACCGGTGGCGCTGGCAACTGCACCCGGGGTGCCACCACCACCGCCCCCACATCCGGCGGCGTGAGGGTCGCGCAGCCGCCCAGCAGGGCCAGCGAGGTCACGCAGACGAGCAGACAGGCCCGCCACTGTTTTTTGATGTCCCGCATCTTGCAACTCCTGAGTGTTTTTGATGTCCTGCAGCGCCAGCTCGACGGCCGCCACCTTGGCCCGCTCGACCGCCAGCACACGGGCCGCTTCACCCTTCTGTTTTTCAAGGGCTGCAGTCCAGCGCACGGTGGCGCGAGCATCACCGATGCCTTGCTGATGATCCGCCCAGGCGTAGTAACCCAGCGTCAGCGCCCCCACGGCCGCGAGCAGCATCAGCCAGCGCGCCGGATTGAGCCAGGCTAGCGCGCTCACGCAAGCACCTCACTGAGTAAATCGCGCCCAGCTGACAGCGCGACCAGCCGACGAAAGCCAAACTTTCGATTTCGCTCGCAGTGCGTGCACGACCCGTGCGGCCGGCAGGTCTTGTCGTTCTCTCCCGCCTTTCCGCGCGTGCGGTAGCCTTTACGATGCTCTTTTCCGTGCTGGATTGCTTTATCGAGACTCACGCCAGCACCTCAAACCCGGCGAACGCCTTCGCCATCTTGCCGTCGTAGTCGTTGTCCGCATACGCCGGCCCGTTGTAGCCGTGGGCAAACGCGGCCCAGTCACGCCGGCGCAAAGCGGGGGCCAGCCCAGCCGTCTGCACATAGCGCACAAAGGCCAGCAGCTGTTCGCGCTCGCCGACATACATCGCGTTGACAAACGCCTGCACCGACGCAAAGCCGACCATCGCATGGTTAAAACCCATGATCTGGAACTTACCCCAGCTCGCCGATTTCAGCGCTGCCTCGCGGTCCAACTCCATGGCGCGCTGCAGCCGGGCCTGCTCCTGCTGCCAGGTCTTGCCGTAGTGCGCACGCGTCAAGACCTTGAAGCACAGATCCGGCGCCTGCACCGCGAACCGGCCCGCCGTGTATTTGTAGAACTTGTGGCCCTCGAACAGCGTGGCTGGAGAGTCGTCCGGATTGAAGCCACCCTTGGGCGCCTCCACTTGGCACACTGCGCGGATCGCCGCCACTTCGCACACCAGCTCGGCGGCGGCGTCTGTGAAGTCTTGGTCTGTGAGGGTTGGTTTCATATCGCGCTCCCGTCCATGTTGCGTAAATCACCCCGGTCCGTTGCCACTGCCGGCGCCCGGTCGCCGTGCCAGGCGTGGCTGCTGCACAGCAGGCCCAGCAGCAAGGCGCTGGCCATGCCGACGCTGCCCCACTGCGGCCACTCGCCCCACCACGGCTGCAGCGCTGACAGCACCGCCGCGCCGATATACCCGGCGTATTCGCTGCGCACCCGCAGCAGCACGCTGCCGTGCATCCCGTTGAGTCGACACACTGAAATCATCAGCACACAGGCACACAAGGCCGCATTGGCCAGGGCGAAAAGATAGAGCTCGTTCATGGCTGGCCCTTGCGGAAAAAGTCAATCAGGCCCAGCAACTTTGCCAAGACCTTGTCCAGCAGGCGCGGCCACTCGTCGCCGATAAAGCCGACCAGCAGCGCGATCGGGATCAGCATCAAGCGCTCATGGATCGCCGGGTAATAGGCACTGGCGATTTGCGCCAGCACCACGGTCAGCAGCACCGCCAGACCCACGACCCGGGCAAAAAACACGGCCGCGCCGGTGCGGGTCGCTTTATCGCGCCGGGCCAAGGCAAACGATGCGCCGATGGATGCGGCCGCGATGATCGCCACGTAGGGTCCGACGATGGCCGCTGCCTCCTGGCTGAAAATCAGCGCCGCGATAAATATCGACAGCGAGATGAAGTCTGAGGCGTTGTTGTTCATGTTTTACGCGGCTCCTTTTATGGCCAAAAGCTCAAAGGCTGCACTGTGGTTTAGGTTGGATAGCGCGCTGTGCAAAATGGCCGGGCTGTAGCGCCAGCTTTCGGCATAACCCAGCGCCGCCGCGATGCTTTCGGCGCAGGATCTCTTGTCGGGGTCGTCAGGCACGGGGCCGACAACAAAGCCGACATTGCCCCACAGGTCGTAAAGGTCGCCATCATGGGCATGGAACCACTGGCGCGGAGCCGCCTCATTCCCGTCAATCTCAACAAAATCCCAATGCGCCGGGTCGAAGTCGATGCGCTTGAAGCGAACGCCGCCATCCGCAAAGGAGGACGACGCGGCCCATCCGTCGCTGAAAATCAATTCGGCATGGCTGTACGGGCTGCGCGTCCACCAGCGCACTAACCGGTTGTAGATGCCCGCAATGCCGGGGCGGGTGGATTTGTAGAAGGCAACCTTCACGGTGCCGCCTCATACATCACCGGCCATCCGCCCGAGAAGTCGTAGGCCGTCGGGTCCGCACTGGCTTCCATAGCCGCCTTGTGCGTTTGTGCCGCCGCGAAAATGGCAATGTCACTGGCCGCCGCCGCGCCGAAAATCTGGCCGGCAAGCGTCTGCGTCATCGCAATCAGGCCGTTGTCCAGCGTTTTCCAGAGCGTGCCCGATGGGATGTTGACGCCCAGCATGACCAGCCCGAGTTGTTGCGTGCGCGAGAAAGTGTCTGAGTGGTACCAGTGCGGCGCGACGTAGTAGCCGCCCGTTTGGGTGCGACGGTCGCGCTCGGCTTTGATGGCTTCCCATTTGTCAGCCTTGGCGGCGTCTCTCACTATGGCGACCGACGCTGCCAGAATCGCAGCATCAAGCACCAAAGCGCCGCCCACCCGCACCATTCCGCCCATCGTGGTTTCCGGCAGCGGGCCGTCGACGCGCTCGTCCCACAAGACGCGGGCCGGGTCGAAGTAACCGCCGCCCTCGCCCACTTCAATCAGCTCCTGCCTGCCGAATGGCGCATTTACCAAGAGTTTCATGATCCAACCTTCACGATTGAAAAACGGCAGGTGTTGCCGTTAGTTAGGTTTCCGTTGCTATGAGCGCGAATGACATCATTAACCGCAAGTCGAGCGGTGACACTAACTGCCGATGGGATACTGGACGCACGGGTCGTTGACGCAATCAATCGACTTACGGTTGTTGCGGATTGAATGTTGGTGGTCAACTCTGCGGAGTTTGCCGATATGCCGAAAGGGTTGTCGCCCGCCGATTCCTCCACCGAGGTGATCGCATAAAGCCCGGCTGCATTAATCGTGAAAGTCGCGCCATTGGCCGCGCTATCGGCATACGATATAGCGGTGCCTGTGCTAGTCACCGTCGTGGTAAATCTACGTATTTTTGTATTCGTCGAGCCGAAGCCGTTTCCGGTAGCAAGTATTATCCGATGATCACCCGCGCTGGAAGCGGATGGGTTCAGAAGCTCCCAGCACGTACCCGCCAAGTTATATTCAAATATCGCGACAAAGCCGCCAGCCGGAATATCGCCGACATTTAACGCAGCGCCGCCCCGCGCAGTAATCGTTTGCGCCGTCAATCCGTCCGGCGCAAACGTCGGATTCGTCAGGGTGTTAGCTCCCGCGCAGACCACGAAGCAAAGCGTTTTATCAGTCAGCGTCAAATTGGGACTGAAGTCGGCGGTAATTGCGTCCACAGTTCCGCCCGCCGCCACAATCGGTAGCGTCGCCGCCGCACCCGCGTCGCCCTTGTCGCCATTCCGCGTAAACTTGAAAATCAGCGAATCGCCATTGGCGAACGGACTTGCAGCACTGGACGCGACGACGGCAACCATGATGTTTTTGTAGCCGGACGGCAACGCAAGGGCCGACACGCTGAATAGTAGCCATTTGGTCGCATCGCCAAGCTTTTGCAGCATGACGAATCCTTTGATGGCACTCGTACTATCGTCAATCAGATTGAGCACGTCGGTCCATGTCGAACCGTCCGCGCCAGCCAAATCTGCGCGGATCGTGGTCGCCAGATTCTGCGTTGCGTTATCGAGGCGCAGATACCCCGCGCCGGGGTCGGCATCCGTTGTGGTCGTGCTGAACGTGTAGGGGATCGCGAACGCGGTACCGGCGGCGATGGATGTTAGTGCGGCTTGAAACGCCTCCAGCTCAGCCACATTGACCGACTCCCAGGCAATGCGCGCATCGGCACGCGCAGCAAAGGTGGTCGGGTCCGCCGTGGTGGGCGCGGTCGGGGGTGGGGTCAGGGCCATGGTTAGACTTCCTCCAGCTCGAGGCTGATGATTGCTTTGGTGGGGTGTTTGAGACTGATCGAAAAGCGCTTGTAAAAACCGACGATCAGCAGCGACTCGAAATAGCCGTCGCCGCTGTCGATCAGCCCGGCATAGATGGCTGGCTCACCGCCGAGCGCATCACGCAGCGCACGCACACGGTTGACGCGGGTCTTGTCGACAAAGATGCTCTGCACGGTGCGCGGCACATTGCGCCGGGGCACCATGACGCTGGTGCCACCGTCAAAATCGCGCGTGACGGTGGAAAAGTTGAGCACGTCGGATTCGGCGTCGTACTCCACATCGCCGATGAATTCATAGGTGCCGATGGAGCAGGCGCCGCACTCGACGTTGCCCGACGTGGCCGATAGCGTCACGGTGATGACGGCGTTGGTGTACGGCGGCAAGTCGAATTCGATCAGGCTGGGCTGGGTCGAAAACGGCGCAAAGTAGTAGTCATACCAGTCCAGCACTTCTCGGGTGTTGAGGTCGTAAGTGCGGGTGTAGACGGTGACGCCGCCGCTGCTCACCGTCACCACGGCGGCATTGGCCACCATGCCACTCACCATGAACGAGTTGACGCGCACGCCAGTGGTGAGCACCACGGTGAGCGAGCCCGGCACGATGGTGGCGGTGTTGCGCTTGAGGTCAAACATGGCGTGCCGGTTGCTGGGGCCGATCAACTGCCATTTGGTGGTGTCGGTCAGCGCCTGGCCGACATTGCCCGCCACCACCGAGCGGTAAACCAGATGCGCCGTCGCGTCGAGCACGTAGTCCGCCAGGGCGTAGGTTGTGGCACCGGCGTAGACCTGGTAGGTGTCGCCGATGCTCACCCACCAGGTGGGCGAGCTGGCCGGGGCGTGGCCGATGTTGCCGGCTTGCAGCGATTTGTAAACGGTGATCAACCCGGCCGCGCCGGCCACGCTGGCGGTGGCGTTGAGGGCATAGGTGGTGCCGCCAGCATAGGCTGCGGGCGCCACCTCCACGACGGTGCTGGAGGTCAGCCGGGCATCGGTGATGGCAAGAGGTGGGATGACGTTCATACGAGGGTGGCATTCAGTGATGTGCCGTTTTGGGTCACGTTTCGCAGGGTGCTGTCGGTGCTGCCGGTGCTTCTTGCAATCTTTTCCAGCTCACGTCGCATGGCCTCATTGGATTCACGCAGCAGGCGCATTTCAGCCACAAACTCGCTGTTGTCCGAGCCGCCGCTTTGCAGCATGGAGCGGGTTTGATCGGCGTTCCAGATGCGCGATGGGCCGGTGGCCTCCAGCTCGATACCCCGTTCGCCGACGATGCGCAGGCCGCCCGCGTGATCGCCACCGGCGGCGAAGCCCTTGATCGAGGAGGTGGTGGGCGCGAGGCCTGCGTCAAACTGACGGTTTGCTTCTGTCCAGTACGCCACGGTGTGCCCGGTCGTGTCCAAGATCGCCTGAGCGGCCGTCTTGCCCATCAGCTCACCCAGCATGTCGCCCATCGCCAGCGTGGAGGCTAAGTCGTTGACACCCTTGGTGAAGTAGTAGGCATCAGGTCCATGGGCTGCGCCGTAGCTGCTCACGTTGTCCATCAGGGTTGATGAGCTGGCGGCCAAGCCGGCTTGCGCGGCGGCGACGGTCGACGTCGGCAGGTCTTGCGCCGTGCGCTCCGCCACCAGGGCGGTGATGGAGGCGGCGAAGGCGTTGAGCGCCTGCGTCACCGTCAGCACCGAGGTGTTGATGCCGTTGGCGGCGTCAAGCTGGGCCTGCGCATGGGTCAGGATGTCATCCAGCGCCGTCAGCTGGCTTTCTGCAAGCCGCAGCGCCCGCTGCGCTTCGGTGAGCTGGTCGCCGCTGATGTCCTGCAGCTGGCTCAGTTTGCCGGCCAGCACCAGGCGGGCAAAGTCGGCGTCTACCTGGGATGCGTAGATTGCGCTGTCGGCGCCTGAGCGTGCGGCGCTGATGGCATCACCCAGGGCCGAGCTGTCGGGCAGGTAGCCGGTGCTTTGGGCGGCGGCCAGGGCTTGCTCAATGAAGGCATTGCCTTGGGCGGTTTGCATGGCGGCGGTGCTGGCGACTTGGCCGTAGAGCGCCTGCACATTGGTCTTTAGCGTGTCAAATACTGACTGGATAGCATCGACCTGCTCGCTGGCCAGGTCGCGCGTCAATTCAAGCCCTACACGCTGGGCGGCGACGGCGCGTTCCAGGGCCGCGTAGGCGGCGTCGGCGTTGCTGGTGGCGGCGTCGAGCAGGGTTTTCAGCGCGGCGGCCGCGTCGGCAATCGCGGCTGCAGCGTCTTTTGCTTCTGGCGTGATGCTGGCAAACGCGGCGTTGACTGACAGCAGTGCGGCGTACATCTTGCGGCCGGACTCCGTCTCCTGGTCTTGCGCTTGGGCAAGTGCCCGGAACTGCTCGCGCGAGGTGCTGCCGACTTGATCGCCGGTGATGGCGCCGCCGGCGGCGTTTAGGACTTCCGCGATGTTCTTGGCGGTCTGGACACGCTTTTCTTCGACTGAGTAAAAGTTGTCCAGGTAGCTGCCGAGGTTGGTCTTCAGCGCGTCCAGGCCGCCGGAGAGTTCGATCAGGCCCGAGGCTGCGTCGAATGACAGCGTGCCGAGTTCGGCGAAGGGCAAGTGGTCCAGCGCCGTGCGCAGGTTTTCGACGCCGCCCACCACCGTGTTGACCATGGCCAGCACGGCGGTCGAGGTCTTGATGGTGGCGCCTTCGATGATTTTCTTGATCGTCTCGGGCAGGTCGGTTTGCGCGCCCATGGCCTTGATCAGAAGCATGGAGACTTCGGAGCCGAATTCGGCGTTGAACACCGAGGCGTCGGCCTGGTCGCGGGCGAGCAGTGCGCCGCCCTTGTCATCGACCGCCGAGTAAACCTGCTGGCCGTTGACGGACCCGGCCACCTGAATCAGGCTTTGCAGGCCGGTGTGGAATGAGGCGAAGGTGCCGGAGACGAGCTCGTCATTCTTGAGGCCGAGTGAGTCAGCGAGGGAGCCGTACTGATCGTTGATGCTGGTGGCGATGGCGATGCTGCTGGCGTCGTTGGTGTTGTTGGCGCCGGTGATGCCGTAGCCACTCCCGGCCCATGACACTTGGGAGTGGCCGTCTCCGGTTGGCGCCAGTGCCGCGATGGCAATGGCTGCGAGCGCAATCCAGCCGACCGGACCCATGCCGGCCATAGCGCCGTACAACGACGACCCGGCCCCCATTGCCCCACCTGCACCTGCCACACTTGGCCCGACAAAGGCGGCGCCCATGGTGGCCTCGTAAGCCGCTGCTGTGTATCCTGCATATGCGCTGCTGGCCATGCCACCTACAGCGGATCCGGTGCTGTAGAGGCTGCTGGCGCTGCTCGCCGCGCTTACGCCGCTCATGGCATCCATGCCGGCCCCCGCTACACTTCCGCCCGTCGTGCTGCCGGCGATCTGGAAAATCCATTTCCTGATCGTCATCTGGTACAGCATGTCCAGCACAGCCGATTTCAGCGTCTTGCCGATGCGCTCGAAGGCGTCCATACCGCCATTCGCCACGTCAACAAATACATCGTGGGCGGTGCTGTCCACGCTGGCCCACATGTCGTTTTGCGCCTGAAGGTGCGCCTGCACTGCAACGTTGTTGGCCGCGATGGCGGCGGCCGAACTGGCGCGAGCGCGCTCCACCACCCGCTGCGCTTCGTCGTAACCGGCATTTGAGTTGATGGCCTCGATCTGCTTTTTCAGGTCGAGCTCCACCCGGTACTGGCCGAGGGCGACATTACGAGCTTCTATCGTTTGACCGAAAAGGCCGAGTTCAAGCTGGGTCAGCGCGTTCTGGTCGTCAATGGCCTGGGCGTAGTCATTGACGGCCTGTCGCCCTTGCTCGCGGGCTTTACTGTCAGAGACAAACGCATCGTTAATTTCTTTTTGCGTGTCAAGGTATTCCTGGTTCTCTGCCAGCCTTGATTTCGACAGTGCTGTGTAGGCGTCTATCTCTTTGAGCAAGATCTTGACTAGCTCCAGTTTCTTGCCGGTGATACCCAGCGTGGCGGCCTCGTGCAGCTTGCTCTGTTTGGTGCCGAGGATCAGGGTGTCATGCTCTTTTTGCAAGCCCTTGACAAACGAGTCTTGCGCCTTGAGGGCGGCGGCGGCTTCGCTGGCGGCCTTCTTCTGGGCCTCTTCATTGAGCCGTAGGTGCTCCCTCGCCTTGGCTTCGGCCTCTTGCGCTTCTTTGGCTTTGGCAGCATCGGCCCTGACTTTCGCGGCCTTGGCGGCGGCATCGAGCGCGGGCTTGCTTTGGAGATCCTGCAGGGCTTTGATTTGGCCTTTGATGCCTTCGACTTTCCCCGTGATGTCGTTCGTGCTGCCGTAACCGAATAGCAGCGAATCAATAAGTCCTGTGTTCTTTTTTCGTTCCTCAAAGAATTCCAACTCGACGCGTAGGTTCTTAATTTTCACCGTGGCACTTGAGAATTCGTCGGTAAACACAAACGCCCCCATTGCACCCAACGCGACCCAGATCGACTCCAGTTTTCCGGACTCTTCGTAGGCCGTGGTGATGGCCTTGGTGATGTCGATCATGGCCGGTAGCATTTCACCGGCCAGCTTCATCTTGGCGCCGCTGGTGGCAGTTTCCAGCTCAGCCATCATGTCGTTGAACTCGTCGGCGCGATCGGCCATGTCTTGGGTGACGCCGGCCAGGGCCTTGCCCTTGTCGACCATCTCGCCGATTTTCTGGCCGCCTTCGGAAAGCAAAGGAATTGAGCCGGCGTACGACTTACCCAGTACGTCCTGGGCCAGCGCATTGCGTAACTGCACGTCGGTCATCACGGACGTGATGTCGGAAAACTGCTTGAAGGCCTCCAGCGGTTTTTTCGCATCGACACCGAGCTTGGCGAATTTGTCAGGGTCTTTGGCCATGGCAATCGACAGCTTGCTGACCGAGGTTGCGATGCTCTCCAGATCGCCGCCCGACTGCTTGGCGGCCAGCTTGAGGCCGGCAAGATCGCCGACCGCAATGCCGGTGGTTTTGCTCAGGTCGTTGAGACTGTCCATGGCGTCGATCGAGCCACGGATCATGCCGGCGAAGGCGCCGACCGACAAACCAACACCCAGACCCGCCAGCGCAGTCTTGACCGTATCAACGTGCTTCTGAATGCCCGACATGGCGCCGCCCACACTGTTTTCAGCTGCACGCATCTTGGCCTGCAGGTCGGCAATGTCGGCCATGAGTTTGAAGTTGATATCGCCGGGGTTCATGTGTCTGCCTTGTTCCTGTCAACTTAAAAACAGATCGAGCTTTTGCTGGAGCTCAACTTGCTGCAATCGCTGCGCGTCGCCGGACGCGGTGTAGGGTGGCTGGCAGTCCGGGCTTTCGGCGGCCTGGGCTGACGCGAGGTAGTCGTTCGAGAGCCGGCGCAGCGTGCGCGACTCCCAGGCGGACAGCTCGATGCCGGTGTTTTCCTGCCAGTCCCTGATCTCGCTGTGCGACAAAGGCACGTTGCCCATGGCGCCGGGCATGGAGGGGCCCACGTCGAACAGGTAACCGACCAGGTAGACACACAAGGGCTTGGGCGGGTAGCTGGGGGTGTCGCCGGCGTCATGGATTTTTTTGAGTCTTGTGGCTTTGGGCTTGTCTGTTTTGTCACGCTTGTCACGCGGCGCGGCGTTGAGCCAAGCCGCGTGACGCACGTAGAGGCTCAGCTCTTCGCCGGCACTTTCAAAAAATTGGCACGCTCAGCCAGGAACTTCATCGCGTCGTCTGCGATGTGGCCAATCTCCAGATCGGCGTAGACGGCCTTGAACAGTTCGTGGCCGGTCAGATCGCCGCAGCCGAAGCCGTTGAAGCTGACGGTGCAGGCGGCGAGGAATTCGGCGTTTTCAGCGGCTTTGTCGGCAGCGGATTGCTTGTCCCCAGCGCGGCCCTGCATGCGGGAAAGCACACGGGTGCTGTTGCGCTCTTCAGCGGCGTGTCTGGCCTTCTGGTGCTGCTTGGAGCCGGGGCCGTAGAGGGTGATGGTGAGCGGCTCGCCGGCTTCGTCCACCTGGGCTTCGCCACTGGCATCACGCACAGCCATGGTGGCGAGGGCGGCGATGGCCAGGAGTTTGATGTCGAACAGTTTGGTCATGGTGATTTTACGTAGGGAGTGGGTAAACAAGGAAGCGGCTTATGCCCGTGCCCACCCCGCGCGCCCTACGAAGGCGACACGAGGCAGGTCGGTGCAAAGGGGTGGCATTGCGGCCAGAAAACAGGGTTAGACCGAGATCGTGTCGGTCTGGCGCAGGAGCGTGAACTGGCCTTGCACGACGTTGTCGACGCTGCCCATGTTTTCGACAAAGCTCATGACCTGGGCGGTGAAGTAGCGGATGCCGCCGCCCTGCTTGACCAGCTTGAAGGCGTAGGTGGCGGTGTTGCTGTTGGCGCCGGTTTCGATGATGACCTGGCCGGCGTCTGCACTATCCCAACCGACGGTCATGTCGGCATTGCCGAGCTTGTAGCTGGCCTTTTTCTCGATCTGCTGGGCGCTGGCGATGGGGGCGTGGGTGCTGGTGTTGTACGAGCGGCCCTTGACGCTGCCGATGTCGGTGAGTTCGCCGATGGGCGTCCAGATCAGCGCGGCAAAGCCGGCGGCGTCATTGGTGGCAGGCAGCGTGGCGGATACCGACAGTGTGGCGGTGGCGACGGTTTCAGTGGTCATGATGATGTCCTTGAAAAACTAAAAAAGGAGGAGATGAAGGGTGGCGAGATCGGGCCTTGGCTTAGACGCCAATGAGCACGATGGTGTAGGTGACGCCGGTGCCGGCGCCGCTGTTGGCCAGCTTGAGCAGGTCGGCGGTGGTGGCAGTGACGTCGTAGCCAGTGGCGTCCGGGGCGACCAGGGCGACCATGCCACCCGGCCTGACCTTGACGACATCGGTGACGTCACCAAAAAAGGCGCTGGCCTGGGCTGTGGCAGCGCCACCGACCAGCACATCGTTGGTGTTGGTGGCGTCGGCGGTGATGATCAGCGCCTTGATTTTGTCGAAAGTGAGTGTGTTGCCGAAGGCATCTGTCAACACGCCCGCGAGGTCCAAGTTTTCAGTGGCCGAGGCCGCGAGGGTGCGCGTGTCGGTGAAAAGGTACTTGGCCTGGTTGGCGCCGGTGCCGTCGCTGAAAACGAAGTTGGGTTTGAAGTTGGCAAGGTAGCTGACGGCGCCCATGTCAAGCGAGTTGGCATAAGCGGCGGTGAGGGCCAGCCCGACGCTGGCGGTGAGGGAGATTGTCATGATGAGGTTCCTAAAAATCGATCAGGCTGGGAGAAGGTGCAGGGTTGTCATGCCGGCGCCGTCCGGGTAGGCGTTGGCGACCTTGTAGCTGCCGGCGGCGGGGCCGCTGGTGACGACCAGGGGCAGGCCTTCGGGTTTGGCGGGCACGCTGGCGCTGGCCAGCGTGAAGCGCGGCGAGGAGCCGGCGACACCGAAGCCCGCCACCGTGGCGTCTTCAAAGCCGGACTCCAGAATGCCGGTGACAGCAACCCCGGAGAGGGTTGCCTCGGTGTCAGCAAGCCTGCTCATCACGGATGCATTGACGCGGGCTACGAGGGCGGCAAATGGAAGGGCCATGGCGTGAGAGCGGACGCTGAATCGGTTACGCGGTAACGGTGCCAGGCACGCCGGTCAGGCGTACGGCCAGCGTCAACACGCCGTTGCCAGCTGCCTCGAAGGCCACGGCGGGCGGGCCTTGCACATCACCGGAGGCGGCAACGGCTGCGTTGTCATCAAATGCTGCGGCGGACGCATCCCAAGTGAGGGATTCGCCTTTGGCGATGACAGCGCCCGTGACTTTAGGAACGGAGAAGACGCCCTCGATATGGGCCTGGCCCACCGCGCCGCTGGCGACGTCCGCGCTGGCGACTCCGATGATTTGACCGATACGAACCACTTGGCCCGACACAACATCAGCGGCCGCTACAAAGTCGATGACCTTGCCGGGCTGTACATAATTTTTCATGGTGAATTCCTTGGAAAGCTGAATGGATAGGAGTGCGGCTACCGGGGCACAGGCCCCGGTAGCGTGCGGTCATTTAGGCGCCGGGGTTCTTGGCCAGGGTGCGGAAATCGAGCGGCGAGACGCCAGCATCGATACGCACCTTGAACGATGTGCCGTCCACGCTCCAGCCGTCCTTTTGCTCCAGGTAGGGCGCCTGGTTACCGTCGAGGTAGCTGACTTCGATGGTGTCGTTGACGGCCGGATTCGCCGAGCCGTACCAGGCCGTGGCGGAACTGGCATCGAGCCGGGCGTCGGCGATGACCTCGAACGTGTCGCGCACGCTGTTGGGCACGGTGGCTGTCTTGGCGGAGCCGACCTCAAACTCGCTGCTGCGCACCACATTGGCGGTGCCACGCAAGGCGCGCGGCACGATGACGTACTGGTGCGCGATGTTGAGGATGGCACTGCCCTGCTTTTGCACGGCCATGGCGGTACCCATGGCATCGACGCTGGCAGTGCTGAGTGCAGCCCCGGTCAGCAAATTGCCGTGGGTGGCATGGAAAAGTGCTACACCGTCGCTCATGACCGGGTTGCCGGTGAGGATGGCATACACCAGATCGCCAACGGTGCGGATGGCGGCTTTGCCCATGGCGCGCGGCAGGCGGGTGAAGGCCATCACGTCGTCATTGATGATGGCCTGGCGGTTGATGGAGAACAGTTCGCCATAGGTGGCAAGCACCACGCTTTCGCCGCGCTCGCCGACCGTCACGTATTTGTACTCGGCGCCAGCAGGCACCTGACGCAGGCTGGGGAAGGCGTTCAGATCCACGCGGCTGCCAATTTTGAAATCCGACAGTTCGCCGGCGCTAGTCCACTTCTGGAATGTTTCCTCGGCTTCGAGGTAGCCCTTGAGCATGGCCTTGTTGGCGACATTGGCCAGAATGCCGGGGAAGTCGCTGTTGCCATGGGTGAAGGCGGCGCCGATGAAGGTCATCTTGTCCTGACCTTCGGAGCGGTAACCGGCGCGGGTCAGGCTGGCGCGGGCCAGTTCGCTCAGGGTGAAGCCACGGTATGGGTTGGAGGCGTCCACCTTTTCCACATTGGCGCGCACCAGCAAAGCCTGGGTGACACCCTTGCGGACCTTGTCGGTTTCGTCTTCGACTGTGACGATGTTTTTGCCGTTGATCGACTCGACGCCCAGGGCCAGATGCGCGAGCAACTTGGTGCCAGCAGCTTCGACGGTGCAGTCGTGATCATCTTCGCAGGCGGATTGCAGGGCGCCGACGCCATCGCGTGCGGAGAACTTGGCAAAGCTGGCGCGGATGCCGGTGCGGCGGTTCTTGTCCTGCGCCAGGGCAGTGGTGCGCGCTGCAGCAGCAGCTTCGGGAGTGACGGCGGGGTTGGGGTTGGCCGCCGAATTGAGGGTTGGCATGGAAGACTCCTGGGGAAATACGGCGGCTGCCGCGGGGATGCTCACAGCCAAGGAAGATGGCAGCGAGCGGTAACGATTCAGAGGCAAGTCACGCGCCGCCGATGCCGCTACGGGCATGGGGTCGGTGACCGCATCAATAAACTTTTCGGCGAGCGCTTGCTCGGCGGTGTAGTAGTGGTCTTTGCCGTCGGTGAGCAGTGCCAGCATGGCGGGCTGGTCGCCCGTGCGGGAGGCGTAGCTGGTGGACATGGCTGCGGCCCAGGTGTCGAGCTGGTCGGCCAGTTCGCGCAGTTCGGCGCTGTTGCCGGCGGCGTAGGTCCATGGCGCGTGAATCATCAGCATGGCGTTGCTTGACATATTGACTTTGTCGCCGGCCATCGCAATCAGGCTAGCAATGGAAAACGCCATGCCATCGACTTCGGTGGTGATGCTGGCCTTGTGCCGGCGCAGAGCGTTGAAGATGGCCAGGCCATCGGGCACCGAGCCGCCGATGCTGTTGATGCGAACCGTGATGGCCTCGGCCTCCAGCTCGTTCAATTCACGCACGAATGCCGAAGCGGAAACGGTTTCTTCGTACCAGCTTTCGCCGATGTCACCGTAGATATAAATCTCGGCGGCGGCAGCAACACCCATGGCGGCGGCGGCCATGGCGGTACGGCGGCGAATGGCGTACCAGGGGGAAGATTTTTTACTCATTTCACAAGCCTCTTGAGGGAGTCGCATCTGCAACAGATGCACGAGTGTGAAATGAAGTCAGTCCGGTTTCTAGGGGAGAAACCGGACTGTTTTTGTCAATCCTCTGTTTTGTCGTTTTTGCCGGCGGCGTTGTCGGCCGTGGCCTGCTGTTCCGCAGTAGTGGTGACGGGACCGCCCCCTTGGTTGTTGGCCACGTCGGTGCTGAAGATCAGGCCCCGGGCCTTGGCCTGCTTGCGAAAATTTTCAATCTGCGTCAGCACATCGTTCGGGTTGCCGCCGCGGCTGCGAATGACCTCGACCTCGCTGGCAAAGCCGGACTGCACCAGCTTTTCCCACGCGGTGGCTTCGTGCATGGGGTTAATCCACGGCATGGACTGGCCCACAAACAGGCAGTCGTCGGCGGTTCCGGGCATCAGGTCTTCTGGCATGCGCGCCACACCGCTGAGGTGGGCGGCAATCACAAACTGCTCATACACCGGCTGCACAAACATCGACGCGAAATCGTCGGCCAGCACTGCGTAGTTCACCCACTGTTCGACCAGCTCCTGGCGCTGGGCGCTGTAGGTGCCGTTGTAGTCGCGGCTCAGGCTGGAGTAGCTGGTGCCAATGCCAGCAGCAAAGGCGCGCAGCTGGCCGGAGCGCCAGGAGACCAGATTCGGATTGGGCCGGTTGCTATCAATCATGCCGATCTCTTCGCCGGCGACCAGGCTGTCGATGATCATGCCGGGCTGCATGCGCAAATCGCGCGCCACCGGGTTGCCTTGCGCATCCTGCTCGCCGTCTTCGGCTGAGTAGCCGGTATCGGCCGGCGCCAAGCGCTTGACGTACGCCGTCATGGAGGCCGCCACTTTGGCGGCGATTCGCTCGGACTCCTCGTAGTCCTTCAAGTCTTCACCGCGGGTAATGACGCTGGCGAATTCGGAGACGCCCCGGGCTTGGCCGATGCGATCCATCTGGGCTACGTGCAGGATGTTGTCTGCGGAAATCCGCTTGAGCAGGCCCTCGCTGTTGCCCCAGCCCAGCTGCTCGCGCGGGTCGCTCTTGTAGACCCAATAGGCGCGGCAGCGGCCCCAGCCATTGAACTCCATACCCTGGCGGATGAAGCGGCTGGGATCATCAAAGTCCAGCGGCACCATATCGGGCTCGAACATCTCGATGGAAAACGGCACCCGCGTGCCATGGTCCAGCGAGGGCACCAGGCCGGTGATCATCTGCGCTAGCGATTCGCCGTCGCGAAACCAGGTCTTGGCCATCATGCGCTGCATGCGGGCATCGTTGTGACGGTGTGTCACCTCGGGGCAGCGCACCCAGTCACGCCGGGCTTCGAGCAGCTGCGCGGCGTACTCGGCGTGGATCGTTCCATCCTTGCGCCGTGGTTGCGGCTCGACGCCGATGCCATTGGGGCCCACGGTGTTGTTGACCAGGGTGCGAAGCGCGCCGCGCGACAGGTCATGATTGCGATCAAGGTAGCGGGCTTGGGCGCGAATGGAGGCGGCAGACGTGCTGACAAGTGTGTTCGGGCTGGCGTTGGTGTTGCGCTGCTTGCGCTGCTTGTTCGGTTTGGCCGCCTCGTACACCGCGAACACGCGCCGGGCTTGGGCGCGTTGAACGGCCTTGACAGGGTTGGTGACGGCCACCAGACGGTCTAAGGAATCACCAAGGGTTTGCAGAAATTTCACAGGGGTTTACCTCAATCAAAACGGGCGACTTTGTAGCCCAGGCCACCAATGGTGGGCGTGCGTGCGGCCTTGGCGGCCTCGGCATTGACGCGCACCTCCCATTCACGCCGGCCCTTCTGGATCATGTCCAGGCTCTCCATGGTGTGGGTGCGCCCCGCAAACTGGACGGTCTTGCCGGCGAGGATGGCTGTTTCGGCGTCCAGGTATTGCTGGAGCATGGTGGTGGCAGTAGTCATGGTCGACATGCTGCCCTTACGGCCGTCCGGTTTCTAGGGGCATAAGCGGATTTTTTGCACTGTTGGTGCCGATCCGCAAATGCTTCGGGTCGCGGCGGTCGCAAATCTCATAGACCCGTGTCCGCTTGACGTTGAATTTAGCCATGATTTTTTCCAGATTGGTGCCGTCGAATTCCCGGCGTATGGCGGCGTCGCGCTCGGTGCGGTCGGGTGCAGGGATGTAAAGCTCCTCCCCGCCCATGCTGCGCCGCAAGCCGCGCACCAAGGCGCTGGCAAACACGGCGGCAATGGATTCGTGCATGCCGATTTCCTCGCGCACGATGGCAACCATGTCGTGCTGGAGTTGCACGGCAGCGTCTTCGGCTTGTCCGGTGGTAAGTGCTTTTCGTTTTATAGGTGTCATAGACGGTCACCCCATTCAGGGCTTGAAAAAGAATTGGAGGGCTGGGGGCGGCGTGGCCGAAATTTGGCTGGAGGCGGCGTTACAACTATTGGCCTTTGCATCGCGGGCTGTGGCGCTGGCGTGTTTATTGCGGGCGCTGGCGCCGGGGTTGGCGGAACAAATACACCCTCGTCGTCGGGCAACAGCAGTTCCGCCTGGCGCAGGCGCCGCTCGGCGACATCCCAATGCGCCGGCTTGCGCAGGTGCAGCTTAAGGTGGCGATACAGGTACACGGCGTACACCGTGCAATCGAGCACCTCGTGCGCACGGTCCTTGCGCTCTTTCCAGACACGCTTGCGCGGATCATTCCGACTGGGTATCTTGATCTCGCCCAGGATCTGCTCAAAGAAGTCATCGCGAACGCCTTCATACCAGTGCATGCGGCCCGGGCCGGAGCCCTCCAGCCGGATGCGACCGCCCTGCTCTGACCAGCCCAGAATCAAATCCTTGGCCTTGGCGGTGCCGACCAGGTGGACCTTCACGCCGGCGCGGGACGCCTTGGTGGCGCGAGCATTGGGGTCAATCGCTTTGGGCGGCGTCCAGATCTCGACGCGCCCGACATCGTCGGATGCCCCCTTGAGCGCCAGCACCGGCCGGTCGGTGCGGCTGTGTTTGCGGCAAAAGGAATACACCGCCTCGCTGGTTTGTCCGTCGCCCGAGTCAATGCCGACGATGCGGATGCCCAGGGAAGCGCCGGTTGCATGGTTGACAGCCCGGCGCATGAGCTGCTCCAGCTCGATCCATGCCCCCTCATGCGCCACCACGGTCTGTCCGTAGTGCTCGCCCCAGTACGCCAGCCACATTTCCTCCCCCCGGCCAAACACCCAGACGGTCACGGCCACGCGGTCGTGCTGCACGTCGACCGTCATCAAGGCTTCCACGGCGCCGGCCGGGCAGGACCATTCAACATACTTTTCCGCACGGACACGCAGCTCGTCTTCTTCGGGCAGCTCGCCCTTGTATTCCCAGGTCAGGCCCAGCGTGCTGTTCCAGAACGCAATCATGTCGTTGACGTCGCCCCGGTCCATGTTGTCTTTGGCTTCGAGGTATTTGCGCGCCAGCACGGGCACGCGTGAACCGTCAAAGGTGCTCATCAGCTCATTGAGATAAAAGCCCGGCACGGTGCTGTCAGCCGTAGCCACCCAGCCGGCACCAGCATCCTCAGCCCGGCGCAGGTTGGCGATGCGCTCCTCATCGGTCCAGACCGTGCCGCAATGCGGGCAGGTATAAAACGCCAGCTCCCATTGGTGGTGGCAATACACATCGCGCGGCTTGGCGGTCTTGTCTTCGGGGATGGTGACGTTTTCCCAGGCCAGCGGGTGCGTCTCGCCACAGGAGTGGCACGGCACATGAAAATAGCGCTTGTCGCTTTTTTTCATTTCGTCCTCGATCGCGCTGGCACCGGTGGCAGTGGGCGTTCCGCCGATCAGGATCAGGTGGTCGTTGTAGGTCTTGGCCCGCTCTTCGAGCAGCTTCAGGCTGTTGCCCTGCCCCTTGACATTGGAGCTGGCATCGTCGGGCTCTTCGACGATGACGATGCGGGCGCTGGTGGACTTGACGTCGCTCGGGCTGTTGGTGCCCACCAGCTTGATCAGGCCGCCAGGGAACCGTTTGCGCAGCATGCTGTTGCCCTGGGCGCGGCTGCGCAGGGCAATGCGTTTGCTCAGCACCGGCGTGGCCATGATCATCGGATCCAGCTTTTCAGAAGCAAAATCCTTGGCCGCCATGCTGCGCGGGAAAGCCGCCACGATGACGCTGGGCCGGTAGTGCACGTTGTAGCCAATGATGTTGCAGACGATGCCGGCGGTGTAGCCAACCTGGGCGCTTTTCTGCACGGTGATCTTGCGCGTGTTCGGCTGGCTGGCCGCCTCGGCAATGCCTTTGAGCCCGGGCGAGACTTCCCAGGTAAAGCGTCCTTTGATCGAAGATTCCTCTTCGCTCATCACCCGGAAACTGGTCGCCCAGTTGGGGTAACTCAATTTTGGCGGTGGCCGGTGCTTGCGCCAGACGCGGGCAAACATCCCGCGCAGCGCGACGCGGGCCTGCGCCGCTGCATTGTTTCCTTCGATCCCGTAGGCCATCAGGCGGCCGGCCCCATGTCATCAGAGTCTGCGCCTGACGCTTCGTTTTGCTCGTCGTCATCTTCGAGCATCGCGGCACGCCAGTTCGACAGCTTGACGAGGTAGGCCTCAAAGCAGGTATTCAGCAAGGCCTCGACGGCCAGCTTGTCCAGGCCGATCGACAGCGAGGCAATCCGCGCAGGCTCACCCATCAGGAACTCGCGGGCGGCAATCACCGCACTCTCCCACATGGGTTCAACCTCGTCGGCTGGGATCAGCTTGCCGCTTTCGCGCTGCATTTCCTGCTCGATCTTGTCGCCCTGCAACCGTGACAACCGATCCTTCGGAGTTTCCGACCTGATCTTGCTCAGCTCACGCTGCACCAGCCAGGCAATGCATGCCGGAGATTCATATTCACTGGGCACGCCAGGGCCTCCCTGCACCGCTACCGGGAAACCAAACACCTGCCACTCGGTGATGGTCTTTGGCGCAACACCAATCAGTGCCGCGATTTGCTCCTGGCCCTTAATGCGCATCCTTACTTACCTCCTATAAAACTTGTGAACTAGAAAAAAAACGCGGTTCGAATTACCCGCATACGAAGGGTCTCCGGGAGGACCCAAGACAGGGGGGGGTCATGACTTCCCTTCTAGGATGTTGCGGATGCGGTAGCGCAATCTTGGGTTGAACTTGTCGATGGCGGCTTTGATAGGCTTGCCGAAGAAGTCCAGCCGGGCCTTGTAGAACGGCCGCTTGACGAACATGATGATGGGCTTCACGTCCGCGCCGTGGGTACCGGTCTTGGACCAGATGCCGGGGTGCAGGTGATTGCCACCACGCCCGCTGCGCAGCTTGCCGTGACCCAGGAAATACGCGACGCCGTTGATGGTCTTGAAGCCAGCCGCGCTGCGCCCGGCCTTGGCCAGATTGGCTTTGCGCCTGGCCGTCATGTTGGCTTTGTAGCCCTGCTCACCGAAAGCCTGGAAGTAGCTGATGAGCTGCACCATGAAGCCGCCCTTGATGTTGCCGTATTGGTCCAGCGGGCACTGCTCACCCGGAACGATGGAGTAACCCGCAGGCAGGATGCCGGCCCGAGCAAAAGCCACCTCACTGGCCTTGTGCTTGCGCTGGCCGCCGTAGATGCTGGCACGCAGGATGTTTTGCGGGTCCACACCCTTGCCGCCCATGTAGCGCGGCGCCACGGTGGCCACCAGACTCTCGGGCGTGGCCTTCTCGACCTGAATGCTTTTCTTGAGGTATGGCGTGACGCCATCGAACGACGCGCTCATCTCGGCCTGAACGATCTTGCGGCCTTCAAACGCTGCATCGTTGAGCGCTGCAGCAGTGGCAGTCTTGATCTGCGGGCCACTGAGCTGACGGATCAACTTCAAGGCTTTGGTGAAGTCAACTTCCATCTTGATCTTCATGCTTGCACCCCACCAATCAACCCAGCACTCACGCCGAACATTACTTCACCCCACGAGAGCGGGGTTTCGCCGATGGCAGGTGCTCTAACGCCGTGACCTCGTCCGGGCCAATGCAAAGCTTTCCCTTGACCAGGGCGCGTATCCGCTGCTCGTCGTGGCCATGCTCGACCCACACCGCCAGCATGGCCTGGCGGCGCGTCTTGCACTCGGACCGGCTGACGGGTAGACCGCCCAGATGCTGAATCAGCCTCGCTCCACAGCACAGGCAGGCGGGATTGAAAAACCGGCACCCGGCGAAACCTTTGGCGACTTGGCAGCATGTGCATATCACGCCACCACCGGCTTCAAGAGTTCGGCTATCCGGGCGCGCTCTTCTGCGGACGGGCCCTTTCGTGGGACAAGCGCCTCCGCGTCCAGCCGGGCCAGCGTCGGATCAACACCCGGGCGACCCGGCACCGTGACGGCGATGGGCGCAGGCACTGTCATCGATGTAGCCGCAATGGCAGCCGCACTTTCCATTTGCCGCTTGACGATTCCCAGCACGTAGGCGAATTCGGGCTTACCGGCTTTCACGGCGATCTGTGCCGCCGCCGTGAACTGACCGACTTCGGCTCCCTTCGCCAGCAACGCCAGCAATTCCGGGTGCGACGGGTTGACCGAGGGTATCCGCTCGGATTTCAAAACCACACACACGGCCCCGGCCTTGGTCACCGAAGTGCTCGGCTCGTTCGCGAACGTTGGCGGTGTCTGTGTGTTCTTCTCTTCTCTTATCTCCTCTCCTCTCCTCTCCTCTAGCGTTCGATTGCGTTCGGCTGCGTTCGGCTGCGTTTGCGTGCGTTCGGTGCTTACGGAATCTGCACCAGAAACGTGCAAATCACCCTTATTGGCCTGTTTTTTAGCCTCGCGCCACTCTTTTGCACGCTCAGCAGACCCATCCTCACGCCCGGGCTGGCGTTTGTCCCAGCCCGACACTTGGTCACCATCGAGCACACGGCCTTGCATGGCGTTCACGATGGCATCGACTTGTTCACATTCAAGGTCGAGTGCGTTCGCCACATCTTCGTTGCACACGTCGTGCGTTCGCCCGCGTTCGGTTGCGTTCGATGCTGACACAATGATGTGCAGGTACACCGCCATCACGGAAGCGATGCTCTGTTTGGACACCTTGGCTATGGTGCGCCACTTGGGATCATTGGGCATGTCCGTCCACAAACGCAGCCAGGGTTGACGCTGATGAATGGTTGCCATTTTTAAGCTACCAAACTCGCCTGCGTCATCGGCACCCGCACGGGAAGGATATTGCTGCCCGTCACGGCACAGGCCCGCGCCACCTCCACGCGCTCCAGCCGGCCAGCGGACACCAAGGCATTGACACGGCTGCTCACGCTCGACATCTCAATGCGCACGGCATAACCCTGGGCTAGGCTGAAATGCTGCTCGTAGCGCTGCTGAATCTCGCGCCCGCTCAAGTCTCTCGCCCCATTGCGTTGCGCGGCAATACAGATATCGAGAATCTTGTCCTGCAGCTTCTTGAGGTTGCTCAGGCCAACAGCGCCGAACGCCTGGGCGCTGGTCTGGGCAGAAGTGGTTTGTGGTGAGTGATGCATGGGTTACACCTTGGTGGAGGATGGGATATCGAGCTTGGCTGCGGCCTGCACAGCCAGTGCCGCCAGCAGATCGCGGCGCTCTTGCGGGGTGGACAGTGCGCACACAGCCTGCTGCTGCTTGGTCAGCCAGGGGCCGTTGTTGATCTGGGGTTTGACGGGCTTGATGCGGCCGGCCGGGGCGATGCGCCAATGGAAGACGCAAGGGGTGTCGAAGCCGGTGTAAGGCGCGGCGGGTTTGTCGCTGGCCATGGTCACGCGCCCTGCTCTGCGCGGTTCAAATAAGCCGCCTTGCCGGCCAGGTTGCGCTTGGCCAGCGAGCCGCGCAGGGCATGCAGTTTGGCAATCAGGGCGCCGCACTCGCGGTCGATGCGGGTCAGTTCGTTGTCCGTGATATTGCCGTCCGCCAGGTCGCTGGCGACTTCCTTGCACAAGTCCCCGAAACCCTTGGCCGAGTCGGCCAGGCGCAGCATGCAGTCATCGTTCGGCAAGTCGCCAGCCAACGGCAGCGGCACCAGCATCTGGCCGGCGTTGGTGGCAAAGGCCGACAGGATGCGCAGATCACCGGTCAGGTAGGTAATAGTTTCGGCATCCAGCAGACCCAGCTTGGCCGTGCCGGTGCCTGCCACCTCGCTACTCAGATAAGTGCTGCTCTTGCCCAGACGCGGGGCCAGAGAGCTGGCCCCGCCCGGGTAGTCGTGCACCACGTGATAAGCCGCATCGCGCAAACTCATTGCAATCATTGCAAAACCTCAAAAGTGTTGTTACAGACAGATACACATGGCCCGCCGACACTGCGGGCATGAAACGAACAAAGACCGCCCACCGCCCCAAGCGCCCAAGCACCGCGCACTTGCCTGCGTGCGGTACCGGTAACAGGGAGAGGGCCACCAAGGGTAGAGCGCCGGAATTGATGGCGGCGGGCGGGAAATGGGCGAGCAGCCCGCCTGACTACACTGATGGATCTCACACACATCAACTTCATCAAGGGGCTACTCATGAAACACACAATCGAAGAACTGCAATTTGCAGCAACCGTCCGGGAAATGGTTCGAAATCGGCAGAATGCCAAATCCATAAACATGACCAAGGAAGAAGCCGCTGCATACAGGGATCTGCCAGCCAACGACCTAATCGCGGACGTATTGGAGGAGCTTGGTCGTCTCGCAACCATCATTTCGATGAATCGGGCAGACTGACTTTTAACGCCAAAGCATCAATTTGCGAAAAAATACGGCTATGGATATCTTTAACATCCACAATCATTTGCTGCAGCTGCGCAGTTAAACCACCAACAACATCAAGCAGTGACGTCGGAGCCAGGACAGGTGTCGGCGATCCGATAAGGTGGAATGTCACCACGGGCATCGGCTTGCTCACCTCAGAGCATGTGGCCAGCCGCTTTGCGGTAGTGCTGCGCATCTCAAGCCACCCCCGTCTCTGTCGCCTGAAACGGCGGAATCTTCTTGGAGCGGCGATCAATATCCACCAAAGCACCCTTCTCCATGCGGGGACTGTGGCGACGCGCGACGCCGGTGCGCAGGGCGCCGAGCTGATCGGGGATGACGACCACGGGCGCTACGGATTTAATAGCTGCCTGCGCAATGGTGGTGGGGGCTTCATGCACTGTTCCAGAGAGGGCTGTTCGCAAATACTCCCAATCAAGGTCAGGGCGAATATCTTCCGGCTTGATGACCCCGTTGGACTCCAACCCAATGCGCAGGCACAACACCTCACCAATACGCTGGTTCACCGAGATCGCTTTTCTAAGGTAGCCAACCGTGGTGCCGCAGCGCTTGGCAAACGCCTCCCGATCTTTGTGATTCAGGCTGTTGAGGTATATGAGTAATTTGTCCATGATCCTGAATATACCTCAAGGTATACACTCAATCAATACCCACAGGGCGTTTACCCGTAGGTATTTACGGAAGAAAATTCCGGGAATGCCTGAATTCACCAATCACCAACTGCTACTGATGCGTTTGCGTGACGATCGCTGTAACAAAAAAGCCGCCGAATTGGCACGAAAAATCGGAAAAGACGCCACCTACGTGAGCCGTCTTTTTTACCCAATCGGCAAAAAAGGTGGGAAAGGCGTTGGCTTGGAAATCATGACCGCCTGCACAAAGGCATTTGACCTTCCCGCCGGCTACTGGGACGGCGCAGTTGATTTGCCGGCCAACTACAAAATCGACCGCGACAGCCATTCAAATGGGCACGAACCCGCAAATGAATCTGGCGTCATCCAACTTCCAACACAAAGGGTCGACAGATGGACTGCCGAGGCCATGGATATTTTGTCAAAACTGAATGAAGCACAACGGGCCGCCTGTGTAGTCCAACTAAGAGCATATGCAGCAGCAGTTGGCCCACCCCGCGACGGCCAAGCTCTATCCGTGGCCGATCAAAAAAAGGGAGCCGCGTGAGTCATACAAAAAACAAGACCACGCGCCAAACAAATCCGTCGTTGGGAAATGCCCTCACCCGTCGTAATGGCTGGTGAACTTTGAATTATTGAACCAAGCGAGATTTGAATGACTTTCCCTATTTTCCTGATGATCGTCGGCTGTATATTCGTGGCGGCCATGCTTTACAGGAGCACCGAAAACCTAAAGAAGGATTCGCAGCGGCACTGCATGACTTGCGGCATAAGCGGGCAACCAAAACAGATTACCAAAGGCAACGTACTTATCGAAATAGTCCTCTGGCTGTGCTTCATTATTCCCGGGCTGATCTACTCCATTTGGCGTCTCAGCTCACGCTACAAAGCCTGCCCATCTTGCGGCGGCACGACATTGGTGCCCATCGAATCACCGGCAGCTGTCAGCCATCGGAAAAGCCTTCAGGCGTGAGGCGACTGCTTGCCTGCATGGCCTTTGCTGTCGCCATGCCCGCCATGGCTCGCATCGAACGCAGCGCCATTGAGGTCCGAGCCTTCCAGCGCCACAACCCGTGCCCAGCCACGGGGCAGCGCCGGGGGACGTGCCCAGGCTACGTGATCGACCACATCCAGGCGCTGGCCTGCGGCGGTGCGGATGCAACCGGCAATATGCAATGGCAGACCAAAGCCGACGCCAAGGCGAAGGACAAATGGGAGCGCAAGGCGTGCGGGTGAACCGGACTGGAATCCGCATTTCAAAAAACTAACCAATAATTTAATCAGGGACAACATGGCAACCGCGAATAAAGAGCAACAAACAATCACCATTGCAAGCGAAGATGATGCCTTTCTCTACTTGGAGATGGCGCTTACAAAACAACTAGGGGACGGGACGTTTCATATTGAGTTTGCCAACTGGCCAACTCTGACAATCGCCCTGGAGGGGGATGGTTACGATAGCACCATTACCTCGCGCCTGGCCGAAGCTCTGGTAGGGCTGCAGCATGCCATGAACCGCACCTATGCCAGGGTGGCCCATGGGACCGGGAATCCAAATACCCTCACGGCCGAGGAGAAAAAGTCCATCCAATTCAAGGCCAAGGTTGAGAAGGGAAGTTCAATTATTAAGGTAGAGTTGGGCGATTATGCGGAAAAACTGGCAATAGCCTTGGCGGGAAAAATGGACGGAACAGACATCGTAATGACAGTGGTTGCCATGGCCGTCATGGGCAGTAGCGTGCTCGCTTATAGAGCCTTCTTGCAGCATAGATCCGAAGATAAAAAGGTCGATATCGCGACGCAAGAGCGGATCGCATTGAGCCAGGAAGAAACAAAACGACTGGCGCTATTGGCTCAGGCGATGGCAGAGCAACCACGGGTCGCGGCAACGAAACAGGACTTTGATGACGTCCGGCATGACATCGTCAAAAGTGTTTCAGATGCCAAAACACTGAGCGTGCAAGGCATCACCCTGACAAATAGTGAAGCCAAAACCATCGCCGCAACGCCCCGCACAAAGGCGGAAGATGTCCAAGTCAACGGGAATTACCTGATCCACAGGATTGACTGGTCAAAGCAGGATGAAGCACGGTTATCCCTGTTCAGTACCGATGAATCGCTTGAATTTTCAGCAACACTGAATACCGGGAACTTGTCGGCAGAGCATAAAGAAAAGCTCAAAGCCTCAGAGTGGGACCGAAAACGGCTTCACCTCTCCATCAATGCGACACGGCTGCGCGGCGAAATAACGACGGCAACAATTGTCGGTGTTGAGTGGCCCAAGGAACCATAGAACAGCGACCACGCAGAAGACCACCCATTGAGGTGGTTTTTTTTTGTCTGTCTTTTTTAGTTCCTTGCCAGGCACGGTGCCGGGTGATGGATTATTGCAAAATAATTACCCCTAGGTATTGTAAATATAAATACCTTGAGGTATATTTACACCCAAGCCGCGAAACAAATGTAAGACGGCTTTGCGGAACAGGTGGCAGCGAGGGATACCCGGTAGCTGAGAGATCTCCCAAGGACTCGACCCACTTTCCTAAATGAGGGCTCGCCACACAAGGGGCGTTACCAAATACCGCGTTGAGGCGCGAGTCGGCCAAGACAAAAAATTGACTCAAAACCATGGGCTCACAGCGAGCCCATTCACAAGCGTTGCGTGCAGGGCTTGTGAATTACCCAAGGAGAGAGTGATGGCTTACATACACGTGCATGTCGAGCTTGATGAATTCAGCGAAAGCGAGTTAATTCAAGAAATGAAGTCCCGAGGATTCTCGTGCGTCAAGACGGGCGCATCTTGCGAACATGAATCCATAACCAGTGCTGATTTCGAGCGTATCGAGCACCTTGTCATTTGCGGGCAAACATCAGCAGCGCGCAGCGAAGTACTGCACCTTGTCGGTAACGTCATCGGGCGCGACTTGACGCACTAGCGCCCTGCGACGGCCCACCCACCCAACCAGCCCAAGAGCTGGTTTTTTTACGTCTTAAAGGAGTGACAAGTGCAGACAGCAACGCAGACCCCACCCAAGGCAACGCCGAGTGAAAACAAGCGCTGCATCACGCAAATGCGGCGCCGCTTTGAGCGCTGGGAATTGACGCACCTCCGGGAGCTGGCGGCGAGCCTGCACGGCCAACTCGAAGAAGCCATTGCCCAGGCCGATACCGCCGAACGACACGCCCACAACGCCGAACGATGCGCCGACCATTGGCGCGATCACGCAATGGCGTTGCAGGATGAAGTACTCGGCGCGCCCGGTTGCCAAATATCTATCGGGCTGTCCAAAGACGGCGCCCTCCATATCCTGGACAAGACCAACGGCCACATGACTGACCTCCAGGCTTGCGAATTGCTGGAGCGCATGCTGGCACACACCAATACCGACACCCCGAGCTTCGTCCTGACCCAGGACCACCTGACGGCGATGAAGCGGCTGATGACAGACGGTGCCGCATGAGCGCCCCCACCTACTCCTGGGCCCGGCTCCACGTCCCGTTTTTCCCGCAGCACCACGGCCTGTGGCTGATCACAACCCGCTTCAATTACACCTACGCCGCCGTTCAGGATGACTTCGGCAACTTGGTGTACGTCCCCACATGAACACCCATCCACTCCCCATCCGCCGGCTCGCCGCCAGCCTGATTGCCCTGGTCTTGTCCAGCGCCTGGCTGCTGGACGGCCCGAGCGACATTGAGGCGACCCAAGCCGTTGCGGCCGACCTGCAGGACGCTATTAAATCAGTAGCTATCAGCGCAGACTACACGAGGGCTAGAGGCCAAAAAGACCACAAAACAGCGCTGACGGAGGTGCAGCCGTGAACTGTTGCGAACAATCCGGCCCCGGCGCGGGCTGCAAGCAGGGCCCGGGCTGCCCGGTGCGGGCGTCCAAGGCCGCCTGCGCTGGCGAGGCCTATCCGCTGCCGATCTGGTACGCCGGCGACGAGCCCAAGCCCGACACCTTCGCCCAGTGGGCCTACTGGGGCGCGGTGGTGCTGCTGACCGTGGTGAGCGCGTTGATTGCGGCCGGCGTGTTTGGCTATGCGCAGAGCATGGGGTTGTTCGCATGATGAGCGCCACCGGCACCCTGACGCTGGCCGAGCGCGAGCTGCTGGCCACAGTCGCCAGCGATGGCACGTTTGTGCTGGCGCTGCTGGCGTTTGACCACCGGGACGAACTATTGCCGCCGGTGCCGTGGCGCATCACCTGGTGCGGGCTGAACGCCAAGCTGTTCTGGCACATCAACCAGCACGCCATGAAGGCCGGGCGCGTGATCGATATCGAGGCGACGCGGCTTTGGCCCTTTGGCAATGCCCAGCTTGGCAAGCACGAGATGCACGCCACGGCGACCCGCATCACGCTGCGGCCAGACCTTGAAGAAATCAGAGCGCAGCGCCCGTCTGTAGTGCGTGAGCAGCTATCAGAAACAGAGCCAGCCAAGCCGGCTTGGCCTTTTTTAACCGCCTGAGAACCCCATGGCCCACGAAATCATCAGCGTCGAGCGCATCAAGCGCGAGGCCCGGCAGTACGCGCAAACGTACGCCAACGTGAATGACGCCTGCCCCTACTCGTTTCAGAGCGAGGCCGGCAAGTTGTTCAAGCAAGAATTTTTTATTGCCCGCGAAGAAAAACAGAAAGGCGTCACCGTATGACACAAACCCGCTTGGGCTCGCTCGTGGAAGCCTGCCTCAACGTGCTGATTGGCTTCATCATCAACATGGCGGCCAATTTTGTGATCCTGCCGCTGATCGGCTTTCGCATCAGCCTAGTGCAAAACCTGTTCATCGGCGTGCTGTACACGTTGATCAGCGTGGCGCGCAGCTATACGGTGCGGCGCTGGTTCAACGCCCGCATCCACAAGGCCGCGCAGCGGCTGGTGGGGGAGTCGGCATGAGCGAAACCCACAATACGCAAGGCCTGCCCGGGCGCATCTATGCCCGCACGCAGAAGCTCAACCGGGAGCAGATCGCAGATGCGCGCAAGCACAGCAGCGCGCTGGCGACCGGCGTGAAGATTTGCAACTCCAACACGCCAGACAGTTACCGCGGCGACGAACTGGGCGCACCAGCCACGCGCCCCGGCGCCGACAACCACCAGGCACTGCCAAGCCGAATCGGCGAGCAACTGATCTACCGCAGTGCGGGCGAGGTGGCGGCGTGAAGGCGATCGATCTGTTCGCCGGTGCCGGCGGCTTCAGCACGGGCGCGCAAATGGCGGGCTGCAATGTGGTCTGGGCGGCCAACCACTGGCAAGCCGCAGTTGATGTGCACTTGCTCAACCACCCCGGCGCAGCGCATGCCTGCCAAGACCTGCAGCAAGCCGACTGGACGCAAGTACCGGCGCACGACCTGCTGATGGCCTCACCGGCATGTCAGGGCCACAGTCGGGCCCGAGGTAAAGACCGGGCGCACCATGACGCGCAGCGCTCAACGGCATGGGCTGTTGTGAGCGCGGCCGAGTGCCACCGGCCTGCCATGGTACTGATTGAAAACGTGCCCGAGTTCGCAACATGGACCTTGTACCCGGCATGGTGCGCAGCAATGAACGCCTTGGGCTACGCACTGCAGCCGATGATTCTCGATGCCGCTGACCATGGCGTGGCGCAGCACCGGCGCCGCCTGTTTGTTGTTGGCACGCAAACCAAGCACCCAATTGAGCTGGTATTTCCAAGCCGCGAGCATGTTGGAAGCGCCAGCATCATCGACTTTGACGCCGGGCGCTGGTCGGCCATCGACAAGCCGGGCCGGTCTGGTGCGACCCGGGCGCGAGTTGCCTGTGGACGTATCGCGCACGGCTCTCGCTTTGTCATGCCCTACTACGGGAGCGGGTCCGGACTTACCGGGCGCTGCCTGAGCCGGCCGCTTGGAACTGTGACGACGCGGGACCGATGGGCCCTTGTCGATGGTGACCGCATGCGCATGCTCAGTACCCAGGAATGCCGCCGCGCAATGGGCTTCCCGGATAGCTACCTACTGCCAAAGAAACACAAAGATGCCTTGCACATGCTGGGCAACGCCGTGTGCCCGCCGGTGGCGCGCGACGTCATCAACGCCATCAGGAGTCAAGCATGAGAACCAGCATCCCGACGAAACGTCCCTACATCGGCCCAACGCCCAAATTCTGGCGGCCCAAGCTGGCGGCGACCCAATGCCTGGATGCCAAGATCATCCACTGGGATCTGATCGGCCGCTTCACCGACGGCAGCGCCACCACCGGCGACCTGTGGGACTGGATCGAGACCGGCTACACCTACAGCCAGATCATGCGCCTGCAGACAGAGGACGGCACCGAGTTCACGCCCGAGGCGGTGGCCGCCATGTCCGAGCAGCTTGACATTTACGCCAGCGTGATCGCCCGCTTTCGCACCACCGGGCGCGTCGGCTTCAGTGGGCCGGAGCTGTGCGTGGCCAAGGCGGCGGCGCACATCATGGACGGCCTGATCGACATTGACCGCCATGGCATCGCCGTAAAAGCTGCTTATTGGAGCCTGGTGCAAATGGACCGCATCCGGGCCCTGGGCGGCAAAGCAATGAGGGCCGCGGCATGAGCGACTACATCAACCCGGCCGACTGCGCCGACGTCATCCGCCACGTCACACCGGATGAAAAGTGGCTGACCGCACAGATTGCCCGCATCGATCCGCACCACGACGAGCAAGGCCACGACGCGGGCTACACCCGGGCGCTCGAAAAGCTGGCGCTGCAGCAACGCGACGAACTGGCCAAGCTCAAAAAAAATTCAACCACTTAAACCACCACCCAAACCACCATGCTACTCACACCTATCACCCTGCCCGTCACCCTGGAGCTGTGCAGCAAATCCAAAGCGCTGCTGGATTTCCTGCGCACACAGGAGACGGGCGCTACGCCCGCGCCCCTCGTCAAGCCCACGGACACCCCCACCCCGCCCGCCATGGGCGAGTACTGGCCCGGCCAGGGCGGGCGCTACCTCTGCACCCTGCCGGCACTGCTTGGCATGCCAGCGCGCCATTTGATCGCCGGGGATGGCGAAGCCGAGGATTTGAAGTTCGGGCCCAGCATCGACGTGCCAGGCGCCACCAGCCAGATTGACGGCGCCGCCAATACCGACGCCTTGTGCGCCTGCAGCGAAAGCCACCCAGCCGCAAAGTGGGCCCGCGCCTACCGCGCCGATGGCCACACTGATTTTTTCCTGCCCGCCAAGCTGGATTTGGTGATGAGCCATATCTGCGCGCCGCAGATTTTCAAGACAAGCAGCGATTACTGGACCAGCACGCAGGGCTCGCGCAGCAGCGCCTTCGTCCAGGACTTTGAGGACGGCTACTCGGGCTGGTACAGCAAGGGCAGCGGGCATCGGGTTCGTGCCTTCCGCGTGATTCCACTTGAGCCCTTGAACACTTAAACCCTTGACCGGCGCAGCCGGTTCGCGAGATTTTTTCACCCACCAATAGGACTTGTCCATGACCCAAAACAGCTTCACCCTGCCCGCCTTCGGCGCCGTCATTGCCGGCCAGGGCGGCATCTTTGCCGCCATCCTGCGCGGCCCCACCGTTGACGGCGTGCAGCAGCCACCTTACGCCCTGCTGGTATCCGATGCCGCCGTCGGCGAAATTGAATCAGTCACCTGGGGCGAATACGGTGTCGACGTGCCCGGAACCAGCAGCCGCACCGATGGCCAGGCCAACACCGCCGCCATGGTGCTGGCCAACGGCCCGGCCGCCCTGCGCGTGCGCGAGGTCAGCATCGACGGCCACACCGACTTCTACCTGCCCGCGCTGGGCGAATTGAATTCTGCCGCCGCCAACGTGCCCGAGCTTTTCAGCAAAGAGGGCTGGTACTGGACCAGTACGCAGCTCTCGCGCGACAACGCCTTCGTCCAGGACTTTGAGGACGGCTTCTCGGGCTGGGACATCAAGGACCTCGGGCATCGGGTTCGTGCCTTCCGCCGGATTCCACTTGAGCTCCTGAACACTTAACCCTTCACCGGCGTGCGCGCCGGTCCGCGATTTTTTTATTTTTACGAGGATCACCTATGACAACTTCCACTGCCACTGCCACCGCTACCGCACCGGCCATCATCACACAGACCAACACCCCGCCAGCCCATGGCGAGTACTGGCCGGGCCAGGGTGGACGCTACATCTGCACGATTGCCGCCTCGTTGGGACTGGCTGCCCGCCACCTGATTGCAAGCGACACCGAAGCTGAAGATTTGCTGTTCGGCCCCTCCCTTGACGTGCCAGGCGCCTGCAGCCAACTGGATGGCCCAAGCAATACCGCTGCCCTGCTGGCTACCGGGAAGGACCACCCGGCCGCCGCCTGGGCCGCCGCCCACACCGCTGATGGGCATACCGATTTCCACCTGCCCAGCCGGCACGATCTGCTGATGGCCTACATCTACGCACCGCAGCACTTCAACAAAGAGGGCTGGTACTGGAGCAGCACGCAGTACTCGCGCAACATCGCCTTCGTCCAGGACTTTGAGTACGGCGTCTCGGGCTGGTACAGCAAGGGCAACGGGCATCGGGTTCGTGCCTTCCGCTGGGTTCACTTGAATCCTTGAGCACTTAAACACTTTTGACAACCCGCCGGCGCAAGCCGGTCCGCGAATTTTTTTGACCATGGCCATTTACACCGAACTCCCTATTTACAAACACGGCTGCGACCTGTTGTCGCTGGCGCTGGACGTCCAGGTCCAGATGCCGCGCATGTTCAAGCGCAGCCTGGGCGAAAAAATCCACGTCAAGTGCGTGGACATGCTGGAGTCGATGGCCATGGCGAATGCTTCGCGCGGTGGTGATCGGGTTGAGCAGCTCGATACCCTGCTGCAGCACCTGCGCGCCACCACCGCCATGCTGCGCGTCAGCCATGACAAGCGGCTGATCTCACCCAAGCTCTGGGCCCGCTCGGTCGAGCTGCTGGACGCTGTCGGCGCCCAAGCCGGCGGCTGGCGCAAGCAGACCCTGGGCAATCTTTCCGCAGCGCCTGCTGTATGACGGTCAAGGCCATCATGCCCGTGCGTTTAATGAATCCGGTCGAGCCGCTGGGCCACAAGCCCACCGCCATGCGCAACACGGAGACCGGCGAGCCGCAACAGCTCGCGCTATGGTCCGGCGCAGTTACTGGGCTGATCGGCGAAAGCCTTCGGCCCGGCGATGTAGATAGCTCGAAAAATCGCAGAACTCGCGCAACAACGCCTTCGTCCAGGACTTTGAGAACGGCAACTCGAACTGGAACAACAAGGACAACGGGCATCGGGTTCGTGCCTTCCGCGGATTCATTCCCTCAAGGGGCCGCCATATGACACGCATCGTCTGTCAATTTTCATGCGGCGCCGCTTCGGCGGTTGCCACCAAATTGACGCTTGCTGAGTTCGGCGCAAGCCACGACGTGCAGATCATCAATGCTTTTCTGAAGAACGAACATCCTGACAACCGGCGATTTGCTACCGACTGCGAAACGTGGTTCGGTCGCCCAATGACTATGCTGCGTGACGTGAAATATGGCGCTGATGTGATCGAGGTTTTCAGGCGTAAGCAGTTCATCAAGAGCAGAAGAGGTGCGCCGTGTTCAATGG
Source organism: Rhodoferax ferrireducens (assembly GCF_003347515.1). GTDB lineage: Bacteria > Pseudomonadota > Gammaproteobacteria > Burkholderiales > Burkholderiaceae_C > Rhodoferax. Next base: position 3,780 of record NZ_QEII01000227.1, on the reverse strand, counting down.
AGTTGAAGCGCAAGCTGTTGGACGCATGGAAGCAGCCTGGCGACGTCATGGTCTTTGGCTACACCGCCGAAGAATCGGACCGCCTTGATGACTTCCGCGAGCGCAATCCAGACCGCCCAGTCATTGCGCCGCTGATCGACAAAGGGCTGACCAAGGAAGATTGCAAAGCCATGGTGCAGCGCGCCGGATTGAAATTGCCATTCATGTACGAGCAGGGTTATGAGAACGCTAATTGCATCGGATGCGTCAAAGGTGGAGAAGGCTACTTCCGAGGCATCCGAGAGGACTACCCAGCCGAATTCAAAGAATTAGCCGATATTGAAGCGGAGATAGGGCCTGGGGCCTACATCCTTCGCTATCGCTCAGGCCCACTCAAAGATCAAAGATTTCCGCTTCACGATCTTCCGGCTGGCCCTCTTATTCGCAATGAGGCACTCCCGTCGTGCAGCTTCTTCTGCGAAATGGCAGAGCAGGAATACACAGCATGACCCTTGACCTCTTCCCCACCCACGACGAGCCGCCAGCACCGACTGTTGCCCCACCCTTCACCATGGCAGACCTGGTGCAAGCCTGGCTGGACTGCCGTCGCCACAAGCGCCAAAGCGCCAGCGCGCAGGCATTTGAGGCGCACGCCGAGCAAAACCTGTGCGCGCTTCGCGCCGAGCTTCTGAGCCAGACCTACACCCCGGGACGCAGCACCTGCTTTGTCGTGACCCGGCCCAAGCTGCGCGAGGTGTGGGCGGCGGATTTTAGAGACCGCATCGTGCACCACCTGCTGCACAACCAGATTGCACCGCGCTTTCACGCGGGATTTGTCGCTGGCAGCAGCGCCTGCATTCCCGGGCGCGGCACCTTGTATGCGGCCCAGCGACTGGAAGCCGACGTGCGCTCGATCACGCAGAACTGGAGCCGCCCGGCCTTTTACCTCAAGCTCGACTTGTCAAACTTCTTCGTGGCGATCGACAAGCACGTGCTTCGCGCACAGATCGCCCGCAAAGTGCCGGCGGGCTGGTGGATGGATCTGGCCGACACCATCCTGATGCACGACCCGCGCACCAATGTCGAGCTGCGCGGCCGGGCCGACCTGCTGGCCAAGGTGCCCGCACATAAGAGTTTATTCAATGCGCCGCCGGACACCGGCCTGCCGATCGGCAACCTGAGCAGCCAGTTTTTCGCCAATGTGCATCTGGACGCGCTGGACCAGTTCGCGAAGCACCAGATCAAGGCCCGGCACTACGTGCGCTACGTCGATGACTTTGTGTTGCTGCACGAGTCGCCCCAGTGGCTGCACGCGGCGCTGAAGCGCTTTGAAGCCTGGCTGCCTGAGCGCCTCGGCGCGCACCTGAACCCGACAAAAACTATTTTGCAGCCCATAGCGCGCGGCATTGACTTTGTCGGGCATGTCATCAAGCCATGGAACCGGACTACGCGAAAACGGACAGTAGCCACGGCCGTGAGCCGCTTGCGCACCATGCCGGCGGATGAGGTTTTCACCGCGGGCAATAGCTATTTAGGGCTGCTGCGGCAAGCCAGCCACAGCCACACCGACCGGGCCGACCTTGCCAACGTATTGCGCTGGCGCGGGCATGCGGTCAAGGGCGATTTCACCAAGATTTATAGGAATACATCCAAATGAGCAAAGACCTCAATCGCAAACTATGCGAAATGCTGCAGGTCGGCCGCAACGTCACCGAGTTCACCCTGCACTGCCAGGTCGATCAACCACCCCGGCTCGACGTCACCCGCTGGCTGACAGACAGCAACGATATCCGGGAGCTGACTACCCGCTTCGAGCTGCACGAGTTGCCGGGTGGTCTCCACTTTGATCTGGACCTCCTCGTGCGCGTGGCACAGCGGCGTGTGAAGGACTCCATTGATCGCAGCGCAGCGCACCACCTGCTCGAAATGGCGTTTCCGGAATTCACCAAACATAAATACCCAAGAATTGGAGACCCGGAATGAAACCAGCCATTGTTCAAATCCCCCCCATGTTCCTGGCCAGGGCGAATGCCGCTGCATTCTTGTCAGTCTCGGAATCCATGCTCGACCAACTGGTAGCGCGAGGTGAGGTTGCAAAACCGAAAAAACTGAGCCCAGGCCGCTCGGCCTGGCTGGTCGACGATCTGGTGACCTTCGGACGGACACGGCCCGAGTCCGACCTGTTGCCGCCGGCGAACAGTGGCTACGGCAGAGCCGGCAAGCCGGATTGATCGGCCGGTGCCAGCCCGCTCAAATAGGTTGAGAGCTGGCCCAGCCAATGCAGGCGCTCGGCGTCATAGGTGTAGGCGTTGTACGTCCCCACAATGTTTTCTGGCATGTGGCCGATGATGGCTTCACCGATTTCATTGGGGCAACCCAGCTGGGCCAGCAACGTGCGCCCGGTGCGGCGCAGATTGTGCGGCGTCCAGTGGGCCATGGGCAAGATCAAACCCTCGGACTGGCGGCGCTTGTCCTTTGACGAGCCAGCAAACAGGCTGTTGATGTAGGTCGAAAAGTCTTTTTGCTCGTACTGCTCGCCACGGGCATCCTCAAACAGCCAGCCAGATTCGCCCACCGAGGCCAGCCGACGCTGCACGATCGCCCGCGCCTGGCCAAACAGCGGCACCCGCAGATCTACGGCCAGCGCGTGCCGGTCATTCTTGGTCTGGGCCTTGGGCACGGTCCACCACAGCACCTCGGCCTCGGTGGCGACGTGCTCGGGCCGCATGCCCAGAATCTCGCTACCCCGGGCACAGGTCCACAGGTACATCGCAGTGGTATCCCAGCCCAGTGCGTGCATGTTGGGCAGCCAGGCCAACAGCGTGGCCACCTCGGCCGGCGGCAGTACGCGGCGTTGCTGGCCGACATGCTCACCGCCCACAATCTTGCCCTTGCTTTTCAGGCGACCTCGCATGACCTGGCGCCACCAGTTGGGCACGTCGCCGTCGAGCTGGCCCGAATCCAGCGCGTAATCCCAGGCCCCGCCCAGCAGCGAGCGTAGCTTTTGGGCGGCCGTCGGCGTAGCTTTTCGGGCGTCCAAAACGGTGAAGGCGGCGGCCCGGTTGATGGCTGCGGCCGGCTTGTCGGCAAAGTCCGGGTCGGCATCCAGCACGGCGCGCAGTGAGCGTGTGGCGGCCAGGGCGCCGGCGGCCTTGCGACCGGGCTCGATGTGGCCGCTGATGTAGTCATCCACCAGCCGGCGCACGGTGTACACAGCAGCTGCAGCGCCGTCGCCCTGCTGGGTCTGGCGCTGTGCTTTGCGCTCGGTCACCGGGTCGGCACCCTCGCCGCGCTGTTCGCGCAGGGTTTGCCACTGGGTTGCAGCCGTCTGCACACTCGTCGTGGGCCACTGCCCGAGGGCGACTTGCTTCATGCGGCCGTCGGCCACGGCTTTGTAGCGGTAGGTCCAGGTCTTGCGGCTGACGGATGCCACCAGGCGCAGGCCCGGGCACCCGTCGATCACCAGGTGTTCGCCGGCCTTTAAAAGCTTTGCTGCACGCACGTCAAAATACATGGCTCTATACTCACGGCTGTTGCCACGGCGTAGAAAGTACCATGGCGGCGCAGGGACAGCAAAAACCTACGCCAGAACCTACGCCTAGAGCATAAGTGTATAGGGGTTGATGTGGGCTATTCTGGGGTGCATAGAAAATGCAGAATCAGGAAAAAGGCTTACAATTCAGCCACTTAGAGTAAAAACATGTTGTAAATCAACAGGTTACGATAAGCGGGTGTAGTTCAATGGCAGAACTTTTGCTTCCCAAGCAAATAGCGTGGGTTCGATTCCCATCACCCGCTCCA
>NZ_QEII01000226.1 GCF_003347515.1 Rhodoferax ferrireducens | reverse complement strand
CTCAGGGACAGGACAGCCGTAGCGACCGCCGTACGAACGGAAATATTGACAGTGTGATTCATGAAAATGGCCAGTGATGAAAGTTAAAAACGGCAGATCTAAACGCTGCCAATGCGGCTCTTGTGGGGAGGAGCGACGCAATTGTTTTCTAAATCACGTCAGTTTATTTAGGGCGCAGGGAAAACACCAAGATCAGTTACTGGCTCGTTACGCCGCACTGCGTTGCATTGGTTTCCTCTCTGGAAAAGCCTTTGATTTGGTTAATTAAAAATTTATTAACTTAGGGAATGCCCTGTGCTAATTCAGGTCTTTCGATGTCTCGGTTACACAACAAAACAGGGTTAAAAGCGTTGTTTTTTCACTTCAATCGTGTCTCGAATTGAGAAAAAGAAACTGAATTCAGGCGTTCGCTCAAAAAATGTGGGCCGATCCGGCTTCAAAACTCAGACCCTTGTTGGCTTAGGTGACAGCCTTGCCGCTGCAGTAGGTGTTGTCGAGGTCGATGTTGGCGTCAAACGCGATCGCCCTGCGAACGGAAATATTGACAGTGTGATTCACAAAAATCCTGATGAAAATCTTGGGTAACGGCAAAAACAAACCTCGCCGTGATGGATTTGTCATGAGAAATAGAAATCTAATTTCTCATTTAAATAAAATTATTTTTTCAAAATAAGGGGAGAGCACCCGGTCCGGTTACGGGTCGGGTACACCTCGGGGTTTGGACGGCCAAGAGCCCTCTCTCAGGAGCGGCTAGCGGGCTTGAGGCGCGCGCTTCTGCAAAGGGAAAACCCTTGGTAAATTGGAGAACTTAATCGTTGCAGTTACACCGCGAAACAACTGGAGAGGCCGAATTTTTGGTCTATCGGGTCGCTAAATGCATTTAAAAATGCGAGTTCTCAGCACATCTCACGCATAACAAGACGGGAGAAGTTTCCACAGGGGCAGTGACGCAGGCAGAATCTGCCTCGTATTTGCCCGCTTTATTTCTCTAAAACCCCCCATGAAATTCCCTGATCGCCCCCGGCTCAATGCCATCGCCGGCCCCATTTTGGGCGAATTCCTGCTCGGCTACAGCGTGGCGATGGCCGGTTTATGGCTGGCCTCGCACACCTCAGACGGCGCCGCCGGCAGCTTTGGATTGGCCAATCAGGTGCTGGAAACCCTGTTCGCGGTGTTTCGGATTCTGGCGATTGGCATGGGGGTGGTCATCACCCAGATGCTGGGTGGGAATCAGCATGAGGCCTCGCGGCAAACCGCCCTGTCCGGCCTGGGGGCCTGCACCTGGGCGGGCTTGGGTGTCATGGCATTTTTGCTGCTGGGCAATGATCTGATTCTGGATGCGCTGAATGCGCCGGAGCAAATCTTGCCGTTGGCCGGGCCCTACCTGCAACTGCTGGCACCGGCCGCGTTGCTGGAGGGCTACAACCTGACCATGGCCGCCATCTTGCGCGCGCACCTGCATGTGAAGGACTCGCTGCGCGTGATGATTGCCATGCATGGCAGCCACTTGCTGCTGGCCGTGCCCCTGATGCTGGGTGTGGGTCCCTGGGAGGGGCTGGGCCTGTATGGTTTCGCCGTGGCCTTGCTGATCAGCCGCGGCATTGGCCTGTGGCTGCACCTGGTGATGTGGCGCAAGCGCATGGCGCTGACACCCACCGCGCGTCACTGGTGGGTGCTGCAACCCCGGGTGCTGGCGCCGGTATTGCGCATTGGCGTGCCGGGCGCCACCGCCGAGATGGGTTACCGCGCCGCCTTCCTGGTATCGCTCGCCTCCACCGCGCGCCTGGGGGTGGGGGCGCTGGCCACCCATTCCTACACCCTGCAATTGCTCAAGTACGTGCTGCTGATCAGCCTGGCTATTGGCTGGGCCTGCGAGATCATGGTCGGCCGTCTGGTGGGCAGCGGCCAGTTTCAGCAAGCGCACGCCCTGGTGCGCAAGGCGGTGCGCAACGGCTTGCTGGCGTCTGGTGGCATGGCCCTGGCCGCCGCCCTGGCGGCACCCTGGCTGATGCGCATGTTCACCAAAGATCCGCAAGTGATCCATGCGGCGCAAACCCTGCTGTGGATCGCCATTGCGTTGGAAACCGGGCGTGTGTTCAACCTCATCGTCACGGCCGCGCTGCGCGCCACCGGCGACGTCATTTATCCGGTGGCAGCCAGCGTGGGTTCGTTCGTCGTGGTGCTGGGACTGGGCTCGTATCTGATGGGGCGCAGCTTTGGCTTGCCCGGCATCTTTATCGCCTACGCCGCCGACGAATGGGTGCGCGGCTTGCTGATGATGGCGCGCTGGCACTGGCATGGCTGGGTGCCCCACGCCCGCGACGCCATGCGCCGGGTGCGCCGCGCCTGACCAAATATCAAGCCGGCGAATCCGGCCGGCGTGCGCCGCAAGACGCCCGAATCACCAGTTCGACGGGCTGTTCATGACGCATGATCTGGCCAGGGCTTTCCCGGCGCAAGAGCGAGGCCAGCATGTTCATCGCATCCCGGCCCAGCCCGGCTGTATCCGTGCGCACCGTGGTCAGCGGTGGCGACGCAAACTCGGCCAGCGGGATATCGTCGTAACCGACCAGGGCGACATCGTGCGGAATGCGCAGGCCCGCTTCGCCCAGCGCCCGGATGGCGCCAAAGGCAATGGTGTCATTGCCGGCGAAGAGCGCCGTGAACGGCACGCCGCGCGCGAGCAGCGTCTGCGTCGCCCGGTAAGCACTGGCGGCGCTGATGTCGGCGGAAACAGCCCAGGCCGGATCAACGTCGATGTTGTGTTCTGCCATGGCCTCGCGCCAGCCCCGCTCCCGTTCCTGCGCCGCCAGATATTCCGGCGGGGCAAAGTTCACAAAAGCAATGCGGCGGTGCCCCAGCGCCGCCAAGTGATTGACCACCATTTTGGCGGCCATGGAGGTGTCGTTGCCGGTGGTGTGGAATTGATCGATATCGGGCAGGCCGGCGCCGAAGACGATCATCGGAATACCGGCATCGGCGATGCGGCCCAGATGCTGGCGCCCCGCCAGGCTCGGATTCACCACGATCAGGCCGTCAATGCGCCTACTGCGCACCAGATCCACGAAGCCACCCGGATCGCGTCCCTCGTCGTCGCTGGACTCGATCAGCATCTTCAGGCCGTGGCGGTGGCACTCCTGGTTGATGCTGGCCACCAGTTGGCCAAGAAAAACGTCCACGTACAGGTGGGCGGCCTTGGGAATCACCAGTGCCACGGTGCCGGTGACGCCGCCGGCCAGGGTGCGCGCCGCGGCGTTGGGTTCGTAGCCGAGTTCACGCGCCGCGCTCAACACCCGCTCGCGCGTGGCCTCGCTAATGCCCTGGTCGCGCACATTGTTGAGCACGAAGGACACGGTGGTGCGCGAGACGCCGGCGCGTCGCGCCACTTCGCTGCTGGTGGGGGATTTCAGGGAGGGTGGCATGGGAGCGGTAATCGTAGTCGATACCGCGCAGCTCGCGTTTACCCTAGTACTAACGCGTGTTAAATCCGCTTAATATCCGTCACTAACCCGCGTTAGTAATGCAGAATTCTTCAAAAAGGACACCATGGCAAGCCAAGCACCCCATGCACTGAGCCGTACCCGCCGCGCCGAAACGCTGACCGCCTGGGCGCTGGTGCTGCCCGCCTTCATCGGCTTCGCAGTGTTTTATGCCTTGCCCACGCTGCGCGCCATCGAGATCAGCCTGACCGACTGGAATCTGCTGCGCAGCCCGAAGTTCGTCGGCCTGGCCAACTACGCGACCATGTTGGAAGACGGCAAGTTCTGGCAGGGCATGAAGCTGTCGGCGATCTATGTGGTGCTGAACATCCCCTTGCAAATCGTGCTCGGTTTGTTCCTGGCGGTGTCCATGGACCGGCTGACCAAATCGTTGTTCGTCAAGTCGGTGGTGCTGCTGCCCTACCTGCTGTCGAATGTGCTGGTCGCCATGATGTGGCTGTGGATGCTGGACCCATTGCTGGGTCTGGTGAACGGCATGATCGACGGCCTGGGTTTTGACCGCCAGCCCTTCTTCGGCGGCGTGGACCAGGCGCTGTTCACCGTGGCTGCCGTCAACATCTGGCGCCACATGGGGCTGGTGGCCATGCTGTTTCTGGCGGGGCTGCAAAACATTCCACGCAATCTGTACGAAGCGGCGGCGCTCGAAGGCGCCAGCGAATGGCAAATGTTCTGGCGGGTCACGCTGCCGCTGCTGCGCCCGGTGATGGTGTTTGTGCTGGTGACCAGTGTGACCGGCTCGTTCCAGATCTTCGACACCATCGCCGTCACCACCAACGGCGGGCCGCTGGATTCGACCCGCGTGATCGTGCACTACATCGTGCAAAACGCCTTCAGCTTTTACAAGATGGGCTATGCCTCGGCCATGTCGATGACCTTGTGCGTGGTGATGATGCTCTACACCGTCTTCCAGATGCGGGTGATGCGGGCCTCGCAGAACGATCTGGCCTAAAGGACACACCATGACAACCCTCTTCGCCCCTATCGCCCCCCCGGCGGCGCACCGCATCCGCATCTTCACGCCGGGCCGAATAGCCGCCTGGATCGCCCTGGGCCTGATGCTGCTCATCACGCTGGCGCCGCTGTGGATGGTCGTGAAAACGGCGCTCATGCAGTCGGCCCATCTGTACACCGAATCGGACCAGCTCCTGCCCTCGGCCCCCACACTGGACAATTTCATACGGGTGCTCGGCTTCATGACCCTGGAAGAAAGCCGGGCGCTGGGCGGCTCGGGCGCTGAAATCAACTTCCTGCGGGCGATGGGCAACTCCCTGCTGTTCACCGGCATCATTGTGGTGACGCAAATCAGTTTTGCGGCGATGGCCGCCTACGCCTTCGCCCGGTTGCGCTTTCCGGGTCGCAATACGCTGTTTGCGCTGTTCGTCGGCTCGATGATGGTGCCGGGGGTGGTCACCTTCATTCCCAACTTCATCCTGATCAAGGACCTGGGCTTGCTCAACACCATGGCCGGCATGGTGGCCCCGTTCTGTCTGATGCAGGGCTTCTCGGTGTTTTTCCTGCGCCAGTTCTTCCTGTCGATCCCGCGTGACCTGGAAGAGGCCGCGCTGCTCGACGGTGCCTCGTATTTCTACATTTTTATCCATGTGGTGCTGCCCCTGAGCATCACCCCACTGGCCACGATTGCCATGCTCACGGGCATCAATATGTGGAACGAATTCTTCTGGCCCTACCTCGTGGCCAAGGACGAAGCCCAGCAGGTGCTTCCCGTCGCCCTGCAGACCTTCAAGTCGCAAACCGCACAAGGCCAGCCCGACTGGACCGGTCTGATGGCCGCCACCGCCATCACCGTGATGCCCACTGTTTTGCTGCTCGTGGTCATGGGCCGCCGGGTCGTTGAATCGGTGCAATTCAGCGGCGGCAAGTAATTTTTCTGTTCCCTCGCCAACCCTTCCTACTACTTATAACGGAGACAAACCTTGAACCTCAAACTCAGCACCCTCGCCGCCGCCCTGCTGGCCACCGTCGGCAGCGCCCATGCCGTCGAAGTCAAATACATGCTGTGGGACGCCAACCAGTTGCCGGCCTACAAGCAATGCGCGGCCGACTTCGAGAAGAAGAACGCCGGCATCACCATCAAGGTCACCCAGTCGGGCTGGAACGACTACTGGACCACCGTCTCCACCGGTTTCGTCTCGGGCACCGCGCCCGACGTGTTCACTGACCACCTGGCCAAGTACCCCGAGTTCGCCAAGAACGCGCAACTGGTAGATCTGGCGCCGCTGATCCAGCGCGACAAGGTCGATATCAGCGCCTACACCACCGGTCTGTATGACAACTGGAGCCGCGATGGCAAGCAGTACGGCCTGCCCAAAGACTGGGACACCATCGGCATGGTGGTGAACATGGAAATGGCCAAGAAAGCCGGCGTCTCGCTGGCCGAGCTGCAAGCCATGACCTGGAACCCCAAGGACGGCGGCAGTTTCGAGCAGATCGTGCGCAAACTCAGCCTGGACGGCAGCGGCAATAACGCCACCAACGCCAAATTCGACAAGAAGAAAGTCAGCACCTACGGCTACGGCTTCTGGAACACCGGCTCGGGCGACATGATGGGCCAAACCGAGTGGAGCCACTTTGCCGTATCCAACGGCTTCAAGTTCCAGGACAAGCCTTGGGACCCCAAGTTTTACTACGACGACGCCAAACTCGCTGAAACCATCGATTACCTCGCGGGGCTGCCGACCAAGGGCATGTCCGCCAGCTTCGAGAACAGCAAGTCGCTGGGCGCGGATGCCATGTTCGTGGCCAAGAAAGTCGCCATGGTGCCGCAGGGCTCGTGGATGATCACGCACTTCAAAACCAACGCCAAGTTCGACCACGTCTGGGTGCCCCTGCCAACCGGCCCCACCGGAACCCGTGCCACCATGTTCAACGGCCTGGCCGACTCGATCTGGGCCGGCTCCAAGGTCAAGGAAGAATCCTGGAAGTGGGTCAAATACCTGGGCTCCGCCGAGTGCCAAAGCACGGTGGCGAGCTATGGCGTGGTCTTCCCCGCCGTCAAGGGCATGGCCGAAAAAGCCATCGAAGTGCAGAAGGGCAAGGGCGTGGATTCTTCCGCCTTCCTGACCATGGCCAAGTCCAAAACCTACCTGCCTCCCATCGCCGATGGCGGCTCGGAGATCAGCGAGGTGATGAAGGCCGCGCTCGAAACCGTGCTGATGGGCCGGTCCGACGCCACCTCCGCGCTCAAGACCGCCAATACCAAAGTCAACCAACTCGCCAAGAAGTAAGCAAGGAACCCCACGCAATGAGCATTCGCCGCATCAAGATCACCCTTATCGGGGCTGGCAGTATCGTCTTCACCCGCAACCTGCTGGGCGATATTTTTTCCTACCCCGAACTGGCTGATTGCGAGGTGGCGCTGCACGACATTGACGAACACCGCCTGGGCCTGGCCGAAAAGGTGGCGCAGCGCCTGGCCCGCACCCTGGGCGTCACGCCGACCATCACCGCCAGTATCGACCGCCGCCGCGCGCTGGCCGATGCGCGCTTTGTGATCAGCACCATCCAGGTGGGCGGCTACAAGCCCGCCACCGTGACCGACTTCGACATCCCCAGGAAATTCGGCCTGACGCAAACCATTGGCGACACCCTGGGCATCGGTGGCATCATGCGCGGCTTGCGCACGATTCCCGTGCAACTGGCGATGTTGAAGGACATGGAGGAGGTGTGCGCGCCCGGCGCGATTCACCTCAACTACGTGAATCCGATGGCCATGATCACCTGGGCGCTGAACCAGGCCAGCACGCGCGTTCCCACCATCGGTCTGTGCCACAGCGTGCAGCACACCGCGCACGAACTGGCGCACGACCTGGGCATTCCCGCCGACGAGATCGACTACCGCTGCGCCGGCATCAACCACATGTCGTTCTACACCAGGTTCGAGCACAAGGGGGTTGACCTGTACCCGCGCCTGCATGAGATTTATGCGCAAGGCAAAGCCCCGGCCTGGAACAAGGTGCGCTACGAGATGCTGCACCAGCTGGGCCACTTCCCGACCGAGTCGAGCGAACACTTTGCCGAGTACGTGCCCTGGTTCATCAAGCAGGGCCGCGAGGATCTGCTGGCCAAGTTCAACATCCCGCTGGACGAATACCCGGGCCGCTGCCAGATCTTCGAGCACGCCTGGCCCTATATCGAACGCGAACTGCAAGCCCCCGGCACGCAAGACCCCAAGGCCTTAACGGCCGAGCTGGAAGCGGCCGACATCCATGTCATGCCGCGCAATATCACCGAGGCCGCGCAACTGCTCGAAGGCCTCAACAGCGTCACCCGTTCGGTCGAATACGGCGGGCAGATCATCCACTCCATGGTTAGCGGCACGCCGCGCGTGGTCTATGGCAACGTGCGCAACCACAACTTGATCGACAACCTGCCCCAGGGCTGCGCCGTCGAAGTGCCATGCCTGGTGGACGCCAACGGCGTGCAGCCGACCCGCGTCGGCGCCTTGCCGATCCAGTTGGCTGCGCTGATGCGCACCAACGTGAATGTGCAGGAGCTGGTGGTGGCCGCCATCACCCAGCAAAAGCGCGAGCACGTCTACCACGCCGCCATGCTCGACCCGCACACCGCCGCCGTGCTCGACCTGGAACAGATTCGCGCCATGGTGGACGAGCTGCTCCTCGCGCACCGCAATTTCCTGCCGGAATACCTCCACGCCTGACAAGGGACCTCACATGGCCAGCATCGAACTTCGCTCCGTCAACAAGAATTACCTGAACGACATCGCGGTCATCCGCAATGTCGACCTGCACGTCAAGCAAGGTGAATTCTGTGTCTTCGTCGGCCCTTCCGGCTGCGGTAAATCCACGCTCTTGCGCATGGTGGCCGGCCTGGAGGACATCAGCAGCGGCGACCTGCTGATCGACGGCCAGCGCATGAACGACACCCAGCCGGCGCGGCGCGGCGTCGCCATGGTGTTCCAGAGCTACGCGCTGTTTCCGCACCTCAGCGTGTACGAGAACCTCGCCTTCGGCATGACGCTGGCCAAGATGGACAAGGCGCTGATCCGCCAGAAGGTCACCGCCGCTGCCCAGGTGCTGCAACTGGAGAGCCTGCTGGAGCGCAAACCCAAGGCGCTGTCGGGCGGGCAGCGTCAGCGCGTGGCGATTGGCCGCGCCATCGTGCGCGAGCCCGGCGTGTTTTTGTTTGACGAACCGCTCTCCAACCTCGACGCCTCGCTGCGCGTGCAGACGCGCTTCGAGATCGCCAAGATCCATCGCGATTTCGGTCGCGCTTCCACCATTTACGTCACCCATGACCAGGTCGAAGCCATGACCTTGGCCGACCGCATTTTGCTGCTCAACGCCGGCGAAGCCGTGGCGCGCGAGGGCAGCGTGGCGCAATGCGGCACGCCGCTGGAGTTGTACCACCGGCCCCGCAATCTGTTCGTGGCGGGCTTCATCGGTTCGCCCAAAATGAATTTTCTGCCAGGCCAACTGCTCGAAGGCCATGCCGACCGGGCGCGTGTGCAGCTGGACAGCGGCGAGGTGATGGAGGCGCTGGTCGATGCCAGTGCGCTGCAGCCGGGCCAGCCGGTCACGCTGGGCATCCGGCCCGAGCACACCCAACTGGGCACCGCCACCCAATCGCTGGTGCGTGAAGTGCAGTGGCAGGAGCGCCTGGGCGAATCCACCTACCTGTTTTTGAACAGCGGCGCGGTCAGCCCCTCGATCATCGTCAAGGCCCCAGGCCAGGCACATGCCGACGCCGGCCAGCGCGTGGCGGTGTCGCTGCCCGCCGCTTGTCTGCACGTGTTTGACCAGCACGGCCACGCGCTGGAACGCCGCATCCCGATTGCGGACCTGCCCGTGCCGCATGCCACTTGATTCCATTTCTAAATCATCCCTGTCGTTGTTGTCTCGCCTGGTCGTGCGTTCGCACTGCCTGCGGCTCGACGCCTAGACAGAAATGATTTGGAAACGGAATGACACCTGTTCGAAACCCAATCCTCTTTTTCTATTCTCCTTTTTCATGTCCGTCAGCCGTCCTCTCCCGTCCCCCGAATTTCTCGTCCTGCACAGCCAGCGCAGCACCGTCATCCTCGAACACCACGTCGAAGAGGCGCCGATCTGGCGCTACTGGGGCCCGCGCCTGCCCGAGGGCTGCTCGCCTGCGGCGGGCTTGCGCACGACGCGGCCCCTGCCGTCGTTCATGCTCGACTTCGACCAGCCGCTCACGCTGGTGCCCACCTTTGGCGTCGGCTGGTTCGGCCAGAGCGCGTTGCTGGCGCACCGCTGCGGCAGCGACTTCGCCCAGGCGGTCACGCGCTGCGACATCGAGTGGAGCGTGCCCGCGCGCGCCCTGGTGCTGCACCTCACCGATGCGGTGGCGCAACTGTGCGTGGACGTCACCCTGGCGCTCGACGACGCAAGCGATGTGCTCACTGTGCGCACCCGCCTGACCAACCTCGCCGACACGCCGCTGGAGGTGCAATGGCTTGCGGCCGCCACCTTGCCCCTGCCCGGCCAGGCCAGCACGGTGCGTTCCTATGCCGGCCAGCACAACCATGAATTCCTGCTGCAAACCGACACACTCAGCCGAAGCCTGTGGCGGCGCGAAAACCGGCGCGGCCGCACCTCGCACGACTGCTTTCCCGGCGCCGTGGTTACCACGCCCGGCGCCACCGACGACAGCGGACTGGTCTTCGGCGCGCATCTGGCCTGGTCGGGCAACCACCAGCAAAGCATCGAATGGCTGCACGACGGCCAGTACCAGTGGCAGTTGGGCGAATGGCTGGCACCCGGTGAAGGCTTGCTCGCGCCCGGCCAGAGCCTGCACACGCCAGAGGTTGTCGCCACCTGCTCGCTGCAGGGCCTGAACGGCCTGGCGGCCAATTTCCATGCCGAACTGCGTGCCCGCCTGAACTGGCCCGGCGGCAGCATGCGGCCGCGCCCGGTGCACCTGAACACCTGGGAAGCGTTTTACTTCGATCTGAAATCCGGCGACATCATGGCGCTGGCCGACGCGGCGGCCGAGGTCGGCGTGGAACGCTTTGTGCTGGACGACGGCTGGTTCCACGGCCGCCACCATGACCGCGCCGGGCTGGGCGACTGGTGGCCCGACGCGGACAAATTTCCGCGAGGCCTGGACGCCCTGGTGCAGCATGTCAACGCGCTGGGCATGGAGTTCGGCCTGTGGGTCGAACCCGAAATGATCAACCCCGACAGCGAGCTGCACCGCGCTCACCCCGACTGGGCGCTACAGATTGCCGGCCGTGCGCTGATCACCGCGCGCAACCAACTGGTGCTGGACATCGCACGCCCCGAGGCCGCGGACTACCTGTTCGGCAAACTCGACACCCTGCTGCGCAGCCTGCCGATTCGTTACCTGAAATGGGACCACAACCGCGACCTGACCACGGCCGGCCTGGCCGGTGGCCTGGGCTCTGCCGGCTACCGCGCCCAGGTGCACGCCCTGTATGGCTTGCTGGTGCGCCTGCGGGCGGCCCATCCCGAGGTGGAAATCGAAAGCTGTTCGGGCGGCGGCGGTCGCATCGACTTCGCAATCCTGCGCCACACCCACCGCGTCTGGGCCAGCGACTGCATCGACGCGCTCTCGCGGCTGCAGATCCAGCGCGGTTTCGGCCAATTCTTCCCGCCCGAAATTCTGGGCTCGCACATTGGCACGGCACCCACCCACACCACCGGCCGCAGCCAGGCGCTCGCGTTCCGGGCGGCGGTGGCCATGACCGGGCATCTGGGCGTCGAACTCGATGTGCGCCACCTTGACAGCGCCACGCGTCAGAACCTGAGCGCCTGGATCGCCCGCTACAAAGCCTGGCGCGACTGCCTGCACCACGGCCGCATCTGGCGCGGCGAACTGGCCGACGGCCTGGTCTGGCAAGCCCACGGTGACGCTGAAGCCCGTGAGCTGCTGCTGTTCGTCTACCGCTGCCAGCCGACCACGCACCGCTACACGCCGCCCTTGCGCTTGCCCATGCTCGACGCCGCCGTGCGCTACCACGTCGAACAGCTCGCGCCGATCGAAGGCGAGGGGGCCGTGCTGTCGCCGTCGCCCTTCTTCGATGCCCTGCGTGACGGGGGCCTGGAACTGGACGGCGCGTGGATGGCGCAGGCCGGCCTGCCGATGCCACGCACCACCGCTGAGACCTGTTTCATCGTGCGCCTGCAGAAAGTTTCAGCATGAACGCCAGCTTCGACCTTTCCGAGCACTCCCACCGCCGCCACAACCCGCTCAACGGCCAGTGGGTGCTGGTCTCGCCGCACCGCGCCAAACGCCCCTGGCAGGGCCAGCAAGAGCAGCCCGACACCGCGGAACATCCGGCGCATGACCCGACCTGCTTTCTGTGCGCCGGCAATCAGCGCGTCACCGGCGAGACCAACCCCGACTACCCCGGCACCTACGTTTTCACCAACGATTTCGCCGCCATGCTGCCCGATGCACCCAACGCGCCGCGCAACAGCGACGCGCTGTTTCAGGTGGCCGATGCGCGTGGCACCAGCCGGGTGATCTGCTTCTCGCCCGACCACGGCAAGACCCTGCCGGAACTGCCGCTGGCGGCCATCGGCGGTGTCATCGACACCTGGTGCGCGCAAACCGCTGAGCTGGGCGTGAGCTACCCCTGGGTGCAGGTCTTCGAGAACAAGGGCGCGCTGATGGGCTGCTCCAACCCCCATCCGCACGGCCAGATCTGGGCCACCGACTACCTCCCCAACGAGCCCGCCGCCGAAGACTTGCGCCAACGCGCCTGGCACGCCGAACACGGCCGCGCCTTGCTGCTCGACCTGGCCGAGCGCGAGGCCGCGGCGGGCGAGCGCGTGGTGGTGCAAACCGAGCACTGGCTCGCCATCGTGCCCTTTTGGGCCACCTGGCCTTTCGAGACCTTGTTGCTGCCGCGTTTTGCGGTGCAGCAACTGCCCCAGCTCAATGCGCCGCAGCGTGCCGACCTGGCACTCGTGCTCAAGCGCCTGACCTCACGCTACGACAACCTGTTCCAGTGTTCGTTCCCGTACTCGATGGGCTGGCACGGCGCCCCCTTCGATGGGCGTGACACCGCACCCTGGCAGTTGCATGCGCACTTCTACCCGCCGCTGTTGCGTTCGGCTTCCGTGCGCAAATTCATGGTCGGTTTCGAGATGCTCGCCGAGGCCCAGCGCGACCTGACGCCCGAACAGGCGGCGCAGCAACTGCGCGCCGTCGGCGACCTGCATTACCGCGAGACCTGACCCGATGGAACCCACTTTGCGGCAACGCGTGGACAGCGCCTTTGCGCGCCACATCGGCCAGGCGCCGGCCCGGCATGTGCGCGCGCCCGGCCGCGTCAACCTGATCGGCGAGCACACCGACTACAACGACGGCTTCGTGCTGCCCTGCGCCATCGACTACGAGACGCTGATTGCCGCAGGCCCGCGAACCGACCGCCAGGTGCGGGTGGTGGCCTGCAACTATGGCGAGGCCCTCGACCAGTTTTCGCTGGACGCGCCGATCGAGCCGCGCAGTGATGCCTTGTGGGCCAACTATGTGCGCGGGGTTGTCAAGACGCTGCTGGCGCGCGGCCTCCCGCTGCAGGGGCTGGACCTGGTGGTGGCCGGTAACGTGCCGCAGGGCGCGGGCTTGTCGTCCTCGGCTTCGCTGGAGGTGGCGGTCGCGCTGGCCTTCAAGGCGATGCAGGGGCTGGACAGCGTGAGCGCCACCGACCTCGCGCTGATCGCCCAGCAGGCCGAGAACCAGTTCGTCGGCGTCAACTGCGGCATCATGGACCAGCTGATCTCGGCGCGCGGCGAGAGCGGCCACGCGCTGCTGATCGACTGCCGTTCCCTGGCGCTGCGTCCTGTGCCCCTGCCCGACGGACTGGCGGTGATGATCGTTCACTCGCACGTCAAACGCGGCCTGGTGGATGGCGAGTACAACGCGCGCCGCGCCCAATGCGAAGCCGCAGCCCGCCACTACGGCGTCAAGGCGCTGCGCGACGTGAACCTGGCGCAACTCGAACAAGAGGCGCGCGGCCTGGATCCGCTGGTGTTGCGGCGCGCCCGCCATGTCGTCACCGAAAACCAGCGCACCTTGGACGCCGCCGACGCGCTCGCGGCGGGCGACCTGGTGCAACTGGGGCATTTGATGGCCGCCTCGCACGTCTCGATGCGCGACGACTTCGAGATCACCGTGCCGCCCATCGACCAGCTCGTGGCCATCCTGCAGGAAGCTATTGGCAGTCTGGGCAGCGCGCGCATGACGGGCGGCGGCTTTGGCGGCTGCGTGGTCGCCCTGTTGCCCGAGGCGCAGGTGGCCGCGGCCCGCCTCGCGGTGGCAACGCACTACCGTGCACCCGGTGGTGAACCAGCCTCCGTCTATGTCTGCCGTGCCACGGCCGGCGCCCATGTTTTGAACGATTGACGCCATCGTGTCCCAACGTCATGCCACTTGATCAGACCTGTCGCGCCACAGATTGGAAACTGCCATGCTCAACCGAATCAACGCGGCCTTGATGTCCCTGTCCCCGGCCGAGCAACGCGTCGGCCGGTTGGTGTTGTCGGACCCGCCGGTCTTTGCCCGCTTGCCCGTCTGCGAACTGGCCGTCCTGGCCCAGGTCAGCAAGCCCACGGTGGTGCGTTTTTGCCGCAGTTTGGGCTATGACGGCTTGAAGGATTTCAAATTCAAGCTCGAAGGTAGCATGCACGAAGGGGTGCTCTTCGTTCACCGCAGTGTCGACGTGGACGACAAAATAAGCGACATCCTGGTCAAGGTCATCGATGACACCATGGCGGCGGTGTCAAGCTACCGCTGCAATGCCAACCGGTTAAATATCGAGACCGCCGTCGCCACCCTGGTTGAAACTTACCGCAGCCGCAAGCGCATCGAGATTTTTGGGCTAGGCAACTCGGGCATCGTGGCGCAGGACGCCCAGCACAAATTTTTTCGCCTGGGCATCCCTGCGACTGCCTACGGCGACAGTCACATGCAGCTTATGAGCGCGTCCGTCATGATGCCGGGCGACTGTGCCGTGGTGATCTCCAACTCGGGGCGCACGCGCGACCTGATCGCGACCTGCGAGATGGCCAAGCGCAATGGCGCCACCACCGTCGTCATCACTTCGAGCGGCTCGCCTTTGTCATTGGCGGGTCATATTCACCTGGCCGCCGATCACCCCGAAGGATTCGAGCGCTATTGCCCCATGGTGTCACGCCTGCTGCATTTGATGGTTATCGACATCGTCGCCACGGGTGTGGCCCTGCGCATTGGCATCGAGGAGCTTCGACCTGGTCTTCGGAAAATGCAGTCATGCTTGCTGGACAAGCGGGTGTTTTGAAGGAAATCCTCCCCCATGTCCTACCAAGCCGCTGACAGCCGCTATGCCCAGATGCCGTACCGCCGTTGCGGCAACAGCGGACTGAAACTGCCCATGGTGTCACTCGGCCTGTGGCACAACTTCGGCCATGTGGACCGCTTCGACACGGCCCAGGCGCTGGTCCGGCATGCCTTCGATGCGGGCATCACGCATTTCGACCTGGCCAACAACTACGGCCCGCCGCCGGGCTCGGCCGAGACCGTATTCGGCGCGATCCTGCGCCAGGGCCTAGGCGCCTACCGCGATGAGATCCTCGTCTCCACCAAGGCCGGCTACGTCATGGGGCCCGGGCCCTATGGCGACGGCGGTTCGCGCAAATACCTGGTGGCCAGCCTGGACGCCAGCCTGGCGCGTCTGGGGCTCGACTATGTCGACATCTTCTACCACCACCGCCCCGACAGCAGCACGCCCCTCGAAGAAACGATGGCGGCACTCGACCACATCGTGCGCAGCGGGCGGGCGCTGTACGTGGGCCTCTCCAATTACGGTTCTGAGCGCACCCGCGAAGCCGCGGCGCTGCTGCGCCAGCTCGGCACCCCCTGTCTGATCCATCAGGCGCGCTACAACCTGCTCGACCGCGAGATCGAAAACGGCTTGCTTGACGTGCTGAGCGCACAAGGCGTGGGCTGCATCGCTTTCTCGCCCCTGGCCCAGGGCTTGCTGACCGACAAATACCTGGGCGGCACCATTCCCGACGGCTCGCGCGCTTCCAAGGCGCATGGTTTTCTCAAATCGAGCGACGTAACCCCCGAGCGCCAGGCGCTGATAGAAGCGCTCAACCGCATGGCGCAAGCGCGTGAGCAGACGCTGGCGCAGATGGCGCTGGCCTGGGTTCTGCGGCACACCGGCATGAGTTCGGTGCTGATTGGCGCCAGCCGCAGCAGCCAGATCGACGTTGCCCTGCAGGCCCTGCGCGCGCGACTTCACGGCTACCGAACTGGCGGCACTCGACGCGGTGGCGCCCGGCCGTTGAACGCCCTACAAGACCTGGGTGAAGAAATAAACCAGGCCCTTGCCCATGGCAAAGACCACGCCCGAGACCACGGACGTCGCCGCCACGGCGGCCGCGAGTCCTGCCAGCACCCACACCCCGTCGCGCTCCAGAACCCCGAGCGCCAGCAGGCTGATGGCCAAGGCAGGCAGCATGTTGCCCAAGGGAATCGGCAGCACCAGCACCACCGCAAGAATGAGCGAGAGCAGGCCGATAAAGTGCTCCATCGGCGGCCGGGCCAAGCCTTCCAGGCGAGGACGCAACAGGCCTTCCGCCCGCACCAGCCAAGGCACGATGCGTTTGACCAGGGCCGAAAAGTCCGCCTGCTTCATGGAGCGTTTCGCCACGAAGGCCGGCAGCCAGGGTGCCCGGCCCAGCATCAGTTGGGCCGCCAGAAAGATCAGCGGTGCGCCCAGAATCGTTGACGTGCCAGGCGGTGTTGGCAAGACGTTGGGGAAGGCGAAGATGAACATCAGGGCGCCCGTTGCCCGGTCACCCAAAGCGGCCAGCAAGTCGCCTACCGAGACGCGCTCACGCAGCGTATCCGCTGACAATTCAAAAAGCATTGCCGATAGGGCACGGCCGCCTGAAGCTTTTGTCACGGTTGGCTGGGTGAGAGAAAATGGCTGCGATCTTCACCAGGTTTGACAGCGGCGATGGCGCAAAGTGGGGTGATTTTCATAAGAGGCGCGCAGACGCGCCGATTGTGTTGAATACGCTGAATTTTATAGAGCGAAACCGCAGTTGACGATTGACTATTTCACTGTATTTGACCCGGCACGCGGCGCATTCGCAATCTGAACCCGGCGCTGATAGTTTGAATAAAAATCAGCCTCTAGCCCTTGTGCAGTATGCGGTAGACGCTACGAATTTAGTAGTAAATAACTTGGCGTGCGAAGGCAAGGTCGAAGCCGACATCGGCCGCCTGCAAATTCGGGATGATCAGGCTTGATTTGATTTGATTTGATTTGATTTGCGGCGACGCGTGATCAAGCCCATCAAGCCCAGACCCGCCAACACCGTCGTGTAGGACGCGAGTTCGGGGACCGCAAAAACCGCTGTTGCGTTGAACGAATTGAATTCTGGCTGGCTACCCGTCTGAGCGCCATCCATCCAGTTGACCTGGCCGGCCGTGTTGATCAAACCCGCATTGCCATTGCCAGGCAATATGACGTCGTCCCATACCCCACTCAAGGTCCGCGTGTAGGTGCCCTGCGTCAAGCCGGGCAGAGACAGGGTTCCTGACCCGGCCAGGCCCGAACCCGTGCTCTCAGTGAAACTCCCGGATAGCTGCTCCGCACCGCTCAGCGTCCACTGTATCGAGGACGCGCTGTAATCCAGAGGTGGCCCATTCTTTGTGAGAAGCATGTCGGACCATGCATAGTCAATCCGCACGTTGGACAGGGCATCGAGCGAAAAAGTAAAGGCATCACTGGAGGAGGATCCGGGGTAGATCGTCTGATTAGGATTGGCGGCGGTCGCGATCACAGGACCCAGGAGGCAAGCCATGACAGTAGCCTTGGTGAAAATGCTATTCATGATGTTCCTTAAAGTGAATGTGAAAAATGCTTCTCTCAGGGCTGTGTTGTCCAAAGCTTCAAGGCTGCGGCCTATGGTAGGTGTAGCCCCGCAGGGCTAGTACATTTGTCCCAAGCCCTCCCAATGTGCGGCGCGCTGAAGGCGTGATTTCGGTTCTGCGGCCCCCTTCGCTTTACCTCCGTACCCCATGAATGAATCTGACAACCCGAAATCGTCGCCCCCCGCCCCGGTAGTACAAACGCAAAACACGGCGCAGGAACCGTTGCCGGCTGAACCGGGCGACAAGCACGCGAGCAGTCAAGCCTTGAAAGGCCGTACCGGACTCGGCCGCATTTTGAATGCAGCCGGCTACTCCCTGTATAGCCTGCATCCGCTCTCCAAGCAGGCCAAAGACATGGGCAGCGCCGCGCAGCTCGTGGCGCTGACACTGATTTTTACGGTGTGGGCCGTGATCCTGATCTGACACGACGCTGACAACTGAAGCCTCCTAGGTGGAAGCCTCCATTGACGGGCGAAGCCGTGGTCAAGATACTTGCCGGCAGGCGGTCGAGCTTCCCATCCGCCGGTCAAACCGGAGTCACGCTTGCTATTCAACACACTCAGATCTTTGTCCCTGGCCACGCGCCTGACCGTCGGGTTCTCCAGCATCCTGCTGCTGCTGGTCACGGTGGCCGCCACCGGGGCTTACTCGGTGCGGACATTGGGACAGCACGTTCAGACCCTCGTGCAGGTCAACAACGTCAAGACGGAACTGGCCAATGATCTGATGAGCAGCATTGACAACCTGGCCATCCAGACACGCTCGGTCGCACTGTTTGCCAACCTCGAGACCGATCTCGACGGCAAGCAGGCCGCGGCCGAGGTCACGCTGGCCCAAGCGGCCGAGGAGCGGTACCTCCGCACCGAGGCGAGGCTTGCCGCCCTGCTGGCCGCATCGCACGCCAGCGACGCCGAACGGGGCCTGCTGGCGGAAGTGGCGGCCGCCGCCAAGGTGGCGCTCCCCGCGATCCGTGCGGCGGTGCAACAGGGTTCGAATCGGGAAACCGAGGCGGCCGTGCTGACCCTGGTCAATCAGGTCCGGCCAGAAGAGTCCCGGATGCGGCACAAGGTAGAGGAGCTGGTCGTGCTCCAGCGCAAACTCACCGAAGCAGACAACGCCGCCATGGCCGCGCTGGAGCGCAAAACCCAGATGATTGCCGTCACGCTGGTGGTCTTCGCCCTGGTGCTGGGCGGCGCGATTGGCTGGGGCATCACGCGCAGCGTGACGCAACCGATAGGCCGTGCCGTGGTGGTGGCGGAGCGCATTGCCAAGGGTGACTTGACCTCAGAGATCGAGGTCCGGATCCATGACGAAACCGGGCGCCTGCTGGAGGCCATCCGCGCCATGCAGGAGCGCTTGCGCACACTGGTGGGCGGCATACGCCAGGCGGCTGATTCCATACAAATGGCCAGCAGCGAGGTCGCCATGGGCAACCAGGACTTGAGCCAGCGCACGGAGCAGGCAGCCAGCAGCCTGCAACAGACCGCGCAATCGATGGATCACTTGACGAGTATCGTGATGCACGGTGCTGATTCCGCCAAACAGGCCAACCAGCTGGCCTCGACCGCGGCGGCCGTGGCAGCACGGGGCGGCTCGGTGGTGGCCGAGGTGGTGACCACCATGGACGAGATCAATGCCAGCTCGAAGCGGATTAGCGACATCATCGGGGTCATTGACGGCATTGCCTTCCAGACCAATATTCTGGCCCTGAACGCGGCGGTCGAGGCGGCCCGGGCGGGGGAACAGGGGCGGGGCTTTGCCGTGGTGGCCAGCGAGGTGCGCAGCCTCGCCGGGCGCTCGGCCGAAGCGGCCCGGGAAATCAAGGGCCTGATTGGCGCCAGCGTGGAACGGGTGGAGCGCGGCGCCCGGCTGGTGAACGATGCCGGCAGCACCATGAAGGACATCGTCGGTTCGGTCAAAAAGGTCAACGACACGATTGGCGAGATCACCGCGGCGGCGTCCAACCAGAGCGCCGGCATCAGCCAGATCAACGCGTCCATCGCCGCCCTGGACCAAATGACGCAGCAAAATTCCGCCCTGGTCGAGGAAAGCGCGGCGGCGGCCGAGAGCCTGAGAGAGCAGGCGGCGCGGCTGGCAGAAGTGGTCAGCACCTTCAAGCTCGACCGGCTGGCCGACGCATCCGTTGAACAGAGCAATAGGCAACTCGCCCGCCGGGACGTGAAACGCCTGCCAGCGCAGGGTTGACCCAGCCGTTGTGATCACGACTTGGCCCACCGCATGAGAAGGAGTCAACTTTGAAACTGAGTGCTGAAGACGTCAAACGCCTGGCCAGGCTGCACGGGGCGAGCCCGCCTTGCAAAGCCTGTTCGGCGTTTGCCTTTGACGGGTGGGAGTCTTTTCCGAGCCTGGCCAGTGATGCCGCCTTGATCCAGGTCGGCGCACTGTGGGTGGCCGGCGAGGACGAGCCTACGCTGGACGAATTCCATCTCGAGGGAACCAGTTACTGGTCACCTGCCGCTCCCATCGCGCTGGGCTTTCATCCCTATAACCGTTGCGAACTGTGGCAGTGCCGCCAGTGCGCGCATCCGTTTCTGCGGTACACGGAGTACGGCGGCTACTACGAAGACCGGCGCATTCGCAATCTGAATCCGGCGCTGATAGTTTGAAGCAAAATCGGCCTATAGCCCTCGTCCACTATGTGCAAGAAGCTATTAATTTTGTAGCAAAAAGTCAAACCGCGCGCGGTTTGACTTTGGACGCCGCCAGCTTGGCGTTGACACGCGCCACTTCCACATCGGCGTCAAACGCCAGCGCCACGCCCATGCGGCGCTTGGCGAAGCTCTCGGGCTTGCCGAACAGGCGCAGGTCGGTGTTGGGCACGCGCAAGGCCTCGGCGACACCGTCGAATACGATGCCTTTGGCCTCGACGCCACCGTAGATGACGGCACTGGCGCCGGGGCTGCGCAGCGCGGTGTTCACCGGCAGGCCCAGGATGGCGCGGGCGTGCAGTTCGAACTCGCTCTGGACCTGGGTGGTGAGCGTCACCAGGCCGGTGTCGTGCGGGCGCGGTGACACTTCGCTGAACCAGACCTGATCGCCCTTGACGAACAGTTCCACCCCATACAAACCCTGGCCGCCGAGGTTATCGGTGACGGTTTTGGCGATCTGGCGTGAGCGCGCCAGAGCGGTCGCCGGCATGGGGTGCGGCTGCCAGCTTTCCACATAGTCGCCGCTGACCTGGATGTGGCCAATCGGCTCACAAAAATGGGTTTCCACCTGGCCGTCGGCACCCAGCGCGCGCACGGTCAACTGGGTGATTTCATAGTCAAAGTCGATGAAGCCTTCCACGATGACGCGCCCGGCGCCGACACGGCCACCAGCCATGGCGTAGTCCCAGGCTTGCTGCACGTCGGCCGGGCCGTCGATTTTGCTTTGGCCCTTGCCGGAGGAACTCATCACCGGCTTGATCACGCAGGGGTAGCCAATGCCCGGGCCGTCTACGCCGTCTACGCCGTCGATGGCGGCTTGCAGCTCGGCCAGCGAGTCGCAGAACTGATAGGGGCTGGTCGGCAGACCCAGGGTCTCGGCGGCCAGGCGGCGTATGCCTTCGCGGTCCATGGTCAGGCGGGCGGCGCGGGCGGTAGGGATCACGCGCACCACACCGGCGGCTTCGAGTTCCTCCAGCATGGGCGTGGCGATGGCCTCGATTTCGGGCACCACCAGGTGCGGCCGCTCGGCGTGGATCAGGGCCTTGAGCTGGGCCGGATCGCTCATGGTGATGGTGCGCGCGTGATGCGCCACCTGCTGGCCCGGCGCGTGGTTGTAACGATCGACGGCGATGGTTTCCACGCCCAGGCGCTGCAGCGCGATCAGGACTTCCTTGCCCAGTTCACCGGAGCCCAGCAGCATCACTTTGGTGGCGTGGGGGGAGAGTGGCGTGCCGAGTGTGGTCATGCAAAAAGCGCGTTGCCGCGTCCGAAAAAGGGGTGAATAAGGCGGGGCTGCGTCTCCCCCGCAGGTGGCGTGGGTGACAATCAAACCATGGAACAGCCAATTTTATCTGTGCAGGGTTTGCGCAAACATTACGGCGACAGCGTCGTGGTCGATGATGTGTCGTTCGAGATCGCCCCCGGCGAATGCCTGGGCGTGATCGGCCCCAATGGCGCCGGCAAAACCACCACCATCCGCATGTGCCTGGGGCTGACCGTACCCGACGCGGGCAGCATCACCACCCTGGGCTTGCAGATGCCGAGCGACGCGCTGGCGATTAAGGCCCAGCTCGGCGTGGTGACCCAGTTCGACACGCTGGACCCCGATTTCAGCTGCGCCGAAAACCTGCTGGTGTACGGCCGCTACTTCGGCATGAAGGACCAGCAGATTCGCGCGCGCATCCCGTCCCTGCTGGAGTTCGCCAGTCTCACGCACAAGGCGAACGCCAAACCGGGCGAGCTGTCCGGCGGCATGCGCCGGCGCCTCAGCCTGGCGCGTGCCCTGGTGAACGACCCGCGCCTGCTGCTGCTGGACGAACCGACCACCGGGCTGGACCCGCAGGCGCGGCATTTGATGTGGGAGCGCCTGCAACTGCTGCTGCAGCAGGGCAAGTCGATCCTGCTGACCACCCACTTCATGGACGAGGCCGAGCGCCTGTGTTCGCGCCTCTTGGTGCTGGATCATGGCAAGAAGATTGCCGAAGGCCGGCCGCGCGATCTGATCGCCCAGCATCTGGAGCCCGACGTGGTCGAGACCTACGGCAACGGTGCCCTGGCGCTGGTAGAGGACGCCTCCTTGCGAGCCTTGGCCGCCCGGGTCGAGGTGAGTGGCGAAACCGTGTTTTTCTACACCCAGGACGCCAAGCCGCTGCTGCAGGCGCTCACCGCTCACCCGCAGCTGCGCACGCTGCACCGGCCGGCCAATCTGGAGGATTTGTTCCTCAAGCTCACCGGCCGCCAAATCAGAGAGGACGCCTGATATGCAGACCCGCACCTTGAACATGTCATCCAATATTTCGGCCGCGCCCAGCGTGTGGCGCGCGCCCCAGTTATCGCTGCGCTTTTGGCCGGTGTTCCTGCGCAACCTGCTGGTCTGGCGCAAACTGGCCATTCCCAGCCTGGTTGGCAATATTGCCGAGCCGCTGATGTGGCTGGTGGCTTTTGGCTACGGCATGGGCGCGCTGGTGGGCACGGTGAAGGTGGGCGGCACCCAAGTGCCCTACATCCTGTTTCTGGCCAGCGGCTCGATCTGCATGAGCGCCATGCAGGCGGCCTCGTTCGAGGCGCTGTACTCGGCGTTTTCACGCATGCATGTGCAAAAAACCTGGGACGGCATCATGAACGCGCCGGTCAATCTGGACGACATCGTGCTGGCCGAAATGCTGTGGGCGGCGTTCAAGTCGCTGTTCACCGTGACCGCCATTCTGGGCGTGATGCTGGCCTTGGGCATCAGCTATTCGCCGAAGCTGCTGGTAGCCTGGCCGGTGCTGCTGGGGGTGGGCATCACCTTCAGCTGCATCGCGCTGATTTTCAACGCACTGGCCAATGGCTATGACTTCTTTACCTATTACTTCACTCTGTTTCTCACGCCGATGATGTTCCTGAGCGGCATTTTCTTCCCGCTGGACCAGCTGCCGGCGGTGGTGCGCGCCATCTCGCAATGGCTGCCGCTGACCAATGCCGTCGAGCTGGTGCGGCCCTTGTTCATGGACCAGTGGCCTGCGAATCCGGTACAGCACATGCTGGTGCTGGTGGCCTATGCGGTGGGCGGTTTCTGGCTGGCGTTGGCGCTGACGCGCAAGCGCTTTCGGAAATAAGCTGCTGTTTTTATAATTCGAGCCGATGAGCACGCGATCTTCCCTGCTGACGCCAGACCTGATTGCCATGGTCGATGGGGGCGTGTCGACCATTGTCAGTTCATGCGACGCGGCGCTACACCCCAGCGTCATGCGCGCCGTCGGCAGCGCCATCACGCCCGATGGCCTGTCGATTTCGGTCTACCTGTCGCGCCGGCAGTCGCGCCAGCTCTTGCAGGATGTGGCGGCCAGCGGCCACATTGCCGTGGTGTTCAGCCAGCCGTTCAGCCACCGCACCCTGCAGGTCAAAGCTACCAGCGCGCGCACCCGCAGTGCGCTGCCCGCGGACCAGCCGGTACTGCAGCGCTACCTGCTCGCCATGCAGGAGGAGGTGTCCCGGGTCGGTTTTGACCCCGCTTTCACGCGGGCCATGCTGGCCTACCAGTTCGACGACCTGGTGGTCATCAGTTTCGAGCCGACGCAGGCCTTTGACCAGACGCCGGGGCCCAAGGCCGGTGCCGCCCTGCCCGGCGCGGCATCGGAGAGTGCGGCATGAACAATCTGGCACTGGGCGCCATCCGGCCCTGCCTGGAGGGGGCCATTCCGGCGACGATGGCCACCTGCGCCGCCGACGGCGTGCCCAATGTGGCCTACATTTCTCAGGTCTACTACGTGGACGAGCACCATGTGGCCCTGTCGTTCCAGTTCTTCAACAAGACACGCCAGAATATTCTGATCAATCCGTATGCCAGCGTGTTGGTGCTGCACCCGGTCACGGCCGGGTTTTTCCGGCTCCACCTGCGTTACCTGCGGACTGAAACCGGGGGTCCGCTGTTTGAAGGCATGAAGGCGCAACTGGCCGGCATTGCCTCGCACAGCGGCATGGCAAACGTGTTCCGCCTGCTGGGTTCCGACGTCTATGCGGTGCAGCGCATCGAGGCCGTGGAAGGCGAGCCGCTGCCCGCCCCGCCGGCGCGCAGCGGTCTGCTGGGCGTGGTGCGGCACTGCAGCGAACGGCTGTCGCGCTGCACGGCGCTGGATGAATTGCTGAATGTGACGCTGGCCACGCTCACCGATTTGATGGACGTGCGCCATGCCATGGTGCTGATGCTGGATCCGCTCACCCAGCGCCTATACACCGTGGCCAGCAGCGGCTATGCCACCTCGGGCGTGGGCTCGGAAATCGACGTCGGCGACGGGGTGATTGGCGTGGCGGCGCGCGAGCGCACGCCGGTGCGCATCATGCATATGACCAGTGCCCATCTCTACAGCCAAGCGGTGCGCAGCAGCCTGCGCGCCGACACGCCCGCTCTGGCGCTGGATCTGGACATCCCCTATCCCGGCCTGAGTGAGCCGCACAGCCAGCTGGCGGTGCCCATCCTGTCCGCCGGCCGCTTGTTGGGTGTGCTGTTTGTGGAAAGCCCCCATGACCTGCAGTTCAACTTTGAAGACGAAGATGTGCTGGTGGCCGTGGCCGGCCATCTGGGCGCGGCCATTGACGTGCTGCAACAGTCGCCCGAGCCGGCCGAGGTGCTGACGCCCGCCCCCGTCCCGCCTGTGGTGACGGGCCCCCCCTTGCAGGTGCGTCATTTTCGCGCCAACAACAGCATCTTCATCAACGGCAACTACCTGATCAAGGGTGTGGCGGGCGCCATCTTCTGGAAGCTGGTGACTGATTTCGCGCAGCAGGGGCGGACCGATTTTTCCAACCGGGAACTCAGGCTGGACCCCAGCCTCAGGCTGCCGGATGTGACGGACAACCTGGAGGCCCGCTTGCTGCTGCTGCAGCGCCGCCTGATCGAACACGGCCCCCTGATTCGCCTTGAAAAAACCGGGCGCGGCCGTTTTCGGCTGGCCCTGTCGCACCCGGTCGAGTTGACGGAAATGGCCTGAGGCTCACGCCTGCACCAGCCCGGGCGCGGGGGGCAATCCCAGGCTGCGGGTGAGCTTGGCCCACTCGGCTTCGCTCAGGTGCGGCCGCACCGTGTCCATCGCGGCGGCAAAGGCCGGCGCCGGCGCGTGCGCCCGCATGTCGGCCAGCATCGCGGTGCGCTCAGCCGGGTTCATGGCGGGCACCAGCCAGCGCATCGTGTACATCATTTCGGCCGGCGGGATCGACGCCACCAGCGTGTTGTGGATGGCGATCAATTCGGCATCGGTGTAGCGCGCCCACAGCACCGCGTTGTGCGCGGTTTCCTCGATGTGCATGTGCTGGAAGTTCTCGGCAATGAACAAGGCCAGGCGGCGGTACAGGTCCAGCGCGGCCGCCGCCGCATCGGCGTTGCCGGCGAGCTCGAGCAAGGTCGCCGAGGCGGCCCTGAGGCGGACAATCTGTGCCAGATGTTCCTCGTGTTCATGGGCGATGGCGTCACTGGCGCCGGGTGCCCGGGCCTCGATGGCGGCATGGACAAATTCGTTTTCATGCGCCACATGCGAGGCGCAGAAGTCCAGCAGTTCGAGCACGCGAGTGCTGGTAGCCATGCATTCAGTCGAATCGTCCGGGTCCATGCGGCCCATGGCCAGCAGGGTATCGGCCATCAGGGCGCGCAGGGCTTTGTGGATGCCGGCGTACAAATCCACACGCGGGCTGGGCTGGGCGGCGGTGATGGCCTGAATTTCCTGTGCATTGATCTTCATGGTATTGCTTCCTTGGTTGAGGCTCCTGGAGCCCGCAGTGGGTATGGCCAGAAGGCACCCCGTGCGCCAGCAGCCATGGGAAGAAGTCTAAAAAAAGGCGGGCCGGCGCGTTGCTAAATATTGCATAAGGATTTGCTAAGAAGTGCTTAAGAAATCGCTAAAAATTTCTTAAGATGACCCACGAAGGGCGCTGTGCAGTCCACCGCACAGACTGCGGTCGCAGGTGCCTGTATCTTGGCGCTCAGCGCCTGCCCTTGTCCGGTAGCCTATTGGCAGGTTTGGACGGCAACTGAGAGGTAACGATGTTCATTGGACACTATGGCCCCGCCTACGCCATCAAAGCGATTCGACCTGCCATGCCACTCTGGCTTTTGTTCATTGCCGTCCAGTTGGTGGACGTCGCTTGGGCGGTACTGGTTCTTCTCGGCATCGAGAAAGTTCGAATTGTTCCGGGGATAACGGCGTCGAATCCACTGGATCTTTACTACATGCCCTACACCCACAGCCTTGTCGGTGCGGTCCTGTGGTCACTGGCCGCCATCGTGCTCTGCAAACCTGCGCCGGGCGTGCGAAAGTGGCGCACCGCAGCCTGGATCGGACTCGCTGTGTTCTCCCATTGGGTGCTGGACTGGCTGGTGCACCGGCCCGACCTGCCGCTGTACGGTGATACGCTAAAGGTCGGTCTGGGTCTCTGGAACCATCCGGCGATCGCTCTTCTTCTTGAAGCGGCCCTCTTGTTCGGCGGCATGGCGATGTACCTGAGGCGGACGACGGCCATCAATGCCATCGGCCGCCTTGGCCCGCCCGTCCTCGGCATCCTGATGCTCGCGATTCAGTGTTACGTCTTCTTCGGCCCGCCGCCAAGCTCCCCCACCGCTGCCGCTATCACGGCCCTCATCTCCTACGTCGTCTTTGCTGCGGTCGCGGAATGGCTCGACCGGCAGCGTCAGCATGCGCCGGTCTAAGCCCAGGGCATTCATTGCCAGCAGCTGCATTACGGCACATACTGGCGTGTGCGTTTCGCGCACGTTGGCGACTTTGAATCTGGAAAGGGCACGTAAATTCTTCAAGAAATGAAAAAAAGCAGGTTTGGACACTTCAGAAGCAAGGAGAAATCATGCGATTGGATATTTACCGCAGAGCCGAACGTGGGGGTCTTTTTTCCTATCTGGCGGTTCCCGAGGGAAGGCCTATTCCCCAGGAAGCGATCAATACGGACTGGGAAACAGAGGCGCGAGGCATCGACTTTAATGACGATGAAAACGAACTGCCGCGTTTCTCCATCGAGAAGCCAATACAGCAAATCAGTGACAAAGGCTACGCCATCACCAGCAGCAAAATAACGGGCGACGCGTATCGCCACGAGCGCTGATGTCCAGGGCGCTCCTCTGCACCGACTGACAGGCCCCAATCAACCATTCGCCACCCTGCTATCCGCCGGTGCCTCGTCGCGCTCGGTAAGACCATAGTCGCGCAGCACCTGGGCGACACGCAGTCGGTAGTCGCTGAACACGGTGTCACGTCCGCGCGCCTGGGCGTGGCGATGAGTCTCCAGCTGGCGCCATTGCAGCACGGCCTGCTCATCGCGCCAGAACGAAAGCGACAGCAGTTTGGCCGGGTCGCTGAGGCTCTGGAAGCGCTCGACGGAAATGAAGCCGTCGATTTTCAGCAGTTCGGGCTTCAGCGCGGCGGCGATATCCAGATAGGCCTGCCGATGTTCGGTTTGGGGCAGGACTTCGAAAATAACGGCAATCATGGTGGTGCTCCTAGGTTGAGGTGGCGAGGTCAAAACAGGGAATGCGCGCATTGACGGAGGGACGGTAAGTCCAGGTCAGCGCTTGCAAGTGGGTAGGCTGTGGCAAGGGCGAGGGTGTAGCTGGCAACCAGCTGGCCAAGGCGCTGGCGGCAATCGTGAGCGCGATCTGCTGGCCCGGACAGGCGTGGCTGCCTCTGCCAAAGCTGAAGTACTTGCGCTGCGCCCGCTGCAGCAAAAATTCGTCGGCGCGGGCGTTCAGCGCGGCGTCCCGGTTGGCGCTGCCCAGCAAGAGCAAGACGGTGTCGCCGGCCCGAAGCAGGCGGCCCGCCAGTTCCATGTCACGCGCCACAAAGCGGCGGGTGTTTTGAATGGGAGGATCCAGGCGGCACACCTCCTCCACCAGCAGCCGGGCCGTGTCGCGACGGGCCTGCGGATGGGCTGGCAGCTCGGCCAGCAAGTCGGGACGCGTGGCCAGCGCCACGACCGCGTTGCCTAGCAGACCCGCCGTGGCGTCAAAGGTCTGCGACAGCAGGCCGATCAGGTTGCACAGCAGGGCTTGCCGGTCTGCCCAGCCGGTTTGTGCGGCATGGGCTTGCACCCGGCTTACCAGGCTTGTGCAGTCCGTGGCGCCGCGTGACCTCACGGAGTTGGCCAGCAGGTCCTCGAAGCGCCGCAACAGCGCGGCGGCGGCCTCGTGGGCTGCGCCCAGTTGTACCGGGGTGCTCAGGGGCGACAGGCAGGCCACGAAGTCGCGCATCCATGTTGCAAGCTGGGGCAGGTCTTGCGGCATGAAGCCCAGCAAGTCCGCCACCGCATAGAGGGGCAGGCGGAAGAGGGTCTCGTTCAGGGCGTCCGCCCATGGGGGCGCCGGTGCGCGAAACGGGCCGTCATCACGGGCCAGCGCGGCGACGCGCTGGCCGAGGCGCACCAGGTCCACGTCACCCAGGGCGCGCTCCAGCACCAGTTTCGGTTCGTCGTGCCGCGTCCCGTCGTTCATGCGAACGAGTTGGCGAAAAACCTCGCCCGCGGCGCCGCCCACCAAGCCCGGGGGCACCGGCTCGTGCGCCGGGCGCACGCGACAATCGACATGGGCCAACACGGCGCTCACGGCAGCCGCGCTGCTGGCAATCCACAGCTTCAGGGTGGGGTCGAAAAACAGCGGCGCGTTGCGGCGCAGCTCGGCGTACCAGGGATACGGGTCGGCATGGGTGGTGGCGTCAACCGCGTTGCGGATCGGCGCCGTGCTTGTCTTGGGTGTTGTCATGGTTGGCATTGTTGCGCTGGATTTACATCAACACTTCGTTTACGATGAAACCATGAATGCATCAAAAACCAGTGCCAGTCCGGACGCTTTGCTGTCAGAAGTCGCGGCGGCCATTGCCGAGCCCGCGCGCACCCGCATGTTGTGCTGCCTGATGGACGGTCACGCCCGTACCGCCACCGAGCTGGCCGTGGTGGCACAGGTCGCCGCCAGCACCGCCAGCGTCCATCTGGCGCGCCTCAAGGCCAGCCACCTGGTCGATGCGGTGGCGCAGGGCAAGCACCGTTACTTTCGGCTGGCGGGGCCGCAGGTGAGCAGCGCGCTGGAGGCGCTCATGGTGTTGTCCAGTGGCGCACCCCGGCCTTTCGTACCCCGCACGCCAAACCGCCTGCGCGAGGCGCGCACCTGCTACGACCACCTGGCCGGCACGCTGGCCGTGGCGGTGTATGACCAGTTGCTGGGCCAAGGCTGGCTGCTGCCCGTGGACGGTCCGCGCCCCGGCACCTATGAACTGACCCAGTCGGGTGAAGACAGGTTGGCCGAGTTGGGCATCGACGTGCCGGGCACACGGGCGCAGCGTCGTCGCTTCGCCTGCGCGTGCATGGATTGGAGCGAACGCAAACCGCATTTGGGCGGCGCCTTGGGGGCGGCTTTCTTAAAGCAAGCGATGACCAGCGGCTGGGTGGCGGCCGATCTGGACAGCCGGGCCGTCACGCTCACGCCAAAAGGTCGGCGTACGCTGCAAAAACGCTTGAACCTGTCCCTTGAGACGACCTGAAACTGAAAAAACGGCGGCGCATTGATCCAGAGAAGGACGCGCTTAAATCACCCGGACCCGGATCACATGTTGGACGGCTTGAATCGCGGTGCTCACCGCATCACCCGGCGGGGTTTCGACATCCATGATGTTGAAGGCCAGCTCGCCACGGCTCTTGTTCACCATGTCGATCACGTTGACTTTGTGGTCCGCCAGCACCGACAGCACATGGCCCAGTACGCCCGAGACATTGTCATTGGAGAAGGTAATGCGCGTGGTGCCGGGCGTGCGACCCATGCTGACGCCGGGGAAGTTGACCGAGTTGCTGATGTTGCCGTTGTCCAGGTAGTCGATCAGCTGCTCGGCCGCCATCACGGCACAGTTTTCTTCCGACTCCTCGGTGCTGGCGCCAATGTGCGGCATGGCAATGACCCGGGCGTTGCCCAGCAGGGCAGGCTCGGGGAAATCGCACACGTAGCGGCCCAGCTTGCCGCTGTCCAGGCTGCGCAGCACGGCGGCCGAGTCGACGATGGTTTCTCGGGCAAAGTTGAGCAGCACGGCGCCGGGCTTGACCCCGGCCAGGGTCTCGGCATTGATCATGTGGCGCGTGGCCTCCATGGCCGGCACATGCAGCGAGATGTAGTCCGAGCGCGCCAGCAGCGCCGGCAGATTTTCCATGCGCGTGACCTCGTTGGACAGGCGCCAGGCGGCGTCAATCGACAAGGCCGGATCGAAGCCCACCACTTTCATGCCCAAGGCCAGCGCCATGTCGGCGACCATCGAGCCAATGGCGCCCAGGCCCACGATGCCCAGGGTCTTGCCCTTGATCTCGCCGCCGGCGAAGCGGGCTTTTTCCTTCTCCAGCAGCTGCGACATCTCGGCGGCGTCGGTCATGTGGGTGAGCGACTGCACATAGTCAACACCGGCCAGGATGCCGCGCGTGGCCAGCAACATGCCGGCCATCACCAGCTCTTTCACGGCATTGGCGTTGGCGCCCGGGGTGTTGAAGACCACGATGCCTACTCTGCCATAGTCGATGACCGGCACGTTGTTGACCCCGGCCCCGGCACGCGCCACCGCCAGCAGGGACGGCGGAACCGGCTCACCGTGCAGCTTCTGGCTGCGCAGCAGGTAGGCGTCCGGGTGCGCAATGTCGCTGCCGACCTCATAGGCCTGGCGCGGAAAGCGCTCCAGGCCCTTGACCGAGATCTGGTTGTAAGTTCTCACCTTGTACATGGGCCGTGCCTTCCAGAAAACCAGGTTTCAGGGGAGACCGACTTGTACGCAAGTCAGGTCTTGACTTGATGCAGGAGACTCAGGTGCTGACCTGTTGGTAGGCCCAGCTCAGCCAGGGCATGAGCGCCTGCAGATCCGACGATTCCACGGTGGCGCCGCACCAGATGCGAATGCCCGCTGGCGCGTCCTTGTAGGCGCCAATGTCATAGGCCACACCCTCGGCCTCCAGCAGTTTCACGACCTTCTTGACCTGCTCGTCGCCGAGCTTCAGGGTCAAGCAGACGCTGGTGTTGGAACGCGTGGCCGGGTCCTTGGCCAGGAAGGAGATCCAGTCGTTGGCCGCCACGAAGTCGGAGAGCACCTTCAGATTGGCTTCGCTGCGCGCGATGGTGGCCGGCACGCCACCGATGCGTTCGACCCAGGCCAGCGCGTCCAGGTAGTCGGACACGCACAGCATGGACGGGGTGTTGATGGTGTCGCCCTTGAACAGGCCTTCGGTCAGCTTGCCGCCGGAGGTCATGCGAAACAGCTTGGGCAGGGGCCAGGGCGGGGTGTAGCTCTCCAACCGCTGCACGGCGCGCGGGCTGAGAATCAGCATGCCGTGCGCGCCTTCGCCGCCCAACACTTTTTGCCAGGAGTAGGTGATGACGTCCAGCTTGTCCCAGGGCAGTTCCATGGCGAACACGGCGGAAGTGGCGTCACAGATGGCCAGGCCGGCGCGGTCTGCGGGAATCCAGTCGCCGTTGGGCACTTTGACGCCGGAGGTGGTGCCGTTCCAGGTGAACACCACGTCGTGGTCGAAGTTGACTTTCGAGAAATCACTGATGTCGCCGTAAGCCGCTTCCAGCTTGTTGACGTTGGGCAGCTTGAGCTGCTTGACGATGTCCGTTACCCAGCCCGAACCGAAGGATTCCCAGGCCAGCACGTCCACGCCGCGCGGCCCGAGCAGGGACCACATGGCCATCTCCATCGCGCCGGTGTCGGACCCGGCCACCACGGCGACCCGGTAGCCTTCCGGCAGGCCCAGAATGCGCGCCGACTCGGAACAGGCCAGGCCCAGGGCCTTTTTGCCCAGCGCCGAGCGGTGCGAGCGCCCCAGGGTGTCGAGCTGCAGGTCCGCCACCTTGTAGCCGGGGCGCTTGCTGCAGGGGCCGGAGGAGAAATTGGGATTCTTGGGTTTGACCGTGGGTTGCATGAGGACTCGCTTCCAGGGAATAGGTGAAAAAACATTGTAGCCATCAGGGCAGAACCTGTGCGCAGAAACCGGCCGCCGGCTGGCGCGCCCAGGCTTCCAGTCGCGCCCACAACCACTGCAGGCCATCGCGCTGACCCGGCGGTTCGCCCTGCAGACCGTGGTCCGCAGCGGGCAGGCGCAGGTCACAAAAGGGCGCGGCACGGTGGTGTGCCAGCTGCGCAAACTGCTGATACGCGGTAACGGGGACCAGGCCATCGGCGTCGCCCCAGACGCGCAGCAGCGGCCAGGGCGCATCCAGCAAAGGCTGGGCCAGGCGCCAGTGCCAGAAGTCGCGCCAGTAAGCCAGCGTGCGTCCCTCGATCACGGTGTCGTCGCTGGCATTCGACGCCTGGGCGCGCGCCAGGGCCTGCCAGGCCGGTTCGTGTCCGAGTCGACGGGCCTGAAGCTCGCCGGCGTCGCGCGGATCGAGTCCGGGAGCGGAGATCATCACCACGCCGGCCAGCGCCGGCACTTGGGACGCCAGCTCAGGCAAGAGCTCCGCACCTTCGGAGATGCCGACCAGCAGCACGGGCAGCACCGGGTCCGGTGGAAAGGGAGGCGGGAAGGGGGTGGGGTGGGCCTGCAATGCAGCCCGGGCGTGGTTGCGCCAGCTGGAGAGCTTGTCGTTTTCTACAAAATCCGGGGTGCACTCGGGCGCCAGTCCGGCGCTGACGTTGACCCCCGGCTTGTGCAGCACCAGCAACTCGGCGTGCAGCAGTCCGGCGAAATAGCGCGGCGCCACGGGCAGCCAGCCGGTGCAGCCCGAGCCTGGCAGCACCACCACCCGGTAACGCGCAGGCGGGACCAAGGTCGCTCGCCTGAGTGCAGCCAGTGCCACACCCGGATCGGCACCGGGCAAAGTAGCCAGCGACCAGCCGGCGGGCAGGGCCGGCACGGGCACCGGGCGACTGGCGCCGGACGCGGCCGCCGCCGCCTCGCTTGCTCCCTGCAAGACCGCCGCCAGCATCAGGGCCAGAACGGTCGAGCGCAGGCGCGTTGCGGTGATGAGCTGTTGGGGCCACACCCGCACGCGCTGAGTGTCCGCTTTATTTCAGGATCATCACCTGGTCGCCCTGCTGTCCCTGTTGCCCTTGCTGCTGGGCGGGCATGGGCTGTCCGGGCACTACCTGCACGCCAGAGCGAACGCCCCGGGCCATGTTCGGGTCGGAGTAGCCCAGTTGCGAAACGATTTGCTCATAGACGTTGAGTGCCAGGCTCTGCGAGGTTTCTCGCATCACCTTGGCCCGGTTCGGCGGCTGGATGTCACCGCGGTTGGACAGGAGCTTGGTGTCGTTGCCCGCGCCTTGCGCCGAAAACGAGGCCTTGATCTCGAAGGTCCGGGTGTTGATCAGCGAAAAGTCGGCCAGCAAGTCCAGTCCATATTGCACGGTTGCACTGGTTGTGCCCTGCAGCGGAGAAAACTGGTCGCGGAACTCGACGTGCGACAAGGTGCCAAACAGCACATAGTCGGCGCCGCTGAACTCGCCCTTGCGGATGCGGGCGATGATGTCCTTCACCTCGGGCTGGCGCACCGGCTTGGCCATTCTGCCGGTCTGGATCTGGTTGAGGGCCTGCTCGGCCTTGGTGGGCTGGGGGTTGCCGGCATCAAATCCCTTGCCCTGAACCAGCCGGAACGACGTGCCCTTGAGCAGCGCCCCCTTGATGTCGTTGGTGAAGGAACCGAGCTCGCGCTGTTCCATGTAGCTGTAGCTGCCGGCGACGTAGGTGCCGCTGGCCTGGTGGCTTCCCGAGGCGCTGTAGCGGTTCGCCTGAAACTGGCTGCTTTCCTTGTAGGTCGCGGCCTCGAAGTATTCCGAGACGGCCTGGGTGTAGGCCAGATCGGTCACGGCAATGCGCGACACCGGCTGGGCCTGTGCGATGGCCAGCAGGCCGAGGGACAGCGCCAGCGCCGAGAAGACGGGGACAAAAGTACGTCGTTGCATGGTGTAGCCCGGTTCAGCGCTTGCTGGTTTTGCGGATTTCTTTTTCATCCTGCCATTCGATGGCGCCTTCTTCCACATCGATCATCTTCAGCGTGAACTTGTAGAACACGTCCTTGGTGCTGGCGTTTTGCTTGACGATGCTGGTCAGCTCGCCTTCGAGCGTGTACTTGGCGGCCGTCATCTTGCCGACCTTGGCGGTGCTGCTTTGCTTGTACAGGCCGCTCTGGTTCTGGCGCTGCAACTCATCCACACCCTGCTGCATTTCTGCGATGGAGCGCACAAACCGCACCTTGCCCGACTTGACCAGCGTGGTCTGGATCGAGTTCATGACGTTGGTGGTGTCGATGTACTCGCTGGTCTTGTTCTTGACCGTGGAGATGGTGACCGTGGGACGGCCCTGGAAGATGCCGGTTTCCAGCAGGCTGCCGACCATTTTTTCGGCAATCATCTGCAAATCGGTCGAGCCGAATTCGTTGGTGACGAGTTCCACGGCCTTGGCGTCGCCGTAGTTCACCTGGCGGTCGAGCCGCACAACCGGCGAGGTGGTTTCACAAGCCGTAAGGCCCAAGGTGGCGCACAGCAGCAGTGCGCAGGAGATCAGTCGGGACATAGTGGGGTTTCCTTGAAAATTTTTGGCGGGAGGTGTTTGCAGGCGGCGCTGGCGGAGGGCTTCAGCGTTCAACATTCATTTCGAGGCGGAAATCGGTGACCACCGAGGACGGGGCCACGCTCTTGACGGTTTGCTGGGCCTGGCCCAGCAAACCCATTTGCTTCCAGGACTCGCCATCACCGACCTGGCTGCCGATGTTGTCCAGCCAGCGAAAGCGGTAGAACACCGTGCGGTCGGATTTACCGCTGTTGAGCAGGTCCGCCTGAACGATCAGGATGTCATTGCGCCGCACCACGCGCATCTCGGGGATGCGAACGTCATGGGCGTCGCCGCGCAGCGCCACCTTGGCGGCCACGGCGGCCGGGGTTCCGGCGTCGTGCTGGGCCTGGGCCGCCAGCGCCAGCGTGCTGGCCAGCGCCAGTATCAGTATTTTTGCAACAAACATTTTTCGACTCTCTTGCGTTGGTCAGGGGGCGGTCTTGACGGCGGTGGCGGAAATATTGGTTATCGCGGGTTTCACCGCCGGCTTCGCTGCAACCGCTTTGGCCTTGGCTTTGGCTTTGACGGTGGGGGCCGCAACTTCCGGTTTGAGCTCTGCCGCCGCCGCCAGTGGCTGGCCTGCGAGCGTGCCGAAGTTGCCCACGTCGCCGGCCAGCACGACGCTGTCGTACAGGCGCAAGGGCACGATGGCGTATTGGCCGCTGACCTTGACGTTGAGGTTGAAGTCACGGCCATTGATCTCGACCTTGTGCTCGCCCTCGGGCAGGTAGCCCCGCGCCACATAGACCCGGCCGGGCAAACTGCGCCACAGGCGGTCATCGGCCTGCTCGGTCACCGCCGAGGCAATCGAACCGGCGATGGCGCCCAGCAGACCCGCATTCTTCTGCAGCTGGTCCTGCACCACGCCCTTGACGATGGCCCGCGTCACGCCGCGAAACACCATGCCGGGCATCTCGTCCTTGAGCGCACGGCGCGCCATCACGTTGACATCGACCACCTTCTCCAGCTTGAATTCGCGGCCAGCCACCAAAAGCTTGCTCAACGCCGGGTCGCTTGAGGGCTCAATGATGGGATAGGAAATGCTGACCGTGCGCAGGCCGCCCGGCGTGGGCACGGGAATCGTGAAGGCTTTGGGCTTGCGCGCCGGTGCGTTGCCGGCTTCCACCAGGAACAGCACATCGGTCATGCGCTGGCGGCGCTTGTGGGTGAAGCTGGTGCGCGCGTCCAGACCACGCAGGCCTTCCTCCAGCACGCCGGTCTCCGGCTTGAGTTCGATCGCCTTGCGATAGCCGGGTGCCGCCATGCCGGGCTCGTTCAACACCTCGTACAAAAAGCCGGCGAGGTAGTGGCTCAAGGCATTCTGGTAGCCGTTCTTCAGGGCCAGCACCTCGGGGTCGTTCAGGGTTTCAACCGGGTAACCGTTGATTTCCTTGCCGACCGAACCCGCGCCCTTGGACTTGGCCTCTTCTTCGGCGGCCGCTGTTTCCTTGGCGCGGAATTCGGCGATCACCGCCTCGCGCTCGTGGGTGCGCTTGATGTCGACCCGGGCGTTGTCCAGATCACCGCCCGCCACGCGGTTGAGCGCCAGCCGGGTGGTCAGCCAGACCTTTTCGTAGTCTTGGCCTTCGTACACCTTCAGGCGTTCGCTGATGGTGCCGGCACCCAGGGTGGCCAGCAGTTTTTGCGGATTGGTCTTGGCGGCCTCTTCCCATTCCTTGACCTTGGTGTCGGCCAGCAGGAAGGCATCGGTGCTGTTCGTGTATTGGCGGTCCAGCCGCAGCAGCTCGCCGCGCTCCAGGTTGTAGAGCAGCGCGGCTCTCTCATCCGCGCTGGTGGCCGATGCCTCCAGCGTCTTCAAGGCGGCGGGAATGCCGCCGGTCTTCTGAGCCGTCTGCATTTGACCGGTCAGATCGTCGTGACTTTTCATGTTCGCGCAGCCCGACAAGGCCAACGCAACACCGAGCACCGTCAACAAACGGCGCGGATGGGTAACAAACATCGCTTAACTCCCTGTTATTCAAATTACGTTTTGTTACTTAATTATCTACGAAGCGACGGATGCCAAACCCGCGCTGGAGGCGAGTGCGGCCGGTTTTCGCGCTGAGATCGGCAGACGGAGAGTGCGCTATGCATTTAATAGCTTACTGCGCTTATTGCATAAGGGCTGGAGGCCAATTTCTCTTGAATTTTTGAGAATTTCAGCTAGCGTTACGATCCGTAACCGTCACATTTACAAGGAAAAAGCCATGGAACTCATCGGAATGCTCGATTCGCCTTACGTCCGCCGCGTGGCGATCTCTTTGCAGTTGCTCGACCTGCCGTTCGAGCACCGCTCGCTCTCCGTCTTCAGCACCTTCGCGCAGTTTCAGCAGATCAATCCGGTCGTCAAAGCGCCCTCACTGGTCTGCGATGACGGCGAGGTGTTGATGGATTCAACGCTGATTCTTGAGTTGGCCGAGGCACTGGCGGCGCCGCGCAAGAGCCTGATGCCCGCTGATATCGCGGAACGCCAGCAGGCCCTGCGCGCCATCGGGTTGGCCCTGGCCGCCTGCGAGAAGAGCGTCCAGATCTACTACGAACGAATCCTGCGGCCGATCGAGAAGCGGCATGAGCCGTGGGTGACGCGGGTGACGGGGCAGCTGCTGGCCGCGTATGACGCGCTTGAATCGGAGCTGAAACGCCGGCCCTTGGCGTTCACCAGCGCCACCATCAACCAGGCCGGTGTCAGCGCGGCGGTGGCGTGGCAGTTCACCCAGCAAGTGCTGCCCGAGATGGTTCCGGCGGAGAACTACCCGGCCTTGCGCGAGTTCTCGTTGAAAGTCGAGGCGCTGCCGGAATTCGCGGCGGCGCCGCACGGTGCCAGCACCTACCGCCATACAGCTTAGCGCATCACCGAGTGCGGCACGGGAAGCACTTCAATACTACAGAGTGCTATTAAGTTAATAGCTTATTACGCTTATTCCACAGGGGCTAGAGGCGATTTATATCTAAATTAACCAAACAAACCTGTCGTCTAGTCAGCGGTATTTTCCTCGCCCAAACTGGCCAATAAAGCAACCGCTGTCAATGGGTTCATCACCTCAAGCCCGTCGCGCATCGGGTAAGACGCACCCACGGGCGCCACCAGCAGCTTACGCGTGGCACCCACATCGGCCGCTGCCAGGTGGAAACCTTTCGATACCGTCGGTGCCGACGAGCGCTTGATTTCAATCACCCAGGTTTCACCATGGCGCAAATTCAACACGAGGTCTGCCTCGGCGCCATGCGCGGTTCGGTAAAAACTGGCCTCGGCTTGCGGTGCTGCGGCGAGCAGTTGTTCGATCACGAATCCTTCCCAGCTGGCGCCAGCCACCGGGTGACTCAGCACCGACTCCAAACTCGCCAAGCCAAGCAGGGCGTGCGCGATCCCGCTGTCGCGCACGTAGACCTTGGGCGCGCGAACCAGCCGTTTACCGGCGTTGCCATGCCAGGCCGGCAGACGACGAACCAGCATCAAGTCGCACAAAATGTCGATGTAGCGAGACACCGTTTGCCCGCTTACGGCAAGCGATGCGGCCAGTTGCGACTGGTTGAGCAAGCCGCCTTGCACATGGGCTAACATGGTCCACAGGCGGCGTAGCGTAGTGGCTGGAATGCGCGGACCTAAAGCCGGGATATCGCGCTCCAGATAGGTCGCAATAAAGGCCTCGCGCCAGCGCAGACTCTGTTCGTCCCCCGGCGTTAACCAGGACAAGGGAAAACCGCCACGCACCCAGAGCGCGTTAAGCGCAGCGCCACCGGCGTCCGCTGGCAGTACTTCGCGAGCCTGAAAGGGCGTGAGTTCAAGTTGTGCAACCCGCCCAGCCAGACTCTCACTGGTCTGCTGCAGCAATACGCCAGTGGCCGAGCCAAGCAGCAGGAATTGCCCCGTCGCTTCACCATCACGGCGCCGAATATCAATGATGCCGCGCAGCACGGCGAACAGTTCGGGCATGCGTTGCACCTCGTCCAAAATGACCAGCCGATGGCGCTGGGCAAGCAAATACGCCTCCGGGTCGTCCAGTCGCCGCTGAGCCGAGGGAAGCTCCAGATCAAGGTAGGCGGCATCACCGCGCCGCGCCATTTCGGCCAAAGCCAGGGTGGTCTTGCCCGCCTGGCGGGGTCCGAGCAGCACGACCGCAGGAAATTGAGCAAGCAAAGAAACGAGTTGATGCTGGACAAATCGAGGATTCATCCGTGCAA
This sequence comes from Rhodoferax ferrireducens, assembly GCF_003347515.1. Classification (GTDB taxonomy): domain Bacteria; phylum Pseudomonadota; class Gammaproteobacteria; order Burkholderiales; family Burkholderiaceae_C; genus Rhodoferax. The sequence goes on along the minus strand of NZ_QEII01000226.1, from coordinate 25,173 downwards.
TTTACCATGTCAATGGAGAATTTGCACGGATGCAGCGACTGCTTCATCAATCATCAAGCCAGCCGCCTGAGCAGCAGAAAGGCGTATCCCTGCTCACAAGGTGTAACGGCGCCCAACGCCAGCACCGGGCCTTTTTGGCCATGGCAGATAAAATGCAGGGATAACTTGTGAATCGATTTTTATGACTGAACAAACATCCCCGACCGTTGCGAATAATCAGGCGCTACAGCTTGAGGTGGCTCAGTTGATCGTTGAGGCCTTGAACCTGGAGATACAAGCGGCGGATATCGCACCGGATGCACCGCTGTATGGCGACGGACTGGGCCTGGACTCCATCGACATACTGGAGATTTCGCTGGTGCTTTCCAAGCGTTACGGCCTGCAATTGCGGGCTGACGACCAGGACAACCAAAGCTTCTTCAGCTCACTCGGCAGTCTGACGGCTTACATCGCGAGTCAGAGAACGCGCTGATGTCGCACGCCGTCCGCGTGGCACGCTGGTTGGGCTTGGGCTTGCTGCTGCTGGGCTATCCGGTGTTGGCGCATTACACCCTGATGAATGTGCAAAACGGCCAGCTTGGCGCGATCGTCGCGGTGGCCCCGGTGTTTGTCGTCGGCCTGATCTTTGCCTGGAAGTCGTCCCCCCGGTGGCTTGGGCTCTCCCTGTTCTTGCTGGCTGGCGTGGGCGCCGCCGCCGGCTGGACCTTGCTAAAAAATCATTTTGGCGTGCTGTACTGGCTACAGGACGCCGGCATGCAGTGCGTTCTTTTCATGACATTTGGCCGGACGCTGCTGGGCGGACGCAAGCCGCTGTGCACGCATTTTGCTGAAATGGCACACGGCGTCATCACGCCGCAGCATGCGCATTACGCACGTCAAGTCACCTGGGCCTGGTCGGGGTTTTTCGGGCTGATGGCCACGGCGTCGACCCTGCTGTTTTTCCTGACGCCGCTGACCGTCTGGTCAGTGTTTGCCAATTTCCTGACCTTGCCGCTGATTGCGCTCATGTTCGTGGTGGAGTTTGGGGTGCGCACGATGGTGTTGCCGCGGGGCAATAGTCACATTCTCGACGCGCTGCGGGTCTGGAAAAACCAGAGCAATCCAGTCAATAAAACGCAGCCTGCGGAGTGACACACATGAGTCGCTTGCCACTCCTGGGCCACACGCAGCCGGATCAGATCGTCGCCTGGCACCTGGGCAAGGCGATCACCGTCGCCCGGTTTTTGTCGGATGTCGACGACCTGGCCAATCAGCTGCCACCCGGGCAGCACCTGCTCAATATGTGCACCGACCGTTACCGGTTTACCGTGGGGCTGGCCGCCGGCCTGGTGCGCGGCAAGGTCAGCCTGCTGCCCTCCACGCACACCCCGGAAACCATACGGCAAATGCAGGCGTTTGCGCCCGATGTGTTCTGCCTGCACGACGCACCGAGCTGCAACATTGCGCTGCCCCAGTTTCGTTTTCCAGAAGCACCCGCGGCGCCTGGCGGCGACTATGCCGTTCCCCTGATCGACAGCGCGCAACTGGTGGCCGTGGTCTTTACCTCGGGCTCGACTGGCACGCCGGTGCCGCATCAAAAATACTGGGGCCCGCTGGTGCAAAGCGTGCTCGCCGAAGCCGGACGGCTGGGTTTGACGGCGACGGCGCGCCCGCATTCGGTTGTCGGCACCGTGCCGCCGCAGCACATGTACGGCTTCGAATCGACGGTCTTGATTGCGCTGCTCAGCGGCCACGCGCTCAGTGGTGCCCAGCCCTTTTACCCGGCCGACATCGTGGCGGCGCTGGAGGCGGTGCCGGTGCCGCGCATCCTGGTCTCCACGCCGGTCCATCTGCGCATGCTGCTCGACGCCGAACTCCCGGCGCCCGAAGTGGCGCTGCTGCTGTCGGCGACAGCGCCCCTGTCCCGGCCTCTGGCCCACGCGCTGGAAGCCCACTTTGACGCACCGTTAAAGGAAATTTACGGCTGTACGGAGACCGGCGTTATCGCCACCCGTCGACCGACGCAATCTCCGGAATGGCAATTGTTCGCCGGGATCAAGCTGAACCGGGACGGTGACGTGGTCACGGCATCGGGTGGGCACGTCATGCGGCCCATTGTGCTGAATGACGTGATTGAATTGACACAGACGGATTGCTTTTTGCTGCACGGCCGCACCGCCGAGATGATCAACATCGCCGGCAAGCGCAGCTCTCTGGCGCACCTGAACCATGTGCTGAACAGCATTCCCGGCGTCATCGACGGCGCCTTTTACATGCCGGACGAGGCCTCTCACGACCACGTCGTGCGGCTGGCGGCCTGCGTGGTGGCGCCGGCCTTAAGCGCCCAGCAGATCCTGACGGCCTTGCGTGCGCACATTGACCCGGTGTTCTTGCCGCGCCCCCTGTTGTTGGTGGATGCCTTACCGCGCAACAGCACCGGCAAGCTGCCGCAGGATGCGCTGAAAAAACTGATTCAGGCCCAGCTGGGCGAGCGGCCATGATCACCCGCACCGCCCTGCCGATTGATCCCCAGCACCCGGCTTTTGCAGGGCATTTCCCGGGTGCGCCGATTGTGCCCGGCGTGGTGTTGCTGGACGAGGCCCTGCACGCGATCGCCTGTGCCACCGGCCTGCCGCTGGACGCCTGCGAATTACGTGCCGTCAAGTTCCTGAGCCCCTTGACGCCGGGTGTGGCGGTCGAGCTGGTGAGCGAGGTGCAGGCCAATGGTGCGATCCGCTTCGAGATTCTGGCGGATCAACGCAAAATTGCCACGGGTAGCGTGCTGATAGGCAAGACGGCATGACCGCACGGCCTTCCAGCCCGGCTTCACCCGCCTGGATGCGTACGCCCGAACGCAGCAATATGGCCATGCTGCGCATCATGACCTGGATATCACTGCGCCTGGGCCGGCCGGCCGGGCGGCTGGTATTGCATTTGGTCGTGGCGTATTTTCTGTTGTTTGCGCCGGCCAGCCGACGCGCCTCCAAAGCGTATTTACAGCGCGTGCTGGGTCGCCCTGTCACCTGGTCTGACCGGTACCGGCATTTTTTCAGTTTTGCGTCCACCATTCACGACCGCATCTACCTGATCAACCAGCGTTTTGATTTGTTCAATATCGAGATCCGGGGACAGAGTGCGCTGCAAGACGCGCACGCCGACGGAGGCGGGCTGTTTTTGATCGGCGCCCACATGGGCAGCTTTGAAGTCATTCGCGCCATGGGCCGGCAAATACCCGGCCTGCGCGTGAGCATGGTCATGCATGAAGACAATGCCCAAAAAATCAATGCCATGCTGGCGGCCATCAATCCCAATGCGTCGACCGACATCATCGGCCTGGGCCGTATCGATTCCATGCTGCGGGTGCGCGACACGCTCGACCAGGGCGCCATGGTCGGCATGTTGGCGGACCGCTCGATTGGCGACGACGCTCTGTTGGCGACGCCCTTGCTCGGCAGCACGGCCTACCTGCCCACCGGCTCCTTCCGGATGGCGGCCCTGCTGCGGCGACGCGTGGTGTTCATGGTCGGCCTGTATCTGGGCGGCAACCGCTACCAGATCAATTTCGAGCCGCTGGCTGATTTTTCACAAACGCCGACGGGCCAGCGCGGGGCGCAAGTGCAAGCCGCGGTCCAGCGCTATGCCGCCCTGCTCGATCAATACGCCCGGCAGGCACCGTATAACTGGTTCAATTTTTTTGATTTCTGGCAGGCCCCTGCCGCTGTTTCGGACACAAACCCAAAATGACTCTTACACCTTGGCTTATTCGCCCTTATTCGCTGGTCGTCGCCGGGCTGCTCGCGGCGGCCTTCGCCATGCCCAGTCACGCGGCCGATTGGGATATTGACCAGCTGATGCACGGCCTGGCGCAAACCCGTTCCGCGCAGGCCCGTTTCGTCGAGAAGAAGACCATCGCCATCCTCGATCAGCCGGTGGAGTCCTCGGGCGAGTTGCTCTACACCGCGCCCGATCGACTCGAAAAGCGCACGATCAAACCCAAGCCCGAATCCATGGTGGTGGAGGGCGACCAGCTGGAAATCGAACGGGGCCGGCAAAAAATCAAGCTGCAACTGCAGGCGTATCCCGAGCTGGCCGCCTTCATCGACAGCATTCGCGGCACGCTGGCCGGCGATCGCAAGGCGCTGGAGCGCAACTACCAGCTCAGCTTGGAAGGCTCGGCACAAGCCTGGACGCTGAAGCTGGTGCCGATTGACAGCAAGATGAAGCAAGTGGTCGCGCTGATCCGCATGACCGGGGTGCGCGATGAAATACGCAGCATCGATGTCACGCAAGTCGATGGCGACAGCTCGCTCATGTCGATTGAAAAAGTAGCCGCCAAGTGAGGGCGGCACTCGGGCGCCCAGGCCGTCTGGCCATCCTCGCCTGGCTGGCCTTTGTGCTGGCGTGTGGTCTCATCATCGGCCGCAGCCAGTTCACCAATGACTTGTCGGCCTTTCTGCCGCGCAGCCCGACGCCGGAGCAGCAACTGCTGCTGGACCAAATACGCGATGGCCTGGCCTCGCGGCTGATTCTGGTGAGCGTGGAGGGCGCCGACGCGCCCGCCCGCGCCAATCTGTCCAAACAACTGGCCCAGAACCTGCGCCTGAACCCGGCCTTTGTGAGCGTCAACAACGGCGAGCCCGTGACAGCCGAGCGTGACCAAGCTTATCTTTTCAACAACCGTTACCTGCTGAGTCCGGCCGTGACCCCGGAGCGCTTCAGCGTGGACGGACTGCATGCGGCCCTGAGTGAAAGCATCGATCTGCTCGCCTCGCCGGCCGGCCTGATGGTCAAGTCCTTGTTGCCGCGTGATCCGACCGGTGAAATGGTGCAGTTGCTCGGCCAGCTCCAGGGCAAAAGACAACCCGCGATGATCGATGGCGCGTGGGCCTCGCCCGACGGCACGCGCGCCCTGCTGCTGATTCAAACCCGTGCCTCCGGCGCCGATACGGATGCCCAGCATGTCAGCATGACAACAGTTCAACAGGCCTTCGAAACTGTCGCGGGGGCCAGCCCCGGCGTCCGGCTGGAGATGACGGGGCCCGGCGTGTTTTCCGTGAAGGCGCGCGAGACCATCAAGACGCAGGTGTCGTGGCTGTTCATCATCAGCACCGTCTTGATTGCGACACTGCTGCTGCTGGTGTACCGCTCGCTGCTGGCGCTGGTCCTGGGTTTTCTGCCGGTCATCAGCGGAGCGCTGGCGGGTATCGCCGCCGTCAGCCTGGGCTTTGGCACGGTGCATGGCATCACGCTGGGCTTCGGCACGGCGCTGATTGGCGAGGCGGTGGATTATTCCATCTACCTGTTTGTGCAGTCGGAACAGAAGGCCGGCGATCGCCAGCGCTGGATCAAGCAATTCTGGCCCACCATCCGCTTGGGCGTCTTGACCTCGATCGTCGGTTTTGCCTCCCTGCTGTGGTCCGGCTTTCCCGGCTTGGCCCAGCTGGGCCTGTATGCCATTGTGGGCCTGATCACCGCCGCTGGCGTGACGCGCTATGTGTTGCCGCATCTGCTGCCAGCCCAGTTCCGCATTCGCGATGTGTCGGGCGTGGGACAGGTGCTGTCGCGGCTGGTGCAGCGCGCGAGCGTGCTGCGCTGGCCCGCAGCCCTGGTGCTGGCGCTGGCACTCGTGGTCCTTGTCTTGCACCGCAACGACTTGTGGAGCAGCAATATCTCGTCGCTGAGTCCGATCTCAAAAGCCGATGTGCAGCTGGACACCCGCTTGCGCTCGGACACCGGCGCGCCCGATGTGCGTTACCTGGTGGTCGTCTCCGGCGCCAGCCGCGAGGAGGTGCTGCAGGCCAGCGAGAAGGTCGCCGCCGTGCTGCAAACCCAGGTCGATGAAGGCCATCTGGCGGGGTTTGAAAGCCCCAGCCGCTATTTACCCAGTCTCGCGAGCCAGCGGCAGCGCCAGGCCAGTCTGCCGGCGCGTGCGGTACTGGAGGCCAATCTGGCACAGGCGGTGCAAGGCCTGCCCGTCAAACCAGGTCTGTTTACCGGCTTTCTGGCGGATGTGGACGCAGCCCGTCAACAAGGCTTGATTCAGGCGACGGATCTTGAAAAAACGTCCATGGCGATGGCGGTCGACGCGCTGCTGGTTCAGCGCGACGCGCACTGGAGCGCGCTGTTGCCCTTGACGGCGCTGGCGGACAAGGACATCGACGCCGACAGCATCCGCGCGGCCATGAAGGCCGCCAACTTGCCCAAGGTCTTGTTCATGGACATGAAGGCCGAATCGGATCGCCTGTATTCGGGCTATCTGAACGAGGCGATTGCGCTGTCCCTGGCCGGGCTGGCGGTCATGGTCGCCTTGTTGTTTGCCGTGTTTCGCTCTGGCCTGCGTGTGGCACGCATCGTGGCGCCCTTGCTGGCCGCGGTCATCACCGTTACCGCCGGCTTGGCGCTGCTGGGCCAGCAGCTGATGATTCTGCATCTGATCGGCTTGCTGCTGGTGGCGGCGGTGGGCTCGAATTACGCGCTGTTCTTTGATCAAACCGATGCCAATGCCAAGATCACCCCCAGTACGCTGGCGTCCATGTTGTTTGCCAATCTCACCACCGTCGCCGGTTTTGGCCTGCTGGCCTTGTCCAATGTGTCCATCCTGCAGGCGATGGGTGTCACGGTGGCGCCGGGCGTGATCCTGGCGCTAATTTATGCCGCCATTTTTGCCAGGACGCCCCGTGGCTGACACGCGTTGGCGGCCGACTGTGCTGATACGCGCCACGCTGTGGCTGCATGGTCTGACCGTGGCGCTGTGGGTGGTGTACCCGATGCAGTGGCGCTGGGCGCTCGCGGCATTGGTCGCCAATCACCTGGTGCTCATGCTGGTGGGCTTGTGGCCGCGCAGCCAGTGGATGGGGCCGAACTGGACCCGACTGCCCGCCACCGCTGCGGCACGCCACGAAATTGCGCTGACGATTGATGACGGCCCCGATCCGGGGGTGACGCCGCAGGTGCTTGAGCTGTTGGCGCGCCACGGTGTGCGGGCCACTTTTTTCGTCATTGGCGCGCAGGCTGAACGCCATCCCGAGCTGTGCCGGGACATCGTGCGCGCCGGTCACGCGGTTGAAAACCATACCCAGCGTCATCGCCACAATTTCGCGCTGATGGGTCTGAAGGGCATCACCCAGGAGCTGCAGGCGGCGCAAGCGACCTTGACGGCCATCACTGGGCAACGCCCCCTGTTCTTTCGCGCCCCGGCCGGTTTTCGCAACCCCTTTCTCGATCCGGTCCTGAGCCGCCTGGGCTTGCAGCTGGTCAGCTGGTCGGTGCGCGGCTTCGACACGCGCGTGGGCGATGCCGGGCAGGTGACGGCCAAGCTGCTGGCCGGGCTGCGCCCCGGCGCCATCCTGCTCTTGCATGATGGCAACGCCGCCCGCACGGCGACCAGCCAGCCGGTCATCCTGGAAGTGCTGCCGGCCCTGCTTGACGCGGCTGCGACGCGCCAACTGCGCTTTGTGACGCTGCGGCAGGTGTAATTTTGTATATCCTGTCCATTCAAATAGCAAACCAACCAGGAATACGTCATGCGTGATTCCCACCCGCCCTCAACGTGGTATCGCCAGCTTGTCGCCACCGTGCCGCGGCACATCTGGCTCAAGGCGACGGTCACGCCGCTGTTCATCGCGGTGTTTTTTGGCGCCTATCTGTACCTGCTCAAGAGTCCGGCCTATCCCATCACCGTGATGCCTTTCACCGCGCTGGACCAATTCATCGGTTTTCAACCCAGGGCCATCTCGCTGTATGTTTCGCTCTGGGTCTACGTTTCCTTGCCGCCGGCCCTGTTGGGCACGCGAAGTGAACTGTTTGGCTACGCCACTGCGATGGCGGCCACTTGTCTGACGGGCCTGCTGATTTTTTACTTCTGGCCGACCACGGTGCCGCCCGCGCAGATTGATTGGGCCCTGCATCCTGGCATGGACTTCCTCAAAAGCATGGACGTCGGGGGCAATGCCTTCCCCTCGCTGCATGTCGCCACCGCCGCTTTTTCCGCCCTCTGGTTCAATTTCATTCTGCGTCGTTTTGGCGCGCCACCTTGGGTCCTGGGCTTGAACTGGGTCTGGTGCGCCGGCATCGTGTATTCGACCGTCGCCATCCGGCAGCATGTCGTGGTGGATGTCGTCGCCGGTCTGGTGTTGGGCATCGTGGTGGCTCACCTCTCCTTACGGCGTCGTCCTTATGTTCCAATTCCTCTTTGATTTTGGTTTGATGTCATGTTGAAAGCATTGCACCTCTCGTCTTTTACCGCCACCAGCGCGATGGGGCGTGGACTGGGTGAAACCCTGGCCACCTTGCGCCAGCGCCGCAGCGGCCTGCTGCCCTGCGCCTTCGACGGCGTCGATTTGAAAACCTGTATCGGCCAGGTGGCGGACGTGGATACCGTCACCTTGCGCCCCGGTCTCGCCGCCTTTGACTGCCGCAACAACCGGCTGGCACAACTGGCGCTGGAACAGGACGGCTTTGCAACAGCCGTCAGGGCGGCGATTGGGCGCTACGGCGCCATGCGTGTCGGCGTCTTCATTGGCACCAGCACGGCGGGCATCCTGCAAACCGAGCTGGCCTACCGCCGGCGTGACCCGGTGACCGGTGCCTTGCCAGCGGATTTCAACTACCGCGGCACGCACAGCACGTTTTCGGTTGCCGACTTCACCCGCAGTTATTTCGAGCTGACCGGCCCGGCCGTCGTGGTCTCATCGGCTTGCTCCTCCAGCGCCAAGGTGTTCAGCTCGGCGCGCCGGATGCTGGCCGCCGGCTTGATCGATGCGGCGCTCGTCGGCGGCGTCGATTCACTGTGCCTGACCACCTTGTACGGCTTCAACTCGCTGGGCCTGCTGTCCGATCAGCCCTGCCGCCCATTTGACGAACATCGCAACGGCATTTCGATTGGCGAAGCCGCCGCGTTTGCCTTGCTGGAATGCGTGCCCGAGCATCTCGCCGCCGATGCCGTGCTGCTGCTCGGCCTGGGCGAGTCGAGCGACGCGTACCACATCTCCTCGCCGCATCCTGAAGGTCTGGGTGCCCGCATGGCGATGCAGGATGCCCTGACCATGGCCGGTTTGCGCCCGCCTGAGATCGACTACATCAACCTGCACGGCACCGCGACCCAGAGCAACGACGAGGCCGAAGGCAAAGCCGTCATGTCCCTGTTCGGACCGGCGACGCCGTGCAGTTCGACCAAAGGGGCCAGCGGTCACACCCTGGGTGCGGCTGGCGGCCTGGAAGCAGTGATCTGTGCGCTGGCACTGCAGCATGGTTTGCTGCCGGCCGGCGTGAATACCGAACACATTGACGCCAAGCTGGGCGTCAACTACCTGTTGACGAATCGCGAACAGTCCGTTGCCCACGTGTTGAGCAACTCATTCGGCTTTGGCGGTACCAACTGCAGCCTGGTTTTTGGAAAAGCAGCTTAAGCCATGACACTCACCGCCTACATTGATGGTATTGGTCTGCTGGGGCCGGGGCTCAACAACTGGCCGGGCGCGCAGGCGATTTTGCTGGGTCAGCAGGCTTATGTTCCCGGCAAAACCGTGTTGCCCACGCCGACCTTGTTGCCGCCCGCCGAACGCCGGCGCAGTGGTGCGATTGTCCGCCTCACGCTGGCCATCGGCCTGGAAGCCATCGCCATGGCGGGGCGAGACGCCACCCAACTGAGCAGCGTGTTTTCCGCGTCCAGCGGCGATGGTGAAAACTGCCACGCCATCTGCGAGGTGCTGGCCTCGGACGACCGGGCCATTTCGCCCACGCGCTTTCACAACTCGACCCACAACGCGGCCGCCGGTTATTGGGGCATCGCCACCGGCGCCATGACCAGCGCCTCGGTCTTGAGTGCCTTCGATGCCAGTTTTGGCGCGGGCCTGTTGGAGGCCATGAGCCAGGTGGTGGTCGATCAAACCGGTACCGTGCTGCTGGCCTATGACACGCCCTATCCGGAACCCCTGCACGGCGCTCGCCCGATTCCAGATGCCTTTGGCATGGCGCTGGTCCTGGCGCCACAGGCCAGCCAACACAGTCTGGCCCGCATCAGCGTTGAGCTGAGCGATGCCACAGCACATAAGCTGGAAGACAAGGCGCTTGAAAGTCTGCGTATGGCGATACCGGCGGCGCGCGGCCTGCCCTTGCTGCGCGCCCTGGCCTTGCGGACCCCGGAACAGGTTGTGCTGGATTACTTTGACAGCTGTTCTCTGCGGTTGACGCTTACCCCGTGCATCCCACAGCACATGCTCCCGTGATGAATTCCCCCGCGCTGGACCACGCCTGGATTGCCGCCCATATTCCGCACCACGGCACCATGTGCCTGCTGCACAGCGTGCGGGCCTGGGACCCGGTCAAGATTCAGTGTGAGGCCGTCAGTCACCGCGACCCGGCCAATCCGCTGCGCGCGCACGGCCGCTTGGGCGCTGTGTGTGGCATCGAATACGCGGCACAGGCCATGGCCATCCACGGCGCTTTACAGGCCGGGCCCGAGCTGAGCTGCCCGCGCGTCGGCTACCTGGTCAGTGTGCGCAGCGCGACCCTGCACGTCGCGCGCCTGGACGACATCGTCGCCGACCTCCTCATCGAGGCCAGCTGCATCACGGCCAGCGCCAACAACATTCTGTACGAATTCAACATCAGCGCCGCCGGCCAATTGCTGCTGGCAGGTCGCGCTGCCGTGGTGCTGGATGCGGCGCTGCACATTCCCGGAGAGTCTTCATGAAAACTGCACTGGTCACAGGTGGCAGCGGCGGCATCGGCGCCGCCATCTGCCGTCGGCTCGCGGCCGATGGCTGCCATGTCTATGTTCATGCCCATCATGGCGTGGCGACGGCGCAGGCCTTGGTTGACAGCATCATGGCGGATGGCGGCAGCGCCGAGACCCTGATGTTTGACGTGACCGACAGCGTCGCCGTGACGCAAGCGCTCAATCCCATCATCGAGCACAAACCGATCCAGATCCTGGTCAATAACGCCGGCATCCACGACGACGCCATCTTTCCCGGCATGCGGGCCGAGCAATGGCATCGTGTCATTGACGTATCAGTGAACGGCTTCTTCAACGTCACCCACACCTTGATGATGCCCATGATTCGCAGCCGCTGGGGGCGCATCGTCAATGTCTCGTCGATCGCGGCGCTCACCGGCAACCGCGGCCAGGTGAATTATTCCGCCGCCAAGGGCGCGATCAATTCCGCCACCAAATCGCTGGCGCAAGAAGTGGCCAGCCGCGGCATCACCGTGAACGCGGTGGCGCCCGGCATCATTGACACCGCCATGATCGCCTCGGCGTTCAAGCCCGACGACATCGCGCGCCTGGTGCCGATGAAGCGGGTCGGGCAACCCTCGGAAGTTGCGGATCTGATTGGTTTTCTCGCCTCCGAGCAGGCGGCTTACATCACCGGCCAGATCATCTCGATCAATGGTGGCATGATTTAACAGCGCCTACGCAAACGGTAGATGGCCACGCTACGCTCGCCATGACTAATTTATAGAAGTACTCCTTTGACTATTGCAAGCACGCTCACAACGCACAAAACAGAAGCCTTGCTGTTTTTCACGCTGCTGCAGCTCACGGTGATCGTGCTGGCCGCGCGCATCGGCGGCGGTATCGCGCTGCGCATCGGGCAGTCGATGGTGGTGGGTGAAATCGTGATTGGCATCCTGCTCGGGCCCTCGCTTTTTGGCCTGCTCGCGCCCGGTGTATTCCAGTACGTGTTTCACTCCGGCGCACCCGAGCCGATGCAGATGCTGTCGCAAATCGGGCTGGTGCTCTTGATGTTCCAGATTGGTCTGGAGTTTGATTTTTCCCACCTGAGCGCACAACGCAACCGCCGGGCCGTGATGTGGATCGCCAGCTTCAGCCTGGCGGCGCCGTTTGTATTGGGATTCCTCGTCGGGCAGGCCAGTGCGTCCACTTTGTCGCCCGGCGCGCATCCGCTGGGCACGGCGCTGTTTGTCGCAACCGCTTTTTCCATCACAGCCCTGCCCATCCTCGGGCGCATCATGATGGAATTCAACATGACGCGCACCCCGATCGGCGTCATCGCCATCAGCGCGGCGGCCATTAACGACGTCATCGGCTGGCTGTTGCTCGCGCTGACCACAACCCTGACCCTGTCCAATTTTGATGCCTCCAGCTTTGCGCTCAAGGTGGTGCTGGTGCTGGGCTTTTTTCTGGCCAGCTGGTTTCTGGTTCGCCCCGTGATGAAGCGCATCCTGCACCGCTGCGACGCGCACTCGGGGATGCTGTCGCACAACCTGCTGGGCATCGTGCTGGCGGCCATTTTCCTGTCGGCGATGACCACCTACCAGCTGGGGATTTTTGCCATTTTCGGCGGCTTCATGATGGGTGTGCTCTTGCACGATGAACATGCGTTTGTACGCGCCTGGACCACACGCATCAGCCCGTTTGTGATGGTGTTTTTCCTGCCGATCTTCTTCACCTACACCGGGCTTCGCACCAACATCGGCAGCCTCGACACCCTGACTGCCTGGGGCTGGTGTGGACTCATCGTCTTCCTCGCCACGCTGGGCAAATATGGGGGCGCCTATCTGGCAGCCCGGGCGGCAGGCATGAGCCACCATGAAGGCAAGGTCATGGGCATCATGATGAATACGCGCGCGCTGATGGAGCTGATCGTCATCAACGTCGGCTACGACCTCGGTGTGATCTCGCAGCAGATGTTCACCATCCTCGTCATCATGGCCATTTTCAGCACCGTGGTGACCACGCCGCTGCTGCGAATCTGGCTGCCGCGCATCGGCATCCCGGTGCCCTCACGCTCAGAAAAGTTGGCGCGCACGGCGCACGAGCAGCATGGGTAGGCGCAGGACAAAACCGAGGAGCAGCCGCGTGTGCATCCAGGTCAGCAGGATGTTGTCGCGCAAATAGCGGAAGTGCGAAACCCCGCCTTCGTCCGCGCGCAGGTAGCGCACACGGGCCGGCAAATTCACCGGGGGTACGCCGGCCCAGCACAGGCGCACCGCCGCCTCCGGGTCAAAATCGAAGTGGCGCATCCAGGGCTGGCGCCGCATGACCTGGCACAGCGGTCCAATCGGATAGACACGAAAGCCGAACAGAGAGTCGCCAATGCCGGCCCACAAGGTCTCCACATTGGCCCACCAGTTGGACAGCTTCCGACCATTGACGCGCAAACTCGGTGCACTGGCGTCAAATAGCGGCAAACCCAGGACCATGGCTTGCGGCTGCGCGACCGATGCCGCCATGAACGCCGGGATGCGATCAGCCGGGTGCTGGCCGTCCGAGTCCATCGTCAGGGCGTGGGTGAAACCCGCCTCTGCGGCCAGCTGAAAACCATGCAGGACGGCCGCGCCCTTGCCCTGGTTGCGCGGCAAATGGACCACCCGCAAACCAGGGTCGTCCACAGCCAGGGCCAGCAAGCCCGCCGGCGTGCCGTCGGTACTGCCATCGATGATCACCCACACCGGGTCCCAGAATTGGCGCGCATCGCGCACGGTCTCGAAAACTTTGTCGCCCGGGTTGTAGCTGGGAATGATGACGACATGGGTGTTGGATGCGGTCATGGGGATTCAGTCGTGAGGTCAGGCTGTGGGTTGGCATCCGAGGCACGTAACGTCCCCGGCGCATAAAAGGCGGAACCGTGGACCAGTTCGTTGGCAAAATAATCCTGCAGTTCCACCATGAAGCGCTGGGTGTTGGATGGCGGCTCGAAACGGCGGCCCAGGCGCAGCCGATAACGAATGGGCATGACGGGCTTGCAAAACAGCGGCCAGCCTTTGCCGAGGTAGCGGGTATCGGTTTCGATCAAAACGGTCTGCACGGGTATTTGCGCCAGGTGCGCGATCAGGCCGATGCTGCCCCGCAGCGGGTTCACCGGGTCGTGCGTGGTGCGCGTGCCTTCGGGAAACAACAGCAAGTGACTGCCACCCTGGATGTCCTTGACCGCCGATTGAACCATCTGGCGCAAGGGTTCGCTGCCAATGTAGCGCGCCAGGCGTGAACCGGCACCGAGAAAAACATTGTCCATCAGGCTGGACTTCATCACGCATGCGACATTCGGCAGGCGCGAGATCACCATCACGGCGTCGAGCAAACTCGGGTGGTTGGGCGCGATGATGAGCGGGCCCTCATCGCGCAAGGCATCGAGCGCGCTCAAGTCGAAATGGCAGCGCCGCGAGACACTCAGACTGGCAAGATAGACACGAAACACTGCCATGATCATCCAGCGCCCGAGGGCACGCCCGCGCTGCAGTGGCAGCAACGGATAAAGCAGCACAGCAAACAGGGTCCAGCCAAGGCACAGCAGGCCCAGCCAAACCAGGCCCAGGTACAGCACCAGGTAGTCGTAGAGGCCAATGAGTCTGCGCATGGGAGGACCGACTACACCGGACGCGAGGCGCTGGCTTCGATTTCCATCAGCAAGTCCTGGCGACACACATCGGCCTGCAAAAAGACGGCATTGAAACTCGCGCCGATGCGCTGGTCCATGACGTCTTGGATGGCCGCGACATCGACGCTGTGGCGCACGTAGACACGGAAAAAAAGATGTCCGAGCGAATACAGCGGCTGCTTCGCCTGCAAATTGGCCACCTGGATGATCGCTTCAAGATTGGTCAGGGTTTCGTGCGTCTGGGCCTGCACGTCGCCGGCATGCAGCGTGTCATGACCCACTATGCTGGCCGTGCCCGAGATCAGCAGCACCTCGTCGGAACCCAGGCGAACCAGGCTGGCGCGCGAGAAGGTCGGACTGCGCGGACCGTAGTTTTCAGGGTAGTTGTAGGCACTGATCTGGCGCGGATTTTCCAGCGCCAGCGGCGCCTGGCGCCCGGCCATGAATGCAATCGTCAGCGGGCCACTGGCCGAGCCCAGGGCGCAAGCGGCCGGCACATTGCCCACCACGTCGCGCCGGCAGGCCAGAAAGGCGTCTTGGCGCCCCAGATTGAACTGGCGATAACGCTCCTGGCCGTGGCTGTGACCATTGATGTCGGCCATGTAGTTCCACAGCCGGAATAAAAAAGGATAGCCCAGCGTTTCCAGCACGCCGAATATTTGCCGGTAGGCACGCTCCGTGGCGAACTGCAAGGGTGTCGATGTCGCGTCCGGCCCGGCGTCGGTTTCAGCGAGTTCGATCACACCAAACAAGGTGTTGCCATCGTGGCGGTAACAAACATCACCGCATTGACCCTGGGTCAGGGCCGAGGCACTGAGCCAAACATCGCACACCGCATCCGCCGGTGCGATTGGCATCCCGGCAAGCGCTGGCATCGACACCCGCAAAAAAGGGGCATCAATGGGGGTTTCCGCAGCACGGTTTAGCGGCGCCGCAAAATAGCCAATGGCGCCCAGCACATGACTTTCCGCCTCAGGACCCAGTTGCGAAAATTCAGAGAAAGACAGCCGGCAATTGTTCAGCGATTCAAGCGGCATGCTCATCAAGGCACCGTCGCCACCACGTCATCGGCAGGCCGGATATTGCACCGGCGCATTTTCCAGGCCTGATAAGTGCGCTTGACGTTAAAGAGCGAGCCGAGGTAATAAATGACCTTGAACATGACGATGGAGCGCGCCGTCGGCGTGCTACCAAAAACGTCGCCCGCCAGCACCGACAGCAAGGCTTCCTTGACGCGAAACGGATTGCCCGGGTTCATGAACATTTCGCGCATGGTGGGGTTGGTCACACGGTAGATGAACCAGGAAAAAACTTTCGGCCCGTGGCGCAGGCGCTGATCAAACTTGTTCAAGGCGGCGGCAGTCTGCTCGGGCTGGCGCAGGCAGGTGTCCACCGTATCGGCGGCATCAAAAGCGTTTTGCATGGCCAGCATCACGCCGGATGAAAAAACCGGATCGATGAACGCAAAAGCATCCCCCAGCAACAGGTAGTTGTCGCCATGGGTGCGGTCGCAGAGGTAGGAAAAATTGCCGGTTGCCTCGACCTCGGACTGAATCTGCGCGCCGGCCAGGCGCAGTGCCAGCTTCGGGCACAGGGCGATGGTCTCTTGCAGAAACTCATTCAGTGGTTTTTGCCCGCGCGTTTTCAGGTAATAAGGCCAGGTCACGGCGCCGACGCTGGTTAAGCCATCGGCCAGGGGAATAAACCAAAACCAGCCGTGGTCGAACCAGAAGATCGTGATATCGCCGGCATTCTTTCCGGGATTACGCTTCGCGCCGGAAAAATGCGCAAAAAGGGCGGTGCTGTTGTGTTTCTTGTTGCGCTGTTTGATCTTCAGGCGATTGCCCAAAAAGGTATCGCGCCCGGACGCGTCGAGCACAAAGCGCGTGTTCCAGGATTCCATTCGCCCGTCATCATGCTGCGCCTGCACCAGGGCGCCTTTAGAGTCCGGCAGGAACACCACGTCCTTGACCTGGCAGCCCTCCAGGACCTTCGCATTGTTCTTCGCCGCGTTGCGAATGAGGATTTCGTCAAATTCGGAACGGCGCACCTGGTAGGACATGGGCATGGATTTGTCCCAGGCATCGGCGAACTCGACTGTCTGCTCGTGTTCATGCCAGGGAGAGACAAATTGCGCGCCCCACTTCTCCATGCCGATGGCCTTGACCGCGTCGGCCACGCCCAGCTTCTCCAGCAGCGGCAAATTGGCCGGCAACAGCGATTCGCCGATGTGAAAGCGCGGGTGATGGGCTTTTTCCAGCAAGGTGACCTGATAGCCGCGTTGTGCCAACAAGGTCGCCGCCGTGGCCCCTGCGGGTCCGCCGCCGATGACCAGAACATCGCATTCCGAGGGTCCGGTGACGGGGGCCGTTGTGTTACTACTGATGTCCATGTGCTATTGAGCCCCTTTGGGCAATTTTATCGTATCGATTTCGCCGGATATGACGCTTGAAAGTCAGTGAAACGAATGCTATTAAAACGATAGCTATCTGCGCATATAGGACGAGGGCTAGCGTCATATTTCATATAAATGATTCACGCAGAAGCGTTAATCCCGGACGCTTGCGAACTGCTTGGCCACGAAGGCCCAGATCATGCGCGATGCGTCCGGCCCTTTCGGGTCGCTGTAGGTCCAGCTGGGCGCACCGCCGCTCCACGCGTGGCCCAGCCCGGTGACCGTGCACAGGGCGGCGACGAGGCGGCCACGGGTCTTGAAATCGGTGATCATCGCGGAATAGCGCGCGCCGCGCTGCACGGTGCGCGGTCCACCCGCTTGCGCGCCTTCCCGCGCCGCCCACAAGCGTGCCGCCTCGGCGCCGTTGGCGGGAGCCACCAAGTGGTCGGCGCTGCCCTGAATCACCAGCAGCGCGGGCAAATGCACGCCGGCTGCCAGCGGCGCGAGTGGCACGCCCGTCATCCGGTGCCCGCGCATGGCACGCAGCGCGGTCACCGACGATTGCGCGACGCCCGGTGCAATGCCCGAATGCATGGCGACCGCCCGAAAGCGCTCCGGATGGCGGGTCGCCAGCAGGGCGGCCATGCCGGCGCCAGCCGAGAGGCCGGCCAGGGCAACGCGCTTCGGGTCCACCGGCTGCGCCAGGCAAACCTGGTCAATTGCCGCCTGGATGACGTCGGCCTCGCCCTGGGCCCGGCCCGAGCGCGTGTCATACCAGTTCCAGCAGCCCTGCATATTCGCAAGCCGGTCCTGCTCCGGGTACAGCACCAGAAAGCGGTGCCGCAAAGCGATCTGGTTCATCCGGCTGATCGCGGCCAGCGCGTGCGCATCCTGCCCGCAGCCGTGCAGCATGACCAGCAGCGGCAGGCGCTCGGTGCGTCGCAAACCCGGTGGTTTGTACAGGTGATAACGCCGCGCACCGGCCGGGCCGACGGCGAGGTCGGTGCGCCAGTGCGCCGCTGATGCTGGTTTCGCAGGCGTGGATCTGGATTTGGTTTTAGCCTTTGCCTTGGGCAAGCCCGGTTGCGCCCGCAGCGCCTGTTTCACGGCCTGGGTGCCGGCGCGCATCGCCGTGCGCGTCATGGCGGTCAGCGTGCGCCGCATTGAGCGGGTCCATAAGGTTGTTGCGGTGCGTTTTACCATGTCTTGCGGGCTCCGTCGGAGCAGGGAGTGTCGGCATGAATGAGCACCAGTCTAGTCCAGACTTTGCGGATTCACCGTGCGTTGGCACACGGTGACTTCAGCTGATTCGTGACGCCGTGATCACGTGGCCTTGGTTGATAGCACGCGATTGATTTGCCCAGCGAGCGTCCGTTCGTAATCCGAACTCCAGGTGATCGTGTGCTGAGCTGCCATGACGGTTGGCTGCCAAGGTAGAGACAATCCCTGCACCAGGTTGTAGGCAGAAATGCCAGCACACACAACGATGGGCGGTTGCATCGAATCGAGTAGGCATTGAAGTCGGTTGGCGGCTTGGACTTCACGCGTCCCCGCGCCATCGTCGGGGCGGTCCCGGGTGTCACTGGTGTCGAACGCAATAACGTGGCCATTGATATGTCGAAACAGCCGTTCCAGTGCCACTCGGGATGGACTCAACGCTGTGTCGTTTTCACGATCGCCACTTTCAGCTGTTATGACAACCACTCTCTTGACGGAACACTTGGGTTCGCTCTCATGTTTAATATTCTCTGAATCGGGTTATATGTTGGCCAGCGTACAGAATTTTTATCGCGCTTGTTTTAAGCTGTAAGCAGTCTGCTGCGCGCTTGTGTTGTCCAAAAAAATGAATATTGGCGTAACGCAATAAACCTGGCCTTGCCAGATTGCAGCCGTAATGTAGCCGTTCGCGCGCCGCGCCGCTGTGTCAAAAGACACGTTTAAGTGAACGCCAATCCCGACATAGAAAGTGATGCCATGGCCGAAACTCCGTGCAGCCTGTGCCCCCTCAAGAAATCCCCGCTGTTTCTTGCGCACAGCCCTGAAGAGAATGATTTGATGCAGTCCCTGAAACGGCGTGAGGTCACGCTCAAGCCGGGTGAAACACTGATTCGCGAGGGCCAGACCGATGCCCCCCTCTACACCTTGATTGATGGCTGGGCTTTTCGTCTCAAGACCTTGAGCGATGGCAGACGCCAGATCCTGAATTTTTTACTCCCGGGCGACTTCATTGGCGTGCAGCAAAAGATGGGTGACGCCGCCGCGCACGGCGTGGTGACGCTGACGGATGCGGTCTTCTGCGTCTTTCAGCGTGATGCCTTGTGGGAGCTGCACCGCCGGTCCCCCACCATGGGGTTCAACATCACCTGGCTTACTGCGCACGAGGAGTCTCTGGTCGACGACACGCTGCTGTCGGTTGGTCGGCGAAGCGCCGAGGAGCGTATCGCCACGCTTCTGATCCTTCTTTTTAAACGAGCAGCAGCACTTCAGACAGATGCGGGTGCTGGTGGTGTTCCGTTCCCGCTGACACAACAGCATGTGGCGGACGGCCTGGGTTTATCGCTCGTGCATACGAACAAGACCCTGCGCAAGCTGGAACGGCGCGGCCTGCACCAGATCGTCGATGGGCGGCTGCATATGCGTGACGTCAAGGCCCTTGCGCGACTGGCGGACCTGTATGGCGATGGCCGTCCGCCGCAACGTCCGTTGGTGTAGGCGCCAGCCAGCCGTTACCTTGCCGCCACGCGTACCCCCTCGCGTACCCGGTCATCGGGATGAACGATCACCGGTTCACCCGCCTTGATGCCCGATACAAGCTGCGTGCTCAGGCCATTGCGCTGGCCGATTTCCACGCGGCGCTTGACGGCCTTGCCCTCTTCAACAACAAAGGCGGCCCAGCCCTCACCATCGCGGAACAAGGCACTGGCGGGGATTTGCAGCACATCATTTTCTTCCCACAAAATGAAGCTGGCCTCGACGCGGTAGCCGTCGCCTAGGCGCTGCCATTGGGTAGGCGCCGAGGTGAAGACGACGATGACCCAGACGCGTTGTTCTTCTACGCCCAGGGCCGAGACCTTGGTGAAGCCGGTCGGCTCGATCACGCGCACCACGCCTTCCAGCGCGCCCTCGCCGCCCCAGCGCTCGAACGTGACGCGGGTGCCGGGATGCAGCCGCACGGCGTCGGCGGACAGCACGTCCACCTCAACCTCCAGCGCACGCGGGTCGCCGATCTCGATCAGCGGCTGGCCGGTGGCCACCGTGCCTTCGCTCTTGTGCGGGATCTTGAGCACGCGCCCGGCCACCGGGGCGCGCACCGTCACCAGTTCTGTGCTGCTGCCGCTGGCGGCGTATTTCAGGGTGGTGCGGGCGGCTTCGAGCTCGTGGCGCGCGGTGGCCACGGCAAACTGCGCCGAGCGCAGTTCCGCCGCCGTGCGCTCGGCCTCGCTGGCGGCGCGGTCTTCGGCGGTGGCGGCGACAAAACCGGCCGGGCGCAACTCGCGCACGCGCACCAGTTCTCGTTGCGCCAGCGTGGCATTGCTGGTGGCGGCGTTGACACGCTGCTCGCTGGCGCTGACGCTGGCGGCGGCGGCGGCAATGTGCGCCTGTGCCTCGGCGCGGCGGCGCGCGTCCAGCACCTCGGCGCGCATCGGCTCCAGTTCCACCAGCGTGGCGCCGCGCTCGACGGCGTGGCCGACATCCAACGGAATGCGCCGGGCGTAGCCATTGACCGGCGCCGCCACCACGTAACGGTCCAGCACCCGCGTGCGCCCCTCCTGTTCGATGGTGACCCGCAACGGCGCGCGCTGCGCCGTGCCGAGATCAACCTCGACCGGCTGCGGGCGAAAGCCCTGAAACAGGCCCCAGCCGACGAGGAGGGCGAGCAGCGTCAGCACGATGCGGCGACGCCAAGGCACGTTGATTTTCATAAGCTCACTCCGCCGCCTTCAGGACGGCAATCAGGTCCAGTTGATCGAGCCGGCGGCGCACCGCCAGGCCCGACAGCACGGCGGCGACCAGCACCACGGCCGCCGCAAACGCATAGGTTTGCGGCACCAGCACCACCGGCACGCGAAACAGGTCGTTTTGCATGGTGTGCGCGATGTAGTAGCACATCCATTCCCCCAGCCGCAGGCCGAGCGGAATCGCGATCAGGGTCAGCAGACCCAGTTCGCCAAGCAGGATGTAGGCGATCTCGGTGCGGGTAAAGCCCAGCACCCGCAGGCTGGCCAGTTCGCGCCCGCGCTCGGTCAGCGCAATGCGGGCGCTGTTGTAGATCACGCCAAAGGCGATGATGACGGCAAACACCGTGGCCACATAGGTGAAGAACAGCATGGTCTCCTGCATCACGCGGTTGAAATTGCGGATCTCCTGCACGCGCTCGGCCACCCCGGCGACGCGCGGCATGCCCTTGAAGCGGGTGAACAGCGCCTGCAGCTGCGCGCTGTCGATGCTGAGGTAGGCGCCCGACAGCGTCGGGCCTTCCTGCATGAAGTGGTTCAGGGCCGCCAGACTCATATAACCCGACACACCCAGATACTCCCGCACCAGCCCGACCACGGTCGCCTCGCGCACCGGCCGGCTGCCTTCCAGCACTTCCACCGTCACGCGGTCGCCGACGCGCACGTCCAGAAGTTGGGCCAGAAAGTCGGTGAGCAAGAGGCCTTCGGACGGCAAGGCCACGGGGCGCAAGTCGGCGTCCAGCAGCCGCCCGATATCGCCGCCCGGCTCGACGCCGCGAATGCCGGTGCGGTAGCTGCGATGGCCGTGGCGCAGCCGCACCGGCACGGCCCGGAACACCTCGACGTGCTGCACCCCCGGCAGGCCGAGCAGGTCGAAGCGGACGCGGTAGGCGGTGGGGTCGGTGAAGGTCACCGAGAGGTCCTCGCGCTGCGCCATGCCGAACTGGATGTTCAGCATATAGCTCACCGTGTCGCGCTGGAACAGGCCGGTCAGAATCATGCCGCAGGCCATGGCGATGCCCAGCACGGTGAGCATGGATTTCAGCGCGTGGCGCTGGATGTGGCGAATGATCATGCGCGTCGGCTGCGACAGCCAGCGCTTGAGGCCCAGTTGCTCCACCCAGCTCTCGCGGTAGCGCGGCGGTGGCTCGGGTCGCATGGCCTGCGCCGGGCGCAAACTGGCGGCGCGCCAGACCGCGAACACGGTGCCGGCACCGGCCGCCAGCAGGCTGGCCGCCGCAGCCTCCAGCACCGTGGCGGGCTGCAGGCTGAACTTCAGATACGGAAAGTGGTAGAACGCCGTGTAGATGCCGGACAGCGCGTGGCCCAGCCACACCCCGAGCGCGGTGCCACTCACGATGCCCAGCCCAACGATCACCGAGACCATGCGCAGGTAATGCCACAGCACGGCGAGGTTGCTGTAGCCAAAGGCCTTGAGCGTGGCCACCTGCTCGCGCTGCATCGTCACCAGCCGACCGATCACCACGTTCAGTAAAAAGGCGGCGATGCCCATGAACAGGGCCGGGAACAGACTCGCCAGGGTGCCGAGCTGCTGCAGCTCCTGACTGAGAAAGCGGTGCGAGCGCTGGTCTTTGCGCAGGTAGGCACCTTGCCCGCCATACGGTTTGAGCAACTCGTCCACACGGTCGATCACGGCCTGACTGTCGGCACCGGCGCGCAGACTCAGCGTCATATCGTTGAACGCACCTTGCATGTCGTAGGCCTGGCCGAGCGCACGCCGCGTCATCCACATCACGGCAAAACGCTTGTTGTCGGGGAATGCCGAGCCGGGCCGCAATTGCTGGATGAACTCCGGCGACAGCGCGCTGCCGACCAGCGTGAGCGTCTGGCGTCGTCCGTTGAGCACGGCATGAAAGCGGTCGCCCAGCTGCAGTCCATGCGCCTGCGCAAACGGCGCGCTCACCACCACCTCGTCGGGCCGCCCCGGCGCCGGCAGCCGCCCGGCGCGCAGATGCAGCGCATTCAGGCCGTGCATACCACTGTCGGACACCGACACCATTTGCGCCGTCACTGGTTCGGCGAAGTTCGGCATGTCCAGGCGCACCAGCGCCATCACCCGTGTCTCGACCTGGTCCACCTCGGCCATCGCCTGCACGCGCTGGCGCAAGGACTCCGGCGCGCGCTTCAGCGTGGCGAACACTTCGGCGAAACGGTAGTCGCGGTAATAACTGGCCTGGGTCGCCCGCAGCGCCTCCAGCGTGGTGAGGAACATGATGTAGGTGCCAACGCCGCACATCACCACCAGCGCGATGGCCAGCACCTGGCTCTTCATCTGCCCCAGGTCGCGCCAGAGCTTGCGGTCGATGGCCTTCACCAGTGCAACTCCCTGGCCGCGACCTTGGTCGCATTGCACTCGATGCGCGCCACCAGACCATCGCCGAAATACACCACGCGATCGGCCATCGCCGCGATCACCGCGTTGTGCGTGATCACCACCGTGGTCGTGCCCAGCTCGCGGTTCACCTGCGCGATCACCTCCAGCACCAGCACGCCGGTCTGGGCATCGAGCGCGCCCGTCGGCTCGTCGCACAGCAAGACCTGCGGGCGCTTGGCGACCGCCCGTGCAATCGCCACGCGTTGCTGCTCGCCGCCTGACATCTGGCTCGGAAAATGGTCCATGCGCTGCTCCAGCCCCACCAGCGCCAGCGCCTCTTCCGGCGTCATCGGGTTCTCGGCGATCTCGGTGACCAGGGCCACATTTTCACGCGCGGTCAGGCTCGGGATGAGGTTGTAGAACTGGAACACGAAGCCGACGTGCGCGCGCCGGTATTGCGTCATCGACGCGTCATCGTCCAGATGCAGTTCGTGGTCGGCATAACGCACCGTGCCGGCGGTCGGCGCATCCAGCCCGCCCAGGATGTTGAGCAGCGTGGACTTGCCGCTGCCCGAGGGGCCGAGCAGCACCACCAGCTCACCCGCGTACAGGTCCAGGTCCACGCCGCGCAAGGCTTGCACCTGCACCTCGCCCATCTCGTAGACCTTGGTCAGCCCGCGCGCCTCGAACAGCGGGCGCGCGCGCGGTGCAGCTTGTTGCGGATCAGCCATATGCGATTTGCCTTTGCACGGCAAGGAGTGATGCGGGCGCCAAGCCACAGCATCCGACGTGAGCACCGTGCAGGGTCAGCACGGCGTGGGAGTCACACGGGCAGTTTAGGCGGCGCCTTGCATTCGGGATTGATCATTCTCAATGGGGTGAGGTTGAATCAACAATTGCACGGAATGGCGTGGCATTGCTTGGGAGTGCGGACGGCGATTGCGGGTGAAGGGGAATTACCGGTAAAGACTGGGGCGCGACGGGGCGCCGACCTTCTGTCATTGGCAGGTCTCGACCCAAAGCGGTCTTTAGGGCCTTATCGAGCTCATCTATCCGGATAACGCCGGACGATACGAAACGCATATAATTCATATACGTTTCGTATAAAGGTCGTTGATGGGTATTGTAAAAATTTCAGACTTGATGCACGAGAACCTGCGAGTGGCGGGGAGCGCCCTTAGTAGATCTATCAATGCGCAGGCAGAGCACTGGATGCGAGTCGGCATGCTGACCGAGATGCACCCGGAGTTGGACCACCGAGAAATCTGCCAACTGTTGATACGGGCTGAACTCGCGGGGGGGCTGGACATCGGCGTGGCTGTCACAGCCCAACTTGGCAAGCCCAGCGCATCCTCGACTGGAAAACACTGATGGCGCACGACGTTCCCATCCATTCCGCCGAGGACCTCGAGATGGAGCGGCGGGCCGCCAGGCTTGCCGCTGAGGTTCTCAGCATGATCGAGCCACACGTGGTGCCAGGGGTGAGCACGGAGACGCTCGACCGCATCTGCCACGACCACATCGTGAATGTCCAGGGCGCCATTCCAGCCAACGTGGGGTATCAGGGGTATCCGAAGACCGTCCTCACCTCCGTCAACCAAGTGGTTTGTCACGGCATCCCCTCGCCCGACAAAATTCTGAAGAAGGGCGACATCATCAACATCGATGTCGCCGTCATCAAGGATGGCTGGTTCGGCGACACCAGTCGCATGTACTTCGTTGGGGCCCCCAGTACCTTGGCTCGGCGCCTGGTAGAGACGACGTACGAAGCATTGCTGGCCGGAATCCAGCAGGTCAAGCCTGGGGCGACTCTGGGCGATATTGGCCATGCCATCCAGTCGGTCGCTCAGCGGGAGCATTTCAGCGTGGTGCGCGAATACTGCGGGCACGGTATTGGACAGGTCTACCACGATGAACCGCAGGTGCTGCACTATGGGCAGCGCGGGCAAGGGCTCACGCTGGAACCGGGGATGGTTTTCACCATCGAACCGATGCTCAACGCCGGCAAACGCGAAACCAGGCAATTGCCCGACGGCTGGACCGTCGTGACAAAGGACAGGTCTCTGTCCGCCCAGTGGGAACACATGGTCGCTGTAACGCCTTCAGGGTATGAGGTGCTTACGGCTTGGCCAGGAGGCACAGGTGCTTACGCGCCGGTTTGAC
>NZ_QEII01000225.1 GCF_003347515.1 Rhodoferax ferrireducens | reverse complement strand
TCGCTTGCACCGTGACTCATTTGGAACAAAAAGGATTGATGATGACAAACAAAAAGACGCTGAAACGACAGTATCTGGAGACGAAAACCCGAGCAGGCGTATATGCGATCCGTAACCAGATCACGGGTCGAGCGTTGGTTGCCGGAAGTACGAACGTTCAGGGCACACTCAACCGACATCGTTTTGAACTGCGGTATGGACAGCATCGCAACGTGAGGCTTGCGCAGGATTGGGTCGAGCATGGCGAAACCAACTTTCTCTTCGAGGTGCTCGACATGGTCAAACCCAGCGAAGATCCAGCGTTCAATGCCGCACAGGAATTGGAAATGCTAGTTAGCCTGTGGCGCCAGGAAATCCCTTGTGTCGGCGAACTCGGCTACGACGAACCCAGGAGCGAACCTCGATGAACACGAATCTCGGCTTCTGTTTGGCGCTACACCGTGCCAACGCCAGCCTGCAACTCAAGCTTGACGACGAGTTGGGCATTTACCATGGCATCAGTTTCAACGACTTTGCGCTGCTGAATTTGCTCGCGCAAGCGGACGGTGGTCGGGTAAGCATTCCGGCACTCGT
>NZ_QEII01000224.1 GCF_003347515.1 Rhodoferax ferrireducens | reverse complement strand
TCGCTTGCACCGTGACTCATTTGGAACAAAAAGGATTGATGATGACAAACAAAAAGACGCTGAAACGACAGTATCTGGAGACGAAAACCCGAGCAGGCGTATATGCGATCCGTAACCAGATCACGGGCCGAGCGTTGGTTGCCGGAAGTACGAACGTTCAGGGCACACTCAACCGGCATCGTTTTGAACTGCAGCATGGACAGCATCGCAATGCGAGGCTTGCGCAGGACTGGGTCGAGTACGGCGAGACCAGCTTCTTCTTCGAAGTAATCGACATGGTCAAACCTAGCGAAGATCCAGCGTTCAATGCCGCACAGGAATTAGAAATGCTAGTTAGCCTGTGGCGCCAGGAAATCCCTTGTGTCGGCGAACTCGGCTACGACGAACCCAGGAGCGAACCTCGATGAACACGAATCTCGGCTTCTGTTTGGCGCTACACCGTGCCCACGCCAGCCTGCAACTCAAGCTTGACGACGAGTTGGGCATTTACCATGGCATCAGTTTCAACGACTTTGCGCTGCTGAATTTGCTCGCGCAAGCGGACGGTGGTCGGGTAAGCATTCCGGCACTCGT
>NZ_QEII01000223.1 GCF_003347515.1 Rhodoferax ferrireducens | reverse complement strand
CGTACTGAACCGCAGCGCCGCGACCATCAGCCGCGAGATTGCCCGCAACAGTGGTGGCAATGGTTACAGCTGCCGTTATGCCCAGCAGCGCCGGGTGCGAAGACGCCGCCACGCCAGACCACTGCCCAAGCTGGTCACCGGCAATCCCCTGTTTGAATCCATCACTGAACTTCTTTATAAGCGGTGGTCACCCCAGCAAATTGCAGCCCACCTGGCTAAACTGCACCCCAGCGATGCCGCCCAACGCGCCTCGCATGAAACCATCTACAACGTCATCTACGCCCAACCCCGAGGAGAGCTGCGCAAAGAGCTCATTGCTTGTCTGCGCATGGCACGCACCAAGCGCTGGCCGCGCTCCAAGGGAGAGGATCGCCGGGGACACATGGCAGACATGCTGAGCATTCATGTACGCCCACCGGAGATTGAGGATCGCCAGTTCCCGGGACACTGGGAGGGCGACTTGATCAAAGGCGCGCTCAACCAAAGTGCGGTGGGCACGCTGGTGGAGCGCCATACCCGGCTGCTGATACTGGTCAAGCTACCTCACCCCAACCCAGCAACGGCGGCTCACGTCCTGCAGGCCTTCACGGACAAACTCAACGCGGTAGCGCAACCCATGCGAAAGACCTTGACCTATGACCGGGGCAAGGAGATGGCCCATCACCAGCAGCTCAGCGCCAATACCGGGATTGCGGTGTATTTCTGTGATCCGCACAGCCCATGGCAGCGGG
>NZ_QEII01000222.1 GCF_003347515.1 Rhodoferax ferrireducens | reverse complement strand
TACTTGCGCGACCCTCAATTGCAGCGTGATGTCCACCGCTCGGAAAACCGCATTGAGTCCTACCACCAGCTGCGCTCGACCATCGCCCAGGTTAACGGTAAAAAGGAACTTACCGGACGTACCGACCCGGATGTGGACATCAGCAACCAGTGTGGCCGGCTGATTGCCAATGTGGTAATCGCTTGCAACTCGATGCTGCTGTCGGGACTGCTTGGCCGGTGTATGGCAACGGGGAACGGCAAGGCATTGGATTTGGTCAGACGGATTTCACCGGCGGCGTGGCAGCACCTGCATTTTCTGGGGCACTATGCCTTCAGAGACAAGCGCAATCCGCTTGATTTGGAGGCTGTTTTGGCGGGGATTGAC
>NZ_QEII01000221.1 GCF_003347515.1 Rhodoferax ferrireducens | reverse complement strand
TACTTGCGCGACCCTCAATTGCAGCGTGATGTCCACCGCTCGGAAAACCGCATTGAGTCCTACCACCAGCTGCGCTCGACCATCGCCCAGGTTAACGGTAAAAAGGAACTTACCGGACGTACCGACCTGGATGTGGACATCAGCAACCAGTGTGGCCGGCTGATTGCCAATGTGGTAATCGCTTGCAACTCGATGCTGCTGTCGGGACTGCTTGGCCGGTGTATGGCAACGGGGAACGACAAGGCATTGGATTTGGTCAGACGGATTTCACCGGCGGCGTGGCAGCACCTGCATTTTCTGGGGCACTATGCCTTCAGAGACAAGCGCAATCCGCTTGATTTGGAGGCTGTTTTGGCGGGGATTGAC
>NZ_QEII01000220.1 GCF_003347515.1 Rhodoferax ferrireducens | reverse complement strand
GCTACATGGTGCAGATCATCAAAGGCACCTCGCTGGCCGCCATCATCGGGTTTGTCGAAATCACGCGCTCCGGGCAAATCATCAACAACGCCACCTTTCAGCCGCTGATGGTATTCAGCGCGGTGGCTGCGATCTATTTCGCACTGTGCTGGCCCCTGTCCTTGCTGGCCGCCAGCATGGAACGCCGGCAAGCGGCCGCACTGGTGCGCTGAGCGGCAACCCTTTTTCACCCTGTCATTTCTCACCACCCCTACCGGAGACTTCACCATGATCAAGCATCTGCAACGTCGCACCTTCACCGGCGCCGCCCTGGCGCTGGGCCTGGCCGCCACCCTGTCCAGCTGGGCGCCGATTGCCAGCGCGCAGACCAGCGCCGACATCAAGAAAAAAGGCGAATTGACCATCGGCATGCTGGTGGATTTTCCGCCCTACGGCACCATGAACAGCAGCAACCAGCCGGACGGCTATGACGCCGACGTGGCGCGCCTGATGGCCAAGGACCTGGGTGTCAAGGTCAATCTGGTGCCGGTGACCGGCCCCAACCGCATTCCGTTTTTGCTGACCAACAAGGTCGATCTGCTGGTGGCCTCGCTCGCGGTGACGCCGGAGCGTTCCAAGCAGGTGCAGTTCTCCAAGCCTTATGCCGCCGCCAGCATCGTGGTGTACGGTGACAAGAAAGCCGGCATCAAGACCGCCGCCGACCTCAAGGGCAAGCGCGTCGGCGTGGCCCGCGCCAGCACGCAAGACGTGGCGCTGACCGCAGTCGCCCCCGAGGGCACCGAGATTCGCCGCTTCGACGACGATGCCTCCGCCATGCAGGCCTTGATGTCCGGCCAGGTCGATGCCATCGGCTGCTCGACCACGGTGGCGGCGCAAATTGACAAGCGTGCCCCGGCCAATACCTACGAGAACAAATTCCTGTTGCGCCAGCAAGTCATGGCCGTGGCCATGCGCCCCGGTCAGGCAGAGTTGCTCAGCACGGTGGACAACTTCGTGGCCAAAAACACGGCCAATGGCGAGCTCAACAAGCTGTACCGCAAATGGCTGGAAACCGACCTGCCGAAGATGCAATAAACCCGGCGCAATATCGCTGATAACGGTGCTTCTCAATGACAGACACAATGCCATCCCCCACCCCTGACGCCGCTGGCGCCGAACCCATCATCCGCATCGAAGCGCTGGACAAATGGTTCGGCAAGTTCCAGGTGCTGACCGACATCAACCTGAACGTGCG
>NZ_QEII01000219.1 GCF_003347515.1 Rhodoferax ferrireducens | reverse complement strand
GCTACATGGTGCAGATCATCAAAGGCACCTCGCTGGCCGCCATCATCGGGTTTGTCGAAATCACGCGCTCCGGGCAAATCATCAACAACGCCACCTTTCAGCCGCTGATGGTATTCAGCGCGGTGGCCGCGATCTATTTTGTGCTGTGCTGGCCCTTGTCCTTGCTGGCCGCCCGCATGGAACGCCGGCAAGCGGCCGCGCTGGCGCGTTGAGTCGCTTCAATTTCGCATCCCTTTTTTCACCCCGTCATTTCTCACCACCCCTACCGGAGACTTCACCATGATCAAGCATCTGCAACGTCGCACCTTCACCGGCGCCGCCCTGGCGCTGGGCCTGGCCGCTACCCTGTCCAGCTGGGCGCCGATCGCCAGCGCGCAGACCAGCGCCGACATCAAGAAAAAAGGCGAATTGACCATCGGCATGCTGGTGGACTTTCCGCCCTACGGCACCATGAACAGCAGCAACCAGCCGGACGGCTATGACGCCGACGTGGCGCGCCTGATGGCCAAGGACCTGGGCGTCAAGGTCAATCTGGTGCCGGTGACCGGCCCCAACCGCATTCCATTCCTGCTGACCAACAAGGTCGATCTGCTGGTGGCCTCGCTCGCGGTGACGCCGGAACGCGCCAAGCAGGTGCAGTTCTCCAAGCCTTATTCCGCTGCAGGCATCGTGCTGTACGGCGATAAAAAGGTAAGCATCAAGACACCGGCCGACCTCAAGGGCAAACGCGTCGGTGTGGCCCGCGCCAGCACCCAGGACTTGTCTTTGACCGCCATGGCCCCCGAGGGCACCGAGATTCGCCGCTTTGACGACGACGCCTCGGCCATGCAGGCCCTGATGTCGGGTCAGGTCGATGCCATTGGATGCGCAACCACCGTAGCGGCAGGGATCGACAAACGGGTAACACCCGGCTCTTTCGAAGTTAAGTTCTTATTGCGTCAGACGGTCATGGCCGTGGCCATGCGCCCCGGCCAGGCCGAGCTGCTCGCCACGGTGGACAACTTCGTGGCCCGCAACACCGCCAACGGCGAGCTCAACAAGTTGTACCGCAAATGGCTGGAAACCGACCTGCCGATGCTGCAATAAACCCGGCGCAATCTCGCTGATAACGGTGCTTCCCAATGACAGACACAATGCCATCCCCCACCCCTGACGCCGCTGGCGCCGAACCCATCATCCGCATCGAAGCGCTGGACAAATGGTTCGGCAAGTTCCAGGTGCTGACCGACATCAACCTGAACGTGCG
>NZ_QEII01000218.1 GCF_003347515.1 Rhodoferax ferrireducens | reverse complement strand
CAGTGGCTATGTTGCTGCCAAAGATATGTTGCGTCGACCCGTTCTCCGACGGGCGATCCACTCGTCCGTCGGAGAACCTGTGCGCACATAAGTTCCGGGTGCTTGGCGGCTACAGCTGCTTCATGAAGTTCATGATCGTGGCCGACTTCCCCGGCGATCTTGCCCGCGCGGTCGGCAGGTCCGTGATATCCACGCTGGCCAGCGCCTTGGCCTTCATCTCGAGATCGACCTCGGCGTAAACGTGGGTCGTGTCTAGGGAGACGTGACCGAGCCAGGCGCGGATGGTGTTGATGTCGACCCCGGCGCGAAGCAGATGAACGGCTGTCGTGTGCCGCAGCGTGTGAGGGCTGATGCGCTTTCCCTGCATGGACTCGACCCGCTTGGCCGCCGCCGTAGCGTAGGTCTTCACGATACGATGCACCCCGAACCGCGTCATCGGTGCCCCGGTTCGCCCGCGGAATACCTGATCGTCGGCCCCCTTGCCGGCGACGAGCGGTCGCAGGGTAGCCACCGTGACGGGCCATAGAGGACAAACCCGCCATTTGTTGCCCTTGCCGAGGATGCGCACAGACGGCGACGTGCCCAGTTGAAGGTTGCTCACCCGCAGTGACGCCGCCTCGTCGGCGCGGGCGCCGCTGTTGTAAAGAAAGAGTAGCAGCGCGTGATCGCGCAAGCCCAGACTCGTGCGGCGATCCGGAGCGCGCAGCAGTGCCTCCATTTCGGGCTTGTCGAGGTATCCAATGACCGTCTTGGCGGCCTTCTTGAACGGAACCGAACGCACCTGTGAACACCAGTCCAGGTGCTCGGGCGAGCGGGTCCCGACGAAGCGGGCAAGCGAGTGGATGGTGCCCAGGCGCTGGTTGCGCGTGACAACGCCGCAGCCACGTTCGTGCTCAATATGTTCAAGGAACGCCCGCACCCTGTCCGGCGACACATCATGCACCGTCAATCGCTCAATCGGAATCGCCGCCTGGCGGCTGACGAATGGCAGCAGCAGGGTCAAGGTGTCGCGGTAGCTCACCTGCGTGTTACGCGCCAGATTGCGCTCGGCGACCAGATATTCCAGCAGGAAGCGGCGAACCCAAGGCCCGAGCAAGCTGTGATCACGCATGATCGACCTCCTGCGCTGCCTCGTGCTGGGCATACGCCGCAAATCGACAACTGGCCTCCTGCAGCAACTCCGGCGTCATCTGCAGATACCGCTGCGTCGAAGCGATACAGGCATGCCCGAGATATGTCGCCAGATGGGGTAAGAGTTGTTGGACGTCCTTGCCCGAGCGATACCAGGACAAGACACGATGAACTGCTGCGGTGTGGCGCAAATCATGGAGTCGCGGAGGTCGTGGCTCCCCTGATGGGCAGACGATGCCCGCCGCCGAGCGGACCCGCTGGAACAACGTCACGACATACTGGTAGGTCAGGCGACAGCCAGAACGCGAGCACAGGAACGCAGAGTTCTGGCCCTTTGGCAGGGGCAGTGTGCTGCGCTGGTCGTAGTAGGTCGCCAACGTTGCCGCCAGTTGCGGTCCGATTGGAACCAGGCGGGTTTTGTAGAACTTCGTGTTCCGAACGGTCAGCACGCGTTGGGTGAGATTGACATCTGCCACCGTGAGTCCGATGGCCTCGCTGATCCGCAGTCCTGCGCCGTACAGCACGAGTAGCAGTGTTCGATATGTCATGACCTGAAGACGACTGAAGGCTGATCTCACAGCAGCGGTCGCGTCGAGCAGGCGCTGCAGCTCGTCATGCGAGTACACATAGGGTGTTTGCGGTGGCGGCAGCTTCGGCTTGAACTCCGGCATGGGCGACGCCGCCACGTAGCCACGCGCCAGCGCGAAGCGGTACAAGCCCGTCAGCAGTCTGAACTTCGTCGTCCATGCGGCACTGAGCGCGCCGTGACCACGCAAGAAAGTGGCTACAGCCTGCGGCGTCACATCGTGCAATGGCCGGTCCCCCGTCTCGCGTGCAAACTGGCGTAGCGCCCGGTCGCCGCTGCGGATCTGGACGCC
The DNA here is from genome assembly GCF_003347515.1 of Rhodoferax ferrireducens. Lineage (GTDB taxonomy): Bacteria > Pseudomonadota > Gammaproteobacteria > Burkholderiales > Burkholderiaceae_C > Rhodoferax. Next base: position 1,401 of record NZ_QEII01000218.1, on the reverse strand, counting down.
CTGGGCCCGCCGGGCGGCGAGGTAGACCTTGATGACATCACTGGTGTTCATTGCAGACCTCCCAGGTCGAAGTCACCTACCTGACGCAAAGACGCCAGGTCAACCTTTGTGTAGGTCATCGTGGCTGACGTACTGCGATGACCGAGGTGGTCGCCGATCTCCTTTAGGGTCAATCCGTCGGCCAGCAGCTTTGCTGCGCACGAATGACGCAGCGCGTGAGGTCCGAGGTGAGCAGCCTGGATATCAAGTGCGCGCAGTCGTCGGCTGACGATGGTGTAGATGGCCGTGGCGAGGATGGGTATTCTGGGCGCCTGTACTCGGATGAAGACCTCGGCGTGCGTCACGCTCGGCCGAACATCGTTGATGTACCGACTGAGCGCCTCCCCCACGGACGGTACGAGCGGGTAGATTTGGGGTTGGCGACGTTTGAGGCGCCAGATATGCAGCTGCCCGCCAAGCTGGTCGATCTGGTCGAGCCGAAGGGATGCAACCTCTCCTCGGCGAAGCCCGTAGACGGCCAGCAGAAGCAGGATCGCGCGGTCTCGGATGTCGCGCTCGGTGTCGCTGCTGGTGGTGGCGATCACGCGCCTCACATCGTCCCAGCTCAAGGCGTACGGCAACGCTTCCAGGGCATATCGCCGATTTCCCTGGATTGAGCAGGCAAGCGCCGCACTGCATGCGCCGATACTGGCGGTGTGGCGAAAGAACACGCGCAGCATAGTGGCAATGTGGCCGGCCGAGATACGAGACCACCGCTGCGCGCCGTAGGTGACGAAGTACGCGTCGATGTCCTGCGGCCGCAGCGTTGCCAGGTCACGGCCGGTGTCACTGCACCAGTGCAAAAACTTTGATGTGCGGTACTGCCATTGGTCAATCGTGCATTGCGTCAGGCCGCGTTCGTCGCGCATCCATGCAACGAAGTGCTCCAGGGCTGGCGCGAACGGGATGGAATCCTCTACCTGCGGCCACCAGCCAAGGTACTTCAGCCACGGTCGCGCGAAGCTTACGAGTGTGGCGGCTGTTGTCGGCGCGGGTGTTGCCAGCGAGACTGATCCGTAAACGATCTCATGCAGCCGGGACGCGTCGACCTTCCCAAAGTCATTGGGCGACATGTGCTCGGCGACCCACAGAATCGAGCGCGCCCTCAGGCGCAGCGACTCTCGGGTGCCACCCTGATCCGCGCAGTGCAGAAGATAGCGATTGCGTTGCTCGGCCAACGGGCCATCGCGATGGCGTGCAAGCGCCCGATCCGTGCTGACGAGAGTTTCGAACATGGCAGTCCTTTGAAGTTAAAAAGGACTGCCAGCAAGCACCACAAGTTATGTGGTGTCAATCGGTCAACAGCGGCCTGGATGCCAAGGGATTCTGGACTGGCGCAACATATCTTTGGCAGCAACATAG
>NZ_QEII01000217.1 GCF_003347515.1 Rhodoferax ferrireducens | reverse complement strand
TCGGCCCGCTGGCGGGCAAGCCGGTGATGGAGGGCAAGGGCTGCCTGTTCAAGAAATTCGCCGGCATCGACGTCTTTGACATTGAACTCGACGAGCTCGACCCCGACAAGCTGATCGACACCATCGCGCGCATGGAGCCGACCTTCGGCGGCATCAACCTGGAGGACATCAAGGCGCCCGAATGCTTCTACATCGAGAAGAAGCTGCGCGAGCGCATGAAGATACCGGTGTTCCACGACGACCAGCACGGCACCGCCATCGTCGCCGCCGCGGCTATCCTGAACGCGCTCA
>NZ_QEII01000216.1 GCF_003347515.1 Rhodoferax ferrireducens | reverse complement strand
ATCAGATTGGATTTCATGGTGTATCTCCTGAGAATTTGGGTATTGGGTAATTGAAATCAGGGGCTCAGGCAACCAGCTGCTGGCCGCCGAAGTTAAAGGCAGTGGGCAGGTCGAGCTTGAGATGCGAGCTGGCATCAACGTTGGTCACCGTCGGGCCGACCTGGGCGACGGTGGTTGGGCTGAAGATGCCGCCACCGACAACGTTGGCCGAGTTGCCGCCAACAGCAGCGATGGCA
>NZ_QEII01000215.1 GCF_003347515.1 Rhodoferax ferrireducens | reverse complement strand
ATCGCGTGATCTTCATGGCGAATGGCCAGATCATCGAGCAGGCGCCGCCGCAGCAGTTCTTCAGCAACCCGCAGCACGAAACGACGCGGAGCTTTTTGGGGCAGATTTTGAATTCGCAGCATGCGCACTGACGGAGGAAGCGCCGCCACAACGACTGGCGTGGCGCATCCAATGTCTTCGGGTGTTGAAGGGGCGGCGGGCGGCATGCACGCGGCGCCGCCGATTCTGATTTCACTGTCCGCCTTTGGTGCGGCCGAAGTGCGGCGCCACGGGCAACTGTGGTTTAGCGAACTCAGCCTGGCCGCTGGCGCCGATGGCGTGGAGGTGCGCAGTGAGCTGCTGGTGGACCAGGCGAGTGAACTCCCGGCCATCGCGCACACCGTGCAAGCGGCCGGTAAAAGTCTGGTCTATTCGAGCGCGGACTATCTGTGGGCGCATGACGGCACGCTGGCCGTCAGCGCGCTGGAACGCGCCCTCGCGGCCGCCGAAACCCTGGGCGCGTCGCGCCTGAAAATGGCGATCGGCGGCTTTGGCCCGGCCTCTCACCGCACCCTGGACGATTTGCAAGTGCGCCTGCAATCGGCCCCGGTTGAACTGCTCATTGAAAACGACCAGACCCCGGCGGCCGGCACGCTGGCGGCCCTGCAGGACTTCTTCGCCACCGCCAATGCCCAGGGGTTTTTTCTGGGCATGACCTTCGACATGGGCAACTGGCACTGGACCGGCGAGTGCCCCTTGCAGGCCGCCGCCGCCCTGGCGCCGCAGGTGCGTTATGTGCACTGCAAAGGTGTGCAGCGCCAGCCGCAGCGCTGGATCGCCGTGCCGCTGGCCGCGTCCAGCGCACCTTGGCGGGCCGTGCTGCGCGCCTTGCCCGCCGATGTGCCGTGGGCCATCGAATACCCGCTGGCGGGTGATGCGCTGGAGACCGTGGTGCAGCTGGAAATTGAGCAGTTGCGCGGCGTCGCCACCAGCCTGGCAAAGGTTGCCCACACCCACGGCCCCATTCTTTTACATCGCAACGAGAAAGCCACGACATGAACAACGCACTGGACGTCATTACCTTTGGCGAAGCCATGATGCTGCTGGTCGCCGACCAGCCCGGCCCGCTGGAGCAGGCCGAGGCCTTCCACAAGCGCACCGCCGGTGCCGAGACCAATGTCGCCATCGGCCTGGCGCGCCTGGGCCTGAAAGTGGGTTGGGCCAGCCGCCTGGGCACCGACTCCATGGGGCGCTACCTGCTCGCCGCCATGGCGGGCGAGGGCATCGACTGCTCGCACGTGGTGTGCGATGCGGCGCAAAAAACCGGCTTCCAGTTCAAGGGCAAGGTGAGCGACGGCAGCGACCCGCCGGTCGAATACCACCGCGCCGGTTCCGCCGCCAGCCACATGGGCGTGGCCGATATTGACGAAGCCTGGCTGCTTAGCGCCCGGCACCTGCACGCCACCGGCGTGTTTGCCGCGATCTCGCCGACCACGCTGCCCGCCGCACGCCAAAGCATGGAGCTGATGCGCGCGGCCGGTCGCAGCGTCTCGTTCGACCCGAACCTGCGCCCGACCTTGTGGGCCACGCCCGAGCTGATGCGCGAGGCCATCAACGACCTGGCGACGCGCGCCAACTGGGTGCTGCCCGGCCTGGAGGAGGGCCGTTTTTTGACCGGCGAGGAAACGCCGGAAGGCATTGCCCGCTTTTACCGCCAGCACGGCGCCGAACTGGTGGTCGTCAAGCTCGGCAGCGAGGGCGCTTTCTATGACGGGGAGGGCGGCAGCGGCTACGTCGCCGGCTTCCCGGTGGCCGAGGTGGTGGACACGGTCGGCGCCGGCGACGGCTTCGCCGTGGGCGTGATCAGCGCGCTGCTCGATGGCTTGAGCGTGCCCGAGGCCGTGAAGCGCGGCGCCTGGATTGGCGCGCGCGCCGTGCAGGTGCTGGGCGACAGCGAAGGCCTGCCGACCCGCGCCGAACTGAACCAGGCGGGGCTGTGAACCATGCCGACGCCAAGCGCCAACACGACACGCCAACAGGTTCTGGTTTTCCGCGAACTGCCACCCGACCAACTCGCGCGCCTGCAAGCCGTGCACGACGTGACGGTGGCCAACCCGCGCCTGCCGGAACAAGCCGCCGCCTTTCACGCGGCACTGGCCAGCGCCGACGGCCTGATCGGCTCCAGCTACCCGGTGGACGCCGCCTTGCTGGCGGGCGCCCCGCGTCTGAAAGTCATCTCCAGCGTGTCGGTCGGGGTCGACAACTACGCGTTGCCCGCGCTGGCGGCGCGCGGCATCATGCTGTGTCACACGCCCGGCGTGCTGACCGAGACCACGGCTGACACCATTTTTTCACTCATCATGGCCAGCAGCCGACGCCTGGTCGAGCTGGCCAACCATGTGCGCGAGGGCCGCTGGACACGCAACATTGGCGAAGAGCTGTTTGGCTGGGACGTGCATGGCAAAACGCTGGGCATCCTGGGTTTTGGCCGCATCGGGCAAGCATTGGCGCGGCGTGCTGCGCTGGGCTTTGGCATGCCGGTGCTGTACCACAGCCGGCATCCGGTCGATCTGGCGCAGGCGCTGCCGGAACTGGCCGGCAAGGCCCGTCGCACGCCCCTGGATGAGCTGCTGCAACGCGCCGACATCGTCGCCGCCGTGCTGCCGCTCTCCCCCGAAACCCGGGGCCTGATGGGCGCGCGCGAGTTTGCGCTGATGAAGCCGGGCGCCATCTTCATCAACGGCGCCCGCGGTGCCATCGTGCAGGAAGACGCCTTGCTGGATGCGCTCGACCACGGCACCTTGCGTGCCGCCGGGCTGGATGTGTTTGCCACCGAGCCGCTGCCGCTGGACTCGCCCTTGCGCACGCACCCCAAGGTGACGGCCCTGCCGCACATTGGCTCGGCCACGTTCGAAACCCGCCATGCGATGGCCGAACTGGCCACCAGCAATTTGCTGCAGGCGCTGGCGGGCGAGCGGCCGGCGGCGGTGTTTGAGCTGTCGGGCGCTTGAGCGGGTGCCGGCAGCAGGCTGCGCGTGGGCTGTTCAGAGCTTGGGGATGCGTATGCGGCTGACCATCAGTGAGCCGGACAGGGCAAACAACAGCACCAGCGGGTGCAGCGTGAAGCCGGCGAGCACGACCTTTCCGAACCACAGGGACTCATGCAGCGCGCCTTGCGTGGCCGCCACAAACAACACAATCACCAGCAGCAGCGAGGTCGGGATGGGCGTGCCCTCAAAGTATTTCACCTTGTCGCCACCCTCGGACAGCGTCTCGGCCGTCACGTTGTAGCGCGCCAGGCGCGACACGCCGCAAGCCACAAAAAAGGTCAAGATGATGCGGTCGTACAGGCCCTGCATGCCGCAACCATAGGCAATCAAGGCCGGAGCGACACCGAAGGAAATGATGTCCGCAAGCGAATCCAACTCACGACCGAGTGCCGAGGTCTTCTGGCGCCAGCGGGCAATCCGGCCATCCAGCACATCGAATACCAACGCCGCCACAACCAGCCCGCAGGCAAAGTAGACATGCATGACCTCGCTGGTTTGCAGGTAGGTCATCATGGCAAACATGGCGCCGGTGCCGCACACGGCGTTGCCCAACGTGAACCAGTCGGCGAGGTGGAACTCGCGGATCATGGCGAAGGGTTTGCGTGGGGCGGGTGTGGTCGGTGGTGTCATGCGGGACAGCGTACTCCACTTTTGTGATACCGCCACGGATCCGGCGCGCCACCCCTTAAGCGCTGGGGCGGATGTTCTGGTTCATGCGGAACAGGTTGTCCGGGTCGTATTTGTTTTTCGCCGCCACCAGACGCTCATAGCCCGGGCCGTAAGCGGCCCGGATGCGCTCCGGTTCATCGTCGGTCAGGAAGTTGACATACACGCCGCCGGTCGCATAGGGCGCGGCATCGCGGAAGAAGCCGCGCGCCCAGTCGGTGCATTTCTGGTCTTCGGCCGCGGTTTCCCAGCGCCCATGAACGTTGCAGACGTAGATCGCATCCCGATGGGAATAGGCGGTGGCGTCGGGCTTGGGCCGGGTGGTGGCGCCGCCGATCAGGCCGAAGAATATCTCGCAATGCGGTGAAGGAAGGTTTTGCACGTATTTCACCGCCACCTCGATGGCGCCGTCACTCAGGTCAACAAAATTGTGCGATTTCCAGTAGTTCCGGGCGCCCGGTGTCAGCAGCGGGTCAAAGGTTTGCTGCCAGGCGGTGTAAGGCTGCATGCCGATGAACTCGCCCAGGACGGTACCGAGTTTTCGCATCGGTTCTATCGCCTTTCGGCCCGCGTCTGGATTACCGGCGTGGAACACGCAGAAGGCGATGATCTCGGTCCCGTGCACTTCGGGCGGGAGGAAAGGCAGGGGCGGCGCTTTGCGCATCACGGTCCAGACATTCGTGTCCTCGCCGAGTTGCTTGACGTATTCACGCAACTGCTGCAGCGCTTGCGTTGCGTCCTTCAGTGCATAGACAATCAAGCCGCCCAGAACCTCCGGCCCGACCAGATGCAGCTTGAATTCGAACCGGCTGACGATGCCAAAATTGCCACTGCCACCGCGAATTGCCCAAAAGAGATCGGGGTTCTCGGTGGCGCTGGCGCGAAGCAATCGCCCATCGGCCGTGACCACATCCGCGGCCAGCAAATTGTCCACCGTCATGCCGTGCTTTCGGGACAGCCAGCCGAATCCACCGCCGAGCGTGAGTCCGGCCACGCCGGTGGTCGAATTGATGCCCATCGGGGTGGCCAGTCCAAAAGCCTGGCATTCGTGGTCAAAATCACCCAGCGTTGCGCCCGGCTCGACGTGCGCGACTGACGCGATGGGGTCGACCGTGACGGCGCGCATGGCCGACAGATTGATCAGCAAACCGCCGTCGCAGACGGCATTCCCCGCAATGTTGTGTCCGCCTCCCCTGACGGCCGTCAGGAGGCGGTGCTCATGCGCAAAGGTCACGGCCTGGCGGATGTCGGCCACGCCGGCGCAGTTCGCGACCAGGGCGGGCTTGCGGTCAATCATGGCGTTCCAGACGGTGCGCGCTTTGTCAAAGCCGTCATCGTCCGGAAACAGCAGCTCCCCGCGCAAAGAAGTTTTCAACTTGTCGAGCGTCGCACCATCCACCGTGACGGCCTCGCCGCCGAGTCCAACTACTTTCACGCTGTCCATGATAGGGTCTCCATTTCAAGGGTTTTTGCGTTTTCTGTCTTGGTTTTTCTTCGCTGTCTTACTCCCTGATATCCAGTTTGAAGCGACCGGAAAGGACTCGCCTTGCGAACGATCATTTATCAGTGCAACTATCCAGTGCAATATAGAAAAAGCATTCCGCGAAACGCAAGGAGGTCCCGCCATGAGTACCTTTCCCAGCACCGAAGTCACCTGCATCCTGCCCGTCAAGGACATGGCGCGCGCCCGCCAGTTCTACGAACAGTCATTGGGTCTGCAGCCCGTGGGCAGCAAGCCGGACGGAAAATTTATCTACCGCTGCGGCGGCACCGAGATCGCCCTTTTTCCGAAACCCGAGGGCACCCAGGCGCAGCACACCGCCCTGAGTTTTCGCGTTGAAAACATCACCACGGCCGTCGCGCAACTGGAGTCGCAGGGCGTGAGCTTTACCGACTACGACTTGCCCGGCCTGCAGACGATCGGCCATGTCTGCGTGCTGGGCGCGGAGAAGGCGGCCTGGTTCGAGGATACCGAGGGCAACATCCTGTGCCTGCACGAGGATGTGGGCTGAACCCGGAATATAAGTGTTTTAGGCCTCCAGCCCTCGTCCCGTATGCGCAGGTAGCTATTTAATTTATAGCGTATGCGGTGCCGCCACAACCGGCGCCGGCCGCCGCAGCCGCGCCACGCCGCGCCGGATCAGGTGCTCCAGATCGTCGATGTAGGTGAACACGGCGGGCACCACCAGCAGACTGAGCAGCGTGGAGGTGATGAGTCCGCCGATCACGGCAATCGCCATCGGCGAGCGAAAGCTCGGGTCTGCGCCCCAGTTCAGGGCTACTGTATGACCCACGCTCATCATCACAGGCTGATTCAGGGAGGCTCACACAATGAATAACAACGCAGCAAACGGCGATGCGCGGGTTGCGGTCTTGGTGGATTACGACAACACCACGCCGGAAATATTGGAATACACCTTGCGCGTGGTCGCGCAGTTTGGCCGGGTGGTCGTGCGCCTTGCTTGCGGCCGCTGCGTCTGCCCGTTGATGTACTGGTCTATTCACGCGAGGAGGTGAACTGCTGGGGTCAACAACCCGGCACCGCGCTTTACTGGGCATTGCGTGAAGGCCGGGTGGTGCATGGTTGATCCCCTCAGCAACCGGCCGGTTGATGCGCTTTTTTTGGCGTCAGCCGGGCGCGGTGTTTGATCATCCAGTCGCAGTGAAATTTGCTTGATGAGTTCAAGCCATTTTGGCTTCCAGCCCGCGTCCAGTATGCGCAATTAGCTAGTTAATCCGATGGGAAATCCCCCGGCTTTGCCGGGGTGGCAGTAGAAGTTTGACGTATAAGTAGGTGTCCATCGCAGAAACTTCCAATCGTGAGCCGCCAAGCAAACGAAAGGAAAAAACTGGATGGA
>NZ_QEII01000214.1 GCF_003347515.1 Rhodoferax ferrireducens | reverse complement strand
CAGTAGAAGTTTGACGTATAAGTAGGTGTCCATCGCAGAAACTTCCAATCGTGAGCCGCCAAGCAAACGAAAGGAAAAAACTGGATGGACAAGATTGAGAGCCTAAATCACACGAAGTGGGACTGCAAGTACCACGTTGTGTTTATACCGAAGTTTCGGAGAAAGGTGCTGTACGGGGAATTGCGAAAGCATCTGGGAGATGTGTTTCGCACACTGGCACAGCACAAAGAGAGCCGAATTGAAGAGGGCCACTTGATGCCCGACCATGTGCATATGATGATTTCGATACCGCCGAAATATGCGGTGTCGAACGTGGTGGGCTACATCAAGGGAAAAAGTGCGATTCACTTGGCGCGCGTATATGCAGAGCGCAAGAGAAACTTTGTCGGACAGCACTTCTGGGCGCGAGGGTATTTTGTCTCGACGGTAGGACGAGACGAGGAAGTGATTCGCAACTACATCCGACACCAAGAGCAGGAGGATGAGAAGTTGGAACAGTTGGGGCTGTGGAGATAAGTTGCCACCGTTTCGGTGGCTCAAAGAGTAGGGGCCGCGTAAGCGTCCCTGTTTAGCCGCTTTGAGCGGCTCACATTTATGAAAACCTCCGGCTTTGCCGGAGGATGGTTATTT
>NZ_QEII01000213.1 GCF_003347515.1 Rhodoferax ferrireducens | reverse complement strand
AGCGTTTAAGGCTATAGTCCAGCGCTTTGGCCGTGGCCGAGCCATCGGTGATTTTGCAACGCTGCAACTTCATCCATTCATGCATCGCATCGGCAATCGGGCGTGCTTTGGTTTGTCGAATCTGCAAACGCTGGTCGGCATGGAGCGTTTTGACCTCACGCTCGACGTCATAGAGTTGGGCGAATAATTCCAGACCTGCTTCAGCAATCTGGCTGGAGTGGTTCACATGCAGCTCAAACAGCTTGCGCCGGGCGTGAGCCATGCAACCAGCTTCCACGATGCCCATGGTGAACAGCGATTTGTAGGCCGCGTAATCATCACAGACCAGCGTACCTTTCCAGCCGCCTTGTTCAGTGTTGGCGCCCAGGAACGTGCGGGCATGCTCACCGGCGCGAGACTCACAAAAATCGTAGACCACGGCTTTCAAGTCCTCGAAGGCCCCAGGCGCATACGCCCACAGGTAAGCCCGATGCGTTTTCTTGTTGCCGGGCTTGAGCATCGGCACCGGTGTCTCATCGGCGTGCAAAACTGCGTGGCTGAGGATTTCACCCTTGAGCGCATCGACCAGTGGCTGCAACTGCACACCGCACACGCCCACCCACTGCGCCAGGGTCGAGCGTGGCAGTGCCATGCCGGCACGCGCAAAGATGCCTTCCTGGCGATACAGCGGCAGATGATCGGCGTATTTGGCCACCAACACCTGGGCCAGCAGGCCCGCCGTGGGGATGCCTTTGTCGATGATCTGGGCCGGCACTGGCGCCTGAGTCAGCGTCTGGCATTTGGCACAGGCCCATTTACCGCGGATGTGGCGCTCCACCGTGAACAGGCCTGGCGTGTAGTCGAGCTTCTCGCTGACGTCTTCTCCGATGCGCTTCAAAGTGCAGCCGCAGCCCGGTGTGGAGCAGGTCGTGGCATCGAGTTCATGGTGGAACTCAACGCGCGGCAGATCTGCTGGCAGCGGGGCGCGCTTGGGCTGCTTGGGGGCGTCGGCGTTTGTCTTTGAACTGGGGGCGAGCTGTTCAAGCTCTTCTTCAATGGCAGCGATGTCGGCATCGATGGTTTCGTCGAGCAGGCTGATCTGGCCCGCATCGAGCTGCTCGCGACTGCGACCGAACTTCCAGCGTTTGAGGACCGCCATCTCGTGCGTGAGCTGGTCAATCTTGGTTT
>NZ_QEII01000212.1 GCF_003347515.1 Rhodoferax ferrireducens | reverse complement strand
AATGGGAGGTTGAAGGCAAGTACCCAGACTGGAAGACTGTTTTTCCTGACGAATGCCAAGTTGGCCCAATGGGCATGTTCAACGCCATGTATATGAAGATGGTTCACAAAACCCTGAAGATCGCGACAGGAAACGATTTTGAAGGAATCACCCTGCGCCAATCTGATGAAAACAAGTCGATTTTCGTGTCTTGCGGATTTTTGCCCGACTTCGCGGCAGTCGTCATGCCAATGCGAGACGACCGCAAAATCAACTACCCCAAGTGGTTGTCTGAATTCAAGGCGGCAGGAA
>NZ_QEII01000211.1 GCF_003347515.1 Rhodoferax ferrireducens | reverse complement strand
GCTGCACTTCAATCGGATTTGCATTGCTGCACACCCTGCGAATTTGCCTGCGCTTCATCAGTGCAGCCTCGAATTATGGCACGTTTTATCCGGCTTTTGCGAACTGTTTTCGCCCGCGCTGACAGAGCCAGTTCTTTCGGAGGCCAAAGGCAGCTCCCCCCAACCGCGTCCCATCACCACCCAGCCGCCACTCACTTGGAGCGGACCCGCCAATTCATACGCGGCCTTGGATATGACATATTCCTATTGGCACTCCTACTGGAGCCAGTTCACAATCCGCCGAGTGATCCTCGGACTCAACCAACAATCGTAGAAGCCCTGTTTCATTTAATTGTCAACCAGTCAAGTCAAGCCACAAAACCCGGATTGGGCAGCCCGCCCGTTATCTTGGGTGCATTGAGCTTGCGTGCCGAAACCTTACCACCACGGGCCTTGAGCCAGGTTTCCACCACGTCCCACACCAGCGGATTGCCAGCGGTCTTGGCCTCTTCGGCCACTGGCGCCCAACCAGCCACTTTGTATTTCTTACTGGCTTCGATCAGCTTGCCTCCCAGGCGCAGGTCGCCAATTCGGTTGCCCATGGTGCCCAGCGGGTTGCAGCTGTACTGCAGACCGCCCACGCGCACCATGTCGCCGCCCTGCTGGTAATACGGATCGGGGTTGAACAGGTTGTCGCACACATCCTCTAGCACAGTCTTGATGGTGTCGCCGCTCATCTCGGAAACGGTGGCATATGAGTAAGTGGTGGCCGTCATGTCCATTAACCACTCTCGAGTGATGGCCTGGCCTGGCAGTAGCGTGGTACCCCAGCGAAAACCGGGCGAAAAAGCAATCTCTGCGCCCTGCACATCCATTAGCGCGTCCACCAGCAATTGGTCACCGGTGCCGTTGAAGTTACCCCGACGGTACAGCGTGCCTTCGGTAATAGCGAGTTTCTCGGCCAATTTCCCCTCATAAGGCGCGCGGATCTTGGTGATGAGTGCGTCCATCTCCTCATCAGCGGGCAGCATGTTGGCAAACACCGGCAGCAACTTGTAGCGGAAGTCAGCAACTTTTTTGTCCTTGACGTCAAAGTCAATCACGCCCAGGAATTTACTGTTAGAGCCGGCGTTGGTGACGATGGTCTTGCCGCCCTTGTTACTCACAATGGATGCCACGGGCATGCCGTCGTGGGTGTGCCCCCCCATGATGGCATCGATGCCGCTGACCCTGCTGGCCATCTTCAGGTCCACATCCATGCCGTTGTGACTCAAGACGACAACGACCTGTGCGCCTTTGTTCCGCGCCTCATCCACCATCTTCTGCATGTTGTCGTCCTGGATGCCAAAGGCCCAGTCGGCCACCATGTAACGAGGGTTTGCAATCGGGGTGTATGGAAAAGCCTGCCCGATGATGGCGCAAGGCACGCCGTTGATTTCACGGATTACATAGGGTTTGAACACCGGGTCACCAAAATCATTGGTCTTGACGTTTTGCGCCACAAAATCAACCTTGCCCTTGAAGTCTTTCTCGATGATTTCCTTCACCCGCTCCATGCCCAGTGTAAATTCCCAGTGCCCGGTCATGACGTCCACGCCCAGCAGTTTGCAGGCATCAACCATGTCTTGCCCATTGGTCCATAACGCCGTCCCCGAGCCCTGCCAAGTGTCGCCACCATCCAGCAGTAGTGCGCCGGGCCGACTGGCCTTCATGCGTTTGACCAGTGTTGCCAAGTGAGCAAAACCGCCAACCTTGCCATAACGACGCGCAGCCTTCTCGTAGTCAAGGTAACTCAACGCATGTGCTTCAGCGGTGCCTGGACGCACTTTGGAAACCTTCAGCAAATGCTCACCCACCAAGTGTGGAAGATTGCCTCGCATTGACCCAATGCCAAGGTTGATGCTGGGTTCACGAAAATGGATTGGCTTGAGCTGCGCGTGGCAGTCGGTCATGTGCAGAAACGATACATTGCCGAATTTTGGAATGTCGTACAGACCATTGGCGGCCGTGGCCGCATCGGCTTCAGCGTATGTGCCCAGACCCATGCCAGCCATGGTGCCTGCGCCCAGCACTTGAAAAAATTCGCGTTTGGTCAAATTCATTTTTTGGAATCACTGAATTAAAAAATCGAAACAAACCCGGGCTGGCCGGGTTAAAGCAAAGCCGGTCCGGCTTATTGATTGACCGGAGACTTCGGATCTACCAGCAGTGCCACGACGTGCGCCACCTGAGCTTCAGTCAGGATTCCCATGTGACCGGCGCGCGGCATGTTGGAACACGCGTTGTAGGCTTTGGCATTCCAAATCTTCCCCCATGTATATTCAACAATGGCCTTGGAAGCTGCGCTGTTTGGATCATCAGTCACGCCGCGCAACTTGCCGTAGTTGTAAAGACTGGGGCCAATCGTCCCGAAGGAAATTTCCTTCTTGTCGATCTGGTGGCAGTTGTAGCAGTTACCGCCGTTGGGCATTTTGGCGTCATCGGTGTAGGTCAAGCCACGCCCGCTCTGTGCGATTTTTTCGCCCTCTTTCCAATCACCGAGGAACTTGCCCGCAGTCGGCCACTTGATACTTTTCAAATTTTCAGCCTCAATGGCTCTGGCCGTTGTTTCGTCGAGCGGCTTGCCAGCCACGTCGGCAGCGCTGCACGCACGATTGGTATCGTCTGTGTCGAGCACAGACACCTTCACAATGCCCTCATCACGGAAGGAAGCCTTGACGATGTCAGAGGTCAGTTTATCCAGATTGACAGGACCAGGAGTTGTGGTGCAGCCAGCGACCACAGCAGCGACAGCCAGCAGGCACAAGGTGATTTTGTATTGCGTTTTCATGAGGTTTCTCCTGCTTGATCAGCGCTTGAGGGCCGGGGCAACAGACGCAGAACCCGCACTGTTAACACCGAGGTAAACACCTAGTGCCACGGTAGCGTCGCTGGCAAAACCAGGGTATGGAAAGCGCTGTTGGCGGTAGCAATCGTTCAGGCGTTGCTGCATGCCCCACATCTGGCCATTGGAAACGCGGTAGGCGGGCCAGGCAGCAAAGCCGATGCCATCGCCTGGGTTTTTAGTCAAGTTGGGCAGGTCTTGCAGACGGATGCGGGTATTGTCTTGCCCATGGCACGATGCACAAGAAAAATCATGCGGACCACCACGCTGGAAAAACAGCCGTTTGCCCACTTCGAAAAATACTTTCTCTTGGGTATGGGACTGCGAAAGACTGAACTTCATGCCCTTGGATTCGGCCGAAATCCAGGTGGCGAGCGCTGTCAGGTTGATCTGTTCGCCTTTACCAAAAGGCGTTTTAGCGATCTCAGCGGCATTGAACCCCTGGAGCGTTTCCATGCAGGTCAATAGACGCGACTCCAGATCCTGAACCTTCCGGGTATCAGCAAAGTGGCGCGGAAGCTCCACAAACACACCTTTGACCACGCCAGGGCCTTTGCCCAGATCGCATTTCTCCAACGAGGTGTTTTTCGGACCACGTTTTTGCTTCCACAAATCTTCGCCCTTGGCCTCAAATAGTTCCGCCGGATTGCCATCCTGCAACATAGCGCGGTATTCCTCGATGCTTTGGACCGCAGACTTCTGCGCCAATGCAACCGTAGTTACCAAGCTACCTAGTGCAAACATCGAAACAGCTTTATTCATTCTCATAGTCACCTCTTGTAGTTTTGGAAATTTCCGGTAGCAAAAAAGGCGAAGCAAGCCCCACCATTTTTTGAAAGATTCGTCCAAGTCAAGATGCGGTAGCTTCGTCGGTACGGGTCTCGCCCTTGGTGTCTTTCCAGGTCACTCCGATCTTGTCGCCAGCCTTGGCGCCCTTGACGACGAACTGGAGAAACGGATTCTTGGAAACCGCCGGTCCCCAATCGGCCGTCAAAATGACCTTGCCGTTATGCGTCGCCGTCACCTCCTGGATGAACCAGGCGGGAACAATTTTTCCCGCCGAATCCTTGCGTTGACCGGATTCCATTTCGTGACTCATCAAAACACGAACGGTTGCTTTGTCGCCGGCTACTTGGGCGCGAATGCGCATTGGATCTGCCATGATTAACTCCTGATATCAAATGAATTGAAAAAATGACTGGGGTGTGATTAACCGCCACAACCACCGAGCGTGACCTTGACTTCTTTTTTCGCAAAAAAAGCCTTGCCATCAGCCATCACGGCGACGGCATAAACATCGGATGACTGCCCCATCTTGGACCGTGTGGCGAAGCTGGCGTCCACACTGTCAGTTACGTTGAACTGAGCCACCAAGGCAGCCGGGTTCTTCTCAACCAGGATCAGAATCTGTTTGACGCCGCCTAATGTGGTGCTGGCAGTAAGTGGTACCACCGCACCGTTTTCAGCGATGTCAGGACCGCCGATGAGCACATCCTTGCTTTCGACCGGTGCACCAGCGCCCAGCGCCTTGAGCACGTCAGCCAGGCTCTTTGCTTCAAAGGCAGCCTTATCGTAGGCAAAAGCGTACTGAGGGAACAGGCCCGTGGAGGCCAACAGGCCTGCCACAAGGGCGCTTCGTTTGAGTGTCTCGCGACGAGTTTGCATGTGAATCTCCTTAGTTAAGTCAATGCTAATGAAAAAATTGATGCGAATGAATTCGCAAATACCCTACCTTCCGGCACCCGAGGCCAACCAGACTGCAACCGTCTTCGCTTCCCCGTCCGTCAAGGTCTGAGCCGGCATGGGTATCGGGCCCCATACGCCTGCGCCGCCCGACTTTATTTTTCCGGTCAGGTAGTCCGTCTTGCCGGCATGCTTCTTTGCAATGTCCATGAAACTGGGGCCAAGTATCTTCTTGTCCACAGCATGGCAAGCCGTGCAGTTGTTCTTTTGCGTCAGCGCCAGCGCAGCCTTGTTGTCCGCACCCGATGCGTCAACCTTGAAAGCAGTTGCTGGCTTGGCTTGCGCACCGGCCTGCGCTGCAGCGGCGGCCGCAGGAGCTGCGACAGGCGCAGGGACAACATCGCCTGCCTTGACCTCGGGGCGCGTAGTGTCCACGCCATGCTGGGCTCCCACTGGCCGGTTCTGCTCAGCCAGGTTGCCGTGTGCATTGCGCGCAAAGTCGGGCAGGAAGGATGCCACTTTCGGCTCCGGTGCACAGTCCTTCATGCACGCCACATTGCCGGTGTCAGACTTTTTGGCGCCGCCAAACTCTTTACCTGGCCACAGATTGTGCTGGGTCGTCATGCCATTGCGATTTGGCATGCGATCCTGCACTTCACGGATGTTCTTGTCGGACAGTGTAAAGTTGTCAGGAACAACGCCACTGAGGTTCAACAAAAATGCCGTCACTGAATAAACTTCTTCAGTCGTCAACGACTTCGGAGCAGTCCATGGCATGGCGCGATTGATGTAATCCCAAAGTGTCGACAATGTCGGGACTTTCATCAAGGTCGTGCGGCCAGGGTAGCCCGGATTAATCAGATTTGCGACTCGACCCTTCTTGATGTCGTCTGGGGTTACACCGCCAACCAGCGGGCTAAACACCTCACCTGACTCACCAAAAATGCCGTGACACTGGGCGCATTTTCCCTCCCATACATCTTGCCCCTTGGCCACCGTGCCCGAACCTGCTGGCAGACCCTTGAAGTCAGGCCGCACATCGATATCCCATGCAGCCACTTCTTTGGGCGTCGCCGCGCGGCCAACACCCGGGTAATTGCTGGTGGATTGCGCGCCTGCGAGACCCGCTAACGCGAGCATGGCACTTGCCAAAACTACTTTACGAAACCTGAACATTTTTCACCTCGCCGTTTTCTTGCACCAACCATGACTGAATGGCGTTGTTGTGATAAATCGAGCGAGTACCGCGCACGGCACGAAGCTGCTTGTAATTGGACTGCACAAAGCCCGTATCATCCGTGGCGCGGCTCTGAATAATGGCCGACTTGCCGTCCCACACCCAGTCCAGGTTAAAACGCGTCAAGGCCTTGGAAAGCACCGGCGTCTCCAGCCTGGCAGTGCGCCAGTTGCGGCCACCATCCACCGACACATCCACTTTTTTGACCTTGCCACGACCCGACCAAGCCAGACCGGTAATGTTGTAAAAACCTTTGTCCAGCAACACCTGCCCGCCAGAGGGCGTGGTCACCACACTTTTGCATTCCTGGATGCTGGTGTACTGACGCTGCAAGCCATCGGGCTGCAAATCAATGTAATGAACCGCCTCGTCCTTGGCGGCATAAGGCATATCACCGACTTCGATGCGTCGCAGATACTTCACCCAGCTCACACCCTGTATGCCCGGAACAATCAGACGCAGCGGGTAGCCTTGCTCGGGGCGCAGCATTTCGCCGTTTTGCCCGTAGGCCACAAACACTTCGCCGGACTTGATCAGGCTCATGGGGATGGTGCGCGTCATGGAAGATCCGTCAGCACCCTCTGCCAATACAAACTTGCCATTTTTGAGATCGGCGCCCGCCAACTCTAGCAAGGTAATAAGTGGCACACCGGTGAACTCGCTGCATGAAATCATGCCGTGCGTGTACTGGGCCGTGGGCACGGCCACATTGCCCCACTCCACCGCCGTGTTGGCACCGCACTCGATAAAGTGAAAGCGCGACACCGAGGGCAAGCGCATGATTTCGTCCAAGGTGAAGACCTTGGGCGACTTCACCATGCCATTGATCATGAAACGATGCTTCGACGGATCAATATCCCACCAGCCCTGGTGGTGACGCTCGAAGTGCAACCCGCTGGGTGTGACAATGCCAAACAACGATTGCAGCGGCGCAAACGACACCGAAGCCTGTGTCGTCTGGGTCAGCCCCGGACTTTGACGACGCTGAACATTGGCTTCGAATTGAGAGGGCTTGCCGTAGCTGCCATCAGAAGCCACACCTTGACCCAAAGCCTTGCTGTGCTCAGGCAAGTTCAGAATATTGGGATCACCGCCTTCGGTAGGAACGGGATTCCCCTGCGCCATCGCAGCAGGCACCGCAAGGCCGGCCGCCGCCGCGGCAAATGCGCTTCGGATGAAGTCGCGGCGGCCATTCTTAGCCTCCGCCAAAACAGCCTTGATGCCATCCCGGTTTAAAAAATTCTCGGGGGCCTTTCGGACCCTCCCCGAACTCACGTCATCTTGCATTACACAATCTCCATTAACGAATTCATTGGGCCTGCGAACAGACCGCCGTACGTATGAGCACCACTGAGTCTTCAGCAATGCGATAAAACACCTGCGCCCCGCTTCGCCGCTTAGCCACCACACCCGCCCGATACAGCACGTTCAGATGCCGGGACATGCTGGGCTGCGAGACAGCGATTTCATCCATCAAATGAGAAACATTTTTTTCACCCACACACAACGCACAAATGATGCGCAGCCGGATGGGCGTTGACAGCACTGCAAACAACTCACCAGCTCTTTCAAAGACAGATGACGATGTTTCTTCAAGTGCTTTTTCTTTCATTCTTTACATTCATATATCCACATTCACGAATATAACAAATAAACGAATTAATGCTGTAGGGGTTTGCACTAAGGGCGGTCCAATTGATCTGAAACATTGGCAAAAACTACTTGAACTGGTAGTGATCACGGTTCAGAACCGCCGCGATCGATGTGACTTCTTCAGGGAAAAGCCCAAGGTTAAGTTCGGTATTGCACGACTCCACCATGCCACGCAAAACGCCCGGCGAATTCACGCGGCCGGCGGGTTTGTAAATGGCACTTCCGTCGCCGCCCACCTTCTGCTGATGGCAGGCTGAGCACTTGTTCTCCGCAATGAGACGTTCTCCAAGCTTAATATCTGCGCCCTTGTAAAGCGCCGGCAACTCCTGAGCCAGCAGCGGCGACAGCATCATTGATAAAGTGAGAAAAGTGATATTTTTCATGCGGCTGGGCTTTCTGTTAGGCGACGGACTGGAAGAGCCTCGAACTAGAAACGATGGCTGTACATCAATTGAAGATTCATCTGCTCATGCGAGATCGTCACGCCAGCGCTGCTGGTTACGGTGGTGGCGGGAGCCATGGTCAAAGACGCATTGAAATCGCCAGCCGTTGAGAACTTGTAACCCAAGCCGAAGGTCACGTGGTTCTTCACAACCGCGGGGAACAAGGGATTAACCGTGGTATCCGGGATGGGGTTGTCGGCCACATTCAACCCGGCGCGCAGTGTCACCTGCTCATTGGCTTTCCAGGCGACCCCCAAGTTCAAGACCGTTTGATCCTTCCAGTTTTGGGGCAGTTCAAAGTTGACTGAACCGCCCATGCCGACACTGTCATAGCGCATTTTGAAACTTTTCATCACCTCGGCCCACCCGATGGATTTGATGTCTGCCGCGAACAACAAGGAAGGTTGCGCCTGCCAGCTTGCCCCGACGGCCAGCACCGCAGGCATCTGGAAGTCAATGACGGAAATGCTGCCGTTGTCAACAAAGCCGGGAGCGGTCATGCTGGCGGCACTGGTGGATGTTTTCATATCGTCCAGCATGGACTTGAACCGATAGGATGCGCCCACGCGCCATTCTCTATTGACATTGAAGGTGGCACCGATCTTGGCACCAAAGCCCGTTGCCTTTGCCGCACCGGTAAATTTGTTGTCGTCAGAAAAATTGATACGGGCCCAGGGCGCCCCTGGCGACGCCGCCAAGCCTCCCAGCGCCCCAGCGATACCCCCGCTTGCTCCGGTCACCATACTGGCCAACGCCGAGGCGGGCGCCGCCGCCATCAGCATGTCCAACCCTGCCCAGATGAAATCCACAGTAGCGCCAATGGTTACGTCAGGATTCACCTGATATGCCAGCGGGATGATGACATTGCCCACGCCAAGTTCAGAGCGAACCGGATCGCCGGACCCCATCGCCATAAAGGAGTTGGCTTCGTATTCAGTACCCATGCCGCCCTGAGCAAAAACGCCAACACCGTAGGTCAGCGCACCCGTGCGCTTCGTGTAGCCCAAAGCAGGCATCGTGTACAAGGTGCCGCCCGATGAAGCGCTCATGCCCGGCACGCTGCTGGTGACCTTGGGGCCAAGAAATCCAAGGGCCAGATCAAGGTGCGATCCATCAGGCATCAGCGCCAGCGTTGCCGGATTTTGGGCCATGGCTCCGGTACCGTTATCGAAACTCTGGGCGGCACCGCCCATGCCGGTGGAGATCGGGCCGTAGCCCTCCATCAGCATTCCGTTGGTGGCCATGGCCGCGGTCATCGGGCCCGCCATAGCCGCAATCGCAGCCAGCTGACGAACCACTTTTGCCGTTTCTTTTTTGTTCATCCAATGTCTCCTAGTATTCTTTTATTCAGGATGAAGCGGTCAGAACTCGCCCTTGGCGGCACGATCCATCATGATGTAAATGGTTTCGCGCACTTTCCAGGCTTCTTCTTTCAAAGGCGAAGGCAACTTGCGACCCATCTTGACCATCATGTCCATGTTGAGGGTGTAGATCCACAAGCCATCGTCCTTCTCGACGACAGTCAAGCGGCAAGGCAGATAGGCCCCCATGTGCGGGCTGAAGTCCACCATCATGCGTGCGGTCTCAGGCGAGCAATAGGAATAGACCTTGAGGAATTTTTGTTTCTTGCCGGTCCGCGCTTCGAGCTCCTTCGACAGGGGTAATTCGCCGACGCCTTTCATATTGCGTTCGGCCGAAATCTGGGTGAACACCGACTCGATATCGGCAACCGTCACGCCAGCCTTGACCTTGCGCTCCCAGGTGGTAGCCACTGCAATGTCGCCGCCGCTGTCCACCCAGCGGTCCCACATCTTGCTGGCTTCAGCACCGGCGCCGTCTTCCAGCTTGCCCAGCGTACTGATGGAGCCACAGCCGGTCAAAAACACAGCAACCAGCAAGGGCAGCCATTTCAAATAACTTTTCAAAACGTTCACTTTAAATTCCTTGATTCAGTGTGATTTCCGTCGATACGGAAACCAGCAACAGCAACATGTTTAATTCCGTTACTGATGTAAATCAATGATGCGTCAAAAAACTCAGCGCTGGCACTAGGAACAACCCTATACCATGCAGGGTATGGTATGAAAAAGCCGGAGGAGCCAGGCAAGCGCGGCGATCTGGCAAACTGAACGGATTTCAACCATCGCAACAATGGATTCCCATGGCAACCAAAAGCACTCCAAGCCAGCCTGCACCTCTCACCACCGCTTCAGACTACCGTGCTGATCACCAAAAAGATGTGGTTAACCGCTTGCGCCGAATCGAAGGACAGGTACGTGGATTGGTCGAAATGATCCAGAGCGGGCGGCCGTGTGAAGACGTGGCTCTGCAAATGTCTGCGGCGCGCAAGGCCATGGACAAGGCTTTTTACCGGATGATGGCCTGCTCTGTGATGGAGGCCGTCTACGAATCCAAAACTGACGAGCAAGCCATTCTCGAAGTAGAACGCTCGGCCCGCCTGCTTGAAAAATTTGGATGACCGGCGCGTACCGCCTGCAATTTGACTGAGGCGCCCCCTCTCCCGTCTCCAATGGCTCGGACTGACAAAGGTTCCGGCGTCTTCTTCAATCCGCGATCGTCAGCGTCACAAGGGGTCGTGGCGTTCCGGTGACAAGGATAAAAACCAGCTACCCATTTGGGCTACTCGAAATTACCCTTCGCGGTGATAGACGCACCGCAACGCCTATTCAAAAATAGGCGCAGTGGGCACAGTGCCGTTTCTATGGCCAAGTTTGTGCTTTTCCACCACATGAATCGGCTGCAATCAGCCAACCAACGGAGACAAAACATGGAATTCAACAAGGAATTTGACGCATCGGGCCTGGCCTGCCCGCTGCCCATCGTAAAGACCAAAAAGGCGCTGTCCGACATGATTTCCGGACAGGTGCTGCGCGTCATCTCGACCGATCCGGGCTCGGTGTGCGACATGGCGGCCTTCGCCGAACAGACCGGCAACGCGCTGCTGGAACAAGGTAGCGAAAACAGCAAGTTCGTGTTCTATCTCAAAAAGGCCTGAGAAAGAGACTGTCAATCCACCCCGGAGCACACGCATGGCAACAAAAAAAATGGCGCTGATCGCCACCAAGGGCACGCTGGACATGGCCTATCCGCCATTCATCCTGGCCTCCACGGCGGCAGCGCTGGGCTGGGACGTCCAGATTTTCTTTACTTTCTACGGCCTGCAATTGCTGCGCAAGAGTCTGGACGATATCAAGATCAGCCCGCTGGCCAATCCCGCCATGCCGATGCCGGTGCCCATGCCGGTGATGGTGCAAATGCTGCCGGGCATGGAATCCATGGCAACGATGATGATGAAGAACAAGATGAAATCCAAGGGCGTGGCGTCGCTGCAGGAACTGCGCGACATCTGTCTTGAGGCGGAAGTCAAGTTTGTCGCTTGCCAGATGACGGTGGATCTGTTTGAGTTTGAGACCAGCGAATTTATCAAGGAGATCGAGTACGGGGGGGCCGCCACCTTCATGAAGTTTGCCGGCGAATCCGACGTCTGCCTCTTTATCTGACCCTGGCCATGGCTGACACAATCAATCCGGCCACGCTGGTCGTCTGGGGCGGCTTCCTGCTGGCCTTTATCTTTGGCGTGGTCGCCAACAAGACCAATTTTTGCACCATGGGGGCGATCTCGGATGTCGTCAACATGGGCCACTGGGGTCGCATGCGCATGTGGTTGCTCACCATTGCCGTGGCCATGGTGGGTGCCAACCTGCTGTATTACTTCGGGCTGATCGACCTGTCCAAATCCGTCTATCACCGCCCGGCTCTGCCCTGGCTATCCCTGCTACTCGGAGGCGCCTTGTTTGGCGTGGGCATGACGATTGCAGCGGGCTGCACGAACAAGAACCTGGTGCGCCTGGGTGGGGGCAGCGTGCGCTCGCTGGTGGTGCTTGTGTTTCTGGCGATTTCGGCCTACATGACGCTCAAGGGCCTGTTTGGGCAGTGGCGCGCCAGCTATCTGGATCCGGTGTCCATCGACGTATCTTCGCCGGCGTTGCCCCAAGTCCTAACCCAGCTAACCGGTCTGCCCGATAAAACCGCCCTGCTCGCTACCGTGGCAATGGTCGGACTGGGTCTGCTGGTGTTCGTCTTCAAGGACAAACGCTTTCGCGGCAATCTACCCCACGTGATCGGATCGACTGTGCTCGGATTGCTGATCGTCGCCGCCTGGTACCTCACCGGGAGCTTGGGCCATGGCGAAAATCTCGACACGCTGGAGACCGTGTATTTCGCCACCAACACCCGTACGCTGGAGTCCATGAGCTTTGTGGCGCCGACGGCCTACAACCTGGAGCTGCTGATGTTGTGGACGGACAAGTCCATGCGGGTGACTTTTGGTGTCGCCTCGGTGATCGGCGTGGTCCTGGGCTCCTTTGCCTATGCCATCGGCACACGCCAGTTTCGCTGGGAAGGCTTCGCCTCGCTGGAGGATCTGCGCACCCAGTTGATCGGCGCAGTGCTCATGGGTTTCGGTGGCGTCACGGCTCTCGGCTGCACGATTGGTCAGGGCTTGTCCGGTGTCTCAACGCTGGCGCTGGGCTCGTTCGTCGCGCTGGCAGGGATCGTCGGCGGTGCAGTGGCCACGATGAAGTGGCAGCAGCGCTGAGACGCCGCCTCAAATGTAGTGTTTGGAGGCCCGACGCCGCCCCGGCAAGGCCTTTTGAATGATGACGCCACGCACGGCCGACACATCCGGCAGCGGGACATCGCCAAAGGCCGGGTTCAGCGGATGCAGCACCCAGGCCGTGCCCGCGCGCAGCAACTGTCTAAACGTCCATTCTTCCTTGTGCCACGCCAGCACAAAAGAGCCGTCTTTCGCCAGCCCTTCAGGCTCGATGATGATGATTTCGCCCTCCAGGAACTCGGGCGCCATGCTGTGACCCAGCACCATCAGCGCAAAGGACTCGCCGCCCGCACAGTCGGGCATGGGCGCATCCTCCACCGCAGGTGAGGCATCGGCATAGGTGGCCCCGTGAGGCGCTGTTGAATTCATGGGCAGATTCATAGGGTGGGTGACGCTGCGCTACAGCACCTGGGTAAATATTTGCGCCGCCGCCACGCCCGCAGCGCGCAATTCATCGTGCAGTGTGCTGATAAATTCCGATGGCCCAGCCAAATAAAAATCGCAATCAATATCGAACAGGTCGGCCCGCATCGCCTGGGCGATCTGCCGGGCGCCGACCGTCACATCCGCATGTGACACCAGCTCGTATTCAAACTGGTCCAGCGCCTCGGACCAAGCGCGACACTGGTTACTGGAAAAGTGCCCGTCGCTGCGTGTCGCCAGCCAGAACAGCGAAAGCACGGGCGCGACATCCAGCGACAGCGCATGTTCGATCAAACTCTTGATGGGGGCAAAGCCGGCGTCGCAGGCGGCAAAGACCAACGGGCGATGTCCGTCGGCCAGCACGAATTCACCCGTTGGCCCCAGCACGGTCACGGCAACGCCGGGCTGGATGTCGCCCGCAAACAGATGTCGCGCCAGCTCATCGGACTCGTCACGGGCGATGAAGAAGAGCAGATTGCGGTCGTCACACGGGCAACTGGCAATCGGGTAAGTGGTGTGAGCATCGCCGCGGCCCGGCAGGGTCCAGCCCAGCAGCACTAACTGCCCCGCGAGAAAGCGCAGTCGATGCGTGCGGGGGGTCTGCAAATGCAGCAAGCGCGTGTCCGGCGCGAGTTCGCTGACCGCGCGTACCTGGGCCACGATTTGCTGCTCGGGAATATCCTGCGGGCCGCTGGCCTCCAGCATCTCCAGCGTGAGTTCACTGCTGGCGGCGGTGTGGCAGCACATCAGCGTGTAGCCCTGCGCTTTTTCGGCTTCCGACAGCGGGTAGTCGAAGTGCTGGGTCTTCACGACTTCGCCGGAGATCACGCGCACCTTGCACATACCGCAACTGCCATTGCCGCAGCCGTAGTTCAGCCGGAGGCCGGAGTGCAGACCCGACTGCAACAGGTTGGCATGCCCCTCCACCGAAAACTGGTGCCCGCTCGGGCGCACCGTGACCTGTGCGGTCATGATCTTGAGCATATCGTCCATCACTTCCAGCATATCGACCGACTCGGTGGCCAGGGCCTGTGCGAGGCCTTGGGTCAGCTGTTGTTCCAGTTCCCGCCATGCGGCGTCGCCGGGACGCTCGGCGACGAGCTCCCGTGTGCGCTTTTGCAGCGCAATCACCAGGGCGTGGTAGCGCTGCAGGTGCTTGCGCACGTCAGCCAGTTCCTGGCTTTGCGCAAACAGCCTTTGCGCCAGGACCTCCTGGCTAGGCAACATGCGCTCACGCACCCGTCTGCCAAACGCCTCGTCCCGGATTTGTGCCACGCGCTCCAGCAAACCCGAGGCCTCCAGTTGCGCGTCTGGATAGAGTTGCAGCAAGGCGTCGGTGGAGACCAATCCGTCATTCAGGGCCAGGGCGCCATTGCGCACCTGCTGCTGCAAAACCCCGCGCGCCACGCCCAGCAACTGGGCCGCGCGCCAAACGCTAAGCTGATGTGACATGGTGTTTTTATGCTATATATTTAATAGCTGCTTGCGCCCTATTTCAGAGGGCTAGAAGCCTATTTTCTATAAATTTCCGAGGAAAATCGGCGTCCACGGCCAGTGCGGGCGCAGCGATGCGGTCCAGGTAGCGGGCGCGGTACAACAGCCGTGTTTGCAGGGGATCGTCCACAAAGCCCGCACGGTCGTGCAGCACGTTGTTGCACACCAGTCCCATGCCGGGCGCCAGCGTCAGGCGAAAAACGTGTGGGCTGTCGCTGGCCAGCAACTGCGCCAGAAACGCCACGGCGGCACGGGTTGGCGCATCGTCCTTCCACAGCACACTGCGCGTGCGCGCGGTGTAACGCATGTGCAGCGCGCCGCTGCGCTCATCCACCGAGAACACGGGCCCGGTCTGCGCGGCACGGGCGATGCCCTCTTCATCCAGCCGTTCGGGGATGGTCATGGCGTTCGGCGCCATCAGCGCGCGCACCCAGTCGGGGTTGGCTTCGCGCAGGGCGATGTAGGCCATTTCATGGTCCATCAAGGCGGTCTCGCCACCCGCGCTTGCGGCGCGCACGCAGTGCAAAATCATGGCCCGGATCTGGCGGGACGCCGGATGGTAGTAGCCATCCGTGTGCCACTTGATGGGGCGGTTGGTGTAGGGGATGAAGGCGGTGCGCTCGCCCACGCTGGCGGCCACCGCAATCTGCGAAATACCATCTTCATCCGCGAGCCAGTTGGCATCCAGCCGGATCAGGCCCAATTGTTCGCCCACGCGGCGCGGAATACTCTTATCCGCGCCGCGTTGGGGGCTGCGGTAGATAGCCATGTTGGCCGTGGCACAGCGTTGCAGCAGCGCATTTTGTTCAGCCTCGCTCAAGGCACGGGGGTCGCCCACATCCACCAGCAGGTCCTGCGCGCAGGTCGGATGGCTGGCGCGCTTGGCATCACGCCAGCGCCGGTAGGCGGCTTGGTTGTCCAGATTGAAGGGGGTATTCATCATGGTTCTCGCCTCAGTCGGCTGTGTTGGCTGCGCGGGAACTCCGCGGCGCCCGGGGTTCGGTGGACAGCACGCCCTGCATGGCGCGCTGCAGGGTAAGCACGGCCTCGGGCACTTCGGTGGCCATGATCTGATCGACGACCCAGCGCTGGTCTTTCTCCGGCATGAGCGCCTCGACGCGATGGCCCAGGTAGCGCACAAAGGCAAAGTCCGGTCCGTCAGGGCCATGGCCGAAGTCGGCGTAATGGTCGGCCAGTTCATTGAACAGCACGATGAATTCGTCGTAGTGGCTGGGCTGCCCGGCAGGCGGTGCGCCCAGCAGGGTGTCCTCGTTTTCCTGCAGCACCTCGGCCACCCGCCGCACCAGTGCGGTGATGAACTCGGCGCGCCCCTCGCCCCCCATGCGCTCAAAGGCCATGCGATCCAGCACCTGCGTCAGAAACACCAACACTTCGCGCGTGAAAGCAAAATATTGCGGCCCCACCTCAATGTCAAAACGCGCCGATCGCATCTGCTTGAGCATGTTCTGCGCCACCCGCCAGGCGATGAACGCCATCGCACTGGCGGTCTGCTGCGGCGTTTTGGCGGCGCCGTTACGAAACCACTGACTCTTGATTCTGATGTTGGCCATATCAAACCAGCGAACGTGCGGAAATCCGGCCGCCGCGCCGGGCCGCCCCAAGCAAGGCCAGCCCCCTTGGGGGGCAGCGCAGTACACGCAGTGACAAGCGTGGGGGCATCAATAGCCGCCCTTGCCAAGTGGCTGGGGTAATCCGGCCACCTTGGGCCCCTGCTTGGCCGGCCCCACGGGAAACAGGTCATACAGGTATTTGCTGTCCACTTCGGGCCGTATTTCCGTCATGCCCTTGAGCATGTTGCGAAAGGTCGGCGTGTGGCCGTGTTCGCGGTACTCGTCGCGGAGGTAGTTCACAACCTCCCAGTGCGCATCGGTCAACTCGATGTTTTCCGCTTGCGCAATGACGCGCACCGCCTCGTCATCAAACATCGGCTCCAGCAGGAAGCCCTGCTCGTCAGCCTCGTGCTCTGCACCGTTGATGTTGTAGCCCATTTTTGCAGTCTCCTTCTTCTGGTTGCCAAAGAAAATTTCTACACGGCCGCTGCTGACTTGTGCGGCACAAAGATCCCGCAGCCGAGCAAGCGGTAAGGACCCAGGCCATGCTGCTGCAGCCGCAACGACTGCTCCGGTGGCAGTGCGTGCAGCATCAGGCTGAAGGTGTTGAGGACAGCGCCAGATACCAGCATGCCTTGGCGCTTGCCGCAAACCCGCTCGCCGCTGATCTCCAACTCCGCCAGCGCGCGATCCACCGCCGCCATGAAGGACATTTCGTCCGCACTGTCGGCCGCCACTCGGTAGGCATACAAAGTGGCATGGGGCTGCAGTTCGCGCAGGTGCGGCACGCCCAGGCGCAAGAGGTGGCCATCCACGCCAAGGTCAAGACGGGCCACCGCCATCAAGTCGCCCAAACGCGACGCGCCCACCCGCAGCAGCAAGCGGGCTCGCCGGGACAACAGGGCGTGATTCTCAGTGCCAGGGACCAGCTTGATGGGGTGGACTCCCGCCAAAGCGTCCGCTTCCAGCCAAGGCAACTTCGCGCACAAGGCCTGCTGTAGCGCCTGAGCATGATCGCGTACCAAGACCTGCCCCTCGATGGGAAACACGGCGTCCACCGTGGCATCACCCAAGGCTTGCAAGGCCGTCATGCCGGATCCTGCGCTTGCGGCAATGGCTGAGGTTGCGTCTGCGCCCAGCGCAGCAGGGCCTCGCCCCAAAGACGCGCCGTCTGGGGGTCAATCTCAAACACGGTGAACCGGCTTTTTTCGCGGATACGCGTGCGCAGCAAGCTCATGCCGCCGGCGTCATAGTCCAGTTGCTGTAACTCGATGACTTGCCCGCCCAGGGGACTGGTCAGTTTTTCAAGCGGAGTAATGGTCGTCATGGTGCTATTTGGCGCAATGGCGGCCGTGCCGTCTATTACCGGCACGGGTGGGGATGTATAGCCCTAATGGGTAGCACAAAATAATCAACGAGGGTGATAGCGCCCGCCGTAGCCGGACCCTACGATCTACCCCAGAGTTGACAGTGAACCGGCCCGAAGAGGCACACGTCAGCCAGGAATCGACAGATCGGCGCATCGCATTCGCCGCCTTGACAGGAGACATACCATGAGCAAGAAACCGCACGACACCCCCATGCTCGACCAGCTCGAGAGCGGTCCGTGGCCCAGCTTTGTCACGGGTTTGAAACGTCTGGCCAAGGACAGCGACTACATGACCGACCTGATGGGTCAACTGGAGCACTCCTACAAAACCCGCAAGGGCTACTGGAAGGGCGGCACCGTCGGGGTCTTTGGTTACGGCGGTGGCGTGATTCCCCGGTTTTCCGAAGTCGCAGAGATGTTTCCCGCCTCCAAGGAATTCCACACGCTGCGGGTACAGCCGCCAGCGGGCATGCACTACAACACCGAGGTGCTGCGCAAGATGTGCGACATCTGGGAGCGTCACGGTTCAGGCCTGATCGCCTTTCATGGCCAGTCCGGCGACATCATGTTCCAGGGCGCCAGCACGGCCAACGTGCAGGGCGCGTTCGATGAGCTGAACGAACTCGGCTTTGACCTCGGTGGCGCCGGCCCGGCAGTGCGCACCAGCATGTCCTGTGTCGGTGCGGCGCGCTGCGAACAGTCCTGCTTTGACGAGGCACGGGCGCATCGCCAGGTCGTCAACACCTTCCTGGACGACATGCACCGCCCGGCGCTGCCGTACAAGTTCAAGTTCAAGTTTTCCGGTTGCCCGAATGACTGCATGAATTCCATCCAGCGTGCCGACATGGCCGTAATCGGCACCTGGCGCGACAACATGCGTACCGATGAACCCCTGGCGCGCAAGTGGTTCGCCAAGCATGGTTTGACCGAACTGGTGAACGATGTGGTCAGCCGCTGCCCCACCAAGGCCATCATGCTCAAGGAGACCAAGGACGTCTCAAGCGGCCCGAAGATCACCAGTGTTGCCCTGAACGACACCCAGTCGCTGGAAATCGACAACGCCAACTGCGTGCGCTGCATGCACTGCATCAACGTCATGACCGGTGCCCTGGCCTCGGGCACCGACAAGGGCGTGACCGTGCTGATGGGCGGCAAGCGCACGCTCAAGATCGGTGACCTGATGGGCACGGTGGTCACGCCCTTCATGCCCATGAAGACCGACGAGGACTACCAGGCCCTGGTGGAACTGGCCAAGAAGTCGATCGACTTCTTCGCTGAAAACGCGCTGGAGCATGAGCGCACCGGCGAGATGATCGAGCGCATCGGGTTGGTCAACTTCCTCGAGGGAATCGGGCTGGAGATCGATCCCAATATGGTGTCCACACCACGCACCAACCCCTATGTGCGCACGGACGGCTGGGACGACGAAGTGGCCAAGATCAACGCCCGCAAAGCGGCGGCCTGAAACTCTCAAGAACACAGGAAGACAACCATGGCAACCATGCGCACCCCCATCGAGAGCGGCGTACCTGACAACAAGCAGTACATGCATCCGCTGATGCTCAAAAATTACGGCAACTGGAAGTACCACGACCGGCCGCGGCCTGGTGTGCTGCACCATGTCTCGCACACCGGCGACGAAATCTGGACCGTGCGCGCCGGCACGCAACGGCAAATGGACCTGTTCACCATCCGCACGCTGTGCGACATTGCCGACACCTATGCTGACGGACATGTGCGCTTCACGATCCGCTCCAACATCGAGTACATGGTGTCCGACCCGCAGCGCGTGGCGCCGTTGGTGGACGCGCTCACCAGTAGCGGCTTCCCGGTAGGCGGCACGGGCAACTCGGTATCGGCCATCGCCCACACCCAGGGTTGGCTGCACTGCGACATTCCGGGCACCGACGCATCGGGCGCGGTCAAGGCCCTGATGGACGACCTGCACGCCGAGTTCATCAAGGAAGAAATGCCTAACCGGGTGCACCTGTCCACCTCCTGCTGCGAGATCAACTGCGGCGGCCAAGCCGACATTGCGATCATCATCCAGCACACCAAACCGCCCAAGATCAACCATGATCTGGTGGCCAATATGTGCGAGCGCCCCACCGTGGTGGCGCGTTGCCCGGTGGCCGCGATCCGGCCCGCCATGGTCAACGGTAAACCGTCGCTGGAGATTGACGAGGCCAAATGCATGTGCTGCGGCGCCTGCTACCCACCCTGCCCGCCGATGCAGATCAACGACCCCGAGCACAGCAAGCTGGCGATCTGGGTGGGCGGCAAGAACTCCAATGCGCGTGGCAAACCGACCTTCATGAAGATGGTGGCCTCGGGCCTGCCCAACAACCCGCCGCGCTGGCCCGAGGTGTCAGCCATGGTCAAGAAAATTCTGTACACCTACAAGGAAGACGCGCGTTCGTGGGAGCGGGTTTCGGACTGGATCGAGCGCATCGGCTGGCCCGCCTTCTTTGAGAAGTGCGACCTGCCGTTTACCAAGTACCTGATCGACGACTGGCGCGGTTCGCGCGCCAGCCTGAACGCATCGACCCATATCCGTTTTTAATTGCCCCGGAATTGAACCCCCATGAAATTCGGTTTACTTATCAGTGAAGGCCCCTACACGCACCAGGCGTCAGACAGTGCCTATCAGTTCGTGGTAGCGGCCCTGGAAAAAGGTCACGAAATCCAGCGCGTATTTTTCTACCATGACGGCGTCAACAACGCGACCCGGCTCACCGAGCCACCGCAGGATGACCGCAACGTGGTGAACCGCTGGTCGACCCTGGCGGCCGAGCACAAGGTGGATTTGGTGGTCTGCGTGGCGGCCGCCTTGCGTCGAGGCATCAAGGAAGAAGTGCTGGCGCCGGGCTTTCGCATCTCGGGCCTGGGCCAATTGGTGGACAGCGGAATCAAGGCGGATCGCCTAGTCACGTTTGGCGATTGAACAAGGAAGACACCGAAATGAGCGAACAGCAAGCAAGCCCGGCCAGCGGACCCAAAGTGAAGAAATTCATGTTTGTCAACCGCAAGGCCCCCTACGGCACCATCTATGCACTCGAAAGCCTGGAGGTGGTGTTGATCACCGCCACCTTCGATCAGGACGTGAGCCTGGTCTTCATCGACGACGGCGTCTATGAGTTGGTCAAAGGGCAGCAAACCAAGGGCATCGGCCTCAAGAACTTCTCGCCCAGCTACCGCGCGCTAGACGGCTACGACGTGGAAAAACTCTACGTTGACCAAGCCTCGCTGGATCAGCGCGGCCTGACCGAAA
This sequence comes from Rhodoferax ferrireducens, assembly GCF_003347515.1. GTDB lineage: Bacteria > Pseudomonadota > Gammaproteobacteria > Burkholderiales > Burkholderiaceae_C > Rhodoferax. The sequence continues at coordinate 44,818 of NZ_QEII01000211.1, read as the reverse complement.
AAGACCTGCTGGTTCCGGTCGAGGTGCTCGATGCCCAGCAGATGGGCCAACTCATGGCGCAACAGGACGTGATCCTGAGCTTCTAAAGACCGAGGAAACCACCCATGTTGCACATCGTCAATAAATCACCCTTTCAAACCAGCACGCTGGACACTTGTTTGCGCATGGCCCAGGCCGGGCACGCGCTGCTGCTCATCGAAGACGGCATTTATGCCGCCACCGTGGGCAGCGCTGCGGAGGCCCGGGTCCGCCAGGCCTGCGCCACGCTCAAGGTCTACGCCCTGCAACCCGACATGGACGCCCGCGGCGTGACGGCCAAGCTGATCGACGGCGTCACGCTGGTCGATTACCGCGGCTTTGTGGACCTGACCGTGGAACACCCCACCTCGCATTCCTGGCTGTGAATAAAACACGGCTCGCTTTAATTTTTTTATCTGGAGAACAACATGAGTTTTGAAATCAACGGCAAGAACTATGAAACCGACGAAGAGGGCTACTTGCTGAACCTGGCCGAATGGACCACCGACGCCGCCGCGCACCTGGCGGAAGAAGAGAAGGTGCCACTCACCGAGAACCACTGGGAAGTCATCAATTTCCTGCGCGAGTATTACAACGAGTACCAGATTGCGCCCGCCGTGCGCGTGCTGACCAAGGCTATCGGCAAACAGTTTGGTGAAGAAAAAGGCAACAGCAAGTACCTGTACGACCTGTTTCCCTATGGCCCGGCCAAGCAGGCCTGCAAGATCGCCGGCTTGCCCAAGCCCACTGGCTGCATCTAAGGCGCCCCGCCATGTCATTGCTGACGATTTTCTACTCGGTGTTGCTGTATGCGGCCACAGCGGTGTTGGTCGTCGGCGTGGCGCTGAAGGTACGCCGGTACGCCAAGACCCCGGCGCCCTTGAAGATTCCCACCACGCCTGCACCGACGACCCGTGCCGGGGTGGGTTGGCGTATGGCCCGTGAAGTTGTGTTTTTCGAGAGCCTGTTCAAGTCCAGCAAGTGGACGTGGATTTTCGGCTGGACCTTTCACTTCGCGCTGCTGCTCGTGGTGTTGCGCCATGTACGTTATTTTCAGGAGCCGGTGTGGTTGCCGGTCGTCTTGATTCAGCCCTTTGGCACCTACGCAGGTTTTGCCATGGTGGCAGCACTGGGTGGCCTGTGGGCGCGGCGCTGGCTGGTGGATCGGGTGCGCTACATCTCCACCCCGTCCGACCATCTGATGCTCGCACTGCTGCTGGCCATTGGCCTGAGCGGACTGGCCATGCGCTTTGTAGCCCACACCGACATCGTGGCCTTGAAGGCTTTCATACTGGGCTTGATGCGGTTTAGCTGGCAAGCCCTGCCCTCCGACCCCATTTTGCTGGTGCATCTGGCGCTGGTGGCCATGCTGATGATCATCTTCCCCATCAGCAAGCTGCTGCACGCACCCGGCCTGTTTTTCAGCCCCACCCGCAACCAGGCCGACAACGCCCGCGAGGTGCGGCATATCTCGGCCTGGGCCGCCGCGCTGGACAAGCAACCTTAAGCACCCCCACACACCATGGCCACAGCTGCGTTCGACACCCCCAAGCTCAAGAGCTACCCGGTCATTCCGCTGGTTCAGGTGGGGGCCATGTCGCACCTCAAACCTTTTATCGCGGCGGCGCCGATCCAGAAGGCGATTGGCTTCCCGGAAGCACTGGTAGACGACTGGCAGGCCAAGGCCCTGGCCAAGATGGGCGAGTTGCTGGGCAAGTACCGCTCGCTCCAGGTGTATATGGACGCCTGCGTGCATTGCGGCGCCTGCTCCGACAAATGCCACTATTTCCTGGGCACGGGCGATCCGAAGAACATGCCGGTCGCGCGCCAGGATCTGATGCGCAAAATTTACCGCCGTTACTTCACCTTTGCCGGCAAGTACTTCCCCAAGCTGGTGGGCGCGGTCGATCTCACGCGCGAAGTGCTGGACGAGTGGTACAGCTATTTCAACCAGTGTTCCGAATGCCGTCGCTGCTCGGTGTTCTGCCCCTATGGCATCGACACCGCCGAGGTCACCATGGCCGCCCGCGAGATCATGGACTCCATCGGCATGGGGCAAAAATACTCGAACGAGATCATTGGCAAGGTGCACCGCATCGGCAACAACCTGGGCATTCCCGGCCCGGCACTGGAAAACACCCTCGAAGGGCTGGAAGAAGACACCAAGGATGATACCGGCCTGGACATCAAGTTCCCGCTCAATGTCAAGGGCGCCGAGGTGCTGCTGATCACCCCGTCTGCCGACTTCTTTTCCGAGCCCCATGTCGAGAGCCTGATCGGCTACGCCAAGGTGTTTCACGCGGCGGGCATCAGCTGGACGCTGAGCTCACACGCCTCGGAAGCCGGCAATTTCGGCATGTTCATTGGCAATTACGAGCAGATGCGCAACATCTCCTTGCGGGTGCGCGAGGCGGCTCTGGAACTGGGCGTCAAACGTATCGTTGTGGGCGAGTGCGGCCATGCCTGGCGCGTAGCCTACAGTTTCTGGAACACCTTGATTGGTCCATTCGACTATCTCGACCAGCGCTACCCGGTGCCACAGCACATCTGCGAATTCACGGACGACCTGATTCAGCGCGGCGCGATCAGCTTCGACAAAGAGGCCAATGACCACCGCATCATCACCTTCCATGACTCCTGCAACGTGGCGCGGGCCTCGCGGATGGGCAATATGCCCGGCGGGCAGTTCGTCATTCCACGGCGAATCATCACCTCCGTGGCCAACCGTTTTCATGACATGGCGCCGCAAACCATTCATGAAAACACCTTTTGCTGCGGCGGCGGCGGGGGCCTGCTCACCGACGATTTGATGGAATTGCGGGTCAAGGGCGCCTTGCCCCGCATGGAGGCCTTGAAAGGCGTGGTGGACGATCACGGTGTCAATTTCATGGCCACCATCTGTGCTATCTGCAAAGCGCAATTCACCAAGGTCTTGCCCTACTACGGCTTCAACATGAGCATGGTGGGCGGTGTTCACCAATTGGTCAGCAAGGCGATACGCCTGGGCGACAAATAGCCCTCGCTCGCTCGCCCCAACTCTGGCTACAAGTACAAATATCAGGAGACTCGATCATGTCAACGCCCACCGAAGCCATTGCCGTCAAACCGCTCAACTTCCGTCGCTACAAGGATGGCGACGACAAGGTGAGCTCCTGGCAAAAGGAAATATTTGATGCCGGCCACTCGCACAAGTGTCCGACCTATATCCAAAGCACGCCGCCCTGCCAGGGCAGCTGTCCAGCGGGCGAGGACATACGCGGTTATCTCAACATCGTGCGCGGCATCGAGAAGCCACCGGCCGGCATGCTATGGCAGGAATACGCGTTTCGCCGCCTGACCGAGGCCAACCCCTTCCCCTCCGTCATGGGGCGCGTTTGTCCTGCCCCGTGCGAGTCGGGTTGCAACCGCAACCAGGTGGAGGACTTTGTCGGCATCAATTCGGTGGAGCACTTCCTGGGTGACTATGCGATTGCCAACAAGCTCGCCTACCCCAAGCCAACCACCGTGACCGGCAAAAGCGTGGCGGTGATCGGCGGCGGTCCCGCGGGTTTGTCAACCGCTTACCAACTGGCCCTCAAGGGTCACGACGTGACGCTGTTTGACGAGCGCGCCGAGCTCGGCGGCATGATGCGCTATGGCATTCCGGGTTTTCGCACGCCGCGCGACGTGCTGGACGCCGAAATCCAGCGCATTCTGGACCTGGGCGTGAAAACCCGCATGAACTGCCGCATAGGCACCGACATCAGCATGGCGCAGATCCGTGCTGAATTTGACGCCGTGTTTCTGGGCCTGGGGGCACAAGCCGGCCGGGCCCTGCCTGTCGAAGGCGCCGACGCGCCCAACTGCGTGACCGCCACCTCGTTCCTCAAGGCCTTTAACGACGGGCGTCTGCGCCATGTGGGCAAGCGCGTGGTGGTCGTCGGCGGCGGCGACACCTCCATCGACGTCGCCACCGTGGCGCGCCGTCTGGGCCACATCGACAAGATCCACGAATCTGATCGGCCGGAACACGCCATTGCCGGCCATATTGCGCACGACGTCGCCGAGGCGTCGGTGCGTCAGGGGGCCGAGGTCACCTTGACCTCGATCTTTGCCGTGGACAAGATGCAGGCCACCCGGCATGAGGTGGAACAAGCCCTGTCCGAAGGCATCACCATTCGTGGTGGCATGACGCCGGTTGCCGTGGTGCGCGGGGCCGACGGTCGCGCCACCGCACTGCGCGTGATGCGCTGCGAAGCCAAAATCACGGGCGGCCGCCTGGAGATCAAGAACATTGAAGGCACGGAAGAAGATATTCCCGCTGACCTGATCGTCTCGGCCATTGGCCAGGCGGTGGATTTCACCGGACTGGACGAGTTCAACAACGGCAAAGGCGCCATCAACAGCGACAAGAACTACCAGGTACAGGGGCAACCCGGCTTCTTTGTCGGCGGCGACGTGGTGCGCCCGCATTTGTTGACCACCGCCATTGGGCATGGGGCGATCGCGGCCGACGGCATTGATCGCTTTTTGCAGAACGAGCCGCTGGAGAAACGCGCCAAGATCGACGTGCATGCCTTCGACCTGAAACGCAAGATGCTGGAGAAGGGCTATACCTTCAGCGAAGTGCACGAGCCGATACGCGGCACGGACAAGAACACAGCAGCGATTCACAATTTTGACGACCGGTCGGATCGCTATGTCATCTCCCACAAGGAATTGTTTTTGGGTCATTTTCCCTACGTGGCACGCAACCGGCGTGGCACGGTGACGCTCACGGCCGAGCAGGCGCTGAACAACTTTGAGGAACGCCTGCAACCTCTGCTGGAGGCCCAGGCCATGGCCGAAGCCAAACGCTGCATGAGCTGCGGCCAGTGTTTCGAGTGCGACAACTGCGTGGTCTATTGCCCGCAGGTGGCGGTGTTCAAGGTCCCCAAATCCAAGGCCACGATTGGGCGCTACGTGGACACCGACTACAGCAAGTGCATCGGCTGCCACATCTGTGCCGACGTGTGCCCCACCGGCTATATCCAGATGGGCCTGGGGGACTAGGGCCATGTCATCGTGTGCCGTCCGCAAAACAATCGGCATCGGGCTGCTGCTGGCGACCAGTCTGGCGGCAGTCGCCGACAGCACAAGCGCCCCGTCTGCAGCCGGGCGAGTGCCGCAGCCTGTGATCGAGGCGGCGCGTGGGGGCCAATGTGTCGAAGACCCCGCGTTCATGCGACGCAACCATATGACGCTGCTCAAGCACCAGCGCGACGACACGCTGCGCGGCGGGATTCGCACCGGAAATTACAGCCTGAAAGCCTGCATTGCCTGCCATGCCAGTCAAACCAGTGGCAGTGTGAACGTGGCGAGCACCAATTTTTGTCAAAGTTGTCACACCTACGCCGCCGTGAAGATCGACTGTTTCGAGTGCCATGCCAACAAACCGGCGGTTAAACCATGAAAACAGACATGACGCCCCCACCCAGCGAACCGGCCGACACGAACACCAGCCGGCGCGGTTTTCTCGGCGTCGCCGCAGCCGGTCTGGCGGGCGTCCTGCTCGCCCCCGGCGTCCGGCTGATGGAGATTGCGCAGGCCGCCCCCAAAACGGGCGCAAGCGTACCCAGCCCGGGCGCGAGCAGCAAGGTTCGATGGGGCATGCTGATTGACAGCGGCAAATGCGCCAATGGCTGTACCGACTGCGTCACCGCCTGCAACACCGAAAACGGTCTCTCCGGGGGCACCCGGACCACCGATTCACAGTGGATTCGCAAGATCGAAATCAAGGAAATACGCACCGGCAAAGTCCAATCCCTGCCGATGATGTGCCAGCACTGCGCCGAACCACCTTGCGTCGATGTGTGCCCCACCGGCGCCTCGTTCAAGCGTGCCGACGGCATTGTGCTGGTTGACAAACACACCTGCATCGGGTGCCGCTACTGCATGATGGCCTGCCCCTACAAGGCACGCTCTTTTGTGCATGAACCCCAGACCAACCAGAAACCCGATGTGCCACGGGGCATGGGCACGGTGGAAGCCTGCACCCTGTGTGTCCACAAGGTGGACCGGGGCGAACAACCCGCGTGCGTGAGCGCCTGCTCGGACGCGGGACATGGTGCGATTCTCTTCGGGGACCTCAACAACCCGGAGAGCGACATCTCCAAGCGGGTCGCCAGTTACCCGACACGCCAGATTCGCGAAAACTTGAATCTGAACACCGGCGTGCGTTACAGCGGCATTTGAAGCAAAAGAGGCTAAACGATGAACATCACGTTGCGTGAATTGAAAGGTACCGGCCCCGGCTACTACCTGCTGTTGGCCGGCTTGGCGCTGGTCACGCTGCTCGGCCTGGGGGCGGTCTGGTTCATGGAACACCAAGGCCACATCGTCACCGGCATGAACAACCAGATCGTCTGGGGCCTGCCCCATGTGTTTGCAGTTTTTCTGGTGGTGGCCGCCTCGGGCGCACTGAACGTCGCCTCGATGGCCTCGGTATTTGGCAAGACGGAGTTCAAACCGCTGGCGCCTCTGTCCGGGCTGCTGGCGATTGCGCTGCTGCTGGGTGGCCTGACGGTGTTGATGCTCGATCTGGGGCGACCCGACCGGCTGATCGTGGCCATGACGTACTACAACTTCAAGTCCATCTTTGCCTTGAACATTTTTCTGTACTCCGGCTTCATGGGTTTTGTCATCGTCTATCTGTGGACCATGATGGAGCGGCGCATGAACCGATTCACCCCGCTGGCGGGTCTTTTCGCCTTTGTCTGGCGCATGGCACTGACCACCGGCACCGGGTCCATCTTTGGTTTTCTGGTGGCCCGGCAGGCCTATGACTCGGCTCTGCTGGCGCCCTTGTTTATCGCCCTGTCGCTCAGTTATGGCCTGGCCGTCTTCCTGCTGGTGTTGATGCTGGCCTGCCGCGGCAGTGGGCGCCCGGTGGGCGATGCGTTGATGGCACGGTTTGCACGGCTGCAGGTGATCTTTATTGCAGCCGGGCTGTATTTTGTGTTGGTCTACTACCTGACCAATCTGTACTTCACCAAGCACCATGATTTTGACAATTTCATCCTGCTCGATGGCGGCATCTACACCGCCCTTTTCTGGCTTGGCGCCGTGCTGTTGGGCGGTGTGCTGCCACTGGTGTTGCTGCTGCACCCCCGCATTGGCCAGATGCGTCGCCGCATTGCGGCCTGTGCCGCTCTGGTGATCGGCGGCGGGTTTGCGCAGATGTACGTCACCATCATCGGCGGGCAGGCCTTCCCGCTGGTGTTATTCCCCGGCCAGCAAGTGAGCAGCAGCTTTTATGACGGTGTGGTCAACAGCTACTCGCCCAGCCTGCCGGAATGGCTGCTGGGTTTTGGCGGCGTTGCCGTCGCGGGCCTGATCGTCATGCTGGCGCTCAAAGTGATGGGCTTTCTGCCCGAACGCCTGGACGACGCAGCGCTGCGGATGAGCGGCACCACGCCTGCAGCCGCCACCGTCTGAAGCGAGTCCAGTATGTCGCGCCTTCTGATTTCTGCCGCACACAAGTCTTCGGGCAAGACCACCATCACCGTGGGTCTGTGCGCCGCCCTGTCAGCCCAAGGGCTGGTGGTGCAGCCCTTCAAGAAAGGGCCGGACTACATTGATCCCATGTGGCTGGGCCAGGCCAGCGGGCGCGACTGCTTCAACCTTGACCCCTACCTGATGACACCCGAGCAGGTCACCACCTGCTTCACGCGCCACAGCGCAGGCGCGGACATCAGCATCGTGGAAGGCAACAAGGGCTTGTACGACGGGCTGGCGCTGGATGGCAGCAACAGCAACGCCGCGCTGGCCGAGCTGCTGGACCTGCCGGTCGTGCTGGTGCTGGACGCGCGTGGCATGACCCGCGGCATCGCACCGCTGATTCTGGGCTACCAGGCGTTTGATCCACGCATCCGCATTGCCGGCGTCATCCTGAACCAGTTGGGTGGTGCGCGCCACGAATCCAAGCTGCGTGCCGTGATCGAGCATTACACCAATGTGCAGGTACTGGGCGCCATCAGCCACGACCCACGGCTGTCAGTGCTTGAGCGACATTTGGGCCTCATGCCCAACCATGAACTGGATGACGCCGCGCAACGGGTGCGCACCATGGGTGAGTTGATCGCGGCGCAGGTCGATTTGCCCCAAGTGCTGCGCCTGGCCGCCAGCGCTGCGCCCCGCCCCGCGACGCCGCCCCGGCAAGCCCCGGTCATGCAAGTCAGCCCGGCACCGGCGCAACCGCGCTTGCGCATCGGTCTGGCGCGCGACAAGGCATTTGGCTTTTACTACCCGGACGATCTTCTGGCGCTAGAACAGGCCGGGGCCGAGATCGTCCCGTTCAATACCCTGGAGGACGCCTGTCTGCCCGCAGTAGACGGTCTGTTCATCGGCGGCGGTTTCCCGGAAATGTTCATGACCGAGCTGCAAGCCAATGCCGCCATGCGCGAGAGCATCCGCGCCGCCATCGAAGCCGATCTGCCGGTCTATGCTGAATGCGGTGGGCTCATGTATCTGGCGCGCACGCTGCGCTGGAAGGATCAGGTTTTCGACATGGTGGGTGCGCTGCCCGCCGATGTGGTGATGCATGAGCGCCCGGTCGGACGCGGCTATGTCGAACTTGAGGCCACAGCCGATGCGCCGTGGCCAGTTTCTTCAGGATCGGCCCCGCCAGCGCTGCGCGGGCATGAGTTTCACTACTCCAGCTTGGAAAACCTGGCGCCGGGTTTGAGGTTCGCCTACCGCGTGCTGCGCGGGCAAGGGGTAGACGGCCAGCGCGACGGCATTGTGTATCGCAAGGTGCTTGCCTCGTACGCCCATCTGCGCAACGGGGCAGGCTCAGCCTGGGCGGAACAGTTCATGGCCTTTATTCATGCGCAGCAAGCTGCAGCCAAAACCGAAAGCGCCACCGTGCTGCGCACCGTTCAGGTCAATGGCCGCCCTGTCGCGACCGATATCGAAGGCTACCTGAAAAACCTGGACGAGTGGTCTGAAGACTTTGCGCAGGCCCAGGCCCAGGCTGAAAACCTGGAGCTGACAGAAGCGCATTGGCAGGTCATTGCCTTCTTGCGGGCTTATTTCGAGGAACACCGGGTGCAGGCACAAGTGCGCGCGATGATTTGGCACTTCACCAAAACATGGGGTCCTGAGCGCGGCAACAACCACTACCTTCACGCGCTTTTTCCCGTGGGCGGGCCACAAAAGCAGGGCAATCGTCTGGCCGGTCTCTTGAAGACCAAGGGCGAGCACTAGACAATTTTGTGAATCAGGAGGACAGCATGTTTACATTGACCAGCGCCGCAGCACGGCAAATCCAGCAGGCGGCAAGCGCCAGCGGGGCCCAGGAGATGGCCTTGCGCATTGCCGCCCGAATCGACGCCGAAGGCGCCATGCAATACGGCATGGGTTTTGACGACCCGAAGGATGAAGACATGAAGCTCGACCTGGACGGTGTGGCAGTCGTCATTGCCGACGAATCCCAGGACTTGCTGATGGACACGGTGCTGGACTATGTAGAACTGAACCCCGGCGAGTTCAATTTCATTTTCATGGACGCAAGCCTTACCGCGTGCGCACCGGCGCAAGCGTCAACGGGTGGTGGCGGTTGCGGCAGCGGGGGCTGTAGCAGTGGTGGCTGCGGCAGCGCGGGGCGTACGCCATGAAAGCCGACGTCAGGCTTCCCCTGCCAGGCACCGGTCGCGTCTTTCTGGTGGGCGCCGGCCCCGGTGACCCCGAGCTGTTGACGCTACGCGCCGTGCGCCTGCTGCAGCAGGCGGAGGTGATCGTCTATGACCACCTGGTTTCCCGCGCGGTGCTTGACTTTGTCTCGCCCTGCGCCGAGCGCATCTATGCGGGCAAGCGCCGCAACGAACACACCATGCGGCAAGAACAGATCAACGCGCTGCTGGTCAAACTTGCGCTTGAGGGCAAGCAGGTGGTGCGCCTCAAGGGCGGCGACCCGTTCATCTTCGGGCGCGGTGGCGAGGAGCTGCAAACGCTGGCAGCCAATGGCATCGCCTTTGAGGTCGTTCCCGGTATCACCGCGGCGTCGGGCGTCTCAAGCTACGCCGGCATCCCGCTGACGCACCGCGATTACGCGCAAAGCTGCCTGTTTGTCACCGGCCACCTCAAGGACGGCACGGCTGATCTGGACTGGCCCAGCCTGGTCAGACCCCACCAGACGGTCGTGATCTATATGGGCCTGGGCGGACTGCCCGAAATTTGCCGCCAGATGATGCGCCACGGTGCTGCCCCCGCCCTGCCCATCGCCGTGGTGCAAGACGGCAGCATTGCCACCCAGAAAGTCGTTACCGGAACCTTGGCTGACATGCCTGAACGCGTCGCACAAGCGGGGCTGAAATCACCCTGCCTCACCATCATCGGCGAGGTCGTCAGACTGCACGATGCGCTGGCATGGTTCAAACCATTGACAAGTACCGCGGTCGCCCGACCGGCGCCGGGATATCCCTGCGTCAGCTTTTGACTTTTTGGCCCGCGCTGTCCGCGGCCTTGACCCCGTCCGGTGAGCTTCGGTACTCGAACGCAAACACCGCGGCTTCCACCCGTGAGCGCAGGTTGAGCTTGTCCATGATGTGGCGCACATGCAATTTGACGGTGTTGTGGCTGATGTCCAGCGCCTTCGCAATGACCTTGTTGCTCTGGCCGCTGGCCACATGGTCGAGCACCTGGCGTTCGCGCTCGGTGAGTGAGGCCACGAGGCTGCCCATGACCGACCCCTTGGGGCCGGACTGCAATATTTGCGCAAGTTTCAGCATCATCGCCGGGGCCACAACCATCTCGCCACGCGCCGCCCGTCCGATGGCGTCAATCACTTCCTCGGGCTCCATGTCCTTGAGCAAGTAACCGCGCACGCCCGCACGCAGGGCGGCGGACAAGTCGTCTTCACTGTCACTCATGGTCAAGATGACGACCGGGGTTTCACAACCCTCCGCACGAATCAGGCGCAACAGGCTCAAGCCATCGGTCGCGGCCAGACGCAAGTCCAGCACGATCAGGTCGGGCTGCTGTTCGCGCAACATCGGCACCACTTGCGCCGGATCACCCGTAGCGCCCACCACCGCCATGGCGCCCCGGTGTTCCAGCAACTCGGTCAGGCCACTGCGGCATAGCGCGTGGTCGTCCACCAGCATCACGCGGGTCGCGCCTGTCATGCCCCGCCCCTTGCCTGCGCAGGACTCAAGGGCAGCACCAGGCGAACCCGCGTACCAGCACCGTCGTTACGGCCCACCTCCACGCTGCCGCCCAGTCGCCGGGCACGGCTTTGCATGATTTCCAGCCCCAAATGATGGGATGGCGTCAGTCCGCCGTCGGCCATGCTCACAATCGTCGAGACGGAAGGCTCATCCATACCCAATCCATCGTCCTCAATCAGAAACTCCAGCCGCTGTGGTGACTTGTCAATCGCCACCACCGCACGCCGCGCCATGGAGTGCTTTGCGATGTTGGCCAAGGCTTCCTGAATGATGTGAAACACCTGAACCTCCTGTTCGTCGGTCAGATTCAGATTTTGCGCCGAATTCCTGATTTCCAGCGTGATGCCGTTGCGGTTGAAAAAACCATCTGCGATGCCCTGAAGCGCGTGCAGCAAGCCCAGCGGATCCATCCGGGTCCGGAAGTAGGTCATGACTTCGCGCAAGTTGTTATGCACTTCACTTACGGCTGTTTTGACATCAGCGTAATACTTGAGCGAGCGTGGGTCGTCGTGCGCCAGCATGGCATCGTGCAGCAGGGGCAGGCGCATCCTGACGTAGACCAGCGTCTGCGCAATGACGTCATGCACCTCATTGACCATTTCCTGGCGTTCTTTCATCACCGTCACGCGCAGGCGCTCGCGCTCAATGCGGGCGTTGTGCAGCGCCAGACCCAAGAGCTGGCCAATCAGGCGCAGTATGGTTTGCGTCTGCGGGTCAATGTGGGTATCTGCTCCAAAAAACAGGTTATAGATCCCCAACACCTCGTTACCGTGGGGCAGCGATATGGCCAGCACGCTTTTGCATTGCTGGCCGAAGTACGCCGGTGCGCTGTGTCTTGCGCAGGATTGAACATCCTCCACCCAGCCCAGCACCTCGGCACCGGCTGCGACGCCACACATGCCACAGTCGCGCTCCACCAGCCGTTCGGCGTCCATCACCTCCGGTGGCAAGCCGTGTTGCGCCACCAGCCGCATATGTTGCCCGTCGTCGGTCAGGACTCGCACCGCCCCGGCCTGGGCGCCGGCGAGCGCAACAATGGACACCAGAAAGCGCTCCAGCAGCGACTCAAGATCACCGCCGGCCGCAATTTCGGTCGTCAATCCAGAGACGATAGAGCCCTCGTCCGCAAGGCTTGCGGGGCTGAACAGGGTATGGGTAGAAGTCATGGTGAAGTCACTAATTTGCCATGCTAATACATTACCAACAACTTATACATCGTGAAAACCCGAACACAGGTTCGACTTTCCCGGGACGCTACCCATTCGGGCTACACCGGCTTACCCGTGTCGGTAATAGACGAGCAATGGTGCCCATGTTTCTAATAGGGTGACTCTGCAAAACGTGTCCTTGATCTGGATCATGGACCGCCAGCTGCGCCCCTTTTGTTGAACCGCCAGCGAGAAAAGCACCAACCACATGTCTGCCACACCGCTTCACGATCCTTGCCGCCCGCCGCTGGCTGACGCCACTACCGAGACGCGCAACACCACGTGCTACATGTGCGCCTGCCGATGCGGCATCCGGGTGCACTTGCGCAATGGCGAAGTGCGCTACATCGAGGGCAACCCGGAACACCCGCTGAACCAGGGCGTGATCTGCGCCAAGGGTTCATCCGGCATCATGAAGCAGTATTCACCCGCCCGCCTGACCAAGCCTTTGGTGCGCAAACCGGGCAGTGAACGCGGCGACGGCCAGTTCGAAGAGATCGAATGGGAAGTAGCCTTTTCGATGCTGGAAGAACGGTTGAAGAAGATCCGCGCCACCGACCCGAAGAAGTTTGCCCTGTTCACCGGACGCGACCAGATGCAAGCGCTGACGGGCCTGTTTGCCCGCCAGTTCGGCACGCCCAACTACGCTGCGCACGGCGGATTTTGCTCGGTCAACATGGCGGCCGGAATGATCTACACCATCGGCGGTTCTTTCTGGGAATTTGGCGGCCCCGATCTGGAGCGCGCCAAGCTGTTTGTGATGATTGGCACGGCCGAAGACCATCACTCCAACCCGATGAAAATGGCGCTGTCCAAGTTCAAGCGCGGCGGCGGGCGTTTTGTCTCCATCAACCCGGTGCGCACCGGCTACTCGGCCATTGCCGACGAGTGGGTGCCGATCAAGCCGGGAACCGATGGCGCGCTCCTGCTGGCACTGATCCACGAACTCATCCAGCTCGGACTGTACGACCGTGAGTTCCTGGCGCGCTACACCAACGCCGGTCAACTGGTGAATCAGGATGGCGCCAGTGACGATTTTGGCATGATGCTGCGCGACCCGGATGGCGAAGTGGTGAATCCACTACGCCCGGCCAATTTTTACTGGTGGGATCGACTCACCGACAGGCCGGTTGCCGACCATGCGGACGGCGCTGACCCGGCCTTGCTCGGGCATTTCAAGCTGCCCGACGGCACGCCCGCCGTGCCCGCTTTTCAGCTGCTGGAAGAACGCGTCAAGGCCTACACGCCCGAGTGGGCCGAAGGTATTACCGGCATCCCCGCAGCCACCATCCGGCGGTTGGCCCATGAGATGGGCATCACCGCGCGTGACCAAAAAATCGAGTTGCCCATCGCCTGGACCGATAGCTGGGGCAAACGCCACGATTCGGTCACGGGCAACCCGGTGGCCTTTCATGCCATGCGCGGCCTGGCGGCGCACTCCAACGGCTTTCAGACCATACGCTCGCTGTCGATTTTGATGTCGCTGCTGGGCACCATCGACCGTCCCGGTGGTTTCCGGCACAAGGCACCGTATCCGCGTGCCGTACCGCCCAACGCCCGCCCGCCCAAGGGGCCGCAAGCCGTCAAACCCGACACACCGCTGGACGGCGCGCCGCTGGGCTGGCCCGAGAGCCCGGACGACTTGTTTGTCAACGACAAAGGCCAGCCGGTGCGCATCGACAAAGGCTTCTCCTGGGAACACCCCTTGTCGGCCCACGGCCTGATGCACAACGTCATCACCAATGCCTGGCGCGGTGACCCGTACCGCATCGACACCTTGCTGATCTTCATGGCGAACATGGCGTGGAACTCCACCATGAACACCTCCGAAGTTCGCAACATGCTCAACGACAAGCACACGGAGGGAGAGAACAGCGGCGAGTACAAGATCCCTTTCCTGGTGGTGTGCGACGCCTTCCAGTCGGAGATGACCGCCTTTGCCGACTTGATCCTGCCCGATACCACCTATCTGGAGCGCAACGACTGCATGTCCATGCTGGACCGTCCGATCTCCGAGTTCGACGGCCCCGCTGATTCGGTGCGCATCCCGGTGGTCGCCCCCAAAGGTCAGTGCAAGCCGTTCCAGGAGGTGCTGGTGGAGCTGGCCGGCCGGCTCAAGTTGCCGGCCTTTACGCAGGCGGATGGCACGCCCAAATTCAAAGGCTATACCGACTTCATCGTCAACTACGAAACTGCGCCGGGATCGGGCATCGGCTTTCTGGCCGGCTGGCGCGGCAAGGGCGGCGAAAAGTCCATGCGCGGCGAGCCCAACCCCAAACAGTGGGAAATGTACGAGAAGAACAACTGCGTGTTTCATTACGAAATGCCGCCGGAACACCAGTACATGCGCAACTGGAACCTCGGCTACATGGAGTGGGCGCAACAGGTCGGCATCCGGCGTGACAAGGACCCGATCGTCATCCACATCTACTCCGAGTTCCTGCAGGGCTTTCGGCGTGCGGCGCAGGGCAAACGTCCCGGCAAGCAGCCGCCCGAGCACCTGCGCAAACGCGTAGAGACCTACTTCGACCCGCTGCCGTTTTATTACGTGCCTTTGGAGGAACAGGCTACCGACACCGCCAAATACCCGCTCAATGCCATCACGCAACGGCCCATGGCGATGTACCACTCCTGGGACTCGCAAAACGCCTGGTTGCGCCAGATTCACACGCACAACTACCTGTTCGTCAGCCCCAGGACCGCCGGCGCCGAAGGCATTGCCGATGGCGGCTGGATGTGGGTGGAGTCGCAATGGGGAAAAGTGCGCTGCATGTGCCGCTACTCCGAAGCGGTAGAGCCCGGCACGGTCTGGACCTGGAACGCCATCGGCAAATCCGCTGGCGCCTGGAATCTGACACCCGATGCCAATGAATCGCAGCGCGGCTTCCTGCTCAATCACCTGATCTCGGAGGAATTGCCACCGTCCAGCGCCGGTGCCTCCCTGTCCAACTCCGACCCCATCACCGGCCAGGCCGCGTGGTACGACGTGCGCGTGCGCATCTACAAGGCGCGGGACGACGAGCCGGAGCAAAGCTGGCCACAGTTCAAGGCAGTGCCGGCCGCGCCCGGCGTCCAGTCGGTGCTACCGCGCTGGCAAGCCTGGTTTGCCGGCCGGGGAGCGCGCAAATGACCCAGTTAGCCTTGGTCATCGACCTGAATGTGTGCGTCGGCTGTCACGCCTGCGTGACCAGCTGCAAGCAATGGAACACCTCCGGTACAGCAGGTGCGTTGGTGGACCTCAATCCGTATGGGGCCGATCCGAACGGCACCTTCTTCAACCGGGTGCAAACCTTTGAAGTGGGTGAATTCCCGAACACGCAAACCGTGCACTTCCCCAAGTCCTGCCTGCACTGTGAAGACCCGCCCTGCGTGCCGGTATGCCCCACCGGGGCCAGCTACAAACGGGCCGAGGACGGCATTGTGCTGGTGGACTACGACAAGTGCATCGGCTGCAAATACTGCACCTGGGCCTGCCCTTACGGCGCACGCGAGTTTGACGAGCAGCGCAAGGTCATGACCAAATGTACGCTGTGTGTGGACCGCGTCACCGACACGAAACTGCCGGAACGTGAACGCAAGCCGGCCTGTGTGCTGGCCTGCCCGTCGAATGCCCGCCTGTTCGGCGATGTGCACGACCCGGAATCCGTCGTCTCCAAGGCCATCGCCGAGCGCGGTGGCTACCAGCTGATGCCCGAATGGGGCACACGCCCGGCCAACCACTACCTGCCGCGACGCAAGACCGAAATCCGCATTCACCCCGAAGACCTGGAGCGCGTGGACAACCCGCTGAAGATCGACGGCAAGCAGCCCGAGCATCCGCACCGCGCGCCGGGACGTGAAGACTTCGCCACCTGAAACCCAAGCCCGCACACTATGCAACCCGCTTTCTCAGTCATCTTTCTGACCACCCTCATCGGTGCCGCGCAAGGGCTGTTTCTTGCGCTTTACGCCACGGAACTTGCCGGCGTGGGCGGCCTCGCCCCGGCGGACAGCCAGCGCTTTCTGTTCGCCGGCAATGGGGTGGCGCTGGCACTGAGCGTCCTGGGGCTGGCGGCCTCCTTTTTTCACCTCGGTCACCCCGAACGCGCCTGGCGCTCTGCGGCCATGTGGCGCACCTCCTGGCTGTCGCGTGAGGTCATCGCCCTGCCCTTGTTCATGCTGGGACTGTTCCTCTACGGCGCGGCCCAGGTCTTGGGTTTGGGCTACACCCCACTCATCGGGGCGCTGACGGCGCTGGTCTGCCTGGCGCTGTTCGTCTGCACCGCCATGATCTACGCCTCGGTACGTTTTCTGCAAGAGTGGGCCAGCCCGCTGACCCTGGTGAACTACCTGCTGCTGGGCTGCGCCTCCGGTCTGACGCTGGCGACGCTGCTGGCGGCGGTGTTTGACATGCCCAGCCTGGTACCGCCCTACGCGCTCGCGGCCACGGGGCTGACGCTGCTGGCCTGGATCACGCGCAGCGCCTCGCTGATGCGCAATGCCCGGCTCAAGCCCAAATCGACCTTGCAAAGTGCCATCGGCATCAAACACCCGCGCATCGTGCAAAAGGCGCAGGGTTTCATGGGCGGCTCGTTCAATACGCGCGAATTCTTCCACGGCCGCAGTGGCGCGATGCTGCGTTCGGTCAAGTGGGTTTTTTTGCTGCTGGCATTTCCGCTGCCGCTGCTGTGTCTGGCCGTTGGCGTTTCCGCCTCGTCCACGGCGATGCTGGGCATGGCCTTTGCGCTGCAATACACGGGCTTGCTGGCCGAGCGCTGGTTCTTTTTTGCCCAGGCCAACCATCCGCAAAACCTGTACTACCAAACCATCTCCTGAGAACGACGATTCATGGACCGACTGATCACACCCTCGTTGGCCAGCATCCGCCAGGCCGGGAGGGTGCTGGCGCTCTTTCTGCTACTGGCTCTGCCGGCCTACGCTGCTGGCAGTGTGGTACCAGCCAGTACCCTGCCCTGGTGGTTCTGGCCACTGGCCTTGTTTGTGACCTGCTTCTTTATCGGCATTGTGGCGGTGCCGGCCGGCATTGGCGGTGGCACGCTGTTTGTACCCATCATCGGGGGATTTTTCCCCTTCCACCTGGATTTCGTGCGCGGTGCCGGCTTGCTGGTGGCGCTGGCCAGTGCCCTGGCGGCCGGGCCCATGCTGCTGCGCGGTGGCTTGGCCAGCCTGCGCCTGGCACTGCCGCTGGCACTGCTCGCGTCCATGAGTTCCATTGCCGGGGCCTTGCTGGGTCTGGCGCTGCCCGCCTCGGCGATCCAGACCGCACTGGGCTTGATCGTGCTGGGCATCGTGGCACTCATGCTGGTGTCCAAAAAATCAGAATTCCCACTCGTGGCGCAACCCGACCGGCTGTCCTGCGCACTGGGCATTCACGGGGTATTTATCGACGGGGCTTCGGGGCGCTCCATTGACTGGCAGGTGCACCGTACGCCCGTGGGACTGTTGCTGTTCCTGGGCATCGGTGTCATGGCCGGGATGTTCGGCATCGGCGCGGGCTGGGCCAATGTGCCCGCGCTGAACCTGCTCATGGGCGCACCGCTGAAGGTGTCTGCCGGCACCTCGGGTCTGGTCCTATCCCTGGTCGATTCTTCGGCCGCGTGGGTGTACCTGAACCGGGGCGCGGTAATGCCGATGATCGCCGTGCCCTCGGTCGTGGGCATGATGCTGGGCGCCCGCATTGGCGCCCGCTTGCTGCACGTACTCAAGGGCTCGGTGATTCGCAAAATGGTCATCACGCTCTTGCTGTTTGCGGGAATTCGCGCCCTGCTCAAGGGTTTGGGCGTTTGGGTCTGAAGGCGAGCCAATGATCAACACCAAACTCTCTGAGCACACCCAACAACAACAGGCCGAAGCCTCACGCTACGCCTATTTACTGGATTGGGGATCGCGCATCGGCCTGTTGGCGCTGGTCCTCAGTTTCGCGGCCTATGTGTTCGAGGTGCTAACACCGCATGTGCCGCTGGCGCAACTGCCCAGCGTGTGGAACCTGCCAGTGCATGCCTACCTGCAGCACACCGGCACACCCACGGCCTGGGGCTGGCTGGCCTTGGCACACAAGGGAGACTTGTCCAACCTGATCGGCATATCGCTGCTGGCAGGTTGTTCGCTGCCACCCTTGCTGGGCTTGATTCCCCTGTACCTGAAGCGGCGCGACTATGTCTATGCCGGGCTTTGTGTCCTGGTGGTGACGGTGCTGGTGCTGGCCGCCTCGGGCCTTCTGACAGGAGGGCACTGAGCATGGCGAGTCTCTTTACGCGCTTGTTGCTGGCCACCGAACACAGCGAATTTGACACCGGCGCCGAAAACTTGGCGTTTGCGCTGGCCAAGCGTTGCCAGCTGCCGCTGGCCACGATCTTGCCCCTGGTGAGCAATCCGGAATACGAGGCGCTGGCGCCGCAGATTGCGGCTCGGGCCGAGCGCGAGGCGGCCATCAAGATCGCCCAGTTGCACGCGCAAGCGCAGGCCGGGGGCGTGGCGATTGAACTGCGTGTGCGCCGGGGCGAGGAACCCTACCGCGAGATCGTCGAGGAGGCGCGGGAACAGGCCAGCGACCTGATCATCATCCGTCGCCGCGGCAAGCGGAGCTTTCTGGCCAACCTGCTGGTCGGCGAGATGGTGAGCAAGGTGGTGGCGCACGCGCCCTGCCATGTACTGATCGTGCCGCGGGAAGCCCACATGTGGCGCCAGCGTGTGCTGGTCGCCGCAGAGCCGACAGAACAGGGGCGTCAAGTCCTCGCCACCGCCGTTGCGGTCGCCGCCCAATGCGCCCTGCCGCTGTACGTGGTGAGCGTTGTGCCTGCAGAGGGGCTGCGTGCGCCGGCGGATGCCTTCGTCACCGAGATGCTGGACCAGGCCCGGCGGGGTGGCGTGCTGGCGCAGGGCGAAGTCCGGGTCGGCAAAGCCTTCACCGAAATTCTGGCAGCGAGGGCCACGAGTCAAGCCGACCTGATCGTGCTGGCCAGCCGCGACGACAGCCGCATTGGCCGGGCCCTGGTCGGTGGCGTGGCGCAAAAGGTCATGGGACTTTCCGACTACCCGGTCCTGGTTCTTCATTGTCAATAACCCGAGGAAATTTCTTCACCATGAGTGACGCACTGAACTATCTGCTCAAAGCCCGGCCCGAGGCGCTGGGCCATTACTTCGCTTTCCTGAAAGATGCCGGCAAGCACCTGGATCCGAAAACCAGGAACCTGATTTCGGTCATCACCAAAGTCCATGCGCAAACCGAGCGCGGCTTGCGCCAATACCTGCGGCGTGCCCTGCGCGAGGGTTGCACAGCGGTGGAGGTGCTGGACGCGCTGCTGATGGCGTTTCCGGCATTGGGCCTGGCCAAAATCATCTGGGCCGTGGACATCATTCTGGCCATGAACCTCCCCGAATTCCAGCCCGAGGCTTTGGCCAGCCTCGCTCCCGGCCCCGGCCAGTGGCGCGACGTGATGGACAGCACCGACATCGAGAGTGGCGAAGTCACACGCACCGAATGCGAGGGTCGTGGCCTGTTCGTCTACCACGACAAGACCGCTTTTCAGGTCTATGACAGCCATTGCCCGCACCAGAGCACCGACATCACGCAGTTGGCTATTGAGGGCACCACCCTGACTTGTCCCAAGCACCAATGGGCGTTTGACGTGAAGAGTGGCGACTGCATCAAGAATGGCAACAGCCCACTCAAACGCATCAAGTCCAAGGTCGTCGAAGGCCGTTTGCTGGCTTTCTGGTAGCAACTCGCAGCCGCTGTTGCACAACGCTCCCACCCCTCACCGTTCCAGTGAAATTCCCGCGCTTCCCATCATTAAAACTACCGGAGACAACCATGAGAGCATCCAGAAAATTACTTTACCTGACACCGCTTTGCGCACTGCTGGCAACCGGCGCGGCACACGCCACCAACGGCTACTTCTCACATGGCTACGGCATCAAGGCCAAAGGCATGGGGGGTGCGTCCGTGACGAGCACGGACAACACCTTTGCCGGCGCCAACAACCCGGCGGCAGCGGCGTGGGCCGGCACACGGGCCGAGGTTGGGCTGGACGCGTTCATGCCGGACCGTTCGATGACGCGTACCGGGGGGGGCCTGAATGCGTCTGTGGACAGCGGCAGCAATCTGTTTCTGATTCCGGAATTTGGCTACAACCGGGCGATCAATGACAAACTGGGCGTGGGCATCACGGTTTATGGCAACGGTGGCATGAATACGGATTACCCGAGCGGGCAAATCAATTGCGGCGCCGGCCCGGCCAATGTGCTTTGCGGTGGTCCCAACCTGGGGGTCGACTTGATGCAGTTGATTGTGGCGCCAACCGTGGCCTACAAGTTCAACGACCGCCATTCAGTCGGTATCTCGCCCTTGCTGGTGTTCCAGCAGTTCAAGGCCTATGGTTTGCAGGCGTTCGACAACGCACCGGGTTTCCCGCCCATGACGGGCGTACCCGGTAAAGTGACCAGCGGCAATTATGACCAAAGCACTGGGGTGGGTGTGCGTTTGGGCTACCTGGGCAAACTGAACGACAAGTTCAGCATTGGCGCCTCGTATGCACCCAAGATCGGGATGTCCAAGTTTGACGACTATGCGGGACTTTTCGCCGGTGGGGGCAGCTTTGATATTCCTGAAAACTACACCCTTGGTGCCAGTTTTCAGGCCACACCGGCCATCACGCTGGCACTGGACTACTCACGCATCAATTACGGTGGCATTGCGGCAATTGCCAATCCCAGCAACAACGCCGCCCCCTTGGGTTCGGCCAATGGTCCCGGCTTTGGCTGGACCGATATCAATGTCTGGAAGCTGGGTGTGCAGTGGCAGGCCTCGACGCAGTGGACGCTTCGGGCCGGACTTAATTTTGGGGACAACCCGGTCCAGAGCCGTGACGTGAGCTTCAATATCCTGGCGCCGGGCGTAGTCACGCGGCATCTGACGCTGGGTGGAACTTATGCAATGTCACCGCAAACTGAGTTGAGCTTCTTCTACATGTACGCGCCGTCGGAGTCGGTGTCTGGTACCTCCATGTTTGATGCGCTGATGGGGCCTGGTGCAGGCGGCACCGAGACCATCAAGATGTCTCAGCAGTCCATTGGCATCCAGTTCGGCTGGCGCTGGTAGCCGCTATCAATTAACTAGCCGATAGTCAAGCATCCACGAGCGCTAGAGGCCTATTTTGCTTAAATTCACCGGAAAGCAAAACCACGGGCATTTTGGCGCCGGGCACGGGCGTAGCGTCCCGTTCTTCAGTGGGGTCCAGCCGAAACACGGCCACGCCCTGCACTTGCGCTTGCGCCTGGGTTCCGAGGCTGTCAGCGGCGGCAGATATTTGCTCGACCAGGGCCGCGTTCTGCTGGGTTGAGCGGCCCATCTGGGTCACGGTGTTGCTCACGCGGGACAGGCTGCTGCTTTGCTGCAGGCTGGCCGCGCTGATCTCCTCCATGATCCGCGTCACGCGCGCAATGGCACTCACCACTTGCTGCATGGCGTCGCCCGCATCGGTGGCCAGCGCACTGCCCTGAGCGGCGCGGGCCACGCTGGTGTTGACCAGCTGCTTGATTTGCCTGGCCGCGTCGGCGCTGCGCTGCGCCAGGCTGCGCACCTCGCTGGCCACCACGGCAAAGCCCCGGCCCTGCTCGCCCGCACGGGCGGCCTCCACGGCCGCGTTCAGTGCCAGGATGTTGGTCTGAAACGCAATGCCGTCGATCACTTGAATGATGTCCACGATGTTGCGCGCACTGTCATCAATGCCCTGCATGGTGTCCATCACCTGCGCCACCACCTCGCCCGCATGAGCGGCTACGGCAGAGGCATCTTGGGCCAACTGCCGGGCCAGCAACGCGCCATCGGCATTCTTGCGGACCATGCCATCGAGCTGAGCCATCGATTCAGCGGTTTCCTCCAGGGCCGCGGCCTGCTCTTCGGTACGGCCGCTCAGGTCACGATTGCCCTGCGCAATTTCAACACTCGCCGTCGCCACCGACTCCGCCCCGTGGCGCACATTGCGCACCACGTTCATCAGTGCACTCTGCATGTTCCCCAGCGCCAACAGCAGGGGGTGGAATTCGTCATGAGTTTTGTCAATGGCGACACGGGTCAGGTCACCTTCGCGCACCCGCTCCGCCATGTGCTGCGCCGTTGCCACCCGGCGCAACAGCAAGTGGGAGATGTACCAGGAAAAAGCCAGCAAGCCCAAGGCCACCGCCACCACCATGACCGACACACGGGTTCTGGCGCCTCGGGCCTGCAAGCCAATCTGCGCGAGCGCCTGTTGATCCGGCCCAGGCACAGAATTTACCGCGACCTGCCGCGACAAGTCATCAACCGATGTCAGGCTGATCCAGGCCGCGTTGGCCACCAGGACGAGTGCTGCAATCAGCAGCGATGAAGCCAGGTAAAGACGCCGGGCGATGCCCCAATGCGAAGTGAAATTCATTGTCAAAGTCTCCATTTATTTTTGCTTGTTGCGATACGACGCAAGGCAGCAAATGAGCACTATCTGTGCCAGGGCCATCCGCAGGAACGGCCACCGTGCGGCGAGGCAAGACCTGTTGCATTCGGGCTGGACACCCAGCTCTCAACAGCCTATCGCAACCGAAAGCACAGCTTCCACAAGTATCCGAAAGACCAAGAAGACGCTTCTCAAGTGATCAAATTTAGCCAATAAAAACAAGTACTTAAAACGACGGCTAGGGGTATTCCCGCAGCCCGGTTCAGGTTGGCGCGTCAATTGCAATAACGACTAGGCCTGCCCATGAAAGCAGGTCCTAGCCCACCGGAAAAAAACAACTGGAGACATTCCTGAATGGAAACTTTTTATGAGGTGATGCGCCGCCAAGGCATATCTCGCCGCAGTTTTTTGAAGTACTGCTCCCTGACCGCCACGTCGCTCGGTTTGGGCCCGGCTTTTGTGCCGCAGATCGCCTACGCCATGGAAAACAAACCACGCACGCCGGTGTTGTGGCTGCACGGACTGGAATGCACCTGTTGCTCTGAATCCTTCATCCGCTCGGCGCATCCGCTGGCGAAAGATGTCGTGCTGTCGATGATTTCGCTGGACTATGACGACACACTGATGGCCGCCGCCGGTCACCAGGCCGAGGCCATCCTCGAAGAGATCATGGTCAAGTACAAGGGCAACTACATCCTGGCGGTGGAAGGCAACCCGCCGCTGAACCAGGATGGCATGAGCTGCATCATTGGTGGCAAGCCCTTTATCGAGCAGTTGAAGCATGTCGCCAAGGATGCCAAGGCCATCATCTCCTGGGGCTCGTGCGCCTCCTGGGGCTGCGTGCAGGCGGCCAAGCCGAATCCGACGCAGGCGACACCGATCCACAAAGTCATTTTCGACAAGCCCATCATCAAGGTGCCAGGCTGCCCACCCATCGCCGAGGTGATGACCGGCGTGATTACCTACATGCTGACCTTTGACCGCATTCCCGAGCTGGACCGCCAGGGCCGGCCCAAGATGTTCTACAGCCAGCGCATTCACGACAAGTGCTACCGCCGCCCGCACTTCGACGCCGGCCAGTTTGTCGAAGCGTTTGACGATGAGTCGGCACGCAAGGGTTACTGTTTGTACAAGGTCGGCTGCAAGGGCCCGACGACTTACAACGCCTGCTCCACCACACGCTGGAACGAGGGCACGAGCTTCCCGATCCAGGCCGGCCACGGTTGCATCGGTTGCTCGGAAGACGGCTTCTGGGACAAGGGTTCGTTCTACGACCGCCTGACCGATATCCACCAGTTCGGCGTTGAAGCCAACGCGGACCAGGTCGGCGGCACCGCCGCCGCCGTGGTCGGCGCCGCGGCGGTCGCCCACGCAGCGGTATCGGCCATCAAGCGCGCGAACCAGAAGACAGACACCCGCCAAAGTGCATCAGCCCCGGCTGAGCACTGAGCACAACACAAGACAACCAAGGAAACAAAATGGGTGCATACGAAACGCAAGGTTTCAAGATGGACAACACGGGCCGACGCATCGTGGTCGA
The DNA here is from genome assembly GCF_003347515.1 of Rhodoferax ferrireducens. Lineage (GTDB taxonomy): Bacteria > Pseudomonadota > Gammaproteobacteria > Burkholderiales > Burkholderiaceae_C > Rhodoferax. The sequence goes on along the minus strand of NZ_QEII01000211.1, from coordinate 20,436 downwards.
TCCGGTCACGCGCATTGAAGGCCATATGCGTGTCGAGGTCAACGTCGACAGCAACAACATCATTCGCAACGCGGTGTCCACGGGCACGATGTGGCGCGGTCTGGAAGTGATTCTCAAGGGCCGCGACCCACGCGACGCCTGGGCTTTTGTCGAACGCATTTGCGGCGTGTGCACGGGCTGCCACGCCCTGGCCTCGGTGCGTGCCGTGGAAGACGCGCTCGGTATCGTGATTCCGAAAAACGCCTACCTGATCCGCGAGATCATGGCCAAGACACTGCAGGTGCACGACCATGCGGTGCACTTCTACCATCTGCACGCGCTCGACTGGGTGGACGTGGTGTCCGCCCTCAAGGCCGATCCGAAAAAGACCTCCGAGCTGCAGCAGCTGGTGTCTCCCAGCCACCCGATGTCATCACCCGGCTATTTCCGCGACATCCAGAATCGTCTCAAGAAATTCGTGGAGAGCGGCCAGCTCGGGCCTTTCATGAACGGCTACTGGGGCTCCAAGGCCTATGTGTTGCCGGCTGAAGCCAATTTGATGGCCGTCACGCACTACCTCGAAGCGCTGGACCTGCAAAAGGAATGGGTCAAGGTCCACACCATCTTCGGCGGCAAGAACCCCCATCCGAACTACCTGGTGGGCGGCATGCCCTGCGCGATCAACCTCGACAAGGAGGGCGCGGCGGGCGCACCGGTCAACATGGAACGCCTGAACTTTGTTGAGCAACGCATCAAGGAAATGATCGAGTTCAACAACAACGTCTACATCCCCGACGTGTTGGCCATCGGCACCATCTACAAAAACGCCGGCTGGCTCTACGGCGGCGGACTGTCCGCGACCAATGTGATGGACTACGGCACCTACGAAAAAGTCATGGGCGACCACAGCACGCAGAAGCTGCCGGGCGGCGCCATCCTCGACGGCAACTGGGACAAGATCCACGCCGTTGATGTGCGCGACCCGGAGCAGGTGCAGGAGTTCGTGACGCACAGCTGGTACAAATACGGCGACGAAACCAAGGGTCTGCACGGCTGGGATGGCGTGACAGAACCCAATTACGTATTGGGAGAGAAAACCAAAGGAACCCGCACCAGCATTGACGAAATCGACGAAAGCGCCAAGTACTCCTGGGTCAAGTCACCGCGCTGGCGCGGTCACGCGATGGAAGTCGGCCCACTGTCGCGCTACATCCTCGGTTATGCCCACGCCCAACAAGGCAACAAATATTGCCAGCGGGTCAAGGAGCAAATCGACACCTCCGCCGCCATCATCAACAAGGCCTTTCCCAAGGCCTTGGGCATGGCGGAGACGCAGTACAGCGTCAAACAGTTGATGCCAACCACCATTGGCCGCACGCTGGCGCGGGCGCTGGAATCACAGTACTGCGCCGAGATGATGTACGACGATTTCAAGGAGATGGTCGCCAACATCAAGGCCGGTGATACCGCCACCGCCAACGTCGAAAAGTGGGACCCTGCCACCTGGCCCAAGGAAGCCAAAGGCGTGGGCAGCGTCGCGGCACCCCGGGGCGCGCTGGGCCACTGGATCAAGATTAAGGACGGCCGCATCGAGAACTACCAGTGCGTGGTGCCCAGCACCTGGAACGCCAGTCCACGCGACCACAAAGGCCAGATTGGCGCTTTCGAAGCCAGCTTGATGAACACACCCATGGCCAACCCGGAACAACCGGTGGAGATTCTGCGCACACTGCATTCGTTCGACCCCTGCATGGCCTGCTCAACCCATGTGATGAGTCCTGACGGGCAGGAGATGGCCACGGTCACCGTGCGCTGAGCGCATCTTCGCAACTTGTCCTAAATTTTCAGGAGACATTTCAAAATGAAAAAAATCAACTTCTTGCGGTCCTTGGCCGCGGTGACCCTGATGACGACCGTGGCCGCGGCGCAAGCCCATACCGGGCATGGCGCCGAGGGTTTTTTCGCCGGCATCGTTCACCCCTTTTTGGGACTGGACCACTTGCTGGCCATGGTGGCGGTGGGCATCTGGTCCGTCGTCATGCTGCCCAAGGCCCATCGTCTGGCGGGGCCCGCGCTGTTCATAGCGATGCTGCTCGTGGGAGCGCTGGTGGCACTGGCGGGGTTTGTATTGCCGCAAGCGGAACCCGGCGTTGCAGCCAGCGTGGTCGCTCTGGGCACCCTGCTGTTGCTGGCACGCCGGATCGGGCTGACAACCGGCCTGGCCCTGATCTCGGTCGCCGCGCTGCTGCACGGCTATGCCCATGGCGCTGAACTGGCGGCCGGGCAGTCATTTGCAAGCTATGCCGCAGGCTTCATGCTCGGGTCTGCGGCACTGCACGGCGTCGGGCTGGCCGCAGGCAACGCGCTGCAGCACTTGCCGACATGGGTGGGTCGCACCGCAGCCTTACTGATGGGCACATCGGGCCTGGTGATGCTGGCGGCGCGCTTGTAAGCGCACGCCAGGAACGGCTTTCAACGGAGAAGCACCATGACTACTACACACGCCACACCGGGCCAGCACCACAGCGCAACGTCGGTCGATGAAGCGGCCGCCGATGCGCTCGAGGTCGCCCGGGCCTCGTCCATCAAGTCGGTCTATGTCTATGAAGCCCCGATCCGCGCATGGCACTGGATCAATGCACTCGCCATCACGGTATTGGCCATCAGCGGCTATTTCATTGGCTCGCCCTTGCCGACACAGCCCGGCGAGGCCAGTGCCAACTTCCTGATGGGTTACATCCGCTTTGCGCACTTCGCTGCCGGCTACCTGCTGGCCGTGGGCCTGCTCGGGCGCATCTACTGGGCCTTTGTCGGCAACCACCATGCGCGCGAATTATTCTGGGTGCCGATCTTCCAGCGCGCCTATTGGCATGACCTGCTCGGCATGCTCAAGTGGTATGCCTTCCTCTCGGATCGGCCGGGGCGTTTTGTCGGCCACAACCCGCTGGCGCGCTTCGCGATGGTGTTTGGCTTTGTAGGGCTCACGCTGTTCATGATCATCACCGGCTTTGCACTGTACGGCGAAGGTTCCCAAATGGGTTCCTGGCAGGAACGCTTGTTCGGCTGGGTGATCCCCTTGATGGGACAGTCGCAGGACGTGCACACCTGGCACCATCTCGGCCTTTGGGGCCTGGTTATTTTCGTCATCCTGCATGTTTACGCCGCCATCCGGGAAGACATCATGGGCCGCTCCAGCGTGGTCAGCACCATGATCTCGGGTCACCGCACTTTCAAGGACTGAATGCCATGACAAGCGCACCTGAAAGCAGCATTCACCGGGAGGGTGACAACCCGGAAACCATTTGTGTCCTGGGCATTGGCAACGTCCTGTGGGCCGATGAAGGTTTTGGCGTGCGATGCATCCAGACACTGCAAAGCCGCTATGAATTTGCCCCCCATGTGCGGCTGATTGATGGCGGCACGCAAGGCCTGTACCTGATTCAGCATGTGCAGGAAGCCACCCGCCTGCTCATCTTTGATGCCATCGACTACGGACTGGAACCGGGCACCTTGAAAACGGTCGAGGGCGACAACGTTCCCCGCTTCATGGGCGCCAAAAAAATGAGCCTGCACCAGACCGGCTTTCAGGAAGTACTCATGCTGGCGCAATTGACGGAAAAATTTCCGCGCCAGGTCATGCTAATCGGTTGCCAGCCCGAGGAGCTGGACGACTATGGCGGCAGCCTGCGCCCTCGCGTCAAGCAAGCCATGGAAGACGCCCTGGCATTGGGCGTGCATGCGCTGCGCAACTGGGGTGCGCAGCCCGTGGCCCGGACCCGGCCCCTCACTGAACTTGAGGCGGTGACGTTCGCCCAGCTTGATCTGGCAACTTATGAGGGCCAACGGCCCGACGAAGACCTGGCCTGCCGCATGGGCGACGACCGGTTCTTTCCTTCTGCTGTAACGACTTGAGGCCACCCGCATGTGTATTGGTATTCCCATGCAAGTGCTTGCCGTCGAGCCCGGCCATGCCCGGTGCCAGGGTCGCGGTGAGCGTCGACGCGTCAACACCGCCCTGATCGGCGCGGCCGTAGCGGGTGAATGGCTGCTGATTTTTATCGACAGCGCACAAGAGCGGATCAGCGTGGAACGGGCGCAGGAAATTAACGCCACGTTGGACATGATGGAAGCTGCGTTGCAGGGCGAGAGCCGCGAACTCAGCGTGGGTTTCAGTCTGCCCTCCGCCATGAGCCGGGAGCAGCTGTTGGCGCTGTCGGGTTCGATGCAACAAACACCTTTGGAGAAATATCTTGAACACTGAAACCATGGCTGCCGCAGGCAGCGAAGTCTTTATCAAACTGCCGGTTCAAGCCCCTCGTGCTGCGTCCGAAACATCACCGCTGGTTGAGCGCCTGGTGAGCGTGCACGGTGCCACCTGGGTCGATGAGACAAGCATCGGCGCCTGGGCCGCCGAGGGCGGCGACCGCGTGGTCTTGTTCGCCGGTGACGCGGTGCAGTTTCCGGAGGGTCAGGATGTCGCCGTGGTGTTGCCGGAACTGCAGCGCTGCTTTCCGGGTCGCTTCAAGGTGGCCGTCGTACCGCGTGAAATCGAGCAGGACCTGGCCAAGCGCTACGGCTCGCAGCGCTGGCCCACGCTGCTATTTCTGCGCGATGGCCAGTACGTCACCACGCTGTGCGGCATGCACGACTGGGACGACTATGTGCGGGAAATGGCCCGCGCACTGGCCATGCCGATTTCACGCGCACCGACGATTGGCATTCCCGTGGTCAGCGCCACCGCGTTGGGCACGTCCTGCCACTGAAGCTGTTACTAAAAGAGGTATCTTGAGATGAAAGACTTTCCCATTCCCGTCGTCAGCATCGGTCCCGGCAGCCAACTTGAGGATGAGGTGCTGGACTACATGCCCATGCCGCAGGGCATGGAAACCTTCCGCCCGCCGGTGCTGCCGGAACCGGAAGAAATTGCGGCCCGCGTCGGTGCGCACATCGCCTTGCGCGAGGCTTTGGCGCAGCTGGAAGAGGTACGCCACGGCGGTCCCAACCGCAGCGTGGACCTGCGCCATTTGGCCATGCCTGATCTGAAATTGATCAACCAGGTGTTGGGTGAAGGCGAAGTCAGCGCACTGGTCAAAAGCGCGGGTGATGCGCAAGTCGAATTGAACATTCAGGAATCGGTGTTTGCCGGGGTCTGGCGCGTCATTCAGTCGGTCAATGGCGCCGTGGTGTCCGACACGCTGGAGCTGGGCGCCGTGCCGGCGGTGCTCAAGACCACGGCCAGGCAGGACGTCTGGCCCACCGTGCCACGCTGGGAAGGTGCCTTGCCGCCCAATGTGCAGAATGCGCCCTCGCTGCTGGCTGAAATCGAGGACCAGTGGCGCACCTGGCAGCCCGGCCAGCCGGCGCATGTGGTGAATCTCACCCTGCTGCCCATGTCCAACGAAGACATCGGTTTTCTCGACCACCATCTGGGCACGGGCCGCGTGCTGATTCTCTCGCGCGGTTACGGCAACTGCCGCATCACCAACACCTGCACGCCGCATTGCTGGCGCGTGGTGTATTACAACTCGCAAGACCTGGTGATCCTCAACACGGTTGAGGTCACTGAGATCCCGGAAGTGGCACTGGCGGCACCGGAAGACCTGAATGACTCCTATGAGCGCCTCAAGGAAGTGCTCGAATGGGTGGAGCAGGCATGATTTCCTCCAGCGCCCCCCGCTTTGAAGGCAGTTACCTCGGCAACAGTGCGCGGCTGCCGGCGACCGCGCGGCTGGAGTGCAAGATCTGCTGGTGGGTCTATGACCCGGCGTTGGGCGACCCGGTGTGGCAGGTGGAGCCGGGTACGGCATTTACCGACCTCCCGAGCCATTGGCGCTGCCCCGTGTGTGATGGTGAAGCCGAACAATTCATGGTACTGGTGGACGCGGCATAGGCCAGAATCAACATGCACAACCTGACACTTCCATCATCACTCGCGGCCTCGCTACGCGCCCGTACTGAGGCGCTGGTCGAGCTGTTTGACAACGTGGCCCAGGCCCGTATGGCTGGCGTTCCTATTTTGAACCCGGCGCTGCGCGTCGAAGCCCTTGGGTTTGAGCTGTGTGAAGGTGATGGCGCCGAAGCGGGCGGCACACACGGTGCCGTGGGCGTGCTGGTGACGCCGTGGTTCATGAACCTGGTCTGGTTCCCGCTGGATCGAATCGATCAACCCGACCGTGCGGGCAGCAGCCGGGTTCATCAGGTCGGGGCCGAAAGCTTTGATTTCATCGCGGGCCATGAGCCCGCTTTTGGCAGTTTTGAGGCCTGTTCGCTCTTTTCGCCCATGTTCGAGTTCCCTGATCAGGCGGCGGCGTCCGCCACCGGCGCGGCTGTTCTGGCGACGTTGCGCCAGCCACCGGAACCTGCGCCAGTGCCGCAGGCCAAATCGACCGATCTGGCGGCGCGCCGGGCCTTCCTGTTCGGACGCCGGCCGTCTGCGGGAGACAAGGCATGACCCTGTCGCGGCCCGACGACCTGGCCGGGGTGCTGCGTGTGGCGCCGGGCCAGGCACGGCCCCACAACCTGGTCAGCAGCCGTCGCGACTGGGCAGCCTTGCTCACCCGCGGTGTGCCGGCCACCTCCCTGGCAAGCCGGCTGGGCAGTCTTTTCAGCCTGTGCGGTCACGCGCATCGCCTCTGTGCCGACATGGCCGTCACGGCGGCGCTGGGGCGGTCGACGCCCGCCCGGCTGAATGCCGCGCAAGACCTGCAACTGGAAACCCTGCGCGAACACGTACGCCGCATCGGTCTGGACTGGCCCAAGCAGCTGGCTTTGGGACCGGCATCCGAACAGGCCAGGCAGCAAGCCCATGCCGCCCTGCAGCAATGCCCGCTGTTTGCCGCTGTGGCGTCAACCCGGTCCGGCGACCCATTCAACGAGCCCTGCCCCGGCCTGCAGCAGTGGCTGGAAACGCAGCTGCTGGGTATGCCTGCGCAGGTGTGGCTGAGCCAGTGGGAACAGGACCCCGCCGCCTGGTTGCGCGTTTGGACCGAAGACAGCCCCGGCTGGCTGACCGGCTTGCTGCGCCAGGCCCGGCCGCTGGCTGACCGGGCAACGCCTGCAGCCCCCTTTTTGCGCGTGCACACCAGCGAAGCCGGTTTGAGGGTGCTGGCCGACTGCCTGGTTCGCCAGCCCGGCTTCACCCGCCAACCCCTGTGGCGCGGTCAGTGTGCAGAAACCGGTCCCTGGACGCGTCTGCGCCAGGCCACGCCGGAAGTGATCAACACGCCGTGGCTGCGCCTGGGCGCGCGCCTGGCCGAACTGGTTCGCCTGGCGCTGGCCGATGAAGCGGGCCGCAGTGGCGCGTCCTGGCTGACGATGGGCAGCATGGCAACGGCCCGGCGCGAAGGCCTCGCCTGGGTCGAAATGGCGCGCGGCCTGCTGGTGCACCATGTCCAGCTCGACGGCACGGGCGACGACGCGCGGGTGGTTTCGTGCCAGGTGCTGGCCCCCACGGAATGGAACTTCCATCCGCAAGGCGCGGTCGCGCAGGCACTGGAACAGCTGCCGACCCCAAGCACATCAGGGATTTGCCGGGAGGTCGATCTGCTCTTCAGCGCGTACGATCCCTGTGTGAAACATGAACTCATGATCAACCATCCCGAGGACTGCCATGCATGAGGCCAGCCTGGCAGGGGGCATCCTCAAGCTGGTGGAAGACGCGGCGCAACGCGAAGGGTTTCGCCGTGTCACCCTGCTTCGCCTCGAAGCCGGGCAACTCGCCGGCGTGGAAGCACGCGCCTTGCGGTTTGCCCTGGAGGCCCTGGCGCCCGGCACCTGCCTGCAGGATGCCCGCTTTGAAATTGACGAGCCGCCCGGCCAAGCTTGGTGCCTGCCGTGCAGCGCATCGGTCGCGATTCAGCAGCGCGGCGACGCCTGTCCGATCTGTGGCCACTACCAGCTGCAAGCCACCGGCGGCACCGAACTGCGCGTGGTTGACATGCTGGTGGAAGATGATTGACATGACAAATAAGGAGACAACAACATGTGTGTAGTTTGCGGCTGCGCTAACACGGGCAAGACAGCGGCTGTGGCGGGGGTACAAGAGCACCCTCACAGCCATACCCATGAACATGAAGGTGCGCCTTCCCATGCTCACGATGCCGTGCATGACCACGACCATGTCCACGTCGATCCCCATAGTGGCGATTTGCATTTTGGCGCCGGTGCTGCCCGGGTTTCAGTCCCCGGCATGAGCCAGACCCGCGCCATCAAGCTGGAGACCGATATTCTGGGTGCCAACAACCAGATCGCCCGTCAAAACCGCCAGCACTTTGAAGCGCATGGGGTGACGGCCCTCAATCTGGTATCCAGCCCCGGCTCGGGCAAAACCACCTTGCTGTGCGCCACCATCAACGCCCTCAAGCGGCGCGAGCCTGGCTTGCATGTGGCGGTGATCGAAGGCGACCAACAAACCAGTTTTGACGCCGACCGCATCCGGGCCACCGGCGCGCCGGCGGTGCAGATCAACACCGGCAAGGGCTGCCATCTGGATGCGCCGATGGTGGCCCAAGCGTTTGCGCAATTGCACCAGCACCATGACGATGCGCATCACGCCGCACACCAACACGGCCACGATCACCCGCATGCTCACGACCACGCGCATGTGGGCGCCCGCAGCCTGCTGTTCATCGAGAACGTCGGCAACCTGGTATGCCCTGCGGTTTGGGACCTGGGCGAAGCCGCCAAGGTGGCGATTCTGTCGGTGACCGAAGGCGAGGACAAGCCACTCAAATACCCCGACATGTTCGCCGCGTCGAAGCTGATGATCCTCAACAAGATCGACCTGTTGCCCCATGTGCAATTCGATGTGCAACGCTGCATTGAACTTGCGCGCCGCGTCAACCCGGGCATCGAAATACTGAAGCTGTCGGCCACCACCGGCGAGGGCATGGACGCCTGGCTGAACTGGCTCGGCTATGCCATGGAGCCGGCATGAAAACCGCCAACTTGCCCCCCGTGCTGGCCTGCGGTGCGTGGCTCAAAAATGCCGCGTGTTTGTTCACCTCGGGTCAGCCCCAGTGGTCAGCGCTGCATGGTGATTTGAGCGATCCCGAAGCGTGCCGGGCACTGGAAGTCTCTGCGCGTTCACTGCTGCGCCAGGCGCAGGAGCCGGTGACGGCCATCGCGCATGACCTGCATCCCGATTTCTACAGCACACGCCTGGCCATCGAGCTGGCGGATGAACTCGGCGTGCCGGCCATCGGCGTGCAGCACCACCATGCGCACATTGCCGCCGTCATGGCCGAACACGGCGTGCAGGGTCCGGTGGTCGGTCTGGCGCTCGATGGCGTGGGCCTGGGCACGGACGGCACCGCCTGGGGCGGCGAATTGCTATGGGTAAGTCAAACTGACTGGCGGCGTCTGGGCCATTTGTGGCCACTGGCGCTGCCGGGCGGTGACGTGGCGGCGCGCGAACCTTGGCGCATGGCGGCCGCCGCGCTGCATGCGCTGGGCCGCACCGGCGAAGTCGGCCAGCGCTTTGCCCCGGTCGTCGGAAAAACTGCCGCAGAAATGGTGCAGCGCATGCTGGAGCGCGGTATCAACTGCCCGAGCACCTGCAGCACCGGGCGCTGGTTCGATGCCGCCGCCGGCGCCTTGGGCCTCAGCGTTCGCCAAGCCCATGAAGCCGAAGCCGCGATGGCGCTGGAGCAACAGGCGCAGGCCTGGCTGGACCAGAACGGCATGCCCGCGCTTGGGCACGGCGTTGCCATGCATAACATGGAACAACTCGACCTTCGCCCTCTGCTGGCGCGACTGCTTGAAACGCCGGCGGCTGATATGCCCGCTGCGGCGGCCTGGTTTCACCTGTCCCTGGCTGATGCGCTGGCCAGCTGGGCGGCACAGGCCGCGGAACAGACCGGCACCCGCACCGTGTGTCTGGGTGGCGGCTGCTTTGCCAACCAATTGCTGACAGGCCGGGTCACCGCCGGCCTGCAAGAGCGCGGGCTTCGTGTGCTCTTGCCGCAGCGGCATTCCTGTGGCGACGCGGGGCTGGCGCTGGGCCAGGCCTGGGTGGTGGCACACCGCACATACACTATCAATTCAATAGCTACTAGCGCATATTCCACGGGGTCTAGAGGCCAAAATAACCAAATTTATTCACCTGAAACCGAAAGCCTGCCATGTGTCTAGCCATCCCTGCCAAACTCGTTGAGCTCCTGGCCAACGAGCAGGCCATTGTCAATCTGGGCGGTATCCGCAAGCAAGTTTCCATCGCCCTGGTGCCCGGTGTCGCGGTGGGTGACTACGTGATTGTTCACGTCGGTCACGCCATCGGCCGCATCGACCCAGAGGAAGCCGAACGCACGCTGGCGTTGTTTGGCGAGATGGCGCAGTTTGACGCACAACAGGCGGAGATTGCCCCATGAAATACATCGACGAATTCCGCGATGGCGACATCGCCCACAAGATTGCCGAGCGTTTAGCCGCCGAAGTGCAGCCTGGCAGGAACTACAGCTTCATGGAGTTCTGCGGTGGCCACACCCATGCGATTTCGCGCTACGGCATCGCCGAACTGCTGCCCAAAAATGTACGCATGGTGCACGGACCGGGTTGCCCGGTCTGCGTGCTGCCAATCGGCCGCATCGACCTGGCCATCGGGCTGGCGCTGGACCGCAACGTGATCGTGTGCACCTATGGCGACACCATGCGTGTACCGGCCTCCAATGGCCTGTCCCTGGTGAAGGCCAAGGCACGCGGCGGCGATATCCGCATGGTGTATTCCGCCGCCGACGCCTTGAGCATCGCCCGCCAGAACCCGTCGCGGGAAGTGGTATTTTTTGCCATCGGCTTCGAGACCACCACGCCACCGACGGCGCTGGCGATTCGGGATGCGCAGCGCCAGGGATTGAAAAATTTCACCGTATTGAGCTGCCACGTGCTGACGCCCTCGGCCATCACGCACATCCTGGAATCGCCTGAAGTGCGGCAATACGGCACGGTGCCGATTGACGGCTTCATTGGCCCGGCGCATGTAAGCATCATCATCGGCTCTGGCCCCTACGAGCACTTTGCCGAGGAATACCGCAAGCCGGTGGTGATTGCCGGGTTTGAACCGCTGGACGTAATGCAAGCCGTGCTGATGCTGGTGCGCCAGGTCAACGAAGGTCGCTGCGAGGTTGAAAACGAATTCTCCCGCGCCGTGGACCGCGACGGCAACCTCAGCGCCCAGGCACTGGTCTCCGAGGTGTTTGAGCTGCGCACCAGTTTCGAGTGGCGTGGCCTGGGCGAGGTGCCCTACAGCGCCCTGAAAATCCGCCCGGCCTTTGCCGAGTTCGACGCCGAGCGCCGGTTTGAGCTCGGCTACCGTCCCGTGGCAGACAACAAAGCTTGCGAGTGCGGCGCCATTCTGCGCGGCGTCAAGAAGCCGACCGATTGCAAGATTTTTGGCACGGTCTGCACGCCGGAGAATCCGGTCGGTTCCTGCATGGTCTCCAGCGAAGGGGCATGCGCCGCCCACTATTCCTACGGCCGCTTTCGCGACATCGCCATCGTGGCAGAAACCGCATGACCCCCATGGCCAAGAAAAACTACCTGCGACCGCTCGACATCAAAAATGGCCGCATCGACATGGGCCACGGCGCCGGCGGCCGTGCCGCGTCCCAACTGATTGAAGAACTGTTCGTGACCGCGCTGGACAACCCCTATTTGCGCCAGGGCGACGACAGCGCGTCATTTGCCATTCCCGTCGGCGGGCGCATGGTGATGGCGACCGATGGCCATGTGGTGTCGCCCCTGTTTTTTCCGGGCGGTGATATAGGCTGTCTGAGCGTGCATGGCACCATCAACGATGTGGCCATGTCCGGGGCGCAGCCCTTGTACCTGGCGGCCAGCTTCATCATTGAAGAGGGTTTTCCGTTGAGCGAACTCAAGCGCATCGTGGACAGCATGGCCGCCGCCGCGCGTGAGGCCGGCGTGCCGGTCATCACCGGCGACACCAAGGTGGTGGAGCGCGGCAAGGGCGATGGCGTGTTCATCAGCACCACCGGCGTCGGCGTGGTGGCGCCCGGCGTTGACATCGCCGGCGTCAATGCGCGCCCGGGCGACATCATCCTGCTGTCGGGCACGATTGGCGACCACGGCGTGGCAATTCTTTCCAAACGCGAGTCGCTCGACTTCGAGACCACAATTGAGTCCGATACCGCCGCCCTGCACACGCTGGTGGCGGCCATGCTGCAGGCCGCGCCCGGCGGCGTGCGCGTGCTGCGCGATCCGACGCGCGGCGGCCTGGCCACCACGCTCAACGAAATCGCCGGTCAGTCCGGCGTCGGCATGGTGCTGGAAGAGGCCGCGATTCCGGTGCTGCCACAGGTCGATGCGGCCTGTGAACTGCTGGGCCTGGACCCCTTGTACATCGCCAACGAAGGCAAGCTGATTGCGATTTGCCGCCCCGAGAGCGCCGAGGCCCTGTTGCTCGCCATGCGCGCCCACCCGCTGGGGGCGCAAGCGGTGCGCATCGGTACCGTGACTGAAGACCCGCACCACTTTGTGCAAATGAACACCCGTTTCGGCGGCCGCCGTGTCGTTGACTGGCTCAGCGGCGAGCAATTGCCACGTATTTGCTAAAACGGTGACATCGACGGCTTGTAGTCAGCTCTATACCAAAATTCTATGGAAAATGATCTGCGCCGTGTTTACCGTAAAAGCGAGCAAGGCGTTGCTGAGGTGAAATCACGTGCCGCTGGCTTGTCCATCCGTACACGTACCACGCTAATTTTGGTCAACGGTCTTGACAGCGTGGCCGCTCTGCAGAAAAAAATAGGTACCGACGCAACGTCAATACTTCAAGAGCTGGCAGCGCAAGGGCATATAGAACCCGTGCCCTCAAAGAGCACAGCTGCGGTGATGCCATCGCCAACGGACGCACCAACACTGGCGGCATCCGTGCCGGCCGATACAGAGGTGGCGGCCCGCCTGACCGGACTTCGCCGCGAGGCGCTTTCCCGCCTGGCGCCACTTTTCGGACCCGATGTGGTCATCGTTGCTAAACCTCTATTGACGGCCCGCACACGGGACGATTTCGGTGCAGCGCTGGACGGACTCGAAGCCAAGTTACATATCTATCTGGGCCGAAAGCGGGCTGCCGCACTGGTGGCTGCGCTCCGCCCCTGACTCAAGCTGTATCACTTTCCATGCGTATTCTCTTGCTCTGCCACAGCTTCAACAGCCTGTCACAACGGCTGTTCGCGGCCCTGAAAGCACGGGGGCACCAGCTGTCCGTGGAGTTGGACATTTCGGACTCGGTCACCGAAGAAGCCTGTGCCCTGTTCCAGCCGGATGTGCTGATCGCGCCATTTCTCAAACGGCGCATTCCCGAGTCCGTCTGGCGCTCGGTGCTGTGCCTGGTCGTGCATCCCGGCCCGCCGGGCGACCGCGGGCCGGCCGCACTGGACTGGGCCGTACTGGAGCAAACACCGCAGTGGGGCGTGACCGTGCTGCAGGCCAATGCCGATTTCGACGCCGGCCCGGTGTGGGCCCATGCCCGTTTCGACATGCGCCCGGCCAGCAAGGGCAGTCTCTACCGGTCGGAAGTCACCGAGGCAGCGCTGGTGGCGGTGCTGCGCGCCGTGCAACGCCTGGGCGATAACGACCCACCGGAGGCACCGGCACCGACGACGGTAGCGGTGGCCGACGCGGGCTCGGTTGGCTGCACCTGGCGACCCGCCATGCCGCAGACCGCGCGCCGCATCGACTGGCTGAACCACACCACCGCCGAAATTCTGGCCCGCCTGCGCGGCGCCGACGGCCAGCCGGGCGTCCAGGACGAACTGTTTGGCCTTCCCTGCCATTTATTTGACGCCCACCCCGCCACCGGAACGGCCCTGCAGGCGCTGGCAGGCACTGCAGTAGGTGCGGTGGTGGCCCAGCGAGATGGCGCCCTGCTGCGGCGCACCGTGGATGGCGGCGTCTGGATCGGACAGGTCCGCCTGGCCCGCGCCTGCGGCGACGAGTCGGCTTTCAAACTGCCGGCGACGCTGGCCTTTGCGCCGGAGGCGGCGACGCTGCCGGTGTGGTCCGTGCCGCTCGAACGCGAAGACGACGAATGGGCCGAGTTGCGTTATTGGGAGCAGGGGCCGGCGGGCGCCCGCGTGGGCTGTCTCTCGTTTGACTTCTACAACGGCGCCATGTCCACCGAACAGTGCGAGCGCTTGCTGGCCGCGCTCAAACAAGCCAAGCAGCGCGACACCCGGGTGCTGCTGCTGCTCGGCGGGCGCGACTTCTTCAGCAACGGCATCCACCTGAACTGCATCGAAGCGGCCGCGCATCGCCCCGACAGCAGCGCCGCCGACGAATCCTGGCGCAACATCAATGCCATGAACGACGTGGCACAGGAGCTCATATCAACCACCGACCGGATCACAGTGGCAGTGCTGCGCGGCAATGCCGGCGCCGGCGGCGTGTTTCTGGCCCTGGCGGCCGACGAGGTCTGGGCGCACCAGGGCGCGGTGCTCAACCCCCACTACCGCAACATGGGCAACCTCTACGGTTCAGAATACTGGACCTACCTGCTGCCCCGACGTCTGGGGCCAGAGCGGGCACGCGAGCTCATGAGGCAGCGCCTGCCCCTGCTGGCCGCTGACGCGCAGCGCATGGGGCTGCTGGACCGCTGCCTGGACACCTCCCCCGCCGCGCTCGAACGTGACGTTATCCCTGATGCACTGGCGCTGGCGCTCACCTACAATTTACCGGAGCGAATCCTGCAAAAACAGCAGGTCCGCGCCGCTGACGAGGCCATCCGGCCGCTAGCTGACTACCGCAAAGAAGAACTGTCCCGCATGCACCGCAATTTTTACGGTTTCGACCCCAGCTACCACGTGGCGCGCTACCACTTTGTGCACAAGCTACCCCATGCCTGGACACCACGGCATCTGGCCGTTCACCGCCCATGAATCTGGCCGATACCTTGCCGACGGTGCTGGTGGTGGACGACGAAGTGCGTTCACAAGAGGCCATGCGCCGCACGCTTGACGAAGACTTCACCGTGTACACCGCCAGCGATGCCGACGAGGCGCGTGAGCGGCTGGAGCGCACCGACATCAGCGTGATCCTGTGCGACCAGCGCATGCCCGGGCTGACCGGCGTACTGTTCCTGAAGGAAGTGCGCGAGCGCTGGCCCGACACGGTGCGCATCGTGATCTCGGGCTACACCGACTCCGAAGACATCATTGCCGGCATCAACGAGGCGGGCATTTACCAGTACATCCTCAAGCCCTGGGTGCCCGACCACCTGCTGGCCACCGTGCGCAATGCCGTGGAGGCGCAGACGCTGCAGCGCGATACGAATCGGCTGCACCTGGAATTGCGCACCAGCACGCCGGTGCTGCGCCAGCGCGCAAACGCCAAGCTCACCAAGGCGCGCAGCATCTTCGACTTCGACCGCATCGAGCGTGCGCCCGGCAGCCCGCTGGACGCCGTCTGCGAGGTGGCGGTACGCGTCGCGCGCTACGACCTGAGCGTGCTGGTGCTGGGTGAATCCGGCACCGGCAAGGAGCTGCTGGCGCGTGCCGTGCACTACGCCAGCCCGCGCGCCGGCGGCGCCTTCGTGGTGGAAAACTGCGCCGCCATCCCCGACACCCTGCTCGAATCCGAACTGTTCGGCCACAAACGCGGCGCCTTCACGGGCGCCTACGAAGACCACCCCGGCCTGTTCCAGCGCGCGAACGGTGGCACGGTGTTTCTGGATGAGATCGGCGAAACCTCGCCAGCGTTCCAGGTGCGGCTGCTGCGCGTGCTGCAGGAACGGGAAGTGCGTCCGGTCGGCGCCGCACATTCGGTGCCAGTGGACGTGCGGGTGATCGCCGCCACCCACCGCGACCTGGAGCAGCGCGTGCGCGAAGGCCTGTTTCGTGAAGACCTGTATTACCGCATCGCCGGCGTCTCGATCACGGTGCCGGCGCTGCGTGAGCGTGCGGGCGACATCGCGCCGATTGCCCGGCGCCTGGTACAAGAGGTGGGCGCCGAGCTGGGCCGCCCCGAGGCCACGCTCGGCGACGAGGCCCTGGCCTGCCTGATGGGCTACCCCTGGCCCGGCAACATTCGTGAATTGCGCAATGAGATCGCGCGCGCCATCGCGCTCAGCGACGGCGATGTGGTCGATGCCTCGTCTTTCTCCTTGCGCGTGCTGCACGGCCAGGCCGGCCTGGCGACCGCCAGCCAGGCCGGGGCGCAAGCGGCGGTCCTGCCGCGCAGCGGCACTTTGGGTGAGCGGCTTGATGCCATCGAAGCCATGGTGCTGCGCGAAACCCTGTTGCGCCACCGCTGGAACAAGACGCGCGCCGCCACGGAACTCGGTTTGTCGCGCGTTGGCTTGCGCGGCAAGATGGCCCGCTTCGGACTGGAGGGTTGATCATGGCAAATTCGCTACCAACCGGCCCGGCCTTCAATGTGCTGTGGCTGCAATCCGGCGGCTGTGGCGGCTGCAGCATGTCGCTGCTGTGCGCCGACACCACGGACTTTCACGGCCAGTTGCGCGACGCGGGTGTCAACCTGATGTGGCACCCTTCCCTCTCGCTGGAAAGCGGCCACGAGCTGATCGCCATGCTGGAGGACATCGTGGCCGGGCGCCTGCGGCTCGATGCCCTGTGCATCGAAGGCTCGCTCCTGCGCGGACCGCACGGCACCGGCCGCTTCCATGTGCTGGCCGGCACCGGCATTCCAATGATTCACTGGGTCACGCGGCTGGCCGCGCAGGCGCGCCATGTGGTGGCGGTCGGCAGCTGCGCGGCCTGGGGCGGCGTAACAGCCGGTGGCACCAACCCCACCGACGCCTGCGGCCTTCAGTATGAGGATGACCGCATCGGTGGTCTGCTCGGGGCCGAGTTCCGCTCGACCAGCGGCTTGCCGGTGATCAACATCGCGGGCTGCCCCACACACCCCAGCTGGGTGATCGACAGCCTGATGGCCCTGGCCGCAGAAACGTTTGGCGCGGACGATCTCGACACCCTGGGCCGCCCGCGCTTTTACGCCGACCAGCTGGTGCACCACGGCTGCACGCGCAACGAGTACTACGAATACAAGGCCAGCGCCGAGAAGCCGTCCGATCTGGGCTGCATGATGGAGCACATGGGTTGCAAGGGCACGCAAGTGCACGCCGACTGCAACACCCGGCTGTGGAATGGCGAAGGCTCCTGCACGCGCGGCGGCTACGCCTGCATCGCCTGCACCGAGCCGGGTTTTCAGGAGCCCGGCCACCCTTTCCACGAGACGCCGAAGTTCGCCGGCATTCCGATTGGCCTGCCCACCGACATGCCCAAGGCCTGGTTTGTGGCCCTGGCCTCGCTGTCGAAACACGCCACGCCCCGGCGCGTCAAGCTCAACGCCGTGGCCGACCACCTGGTGGTGGCGCCCGTCGCGCGAAAGACCCGCTTGAAATGAATAGCCTGCCATGTCCCGTTTGATTGTTGGCCCGTTCAATCGTGTCGAGGGCGACCTCGAAGTCACGCTCGACATCGAGGCGGGACGGGTCACCTCGGCCCATGTGAATTCACCGATGTACCGCGGTTTCGAACAGATCCTGCAAGGCAAAGCACCGCATGACGCGCTGGTGTACGTGCCGCGCATCTGCGGCATTTGTTCGGTGTCGCAGTCGGTGGCTTGCGCGCGGGCCCTGGCCAGCCTGGGTGGCATCACGATGCCGCCCAACGGCCAGCACGTCACCAACGTGATTCTGGCGACCGAAAACCTGGCCGACCACCTCACGCATTTCTATCTGTTTTTCATGCCCGACTTCACGCGGCCGGTGTATGCGCAGCAGCCCTGGCATGCGGAAGCGGTGCGCCGCTTTGCCACGCAGACCGGCGAGCAAACGCGCGCGGCCATCGCAGCACGCCAGCGCTGGTTCACGCTCCTGGGCACGCTGGCCGGCAAGTGGCCGCATACGCAGAGCATCGAGCCCGGCGGCTCGACGCGCCCGATCGAGGTCGCCGAGCGCATCCGACTGCTGGCGAAAGTGCGCGAGTTCCGCGGCTTTCTGGAACGCCAGCTGTTTGCCGCGCCGCTCGAACAAATAGCAGCGCTGGACAGTGAAGACGCGCTGTGGGCCTGGCAGGCGCAAGACCCCTGGCGCGGCGATTTCCGCCTGTTTTTGAGCATGGTGCAAGACGCGGCACTGACCGGCCTGGGGCCGGGGCCGGGCCGCTACCTCAGTTACGGCGCTTATCCGCAGCCACAGGGCGGCTTCGAATTGGGAGACGGTGTGTGGCACGCAAGCACCGGCGCATTGGCACCCGTTGACGAGCAGGGTATTCGTGAGGACGCCACCTACGCCTGGCTGTCCGACACGGCCGGACCGCGGCACCCGATCGACGGCGTCACGCTGCCCGATGCCAACAAGGCCGAGGCCTACACCTGGAACAAGGCGCCGCGCCTGGCCGGCGAGGTGGTGGAGACTGGCGCGATTGCGCGCCAACTGGCGTCCGCGCACCCGCTGGTGCTTGACGCGGTGAGCCGCCACGGCGGCACCGTTTACACACGGGTGCTGGCGCGCCTGCTGGAGCTGGCGCGCGTCGTGCCCATGATGGAAAACTGGCTGCAACAACTGCGACACAACGAGGCCTACTGCGTGCCGACGCCAACCTTCACCGACGGTGTGGGCATAGGCCTGAGCGAGGCCGCACGCGGCAGCCTGGGCCACTGGGTCGTGGCCAGCCGGGGCCGCATTGCCAATTACCAGATCGTCGCGCCCACCACCTGGAACTTCTCGCCGCGCGACGCCGCCGGCACGCCTGGCGCGCTGGAGCAGGCACTGGTGGGCGCGCCGGTGCAGGACGGAGAGATCACGCCCGTGGCGGTGCAACACATCGTGCGTTCGTTTGATCCCTGCATGGTTTGCACAGTGCATTGATGACGGAACCATTTCACGCCATGGATGAGTCGGATTCTTCGTCGGCCAACACGCCCGCCCCTCGCCCCCCGGGTCTGGAAAGCTTGCTGCCCGTCGGCCCCATGGACGGTGTGGACGAGTCCACCTGGATGGACGTTATTCAGAAAATGGACGAGGTCTACTCGCAGCTGATCCATGACGAGATCGAGCTGGAGAAGAAAAACACCGAGCTGGAGCAGTCGCAGCAATTCATCTTCAGCGTGCTCTCCGCCATGTCGGACGTGCTGCTGGTGTGCAACGAGCGCGGCGTGATCGAGGAAACCAACGCCGCCCTGTGCGAACTGGTCGGCCGCAGCGACGCCGAACTGCGCGGCACCTCGATTTATGACCTGCTGGCCGATACCCAGAGCGCGGACCGTGCGCGTACCGTGCTCGACAACACCAACCCGCCGCGTCGCGGCGAAGGGCTGGAGCTCAACCTGCTCGACGCCCAGCGGCAAAGCGTGCCGGTGGATGCCAACTGCACGCCCCGCGTGGCCGCCAGCGGGCGCCGGGTCGGCACCGTGTTCGTGGCGCGGCCCACGGCCGAAATCAAGCGCGCCTACCACGAGCTGCGCGCCGCGCACGAAGCGCTCAAACGCGCGCAGCAGCAACTGCTGCATTCTGAAAAAATGGCCTCGCTGGGCCGGCTGGTGGCCGGTGTCGCGCACGAGCTCAACAACCCGATCAGCTTTGTGCTGGGCAACGTGCACGCCCTGAGCCGCTACTGTGAGCGCATGCGCGTTTACTTGGCCGCCGTGCATGCCGACGAACCCGCCGAGCAGCTTGAAACGCTGCGTAGCAAATTGCGCATCGATCACCTGCTGGGCGACTTGCCCTCGCTGATCGAAGGCACGCTTGAAGGCGCGCAGCGCACGGCCGACATCGTCAATGGCCTCAAGCGCTTCTCCGCCATGGACCCGGAGGCCCGCTCGCCGGTCAACCTCAACGAGGTAATCGAGCGCGCCATCCACTGGGTGCGCAAGGGTGCCGCGCCCAGTTTCGAAGTGCATTGGCAACCCGGTGCGCCCTGCACCGTGACCGGCAGCGCGGGCCAGCTGCAGCAGGTGCTGATGAACCTGCTGCAAAACGCACTGGATGCAGCCACCGGCATCGACCGCGTGCCACCGGTGGTGTGGATAGACACCGAGGTAAACAGCACGCATTTGCGCTTGCGCCTGCGTGACAACGGACCCGGCATCGCGCCGGAACACCTGTCGCACATTTTCGATCCCTTTTTCACGACCAAGCCTGTGGGCAAGGGAACGGGACTGGGCTTGTCGATCAGTTATGGGATTGTGGAGCAGCATGGCGGGGCGTTGAGCGTGCGCAACCATGCGGATGGGGGGGCGGAGTTTTTGTTGGAGTTGCCGTTGGTGGGGGCGGTGGCTACGGGCCATTAGAGTCAGAAACCATTCGACTGGATCTATGCAAACAGTGATTCCGGATGCATTGATGGTCGGCAATGCAGCGTCGGACTAAACCGCTCGCGCGGTACCCTGCGATGTGACGTTTGTGGTTTGCCGAAGGTGGGCGAGTGCCTATGTTGTGAGGTGAGGCAATTGGCCTCGTTCACCACAGGAGCACAGCCATGGAAA
>NZ_QEII01000210.1 GCF_003347515.1 Rhodoferax ferrireducens | reverse complement strand
GCAGATCGCATCACTTCGCCAAGTGAAGCTTGCCAATCATGTGATGGGTCATTCCAGACAGTAGTCGTAAATGTGTTTTACAGCACCAGACAGCGCACCCGGTCTGAGTGCTGAACAAAATACGCCAGGCCATGGTCAACGGCACATTTTTTCCTTTGTTTTCAATGACTTGCAAATATTTCCAGGCACTGCACAGCATCTGGCACGGCCCATGCAATAGCTCCTCCGAGCGCAACTTGATGCTCACCAACCCAAACCACTTAAGGAGTTACACCATGAAATCCAATCTGATCATTCAAGACCTGTCCACCCGCAAGGAACTCGACCGCGCTGCGATGTCGTCTGTCCGTGGCGGCAATGCCATCGCCCTCGTTGGCGGCAACTCGGCCAACGTTGCCGGTGGCGGCATCTTCAGCCCAACCACCGTCGTCCAGGTCGGCCCGACGGTGACCAACGTTGATGCCAGTTCGCATCTCAAGCTCGACCTGCCCACTGCCTTTAACTTCGGCGGCCAGCAGCTGGTTGCCTGAGCCCCTGATTTCAATTACCCAATACCCAAATTCTCAGGAGATACACCATGAAATCCAATCTGAT
>NZ_QEII01000209.1 GCF_003347515.1 Rhodoferax ferrireducens | reverse complement strand
TGTGAACCATCTTCATATACATGGCGTTGAACATGCCCATTGGGCCAACTTGGCATTCGTCAGGAAAAACAGTCTTCCAGTCTGGGTACTTGCCTTCAACCTCCCATTTCGTTACCTCGCCGTCTTTTTCTCCGTTTGGCTGAACGTGGTATTCCGTCTTCTGCGCATTGGTGACAACAAGGCGACCGTCGACCAGCTCCAGTCGGCCATCGTCCGCCTCCCGGCAAGCCTCACGAAGATTCTTCCCGATGCGCAAGATGGCAGAGCGCTCCACGACAGCGGAGGGGTCGCGCCACAAGCCAATGGCATGGCCATTGGTCGCCACGATCACAGCGCCGCCTGCTGGCAGTGGCTCGACGTAGACGCCGTTCAAGTAATAGCGGATGTCGTTTTTCGCTTTGAATTCGCAAATGGCAGCGACAAGTTTGG
>NZ_QEII01000208.1 GCF_003347515.1 Rhodoferax ferrireducens | reverse complement strand
TGTGAACCATCTTCATATACATGGCGTTGAACATGCCCATTGGGCCAACTTGGCATTCGTCAGGAAAAACAGTCTTCCAGTCTGGGTACTTGCCTTCAACCTCCCATTTCGTTACCTCGCCGTCTTTCTCCCCGTTTGGTTGAACGTGGTATTCCGTCTTCTGCGCATTGGTGACAACAAGGCGGCCGTCGACCAGCTCCAGTCGGCCATCGTCCGCCTCCCGGCAAGCCTCACGAAGGCTCTTCCCGATGCGCAAGATGGCAGAGCGCTCCACGACAGCGGAGGGGTCGCGCCACAAGCCCATGGCATGGCCATTGGTCGCCACGATCACAGCGCCGCCTGCTGGCAGTGGCTCGACGTAGACGCCGTTCAAGTAATAGCGGATGTCGTTTTTCGCTTTGAATTCGCAAATGGCAGCGACAAGTTTGG
>NZ_QEII01000207.1 GCF_003347515.1 Rhodoferax ferrireducens | reverse complement strand
TCGGCGGCGCCGACATGCCGGTGGTGGTGTCCATGCTCAACAGCTACTCCGGCTGGGCCGCCGCCGGCATTGGCTTCAGCCTGAACAACGCCATGCTGATCGTCGCCGGCTCGCTGGTGGGTAGCTCGGGCGCGATCCTGAGCTACATCATGTGCAAGGCCATGAACCGCTCCTTCTTCAACGTGATCCTGGGCGGCTTCGGCGGCGAGGCCACCACGGCAGTCGCCGGGGCCGCCGTTCAGCGCGCGGTGAAGAGCGGCAGCGCCGACGATGCGGCTTTTGTGCTCGGCAATGCCGAGACCGTGGTCATCGTGCCGGGCTACGGCCTGGCCGTGGCGCGGGCCCAGCACGCGGTGAAGGAACTGGCGCAAAAGCTCACCGACAAGGGCATCACGGTGAAATACGCGATTCACC
>NZ_QEII01000206.1 GCF_003347515.1 Rhodoferax ferrireducens | reverse complement strand
CGGGCTGTAATAACGTCTTGTGGGGCGAGGGCTATCGACCTCGTTCGAACTGGTGTGCACGATCTTCATGATGCACACTATCGTTTCGATTGGTCATCGATTCAATATGCCTTCAGCAGACGCTTACACTTAAGACTACTTCTTGGCTTCTGCACTTCAGCGCGAAACTTGCTCTATAGCCCGCGCTCAACGCATTCTTAACTCACTACGTCAATATTCAATTTTATATGCAAATCGATGAATTCATAGGTGCAGTGATACACTGTCGTCAAAATTGTGTTTTTGGCGGTCTTTGACTTGAGGTTTCGATGAAAAATCCTTCCACCTCTATCGACTCTGAGCATGCATTGGGAGCTTTGTTGGAGAAAAATTTGCAACAGCCAATCCAGACGGTCGAGACGGAGAAGCGGACTTACGCTGCACCTGCCCTTGAAAAGGGACTTGACATTCTAGAAATTCTTTGTAGAAGCGATCATCCCTTGTCGCAAAAAGAAATTGCACTCCGCATCGGTCGTAGCGTGGGTGAGATTTACCGCATGCTCACCACTCTCGTGGACCGAGATTACGTCTTCCAGGTCGACGACAGTTCTTATGCCATTACGACCAAGCTCTATGAGCTGTCACACATTAACCCTCCAACACATAGATTGCTTTTCGAGGCCTTGCCCGTGATGGAGCGGTTATCAAAGGATCTTGACCAGTCTTGTCATCTGACAGTTTATTCACAAGGTAAACAGGTAGTGCTGGCAAAGGTAGATACACCAAGTGGTAT
This sequence comes from Rhodoferax ferrireducens, assembly GCF_003347515.1. Taxonomy (GTDB): domain Bacteria; phylum Pseudomonadota; class Gammaproteobacteria; order Burkholderiales; family Burkholderiaceae_C; genus Rhodoferax. The sequence continues at coordinate 17,380 of NZ_QEII01000206.1, read as the reverse complement.
GGGCTTCAGCGTGCGCGCGGGTTCTGAACTTGATGTTCTGATTTCTGTATCTGGTCGTGTGTTATTGGCGTTCCAAGACGAAGAAACCAAGAGGTTGTGGATTGAAGAATCGATACAGCGGCGACCCACCCAAATGGATCCGCAGTTAGGTACCATACTTGACACCATTCGCAAGACGGGTTACGAGTCTATCCCCAGTGCGCAGATACGTGGTCTTTATGCAGTTAGCTTTCCGATTCTCGATACACAAGGGCGTGCGATTGCAGCACTGACGATCCCGTATTCAGAGCGTATTGACCAGAACCAGAGGAAATCGATTCCAGATGTGACGGAGGCCTTGGGTTCGGCTGCACGTAACTTGTCACAACGAGTTGGTGGTTTCGTGGCCGGGAAACTGAAGACAGGATAGAGCTGAAAGAAACACTTCGCCGTTCCGAGGCCGTAAGAAGCTTTGTGTAAACGGTCCTTTGGCAGGAAACTGCTATCTTGCATGAAGCAACTGGCCAAGGCTCTGGTCGAACGGCCTGAAAACCGAATTGACTGACCACCTAGGGCGCTGCAAGAACATTTACGTTGGTATTGGAGCGGAGGCTATGGCTGCGCCTTCGTTGATAAGTTTTTCAATTTCTTGAGGTTCATACCCTGCTTCTCGCAAGAGCCCCATTGTCTCCCAGCCTAGAGGCTGTGAAGGCGTCCTAAGAGCTGGATATCCGTCATCGAAACGAACCGTAGACCGGATTGCTGCCACCTTGCCTTCTGTGGGGTGTGATTCGGAACTTATCAACCCCACAGCCTGAAGATGAATGTCTTTCGGAAGTGTCTCAAGAGTATTGCAGGGCTGTACGGCTATGTCTGCGGAGCGGAGCAATTCAAGCCATGCCTCTGTGGTCTTACTCGTAAGTGGCGCACCTCTTAGTTCGAACCACTCCACTACGTTCCTTGCGCGCGCAGCAACACTATTGAAGCGAAGATCATCTATAAGGTCATTCCTTCCAGTTACTTTCAGGAATGCCCGCACCTGTGTGTCTGTGTTCACGGTAAACGATATCCACCCGTCGGCAGTCTGTATGGGGCGGTTGTATGGACTGAGTAGTCGTAGGTCGCCTGCCGGACCAACGGGCGGGTCGAAGCTTTGCTGGCCAAGGTGTTCTTGAAGGACGAAGGCAGCCATCGTTTCAAACATTGGCACCTCTATGCTGCACCCTTGCCCAGTAGCTTTACGTTCGACAACTGCAGCGAGGACGGCTCCCGCAGCAATTTCTCCTGCAACGTGGTCACAGATCAGCATCGGCACATAGCTCGGTGTTCCGTCTCGACGCAACGAAAGCCCTGCCATTCCTGTCGCACCTTGAACCACACTGTCGTATGTTGGCTGTCCGGCGTATGGGCCATCGGTTCCATATCCGGTAATAAGGCAGTAGATTATTTGTGGATACTGTTTGCGAAGAGTCTTCGCATCTAGTCCGAGTCTCTCAAGTGCCTGGGGTCGCATGTTGGCGACAATGATGTCGGCTGATTCAATCAGACGCATCAATACATCGCGAGCTCGTGGCTTCTTGAGATCAAGGCAGATATTTCTCTTGCCGCGATTCAGATGAAGATATGTGCCTGAATGCTGACCGGTTGGGGAGAGCCCCCCGAGTCCACGCATCAAATCACCCTCTGGGCTCTCTACCTTGATAATCTCCGCGCCGTACTGGCCCAATCGCCAAGTGCATACTGGCCCGACCACGACACTCGTCAAGTCGAGTACGCGAAGGCCTTTTAATGGTTCAAAGCTCATGAGTGCCAACCTCCATGTCGACGGCTAAGGTGGATCGATGGTCATAGGCACGCAACCGCCACTTTGCATCCTCCTGATTCGCAACGATAGTAATAGGCCTGCCGCAGAACAATGGAGTAATGTGGCGAACTTTAATTGACGAAAGTTGAACGCCAATTTCACGGCGCAAGAACTCAGTTAGCAATAGCGTCACAAGGCCTCCATTTACGACCAAGTCCGGGAAACCTTCCACATGACGGGCATGAGACCTATCAATGTGAATTTTGTGTGAGTTGAAACCGAGAGCTGAATATTGGAAGAGTAGGGTTTCATCCGGAACAACAGTGGTTACGCGATATCCAGACAAGTCAGCCTGTTGACTAGAAACTGTATTTGACGACGAGCCCTTAAGCGCCGGCAGCAATAAGTACGTCTGAGTTTCAATCAAGGCTGGAGACGTATCGCCATCAAGCCTCAATTCGTGTCGAATTTCAGCCACGGCCATCGGTCCAGACTCCACTGTTTTTCTAGTGAGGCTTTGAATGCAACTGCTGCGCAGTACCGAACCTCCTATTGGGATGTCCTTAAGGTAGGAAACGGTTCGACCTCCTAGCAGCAGCCGTGGAAGACCAAAGTCCGGCATCGTGACTCCTAGCCCTGGAAATCCGTCGGCACGAAGTAAAGAGCGCCTAGTGTCTGCTCCCATCAGTATGAACTGCCATCCCCTAGGCAGGGGTGTTCCTTTAACAAAGGCATCCGAGTCGATATCAAGCATTGCGGCGGTGCGCCGTACAGCCGATTCGCTGCAAATCTCGGTTCGAGAATGCCACTCTTTCCCGTCCTGAGCTGTGGCTGCGTTGCAATGATGTGATTTCATCCATGAATGATAGCATTCATATAAAGATGCGTAAAGCCTATATTTGCGCAAATAACTGCTTATATACAAGGGATAACCCTTAGTATCTTTTGCCTGTACATCATTGTTTTCACCTGCAAATGTTGATACAGTTGCGAAAGTGTTGAGCGGCATGCATGCCTCCGCACTCGACTCCGCGCACGGTAGGGTTTCTATCGCGATAGCGGCCCATCATTTGAATGAAAGAGAGACCTCCATGAATTTCAAGTTCCATCACATGAACATCTGCACCGATAACCTGCCCCGCTTGACCAAGTTCTACAAGACCTTGTTTAACTTGGGTGCAATTAACGACGAAGCTCACACCGTCATTAGTCGTGAGCGTGAAGATCGAGCTTACACAGGGAAAGTGGACTTTCTGACCGATGGTGACATCGAATTTCACTGGTCCGAGCGTGACCTGGAAACTGGCTTCAAGATGAAGAAGTTCGTCAACCCTATGGGGCATGGTCACTTCTGTTTCCGTACGGATGACATTCAGGGCTTCATGCGAAAGTGCGATGAAATGGGACTCCGCTATTCCGATTACGGCTGCTGGGCTATTCCCGGATGGCATCAAGTCTTTCTTTACGACCCGGATGGACATTGCATAGAAGTTCACCAACCGAATGTGTTCTGAGCGATTTCATAAAAACTATTTAGAGGAGACATACCATGTCATTAAATTTCACCGCAAACAAAATTTCCTTTGATCTAGTCACAACCAATCGTCGAGACGTACTTAAAGGAATTGCTGGCATCGCCGCTACTACGCTGGTCCCCGGTGCTGTGTTAGCACAGGGGGCAGGCAAGTTCAATTTGAAAATTGCAATCACCTTGCCAGATAGTCATCCAACTCCTGCGGCTCTGAAGGCCGCTTGTGCGGAAATTCAGAAGGCGTCAAACGGTCGTTTGAATATCGATGTGTACTCGAATGGTCAGCTGGGTAGTGACACGGATGCACTCTCTCAGGTGAGATCCGGTGCGATTGACTTCGTCTGCACGGCTGGTTCAATTTATGGCAACTTGATTCCTGCAGCATCGCTAAATTCGATCGGTTTTGCTTTTCCAGATTACGCTACGGTTTGGAAGGCTATGGAAGGAGATCTTGGTGCGTACATTCGATCAGCCTTTGATAAGGTTAACCTGATTCAAGTCGGTCAAGTCTTTGACCACGGGTTCCGTCAGATTACGCACTCATCTAAGCCAATCATTACTCCGAACGATTTGGTTGGAATGAAGATTCGCGTGCCTGCCACTCCGTTGTGGACATCCATGTTCAAGGGACTAGGTGCCTCTCCTGCGAGTGTGCCTATTGGTGAACTCTACACGGCACTCCAGACCAAGGTTGTCGACGGTCAAGAAAACGCATTGCCAACAATTGATGCAGTAAAGCTGTACGAAGTTCAGAAATACTGCTCTTCCACTTCGCATATGTGGGAGTATTTCGCCCTTGTCGGAAATAAAAAGAATTGGAATGCCTTACCGGAAGACCTGAGGTTGTTAGCCACTCGAATCTTTGATGCGCACGCAGTTAAACAACGAGCGGCACACGATGTACTGAACGCTACTCTTGAAACCAAACTAAAGGGACAGGGCATGCAGTTCAACCGTGTCGATACCAAACCTTTCCGCGAGTTGCTGCAGAAGTCAGGTTATTACGTTGAATGGCAAAAGAAATTTGGTCCAGAAGCCTGGGCGTTGCTTGAAAAATACAGTGGCAAGCTGGTTTAACTCTGGAAGGCCGCTGAGAGCCGCTTTGAGCGATTGACACATTCAGGCATATCGGGAGAGTCGTCTTCCGGTATGCAGGCTATGACGCGCAGGTTGCTCTTCTTTATTGATTATTTTCGAGATTTCTATGACCAGTCGAGACACCACCACATCGGAATTTAACGATGCCCAAACACCACCCTACGAATCGCCGCTTAGCCTCGATCTTTCACGTTGGATGATGCCGATTGAAGCTCTTTGTGCCACGCTGATGGTCAGCATCGTCTTGATGCTGTTCGGTGGCGTCATTGCGCGCTACGTATTCTCTCACCCCGTTGGATGGATTGACGAAGCCGTCTCGATCACATTCATTTGGGTTGCCATGCTCGGTGCTGTGCTCGCCATGCACCGAAACGAGCATCTTCGACTGACAATGTTCGTTGACAGGATTCCTGCTCAGTGGCGCGGCTTGATCCACGCCTTTGCTCTCGTGGCAATTAGTGCCTTTCTTATTGGACTTATTGGTCCGTCGATAGAGCATGTCGAAAGTGAATGGATGGTTACCTCACCTGCACTTGCGATACCAAGCGGAGTCCGGGTCGCGGCGATCGCTGTGGGAATGATCTTAATGTTGTTGGTCATTGGCGCTTATGCATTGAGAACTGTATCCAAAAAGAATCTATTTATCGCCATCATTGGTGTCGGATTATTCGTGACCTTCTGCTTCGGGATCGCGCCGCAGCTTAATCAGTTGGGCATGATAAACATCCTGATTTTTTTGTGTGGTTTGGTTTTCTTTTGTTTGGTTGCAGGCGTGCCAATTGCCTTTTGTTTTGGCATTGGCGTGATGTCGTACTTAGCCTTTACTGGCAATGTGCCCCTGGTTGTGATCGTTGGACGGATCGACGAAGGAATGGGCAACATTGTCCTGGTGTCTGTACCTATCTTTGTTCTCCTTGGCTGTGTGCTTGATGCCACAGGAATGGGCAAAGCTATCGTGGACTTTCTGGCCTCAATGATTGGGCATGTCAAAGCAGGTATGTCTTATGTACTGCTGGCGGCCCTTTTCATCGTTTCGGGTATTTCCGGCTCCAAAGTATCGGACATGGCAACGGTGGCTCCAGCACTATTTCCTGAGATGCGAAGACGCGGTAACAAACAATCCGAAATGGTGGCGCTTTTGGCAACAGGTGCCGCCATGGCTGACACAGTGCCTCCGAGCATTGTTCTTATTGTTCTAGGTTCGGTAGCAGGTGTTTCGATCGCTGGGTTGTTCGAAAGCGGTTTCTTTGTCGCAATGGTCCTCCTTCTGGCATTGCTAGTGCTGGCTCGTTGGAAAGCGCGCAATGAGGTTACAGGCCTGGTAAAACGCCCGAGTTTGAAGGCGATTGGCCGACTCGCAATGATTGCAGCGCCAGCTCTTGTGCTCCCCTTTCTGATTCGCAGCGCTGTAGGTGGCGGTGTGGCAACCGCAACCGAAGTCTCAACCTTAGCCGTACTGTACGCGATGCTGATTGGTCAGGTGCTATACGGTGGCATCGGCTGGAAGCGGCTGTATGGGATGCTTGTGGAAACTGCCGCCCTAAGCGGAGCCATTCTTTTAATCCTGGGCACTGCTTCTGCCATGGCATGGGCCATTACCCAAAGTGGCGCCGTTCAACATTTATCAGCGTTTCTGACAACTCTCCCTGGTGGCTGGATGGCTTTCATGGCAGTAACGGTTGTCGTTTTCCTTATTTTGGGATGTCTTCTTGAAGGACTGCCCGCAGTTTTGCTGCTTGCACCAATCATGTTTCCGATTGCAAAAAAACTTGGCATCCATGAAATTCACTACTCCATGGTCATTGTCTGTGCGATGAACGTTGGACTGATGATGCCGCCGATAGGCGTTGGTTTTTACATCGCATGCCGAATTGGAGATGCCAAACCTGATGACGTCATCATTGCAATTTGGCCATATATTGCAGCATTGCTTGTTGGCGTGATTATTATTGCTGCGATACCTTCATTGTCAACCTTTATGCTCTGATTAAATAATCGAAAGAAGAAATAAATGAATATATTTATTACTGGCGCAAGTGGCTATATTGGTGGATCTGTAGCTGCAGCATTAATTAAAAGAGGCCACAAAGTTCGTGGACTAACTAGAAGCCCATCTGTTGCTGAGCAATTGGAATCTTACGGAATAGATCCCGTCATGGGTTCACTTGACGACTTCGAACTACTCATGGAACAAGCAAGTAAATCAGACGCAATTATCAATACTGCAAACGCAGATCATTTGGCCGCTGTAGAAGCTCTGATTGCCGGTTTGAAAGGCACAGGCAAAGTTCTAATTCATACCAGTGGGTCTAGTATTATAGGTGATGATGCACGAGGAGATTTTTGTTCTGGTGCAGTCTATAGCGAAGACACTCCTCTAGTAGTTGATGCCAGAAAGAAAGCCCGTCGAAATATCGATCTTTTGGTAATCGAGGCTTACAAGTTAAACGTTCGATCTTCCGTAATTATTCCAAGCTTGATTTATGGATATGGAACTGGAATAAATAAGTCCAGCATACAAATTCCATTCATGGTAAATAATGCGCTTGAACAAGATGAAATTCAAATCGTTGGCAAAGGGCTTAATACTTGGTCTAATGTGCATATTGATGATTTGGTGGATTTATATTGTTTGACTCTTGAGGGTGCGCCTGCTGGTTCTTTTTATTTTGCCGAAAACGGAGAGGCATCATTTCTGGATATCGCAAAGGCCATCTCTGAGCGTCTCAATATTAATAAGATCGCACACCTGTCACCAGAGGTAGCTGTAGAAAAGTGGGGAATGGCTAGAGCACTGTTTACATTGGGAAGCAACAGCCGAGTTAGATCTGTTCATGCTCATAGTGACCTAGACTGGAAACCAAAACACGCTTCTGTACAGAAATGGATTTTAGATGAAATGAAAACTAATTAAAAATTAGATAATATAAAGGATTGTGTTATATGCTAGTCAAAGATAAAGTATGCATTATTGCCGGGGCTGCTTCCTTGCGTAGTATCGGTTATGCAACTGCCGAAATGTTCGTCGAACACGGAGCAAAGGTAGTAGTCACTGATCTAGGCATGGATGAACAAGTGCTTGAAAAAATCAAAACTTCCATCGAGGGGAGTCTGCAAAGATCGATTGTGATTCACGGGGTCCACTGTGACATTAGCAAACGAGAGGAATGTGACGCATTGGTCGAAAAAGTATTGGCATTGCACGGAACCGTTGATTGCTTGGTCAACTCTGCAGGTATCGTCCAATCTCAACCAATTTTAGAAATTAGCGAAAAAGACCTTGATCTCATGTTTGCCATCAACCTCAAAGGCGCTTTTTTCCTCTGTCAAAGCGTACTTAAAGTCTTTGTCGAAAAACGTTCTGGATCCATCGTCAATGTCGCTTCACTTGCTGCGCAACGTGGGGGTGGACTGGTCGGGGGCTCGCATTATGCAGCCTCCAAGGGTGGGATGCTGAGTATGACTAAAAGTATTGCTCGTGAGTTTGGGGCTCTGGGTATTCGCGCGAATGCGATCTGCCCGGCAATGATTCAAACGCCAATGTTGGATGGCCTGTCAGAGGATCGCCTTCGTGGAATCATCGATGCGATTCCTTTAAAGCGCACAGGAACAACTCGCGAAATGGCAGGTGCATGTCTGTTTCTTGCCTCAGAGCTTTCCGGATTTGTTACAGGGGCAACTATTGACGTGAATGGTGGAACGCACATTCACTAAAGAACTCTATCAATTTGTTTTCTCACATACTGATTAAGAAGTTTCAGTTTTCAAGTATTAATTTCAACGGAGTTCTCAAAAAATGATTCTAGAAGTTGCAGATATACGCATCAAACCTGGTCAACAGACTGAATTCGAAATAGCGGTTCAGACTGCATTGACGACAGTTTTCAAGAAAGCAAAAGGATTCCGAAATCACAATTTCCACCATTGCATCGAGTCGCCTGAACGTTATGTTCTGCAGTTGACTTGGGATACGCTTGAGGACCACACGGTGGAGTTTCGTGGTTCACCACTGTTTACCGAATGGCGCTCGATGGTGGGTAACTTTTTTGCACAACCACCACATGTAGAACATTTCGAACTCGTGAGTACGTCGGAAACAAAACTGGGAGTAGCTTGATGTCAACGATGTTCAATCAAGAAAATGATGCACCTCTTGAATCATTTGCGGGTTGTCACATAGGAATTGTCAACATGGTTCGCGATCTGGCTGAGTTGCCCGATCTTATTACTCCTGTGCGTCGTTTTCAATCAATTACGCTACGTATCGATGATTTTTTCAATCAGGTTGTAAAGACTCACCATTCAGAGGAAGAAGAGCAGCTCTTTACTGCGGTTTTGGCAAGTGCTAATTCCGGTGATGAGAAAGCAGAAGTAGAACAACTCATTTCTAAGTTAACTGATGAACATCGGGAAATAGAGAGAGCCTTCGTGTATCTGATTCCACAAATTAAAGCGCTTGAAAAAAATGTGGTGCCCGAATTCAACGCAAAAAATGTTGACTCACTGGTGGAACTTTATCTTGCTCATGCACGTTTTGAAGAAGAAGTTTTTTTGCCGTTAGCAAAAACTATCCTTGGACGAAATGATAATCATATGGCCGCATTCGGCCTGTCGCTTCATATGCGACATGCCGTTGATGATATTCGTCGGGAATTTGGCATTATTTAGTTGTCAGGGTTTCAGGACATATAAGTGTCCCAACGTTGTTCAGAGGAGAGCGCGTCAGACTGTTGTCGTTCAATGGCTGTTTTTCAGCTTACCCACAGAGATGCTTTATCGACGATGAAGTCAATAAACGTTCGCACGGCTTGAGTTTGATATCTCCCTGGCATTCGCAGCAGAAACAGTCGGGTTCCGAAAATACTCAGGCGCCATTGATCAAGTGCGGTTACCACCCGCCCCCCCCGCACGTCCTCCTTAACGACGTAGCTGGGGACAAGGCCGATACCCAATCCGGAAAGTATGGCCTCACGCAGGAACTGAAAATTCTCAGATGCCAGGTTCGGGTGAAGTGTCACCTCCTGACGGACATCGTCCTTGTAAGCTGCCAGTCTCAATTCACGGCCGACAACTGTGGATGTGATCAAGGGCGAGCTCTTGAGGTCTTCCAAATTTTGGGGGAGCGCCTTTGTATTGGCATATTCGGTTGAGGCACAAGCCACGTAGCGCACCTGCGCCAACTCTCTGGCAACCATCGCGGCAGGCGGTTCAGACATAACCCGTATGGCAATGTCAACCTCGTCGCGAAGCAAGTCATCGACGCGGTTCTCAAACAGCAACTCCAGACTGATTTCCGGATACCGACGCTTGAACTCCAGCAGCCAGTCGGTCATGACCAATTGCCCGAAGCCTGTGGGTACGCTGACCCGAACCGACCCGTGCAGTCCACGAGCCAGCATTTCGATGGCCTCTCTCGCTGCTGTTAGCTCGTCGCGAATCGCACATCCATGTCGGTAAAGCGTAAGACCAATTTCCGTCGGCTCGATACGCCGCGTCGTTCGTCGAACCAATTGCACGCCCGCTGATTTCTCTAGCTGTTGCAGGTGATAGCTCATGTTGGCACGGCTTATCTTCATTTTACGAGCTGCACTACTCAGGTTGCCTGCATCCAGGATTTCCACGAGCAGCGTCAGTCCAGTCAAGTCCATAGGTCTATTGTCAAATAATTTTTGACATATTGTCAAACATCGCCCGTATTGTCAAATCTTTCTGTAACCAACACAATCCCCCGAACATCTTCAATGCCCTAAGACAAGGGCCCAACCGCAGGATTGTGTACAACATGGCACTCGACCCAGAAACTTTTTATCTTCTCAAGGACAGCGTTCAACGGTTCGTTCGAGAGCGTCTGGTGCCAGCCGAAAACACCGTGGAGGAGATGGATGAGGTCCCCTCCGACATCGTGGACGACATGAAGGAGTTGGGACTGTTTGGACTTTCGATACCTGAGGAATACGGAGGTATTGGCCTATCGATGGAACAGGAGTGTGAAGTTGCCTTCGAACTGGGGCAGACCGCGCTCGCCTTCCGCTCCGTGGTAGGCACCAACGTCGGGATTGGGTCGCAGGGGATTCTAATGGACGGTACCGCTGAACAAAAGGAGGAATACCTGCCCCGCATTGCCAGCGGTGACTTGATCATCTCCTTTGCGCTGACAGAACCCAACGCCGGTTCGGACGCAGCGGCGCTCCAAACCCGAGGTGTTCGCGATGGCGAGGACTATCTGATCAGCGGCAGCAAGCGATTCATCACCAATGCCCCACGGGCTGGAGCATTCACCCTAATGGCACGCACGGAAGGCCCTGGCGCTGGCGGTATCTCGGCATTCATTGTCCCGTCGCATCTGCAGGGTATCACCTTGGGCAAGGCGGACAAAAAGATGGGGCAGCGCGGAACCAAGACCTGCGATGTCAATCTGGACAACGTGCGTGTGTCGGCCGCCAACATCATCGGTGGGGTCCCTGGCAAAGGCTTCAAGACAGCGATGAAGGTGCTTGATCGTGGACGATTGCACGTTTCTGCGCTGGCCTGCGGTATGGCTCACCGAATCCTGCAAGAGTCTATTGCCTACGCCCAGCAACGCAAGCAGTTCGGACAGCGCATTGGTGACTTCCAGTTGGTACAGGCCATGTTGGCTGATAGCCAGGCCGAGTTTCTGGCCGCTTGGTCCATGGCGAAGTCCGTGGCGCAGCGTTACGACGCAAAGCCATTTGGCGTGACCGACCCGGAAGTGAGCATGCAGGCTTCCTGCACCAAGCTGTTTACCACCGAAATGGTCGGACGCGTGGCTGACCGCGGCGTGCAGATCCACGGCGGTGCCGGCTATATCAACGAATACAAGGTTGAGCGCTTTTATCGTGACGTCCGTTTGCTACGTTTGTACGAAGGCACGTCCCAGATCCAGCAACTGATCATTGGCAAATATCTCATGCGTCAGGCCTGATCAGCCGGTATTCATTTCCACATCCAAATCATCGGAGCAGAGCCATGTCTCAACACACTTCCTCATTCATGAACCGCCGCCAGTTGCTGTCCATGGCCACCCTGTCCATCGTGCTTCCTGCGTGGTCGCAATCGGGATACCCGAGTAAACCCATCACCATCGTGGTTCCTTTCCCCGCGGGCGGGACGACCGACATTATTGGCCGGCTGGTCGGCAGACATCTGGCCACCCGTCTGGGCGGCACAGTCATTGTGGACAACAAGGCCGGTGCCGGCGGATCGATCGGCTCGGGACTGGTTGCCAAGGCGGCCGGCGATGGCCACACGCTGCTGATGGGAACGATAGGTACGCATTCGATCAACCAGTACCTCTATACCAAGCTGGCCTACGATCCGTTCAAGGATTTCGCACCGATCAGCCTGGTCGCGATGGTCCCGAACGTGTTGGTGGTGAATCCTTCCCAGCCGATCAAAACGGTCAAGGATCTGATCGCGGCCGCCAAAGCCAACCCCAACAAACTGACCTATGCGTCAGCCGGCAACGGCACCTCGATTCATTTGTGCGGCGCCATGTTCGAGCAGATGGCCCAGGTTTCGATGACGCATGTGCCCTATCGCGGCAGTGCGCCGGCGATCGCCGACCTGCTGGGTGGACAGACCACGTGCATGTTTGACAATCTGCCCTCGGCCATGCCCCATATCAAGTCTGGTTCGCTGCGTGCCGTTGCGGTGACAACGGCCAAACGCTCCAACTCGCTGCCGGACCTGCCCACTATTGCCGAGGCCGGCGTGCCTGGCTACGATGCCAGCTCATGGTTTGGACTGTGGGCACCCGCATCGACCCCGGCGGCCCTGGTCAAGCGACTCAACGAGGAGATCAAGACGATCCTGGCACAAGCCGATGTCCTGCAGACGCTCAAAGATCAAGGAGCGGAAGCATCACCCGACAGTCCGGACAAGTTTGCCGCCTTCATCCAGGCCGAGGCGGCCAAATGGGCGAAGGTTGTGAAAACAGCCAACATTCGACTGGATTGAAGACATGGGTGCACTCAGTCATGTGCGAATACTGGACCTGACGCGGGTCTTGGCTGGTCCATGGTGTACCCAGACGCTCGCCGATCTGGGGGCGGATGTGATCAAGATCGAACGTCCCGAACAGGGCGACGACACGCGGCATTGGGGCCCCCCCCTACGCGCGTGACCCGATGGGACAAGACACGACCGAGGCGGCCTACTACCTGGCGGTCAATCGCAACAAGCGATCCGTGACGGTCGACATATCCACAGCCGAAGGCCAGGACTTGATCAGACGTCTCGTTACTGAATGCGATGTTCTGGTCGAGAACTTCAAGGTAGGAGATATGTGCCGGTATGGTCTGGACTACGAGAGCCTGCGTGAAGCTCATTCAGGCCTCATCTATTGCTCGATTACTGGCTTCGGTCAGACTGGGCCGTATGCCCCACGGGCAGGCTACGACTTCATTGTCCAAGGCATGGGGGGATTTATGAGCGTCACCGGTGAACGAGAAGGTTTGCCCGGAGGCTCACCCCAAAAAGCTGGGGTCGCCATTGCGGACTTGTTCACAGGAGCGCATGCAACGATCGCCATTCTGGCGGCGCTGAATCACCGGGAGCGCACCGGTCAGGGGCAATACCTCGACATCTGCCTGTTGGACACCCAGGTGGCCATGATGGCAAACATGGCCACGAACTATTTGGCCACGGGAACCGCGCCGGTGCGATGGGGCAATGCCCATCCCAATATCGTTCCCTACCAGGTGTTCAAGGTGGCTGACGGCTGGGTCATCGTCGCCTGTGGCAACGATGGGCAGTTTCGCAATTTGACGCAGGCGGCGGGGCGGTCCGAGCTGGCGGCCGATCCGCGCTTCGCCTCCAATCCGGCCCGGGTCCGGAACCGGGATGAACTGGTCCCCTTGCTGAATGAACTCATGCTTCAGCGCAATCGTGACGAATGGATCGCGCTGCTGGAGGCCGCCGGTGTGCCTTGCGGACCCATCAACGACATGAAAGATGTGTTCAATGATCCGCAAGTGCTGGCCCGGCACATGCGGCTCGATCTCCCGCACCCTACCGCCGGGCAGGTCAGTGTTCCCGGTAGTGCACTGAAACTGTCAGGCACGCCGGTGACTTACCGCAGCGCGCCACCGCTGCTGGGCCAACACACCGACGAAGTCCTCAAGTCGCTGGCTGCGATGTCAGACGAAGAACTGAACGATCTGAAAAACCGACAGATCATATGAACCCTTACCTCACACCATGACAAATCAAGAAATTCAAGCGGATCGCATTGCACTGATCGAGCTGAACAACCCGCCCGTCAATAGTTTGGGCATTCAACTGCGCAGGCATATTGTCGAATTGATTCGAGCCGCCGAGGATGACCCCCAGGTGGCCGCGATCGTAATTGTTGGCAAAGACAAGGCATTTTCCGCCGGTGCTGATGTGGCCGAGTTCGGCACACCGATGCAATTTGAGGAACCCATGCTGCGCACTGTCATCGAGTCCATCGACGCCTGTCGAAAACCGGTGGTCGCCGCCATTTCGGGCGTGGCACTGGGCGGCGGACTTGAACTCGCGCTGGCATGTCATGCGCGGGTGGCCCTGGCCTCGGCGCGCCTCGGAACACCCGAGATTCAGCTCGGCTTGATCCCCGGGTCCGGTGCCACACAGAAACTGCCTCGCCTGATGAGGCCCGAACGCGCGCTCGCGATGATGCTGTCCGGACAACCATTGACCGCAGTTCAGCTCTCGGAGAGCGGACTGCTCGACCGTGTCGTCGAGCAAGACCTGGTTGACGCAGCATCAACGCTGGCACTCGATCTTGCACGACAGAACATGACTTTGCTCCGTGCGCGTGATCGAACAGTCAATGCCGCCGCTGTCGATCAGGCCGTCGCGGACGCGTCGGCCAAGCTGAACAGGCGCCAGCTCGCTCAGCCGGCTTACCTCGCCCTGATGGACGCCGTGAAATCAAGTGCCCTTCCATTCGCTGTGGGCATGCAGCGCGAGCGCGAGTTGTTTTTGACCCTGATGAAAAGCAGCGAGGCGGCCGCCTTGCGCTACCAGTTCCGCGTTGAGCGTGAATCCTCGAAGCTTCCGGCCAGCATGCATGCTGCCCCTCGTGCTTTCGGTCATGTCGCCGTGATTGGCGCGGGAACCATGGGATCGGGCATTGCGATTGCTGCATTGGAGTCCGGGCTGCAGGTCACTATGCTGGAACAATCACCCGATGCATTGGCGCAAGGTCGGGCGCGCATCGACCAGTACTTCGCCGCACGCGTCAAGGCTGGCAAGCTCGACGCAGGCCGGGCCGATGGGATTTTTGCGCGACTGGCCACAACGCTCGATTGGGCCGCATTGAAGTCTGTGGATGTGGTCGTCGAAGCAGTTTTTGAAGACTTGGCGGTCAAGCAGTCGGTCTTTCGGATGGTCGATCAGCACGCCAGAGTCGGCGCTGTGCTGGCAACCAACACCTCGTACCTTGACATAGACGCCATCGCCTCGGTGGTGTCCAGGCCGCACGATGTTGTGGGCCTGCATTTCTTCAGCCCGGCCAACGTGATGAAGTTGCTGGAGGTTGTCCAGGGCAAAGCCAGTGCACCCGATGTTATGGCCACTGGCATGGCGCTTGGAAAGCATTTGAAGAAGATCCCCATTCTCTGCGGCAATGCCTTTGGTTTCATCGGAAATCGCATCTATAACGCCTACCGAAAGCAATGTGAATTCATGTTGGAGGACGGCGCCTGGCCCGAAGAAATTGACAAAGCCCTGGCTGATTTTGGCTTTGCCATGGGGCCGTTCGCAGTCGCAGATCTCTCGGGCTTAGACATTGCGTGGCGCATGCGCAAGGCTAATGCGTCGACTAGAGATCCCAGAGAGCGGTACGTCAGCATCCTTGACAGTTTGTGTGAGATCGGCCGGTTGGGACGAAAAGCCCA
Source organism: Rhodoferax ferrireducens (assembly GCF_003347515.1). Lineage (GTDB taxonomy): Bacteria > Pseudomonadota > Gammaproteobacteria > Burkholderiales > Burkholderiaceae_C > Rhodoferax. The sequence continues at coordinate 2,067 of NZ_QEII01000206.1, read as the reverse complement.
AGCGGGGTACTACACATATGTCGATGGAAAACAGCAAGCCGTAACAGATGAAGTGGTCAGGGTCATCATCGAGCGTGCCGGAATAGCGCGGGGCATCACGCGCGCTCCGTTGCAGGCGGAAGTAATACAGCGCCGCGCGATGCTGGCGATGGTGAATGAGGCCGCGCTTTTATTCGCCGAAGGCGTGGCTCATCGAGCAGGGGACATTGATGTAGTTCTGGTCAATGGATACGGACTTCCGGCGTGGGTTGGCGGTCCTATTCACTGGGCCCGGTCTCAAACACGTTCGAGTCTGGCGCATGAACTAGATCAATTGATTGAATCGAATGGTTTCGGCGCAGTACGCGCAACGCCCCATATGTTGTCAAGTTTGCTGGATTGATCGTTTCGATTGGATGCCTCGGTTCTCATCTTTTACTCTTACCAAGATGATCATGTTAAAACCAAATGCCTTTATTTGCGACGCCATTCGACCCCCCTTTGGTCGCTACGGCGGCGCGCTTGGTTCCGTGCGCGCTGATGATCTAGGCGCCGTGCCCCTGCGCGCCCTGATGGCGCGTAATCCCAAGGTGGACTGGGCTGAAGTTGGCGACGTCATTTTTGGCTGTGCCAACCAAGCTGGTGAGGACAACCGCAATGTAGCGCGCATGAGCAGCCTGCTTGCTGGCCTGCCAATGGAAGTTCCGGGGGCAACCGTCAACCGCTTGTGCGGTTCGGGCCTTGACGCCCTTGGAAGTGCCGCCAGAGCCATCAAGTCCGGTGAAGCCGGCCTCATGATCGCCGGTGGTGTGGAAAGTATGAGTCGCGCGCCATTTGTTATGCCCAAAGCCGAGAGTGCATTCAGTCGCGCCAATGCGGTCTACGACACCACGATAGGCTGGCGCTTTGTGAACAAGTTGATGAAGCAAAGATACGGCGTGGACTCCATGCCGGAAACGGCCGAAAACGTCGCAACTGACTTCAAGATCGAGCGCGAGGCGCAAGACCGCATGGCAATGGCCAGTCAATTAAAGGCTGTGGCAGCACAGAAAGTAGGTCACCTGGCGCGCGAAATATGCCCGGTGAGTATTCCTCAAAAAAGGGAGATACCGTCATCGTGACCACCGATGAACAACCCAGGGCAACCAGCTTGGATGTGCTGGCCAAACTCAAAGGGGTCGTACGACCAGATGGTACGGTGACGGCCGGCAACGCCAGTGGTGTGAACGACGGAGCCTGTGCACTGTTGCTTGCCGACGAACGCTCCGTCGCAAAGAACGGACTGACGCCAAGGGCTCGCGTAGTGGGCATGGCCACCGCCGGTGTTGCGCCGCGCATCATGGGTATTGGACCGGCACCCGCTACCTTGAAGGTGCTGGCGCTCACTGGCCTGACGCTTGACCAGATGGACGTGATCGAACTCAACGAGGCCTTTGCCGCGCAAGGACTGGCGGTGCTGCGCATGCTGGGACTCGGGGACGAGGACGAACGTGTCAATGCCTGGGGTGGGGCCATTGCGCTGGGACACCCGCTCGGGGCCAGCGGTGCCCGCCTTGCCACCACGGCCGTCAATCGCCTGCATGCGAGCGGTGGCCGCTATGCGCTGTGCACCATGTGCATCGGTGTCGGTCAAGGCATTGCCGTCGTGCTCGAACGAATCTAAAGGCTCAGGCGCCATGAGGAAGGACTATTCGTTGACAGTGCGGTTGCGCGCCGTCTGTTCGCATTGGATCGCCACGTAGATTTTTCTCTCCAGTTTCATTCCATAACTTTGAGGACTTCCGCGCCAGGATGATGAATGTCACCCTTAACGTATTCGACTTAACTCCAGCTCGTTTTTCACAGATTCGACTGACCTACGAGCCGCACCAAACACATCACGGTGCTACTTTTGTCAGGCCGATGCGTGTGGACGTTTTGATAAAGATAGAGGAAACATGAAAATTCTTGTAGCAGTCAAGCGCGTGGTGGACTACAACGTGAAGGTCCGCGTCAAGTCGGACCACACCGGTGTAGATATCGCCAACGTCAAAATGAGCATGAACCCCTTCGATGAAATCGCCATCGAGGAAGCGGTTCGCCTGAAGG
>NZ_QEII01000205.1 GCF_003347515.1 Rhodoferax ferrireducens | reverse complement strand
ATATGCAAAACGGCAGTAGTTACGTGGAGATCCAGATAGCGTCGTACCCTCGGTCAGTGTGTCAAAGCGCATATTTCCAGAACAACTCCACGTAGCCATCGATGCGCCGGATCTGCGTGAAACCGGGGATGCCAAAGAAGCGATACGGTGAACTCGGGGGTCGCAAATGGAAGCGTGAAAGTATGCATTCCTGCACGTAAATTCCCCGTATGGCGTTCCGGAACGCTTGCAATTAAATCTGACGCACGGGCCATCGCCACCGCAGTCGAAAATCCACCGACGGTGGTGGCAATCTCTCTTTCCAGACCGAGCGCGCTCATGGCTTCATCAATTGGACCCATTTCGAGGCGCTGGCGCGAGATACCAATGTGCCGACCGGTCGCATACCTGGCTGGACTTATTGATGCGGCCCAATGAAATATGAACTTTTTTGCATTGCCTGGCTCCAATTTTTATGGAAAAAGAAAATGCAAGAAAGCAATCACTGGAGCAACTCCACGAGAGGCGCAAGCAAGTCGTTCGGTTGCACAAAAAGGCGCTCGGTGTCATGCAAATCGTGTCCATGACGGGCTTGAGCTACCCGGCGGTTCGCGCCTGCATTGACCTGTTCGATGCAGGCGGCTGGCCTGCAATTCGACCCGCCTTGCGCGGGCGTAGTCCAGGTGTGGGGCGCACCCTTACGCAGGCTCAGGAAGACAGCATCCAGCGCACCATTATTGATAAGCGCCCCGAGCAACTCAAGATGGATTTCTTCCTCTGGAGCCGGGCAGCAGTAGGCGTGCTTATTGATCAGGAGTACGGCATCAAACTGCACGTGCGCAGCGTGGGTAAATATCTCAAGCGCTGGGGGTTCACGCCGCAAAAGCCGATCAAGCGCGCCTATGAGCAAAACCCGGTGGCGGTGCAGGCGTGGCTGGAGGGTGAATACCCTGGCATAGAGCAGCGTGCTCGCTTGGAAGGTGCCGAAATCCATTGGGGTGATGAGACCGCGCTGCTCAACACTGATGTGCGTAGCAGAAGCTTCGCCCCTGCGGGCAAAATACCCGTTGCATTAACCGTCGGTGGCACCCGTCAAAAGCTCTCGATGATCGCCACGGTGACCAACCAAGGCAAGACCCGCTGGATGATCATTGATGATGCCTTTGATGCCGAAAAGCTCATTGAATTCTTGGCTGCGTTGATCAAGGATGCCGGCAAAAAAGTGTTCCTGATTCTGGATAATCTTCGGGTGCATCACAGCAAAGTCGTCAAGGCCTGGGTAGCTGAAAGAACCGAGAAAATTGAACTGTTCTATCTGCCCAGCTACAGCCCCCAGCTCAACCCTGAGGAGCGGCTCAATGCGGACTTGAAGAAGGAGATGGGCAGAAAAGTTCCGGTGCGCACCAAGGCCAAATTACGCGAGGCGGCCAACCAGCATATGGCGATGCTCGACAGTATGCGTCCGGCCAACACACATTGAAGGACTGCTGATATCCAGAGATAGTGTGCGCGATGAACATCATGCACACCATGGCGAGCGAGACTCGCATCACCCAAGCCCCCAAGCGCCGGTTCTACAGC
>NZ_QEII01000204.1 GCF_003347515.1 Rhodoferax ferrireducens | reverse complement strand
ATATGCAAAACGGCAGTAGTTACGTGGAGATCCAGATAGCGTCGTACCCTCGGTCAGTGTGTCAAAGCGCATATTTCCAGAACAACTCCACGTAGCCATCGATGCGCCGGATCTGCGTGAAACCGGGTATGCCAAAGAAGCGATACGGTGAACTCGGGGGTCGCAAATGGAAGCGTGAAAGTATGCATTCCTGCACGTAAATTTCCCGTATGGCGTTCCGGAACGCTTGCAATTAAATCTGACGCACGGGCCATCGCCACCGCAGTCGAAAATCCACCGACGGTGGTGGCAATCTCTCTTTCCAGACTGAGCGCGCTCATGGCTTCATCAATTGGACCCATTTCGAGGCCCTGGCGCGAGATACCGATGTGCCGACCTGTCGCATACCTGGCTGGACTTAGCTCGCCGTCACTTAGCGAGTGTCCCATTCGCACGACGCCGATAAAACGATCTCGGAAAAGGGCCTGGGTACGCAGTTCCGGACCCATCGTGTTCGCAATGACACCAGTCTCCAGATCGACAGTC
>NZ_QEII01000203.1 GCF_003347515.1 Rhodoferax ferrireducens | reverse complement strand
TCTGCTCCTTGCGCCCGGCATAGACCACGCCGTTGCTGTCGGCCACGAACACATTGCGCATCGGCAGCCCCAGGCTGACGATCAGGTCCAGGCAGGCCAGCGCGGCGGCGCCGGCGCCCGAGGCCACCAGCTTGACCTCGCCGATGTCCTTGTCGACGTGTTTGAGCGCGTTCAGGATAGCCGCGGCGGCGACGATGGCGGTGCCGTGCTGGTCGTCGTGGAACACCGGTATCTTCATGCGCTCGCGCAGCTTCTTCT
>NZ_QEII01000202.1 GCF_003347515.1 Rhodoferax ferrireducens | reverse complement strand
CCGGATCATTTCAACGACTTGCAGCTTGAAGCTCGCGTCAAAGACTCTTCGTTTTGATTTCGTCACGTTTATTTTCTCAGGAGATTTCCACCTATCTGTGTGTACGAAGTTATTAGATCAGGACAGCCGTTATGCTTGATTCTTCTTTAAAACAAAGGCTTATTCCAATGAAAAACAAATTCACCTTAGAGCTGTCTGATGTCAAAGCCATCGCAGCAGCGGCCGAAGCCGAGGCGCTGAAAAACAACTGGGCTGTCACCATCGCCATTGTCGACGACGGTGGCCATTTACTGTGGTTGCAGCGTCTGGACGGTGCGGCCGCTATTTCTGCCCACATTGCCCCTGCCAAGGCCCACACGGCAGCGCTGGGGCGCCGTGAAAGCAAGGTTTACGAAGATATCGTCAATGGCGGGCGCACTTCGTTCTTGAGCGCGCCTGATATCAAAGGCCTGCTTGAGGGCGGGGTTCCCATCGTGAAGGATGGTCAATGCATTGGCGCCGTCGGCGTCAGCGGTGTGAAGTCAACCGAAGATGCCCAGGTTGCAAAGGCTGGCATTGCGGCCATTGGCTTGTAGCCTGCACTTGGACGGCTCTACAGCAAAGAGCCATTTTTGGAGAAGGGGGTAAGGGAAGTCTCAGGCTGTTCCCGCTTGATACGGTCGGATTCAGGGGGGCAATTTTCCTAGATCGAACTGTCGAGTTGAGTGGACGAAAACCCAGTGTCCTGACTGAGGGCTGCCACCGGATTTGACGGGCTGCACTGCGCCACTATGTCGCGCGCACACCCTTCGCACCGGCCACATTGGGTGGCAACACCCAGCTCCATCTGGATATCGTCAAAACCCATTCCCGCCCTGGCGTGGCGGGTAATGTCTCGGTCAGAAATTCGGCGGCAGACGCAAACAATCATGGCTTTACCTTAAAAGGCTGTGAAATGTGACTATATTATAAATACGAATCCTTCTCATTTGTTGCGAAAGGATTTGATGAATAGGGGCGGAGCTCTGTCCTGGTCAAGTTTTTTCGTACAGACCGATAGGTTGTTTGATTGCCGATTTCTGCTCGAAAGCATTGGGTGGCAAGTTGCCCAGTGTGGAGTGCAACCGCTGGCTGTTGTAGAAGCTGACGAT
>NZ_QEII01000201.1 GCF_003347515.1 Rhodoferax ferrireducens | reverse complement strand
GATTGATCGTGCATTCGGACCGCGGTAGCCAGTATGCCAGCGCTGCACACCAGGCGCTGCTGAGCAAGTATGGCCTGATCGGCAGCATGAGCCGCAAGGGCAACTGCTGGGACAACGCGGTAATGGAACGATTCTTCCTGAATTTGAAGATGGAGCGCGTTTGGCAGCAGGATTACGCCAACCATACCGAAGCCAGGAACGACATTGCGGACTACATCGTCAGCTTCTACAACAGCCAGCGGTTGCACTCCACAC
>NZ_QEII01000200.1 GCF_003347515.1 Rhodoferax ferrireducens | reverse complement strand
TTGCAGATTCGACAAACCAAAGCACGCCCGATTGCCGATGCGATGCATGAATGGATGAAGTTGCAGCGTTGCAAAATCACCGATGGCTCGGCCACGGCCAAAGCGCTGGACTATAGCCTTAAACGCTGGGCGGCACTCACGCTTTATCTTGATGATGGTCAATTGCCAATCGACAACAACTGGTGTGAAAACCAGATCCGACCGATTGCCATTGGGCGAGGCAACTGGCTGTTCGCGGGTTCACTGCGCGCGGGACAACGTGCCGCAGCGGTCATGAGTTTGATTCAATCGGCCAAACTCAATGGCCATGATCCGTATGCCTACATGAAAGATGTG
>NZ_QEII01000199.1 GCF_003347515.1 Rhodoferax ferrireducens | reverse complement strand
CGCAGACGACGAGTTTTGCGCCGGTGGTCAATAACTTCTTCCAGACCAACAACTATATCGGGCAGCTGCTCGATCAGTCACAGAGCATCACGATTAACAATGCCGGCAACGGCTCGCAGATCACCGCCGTGTTGATCGGGTCGCCGGGGAATGCCGGGTAGTTGCGCCGCTCACCTTGATCTGCCAATCCTTAGCGGCCGGCGCGGCTTCGCGCGCCAGGCAGGCTGA
>NZ_QEII01000198.1 GCF_003347515.1 Rhodoferax ferrireducens | reverse complement strand
TAACTTGTGCAGTCCCCATCGAAGGCTGCGAGGCGTTTATCTCCGGCTGTTGGAGTGCCTGTGTTTCTTCCCCACTTATCCCCATGCAGGGATGTCCAAGATTCGCTCTATGGGGAGGCGTCAGGAGGCTCCTGAGGGCTTTAGATCAGAGAAGGAACCCCCTCCCCTGCATAAATGCAATGGGGTCTTTTGCGTGCTTACTCTGATTGCAGGGCTGGCACAAAAGCTGAATGTTCAGTTTGTCGTTTGACCCGCCACGCGCCAACGGATGAATATGGTCAGCGTGGTAACCGTTTTTTATGGATGTGCGGCATACCGCGCACTTAACTTTTTGCTTGACCAGCAGCGCTTGCACGTCCTTCGCGGTGAACTTCCCTCCAGCCTTTACAGTCCGGGCTCTACGTGCCGCATGGGAAACTCTGTGTGTGTCTGGATTCGCGTCTTTCCAAGCCTTGTTCAGCTTGGCTTGCTCGCCGGGATTCGCTTCGCGCCATGCCAAGCTGGATTCAATTGACGAACCTGGGTTTGCTTCGCGCCAAACCTTCATTTTTCCCAGTTGAACGTCTCTGTTGTCGTGGTGCCATTTGCGGTGCACAGCACGCTCAATCTCCTTTTGCTCAGGCGTCATAGCTGCATATCTTGAGCGCATGTATTCGCGGCGCTTTGCGCGAAATTCAGCGTACTCAGGAGTTCCTTTTTTAAGACTCATGAAGCCACCACATACTTAGCTTTCGCAAGAATCTGGCGCTCAATCTTTCGGGCGCTGCCTTCACCGATCTCGCGGGCGTAATCGGCCCAGTCGCTGCCTTCAATCCCCTCGGGGTAGGCAACCCCTGCCCCAATCAATTCGGCGGCGTTGGTGGCCTTCTCAATGCCTGGATTCATGCCGCGCTTGAGTTGCGTGGCATGGTCGTTGTCAGCAGCAAATACGACGCTACCTTTGGGGCGGATGCGGTCAGCCACGGGCATCAGATTGCCCGCATCGAAGGCCACAATCACAGTTGAATTGCGAACCGACTGGTACACCGCAAGCCCTGTGGCAAATCCCTCAACAAAGATAGTGATCACGGCGCGTTCGCGGCGCATCACAAAGCAGCCCGCCTTGACCGGCGCACCGGGCCAAAACTTCTTCACGCCGTCATGCGTGATGGTCTGGATGGAGATCAGCGAGTCGCCCAGCATCACGGGAATGACCAGCAGGCCGTCATGCGTGCGCACACCGGCGCAACCCAGCGGCAACAGGCCTTTGTTGACGATGTAGGAGTGCGGCAGGGACAGCGGGTGGCACTTGTTCCAAAAAGCACGCGCGCTGCGCACCGACTGAATGCGGTACTGGCGCTCACGGTCACGCTGGGCCTGCATCTTGGCGACCACCTCGGGCGATACCGCCTGCTGGGTGGCGTTGTCGTCCTTCCAAGTGCCAAGGGCCTGGCCGCTGCCAGATGTCCAGTCACCCCAAGTTCCGTGGCCGTCCAGGTGAAGGGCATACCAGCCGTTGCGCTTTTTTGGGGTTGTCTCAGTGGGGCAGCGACGAATCTTGCCGTCAGCAACAATCTCACGCGGCATCAGGCCGGCAATTCGAAGGGCTTGCTCGAAATTCATCGTGCACCTACTTTCAGAAGTCGGTAACGCTTATTTCCAACCTTGAGATACAGGCCTGCGTAATAGAACATGTTTGGGGATTGCCAGATCAGCTTCATATCGCTGCCTTGCTTGATTTCGTTGCCGCGTTCATGGCGCGGATGTGCTGGCCAGCGCTGCGATTGACGAAGGCCTTCAGGCGCTTTTGAGCATCCATGCACATTTGCTCCAAGGTCAGCGGCAGTTGCAAGGGGAGTTGGGTCATGCTGCGTCCAAATCGGTGTAGAAACCCTTTGGAATGGGACGATCTGCTGGATGAAGCGCGGCGATGACAAGTGCCCGCTCCTGCTTCTCCTGCAGCTCATTGGCTTCACGGGCAATCTTGTCGGCACCCTCTTGAGTGAGGGTGTCACCAATGCTGTGCAAAGCGCCTGTTGTGCCGGGTATCGCGTACACCGCATGGCAGCGCGCGCCTGCCTGAATAGTGAAGTGGTTTAGGTTCATGCCACCTCCAATTCATGGCTGGCTTGATCACACAACCCATAAGAGCTGCTGCAGCCCGAGTGATCGTCCAAGATGGCCAGGAGATCGCGCTGCTTGCCGCCACGTGTGGTGCGCGCCCAATCGATCACGGCGTAGATACCATGGTCAACCGCCTGCGCCGGCGTGATACCTGGCGCCGGGATAAAGGTCGCGGCCTGGCGCTTGCTCACGGTGCCCACCAGCAGTTCCCATGCATGGATTCGTTCCACATGCTCAGGAAACCGGTCAGCAATCTGCTTCAGCTCGGCTTTGTTTGCGTTGATGCAGGGCATGCACCCCACACGGCCCATGCCCTGCAGGTACAGCGGGTTGGGCTTTACGCCCTGACTGGCGCAGTACTCAAAAACCTGTAGCGCCGTCCATTCGACGATCGGCCGGAAAATATAGAGACCGCCACCGACAGTCTCAAACTTCTTAGCATTGCGTCTGTTCTGAGATTCATCGCGCCGGATACCCTGCCAGCTCACTACGGTATGGCCGGCGTCGACCAGCGCCATCTGAAACTCAACGGCTGGGTTGCGTTTCAGCTCCTCGGTACAAAACTGCGCTTTGCGGGATGGGAAGCGACCCTTCCACATGCACAAGTCCAAAAATGGATTACCGGTGGGGAGCAGCAATTCCAGTGCCCGGCGCTTGCCCTTGTTGGACCATCGAACCCTGCGGCCGCCACCAATTTTTCGCGTCTTCTGTACAGGTTCGTCAATTTCTTGGCCATCGCGCTTCACCTTGCGGGTGATGATGTTGCCCCTGCCGTCCCGTTTTGGCACTGGTTCACCGTTCACATCAAATACGAGAGCCGTTTCATACTCACGGCGGGTGCGCTTGTCACAGGCGATGAACTTGCGCTTGGCCGCAATCTCGGCATCAAAGTTGGCACGCAGGCGGGTAATGGTGATGCCCAGCGCGGATTCCATGTACACCAGGTAGTCATAGACGGCCTGATGCTCATTTCCGGTGTCGCAGAAGATCGGCACGAGGTTGGCCTTACCAAAACGCTCAATGGCCAGCAGTAGGGTGGCGGCGCTGTCCTTGCCGCCACTCACAGAAATGACGTGTTTGATACTCATGCTGCCACAGCCTCATTGCGGCGGGCCGCCTGCTGGCCCTTGATGAAACGGATTTGGTTCGCCTTGATCTTGGAACGCAGCTCAGGCGTTGGCGCTTCGCAGGTCGTTGTCTCGATGCGCGCCTGAGCGAACACACCAGTGAGCTCGTGATAGATGGCCTGGGCCCGGCGCTGGGCCTTTTCCATATCCGGGGTGGCCTCCAGCACGATTGAGCAAACCTGTGGCCAAAGCATCTTGCGCATCAGCGCGGGGTTGCCGGTGGCGACGAGTTCTTTCAGCGTGCCGGGCACATGCTCGATGGCGGCCTTGCG
>NZ_QEII01000197.1 GCF_003347515.1 Rhodoferax ferrireducens | reverse complement strand
GCGGGTGCGAATAACACGACAGCTGGCACGGTGGCCATCAACGGTTCATTGGGCAGCGCCACGATCACGATTGCCGTCAATAGCACCGCCCAAGCCAATACCGCCTTGATCAATGCCCAAAAGGCGACGACGGGTGTGACGGCGACAGCGCAGACGGATGTCAGCTTGACATTTGCAAGTACGGGTGCTTACAGTCTGACTGTGCAATCGGACAATACAACCACGCAGGCGATCTCCTTTTCCCTGTCGGCCACCGGCACTGCGGACGGCCTCTCGGCCGCAGTCTCGGCCATCAACGATCAGTCGTCCAAGACCGGCGTCACGGCCGCCTTGAATACGGCCGGTACGGCCGTGGTGCTGACCAACGCCGCCGGCAACGACATTACCGTGTCGGACACGGCGGTGGCGAATGCGGGCAATGTGACCGTGCAAAAACTCGACAGCGCTGGTGTGGCCTCCGGTGGTACGGCCGTTCTGACGGCTGACGTTACCGCGGCGAGCGCAACTACGGTCGGCTATATCACCCTCGATTCCGAAAAATCGTTTGCCACCGACACCACCACCACAAACGCATTTGCAGATTCGGGCTCCACACTCAACAAAGTGTCCGGGCTGGATGTCACAACATTTACCAATGCAACGAACGCCCTCAAGACGGTTGACTCCGCACTGTCCTTTATCAATGGACAGCGCGCTCAACTGGGTGCCTTGCAATCGCGTTTTGAATCGACCATCGGCAACCTGCAGGTGACCTCGGAGAATCTGTCGGCCTCGCGCTCGCGGATCCAGGATGCTGATTTCGCGCAGGAAACTGCCAACCTGTCGCGGGCCCAGATTCTGCAGCAAGCCGGCACCGCCATGGTGGCGCAAGCCAACCAGTTGCCACAAGGTGTGCTGGCACTGCTGCGGTAAATCGGGTCATAGAAAAAGCCTCAAAGCAGCCCTTTGAGACCTTCATGGCGGCGGCAGGTTTCCTGTCGCCGCCATTTGGTCATTGTGGGTTGATGAAAATTCGAGGCGAATGTCCTGCCTGTTTCGGGGCTAAATAAAGTCCCTTGGGCAGATAATGGATGTTGATTCGCTCGCTGTTCAGGAGTTTCTTATGGCTACCATTTCATCACCGGGTATAGGCAGTGGCCTGGATGTCAAATCCATTGTGTCGCAGTTGGTGGCCTTGGAAAAACAACCCCTGACCAAGCTCCAGGTGCAAGCGGCAACCGTGAGCACGCGGATTTCAGCATTCGGGCAAATTAAATCGCTGATCTCCACCCTGTCCGACGCCGCTGGCACACTCAGCAGCCTGACGACCTGGAACGCAGTTTCAACTACCTCATCCAACGCCACCGCGGTCAGCGCATCGGCGATTGGCGGTACCGCAAGCAATAGTTTCAGTGCACAAGTGACCGTGCTGGCCAAAGCGCAGAGTTATGCGTCCGCTGCCTTGCCACTGCCCACTGGCACGGCATTGGGCGGGGGCACGGTCTCCATCCAACTGGGAAAATGGACCAATCCGACCACTTTCGCAGCCACCGCAGGCGTGGCCGCCGTTGATGTCACGGTCCTCGCAACTGATTCGGTGACCGAGATCGCCAGCAAGATCAACAGTGCGAGCGCGGGTGTTAGTGCCACGGTGCTCAATGACGCTGCCGGGGAGCGGCTCCTGTTGCGTTCAACGTCAACAGGGGAGAGTTTTGGATTCAGCTTGTCTGTCACTGACAGCGATGGCGTTCACGACGATGCTACGGGCTTGTCGCGGCTGGTGTCAGGCGCAAGCACGCAGTACGCCGCAAATGCAGCCGCGACCATCAATGGCAGTATTCCGGTGACCTCCGCCACCAACACATTCACCAACGTTATTTCGGGTGTTACCTTGACCGCGAAAGAGGTGATGACCAGCGCAGCGGAAATCACCGTGGCGCAAGACCAGGGTGTTATGACCACCGCGATCAACAAGTTTGTCAGTGCTTATAACGCAGTCAACCAGATACTGGAAGAAGCGACCAAATATGATCCCGCCACCAAGTCGGCGGGTTTGCTTCAAGGCGATGCGACCGCCATTGGGTTGCAGCGTGCATTGCGGGGGATTTTGCAGTCCTCGACCACCGGCTCTGCTTATACGCGGCTTGCCGATATTGGCATTACTCAGCAGCTTGGCGGCGACCTGGCCGTGGACAATACCAAGCTGACCTCCGCGTTGAACAGCGGGGATGACGTCCGGAACCTGTTTCGCATTGACAACAACAACGAACTCACCAACGGGGTGGCGCGCAAGTTCAAGACCTTTTCTGTTGGATTGTTGGCGACCGATGGCTTCTTTAGCAGCAAGGACGCATCGCTCAAGCGATCACTGGATTTGAATTCAAAGGACCAGCAACGTGTGAACGAAAAGATTACGCGGGTTGAGGCTCAACTTAATCGACGTTACAGCGCGCTCGATGTACAACTCAGTAGTTTGAATGCGCTGAACGCCTACATCACGCAGCAAGTCACCCAGTGGAACAAGAGCACAGCGTAACGGCGAGCATGGTTTCACACGCTGAATTGAAAATGATTTCCGGTACGAATTGGTCTTGATTTGGCGTGGTATTTGCCGATAAAGAATACATAGTTTGAAGGATTCCACCATGTTCACATCAGTAAGTACCCGATCAGCCTCCGCTTACAAAAAAGTCAGTGTCGAGACCAGCGTTGACCAGGCCGACCCGCATCACTTGGTTGACATGTTGTTTGACGGTTTGCTGCACGCTATAGGCGCTGCTCGAGCTGCCCTGAAACGTGGTGACATCAAGGTCAAGTGTCAAAACATCGTGACCTCGGTTCGCATTCTGGAAGAGGGTTTGAAGGGGGGGTTGAACCTGAAGGAGGGTGGCGAACTGGCTGCCAACTTGCAAGGCTTGTATGGTTATTGCGTGCTTCGGCTCACCCAGGCCAATGTGCACAACGACGACGCGGCCATGGAGGAGGTTATCAAAGTGATTTCTCCCATTGCCCAAGGGTGGAAGCAAATCAGCGGTGCCAAGGGTGCGTCTGTGCTCCCCATGTAAAAAGGGAGACTTTGAAATGTCACAAATGCTAATTGACTACTACAAAGCCATCGAAGACAGCAGCCTCAAGATGCTGCATGCAGCCAAGGAAGAAGACTGGGATCAGGTGGTTCGCTTTGAGGGCGCCTGTGCGGTGCTGATTGAGCAACTGCGGGCGAAAGCGCACAGTGAAGAGCTGCTGCCAGCGCAGCGCAGCGAGAAGACCCGCATCATGCAGCGGATTCTGCAAAACGATGCCCAGATACGCTACCTGGCTGAACCTTGGCTGGCCCACTGCGAGCAGGCGTTTGAGGCTTCACCTCAGTTGCTGCATTGATTTGCTATTTATTTAATAGCTGGATGCGCAGATGGTGTAAGGGCTAGAGGCTGATTTGGCTTGTAAATTGCTTTGAGCACCTGCCAGGTAGCAGTGTCAGACCTGCATATTCATGATGTCCGTATAGGCCTGCACCATCCGGTTGCGCACATGCAGCGTGGCCTGAAAGCCGATTTGCGCTTTCTGAATCGCCACCATGGTTTCTTCCAGGCTTACCTTTGGGTTTTCCATCTGAACCTCTTGCTGCAGCCGGGTCGCATCGTTTTGCGCCGCGCTCACCGAGTTGAGGGCGCTCTTCAGTGCGCCGGTGAATCCGCCGTCAGCAGCACCGGTAACCTGGCTCGACGAGAGTCGTGGTGCCAGGCTGGGGCGCACCGTCGTGGGCATGGTGGTGGGTGTAAGTCGGAGTTCCATATGACAGTCTTCCCTGAAAAATTTCGGGCTGACTGATGCTAAAGCCGGTGGTTCCAAAACATTAATTTGAAGTAAGGGGTAAAAACCGGGCTTATCAGACTCATGTTTTCGGGGTGGGACCGAATAATCGCAAGCATTGGTGGTGCAAAATCGCGCCACTCCGTACTGGAAACCATGATGCCTGCCGCTCCCGCCATATCCCTCAACCCGACACTGTCCCAGCGCTTTGCCGGGCTGGACCAGGCCCAAAGGCTTCGCATCGGCTTGGGCGTCGCTCTGTTTGTCGCCATTGGCGTCATCGGGCTGATGATGGGCCGGCAAGCCGAGTGGCGCGTACTGTATGCCAATCTGGCGGACAAAGACGGTGGTGCCATCGTGGCGCAGCTGACGACCATGAATATCCCGTACAAGCACGCCGACGGCGGCGGCGCCATCTTGGTGCCGGCTGACAAGGTGTACGACACCCGCTTGCGGCTGGCGTCCCAGGGTCTGCCCAAGGGCTCGGTTGCTGGTTTTGAAACCATGGATGCCAACCGGTTCGGTATGACACAGTTTCAGGAGCGCTTGGCGTTTCAGCGCGGGCTGGAAGGCGAGTTGACGCGCTCGATTCAGGCGCTTTCATCCGTGCAGAGCGCACGGGTGCATTTGGCCTTGCCGAATCAAAATGGTTTTTTTCGTGAGCAACAAAAACCGACTGCGTCGGTTGTCGTTGGTTTGAACGCCGGGCGCACGCTCGATCGTGCCCAGTTGGCGGGCATCATCCATTTGGTATCTTCCAGCGTTCCTGAAATGAACCCTGCGGCCGTCAGTGTGCTGGATGACACCGGCAAGCTGCTGTCGACCCCGCCCGAGGGGGCCGGTGGCGCGGGTGGCGGTGGTGATGCGCAGCAGTTGCAGTATGTGCAGCAGCTGGAACAGCTTTACAGCCGCCGCATTCTGGACATCCTGGAGCCGGTGATGGGGCGGGACAACGTCAAAGCCCAGGTCACGGCCGAGCTGGATTTTTCGCAGACTGAATCAACATCCGAGTCGCACAAACCCAACCAGACGCCGGATTCAACCGTGATTCGCAGCCAGCAGGTCTCGGAAAGTATGAGCGGCGCGGCCGGTGGACCGCCGTCCGGCGTACCGGGGGCCACGACCAACCAGCCTCCCGCGGCTTCTTCCGCGCCTATCAATGGTGCTGCCCAGGCCTTGACGGCAGCGGGTGGGGCGGCTGGGGCCGGTGGGCCGACCAAGCGTGAATCGATTATCAACTACGAAGTGGACAAGACGGTGCGGGTGGTGCGTGGTGGTACCGGCATCGTCAAGCGCATCAGTGCCGCCGTGGTGCTCAACCACCAGTCCATCACCGACAGCAAGGGTAAGACCACCACCATCCCCTTGACCGATCTGCAAACCGAAAAAATGACGGCTTTGGTGCGTGAGACAATTGGTTTCAATAAAGACCGTGGTGACTCTGTGAATCTCATGAATGCACCGTTCGCACTGGAAAAAGTCGTTCTCACCGACATACCTTTCTGGAAGCAGCCTGAGATTCAGGATCTCGCGCGCAGTTTTGCCTGGCCCGTGGGCACGCTGTTGTTCGGCGCCCTCGTGCTTCTGGGGGTCATCAAGCCGGCTTTGAAAGTATTGGCGCAAACGCAGCCGAAGGTTGCGCTGACATCGCGTCAGCTTGATGCGATAGAGTCAGAGCAGCCGGATCGTCCACAGTTGGCGGCACCGGCTGGCAGCGGCCAGCTTGCAGGACCTACTGCGGGTGAGTTGGCCATCGAGGATGCCCGCAAGTTGACACGCGACAACCCGGCGGCGGTGGCGAATATCGTCAAGTCCTGGATCAACGGTGAGTCGCCGGCCTGATCGGTCCCGGTCTGGAAAACAAGATGGCTCAAACTGACGGTCTGCAAGACGCTGCAATTCTGATGATGTCCCTCGGAGAGGAGGAGGCGTCGCAGGTCTTCAAGCATCTGTCGCCCAAAGAGGTGCAAAAACTGGGTGAGGCGATCGCCAAAACCAAGGCCATTACGCGCGAGCGTGTGGATGAAGTGGTTGACCGGTTTACCGGTATTGCGGCGGCCCACAGCTTGCTGGTGTCGGATTCGGGCGACTATGTGCGCTCCGTGCTGAAGCGGGCGCTGGGCGACGACAAAGCGGCCCTGTTGATTGATCGTATTTTGCAGGGCGGGGACGTCTCCGGCATCGAGAGCCTGAAATGGATGGATCCCTCGTCAGTGGCGGAACTCTTGCGCAATGAGCACCCGCAAATTGTGGCGGCCATTCTGGTTCACCTGGATTTCGACCAGGCGGCGGATGTCATGAAGTTTTTCGGCGAGCGACAACGCAATGAAGTGATGCTGCGCGTGGCGACCATGGAAGGCATTCAACCGTCAGCCTTGAAGGATTTGAATGAGGTTCTATTCAAAGTGCTGGCAGGCGGAGACAAGATGCGCAAGTCTTCCCTGGGTGGGGTCAAGGCTGCGGCGGAAATGATCAACCTGATGGGCACAGCCATTGAGGGCACCGTGATTGAATCCATACGCAATCACGACCCCGACCTGGCCCAGAAGATCATGGACAAGATGTTTGTCTTTGACGACGTGATGAAGCTGGACGATAAAGCAATCCAGATGGTGCTCAAAGAAGTGGCCTCGGATGCACTGATTGTGGCGCTCAAGGGCGCTCAACCGGAGCTCAAAGAGAAGTTTCTGGCCAATATGTCTTCGCGTGCCGCGGAGACGCTGCGCGAAGATCTGGAGTCGCGCGGGCCGATGCGTTTGTCTGAGGTGGAGGCGCAGCAGAAGGAGATTCTGAAGATTGTGCGCCGTCTGGCGGATGAGGGGTCCATCGTGATTGGCGGTGGCGGTGACGACGCGATGGTTTAAGCATGCGTAACTACACCCGTTTTATCCCCGGCGAAGAGATTGGCGCGGTTGAGCAGTGGAATTTTGTCGCGGTCGACACGGCGTCGTTGTTGCTGGCTGCGCAGGCCAAGGTACGCGAGGAAGCTTCTGACCAGGTCAAGCTGGATGCGCTCAAGCAGGAGGGATTTGCCGAAGGCTTTGTTCAAGGGCAAGCCCAGACCCGGCTGGAGGCGCAACGCCAGATCGCTGACTTTATCGCTCATCAGGGCCAGGAGGCGGCACAAAATTTCACCCAACTTTTTGCATCTGTCCAGGCGCAACAGGCCGGTACGGAGCAAGTCGTGGCCAGGGGCGTGCTGGAGCTGGCCTGCGAACTGGCGCGCCAGGTCTTGCGCCGGGAGCTGTCGGTGAATCCGGAGGCTGTGCGGCCCGTCATTCGGGAGGCGTTGGGCTTGCTCACGACCGAGAACAAGAGTGCTTTGATCAGGTTGCATCCGGCTGATTTGGAGTTGCTGGAAGAGGCGGTGCGGGCCGAATTCTCAAGCTTGTCGCTGACGCTGCTTGCTGATGCCACGCTCACCCGGGGCGGTTGTATTGTCGAGTCGGCGGGTACCGTGGTGGATGGCACGCTTGAGAAGCGCTGGATGCGGGCAATTGCCAATCTGGGCCTGGATTCACCTTGGGAGGTGCCAGATGCCGGATCGTGAAGGCTCAGCCAAGTGGCAGCTCTTTCTGGATGATGCCCATAAACGGGTCAATACAGGTTGCACGCTGGAGGTGCGCGGTACGCTGACACGCTTAACCGGTCTGGTGCTGGAAGCCACGGGGATTCGCGTGCCTGTCGGGTCGCAATGCCTGGTGTCAATGAAGTCGCAAACGCCGGTGTTGGCCGAAGTGGTGGGGTTCTCCAACGATCGTGCCTTTTTAATGCCCGCCGGTGATGTGCATGGTTTGTCGAGCGGCGCCAGTGTGGTGCCCGCCGCGGCCTACGTGGCGGTGCCGCGACTGGGTGAACGCCGGCAAACTGAGCGCGCGTCAGGCTACGGCATGCTACGGCTGCCTTTGGGCGATGGTCTGCTAGGTCGTGTGGTGGATGCGCAAGGTGCGCCGATGGACCGGATGGGGCCAATTGCTGATGTGACCTCGCTGCCACTGGACCGGAAGCAAATCAATGCGATGGACCGGGCCCCGGTGCGCGAAACGCTGGACACCGGCGTGCGTGCGATCAATGCGCTGCTGACAATAGGCCGAGGTCAACGCATCGGATTGTTTGCCGGCTCAGGGGTGGGCAAGAGCGTTCTGCTGGGCATGATGGCCCGTTACACCAAAGCCGATGTGATTGTGGTCGGCTTGATCGGCGAACGCGGGCGAGAGGTCAAGGAATTTATTGAAGACATTCTGGGTGCAGAGGGCCGTGCACGGGCGGTGGTGGTTGCTGCGCCAGCCGATGCGCCGCCTTTGCTGCGCATGCAAGGTGCGTCCTATGCCACGGCCATCGCCGAGAGTTTTCGGGATAAGGGCAAGCATGTCTTGCTGCTGATGGATTCGCTCACGCGCTATGCCATGGCGCAGCGTGAAATTGCCCTGGCCATTGGCGAGCCACCGGCGACCAAGGGCTACCCGCCTTCATGTTTCGCCAAAATGCCGCAGCTGGTGGAGCGCAGCGGCAATGGCTTGCATGGTGTGGGCTCGATTACCGCTTTTTATACGGTGTTGTCGGAGGGGGATGACCAGCAGGATCCGATTGCCGATGCGGCGCGGGCCATTCTGGACGGACACATCGTGTTGTCGCGCTCGCTTGCTGAGTCGGGTCATTTTCCGGCCATCGATATCGAGCAGTCTGCGTCCCGGGTTATGCACAACGTGGTGTCGCGCGAGCATTTTGAGATGGCCCGGCGTTTTCGGTCGATCAGCTCCCGCTACGAAAAAGGGCGCGACTTGGTGCAGATTGGCGCCTATGTGAGTGGGTCTGACCCGGCGCTGGATGAAGCCATTAGATTGCATGAGGCCATGTCCCAATTCCTGCAGCAGGACATGTTTGAAGCATCGACATTGGATGCCAGCGTGGGCGAGATGATGGCAACGATAGATCGCAAAGGGGTGTTCCAATGAGTGCGATAAGAAGTCTTTTCCTGGCCATCGAGATGGCCACGCGCAAGCGGGATCAGGCTACTCAGGATTTGATGCGCGTCCAGAATGCCCATTTGTTTGCACAGAGCCAGATGACCCAGTTGGAGACTTACGCCGACGAAACCGAGGCGAGGTGGACGGTCGCCGCACAGATTAGCACTTCACCCGAGTTAATGCGTCACCACTACCAGTTTATGGATCGTTTGCATCATGCAGTTGGGCTGCAGAAAGGCGTTTTGGAAAGCGAGAGCCGGAAGGTGGATCACGCGAAACGCCTTGTCCTGGACGCAGAGTTTCGGCTGGTCAGCTTGAAGCAGGTATTGAAAAAGAAGCAGGCCGACATCTCCATTCTTCAATCGCGTCGCGAGCAAAAGCAGATGGATGAGTTTGCGACCTTGCGTAGCGGTCAGTTAACAGATGGATATTTCAGTGGAGAACGACCATGAGCATTGAACGAAGCGGCGCGGCCAGCAGCCCCAAGACGACGGCTGGTGTCGAGGGTCAATCCGCCGGCAAAAACAAAGTCAAATCGGGCGCGGAAGCAGACGCCACTGCGGCAGGGGGGTTTTTTGCGATTTTGACTTCGCTTGAGCCGCAGTCCGAACCGGCCGACGCAGTCGACACCGCGTTGACGGATGAAGAAAGCGCGAAAGAGGCCACGTTGGCAACTTCTGATCCGCTCATTCCACGGACTCCGAGCTTGCCGATCGACTTGGCAATGATGCTGGAACAAGCCGGCAAAGTAGCCAATTCGAAGTTGTGCACCGTCAGTGATGAGCTCCCGGCCGGGGGCGCGAAAAGCGGCAAGCGCGCAGTTGCCTCGGTCGCGGGGGGCGAACAATCTGACATATCGAGCACGGTTTCCATTTCGCTTGGGTCCGACAAGACGCTGGATGCCAAGCAAAACCTCAATGCCTTGTTCGATCAGATGGCGCAGGGCGTGCCTGTTCAGAATCACAAGTCCAGAGGTGCTGAGTCGCAGGCGGATGCCACCAGCCTTGCAGAATCGCGCGCGAGCAAGCTGTCATCGCTTCTGGATGTCGCGGCCAGGGAGCCCGCTCTCTCGGGCGCGCTGGCGACCAGTGGCATGGGCGATCCCTTCCTTCGCCAAGCGGACAAGGCACTCGCCAAGTCTTCGACTTTATCGTCCGGCTATGGCGTCGAGGGCGCCTGGGGCCAGCACACTTTGCAGGCAGAAAGTCGCGTTGATGCGCCGCCCGTCATGGCCGATCCGTCGACGCTGTCGCTTGAGTCGATGGTGGCCGATACCGTGAGTTACTGGGTTACTCAAGGGGTCCAAAACGCACAATTAAAGCTGGATGGCTTCGGGGGGGCGTCCGTCGAGGTGAGTATTTCGCTCAAGGGGGATGAGGCGCACGTCGGATTTCGGACTGACCAGCCTGAACTCCGCCAGATACTGGAGGGAGCTGTTACGCACTTGAAGGACCTTCTTACCAGTGAGGGCTTGGTGCTGTCGGGCGTGTCCGTAGGAACCTCCGGCCAGGATGGTTCGGGGGCTCAAGAGCAGCGCCATCGTCCGGGCGCACCACGTCAGGCGGCTATCGTTACGGCGGATACTGTGCCAACTGAAAGCCGCCAACGTGCCAATCCATCGGTCGGACGGGCCGTCGATCTTTTTGTATAAGAATCCATGTGGCACAGCAACTTGAATGCCATGCTTTTCCACGGTTAATCCGGCCGTTGCCACATTCAATGTGCTAAATAATGAAGTTCAACACTGTGGATAAGGAAATTTAGTGGCTACCAAACCTGAAGCAGCAAAGCCTGATGCTGGAGAGCCCGCGAAAGGGCCCGCTAAAAGCAAAAAATTAATGCTCATGGGTGGTCTTGTCTTCCTGGTTTTGGCTTTGGCTGGCGGCGGTGCGTGGTTCTTCCTGAGCAAGAAAAACGCCGCTGAAGATGGCGATACTGAGGAAGTTGTACACGTCGCGCCCAAGGGGCCCCCCACATTTATGCCGCTCGACAACATGGTTGTGAACCTGGCTGACCCTGGGGGTGAGAAGGTGGCGCAGATCGGGATAACGCTCGAACTGGCGGATGCGCATGCGACTGATAAAGTCAAAATGTATCTGCCGTCCATTCGAAGCGGCATCCTTTTGCTGATATCCCAGCGGACGGCGGAAGAGCTCTTGCTGATTGAGGGCAAAGAGAAGCTTGCGTCTGATATTTTGGTAGAGGCGTCGCGTCCCTTTGGGCCTGCGGATGCCGGCCATGCGACATCGAAGCCGGGGAAAGACGCGGTCAAGGCAAAGAAGAAGAATGCTGACAAGAATGCAACGGATGAGAACCCGGTACGCGGCGTTCATTTTTCCAGTTTCATTGTTCAGTAAAGGTGAACTCGGAGCAGGCTTATGAGTGAATCTTTTCTTTCCCAGGAAGAAGTCGACGCCCTGCTCGAGGGTGTGACGGGCGAAAGTCAAAAGCTTGTTGAGGAGGTGCACGAGCGTGGTGAGATTCGCTCCTACAACATATCCAGCCAGGAGCGGATTGTTCGTGGGCGCATGCCGACGATGGAAATCGTTAACGAGCGATTTGCACGAAACCTGAGGGTTGGACTTTTTAACTTCATCAGAAGAAGTCCGGAAATTTCGGTCGGACCCGTGACAGTCCAGCGCTATAGCGCGTTTTTGCGTGAACTGGCGGTGCCCACCAATTTCAATATTGTGGCCATTCGACCCTTGCGGGGAAGCGGACTGGTTGTTTGCGAGCCAGCGCTTGTTTTCGGCGTGATTGATACCTTGTACGGCGGCATTGGAAAGTTTCAGGCCCGGATTGAAGGCCGTGATTTTTCAGCAACCGAGCAGCGTGTTATCAATCGGCTGGTTGACGTGATTACTGAGGAATACAAGAAGGCATGGAAGGGCATCTATCCGCTGGAGTTGGAGTATCAGCGGTCTGAAATGCAGCCGCAGTTTGCCAACATCGCGACACCGAGTGAAATCGTTATTTCGACCTCTTTTCAGCTTGAGATTGGGGAGATTACGGGGGCCATCCATTTTTGCATGCCCTACGCGACGCTTGAGCCTATTCGCGATGTGCTGTATTCATCAACGCAGGGCGACTCCATTGAAGTGGACCGACGCTGGGTGAATGTCTTGACGCAGGAAATTCAGGCGGCTCAAATTACTTTGGTGGCTGAGCTGGCGCGTGCCGACGCAACCATTGAGCAGTTGCTGGCAATGAAAGTAGGGGATTTTATTGAGCTGGATCGTCAGCCACGAATTCAGGTTACGGTGGACGGCGTACCGGTATTTGAATGCCAGTATGGGACGCATAACGCAAAGTATGCGATTCGGATTGACAAAAGTTTGAGGGGTAATGACCTCAATTGGAAAGGGTAAAGACATGGCAATTGATGAAAAACCAGCAGAAGATGACGGCATGGCCGATTGGGCAGAGGCCCTTCTGGAGCAGAAAGTCTCGGATGGCGCGGGCGCCGAGTCGGGCGGTATTCTGTCGGGGGAGTCCCCGCGTCCGTTTTCGTCGTCGCCGTTCTCGGGGGATGCCCCGATCAACGACATCAACATGGTGCTCGACATTCCCGTTCAGCTTTCGGTTGAACTGGGGCGGACCAAGGTGCCTATCAAGCACATTCTCCAGTTGGGGCAAGGCTCCGTGGTCGAATTGGATGCCTTGGCCGGCGAGCCGATGGACGTATTGGTGAACGGCTATTTGATCGCGCAAGGTGAGGTGGTCGTGGTGAATGACAAGTTCGGCATCCGTTTGACCGACGTCGTAACACCCTCTGAACGATTGCGCCGGGTCAGCAAGGGTTGATGTCGCCAATGACCTCGACCCTGATTTCTGTCGGACTCTTTGTCATTCTCCTGGCGTTGCTTCCGGTGGGACTTAAGTGGGTGCAGCGTCGCGCGGCTTGTGGCGGCTCTAGCATGACTTCGGCTTCAAGAGTCATTTCTGCGGTTGCGGTTGGCCCACATCAGCGCGTGGTTACGGTTGAAGTCGGGCCTGAGGGAGCCCGCACCTGGCTGACATTGGGGGTCACGGCGCAGTCGATTACGTGTCTGCACAGCGTTGCAGTTGACGCGAAAGCGGAAATGGGTCCACCACAGGTGACTCGAAGCGCGCTCGTTGTATCGTGATGCAGGAGACTAATGTGGACGATCTTGATGTGCGTGGGGCACAACGCATCGGTTGTCTCCGCACGGCGGCGGTGGGTTTCTTTGCGTTGTTGACGCAATCTCCGGTGCTCGCCCAAAGTGCTGGGCAGTTGCCCTTGCTTGTGGGTACGGGCGGGTCGGGGATGAGCTTTTCGGTGCCTATCCAGACCTTGTTGTTCTTTACAGCACTGTCATTTCTGCCGGCGGTGTTACTCATGATGACCGGGTTTACGCGCATTGTGATCGTGCTCTCACTGCTTCGCCAGGCCTTGGGAACCCAGTCTGCGCCGCCGAATCAGGTGGTGGTCGGATTGTCGCTATTCCTGACGTTTTTCGTCATGGGCCCGACGCTGGACAAGGTCTACAACGACGCTTATCTTCCCTATACAAAAAATGCAATTTCCTTTGAGCAGGCGCTGGCGAATGGCGAAGACCCCTTGCGCCAGTTCATGAGCAAACAAACTAGACAGTCAGATTTGGCACTATTCGCCAAGCTTGCCAAACTCGAGCCTGGCATAACGGCTCAAAATGCGCCGATACGGATTCTTGTGCCGGCATTTGTGACCAGTGAACTTAAGTCGGCGTTCCAGATTGGGTTCATGATTTTCATCCCTTTTCTTGTGATCGACATTGTTGTGGCGAGTGTGCTGATGTCTTTGGGCATGATGATGTTGTCGCCCGTGCTGGTGGCTTTGCCGTTCAAGCTGATGCTGTTTGTGCTCGCCGATGGATGGAATCTGCTCATTGGTTCTCTTGCCGCCAGTTTTGTCACCTGAAGTTCGCCCATGAATGCACAAATGGTTTTGACGATGGGGCAGGAGGCCCTGCTGATGCTATTGATGGTGTCGGCCCCGGTGCTGGGCGTGGTGCTCGTCGTGGGCCTGTTGGTCAGTCTTTTTCAGGCAGTCACCCAGATCAATGAGGCAACGTTGGCGTTTGTCCCGAAATTGATCGCGGCCATCGCTGTATTTGCAGTCGCGGGGCCATGGATGCTGAATATGCTGGTTGAGTACATCCGTCGAACCATCGAAGCGATTCCATCGGTCGTTATTTGAACCGGGTGAGTTTGCCGTGATTGCATTAACCGAAGCTCAGTTGATTGCGTGGCTTTCGCCCGTGTTGTGGCCTTTTTTGCGTGTTTTGGCCGTTTTCACAGCGGCGCCTATTTTTTCCTCGAAAACTGTTCCTCTGCGCGCCAGGATTGCTTTGGCCTTTTTCGTTGCATTTGCGGCACAGCCCAGCTTGCAGGGTCAGCCCATCATCAGTATTGCGGGGCCGGAGGCGATAGGCGCCGTGATTCAGCAAGTGGGCATTGGACTGGCCATTGGGTTCACGGTCAGACTTGTGTTTGCCGCAGTCGAATTGGCGGGCGAGGTTGTGGGTTTCCAGATGGGTTTGAATTTCGCTGCTTTTTTTGATCCGTCGCTCAACACCCAATCCAGTGCCGTGGCGAGGTTTTTTGGCCACATGGCCGCATTCTTGTTTGTGGTCATGAATGGGCATTTAATGGTCATGATGGCCGTGATCAAGAGCTTTGAGGCATTTCCGGTCGATCAGAACTTTCTGGAGGCCTTGCAGAAAATGAAACTGTACAACCTTGGCTCGGACTTGTTTGCCAGCGGGTTGTGGATTGCGCTGCCAATGATTGGCATGCTGATGTTTGCCAATTTGGCGCTCGGGATTGTTTCGCGTGTGGCGCCGCAAATGAATATCTATGCGATTGGCTTCCCCATCACACTGACAGTGGGGCTCATCGGCATTACCGCGACACTACCGATGCTGGATCAACCTTTTATGGCACTCATGGAGCGGGCGATTGATATCTTTGCAACGAAGTGACATCCTGATCGATTGAGGGTGTACTTCGCTAAGCTTCCGACTGCGCTGCAAGGCTTCAAACCAATTCGTTGCGAATGGCATACACGGTTAGTTCGGCGTTGTTCGAGAGCTTCAATTTTTCCAGGACCCGGGAGCGGTACACACTGACTGTTTTGGGGCTCAGCATGAGTTCTTCGGCTATGTCGGACAAGCGCTTGCCAGACGCAATTTTCAGAAGCGTCTGGAGTTCACGTTCCGACAGCGAAGCGTGCAGTGTCGTATTTTCAGGTGTGTTCAAACTATCGACCAGCATGTGAGCGACGTCGGGCGTAACGTACTTGCGTCCTTGCGATACGGTTCGTACGGCGGTGATCAAATCGGCCGGTTCGCCAGCCTTGTTCAGGTAGCCTTGAGCACCAGCGCGAAGACAGCGAATAGCGTACTGGTCTTCTGGAAACATGGATACGATCAAGACTTTGATAGGTGAATTGGTTTCCCGTAAGCTGGACAAGACCTCCAGTCCGCCTCGCCCGGGCAGATTGAGATCGAGTACTAGGACGTCACATGCAGAGGTTCGCATGGCTTCGCGAACCTCTGCATAGCTGCCTGCCTCGGCAGTGACTTGGATGTCGACTGCCTCAGAGAGCGTTTCCCGGATGCCGCGGCGAACCATGGCGTGATCGTCGCAAAGAATAACGCGAATCATCTCAATCGGTTCCTGGTTGTGTATCTGAAGGCGGTGGCAACAAAGGCACTGAAAGAATGATGGAAGTTCCCGTGTTGCCATGGCTGCTTATGTCGAGCCAGCCTCCAACTGTCTTTGCTCTTTCACGGAGTCCGCGCAGGCCAAACGCCTTCGGCTTATGGTGTTCTGCTGGCGAGATACCTTTACCATTGTCTTTGACTTCAAGAGTCAACACGTTCTCGGCGTCTGAAAGGTCGATGATGACTTGGCTGCAATTTGCGTGTTTGGCAATATTGGTCAGCGCCTCCTGTGCAGTTCGGTAGGCGACCAACTGGACTGCTTTTGACAGAGACTCTTTTTCTTGAAACACATGTACTTTTGTTTCTATGCCGGTACGTTTCGTGAAACCGCCCGCCAGCCATTGAACCGCAGCGACCAAACCTTGATCCAGAATGGCTGGGCGCAGATTCATCATGATGCGCTGACTCGCTTCGAGTGCATGTTGCAGCATCTCCGTGGCCGCAGTGACATGTTCCTGTGTCATCGCATCGTTTGTGTGCCGGCCTATCCAGGAGAGGTCAAACTTCACGGCAGCCAGAGCGCCGCCAATGTCATCATGTATTTCGCGTGCAATAGCGGCGCGTTCTTGTTCCATTGTCATCTGCAAATGATCGGCAAAATCGGCAAGTCGCTGTTCTGACGCGGCAAGCTCTACATCTGCCAACTCTTTTGCCCGCCGGATGCTGTGAACCTCAATGGATCGGCGGATGACCTGCGCCAACTTGCTCAGATCATCCTTGGCCAAGTAGTCGCTGATGCCCGTTTTGATCGCTGCAACGGCTGCAGGCTCGCCGATGGCGCCGGACAGCAATATAAAAGGGGGTGTGTGTTTTTGTTCCTGTAAAACACTCCACGCATCCAGTGCTGTAAAGCCAGGCAGCCGATAGTCCGCCAGAATGACGTCAAAGCTGAATGTTTGGGCCAGCCGCCCGAACTCTGCAAGCGTTTCTACGCGTTCCAGTTCATAGAACTCCCCCGACTTGTTTAGGGCAAGTCGCACAAGTGCATGGTCAACGGCCGAATCCTCTAAATGCAGAATTCGTATTGGGCGGGGCGGGGAAGCGTCTTGCAGCATGATGAACGCTAGCATTGTCTACGATATGCCCAGATTGGGGGGGGGGCTCGGTTCAAGCCTGATTCACTGAAGTCTGATATTTTGTCCCGATTGCAATTGATTTTTCGAAATGTCGGGGAAATCCTGCTAACCTAGTACTGAGTAAGGCTTTGTGGCTGCAAAAAAATCGTGGGTGACGCGATGCCCGGTGACGTAATTGGATATAAGTATGCAATCGAACCAGACAACATCTTCAGTTCCCGCTGTGCAGCTACCTGTCATGCTGGTGGCTGAGGTGCAGGACTCCCTCCTTGTCGTTGTGCACGATTTGACCCGCCTCGATGGGCTTCTGGCTCATACAATGATGAACTTGATGGAGCGGTTTACCAGTGCCAGCGCCAATCTCGCCGATCCGGTGTTGGTGGCATCTAAAGAACTGGACGCAGTTCGCAGCGCGTTGCGGGCAGCCGTCACTGAATTACAGTTTCAGGACATGGCTTCGCAGCTGATCATGCACACATCCAAAATACTCCAGGGTTGCGCTTATCGGTTGGCCTCTGAGTCAATGGGCCTTGAAGACGGGGAGGCTGTCCCATTTGTTGAGGACGTGCCAGAGCGCCCAAATCCGGTAACGCAAGATGAAATGTACGCCGGTTCTGTAGAGCTTTTTTAAATGTTTCCCATTAACCTACAACTGAAATAGTCGGAGCTTTACATGCCTTTAATACTCGCTGTTGACGACTCTCCGTCCATGCGCAAGATGGTGTCGTTTACTTTAACTGGGGCCGGTTACCAGGTTGTGGAAGCGGTTGATGGAATTGATGCCTACGAAAAGGCCCAGGCGCAGTCATTCGATCTTGTCTTAACCGACCAGAATATGCCCAGACTGGACGGTTTGGGGTTAACCCGTAAGTTGAGGGACCACCCCCAGTTTAAAACCATCCCCATCTTGATGTTGACTACGGAGTCGAGCGACCTTATGAAACAGGCCGGGCGTGCCGCCGGGGCCACCGGCTGGCTGGTTAAGCCGTTTGATCCGGCTCGATTGCTTGAAGTCATTAAGAAAGTGATCAAGTAGATCGTCGGTAAGACGTCGGTTGAACACGCGTAACATTGGAGATTGATATGGCGGAAGCGCATCTAGAAGGTAGTGGGTCAGGGAGTGATTTCGACCTTAGTCAGTTCTATCAGATATTTTTCGAAGAGGCGGGGGAAAATCTCGACTTGATGGAGCGCATGCTGCTCAGCCTGAATCTTGAAACCGCAGATGATGAAGAGTTGAATGGGATCTTCCGTTGCGCGCATTCCGTAAAGGGTGGGGCTGCAACATTCGGTTTTTCGGATGTGGCGGAGTTGACTCATCAAATGGAGTCTCTGCTGGATCGCTTGCGTCGTCATGAATTGCAGCCGAATGCCGAGATGGTGGATGTGTTACTCGAGTCGGCTGACGCTGCCCGGGGACTTTTGGCTCGCCATCAAGCTGGTGGCGAGGGGGATTCACCTCCTACATCCGATTTGGTACGTCGAATCAGTGTGCTGGCGTCAGGCGAGTTTGCGCAGACTTCGACAAGTGTCGTCCCCAGTCCGCCGGTTCCTGTGCCCATGGTCATGCCGGTAATCGAGGTGGTGCCGGCGGTGGTAGTGCAGGCCGCCAATAAGCCATCGAAAATTACGCGTTCTCTTGAAATTCGAATCGGGCCACTGGATCATCCAGAGCAGGCTGACGCCATTAAGGAGCTGTTTCGCGACATTCCAGGCTTGGGAGACATTAAGGTATTGGCCTGTAATCAGCCTGACTCCCGTCTTTTTGCTGTCGAAACGTCGTCTACTGATGAAGATCTGCTGGATTTGTTTGCCTTTCACGTTGCGCGGGCGCAAGTGTTTATCAAAGAGGTCGAGGACGTAGCTGCTGAGCCTGGGTATGGGTTTTTCGATGACGCGGCTGGTGCACCGAGGAAAGTCTCTTATGATGATGACCCACCACCGGGAGCTCCATTGGCCCCTTTTCCGGGGTTCGGTTTCTTCGATGGCGCTCCAGGTGCTCCCGCTCCTGCTGCGGGCCTGACTGTTAGTGCTGCTGAGCCCTCAGCGCCTGCCAGGGTTGGAGCTAAGACGACGGCTTCCGTTGTGCAACCAGAGGCCGCGACGATCAGGGTTGCGATCAGCAAGGTTGATCAACTGATTAACCTTGTCGGGGAGTTGGTCATCACGCAAGCAATGCTCGCGCAAAACAGCCGGGCACTTGACCCGGCCCTCTATCAGCAACTTTTGACTGGGCTGACGGATCTTGACCGGAATACGCGGGATTTGCAGGAATCCGTGATGTCGATCCGGATGATTCCGATGTCGATCGTGTTCAGCCGCTTTCCGCGGATGCTGCGAGACCTTGCGAGCAAACTCGGCAAGAAAGTTGATTTTGTGACGCAGGGCGAAGCCACTGAGCTTGACAAAGGCCTGGTGGAGAAGATTACCGATCCTCTGACGCATTTGGTGCGCAATAGCTGCGATCACGGCATTGAAATGCCCGCTGACCGCGTCCGTGCGGGTAAATCTGAAACCGGGACAATTACCTTGTCCGCAGCCCATCAGGGGGGCTCTATCGTCATTGAGGTTCGTGACGATGGACATGGGATGTCACGCCAAAAGATTTTGGCAAAAGCCCGCGAACGAGGGATGGATGTGTCAGACCAGATGCCGGACTCTGAAGTCTGGATGTTGATTTTTGCACCCGGCTTCTCGACAGCTGACGTGGTGACGGATGTGTCCGGGCGAGGTGTCGGAATGGATGTGGTCAAGCGCAACATAGCTGCTTTGAATGGCACCGTGGAGATTGATTCTGCAGAGGGCTACGGCATGAAGGTGTCAATTCGGCTGCCGCTGACGCTGGCCATCATGGATGGCATGTCTGTTGGCGTGGGCGACGAGGTCTACATATTGCCACTGTCGTCTGTTGTGGAGTCGTTCCAGGTGAAATCGGATGCTGTAAGCACCGTTGGGCAGGGCGCGCAATTGGTGAAAGTGCGCGACGAATACATGCCGGTGATCGAGTTGGAAAAAGTGTTTCAAGTTCCTCGTTTCGATGTTGAGAAGTCCAGCGACATCATGGTCGTGATTGAGGCCGATGGGAGCCGGGTCGCATTGCTCGTTGACGAATTGCTTGGGCAACAGCAGGTGGTGGTGAAAAACCTTGAGTCAAATTATCGGAAAGTTCCCAATATATCGGGCGCAACAATTCTGGGAGACGGCAAGGTGGCCCTCATCCTTGATACCGGCGCACTGGTTCGCCGCTCGCGTCACTAAATCCCACAACTGACTAGAAGGAGAACAGGATGGGCGCAATGGAAAAAATTGGCGAAATGATAGCGACCGGTGCACGAGAATACTTGACCTTCCGGCTGGACCAGGAAGAGTATGGCATTGACATTCTGAAGGTCCAGGAAATACGTGGGTATGAACCGCCAACGCGCATTGCAAATGCACCTAATTTCATTAAAGGGGTTGTCAATTTACGGGGCACGATTGTTCCTATTGTTGACATGCGCTTGAAGTTCAATTGTTCAAAGGCTGAATACAACTCCTTCACGGTGGTCATTATTCTCAATCTGCACAATCGAATTGTGGGGATTGTGGTTGATTCGGTTAGTGACGTGATGGAACTCCCGGCTGAAAGCCTGAAAGCTGCCCCGGACGTTGAAAGTGTGATCGATAGTGACGCCGTCCTTGGGCTCGGGTCGCTGGGAGATCGCATGTTGATACTGCTCGACATTGAGAAACTCATGTCAGGCGTGGACATGGAGTTGGCCCCGGATGTCGTTTAATCAAATTTCTGTCAGCGCTTCCAGGTAGCCGGTGGCATGTTGCTAGCAAACAGAGACACCCGTCTCATTGCTTCCGTTCAGGTGCAATCGGTGGGTGGTGCTGACGCCACTGGGGTGGGCATGCAGGGACGTGAATTCGTTTGGACGGATGCTGATTTTGATCGGGTTCAGACCTTGATTTATCAGCGAGCCGGCATCAGTCTGCATGATGGCAAACATGCCATGGTGTATAGCCGTTTGTCCCGGCGCCTGCGCGATACCGGACATCAAAGTTTCAAAGATTATTTGGGCTGGCTGGAGACACATGATGGCCCCGAATGGCAAGAATTCGTCAACGCCTTGACAACGAATCTGACCTCTTTTTTTCGCGAACAGCACCATTTCGAAATTTTCGCAAGCCACTTGAAATCCAAGCCTGCGAGTGCGACTTGGCGTGTCTGGTGTAATGCTGCGTCGACCGGTGAAGAGCCTTACTCTATTGTCATGACCGCGTTGGAGGCGCTTGGCTCCAAGGCCAATTTGGCGTTGATTGCCAGCGACATTGACTCCAAGGTGCTGGCGTCTGCCGCGCAAGGCGTCTATCGGCTTGAGGGGCTCAAGGGTGTTAATGAGGCGCGTATGCAGCGTTTCTTTCTTCGGGGCAAAGGTGCAAACGAAGGCATGGCGCGCGTGAAGCCCGAACTGCAGCGCCTGATTCAGTTCATTAGCGTGAATCTGATCCGGGATGACTGGCCGTTTCGTGAGCCGTTTGATGTTGTTTTCTGTCGCAACGTTATGATTTATTTTGATGCGCCCACCCAGCGCAAAGTGCTTGAACGCATACATCGTGTGATGGCGCCGGGCAGCTTGTTGTTTGTCGGACATGCTGAAAATTTCAGCGAATCAAGGGACTTATTCGTTCTGCGAGGCAAAACCGTCTATGAACGCCGTTAGGTTCTTAAATTTGATGAGTGGCGTCCTTGTACGTCACCGCTCCAATCGACTGCAAGGTACACATGAATTTGCCCCAATCTAGCCAGGGAGCTTTGCCTGTTCGTTCTGCAGGGGCGCCCATAGCTTCCAAAATATTGCTGGGGACGAGAGTATCCCGCGTTGATCAACTCAAGGCGCAACCCCGAAATCCCGGGGAAGCTTCTTTTTTTTACCACGATCATCATTTCCAGTACGACGCGGTCAAGGTGCTGCCCGGTGAATATTTCGTTGCCAATGAAGATTTGGTCATCATGACGGTTCTGGGTTCGTGCATTTCAGCCTGCCTTTGGGATGGCAAGGTACGCGCTGGCGGGATGAATCACTTTATGCTTCCCGATGGTGACAGTGCCGACGGCTTTGGCCGGTACGGCTCTTATGCCATGGAGTTGCTTATCAATGAAATGTTGAAGAAAGGCGCCCGTCGCGAGTCGATGCAGGCCAAAGTGTTTGGCGGTGCTCAGGTCATGGCTGGATTTACCACCATGAACGTGGGAGAGCGGAACACGAAGTTTGTGCTTGACTATCTTGCCACGGAACGGATTCCTGTGGTGTCGCAAGATGTGCTGGATATTCACCCGCGAAAAGTTTGTTTCTTCCCCGTGACTGGCAAAGCACTGGTTAAGCGGTTGGCCCATTCCCATCCAGAAACGCTTGCCGTGGAAGAGCGTAAAGGCAATGCGGCTACCGTCGCAAAGTCGACTTCTGGCGGCTCAGTGGACTTGTTTTGAGGATCTTGAATTGAAGAAAATTCGAGTTTTGGTGGTGGATGATTCCGCATTGGTGCGAAGCCTGTTGGCAGAAATCATCAATCGGCAACAAGACATGGAATGCGTTGGATCTGCCAATGACCCACTGATAGCCCGGGAGATGATCCGCGAACTGGACCCTGATGTGCTCACCTTGGACATCGAGATGCCACGTATGGATGGTATTGATTTCCTGGGACGGCTGATGCGCCTGCGCCCCATGCCGGTCGTCATGATCTCTACATTGACAGAGCGGGGGGCGGAAGTCACGATGAAAGCGTTGGAGTTAGGCGCTGTTGATTTTGTTGCGAAACCCCGAATTGGTGTGGCCGACGGCTTGAGCGAGTTGTCCACCCAAATCGTGGAAAAAGTCCGAATCGCCGCTGCCGCCCATATCAAGCGTGTGGTAGCTGCGCCTGCTTTTTTCTCGCCGGCTGCAGGCGGAGCAGTTCCCACACGCGCGCCGGTTGCCTCAATCGGCCGGGTATCAACCGAAAAGCTTATTTGTATTGGCGCATCGACTGGGGGCACTGAGGCCATCAAGGAAATATTGACTCGCCTGCCGGCAGATTCGCCTGGCATCGTTATCACCCAGCACATGCCGCCTGGTTTCACCACCAGTTTCGCGGCTCGACTGAACAGTTTGTGCCAGATTACGGTTCAGGAGGCCGTGAATGGCGAGCGAATCCTCCCGGGGCATGCCTATATTGCACCCGGGGGCAAACAGTTCCGAGTGGACCGCAGTGGCGCCAATTATGTAGCGGTCGTTGAGGATGGTGAGTTGGTGAATCGGCACAAACCGTCGGTCGAGGTGTTGTTCAAATCTGCCGCCAACGTGGTCGGTCGCAACGCGTTTGGCATCATGTTGACGGGCATGGGCAACGATGGCGCCCGGGCGATGCGTGAAATGAAAGACGCTGGCAGCTATAACTTTGTGCAGGACGAGGCCTCCTGCATCGTTTTCGGTATGCCGCGCGAAGCGATATTGCATGGCGCCGCTGACGAGGTATTGCCCCTCACCGCGATAGCACCTGCATTGATCGCCAAGTTGAGCAGCGCTACAGATCGTTACAGGGTGTGAATTAACTGCCTGAAAGCGCTTCCCAGCGGGCCAGTGCGGTCAGCATTTCTTCTTCAATGGCCGCGTCACGAGTGTAAAGCTCGGTGGCCCGAAGGGGATCTTTGGCGTATAGGCCTGCATCAGCCAGCTCGCTTCTCAGGGTTGCCTGTTCCTGTTCCAAGGTTTCAATCTTTGCCTGTAAACCGTCAAGTTCGCGTTGCGCTTTGTTGCTAAGCTTCTGGGGCGTCAATATCTTCTTAAGGTCGGTAGACTTAGTGTGTTTTTGGCCTTTAGCCCCTGTCTGCTGTGCGTTACTAGCTATTGAGTTTGTAGCAAGTTGAATCTCCTTGCTGCGTTTGGATTGCACCAGCCAATCCTGAACACCACCTTCGTATTCACGCCACAACCCATTGCCTTCATATGCAATCGTGCTTGTCACCACGTTGTCCAGGAAAGTCCGGTCATGGCTGACCAAAAACACAGTTCCTTCATAGCCTTGGAGTAACTCTTCCAACAATTCCAGCGTTTCGATGTCCAAGTCGTTGGTGGGTTCGTCCAGGACCAGTACATTGGCCGGGCGGGCGAACAAACGTGCCAACAGCAGGCGGTTGCGCTCGCCCCCGGATAGGGACCGCACCGGTGAGTTGGCGCGGGCCGGAGAAAACAGGAAGTCCCCCAAGTAGCTCTTGACGTGCTTGCGCTGGTTGCCGATCTCAATCCATTCGCTGCCCGGACTGATAAAGTCCACCAATGTAGCGTCCAGATCCAGTGCGTTGCGCATTTGATCAAAGTAGGCAACCTGCAAGTTCGCGCCTTGCCGAATCTTGCCACTGTCCGGTAGCAATTCGCCCAAAATGAGCTTGAGCAGCGTCGTTTTACCTGCCCCATTGGGGCCGAGCAAGCCAATCTTGTCACCACGCATCACAGTGGCCGTAAAGTCTTTGATAATGACTTTGTCACCGAAGGACAGGCTGGCATCCGTCAATTCAGCCACCAGCTTGCCACCCAAAGCACCGGAGGCCACGTCCATTCGCACGCTGCCAACGGCATCTCGATGAGCCTTGCGGCTTGCGCGTAAATTTTCCAGTCGCACAATGCGGCTTTGACTGCGGGTACGCCGGGCCTCAACGCCCTTTCGAATCCAGATCTCTTCCTGGGCCAGCAACTTATCCGCCTTGGCGCTGATCACCGCTTCTTGCGCCATTTGATCCTCTTTCAGAACCAAATATTGCGCAAAGTTGCCGTCGTAAGAGCGAAACTTGCCGCGGTCAAGCTCCACTATGCGGGTCGCCACCCGGTCCAGAAAGCTGCGATCATGGGTGATGGTTACGACGCTTCCCTTGAAAGCAATTAGCAAGTCTTCCAGCCATTCAATGGAGTCAAGATCAAGGTGGTTGGTGGGTTCATCCAGCAGCAGCACGTCAGGCTGCGCCACCAGCGCCTGCGCCAAGGCAACCCGTTTTTTTGTGCCGCCTGAGAGCGTGCTGATCACCGCATTTTCATCGAGATGCAGGCGGTGCAGCGTTTCCGTTACCCGCTGCTCCCAGTTCCAGCCATTTTGCGCTTCAATCGCACTTTGCAGGGTGTCGAGGTCCCCTACGCCTTCGCAATATTGGTCAATCAAGGCTATAACCCCCGATATACCGGCACTGGCCGCTACAAATACAGTAGCATCCTGGTCGAGAACCGGTTCTTGGGCTACATAGGCCAGGCGTAGGTTTTGCTGCAACTGCAAAGTGCCGTCATCGGCTTTTTCCAGTCCGCCTAAAATTTTTAGAAATGACGTTTTACCAGTGCCATTGCGACCAATCACACCAACGCGCTCGCCGGTTTCGAGTGCAAAGTCCGCGTGATCGAGTAAAGCCACATGCCCGAAAGCGAGTTGGGCGTTTAGGAATGTAATAAGTGCCATATTGCT
Source organism: Rhodoferax ferrireducens (assembly GCF_003347515.1). Classification (GTDB taxonomy): domain Bacteria; phylum Pseudomonadota; class Gammaproteobacteria; order Burkholderiales; family Burkholderiaceae_C; genus Rhodoferax. The sequence goes on along the minus strand of NZ_QEII01000197.1, from coordinate 399 downwards.
GCCGATTATCGTTCCGAGCAGTAAACGATTCATTCCGCCATCGCTGTCACATCGCCGTTGACACCGAACCTTGAGCTTCTCTCCAAGCAGACTGAGATGTTTTCATGGAGAAGCGCTGCTGCTCCTGTCGTCGAGGCATGAGATATTCCAAGTAGGGCGTGAGTGGTGGGGCTGGTGTTGTGACGCATGGCGCAGCGGTTGGCGGGCGCTGTATGTATGTATGGATGGGAACGCGGTTGGGGGGAGCTGCCTTTGGCCTGCGAAAGAGCGGACTCTGTCAGCGCGGGCGAAAACAGTTCGCAAAAGCCGGATAAAACGTGCCATAATTCGAGGCTGCACTGATGAAGCGCAGGCAAATTCGCAGGGTGTGCAGCAATGCAAATCCGATTGAAGTGCAGC
>NZ_QEII01000196.1 GCF_003347515.1 Rhodoferax ferrireducens | reverse complement strand
AAAAACGCCCAGTCGTCAGACTGGGCGTTTCCGGTTTAATAGCCTGACGATGACCTACTTTCACACGGGAATCCGCACTATCATCGGCGCAGAAGCGTTTCACTGTCCTGTTCGGGATGGGAAGGAGTGGTACCACTTCGCTATGGTCGTCAGGCATAACTTTTTGTCACCAAGACACAAGGTCTTGGCAACCAATTTATAGAGCTAATCAGCTTGTCGATTTTACGACTCCGCACACTGTTCATCACAGGGCAGATATTTTGAATGCGTCAACTTGGCATAACTTCCTTGATACTGCTTTCACAGATCAAAGTTATAGGGTCAAGCCGCACGAGCAATTAGTATCAGTTAGCTTAACGCATTACTGCGCTTCCACACCTGACCTATCAACGTCCTGGTCTTGAACGACTCTTTAGGGGGCTCAAGGCCCCGGCAGATCTCATCTTGAAACGAGTTTCCCGCTTAGATGCTTTCAGCGGTTATCTCTTCCACACTTAGCTACTCGGCAATGCCACTGGCGTGACAACCGATACACCAGAGGTGTGTCCACTCCGGTCCTCTCGTACTAGGAGCAGGCTTCCTCAAATCTGCAGCGCCCACGGAAGATAGGGACCAAACTGTCTCACGACGTTTTAAACCCAGCTCACGTACCTCTTTAAATGGCGAACAGCCATACCCTTGGGACCGGCTACAGCCCCAGGATGAGATGAGCCGACATCGAGGTGCCAAACACCGCCGTCGATATGAACTCTTGGGCGGTATCAGCCTGTTATCCCCAGAGTACCTTTTATCCGTTGAGCGATGGCCCTTCCATACAGAACCACCGGATCACTATGTCCTGCTTTCGCATCTGCTCGACTTGTCAGTCTCGCAGTTAAGCACGCTTATGCCATTGCACTATCGTCACGATGTCCGACCGTAACTAGCGTACCTTCGAACTCCTCCGTTACGCTTTGGGAGGAGACCGCCCCAGTCAAACTGCCTACCATGCACTGTCCCCGATCCAGATAATGGACCTAGGTTAGAACCTCAAACACACCAGGGTGGTATTTCAACGTTGGCTCCACGATACCTAGCGGCACCGCTTCAAAGCCTCCCACCTATCCTACACAGATCTGTTCAAAGTCCAATACAAAGCTACAGTAAAGGTTCATGGGGTCTTTCCGTCTTTCCGCGGGGAGATTGCATCATCACAAACATTTCAACTTCGCTGAGTCTCTGGAGGAGACAGTGTGGCCATCGTTACGCCATTCGTGCAGGTCGGAACTTACCCGACAAGGAATTTCGCTACCTTAGGACCGTTATAGTTACGGCCGCCGTTTACTGGGACTTCAATCAAGAGCTTGCACCCCATCATTTAATCTTCCAGCACCGGGCAGGCGTCACACCCTATACGTCCACTTTCGTGTTTGCAGAGTGCTGTGTTTTTAATAAACAGTCGCAGCCACCGATTTTTTGCAACCTCATTGGGCTCCATCCGCGAGGGACTTCACCTACTAAAGGCACACCTTCTTCCGAAGTTACGGTGTCAATTTGCCGAGTTCCTTCTCCAGAGTTCTCTCAAGCGCCTTAGAATACTCATCTCGCGCACCAGTGTCGGTTTGCGGTACGGTCGTGTGTAGCTGAAGCTTAGTGGCTTTTCCTGGAAGCAGGGTATCACTCACTTCGGCTGCAAGCAGCCTCGTTATCACCCCTCATCTAAGCCCGGCGGATTTACCTACCAGGCACGACTACAGGCTTGAACCAACATATCCAACAGTTGGCTGAGCTAACCTTCTCCGTCCCCACATCGCACTACACATCGGTACAGGAATATTGACCTGTTTCCCATCAACTACGCATCTCTGCCTCGCCTTAGGGACCGACTCACTCTACGCCGATGAACGTTGCGTAGAAAACCTTGCGCTTACGGCGAGGGGGCTTTTCACCCCCTTTAACGCTACTCATGTCAGCATTCGCACTTCTGATACCTCCAGCACGCTTTACAACGCACCTTCACAGGCTTACAGAACGCTCTCCTACCACTTGCAATAAATTGCAAATCCGCAGCTTCGGTAACTGGCTTAGCCCCGTTACATCTTCCGCGCAGGACGACTCGATCAGTGAGCTATTACGCTTTCTTTAAATGATGGCTGCTTCTAAGCCAACATCCTGACTGTTTTAGCCTTCCCACTTCGTTTCCCACTTAGCCAATTTTAGGGACCTTAGCTGGCGGTCTGGGTTGTTTCCCTCTTGAGTCCGGACGTTAGCACCCGGTGCTCTGTCTCCCAAGCTGTACTCGTCGGTATTCGGAGTTTGCCTTGGTTTGGTAAGTCGCCATGACCCCCTAGCCAAAACAGTGCTCTACCCCCAACGGTAATACTTGAGGCACTACCTAAATAGTTTTCGGAGAGAACCAGCTATTTCCAAGTTTGTTTAGCCTTTCACCCCTATCCACAGCTCATCCGCTAGTTTTGCAACACTAGTCGGTTCGGACCTCCAGTACCTGTTACGGCACCTTCATCCTGGCCATGGATAGATCACTTGGTTTCGGGTCTACACCCAGCGACTAATTCGCCCTATTCGGACTCGATTTCTCTACGGCTTCCCTATTCGGTTAACCTTGCCACTGAATGTAAGTCGCTGACCCATTATACAAAAGGTACGCAGTCACCCCATTGCTGAGGCTCCTACTTTTTGTAAGCATGCGGTTTCAGGATCTATTTCACTCCCCTCCCGGGGTTCTTTTCGCCTTTCCCTCACGGTACTAGTTCACTATCGGTCAATGATGAGTATTTAGCCTTGGAGGATGGTCCCCCCATATTCAGACAGGATTTCTCGTGTCCCGCCCTACTTGTCGCAAGCTTAGTATCACACGTCTCTTTTCACGTACGGGGCTATCACCCGCTATGGCCAGCCTTTCCAGACTGTTCCGTTAAGAGTCGTGCTATCACTTGCAGGCTTCTCCGATTTCGCTCGCCACTACTTTCGGAATCTCGGTTGATGTCTTTTCCTCGAGCTACTGAGATGTTTCAGTTCACCCGGTTCGCCTCGCATAGCTATGTATTCACTATGCGATACCTTTCGGTGGGTTTCCCCATTCGGAAATCTCCGGATCAAAGCTAATTTGCCAGCTCCCCGAAGCTTATCGCAGGCTATCACGTCCTTCGTCGCCTATCATTGCCAAGGCATCCACCACATGCTCTTATTCACTTGACCCTATAACTTTGACGTCTCGCTAGAGACTAAAAGTTGTTTTCAAGGAATGTCTGTCAGGTCTTTCACCTGACGCGTTATGCCGTATTCAAGCTCTCACTTAAATAACTCGAATTCAAACGTGAAGTCTGATATTCATTTTGACGCAATCAAAAATTTGTCACTAGCGGCACGGTCTGCACTAAACCTTTACGAATGTGCAGTTTCCGCTAGCAACGCTGATTAAACTCTATAAATTGTTAAAGAACAGCCGATTGATCAAGTTATCCTGATCAACAACAAAGAGGCCTCTTGCAAAGCCTCTTTGGTGTTGAGTACTACTTTATCGATAAGATAATTAAAAGATTGGTGGAGGTGACAGGACTCGAACCCGCTACCTACTGCTTGCAAAGCAGCCGCTCTCCCAGCTGAGCTACACCCCCAAAACCAGAAGGACGTTGGACGACGGTGGTGGGTCTGGTTGGTCTCGAACCAACGACCCCTGCGTTATCAACACAGTGCTCTAACCAACTGAGCTACAGACCCAAGCCGGTCACTTGTGACCAGACTCGAACCGTAGCCCGAATCTTAGTCGTTAGCGACAACCTTCCAACAACCGATAAGTGTGAGCGTTCAAATTAAATTGCAGTTTCCAGAAAGGAGGTGATCCAGCCGCACCTTCCGATACGGCTACCTTGTTACGACTTCACCCCAGTCACGAACCCTGCCGTGGTAATCGCCCTCCTTGCGGTTAGGCTAACTACTTCTGGCAGAACCCGCTCCCATGGTGTGACGGGCGGTGTGTACAAGACCCGGGAACGTATTCACCGTGACATTCTGATCCACGATTACTAGCGATTCCGACTTCACGTAGTCGAGTTGCAGACTACGATCCGGACTACGACTGGCTTTGTGGGATTAGCTCCCCCTCGCGGGTTGGCAACCCTTTGTACCAGCCATTGTATGACGTGTGTAGCCCCACCTATAAGGGCCATGAGGACTTGACGTCATCCCCACCTTCCTCCGGCTTGTCACCGGCAGTCTCATTAGAGTGCCCAACTGAATGTAGCAACTAATGACAAGGGTTGCGCTCGTTGCGGGACTTAACCCAACATCTCACGACACGAGCTGACGACAGCCATGCAGCACCTGTGTTACGGCTCTCTTTCGAGCACCAAGCCATCTCTGGCGAGTTCCGTACATGTCAAAGGTGGGTAAGGTTTTTCGCGTTGCATCGAATTAAACCACATCATCCACCGCTTGTGCGGGTCCCCGTCAATTCCTTTGAGTTTCAACCTTGCGGCCGTACTCCCCAGGCGGTCAACTTCACGCGTTAGCTTCGTTACTGAGTCAGTGAAGACCCAACAACCAGTTGACATCGTTTAGGGCGTGGACTACCAGGGTATCTAATCCTGTTTGCTCCCCACGCTTTCGTGCATGAGCGTCAGTACAGGTCCAGGGGATTGCCTTCGCCATCGGTGTTCCTCCGCATATCTACGCATTTCACTGCTACACGCGGAATTCCATCCCCCTCTACCGTACTCTAGCTATACAGTCACAAATGCAGGTCCCAGGTTGAGCCCGGGGATTTCACATCTGTCTTATATAACCGCCTGCGCACGCTTTACGCCCAGTAATTCCGATTAACGCTCGCACCCTACGTATTACCGCGGCTGCTGGCACGTAGTTAGCCGGTGCTTATTCTTACGGTACCGTCATTAGCCCACCGTATTAAGGCAGACCGTTTCGTTCCGTACAAAAGCAGTTTACAACCCGAAGGCCTTCATCCTGCACGCGGCATTGCTGGATCAGGCTTGCGCCCATTGTCCAAAATTCCCCACTGCTGCCTCCCGTAGGAGTCTGGACCGTGTCTCAGTTCCAGTGTGGCTGGTCGTCCTCTCAGACCAGCTACAGATCGTCGCCTTGGTGGGCTTTTACCCCACCAACTAGCTAATCTGATATCGGCCGCTCCAATCGCGCGAGGCTCTTGCGAGTCCCCCGCTTTCATCCAGAGATCGTATGCGGTATTAGCACAGCTTTCGCTGCGTTATCCCCCACGACTGGGCACGTTCCGATATATTACTCACCCGTTCGCCACTCGCCACCAGGATTGCTCCCGTGCTGCCGTTCGACTTGCATGTGTAAGGCATGCCGCCAGCGTTCAATCTGAGCCAGGATCAAACTCTATAGTTCGATCTTGATTTTTTCGCTCTTTCGAGCAACTCATAAATTGGAATCAACGTGAACTTCATTTCTGAATTTCACATCTTTTTTACTTCATGAGCGTTTGTAAGCCAGTTAAGACTTAGTTCCGAAGAACTTGGCAATCGCCTTCAAACGCCCACACTTATCGGCTGTATGTTTTTAAAGAACCCTACTTCACTTGACTTTCGTCTCGCTTTTCGTTTGCTTCACTGTGATCAGCGAAGCCTTGAATTATA
>NZ_QEII01000195.1 GCF_003347515.1 Rhodoferax ferrireducens | reverse complement strand
GGGTTCGATTCCCATCACCCGCTCCATATTTTGCACCGCTAAGTTGTTGATTTCATTGATGTTTTTTCTGGCGGTATGGATGAAATCACAGTATTCAACACCCCCAGAATACCCCTGTTATCCCCCCAAATAAGCACAGAATAAGCACACGTTTGTTGGTGCATCAGGCCGCCAGTTTGTCGGCTGTCTGCCACAAGGGCTCCATGCCGTAGCGGCGTGGCGGGCGGTCAAAGCCCAATTTCTCCCCTTCCGAGATCCATCGCCCGTAATGGCGCATCACCATTTCAATGGTGGCGTGCCCCAGCAGTTTGGAAATATAGGCCGGGTTCTCGCCCTGGCTGAGTAACTGGCTGGCGAAGGTGTGCCGCAGCTCGTAGGGCTTGCGAACGGCAACGCCCGTCCCTTTGTGCGCCTTCTTCCAGACCTTCTCCAGTGTATTGGCGCTCCAGGCCTTGTCCTTGCTGTGGGCTCGTGGGTTGATCGTTACCCGGTCGCCACCGAGTTGTGTGAACTGGCGCATTTTCTCCGCAGCCTCCAGGGCGGCCGGCAGCAGCGGCACGGTGCGCAAGCCTGCCTTGGTCTTGGCGCGGGTCTTGTCCACGCGCTCTGTCGTGGTTTCTGTAACCCGCAGGATCTTGCCCTCCAGATCCATGCGTGGCCAGCGCAGGCCGATCAACTCACCGGTGCGCAGCCCGCTGAAGGCCCACAGCTGGAATGTCCAGCGCTCTGGCTCTGGCACATTGGCCAGTACCAAACACAACTCGGCCACGCTGTAGGGCTGGGGTTCGTAGTCGCTGGTTCGCTTCTCGATGGGGATCAGCTTGGTGATTTTGAGATTGGCGACTGGGTTGCTGGCAATCACCTCGTCTTGCACCGCTTCATTGAACACGGCGCGCAGCGGCAGAAGGATGTTGCGGATGCGCTTGAGGCTCAGATTTTGCTCACCCACCCATGAGCGCAGGTCCGAGGCGCGAAACTCCGTGATCTTCATTTGCCCGAACCGAGGTATCAGGATCTTGTCAATGTCGCGCCGGTACATGTTCCAACTGGAGCGCTCCAGTGTTTTTTCGGTGCGGTCCCGGTAATCTTCCAGCAAGGACTTGATGAATGGCGACTTGCCGGAGCCGTGGCCGAAAACGGTGGCCCGGGCGCTTTCGGGGAAAAACCCGCTGTAGTCAAAGTCGCCGCGCTCGATCTTTCCTAGGATCTCGGCGCGCAGCCGTGTGCAGTGGGCCTCATTGGCTTTGGTGTGTGGCAGGGCTATCGTCTCGCGGCACTGCACCCCCTTGTAGCGGAAGTCGATCTGGTAGACCTGCTTGCCGCCCGCGCGGGAGATAGGGCGAACGCCGGTTATTTTCCGTTGCCGTGCTGGTGCGCTGGCTTTTTCCCCTCCGCCCAGTCGTCCACCGCCCTCAGATTCACCCATAAACACGCACTCCCATCTGGCACGCGGGCATGAATCCCATGCAACCATTTGCCGGAACTCAGGCGCTTTGCAACAGCCGCGGGCGTCTCGCCTGAAACGTCGCAGTATTTTTGAAGCTTTACCCACTGAATCATGGCAGTTTACCTTTCGAGTCAGTAGCTGGGCTGATGGATGTCACGGTGCGCCATGTGCAGCCGGTGCAACCCTTGTCCACCAGCCCAAGCGGGCTATGCTGGTATTCGCAGGGCTTGCCGTAGCTGAAGTTGTCGATGACGGCAATCTTGACCCCGAGGCTCGTGTCACAGCGGCCATCCTGCACGATGCGTTTTTCAACGAACGGCGCCCGGTTGTGGCAGCCCTGTCTGTGGGTGCTGGTGTTCATGATGCAAGCTCCAGTGCGGTTTGCTCTTCAAAATGGGGCAAGCCCTTCGGCCACTTGCCTTCATCGCGGATTTCCTTGCGGATCTGTGCGCCCCAGCTTGCCGCCAGCGCCCGCACATCGGATGCGGGGACCAGGCGGTAATTGTCAAAATCGGCGTGACACCCGGGGACCAGTTCACCATCAGCACCAGGGTGGATGCAGCAAAGCGGAAAGCATTCGCGGTCGTCTTCTTTGATGCCTTTGCCGGTCGGTGGTGGGTGCGCTGCTTGTGAGTAGCCTTCGATGTGGCAATTGATGCATGGGCGTGCGGCGACAAGCCGGCGGTAGGGCTCGCTGCGAACAATGTCCTCCTTTGGAAGAATTACCACTGCATCCCCGACGCGCGGCATGTTGACCTTGACCGTCAGGCGGGCATACACCGGGGATATGCGCTCCGCCTTGACGTAGGCGGCGGGGAGCTTGCGCTTGAAGGGAGTACGCTTCATGCAACCTCCGCCACCGGCTCATCGAGCACCACTTGCAGGCCCTGCAGCAACTCAATTGCGCGGCTGATTCCATTGCCTTGAATGCGGCGGTGCAGCGCCATGATGGCTACTTGCAGCGTGGCGGCCGTCAGGTCTTCGGGTTTGATGCCCAATGTGGCGCCCAGTTCGAACATGCCTTGTTCAAGCGCCTTCACGGTGCGGGCGGCATTGTCATCAAGCCACTTGCTGTGGTTCGCCTTCCGTAAGTCAATGGCTGCAATGTCCGTAGCGAGCGAATCCTTGCGGTATTGGAGTCTGGTCTCAGCGTCGGCCACGTCCGAGAACAGGCGACCTATCTTGTCGCCCAGCCGCTTGCGCACGATCTCGGCGCCCTTGTAGTCGTTCGCGTGGCGTGGCACCTTCACGAATCCGCTGGCGTTGTTCGGGTGCAAGTCCATCAGCAGCTTGAGCCATGCATCACGCGGCAGGGTGTCCAGCACCTGGGATACCGGCTTGCGGGCGGCGCGCCATCCTGTCTCGCTGCGCAGGATCACACCGCACTCTTTGGGGATCAGGTCCAGCGGCGCCATGCCGCGCGGAAACGCAAACCAGACCACATTGGAGAATTTGCGGTACGACTGCCACTTTCCGCTTGTCACGTCGCTACGCAGATCCGACACACTCACCTTGATTTCGTAGGCATCGGTGCGGAACTTCGAGAACGACTTGTTGATGGTGAACAAGTCTGGGCGCGGGCTACCAACAGGCCCGAGTTGGGTATTTGTCCAAACCATCCGGTCAGTGCCGGCGCGCAGGTGGCAGGCCAAGTCCTCTTGCAACTGGTCGTGGGTCATACTGATATTTTTCATGTCTTTTTGGCCTACAGCCCACGTATCCATTGCGCAAGAAGCTATTGAATTGATAGTATTCATGCGTGCTCCAAAATTTCGCCGGTTTCCTGGTCAACCCGGCGCTTGGCCACCGGCCGCACGTAGCGCACAGCCTCCCGCTCGCCCGCCAGAAAGTGGAACGAAACGGAAAATTCCGTAACGGCGTGCGCGATTACCTCGTCAATGAACTGGCTGTACTGCTTGATCGAGAGCTCTTCCGTGCCCCACCATTTGCGCCGTGGTGTCGCGCGCTTGGCGCCAGGCATGCGGATCATTTCGTAGCGCGGCTTGCGCTCCAGGATCAGGTTCTTGAAAAAACGCTTCCAGATGCCGGTGGTGTAGCGCTGGCCACCGACGCGCACTTGCTCAGCAATCTGCGTCAGGACGGGCCCATGCAGAAACCGGCGCTGCTTGATGGTGATGGGGTCCGAGTCCTCGCCGACACTGATGCGCACGCGCTTGCCATCCATCAGCAAGGTCTTGGCCACGATGTAGGCTTGCGTGATGGCCGCATGCGCTTCCTCGCGTGTGGTGATGACGCGGGTGTGGTGGTCGTTCATGCGAAAGCCCTCTGCATATCCGGCTGCATGGCCTTGCGCATTTGCGCGATCACGGCTGGGTGGCAGTACATGCGGTTGTTCAGCCGATCGTGAATCACGTTGCTGCTGGGCACCGTCACCACGGCGCGAATCCACCAGCGGTTCAGGTAGCCGCCACGGATGCGGGTTTCCTTTTCCTCAACCATCAGTGGTGCGGGGTGAATGGAGATTCCAAAGATGCTCACAATGCCACCCCCGACACGATCTGTACGCCCACTGCGGCCACCAGTGAGCCACCCTTGGGGCCAAGCACCCAATCAACCAGCACCGGCTTGAAACGGCTGTCGTCAACACCCAGGGCGCGGGCCATGCCATCGAGTAGCGCCTTGCTGGCGGCCAGCATGTTGTCCAGGTCACGCGCATGCTTGTCTGGCGTCAGAAATAGCAAGGACAAAGGGATGTA
>NZ_QEII01000194.1 GCF_003347515.1 Rhodoferax ferrireducens | reverse complement strand
TTATCGTGGAACTAAAAAAACCGACTTTTCAACCAGCCGACCCGACGAATCCAGCGCCTCAATCTCGAACTGCATCGGGTGCGAGCCCGGTGGCGCCACCTCGAACGGGGCCTGCACCCGCACCGGCACCACACGCGCCTCGGTGGAAGCGACCAGCACCGTGTCCTCCGAGGTCAGCGCCAGACCGGGCAGGCCCGACACCGTGATTTTGTAATGCTGGGGTGCTTCGGTGGCGTTCATCACCTGCAGCCGGTACACGTTCTCTATTTTTCCGCCGGCCACAATGCGCGCCATGACACCGCGGTCGCGCACCACATTGACCTTGAACGGCGTGCGCAGTGACAGACTGAGCACCATCGCCAGCACGATGGAGGCCAGGATGGCCGTGTACACCAGCACCCGCGGCCGCAGCACATGGCGCAAGGTCTGCGACTGGGTCCAGTGCTGCTTCATGGCGTTTTCCGTGGTGTACTTGATCAGGCCGCGCGCGTAGCCCATCTTGTCCATCACCGTGTCGCAGGCATCCACACAGGCACCGCAGCCAATGCACTCGTATTGCAGGCCCTTGCGGATGTCGATGCCGGTCGGACAGACCTGCACGCACAGGGTGTCGTCGACACAGGCGCCCAGGTTCAGAGTGGCCGGATCGGCCTTGCGCGAGCGGGCACCACGCGGCTCGCCGCGCTCTTCGTCATAGGTGACGATCAGGGTGTCCTTGTCGAACATGGCGCTTTGAAAGCGCGCATACGGGCACATGTGCTTGCACACCTGCTCGCGCATGAAGCCGGCGTTGCCGTAGGTGGCAAAACCGTAGAAGAAGGTCCAGAACACTTCCCATGAGCTCATGCTCATTTGCAGGAACTCGACGCCCAGTTCTTTGATCGGGGTGAAGTAGCCGACAAAGGTGAAGCCGGTCCACAGCGCCAGCATCAGCCAGAGCAGGTGTTTGGCGCTTTTGCGACCAACCTTGTCCAGCGACAGGGGCTGGCCATCGCGGCGCATGCGCATGGAGCGGTCGCCCTCGACTTTCTTCTCGATCCACAGGAAGATTTCGGTGTACACCGTCTGCGGGCAGG
>NZ_QEII01000193.1 GCF_003347515.1 Rhodoferax ferrireducens | reverse complement strand
TCGCCCATGGCGTGTCCAAAACTGTCATTCACGGTTTTGAAATAGTCCAGATCAAGAAACAAAACAGCCACGCGCAGACCTGAGCGTCCGGCCCGCGCCAGGCTCTGGATCAGTTGCAAGCGAAACAGACAGCGATTCGGCAGGCCGGTGAGTTCGTCGTGGGTGGCTTGATGCCGCAGTGATTCTTCAAATGTCTTGCGCTCGGTCAGGTCGCGCACATAGGCAATGGCGTGGCGCGCGCCCTCGTGTTCCCAGTGCCCCAGCGAGATGTCCACCGGCAACAGCTGACCATCGCGGCGCAACAGTTTCAAATCCATCGCGCCCATGGCACGGGGATGCGGTGCCGTGAAATAGTCTCGCATCGACTGCGCGTGGCGCGCACGCAAGTGCGCGGATAAAAACAGGTCCACGTTCTGGCCCTCCAGTTCATGCGCCGGGTAGCCGGACAGAGTTTCCATGGCCGGGTTGGCCAGCAGGATTTGTCCCGTCTGGTCCACCCACAACACGCCATCCGGGGCAGCATCCAGAATCAGTTTTTCGTGCAGATGATGTGCCTCCATGCGTACCAAAGGGCGGCGCAGCGCCTCGTTGAAAGTGGCATGAAACAAACACAGGTAGACCGCCACCTTGTACACGTGCCCAATCACATTGGCGCCATCCTTGGCGATCACTCCCGACTGGCTGAAAAACAGTTCAGACACCGCCGACAAGGACACGGCAAAGGCCAAGGCCATGACACATTCACGGGCCAATTCTGCCCGGCGCCGCCACAGCATCCCCAGCGTGACCAGATTAAGGCTGATGATCAGCCACTCCAGTCCAATTTTCAGGGGCGGAAGATCCTGCCCTGGGACAAATTGCACCGGTACGCACCCGGGCCAGCGCAGCCCGACGCAACCCAGTACCCCGACCACGGCCAGCATGATGACCAGGGCGCGCCGCTTTCTTCGCGTGGTAACCGTTGGCGTCGTGGTCAGCACGGCATACATCAGCAGGGCGCTGGCGGCAAGAAGGCGCGCGACTAACCAGAAAAAAATGGATTTTTGTGGGCTGTTGGCGGTTAGGGCCTCCGGCATGCCTGCACAGCCCAGGGTGTGCAGAAAGTCGAGCAGGCCCACGCCGAAAAAAGCCACGCCCAGCAACACCACAGCTCCCTTGCGCGCCGACAAAACAGCACGGTAACCGGTGACGAATACCAACATGGTCACCACCACGGCAAGCATTTCCACCGCCGCGTGCCGAAACAGGAACGTCATCGACTCGATCACGACCTGGCGCGACGAATGCGACATCCACCACAGCAGTGGTGGGGCCAGCGCCAGCACAGTCCAGCCAGCGGCGCTTTGAACGGGTGTGTATGTTTGTGGGGCTTGTTATCCATCATCTAGTTCTTATTGTTCATGCGCTCCTCTGAGGACGAACAAAACCGTCATATCTGCGTGTACACAACACCAGTCATTGGAGCAATTGGCACCAGAAAGCATCACAAATCAACAATCGGTCGTTTGCCAATATAGCATGTAATGAACAATCGGTCATTACATGTCAACTCTGCCGCTAAATACCGTGGGTGGAAAGTGTGGTCGGATGTGCAGCTGGTAGTTAGTCCTTGTCTTCTGGCAGCGCGCCTGCTCTTCCGACAAGACCATCTGCCTCACTGCGCATAGAGCAGCGGGATCGTGGTGAAGTTGAAATCCTGTGTCAGGGCGGTGGCGCGCAGGCTGCCTATGGCGGCCAGTTCGCCGACGCGGCGCTGCTGGGCGATCCTCGCCGGGATGAGGGATTCCTCGAACCACAGTTCGACCAAGTGTGGCGCCCGGTGCGCCTCTGTGATCAACAGCAGGATGAGGGCGACTGTCTGAGGGGGCAGGTGCCGATACATGTTGTCGATCAGGCAGTCGAAGATCTCATCCGACGTTTGGCCCGGCAGGGGAGCAGGCACTTCGTCCGAGAGCTGGAGCCATTGCTCCAGCATGCTCTCGAAGATTGCGTCCTTATCGGCGAAGTGCACGTAGAGGTTGGCCTTGGATATGCCGGCGCGACGCGCGATCGCGGCGATGCTGGGGGCAGCGAAGCCCAGGGCGCTGCACCTCAGGTGGCAGGCGCATGCGAACTGGCTACTTTGCGGCCGGTGCGGTGTGGGGCTTTTGTGGTGACGTGGTCATGGGAGCCTTTTTGTGACAGTGTGCCCGATAGGCGCTGGGCCAAGTTACCAATGGGGCCAGCGCCGGCAAGACGTTCGGCTGGCCCAGAGGGCGATGGGACTCACCTGTGCCCGTTTCTGGGGGAGGGTGGATGCTGTCGGCGAATATTTAATGTTCGATCGTTCATTAGTCTTGTACAATCACTAACGAACGATCGGTCATTATAATTTTTCTCCGAGTCCATTGGCAGAGCTGTCAGCCGGGGCTGAAGGGACATGCTGGGCCGTATCGACAACCAACCCATGGCTCTACGCATGCATACAAAACCAGGACAGTTCTTGTTGCGCGGTCGCGCCGCTCGGTCTCGTCCGGGTATGGTGGCAAGCGAAGAGACAAAGGGCGAGCTAGGTGTTGCTGTTGCGGCACTGGGGCATCTACCAGAAAGGGGGGGTGTCCCGCGCCCTTCGCCGGTGCGATGACTGCTCAAACGCCGCAGCGCCCGATTCTGGATCGTGGCGGTTTTCTTCTTCTCTTTTTGGATGATTGACTATGACATCTCTTTTCACTGCTCTTACCCCCAAGCCTGTACGAACGATGCCTGCCGCTTTGGCGCTCCTTGTTGCCGGTACCTTGTCGATGGCATCCGCGTCGGCCCAAACGGCGGGCACGAAGACGACTTCACCCGATCAAGGCACGACGGAATCCGAAAGCGGCGACTCCAAGTGGGCCATCGGTGTGGCGGGAGGCATCAACAAAAAGGTCTATCGCGATTTCGACAGCAAGGCGAGTGGCCTGCCGCTGCTCACCTTTGAGAACAAGTATGTCCACGTGTTCGGTCCTGGCGTGGACGTGAAGCTGCCCTCGCTGGGGCCGGTTTCGTTTCGACTGCGTGGGCGATTCGTTGGCGAAGGTTACGAGGCCAGCGATTCCCCCTTCCTTCAGGGCATGGTTGACCGCGACAGCAGCTTCTGGGTGGGCGGCGCAGCCACCTGGCGCACCGGTATCGCTAACCTGTCGGCCGAAGTGCTCGGCGACGCGATGGGCAACAGCAAGGGCACCCGCGCCAAGCTGCAGATCGACCGTCGCTTCGCGGCGGGCTCGTTTGGTTTCACGCCACGGCTGGCGGCCGAATGGGTCGACAAAAAATATGTGGACTACTACTACGGTGTGACGCCGGGTGAGGCGCTTGCGGGACGCCTTGGCTACCAGGGTGAATCCACTGTGAACACCGAGATCGGCATGCGCATCGACTGGCGGGTGGCTCCCAAGCATGCCGTGTTCCTCGATATGGGGGCCACGCGTATGGGCAGCGCGATCACGAACAGTCCCCTGGTCGAGAAGGACACCCAGTACGGGGTCGGTATCGGCTACTTCTATCGCTTCTGACCTGGGGGTGTTCCCAACATGGTGACAAGTACGGTTCTGCGCCGGGTGGCGCTGTGCCTAGCCGCCGCAGCATTGTTATCGTTAAATGGCTGCTCGGTCTTGCGCGAGTTCCGCCCGGCCGTCGAACTGGAGCCCATCAGCACCGAGCGCTACGTTGCGCCCGGGCGCGGCGACGTGCTCGTGCAGCAGGAGTTGAGCCCTGCGACCCGCGAAGCGACGCGGGTCGCAGGGCTCAACGGCGGGCCACGTGCCCAGTCAGGGTACGCCTGCATCGAGAGTCTGGCCGACACGCGCGGGATCGATGAACCGCGACGCCTGTCGGCGCTGTCCGAGCTGTGGCTGGCGCATGCGCGGACACTGAGTGGCGATGCCCGGCTCAAAGCATGGTTCGAGGTCGCCCGGTATGCCTACGCCTACCTCGTCTTCACCGACCCCGGCGTAGCGCAAGATGCCGTCAAGGAGCGTCACGTCCAGGTGCGCGACTGGTACAACCAGGCCGTGCAACAGGTCGCCACGCAGATGTTCGCGTCGCGCTCTCGGGACGACACTGATCTTCGCGGCCGCGAACTGCACCGTGTTGGTTGGACACTGCACGTGAGCGCTCCCAGCGTGCGTGCTTCCGGCCAACCGTCGATGGCGCGCGAGCTGTTGCCCGCCGCGGCCCTGTCGTTTCGCGGCCTGCGCAGCATCTATCGCCGAGAGGGCTTGGGTGCCGAGTTGGTTGCGGTCATGGACCGGGAATCCGCACCGGAGCATGTCCATGATCGAGAGGCAGAGACTGCCATGAATCCGGTGGCTTCGCAGGTGTGGAGCGAGATGCCGGCGCCGCCGATCACAGTGCTGCTGCGGTTCAATGGCGACGACCTGGGAGACGTGCTAACCACGCGCGAGGCGACATTCAGTGTCCATGACCCCTATCGCGAGGCGAGCGCAGTGCTGGGGCACAGGAGCGTGCCGCTGGCGGCCAACTTCACGGCCGGCTATGGCTTGTGGCTCGCGCGCTCTGGCTTCTCGGGGCAGTCGTTGAGCACGTTCTTCGGCCACGGCGCGCGTGGCATCAAACGCCCGCACGTGTACCTGATGCAGCCCTACGATCCCCAGCGTCGAATCATTGTGATGCTGCACGGCCTGGCCAGCAGCCCCGAGGCGTGGGCCGATCTGGCCAACGAGATCGTCGGCGACGACGTGTTGCGCCAGCAGTATCAAGTGTGGCAGGTCTACTATCCAACCAACATCCCGACCGCGCTGAGCCACGCAGCGATCCGTGACGCGCTGACCCAGACCCTCGCGCAATTCGACCCGACCGGCCAGGCCCCTGCGTCGCGCGATCTCGTCGTGATCGGCCATAGCCTGGGCGGCATCATCGCGCGGCTGATGGTGTCCACCGCTGACCAGGAGATCTCGAACCTGATCACCGTGCAGGACATCCCGCCTGAACGCCGCGACCGGATATTGAAGCGGCTCGACTCCGTCGTGCGTTTCGAGCCGTTGCCTGCGGTGACGCGAGCCATCTTCATCGCTACGCCGCATCGCGGCACGCCATCGGCCGGTCGTCAGCCGGCGCGCTGGCTGTCAAGCCTGATCCAGCTTCCGGTCACGCTGATGGAAGACCTCGCTGCGGTCGCGCGCGACGCGGACCTGGACATCACAAAGATTCGATTGCCCAACAGCATTGACAACCTGGACGAGAACGATCCTTTTGTGCGCGCGGTCGCCGACCTGCCGATCTCTCCAGCGGTGCATTACAACTCGATCATCGCGCGGTCCGACCCAGTGATCTCGCTCGCCGACTCCGACGACGGGCTGGTGCCTTACCGGAGTGCGCATCTGCCGGGCGCGGAATCGGAACTGGTCATACTGTCCGGGCATCGCGTGCAGAACAGTGCGCCAGCCACGGCCGAGATCCGGCGCATACTGCATGAGGCGATTTTGCGATAATGGAGTCGGGACAAAAATAGCTGGACGGTTCGACTTGTGATCAAACCGCAAGGCTGTAGAACTGGGTGGCAGCAGACACGAGTTGGCCACCGGGACAATCCAGCTGTCCCTTGTGAATCATGTGCATGGTCTCGATTCCTGCAATGATGATCCCGGCGCTGCAGAATGACGTGAATCCCCGCATCGCTCGGGTGATCCGCTTGATGGCCCGGGGGGGCTGTTCGACGATGTGGTTGAGATACTTGTTCTGGCGCAGCATCAGGATCTCGACACTGGCGTCGGCCTTGACGCTTTCAATGGCGGCCGTGTTGGCGCCGCTCTTGTCGATGGTGATCTTCCCTGGCACGTCGTGCCGGTTGATGGCGAGCTCCGAGAGCCGCCGGGTTACAGCCAAATCGCGCTTGGCGGTGAGCAAAAAATCCAGCGTATCTCCGGCACGATCGACGGCGCGATAGAGATATGTCCACTGGCCTGAAACCTTGATGTAGGTCTCCTCCATGCGCCAGCTTCTACCCACGGGGCGCTTGCGCCGGCGGATACACGGCGGCCAGAACCGGCAGAACCTTGATCGCCCAGCGATGAATCGTGACTTCCAGAGGGTAGTGAAGCCGTTTGAGGACCTGGTGCAGCGTGCTGTTGATCAGACTTTGGCGGAAATCAAGCATGGCTCAGATTGTCGTTTATGCTTACTGCAACAGAACCGGAAAGAGTGGCAAGAACGACGCCAACGGTTTAATCGAGCCAACAGCAATCATGGGCGCTATGCGCAGTGTTGCTGCAGGGCACTCACTTACAGCGATGGCATGAAGAAAACAGATTCCGTAGCCCCAGCCCCCCGGCTTGAACCCAAGAAGAAAAGGACACGACTGGCCCCCGAGGTTCGCCGCGAGCAGATCCTTGCAGCGGCGCTGGTCGAGTTCAACGCGTTGGGTTTTACAGCCGCGAGCATCTCAAAGATCGCTCGCAGAGCGGGTACCGTGAAGTCAAACATCTACGTTCACTTCACCGACAAGGACAATATGTTCGAGACGCTCCTTGAGGGCCTCATGGCGCGCTCCCAGGAAAGCTTGAGTTGGATGCAGGACGTGCCGAATGCCGAAGAGTTTGTAGAACGTCTCGTTGAATCCGGCTACGCTGCTCTGACCGACGACACGATCGCGATTGCCAGACTTCTTATCACGGAAGGCCATCGTGTTCCGCATCTGCTCGCCAAATGGAGTGCCGCGAACATGCAGGCGCGTGTGGATCGCCAGGCGCTCGTTGATCGGTTCGTCGCCGAAGGAAAGCTGAATCCGAGCCCGCTGACCGAGCATTTCAGCTTGGTGATGGCCCCGCTCGTCTATGCGGCCGTTGCGCAGATGGTTTTGGGAAAAGAGAAGGCGGCGGGAGAAGTGCAGGCCGTGAAGGATACGCACCGCAAGTTGTTGGCAATGCTGCTACCGCCGGCCCAGTCCAAGACTTGACTGCGGATCCCTCCCTTTCGACCCCAGCCCGAGTCCGGCCGCAGCGCCGGCAAGCGCATCAACCACTGGGGATGACGTGATGAAGGTGTTTCGGGTTGGAGTTGGACACTTTTGCGTCGTTTCTATTGATAGAGAACGACCTGAATGGAGCCGATCAATAGCCCGTTTTTACCCGGTGCCGGTGCGCCCCCTCCCGAGCTGGTTGGGCGCGACCCGTTACTGGAGCAGGCACGCATTCTGCTGGGGCGCGTGAAACAAAAACGATCGGAAAAGAGCTTTCTGCTGACCGGATTGCGCGGTGTTGGCAAGACCGTGCTTCTGAACGAAATCGAGCGAATGGAGAAAGCTGCCGGTTATCAAACGATCCTGATTGAAGCGCATGAGGACAAGCCACTGGGCGAACTCATTTATCCGGTGCTGCGTGGTTTGCTTTTTGAATTGGATCGGGTGGCCGGCGCTGGCGACAAGGTCAAACGTGGATTAGCGGTATTGCGCAGTTTTATCGGCAGCATTAAATTGACGGTCAACGATGTGGCCTTGGGCCTGGACATCGAACCCGCCAAAGGCACTGCCGACAGCGGGGATCTCGAAGTCGACCTGCCAAACTTGTTTGTGGCCATTGCCGAGGCAGCGCTTGAGCGGCAGACGGCGGTGGCCATCTTGGTGGACGAAATCCAGTACCTTAGCCAAAAGGAACTGGGCGCCCTCATCATGGCCATGCACAAGATGCAGCAAAAGCAATTGCCGCTGGTGCTGCTGGCTGCGGGCTTGCCGGTACTCCCTGGTATGGCTGGCGAATCGAAGTCCTACGCCGAGCGATTATTTAACTTCCCGGACATTGGGGCGCTGTCCGAGGTCGATGCGACCAAGGCACTGCGCGAGCCGGCACGCCATGTCGGGGTTGAATTTGAGAATGATGCACTCAAGGAGGTGTTCCGCCTGACCCATGGCTACCCTTATTTCATTCAGGAGTGGGGCTACCAATCATGGAATATGACAGCGGCGAGTCCGGTCACCTTGGAGATCGTCCAAAACGCAACACGAGAGGTGACCCGACGGCTGGATAAGAATTTTTTCCGGGTCCGGTATGACCGACTGACGCCCGGTGAGAAAAATTTTTTTGCGGGCGATGGCCCATCTGGGTCCTGGCAGCCACCGCACCGGTGATACTGCGACGGCCCTGAACATGACGGTGAAAGGCATAGGCCCGGTACGCGCCAAGCTCATCAAAAAAGGAATGATTTACAGCCCGGCACACGGAGATATGGCGTTTACTGTGCCACTTTTTGATGAATTCATGATCCGCGCGATTCCCGATTTTACACCCGGCTGATGGTGCAAGGCGTATGGATTTGCGTATCGCCGCACCTTCAGCAACTGCCCGGTTCGTCTTATCGGCGACAAGCAGAAGGCGGTCAAGACCACCGCGTTTGAGCTGCGGCGCAAGCCGACGTCGTCTGGCCTCAGGCGGCACGGCACCATGTGTGCAACCGGGCCGCCCGCCGGGCGCCAAAACCAAGTAAGTTAACACGCAAGTTTTAAAACATAATTACGACCATAGTTTATGGTCGGCGTCTTGTCGGGTAAAGTTTCACTCGATGGTCCACTTTTCCTCGTTGCGGGTTTGCTGCCAGGCAGCAACCTCGGACTCCAGCAATTCGAGATCGGCAATGCGCCGATCCAGGCATTGGCGACTCAGAATGCCAATCTCCATTTCCGCCATCTTCAGCCAGCTCGCGTGCTTTGGGGTGTAGTGAAACTCCACGCGACGCAGGATCTTGGCGGCCGCACGACTGCCCAGCACATCGTCAAAGCACTTTCTGAAGTGCGTGTCCAGGTTATCGAGCACCAAGTGAATTCGTCTTGCCTTGGCATACACGCTAGTGAGCAGTCCTTTGATGAAGGCGACGAAGTCAACCTTTTCTCGACGCTCGGTGACGGATACGATTCGCTGTCCCGCCTTGGGCTCGACAGCCACGAACAGATTGGTGGTGCCGTTGCGTACGTACTCGTAGTCATGCTTGCTTGGGCTGTTCGCCGCCATGGCCAATGGAGGTCGGCTATGGGCGATAAGTTGCAGGCCTTTCTCGTAGACGCATATGACCGGCTCGGTTTTGGATATTGGCCGCGCGCATAGTTCGAGCAGGGCATACATTCGGGCACGGTACTCCTCGGTCAGCGCCCCAATGCACCACATTACCCGGCGCCAGGGCTTGAGGTCGTTTTTTTGAGCATGCGGCGCACGGTTTCCCGGCTCACGGATTGCATGCCAGGCTCTTGACGAGCGGCGCGTTCGAGCTCGACCATGGTCCAGCGCTGGCGTCCCTTGGGCGGTGCTGAGCAGGCCAAGGCGATCACACGCGCCTCGGCGTTGCTGTCGTACTGGCGCGGGCGTCCTGAGCGCTGCACATCGAACACTGCCAACTCCACCCCGCCTTGCAAGTAGGCGGCGCGAGCACGCCACACGGAAGTGCGGCCAATGCCAAGCACTGCCTTGATCTGCGATTCTGGAATGTTGCGGTCCAGGCATGACAGCACATGGGCGCGATTGACCTCGCGCGCCTGATGCACCCCTTTGCTGCGAATTGCTTCGATAGTCGAGCGATCTTCCTCGCTCAAGTTCAGTTCTGTCTGACGCATGACTACTCCAAGGTATGCCGATAGCGACATTTGGAGTATATTCATGTTTCGTTAATTGCGTGCCGTTGTACTAGCACCGTGCGAGAGGTCGTGAGACTCGTCCGCGTATCGATGGAGCAGGCGCATCGCATTGGATTCATCGACGTCGGCGTAGCTCGGTACGGGTGTGTCTGAACACACCCAACGTGTTTGGTGCCAGGCGCTGGGGGTGTTGCCGAACGCCCGCTTGAAGGCAAGGTTGAGGGACTTCACGTTAGGGAACCCACAGTCCAACGCAATGTCGGTGATGGACTGAGGTTTTGGCCCGGACAGCAGGTCCAGCGAGCGGCGCAGGCGTACGTGCCCGATGAAGCTATCGAAGCTCGCCCCAGTCTCGGACTTGAACAGACGCGACAGGTAGCCGCTGGACAGGCCATGTGCCTGCGCGACGGTAGAGATCGACATAGGCTCGCTGGCATGGCGTCGGATGTACTCGGCAACGCGGGCCAGACGCGGATCGAGCAAGCGCGCGCCTCGTCGACGAGCACGCTGGGCACCTTGCGCAGCAGCATCGCGACGAGTCGCAGGACCAAGGACTCGACCTCCAACTCCCACGCCGAGCGTTTCACACGCGACTCGATCATGATGCGGGCGACCAAGCCGCGCAACTGCCGACGTACCGCGCTCTTCTCGGCATCGGCGCGCAGCTCGCCCAAGTCGAATCGCCGGCGCGAGAAATGCGCGTCATGCCGCGTGATCGCAGGGTCGATGTGTAGCGCAAGCACCGCGTTGGCTTCGCCCAGGTCGTGAGTGGCGTGCGGCTGGTTGCCATGAATGATCGCCAGGTCTCCCGCCTCCAACCGCTGCTCGCCCGCATCGGTGTAGAGCATGACGCGGCCGCAAAGCACCAGCAGCACCTCGAAAGCGGCATGCAGGTGAAAGTCGGCCGTCTGCACGGAGTGGAGGAACGCGTGCACGGGAAGTTGAGTCGGGAAGATGACCCGCTCGACGTAGCAAGCGGCACCGAGTGTGTTCATTCGACGTCAGCGCTCCTTGTCGACAACTGCCTGCGCATTCCGCCTATTGCGGACGCCCATTCTAAGCTGATCGCGGACCCCGTGGGTGGGGTGCCAGGGTGACGGGGGGTCATCGTGCAATTGCCCGCCGTCAGCTCGCAACGCTGTTCGCGATGAGCGTGGAACGGGCTGTGCCGGAGTGAAGAATCACTCCCATCAGCATGGAAGACATGCCTCCGTCAACGGACAATTCGGCGCCGTTAACGTAAGCCGCGCGAAGGGGCTGGCGAGAAACAACGCCACAACAGCCATGTCTGCGGCTGAGGCGGTTGAATTACTATCCGTCAAACGATATTTTGAGCGCGGTAGTTATGCCCCCTCTAACTTTTCGGCCAGCGTTTGTTGCAGCATGTCAATGAATGCACGCGTCTTGGTCGGCATAAGTCGACGCCCCGGAAACACGGCCCAGGCGGTGTCCGATGGCATGCACCAGTCCGACAATACACGCTGAAGTTCGCCAGAGCGAACATGCGCCGTGGCAAATAGATCGGGAACTGAGACTATGCCGGAGCCGGCGCAAGCCTGTCGAATTAACAAGCCCGGTGAGTTGGCAGAAAACCGCCCCGGTGGTATGCCCTCCCAATGCAACTCCCCATTCACCAGACTCCACTGCTCAACCTCGCCGTTGCGGCCTAGCCGGTGCACCGCCTGGTGCTGCTGCAGATCGGTTGGTGAAGCGAGTTCACCGTGCTCGGCAAGGTACGAAGGGGCGGCATAAAGACCATTTTTCATATCAGCAAGACGGCGTGCCGCAAGCAAGGCGTCGTCTGGCAACTTGCCGATTCGCAAAGCGACATCGAAACCTTCCGCCAGCAGGTCAACGCGTCGCGATGACAGATCGAGCTCCAGCGACACCGCCGGATACATGGCAACAAACGCGGCCAGCATGTCATGCAGGATCAGCTCAGCGATCTCACTGGGCATGGATACACGCAGACGCCCAGTTGGTTGAGCCTGGCGATGCTCGGTCAAAGCCGTTACCGCATCAACGTCAGCCGCAATTTGACGAGCGTGTTCAAGCAACTTCACGCCAAATTCAGTGAACGTCAAACGCCGTGTGGTGCGCAACATCAGCCGCTCCCCCAGACATTCCTCGAGCAGTGTGATGCGACGCGAGACGGTGGATTTGGGTAAGCCCATCCGGTCCGCCGCGCGACTGAAGCTGCCCAACTCGGCTACGCGGGCAAATATCAATAGATCGTTGGGATTCAATTGTTCCATGGGTGGGTTGATGTTATCCATTTCATGGCCTTCCGAAACGCTCGGAAGGTCAATAAAGTTCATCACATCGATGAGAGGCAATCAATTCAGTGCTTCTTGGAGACAGGCAACTTGGTTGAACCCTATTTACTTTGGACAAATTGAAATGAATGAATCCTACAAATCCTATGTTTCCGTTCTCGGACGCCTGCTGTTGGCCCTGATGTTTATCTTGTCTGGCTTTGGAAAGCTCACTGATATTCAAGGTACGGCTGGCTTTATCGCCAGTGGTGGATTGCCAGCCCCTGCTGTTTTGGCGGTAGTTGTCGGTTTGTTCGAGTTGCTAGGGGGTCTGACACTGGTCGTAGGCTTTCAAGTGCGATGGGCAGGACTGGCGCTGGCTCTGTTCACAGTGGCCGCCAGCGTGGTGTTCCATGCGTACTGGGGCGCTCCGGCGGAGCAGAAGTTTGTGACCCAGTTGCTGTTTATGAAAAACATGTCGGTGGCAGGTGGCATGTTGCTGGTGTCGGCGTTAGGTGCGGGGCCCTTGAGCGTGGATGCACGTCTGCAATCCCGCTAATCGCCGTTCGTGGCAACAAGCAGTTCTGGACTCGATCGTTTTCAGCCAAGGAGAGCCAATAACCAAACCTACTTTTTTAATCACCTGACAGGCATACACAACCCAACCCCTGCATTTATTACCCACGAGCATTCCATGACCAAACCAACCTTACTCATCATTGGCGCTGCCGGCAACAACGGCACCGCCACCCTCGATGCCCTGACGCGCAAACACAAGGACCACTTCACTATTCGCGCCGGCGTGCGTTCCGAAGCCAAAGCCAGCGATCTGCGGAACAAGTTCCCAGGCATCGAAACCGCCATCCTGGACCTCG
The DNA here is from genome assembly GCF_003347515.1 of Rhodoferax ferrireducens. Taxonomy (GTDB): domain Bacteria; phylum Pseudomonadota; class Gammaproteobacteria; order Burkholderiales; family Burkholderiaceae_C; genus Rhodoferax. The sequence continues at coordinate 50,631 of NZ_QEII01000193.1, read as the reverse complement.
ACCAGCCGGCCACTCTGGCGGCTGCTTTCAAGGGAGTAGACAAACTGTTCCTGATCATCGGCAATGTGGAAAATCGTGAAGAGCAAGCCAAAAATGCCATTGACGCCGCCGTTGCCGCCGGCTCCGTCAAACATGTGCTGTTCTACTCCGTGTTCGGCGCCGAATACGAGTCCATCCTGTTTGGTCGCCAGTTCCGCTCCGGCGAAAAATACCTGGAAGCGTCGGGCCTTAAGTGGACGCACCTGCGTACCATCTTTTTCCAGGAAAACATGCCCGGCTGGGCTGACGGCATCAAACAAGGCGCCTTCTACTTCGGCATCCGCGAAGGTCGTTTTGCCCCCCTGAACGTGGGCGACATCGGCGAGATCGCGGCCAACATTCTGTGCAGTGACGGTCATGAAGGCAAGGCCTACGCCATCACTGGGCCGCAGTTGCTGTCTGGCCAGGATTTCGCCCGCACATTCACGGATGTTACCGGCAAGCCCGTTCAATACGTTTCGCCGGATGAAGCTACAACGCTTGGCTCCTTGCTTGGAGCTGGCTGGCCTGAATGGCAGGCCAAAGGCATGCTGGAGCTGTTCGACGTCTTTGCCACGAACCAGGCGGCTGTCGTTTCACCAGAGGGAGAACGCTTGCTGGGACGTCCACTGACCACGCTGCGCACCTACCTTGACGCCAACAAGGCGGCTTTCGTTTAACCCCCAACTTCAATATAGAGGATTCTTATCATGAACATCAAAGACATTGCCAAAGTAGCCCTGCCATTTCTGATGGCCCTCTCCGCACTGGCGCCGACCCACGCCGCTGAACCGTCGGCCAAGCTCCTGACGCCCCAAAATCACAGTCTGATCCTGATCGACCACCAGCCGCAGATGGCATTTGCGACCCGTTCGATCGACATTGCGGAGTTGCGCAACAATGTTACCGGTCTGGCCAAAGCGGCGAACGTCTTCAAGGTCCCGACGATCCTGACCACGGTGGCGGCCAAGTCCTTCAGCGGCCCGATCTTTCCCGAACTGCAGGCTGTTTTGCCGGATCAGAAACCGATTGACCGTACCACCATGAACACCTGGGAAGATCAGCGGGTAGTCGATCAAGTGAAGAAGTTCGGGCGCAAGAAAGTCGTCATGGCCGCTTTGTGGACCGAGGTCTGTCTCGTGGAGCCGGTTCTCTCGGCCATCGATGACGGCTACGATGCGTACATCGTGACCGACGCCTCTGGCGGTGTCAGCAAGGAGGCTCACGACATGGCGGTTCAGCGCATGGTCCAGGCCGGCGCTCATCCCATCACCTGGTTGCAATACATGCTGGAACTGCAACGTGACTGGGCACGCGGCGCGACCTATGCGCCGGTCATGAAGATTGCCACCGAACACGCGGGTGGCTACGGACTGGGAATTGTCTACGCCACGGACATGTTCCACGCCAAAGAAGGCAAGTAAGGCACGGAACTGAAAAGCCGGCCCCTGCGGGGTGCCGGCTTTTTCCAATAAGGATCATCATGACCCGTACACGTTTTGCCGCCATGGCCATGTTCGGCTTGCTGCCTTTTTTTTGTCATGCGGACGCGCTGGCGGTGGACGCAGGACAGACGCTTTACCAGTCGGTGTGCCGCGCCTGCCACGGGCCGGAGAATGTCATGGTCAGCGCGCCAAAAGCTGGCGACACGGCTGACTGGGGCCAACGCCTGTCCAGGGGATCCCGGGGGCTTGAAACGCTGGCGGACAATGCCGTCAACGGCTTTGGCGCCATGCCCGCCAAAGGAGGGCGCAGTGAGCTTTCCCGTGATCAGATCCTGCTGGCGATTAAGTTCATGATGCAGCCTCGCCCATCCGGTGACCCGTCCGCCCCGCGGTAGACACTTTGTATTCAGTTGCAGTGCGACGGACTCCTACAACGATAAAGGAATAACGATGAGCGGCTATCTGGAAAACGGCCAATGGCACGAAGGCTGGTACGACACCCGGCCGTCCCAGGGTGAGTTCGTCCGCACCGAGTCGGCCTTTCGCCACTGGGTCACGGCCGACGGGTCCAGTGGCTACGCGGCCGAGCCGGGCCGTTATCACCTTTACGTGTCCCTGGCCTGTCCGTGGGCGCACCGGACCCTGATCGTGCGGGCCTTGAAAAAGCTCGAACAGACCGTGTCGGTGTCGGTCGTGGAGCCGGTGATGTCGGCGCAGGGCTGGGCCTTCAGCGCGGCGCTGCCGGACCACGTCAACGGCTGTTCCCATCTGCATCAGCTTTACAGCGCCAGCAGGCCGGACTATGTCGGGCGCGTGTCGGTGCCGGTGTTGTGGGACAAGCAAACCCGCACCATCGTCAACAACGAGTCGGCCGACATCGTGCGCATGCTGAACCAGGCCTTCAATGCCTTCGGCGCCGCACGGCTTGACCTGTATCCGCCCGCGCTGCGCGGCGAGATCGACCGCGTCAACACTTTTGTTTACGACAACATCAACAACGGGGTCTATCGCTGCGGCTTTGCCTCCAGCCAGCTTGCTTACGAGCAGGCGTTCCAGCGCCTGTTCGACGCCCTGGACCGGGTCGAGGCGATGCTGGCGCAAGCCCCGTATCTGGTGGGGCCGGCGGCCACGGAAGCGGACTGGCGCCTGTTCACCACCCTGGCCCGTTTCGACGCGGTCTACCACGGCCATTTCAAGTGCAACCGCAACCGGATCGAAGACTTCCCGCAGCTCTCAGGCTACTTGCGCCAGCTCTATTGGGTGCCGGGCGTTGCCGCGACGCTCAACATCGACCACATCAAGCGCCATTACTACATAAGCCATCCGCACATCAACCCGTCAGGCATTGTGCCGCTCGGACCTCGGCTGGGTTTCTGCGCGACGGCCAGCCAGTCCAGATAGACATGCCCCGCCAACGCTTCAAACCGTAGTCCAGCGCTTTGGCGGTGGCCGAGCCGCTCTTAATCGTTTGGCGCGGTAAGCAATTTTTCGGTCCTGAATCAGGTTTCTCACTCAGTTCCGCCCAATCCAATAGGCGCAGGGGCGAGATAGACGATTCGCTTGAACAAGGCGTCGAATTCGTTCCCGGTATCGGGGCCGTACATGGGGTCATGATTTGCGGCAAAGCCCGCAGCCGCTGAATCCCAGTCACTGTCGCTCAGAACACGTTCAGCCAAAGGCAAAATCAATGTTTCCTCACGCATCATGTGGCTCCAGTAAAAGGTGGCGTAGTCATCCACTGTTTTACTGAAGTTGGCGATGGAGTCTGGCGTCCTGGCCGCCAGTTGGCCGAGCGCCAATGAAAGCATTGCAGCGCGGGCATCGCCTGCCGCATGTTCGGCTTCCAGCGCATCCAATACCTCTTTTGCTTCTTGTGTCTTTGCGCGCAAGGGGGCAAAAATGAACTTATCTTCGGCTGGATGATGAAGTTGTTCAGGAAACTGAAGTAGATAGTGCGCTATGGCACCCAGCAAAGTCTGACTAGGTGCTTTCCCCCGTTGCATCTGGTTTGACAAGAATTGCAACGCATGCACCACCGCTGCAAGTGATCGGTGCTCGTCCTTTATGAAATTCAGGGCCTTGCTTTTTGAACTTTCACTCGATCCCATTGCATTTCTCCAAGTCAATGTCAGCCATCAAAAACAATCTGACTTCCAATCAGCCGCGTTGGCAAAGCTGTGAGTCCAGTGCCTGAACACGGTCCATCAACACATTCACCGTCTTCAAATTTAAAAAACGCCGTGTGATGGGCACACATGATCAATCCATCAAGCGTCACAAACGTTTGCGGGTGGTAATTCAGAGGGAGTGAAAAGTGTGGGCAGTTGTTCAAGTAGCACCAAAACTCTTCGCCCTGGCGCAACAGCAAAATGCGAAAATTCTCTTTTCCTTCGCCGAAAGTGACTTCAAAGCCACCCTCATCTGGAATGTCGGTAAGACTACAAAGAATAGAACCTCTCCTCGGACAGTCCGGATGCTCACGCCAACTCATGCAAATTTCCCTTCAAATTTCCGGCAACAACATCTTTCGATTTCATCGGGCCCTGGTCTTCCTAATCGAGGGCGCCACGAGTCACGCGTATGGCTACTCGTGGCACCGACTCATCAGAAGCTTACCGGTGTGGGCGGAAGTTCACCCGATTCGTGCATCCGAACGATCTCCGGATTTCCGTTTTCCCAGACCAGCAGCATGGAGCGCTTCTTGGAAAAGCCCTGGTGGCCAATGTCCGCAGGCATGGCAGATAAGTCGCCTGCCTTCATCAGAACGCGGGCGCGGGGGCGACCCGTTTCCTTGTCCGTAATATTCCACATGATTTCATCAGAGAATTGCATGAACCATTCCACACGATCGTTCCCGTGGATGATGGGCAGTATGTATTCTTCCGTGGTGGGGCAGAACAGACTGTTTTTGCAAACAGAGGTAACGGAAGGGTTCCATGTCACATCAGAACGTGACAAGTAGGAAAACAAACTAAAGGCATGCAATTCGTCTTCGAAACCTGGTTCAGCTTTGATTTCAGGCTGATCTTGTGACACGTCGGCAAAGGCGCGGTTAATGGAATAGCCATTTTCTTCAGCGCGCAAAGGTGAGTCACCTTTGAGGCCAGGCATTCTCTTGGTCGCAACGCGAAAGCGGTCGATAGCCTTCAAATTGCTTCCGTTCTTTTCGCCGAACGCTGCGTCACCTGTTTCCATGGGGGCTGCAAAAGGATCAAAGCCCTCGTTCACCCAGTCCGCCATCATTTCTTTGATGAGCTTCATAGCGCGTGGTGTTTCAAAGACTTCCACATAGGACCGCCCAGCATTGTGATAGTGCTCGTTGAAGCGGCCACCGAAGAACTCGACCTTGCCATAGAGATTGCGGGTTCCGAACACGGGGTCAAAGTTCACAACGCCGTAGAAGAAACCCCAGGCGATATCGCGCATCAATGCGCGCAGAAACGCATCTGCGCTCATGGTGTGTGACTGGCGTCCGGTTTTCACGGGCCACGAAATCGTCACGAAATATTCGTCACGAATGAACGAAAAGCCACCCAGCTCAAAGGTACGATAACCGGCAACGGTGGTGGGAAATTTATCAACTGCTGAATTCATTCTGTTCTCCTGGTTTAATTGATTGAATGCCTCTTTTGAAGCATCAGCTAAGGCAGATGTCAGCCCATTTTTGAACGGTCAAATCACCCACAATGGTTTGCTGAATGAAGACGGAAGGCTTTGCACTCGTAAAACGGTATGCGGCGCCCTTTGGCAGCAAAGCCTGGTGACCTCGCCCCAGCCGGATCGTTCCCATGCGCTTGCCCTTGGGTTCGCCTTGAACGGCCACAGTGCCCTCTTTGGAAGCGGGCGCAACAGCTTCTGGCGCATCAAGCTTGACGTATTCAACCGTGACTTCGCCGTCCATCACGATACAGAACTCATCGTGTGACGCGGCCATCCAGCCGGACGTACCTTCAGCACGAACAGCTTCGATCACATACTCGAGGTTCTTGGCAACAGCCACTTTTTCGTATGGCTTGGATCCGTTTGCAACTTCAAAAACGTTTGAAAAAACATAATTTTTTGGGTTGTCATTGATGATTTCGATGTGTCCTTTTTCGTAATCCTTCAAGGACCCGAAACGGGTTATAAATTCAGTCATGCATGTCTCCTTGTGGTGGTTAAATAATAGTTACAAAGTCTCTGCTTGTGTGTCCGGAATGGACTGTATACGGAGGGTGAGAGTGAGAGAAGTCGATAGCGCTCGACTGATGTGTTCGTAAATATCGAATAATCCGGTCGGCAATACCTTGGCCTACGTCAATGAACATGATGCAAAGTGCGTATCTGCCAACCGTCTGATGGATGCGATTTATTGCAGTCGTAGCAAGTCGGGCTCCGCTTGCGCCAGATGGTGTGCGAATCGCACTACACGTCAACGCTTCAGACATTTGTTTCCTTATCTTTGAACTGTGGTGGGCAGGACTGGCAAGCCCAAGAGACGCTCCAGTTCCTTCAGTTCCAGACCCTCTATCAATTCGATGAGCTGCAGGCCTTGGGGTGTGCAAGCCAGTGTTGCCAGAGAGGAGTAAATTCGCTTCACGCAGGCGATTCCCGTGAGCGGGTAGTTGCACTGCTTGACCAGCTTGCTTTCCCCCTTCTTGGTCAGAAGATCCATCATTACCCAGGTCTGTTTGGCGCCTATGGCCAGATCCATGGCTCCGCCAACGGCAGGTATTGAGCCCGCCTCACCTGTGCTCCAGTTAGCCAAATCACCGGTGGCTGAGACCTGAAAGGCACCTAGGACGCAGATATCCAGATGGCCCCCACGCATCATCGCGAAGCTGTCGGCATGGTGGAAGTAACTTCCTCCGGCCAGCAAGGTGACGGGTTGCTTACCTGCATTGATGAGGTCAAAGTCTTCGTTTGCGCTACTGGGAGCTGGCCCCATGCCCAAGATTCCGTTTTCGCTGTGAAGTATTACTTCACGACCGGCAGGAATGTGATTGGCGACCATGGTTGGCATGCCAATGCCCAGATTGACGTAAGCACCATCGTGGATGTCCGAGGCAACGCGCTTTGCCAATTCGTCTTTGCTTCGTTTTGTATAGCTCATGGTGTATCCCACTGACTTAGGCAGCCGCTTTGAAACCGCCAGCCTGTGTGGCAACGCGGGAAATTTTCACGATGTGGCTCACGTGGATTCCTGGCGTGACCACACTTTCGGGATCCAGATCACCGAGTTCGCCGACCTCATGCACGCTAGCGATAGTCTTGGCTGCTGCAGTGGCCATAACCGGACCGAAATTGCGGGCGGCCTTTCGGAAAGTCAGGTTTCCCCAGCGATCACCGCGCTCGGCTTTAATCAACGCGACATCGCCGTAGATGGGGTACTCCAGGACATAGGATTTCCCGTTGATGACTCTGGTTTCCTTGGCACTGCCATCCGCATGAAGGGCCAGCTCAGTGCCAAAACCGGTTGGCGTGTAGAAGGCACCAATACCAGCGCCAGCCGCCCTGAGGCGTTCTGCCAAATTGCCTTGCGGGACCAATTCGAGTTCGAGACGGCCGCTGCGATACAGGTCGTCAAAGACATAGGAGTCGGCTTGTCTGGGAAAGCTGCAGATCACCTTGCGCACGCGACCCGTTTTAAGCAGCGCTGCCAAGCCAGTATCGCCATTGCCGGCATTGTTGTTGACGACAGTGAGGTCGCTTGCGCCTTGCGCAATTAGCCCATCAATGAGTTCATTTGGAATTCCAGCAGTTCCAAACCCGCCGATCAACACGGTTGACCCGTCCTTGATCCCCGACATGGCTTGCTCAATGCTGTCTGCTATCTTGTTAATCATGTTTTCTCCAAGTTCTCGCTTTGTGGTTGGCCCAAACTCCACTGCCAACGCTTGATCTCAATCTGTTCAAACATCTCGCTTTGACAATAGGGGTCATCGTTCATAAATTCCTGTACTGCCTGCATGCTTTGGGCTTCAACCACCAGAAGCGTTCCTGCCATGGCGCCTGCTGCATCGAGCAAGGGACCACCCAGTCGCACCACAACTTTGTGTGTGCCCGGATTTCGAAGCCAGGCGCGATGTTCTGGACGCAACCTGGCGCGGACCTCTTTCATACCAATGCGATCCTGCGCAAAGACTGCGAAATACTGTGGGCCTGTCAATTGATCAGCCATGTGAATCAGCCTGATGCCATCTATACAGGCTGCAATACAAAGTCAAAGTTCAACGTGTGAAATGGCACCGACTGCTGACTGCCATCTGGCGCGAGCCCTGGCGCATGCTGCTCAAACTGCCTAATCAAGGAAGAGCGGACGCCAAAGACAACGTCGCTGTCCATGTAGGGGTCGCCATCGCGAAACACATGCGTAATCAGGCGTTCAAATCCGGGAGCTACCACCATGAAGTGGATATGCGCCGGTCGCCAGGGATGACGCCCGGTTGCCACCAACATTTTCCCGACTGGACCGTCCGTGGGCACAGGATATGCAACCGGGAGAACAGTCTTGAAATTGAGATTGCCCTGTGCGTCCGTTCTGAGAACGGCGCGTGCCTGGTGATGCGCCAAGTCCGGGCGTTGCACGTCGTACAGACCTTCTTCATCCGCTTGCCACACGTCCACGTCGGCTCCCGCAACGGGCTTGCCATCTGGAGTAAGCACTTTGGCGGTCACGAAAAGAGGCTCTCCCGCCGCACCCGCACTGATATCCGCGCCGAGTGCGACATGGGGTGCGCCCGCCACGTGAAATGGTCCAAAAACAGTGGATTCGGTGACGCCCTCGGGCTTTGCGTTATTCATCGCAACCGTCAGCATGGACAAGCCCAGCGTGTCGGACAGCAAAATGAACTCCTGCCGTTTGTCGTCGCACATCTGACCAGTCGCGGTCAGGAACTCAATACCCGCCATCCACTCTGACTCTGTCAACTTCACTTCTCGCGCAAAGTCGTGCAAGTGGATGACCAGAGTACCCAATATCTCCTTTAGTCGTGGATTTTTGCAGCTCTCTAGGCGCTGCAGAACAGCCGTGGTTATGGAATTTTCATCAATGTATTTCATGTTCATAGTCCTATCTATTGCGCTTTGACAATTCCCAATCAATCTCTATTGGAACTGCGGCGAACTTAAGCCAATTAGTTGATTTATCTAGCCAACACGCGTTATCCCGACCACTCGTTTAGCAACTGCCGAATTTCCTGGTATTTGGGCCTGTTTCTTCGTGCGGTGAACTCAATAGCCTCGGTAGTCTTGCCTTGCTCGGCGAGAGCCAATGCCTGCTCACGAAGCTCAATGTATTCCTGCCACGTATGACCAAACTCGGCTTTCAGTTCTGACGAATTACCTTCAGCCAGGATCAATCCTAGAGTCTCATCTATACGTCGAATCCGCTCCCGCGCAGCCGCAACACCGGCTGAATTTGCGTTCAACGCCAGCACCGTCTCGCCGCGGGCAATTTCGGTCAGATTCATCATGCGTTGATTGAGCTGCGTGCCCTGATGATCATTAATACGCTGAACATGTCGCTTAAGCAAAATGGCGGCCTCAAGTACAGATCTAGCCGACTCCCTCGCTTGAGATGCAGTATCAGTAACTTGCCGGCTCCCATCGGCAAGCCGTAGCACCCGCTGATCCAAGCTTTGCGTAGATTCCGAAACCGCATCAATTTGGTTAACGATCACCGCTACCTCTGACTCAACTATCCCGGCTTGTGACCTAGCATCCATTGATTTTCCAGCCACGCCTTTAGCAAGGCTTTCACTGACAGATACCTCCTGCATTGCATGATTGATCAACACTCCTGCTCGTCGCACGTCACTTACCGTTGCACCGAGTAGCTTCTGTATTGTCAAAGTAGCGTCATTAGTTTGCACGGCAAGATGCTTCACGGCGTCGGCAACGACGGCAAATCCACGACCGCTTTTTCCGGCCCGCGCCGACTCTATCTTTGCATTGATTGCCAGGAGGGTTGTCTGACGTGCAATACTGTCTATTGATTGAACAATCTGTTCGATCTTTGCGGAGCGAGAAGAAAGGTCAGTCAACAATGACTGGGCCTCTCCAATAGATCTACTCACACCTTGAATATGGTGTTCCATTTGTCCGGCGTCGCGCTCCACTTGAACGCTGAATTCACATGCCAGATCTGATGCAGTTCGAGTTTCTTGAGATGCATTTAGCACATTCCCCATTGCAGTACGTAGACTACCCATTTGTTGCGCAGCCACGTCAGAGTCATTTGATTGTGCAGATGCAATTCGCTCAAAGTCTGCTTGAAGAAACGCCAATCTGGAGGAACTGTCCAAGCAGGTTCCGATGGCAGTGCTAGCTTGAATTTTGTCAAAACCAACTTCTGAGTCACTCAACCCAGGGAAGCGCTGGAGTGCCTGTTTCCATGTTGACGTCAGTGTTCCCATGGGTCAATCCTCCAAGGTATTAAGGATTCTTTGAACAGGAAACAGCGTCCATCCCCAGCGTGTCTGGGCAAAGCCCCATAGCCCTTGTTTAAAGAAAATGGTCACGACGATCGCCATCATCCCAAGTCCTAACAAGTACCATGTGCCATAGTCACTCAGGAATTTGTTCAACGCCCAGAAGATCAGCGCGCCAATCAAGGGGCCTTCAATTCGGCCGAGGCCGCCAATCACCACCATGAAGATGGCAAAGGCAGTCCAGTTCACACTGAAAGCTGCATCAGGGCTAATGCGCAAGTTTCCGACAAAGTACAAGGCACCAGCCAGGCCAGCGCCAAAGGCCGCCACTGCGTACACCGCCAACTTCATCTTTTGAACCGGAATTCCCTGTGATTCGGCAGCTACCTCGTTGTCTCTGATTGCCAGCAGGGCCAAGCCGCGCTTGCTGCGCAAGAACAGATAGACCAAGGCAATGGATGCCACAACACATGCCAGGGCCATCCAATAGGTGACACTTTCCCGGGTCGCCTTTTCAATGCCGCGCAGGGCGGTCAAGGTGGTTCCCGAACCTCCACCCACCACGGACATATTGGCAAAGCTCAAACGGAACACCTCTGAAATCACCCAGGTTCCGATGGCAAAGTAACCACCCTGCAGACGAAAAGCCACATAGGACACAGGCAGGGCAACCAATCCCGCGACCACAGCACCCAGTGGGATCGCAATGAATGGGTTGAAGCCGGCATAATTTCCCAGAATCAGCATGACGTAACCACCGATGCCAAAGAATGCCTGCTGCCCAATGCTCACCATGCCGCCGTAACCGGCCATCAGGTTCCACATCATGGCGAAGATAAAGTAACAGGCGATTTCCACAAATTCACGCATCCAGCTTGACTCCCCCCAGAAGGGCAGACTTATGGCAACGCATACCAGCGCTACACCAACGATCAGTGCAGCCGTGCTGTAACGACCGCCACGTTCAACTTGAAATTGGATGTTTTCCATGGTGTCGTTTAACCTCTTGTTTTGGGAAAAAGACCCTGGGGACGCATAACCAGTACGGCCAGAAAAATCAGGTGGCCGAACCAAATCCCCCATCCTGGATCCACTCTGAAGCCGATTTGCTGAGCAATTCCCAAGATCATTGCGCCGACAAATGTTCCCCAGAATGATCCCATCCCACCAATGATCACTGCCTCAAAGGCAAACAGAAGCAGTAGGGGCCCATCCGCCGGGGATACCGTGGTTCTCATGCCCTGCAGAATTCCGGCTACAGCGATCAGGACGAAAGCGATTGCCGTTGCAAGCGCATACACCTTGCCGGAATTCAGCCCCATGAGCTCAGCAATCTCCCGGTCATCGGAAACTGCGCGGAAGGATCGACCGATAGCAGTGCGCGTGAAAAGCCACTGAAGGGCCGCCGTTGCAGCAATGGCGATGAGCAATATCAAAAAGGGCAAGACACCAACTGAGAAAGATTCCGTAATCGCCCAACCTTCGGATGACAGTCCCCCGGTTTCAATGGAGCGTGGATCTGCCGAGAATAATTCGAGCAACAGGTTCTGGATCACGATGGACAGACCAAACGTCACCACCAAAGATGGCAGCGGGTCCCGTCCCAGTGTTCCGTTAAGGACATAGCGCTGCAAGGCATAGCCAAATGCAAACGCCATCGGCAGGACCATCAAGGTAGTGCCCAGCGCTGAAAGTCCGAAGACGGAGATTCCGGCAATGGCAGCAAAGGAACCCAGGATAATGAAGTCCCCTTGTGCGGTGTTGGTCAGGCGCATAACACCAAACATCAGTGACTGACCCAGTGCAAACAGGGTATAGAGCGCCCCCAGCAACAGACCTTGAGCAATGGTTTCAAACATGGCTATTCTCAAACTCCAAAGTAAGCTTGCGAGATCTGTTCGCGGCTTAGTTCATCGGAACGACCCTGCAAGGAGACCTTGCCCTCTTGCAGACAATAGATGCGCTGAGACACCTGCTGTGCCATGGACACGTCTTGTTCGACGATGACCACGGTCATGCCTTCTGAAGTGATGCTGGGCATTGACTTGTAAATCTCGCGAATCATGATGGGTGCCAACCCCAGTGACAGTTCGTCACAGAGCAGGATTTCAGGATTGGTCATAAGTGCCCTGCCCAAAGCCACCATTTGCTGCTGGCCACCAGACAAGGCCGTTCCAAGACTCAGACGTTTTTCATTGAGAATTGGGAAAAGCTCATACAAGCGTTTGAGGTTCCAGGGGCCGGGGCGCTTCACGGTTGCCCCCATTAACAGGTTTTCCTCCACCGTCAAGCTAGGAAACAGGCGTCGACCTTCTGGAACGAGGGCCAAACCGCGCCTGACTATTTCACCTGGCGGCAATCCGCCTATGTGTTCACCCTGGAAACGGATCGCGTCGCGCGGTGCTTTGACCAGACCCATCAGTGTCTTCAGAAATGTGGACTTTCCTGCGCCATTTGCGCCGATGATGGCGACCATCTCACCTTTTGCCAATTCGAAGTCGATGCCAAACAATGCCTGAGCATCACCGTAAAAGGCTTGCAAATTGTGCGCTGAGAGCAATGTGGTCATATCAAGCTTCCATGCCCATGTAGACGCGACGGACTTCGGGGTCATTCATGACGGAATGCGGCTCACCTTCGGCAAGCTTTTGCCCAAAGTTGATGACGAACAGCCGGTCAGCAATCGACAGCAGTGCGTGTACGACGTGTTCAATCCAGATCATCGTGACACCCTGTGCCTTGATGCGTTTGAGTTCATCAACCAGCTCATGAGCCTCATGTTCAGTGAGTCCACCGGCAATTTCGTCAAGCAACAACAGCTTGGGACGCGTGGCAAGCGCACGCGCCAGCTCCAGGCGCTTGCGATTCAGCAAAGTCAGACTCCCGGCAGGTTTGTTTGCAAAGACCTTCAAACCCGTTTGCAGCAGGACTTCATGTGCTGTATGCCAGGCCTGCTTTTCGGATTGCTGACCGCCGAAGCACGCGGCGGTAACAAGGTTCTCGAAGACGCTCATGTTTCCAAACGGCTGCGGCACCTGGTAGCTTCGGCCGATACCAGCGTGGCAGCGTTGGTGCGGAAGTAGACGGGTGACATCCTTGCCCTCGTACTCAACCCGCCCCTGATCACATCGTGCATCGCCTGATATCAGGTTGAACAGCGTCGTCTTGCCTGCGCCGTTAGGGCCCAAAATTCCAAGGGTTTCCCCTTCAGTCACCGATAACGAGATGTCGTCGGTCACCTTCAGGGCCCCATAGGCCTTGCTAACTGAGTGAAGTGCAAGCAGTGACATAAGGGTAGCGGGCTATTCGCTTAGAGCGGAATGACGGCCTTGAGCCAAAAGGCCTGACCTTCAGCCCGGTTGGCGACGTTTGACTCTTGCTGGAATTTGGCGGTCAAGAACCAACCTTTGCCACTGTCGTAACGGATCGATGGACCAATCGCGAACGCGCGGCCCTTGTTGTTGGCCACGGTAGCACCGTTCTGCTCGTCGTCCGTGGTCTGCTGGTAGATGTATCCGCCGACACCAACAACCCAGCCATTTCCCAGCCCCCATCCGAGGGCATAGTCAGCGATGAATTCCTGGCCATCCTTGTATCCCGTAGCGTCGTTCTTCATCTGAATCGTGTACATCAACTTCAAATCTGCATTCATGCCATTGGGATCAATGTAAGAAACGCCGTAGACCGGTTGGAAAGCCCAGTGGTTCTTACCAATATTTGCCAGGTCGCCCTTGGTGTATGCGCCTGTAGGAGCAATGATGTCCAATGCAACAACCGTGTGCAGATTGTGGCTGTGATGAAATCCGACTACAGGTCCAAACACAATATCACCAATCCCGCTTTTGGACTGGCCAAGACCAGGTGCAACATTCACGTCCAGATTCACAACAGGCAAAATTGCGTGGTAGCCGAGCGATCCACCCATGACGGTGTCTTTGGTGACGTACACAAGTCGGCTTGCCACTGCGTTTGCGGTAACCTTAAACGTTGGCGGCGTTACGGTGTTGCCGCTGTCATCCTTGACTTTTGTTGCCGTGTAGTTCTGATAGAACACCATGCCATACGTCCCAGGTGGCGGGAGTGCGCAACAGGTATAGTTTTCCGTTCCGACGGGATAAACAGATGTGCCGCCTTCGGTCGCGTTTGCAACCATGGCGGTGCCAGCCAAAAGCGCAAATGTAGCGCCTGCAATTTTGTTTTTCATGACATTTAATTACTTGAGTTGATTTAGAAGGTCCGACAAGCAATTCGGACTTTCGCGAGATATTTCCAGGGCTTAGAGCAGTTTCAATGCACCACCAGTGGGGATGTTTTTCGCGGTTTCGTTGTTGACGATGACCAATTCAACCTTGTTCTTGGTGCCCTTGACCCACTGACCCAACACCAAAGGCGTCTTGCTCACGTTCTTGAACGGCCCTTGACCGCCCCACTTGACTGGACCCACCACCGAGTCAATGGCGGTGGCTGCTATGGCATCGCGAACATCATTGGCCTTCAGCGACTTGGTTCGCGTCAACGCGTTTGATGCGACTTCAAATAGCGCGTGAGCAAATCCAATGGGCTGCGTCCATTGTTTCTTGGTACCCACTTCATAGGCCTCTGCCAGTGCCTTGGCACTTTGCTTGGTCAGGGAGGAGGTGAAGGGGTGAGACGGTGTCCACCAGACTTCCGTGCTCAGGCCGTATCCCAGGTCGCCCAGTGCTTCGATCGCGCCCGGGAACAACAATGCCTTGCCCAAGGTAATCACCTTTGGCTTGAAACCTTGTTGTTTGGCCTGTGTCAGGAATGTCTTTGCGTCAGGTGGAATGACCACGCCGGTAACTACTTCAACGCCATCCTTCTTGAAGGCAGAAATTTGCGCTGAAAAATCCTGCGTACCGTTCTGGAAACGACCAGGATCGTTCAAAGTGAAACCCATGCTTGCCAAGGGTTTGGGGAAGCCAAGTTCCTTATCTCCCCAAGCATTGCCGTCCCCATCGTTCGGGAACAGTCCACCGACTTTCTTGTTGGTGGCAACGCTTTTCCAACCGTTTGAGTAGTTGGCTATCACGTCTTCCAGGCCCCAGAACAGGTGATAGGTGTAGTTGAAACCCGTTGCCGGATTGCCCTTGCGGCCGAAGAACCACGGTTGCCATGGCACAACGCTGGAGATACACGGCACTTCATTGAGCTCGCATGCATCGCTCACAGGGTTCGCGGTCTCGGGCGTTCCTGCGGTCAGGATGAGGGCAACCTTGTCCTTCAGGATCAAGTCGTTGGCCACTTCACCCGCGCGGTTGGGATTGGACTGGCTGTCTTTCAGAATGATCTGAACAACGTGCTTTTTTCCACCAATCGTGATGCCATCCTTAAAGGCGGTCTTCATCTGATCGATGACCCATTTATCAGCCTCGCCGAAGGGCGCGAGAGGCCCGGTTTGTGGTGAAACGTAACCAATTTTTACGGTGTCCGCGGCCCACGCCATGGGAGCAGCGCCTGCCGCTGCAATGGCCGCAGCCATCTGGGTAAACTGTCTACGATTGATTGTCATTTTTGTCTCCTTATTAATTGCTTGTCAAAACCTAGTCCGGCCTAACGCCTTCGAATGCCCGTTGCAGCAGGTCGCGAATTTCTCCGCGTTGCTCTCGTCCAAAGGGACGCGGATTCCAATACGGGTTGGCAACGGCAATGTCTGCTGCCTTGTCGAGATCCTCTTCCTTCATCCCGATATCACGCAGCGCAACAGGTGCGCCATTGCGTGCAGCCAAGTCAAACAGTCCTTGTGCTGCGCTCTGGGTATTGAGCGCCCTTGCGATGCGCTTCATGGCCTCCGGTGCAGCTTTTTCGTTGAATGCCATCGCCTGTGGCAAGACCACGGTGTGGACTTCTGCGTGCGGCAGATTGAAGCTGCCACCCAAGGTATGACAGAGCTTGTGGTGCAGGGCCATTCCCACATTGCCAAGTACGGCTCCGCATAACCAAGCACCGTAAAGTGCATCGCTTCGGGCTTCCATATCGTGAGCGTCTTTTTGTATGGCGGGAATTGCGCGCGCAATAGCAGCAATGCCTTCTTCCGCCATTAGGTCCATGACAGGATTTCTGTCTTGCGCGTAAAGGCCTTCCGCCGCATGTGCGATGGCATTCAAGCCACTGGTGACACTCATGCCGACCGGTAATGTCACGCTGAGTTCGGGGTCATAGATGACGGTACGCGGCAAAACTCGCGGATCTCGTCCCGTCTTCTTCATCCCTGCTTCGGTGATTCCAAATATCGGCGTCATTTCACTGCCGGCATAAGTGGTTGGGATGGCCAGAATGGGAAGTCCAGAATCCAGCGCGATCGCCTTGCCAAGCCCTGTGGTTGACCCGCCGCCTACCGCAACAGCGCAGTCCGCACCCAGTTCGCGTGCCACTTCGCGTGCTTCACGCGCTGTTTCAATGGGCACATGCATGACCGCCCTGGGAAAGATTCCCGCAGCGCGATTACCCAGCATGTCCGCGATTGCCTGGGCTTGTTTTGCTTGCTCCGGCGTGGACAAGATAAGTGCACGGGTCGCGCCGAGCGCTTCAATTTCGCGCGGTAGGTGCTTCAATGCACCCACACCGAACACCACGCGTGAGGGCTGTCCGTTGAATATGAATTCATGCATGGCCAGGCTTTCAACGCTTGTAATGGGGGGGGATCTGGGCGTCGATGTTTACCCAGACACTCTTTACCTGGGTGTACTCGCGCATTGCATCAAAGCCCATTTCACGGCCATATCCACTTTGGCCAACTCCACCAAATGGGGATCCTGGGTTTACGCGCTTGTAGCAATTGATCCAAACCATTCCAGCATAGATGTCGCGCGCAAATGAGTGGGCGCGATGCACATTGCTGGTCCACAAACCACTACCCAGTCCATAGTCGGTGCCATTTGCAATCTGCATGGCTTCGGCGTCGTCTTTGAAGGTAAGAACTGTGACGAATGGGCCGAAAACTTCTTCTTGAGCCACCCGGTCTTTGAAGCTCTTCGCACGAACAATGGTGGGTTCCACATAGCAGCCACCGCTCAGCGCACCGCCTGGGGCTTTCCCGCCAGTCAGGATTTCGCCACCCTGCTGCCTGGCAACTTCGACATAGCTCAACACGCGGTCACGGTGTTGCAGGCTTGTCAAAGGCCCCATCTCAGTCGCGTCGTCCATTGGGTTGCCCAAACGAATGGATTGGGCTAGCGGTACAAACTTGTCGAGGAAAGCATCGGCAATCTTTTCGTGCAACACCAAGCGTGAGCCCGCGATGCAGGCTTGCCCCTGGTTATGAAAAATCGCCCATGCACTTCCATTGATTGCAGCCTGTAGGTTGGCGTCCTCAAACACGATATTCGGTCCCTTGCCGCCCAGTTCAAGCTGAACCTTCTTGAGGTTGCCGGCGCTTGCCTGAACAATGCGCTTCCCCGTTGCAGTGCTACCAGTGAATGCGACCTTTGCAATGCCGGGGTGCTCCGCGATATATTGACCAGCAACGCTCCCCAGTCCGGGAACCAGATTGACCACACCGGGAGGAATGCCTGCTTCAGCCATGAGCTCGGCAATCTTGAGGGAACTCAATGGAGTGATCTCTGCTGGCTTCATCACGATGCAATTCCCAGCCGCCAGCGCAGGTGCCATCTTCCAACTCGTAAACATCAGGGGAAAGTTCCAAGGCACCACCTGACCAACAACACCCACCGGCTCACGCAAGGTGTAATTCAAAAATCCGGCCTCAACAGGAATGGTTTCCCCCTGGAATTTGTCAGCCATCCCGCCAAAGTAGCGATAGCAGCCGGCTGTTCGGGGCACGTCCAGAAAGCGGGAGTCCTTCAGCGGATGACCTGTGTCCAGCGACTCCAGCCGCGCCAGCTCTTCTGCATTGGCCTCGATCAGGTCAGCTAGCTTCAACAGCAGGCGACCGCGCTCTGCTGCAGGCAAGCGGCTCCATTTGGGAAATGCCCTCTGAGCGGCAGCCACGGCAAGATCGATATCAGCCTTGCCAGCCATCGCCACATGGGTGATAACCGAGTTGTCGTGCGGGTTCAATGTGGCCAGGGTCTCGCCAGAGAGCGCATCAACAAACTTTCCATCAATGAAAAGTTGATTGCGAATGGGGGTGCGTAACCCTGCTGTTTTTTGAATGTCCGATAAGTCCATGGTGTCCCCTGCGATGAATCGCGTGAGTTGGTTTCTGCGATGGACTGGACTTTAAAAGCGTGGACCGTTTTGCGGTAGCCCTTAAAAGAGGACTGCATTGTTCTGTTATGCCGAACAATGTCTAGGGTTTACCCTGTTGTCATTGTGGAAGTCGGCAATATTTGTGTATCCCGGAAGCCGCTATCTCAGGCTTCGATCAGCGTTTTGCTCAACACGCCTTGTTCAATGAGCGCCTGGTCCCACGGGGGCTCTCCCCCAGCGAAACTGGAACTTAGTGCTTCAATAAAAAGGCGAAGCTTATATGCGCCCCGCAGCGTCCGCGGATAGACGACACTTAACCAAAAAGTGGAGAGCTGATAGTCACATAGAACCAACTTCAACCGACCATCCAAAACACCGTTTGCAGCAACCAGGGTGGGGACACAAACGATACCGGCATTCTCCAGCGCATACTCATTCAATAAATGCACACTGTTCGTAAGCATCGCTGCTTTCAACTCTAGAGTGGTTTTGTCCCCATCGCGGTAAAAAGTCCACTTATCTCGTGAGGGGTACTTCGAGTAGAGCCCAAGGCGGTGCCCGAAAAGATCATTTGGATGCCGTGGAATCCCATGTTTTTTGAGATAGCTCGGCGTGGCACAAAACACTCGGCGCACCGGAAACAGGCGGCGAGATACCAGTTCTTCTGAAGTGGTCGGGAAAATTTGAAGAACGCAATCCATCCCTTCTTTTACGGGGTCGATCATCGCATCGCTGACCGAAACATCGAGAGTGATTTCTGGATAGCGTTCCTGAAAATCACGCAGAACCTGCGCCAAATGCCCCAAGACAAAACCCGGCAAAGCATGCAATCGAAGATTTCCCGCGGGAGCACCTTTAACATCTCGCATCTGGTCGACAATGTCGTTTGCCCGTCCCACCAACTCGGTGCAATCGGCTAGAAAAGCTTGCCCAGTTTCACTCAAACGGACAACACGTGTACTGCGGTGAAATAGTGGTGCGCCAAGGTAGTCTTCGAGTTGCTGTATGCGCGTAGTGACCACAGATCTTGCCACCCGAAGCTGTCTTGCAGCTTCTGCAAAGCTCTGTGTCTGAGCTACTCGCACAAATGTTTCAATGTTTTGAAGACGGTCCATTTGGCAAATATCCTGTAATTAAATCCATCGGGATTCTGCTCCTGTTTGTGGCTCGCCAACTCAAAGGTGTCTGCTCTTGTGCGGACATTGCCTCCTAAGCTTCTGTCAATTCGAGGCTGAAACACCCGTCAGCTAGGTACCCGGCAAGCTAATCTACCGGCCCTTGCATTTGACTAAAGGTTGTTTGCTGGGATGTAGCTGATGGTTGACCGCCCGGCGCGTGGTCATCGAGTCCCGCTATGTGGTGCTGAAGAAGGCGGGCGGCAAATCTGTTTCAACGAACTTGCGCTGCATGGAACGTGATGGCGTGACGCGTGACTCGCGACGGGCAACGCGGCCACCATCATCAGCGCGCCCAGCTCCACCAAGAATACAGACAGGGCGCGTGACCCCGAGATGCATCAAACCCGCAAGGGCCAGCAGTATTTCGGTATGAAACTGCACATCGGCGTGGACAGCCAAAGTGGCCTGGCGCACAGCGCCGTGGTCACCGCCGCCAACGTGCATGACAAACACCCATTGCCCGATCTGCTGCATGGCAATGAGCAGCACGTGTACGGCGACTCAGCCTACGCCAGCCAGAAGGATCTGATCCACAGCAAGGCAGCCAAGGCCAAAGACTTCACCAACCAGCGCAGTCGACGCAATGGAATCATCAATGAAGAAACCCGCGGCAAGAACCGCAACAAGTCCCGCATTCGGGCGCGGGTGGAGCATGTGTTCAGCGTAGTCAAGCGCTTGTGGGGATTTGGCTAGGTGCGCTACCGCGGGCTGAAAAAGAATGCCACGCGGGCCTTCACTGCGCTGGCGCTGGCCAACATCTACCTCAGCCGAGAAAGGCTGATGGCACAGGTGCGTCCATGAGGACGCAATACGGGCCGAAAGGCCCTGACAACTGGCCCCTGGGGCCACAAAACGGGGTACTTGACGCTCCATTTTCAAGAAATCGCACTGTCATCAGCGGCGGCTGGCGTTTTGACGGTACTTTTTCAGCGTAGCCTTAGTGATTGCGCCGGACTACATGGTCCACGGCATGCGCATGCGCGCCAGCGAGCTGGCGACCGAATGGCTGGGACCACGCACCGAACTGGAGATCCGGCAGCACCTGCTGCGGGAGGTTGAGCAGGAACGGCTGACGAGCCTGGATCGGGCGCTGCTGCGCCAGGCCACCGTGGATATCGTGGACTTGACCCAGCAGCCCAATGATCGACAGCGCCAGAACTACCTTCGTGCCCGGCTGCAGCGGCTGGAGGCGATGGAGCTGGCCGGGCGCATCGACGGGAATCATTGACGGTTAACGCCGGACTTCTTGTCGGGCGCCCAGGCACATGACGCACAACGGGCCGCAGGCGTCATTGTGGAATTGCGTTCACACCTGTTTATCGAACAGCAAGTGCGCGTCCAGGGCGCAACATGGTTGGACCACCAAATGGTGGGCGATGCCAAGGATCTGTCACCTTTGGGCTTCGGCGTTCAGGTGCGTGGAGCGTTGCAGGACCGGATCAGCTTTCTCGTCGACCAGGGTTTGGCAGAGAGGCGCGGTTCATGTGCGGTTTTAGCGCACAACCTGCTATCCACCTTGCGGGACCGAGAACTGGCTGAGGCGGGCAAAGTGATTCAACAACAGACCGGGCTGAGCTATCGCCCGCTACGGGATGGCGCACGCATAAATGGCGTTTACCGCGCTCTGTCCAGCTTGCCAGCGGGCGCTTTGCGATGTTGGATGACGGTATGGGGTTCAGCCTTGTGCCATAGCGGCCAGCCGTGGAGCGGCGTTTGGGGTGCTCAGTTTCCGCCGTAGTTCAGGGCGCATTTGTTACCTGGGGCGTGGCTAGGGAGCGCGAGTTATCTCTATAGATGCGGCTCTTTCACTGGCTGTCAGCGCATGTCATTGGGGATGCATGTGAGAAATGGCAGCTTTTTAGTGCCTCAGAACAGTTGCAGGCTCAAATCGAGTAAAAGCCTCTTTTGTCAATGCAACCTAAGCAGCACGTGCAAGAACTGGGGACATCTAACGGTAAAAAATTTGCACTACAAGGCATTCATGTTTGGCCGAAGTGCTAGTCGTCAAAGGTGGTTTCTGGAATTCCAATCCTTGTCCAATCAGCGGGTGTTTGTGGGACAAGGATTTGTGCTCAATCCGGTCATTGAGCACGCAATTTTTAGCGCCACAAGGAAGTAATTCTATGCTCACTTCCTTCAAGGACAGGTGCCTACTCATTTGAGACGGAGTAGAGCCATGGCTTGAACATCCGAGTCAATTGCGGTGCTACAACCCAAGTCATCAATCCAACAACAAGCACAGTCAATAGCATGATACGTGTCAGTAGCGGCCAGGATGCGAGCAAATCGCCAAGTAGCAAAAATAGCATGTAAACAGTAGGGAAGATGCCTAGCCAGGTAACAACGGCAACCTTCCATCGCGGTGGGGGGACTTGCTTAGGTCCCGTTGGCTGGAACCAAAGCGCCAAACCTGAAACTTGCCTGACTAAAGCTTGGCCCTCGATAAATGGAGCTGCTGCTGCCAACCCGAGGGCCCGTGCCGGTGAGTTTTGCCAAATTTTGAGGTTGGAATCACTCTCAAATGCCAAGACGATGTGATACAGGCTGTCGTAAACACCCTGTTCATCGCCAGGGCGAACCAATTGAGCACCCAGATGTCCCTTAAACGTTGCCGCAACGGCAATAATTTGATCCATCACACGCTCAAACTCTGCCTCACAACCTTGCTTGACCTGTCGACTAATTAAAACGGTTACTGCGTGCTCGGAGGTGGATGTCATGGTGATCAAAGAATGGTTGCAACAGCTCTAGGGGTGCCATTTCAATGCGCACTTTCGGACTGGAGCTATTCTGTTGGCGTTCTACTTCGATGTAAACGCATTGCAAGTGATAAGCGCAATCAGGGTGGTGAATATCGGATGGGTGCATGCGTTTTCAGTCATCTTGAACTTGATGTGCTCCGTGCAGCCCGCGGCGGTGATTGCTTGCCATCGCTATCGGCGAAAAGCTCTACAAAGAGTTGTCGAATCCACATGTTGGCAGGATCCCTGTTGAACTTGGCATGCCAAAAAAGATTGATGGCAATGTCTGGCAGGCGTGCCGGATGCGGTGATGTGACCAGTCCAAACGGTGCCTCGCAGCGCTCGGCAAACCGTTCCGGTAGCGTGGCGATGAGATCGGTGGTCTGCAGTACGTGACCCACCGCAATGAAATGCGGAAGCATCAGTCGCATCTTGCGTTTGATGCCTGCACGCTCGAGCAGGCCATCCACCTCACCGTGCCCCGTGTTCGCTGCCACGACGCCCACATGGTCCAGCTCCGTAAATTGCTTGAGCGTCAAAGGTGATTTGGCCAAGGGGTGCCCCTTACGAAAGACGCACACATACTTGTGGCGAAACAGGCGGCGCTGAAAGAAGCCGGCCTGCAAATTGGGCAATAGGCCCAGCGCCAAATCGACTGTGCCGGACTCCATGTCTTCCCTCAGGTTTCCGGCGCTAGGTCGCACCGTGCTTACACGTATATTCGGGGCTACCTTGGACAAGGCAACCATCAGAGGCGGCATGAAGTACATCTCGCCAATATCGGTCATCGCCAGCTGGAAATTGCGTGTGCTGGTTTGCGGGTCAAACGAGTCGCGTGTGGTGAACGCCGTCTGAAGCGCGTTCAGTGCATAAATCACCGGCTCCGCCAAATGCAAGGCATAGGGCGTGGGCTCCATCCCGCGTGAGGTCCGTAAAAACAGGTCGTCTTTCAGCACGGCGCGCAATCGCTTGAGGGCGTTGCTGACGGCCGGCTGCGTCAGACCCAGCTTATCTGCAGACGTCGAAACGCTGCGATCCAAGAGAAGCTGGTTGAAGACAACCAGAAGATTAAGGTCAATTTCGCGAAGATCCATACAACACCTCAATATTCACAGCGGTGATTTTACCTATTGCATTCGCTTTATGGACTTATATCGCGCAAGTCTCCAAAATCGCTGCAAACAGGAGACAAAGGCATCTGCCTTCACAACATGGAACTCGTCGTAGAACCTCTCAACGTGCGGCTGAACGTGGAAAGCGGAAGCAATCTGCTGGACGTGCTCAGGGCCAACCAATTGCCCATTTCCTACAGCTGCATGTCGGGGCGCTGCGGCACCTGCCGCTGCCGTGTGCTGTCCGGTCAGGTACGCAACAGCGGCCCTGAGGCCGGCAGACCACATGCTGGCAAGGACGACTATGTGCTGGCGTGCCAGTCGGTGCTGACCGACAACTGCGTGATCGAATTGCCAGAGGTGGACGAGGTCGTGGTGCATGCCGCACGCATTGTGAAGGGCACGGTGACGGCCATCGAAGAGGCAACCCATGACATCCGGCGCATCCGTGTCAAGCTGGCCAAACCCATTGAATTCAGCGCCGGGCAATATGCAACCCTGCAATTCACGCCTGAACATATCCGGCCTTACTCGATGGCCGGCTTGAGTGACGACGCTGAAATGGAGTTTCAGATTCGTCGGGTGCCGGATGGCCGGGTCACCGCATTCATCTTTGATGAATTGCAGGTTGGGGCTGCCATTCGCATCAGCGGCCCGTTGGGTACCGCCTACCTGCGGCAAAAGCACGTCGGCCCGATGCTCTGCGTGGGTGGTGGCACCGGTCTGGCTCCTGTGCTGTCCATCGTGCGTGGCGCTTTGACGGCCGGCATGAAAAACGCTATTCACCTGTACTTTGGTGTACGCAGTGCGGAGGACGTTTACGACGCCGAACGCCTGAAGGCATTGGCCGCCGCGCATCCGAATGTAACCGTCCACGTCGTCGTCGCCACTGGCGCTGCCGGTGCAGGTCAACGCAGTGGCCTGGTCACTGACGCCATTGAAAAAGACCTTGGCGCCTTGGCAGGCTGGCGAGCCTACCTGTGTGGCGCCCCAGCCATGGTAGATGCCCTCAACCTGCTCGTTACCCGCTTGGGCGTTGAGCCCGGGCATGTCCATGCGGACGCCTTTTATCCCAGCGGCGTCTGAAGGGCGCTGCATTCACTGACATCTAACCAACTCAAGGAGACAAGCAATGAGTGAAACAAAGACCGTATTCCCAGAAAACCCAACCTGGCCGGGGGAGGGGACGAGCAGGATACCCTTCTGGGCCTATACCCGCGAGGATTTGTACAAGAAGGAACTGGACCGCCTGTTTTATTCCGGTCACTGGTGCTATGTCGGCCTGGAAGCTGAAATTCCAAATGCAGGAGACTACAGGCGTTCGGTGATTGGTGAGCGTTCCGTCGTCATGGTGCGTGATCCGGACGGCGGCGTCAATGTGGTTGAAAACGTCTGCGCCCACCGGGGTATGCGTTTTTGTCGTGAACGCAACGGCCATGCCAAGGACTTCTTCTGCCCCTACCATCAATGGAACTACAGCCTCAAGGGAGACCTGCAGGGCGTTCCGTTCATTCGCGGTGTCAAGCAAGAGGGAAAAGTCAACGGCGGCATGCCCAAGGATTTCAAGGTGGCAGACCATGGGTTGACCAAGCTCAAGGTGGCCGTGCGCGGTGGCGTGGTGTTCGCCTCTTTCGACCATGACGTGGAACCCTTTGAAGAATTCCTGGGCCCCACCATTTTGAAATACTTTGATCGTGTCTTTGACGGTCGAAAACTGCAGATCCTGGGTTACCGCCGCCAACGCATTCCAGGCAACTGGAAGCTGATGCAGGAGAACATCAAGGACCCCTACCACCCCGGTTTGCTGCACACCTGGTTCTCCACCTTTGGATTGTGGCGCGCGGATAACAAGTCCGAATTGAAGATGGATGAGAAGTTCCGTCATGCCGCCATGATTTCCACCCGCGGACAGGGCGGTAAGAACGCAGACGTGGTGTCCGGTGTGGACAGTTTCAAGGACCAAATGAAGGTCAATGATCCGCGTCTACTGGACATCGTTCCGGAGCCATGGTGGGGTGGTCCCACGGCGGTCATGACAACGATCTTTCCGAGCGTCATTATTCAGCAGCAGGTCAATAGCGTGTCCACCCGTCACATCCAGCCAAACGGGCACGGCTCCTTTGATTTCGTATGGACGCACTTTGGATTTGAGGAAGATACGCCAGAGATGAAGGAACGCCGCCTGATCCAGGCCAATCTGTTCGGACCTGCAGGCTTCGTGTCAGCTGACGACGGCGAGGTCATCGAATGGTCACAACAGGGCTTCGAGCAAAAGCCCGCGCACCGCACCGTCGTCGAAATGGGCGGCTACGACGTCGGTGATGCCGACCACATGGTCACGGAGACCTTGATTCGTGGCATGTACAACTACTGGCGCAAGGTGATGGGGGAATAATCATGATCGATTTCAAGACTTACTTCGAGCTGCTCAATCTCTACAGCGACTATGCCATGGTCTGTGATTCGGCTGAGTGGGAAAAATGGCCCGAATTTTTTGTGGAAGAAGGCACTTACCGTCTTCAGCCGCGCGAGAACTTCGACCAGGGCCTGCCGCTTTGCCTGTTGGCATTGGAGAGCAAGAACATGATTCGCGACCGGGTGTATGGCGTCAAGGAGACGATGTACCACGATCCCTACTACCAGCGTCACATCGTGGGGACCCCCCGTGTGGTGTCAGTGGAGCGGGACATCTATGGCGAGCGCATCACATCGGAAGCCAACTACACCGTGATCCGCACCAAGTTTGACGGTGACTCGACGGTATTCAATGTCGGGTATTACCGCGATGTCATCGTGAGAACGCCTGAAGGATTGAAGTTTCAGTCGCGTCTTTGCGTCTACGACAGCGAAATGATCGCCAATTCCATCATCTATCCCATTTAAGGGCAAACCATGGCTGAAAACTGGACGGATGCAGCAGCCCTTGCGGATATTCCCGAGGGTGATGTGATTGGGGTGCAGGTGGCGGGCAAGGAGATTGCCTTGTACGAAGTGGAGGGCGAGGTCTTTGCCACAGACAACTTCTGCACCCATGGCCATGCGCGCCTGAGTGACGGCTTTCTTGAAGGTCGAGAAATCGAGTGTCCCCTACACCAGGGGAAGTTTGATGTGTGCTCCGGCCAGGCTCTGTGTGCCCCGTTGACCGAGAACATCAAGATTTATGCGGTGCGTATCGAGAGCATGCGCGTGATGCTGAATCTCGACTGAACAGACCGACTGAATTGATGGATGAGTGCGCCTCCCGAGGGAGGCGCCAATACCAATGAGGAGACAACTATGAAATTACAAACAATCGTTAAGACCATTGCATGCAGTACGGCCGCTCTGTGCCTGTCCGCTGCCAATGCGGAGGTCAAAATTGGCTTTACAGGTCCTCTGTCCGGGCCGGTCGCTGCGGTCGGCCAGGACCAGTACGACGGTTTCATGCTGGGCATCGAGGCCTTGGGCAAAAAGCTGGGCGGTGAGGTGGTCACGGTCTTGCGCGAAGATGACCAGCTTAAGCCTGAGTTGGGCAACCAGATTGCGCGCAAGTTGATTGACCGTGACAAGGTGGACGCCATTGTGGGACTGGGATTTTCCAATGTGCTGATGGCCAGTCTGCCGCGCATCGTGGAGTCTGGAACAGTCGCCATTGCAACCAATGCAGGTCCGTCCCCACTGGCCGGTGCCGGTTGCCTCTCCAATGTATTCTCCATGTCCTGGCAAAACGACGGTACCGCAGAGGCGATGGGCAAGTTCGCACAGGACAGCGGCTACAAGCGTGTCTATCTGATGGCACCCAATTACCAGGCTGGCAAAGACTACGTCGTCGGTTTCAAGCGTTATTTCAAGGGCCAGGTGCTTGACGAGGTGTACACCCAGGTCAACCAGCCGGACTATTCTGCCGAGATCGCACAACTGCAGGCTGCCGGCCCAGATGCCGTGTTCGTGTTCTATCCAGGTGGCATGGGCGTGAACTTCGTCAAGCAGTTCAGCCAGGCCGGCCTGATGAAGAAGATCCCGTTGCTGTCCGCCTTCACCGTGGATGGCACCACCCTGCCGTCTTTGCGCGACGCCGCTGTCGGAACCATTTCGGGTGCCATGTGGGATGTGGCGCTGAAGACACCAGGGAATCCCGAGTTCGTCGCCAGCTTCACCAAAAAGTACGGTCGCGTCCCCAGTCATTACGCTGCGGTAGGGTATGACACCGCCAAGCTGCTGGACATTGCCGTGCGTAAGGTCAAGGGAAACACGTCCGACAAGGCGGCATTCGCAGCTGCAGTCAAGTCTGCCGGTGCCGAGTTGAAGTCTATCCGGGGTCCCTTCCGGTTCAACACCAACAACATGCCGGTGCAGCACTACTACGCCTTCCAGACTGTCAAGGAAGGCGGTGCGGTCACCGTCAAACAGTTGGGCACGCCCCTGTCTGATCACCAGGATTCTTACGTAGCGCTGTGCAAGGCTAAGTGATGTCAGCCTCCTTGCTCATCGCGCAATTGCTCAACGGCCTGCAGTACGGCGTCATGCTGTTTCTGCTGGCTGCGGGCTTGACCCTGGTGTTTGGCATCATGAGCTTCGTCAATCTGGCCCATGGTTCGCTGTACATGCTGGGCGCCTATGCAGCGGCCGTGGTGGGCGGGCACACTGACTCCTTTGCCCTGGGTGTGCTGGCGGCGGTGGTCACAGGTGTGGTGGTGGGGCTGGCGCTGGAATGGGTCGCGGTATCCAGGCTGTACCGGCGTGACCACCTCGACCATGTCTTGGCAACCTTTGGCCTGGTGCTCTTCTTCAATGAAGTGGTGCGCATGGTCTGGGGCCCCCAGCCGGTGTTTGTCACGCTGCCCGAGTCGCTTTCCGGTACGGTCGATTTCCTGGGTTTCAGCTACCCCAGCTATCGGTTCCTGATTATTGTGGTGGGCTTGCTGGTGGCCGCTGGCAGTCAGTGGTTGATCCACAAGACCCGCGTGGGGATGCTGATACGCGCCGGTTCGGTCAACCCACAGATGGTGGGTGCGTTGGGCGTCAACATCGGGCTGCTCAACGCCATGCTGTTCGCACTGGGCTCCGCCCTGGCTGCCCTGGCCGGAGCCATGGCCGGTCCGATCCTGTCGGTGCAGAGCGGTATGGGTGAGCCTGTCCTCATCACGACGCTGGTGGTGATCGTGATTGGCGGCATTGGCTCCGTACATGGCGCGCTGTATGCCGGAATCATTGTGGGTCTGGTCGACACGCTGGGGCGAACCTTTCTGCCCATGCTCATCCGCGCCTTTGCCGATCGGGAGATCGCCAATGCCGCCGGTCCTGCCCTTGCATCCATGCTGATTTACCTGCTGATGGCGGTGATTCTGGCATGGCGCCCGCAAGGCCTGTTTCCCGCATACAAGGCCAAATCATGAAAAACTTGCTACGACCGGCGCTGCTCATACCGGTGCTCTTGCTGCTGGCATTGGCCGTGCTGCCACCGATTGCTGCGGGACTGGATGACAACTTCTGGGTTGCATTCTTCGCCCGCGTCCTGGTGTACGCCATTGCAGCCAGCGCCTTGAACATTGCGCTGGGGTTCGGTGGCCTGGTCAGCCTGGGTCATGCCCTCTTTATCGGCATTGGTATGTACAGCGTATCGCTGCCTGCCTACTATGGTGTGTCTTCCGGCTGGGTCCATTTGGGAGCCTGCGTGCTGGTGTGTGCGGTGGTCGGGGGCTTTACCGGGCTGATCAGCCTGCGCACCTCGGGCATTGCCTTCATCATGATCACGCTGGCATTCGCGCAAATGGGCTACTTTGTCATTGTCAGCCTCAAGCAATACGGCGGTGACGATGGCATGGGGATTGCCGCTGCCAGTGATTTCTTTGGCTTGCAATTGAAAACGCCATTGGCGGTCTACTACTGTGCCTGGGGTTTGCTGGTGGCATTGACTTACTGGGTCATGCGTCTGCGGGCCTCACCCTTTGGCATGGCCTTGCGCGCGGGGCGCCAGAATTCCCGGCGGGTCATGTCCGTGGGATTGGCGTTGCAGCGCTACCAGCTTGCCGCCTACACGCTATCGGCCGTGCTGTGCGGTGTGGCGGGCATGTTGCTGGCCAATCTGAATGCCTATGCATCGCCCAGCAGCATGGCCTGGACGGTATCGGGTGAGCTCATCGTCATGGTCGTGTTGGGCGGGCTGGGCAGCGTCTTCGGGCCCTTCCTGGGTGCCCTGGCGTTTCTGGGCACGGAAGAAGTGCTAAAGGCCGCCACTGAGCATTGGATGGCCGTGTTTGGGTTGGCCATTCTGGCTGTCGCCATGCTGGGTAAAACCGGCTTGGCAGGCTGGTTGCAGAATCGCTTCGCCAAGGACGGCACCGCATGAAAACACTGTTGCAAACAGACGCGCTGACCAAGCGCTATGGCGCGATTCTGGTCACGGACAAGGTGTCGCTGGACGTGCGTGAAGGCGAGTTACACGCCATCATCGGCCCGAATGGGGCAGGCAAGACCACGCTGATCAACCAGCTGTCGGGAGAGCTGCGCTCGGACAGCGGTCGAATCCGCTTTGGCGATGGCGACGTGACGGCCTTGGGCATCAATGCCCGTGCCCGGTTGGGCCTGGTGCGCTCCTACCAGATCACCTCGGTATTCGACGAATTCACGGTCTTGGAAAACGCCACGCTGGCCGCCCTGGGTGCCCGTACCCATGCGTTCCGCTTCTGGCAATCCCTGCTCGGGGATCGCGAGGCCCTGGCCGCAGCGCAGGAAGGCATAGAGGCGTCGGGCCTCAGTGCGCGCAGCCAGGTGCTGGCATCGGAGCTGGGCTATGGTGAGCGCCGCCAGCTGGAGCTGGCCATGGCGCTGGCCGCGCGGCCGAAGTTTCTGCTGCTCGATGAGCCCATGGCGGGCATGAGCGTGCAGGAGTCGGCGGCCGTGGTGGCGCTGCTCAAGACGCTGAAACGCAAGTACACGATTCTGCTGGTCGAGCACGACATGAACGCCGTGTTCGCCCTGGCCGACCGCATCAGCGTGCTGGTGTACGGCCGCCTGATGGTGACCGGCACGCCGGAGGAAATTCGTGGTAATGAGGAAGTGCGTGCCATTTACCTCGGTGAAGAGGAGATCGCATGAGCACGAAGCCTTTATTGAAGGTGACGGGTTTGAAGGCGGGTTACGGCGCCGCCCAGGTGCTGTTTGGTGTGGACCTGTCGGTGGCCGAGGGTGAGGTTATTACCCTGTTGGGGCGCAACGGCATGGGCCGCTCCACCACCATCAAATGCCTGTTTGGTTTGCTGGACCCCAAGGCCGGTGAAATTGAATTTGGCTGCAAACGCACCGAGGGTCTGCCGTCCCACCAGATCGCCAAGCTGGGTCTGGGTCTGGTGCCAGAGGGGCGGCAGATTTTTCCAAACCTGACGGTGGAGGAGAACCTGATTGCCACAGCGCGCAGCAATGCCGCCAACGGCCTGAAGCACTGGAGTCTGGAGCGGGTGTACGGCTTCTTCCCGCGCTTGCGGGAGCGGCGCAGCAACATGGGCTCGCAGCTATCGGGCGGTGAACAGCAGATGCTTGCTATCGGTCGCGCCTTGATGACCAACCCGCGGCTTGTGGTGCTGGATGAAGCAACCGAAGGCCTGGCTCCGCTGATTCGCACGGAAATCTGGCGTGCACTGGGGGAACTGAAGGAGGAGGGGTTGTCCTTGATTGTGATCGATAAAAACCTGGGGCCCTTGCTGGCGTTGGCAGACCGCCATTTCGTGTTGGAAAAAGGCGTGGTCGTCTGGTCCGGTACTTCCAGCGCATTGCGGGCCGAACCACGCATCGTGCACGAGTACCTGGGTGTTTGAAACAAGCAAACCCTGCGGCCGCGCAGAGAGGAAGACATGAGCGACTCCAAGTCCAAAGCCATCAGCATCATTCGCGCGGAACATCGCGCCTTGGGCGCGGTGATCAACAACATCAAGGCCCTGCTGCAGGAGGTGCAGGCAGAGCGCATGGCCATGGACTTCCGGCTCTTTTGGGCCATGGTCTATTACATCGATGCCTTCCCTGACCGCCTGCACCACCCCAAAGAAGACGACTGGCTGTTTGCCCGCCTGAAACAACGCACACCGTTGGCCGACGGCCTGATCGCCACCCTGCAGAGCCAGCACCAGGCCGAGCCAGTGGCGTTGGCCGGGTTGCGGCGCGATCTGGGCAACTTTGAAGCCGGTGTGCCCGGAAGTATGGAAGCACTGCAGGCCACTGTTGCCAGCTACGCAGACTTCACCTGGCGGCATTTGCGTGCGGAGGAAAACGAACTGCTGCCGCTGGCAGAAGCCCACCTGCTGGCATCGGACTGGGACGCCATTGCACACGCCTTTGCGCAAAATGCCGATCCTCTGGTGGGTTCGGCAGACAACAAACTTTTTGACGCACTGTTTCACGACATCGTCAATCGCACGCCTGCGCCCCTGGGTTTAGGCGCAGCTTGACATATATAGGAGAAAAAACATGGAAGACAACAACCGATTTGACACCCTGGGGCGTCTGGAAGACTTGCCGCAGACCTACCGCGACCAACTCACCAAGCGCAACCTGGTTCCCCTGTGGCCCAGCCTGCGCGGCGTGTTGCCGCCGAATATCCCGACACGCAAGACGCAGACCACGCATTGGCCCTATAGCGAGATTCGTGAGCTGTTGATTCAGGCTGGTGAATTGACGCCCATTGAGAAGGCCGAGCGCCGCGTGCTGGTGCTGGCCAATCCGGGCCACGGCCTGACCAATATGCAGGCGAGTGCTGCCATGTACCTGGGCATGCAACTGCTGTTGCCCGGCGAACTGGCGCCGGTGCACCGCCACACGCCCAATGCCGTGCGCATGGTGGTGGAAGGCGAAGGTGCCTGGACCCTGGTGGGCGGCGAAAAATGCCCCATGCAGCGCGGTGACTTGATCCTCACACCCACCGGCCTGTGGCATGAGCACGGCCATGACGGCAAAGACCCGGTGATCTGGCTCGATGTGCTGGACCTGCCCTTGGTCTACTACACCGAGACCTCCTACCACCTGGAAGGCCCCAGCCAGAGCGTCACCGAAGGCCAGGGCTTCAAGTCCTATGCCCGTGGCGGCGTGGTGCCTACCAAGGTGTTTCAGCGCTCGGACAAGGCTTACCCCATGTTGCGCTACCCCTGGGTCGATGCCAAAGCGGCACTGCTCTCGCTGGCCGAAGAGCAGACCGGAGCGGACGCGGTGCAGGTCACCTATGTCAACCCCGAGACCGGCGCGGATGTCGAAAACATTCTGGGCTTTTATGCCTTGATGTTGCGCCCCGGCGAGACCTTGCGTCTGCCGGTTCGCTCGCCCGCCCAGGTGTTCCACCAGATCGAAGGCCAGACCGATGTGCGGGTGGAAGAAACCGCGTTCACCATGGTCGAGGCCGACACCTGCTGCGCGCCCGGCTATACCGCAGTGACGCTGAAAAACCGGTCCGCCACTGCGCCCGCCTTCCTGTTTGTGGCGGATGAAGCGCCACTGCATCGCAAGCTGGGTGTGTACGAGAACCGGGGCTGAGTCCCGCTAGGCATTCCTGCATCCAACCCAACAGAACCCCTTTCAACCTTTCCGGAAAAAAACCATGACCATCACACAATACCTGTTCAGCCCACCCGCCCCGATGACGGCGTCCATCCGTGGCATGGTTTCGCGCTTCCCCATCAACCGCCTGTTCTTTGTCGGTCGCAACTACCACGCCCACGCGGTGGAAATGGGCCGTCCGGTGGACAAGTCGGTGGAGCGCCCATTTTATTTCACCAAGGCGCCGCAGACCCTGACAGCCTCGGGCACAACGGTGGCCTATCCACCCGAGACCAGCAACTACCACTTCGAGATGGAGATGGTTGTCGCGATTGGCAAGGCAGGCTTTCGCGTGAAGGCGGAAGATGCCCACACGCTGATCTACGGCTACGCAGCCGGCCTGGACATGACCCGGCGGGACTTGCAGTTGGTGGCACGCGACAAGGGCCGCCCCTGGGACTTGGGCAAGGACGTGGAGCAATCGTCCGTCTGCTCGGAAATCGTGCCCATGGAAGGCGTGATCATTGACAGCGGCGCCATCGCCCTGGAAGTCAATGGCCAGACCAAGCAGTCGTCCGATGTGGACAAACTGATCTGGAATGTGCGTGAACTGATTGCCGACCTCTCGCTGTTCTACCACCTGCAACCCGGCGACCTGATTTACACCGGCACGCCCGAAGGCGTGGGCCCGGTCGTTTCCGGCGACAAGATCACCGGTCACGTGGCCGGTGTGGCCGAAGTGGCGCTGACGGTTGGCGCGCCCGAGTAAGCCGGCGCCATGAAGCTCTACAACTTTTTTCGCAGCGGCACATCCCACCGGCTGCGCATTGCGCTCAACCTCAAGGGCCTGGATACGCAGTATGTGCCGGTGGATCTGCGCAAGAACGAACACCAGGGCGCGGCCTTCAAAGCCCTGAATCCGCAGGGCCTGGTGCCGGCGCTGGTGGATGGCGACCAGGTGTTGACGCAGTCCGTGGCCATCATCGAATGGCTGGAAGAGCGCTACCCCACGCCCGCGCTTCTGCCCACCGATGTGAACGCCAGAGCCCGTGTGCGGGCGCTGGCGGCGGTGGTCGGTTGCGACATCCATCCCGTAAACAACAAGCGCATTCTGGACACGCTACGCGCCAGCTTTGGCGCGGATGATGCCGCCATCAATCAGTGGTGCGGAACCTGGATTGCCGCTGGCTTTGATGCTTATGAAACCCTGTTGGCGGCAGATACCCGGCGCGCCGGCTTCAGCTTTGGCAGCACACCGACCATTGCCGATGTGTATCTGATTCCACAAATTGACAGCGTACGCCGCTTCAAGGTGGATCTGGGGCGCTGGCCTTTGATCATGGAAGTGGATGCAAGCTGCGCAGCCCTGGAGGCATTCCAACGGGCAGCGCCCATGGCGCAACCTGACGCATCGTAAATGTCTTAGCATTTGTTTTTTTCCTGAAGGACCGCTTATGCAATCCCTCTTCTTCTCTACCCAGGCGGATCGGGTTGCACTGGCGCGCCAGCGGTATTTTGAAGAAGGTGAGCTGCCCTCAGGTGTCGTCAGCGAGGCGGTGTTTCAGTCCTGGACCCGATGTTTAAGACAAAAGCAGGATCCGCGCGGACAGCTGGAGTTCCAGCCGGTGTCGGCCAGCCGGGCGCAGCTGGCTTTGCAGAAGAACCGATTGCTGCGCGATGCCTGGCTGGCAGAAGCCAGCGAGCTCGACGCGGTGTTGGGCGCCACGAATTGCGGCGCCATGCTGACCGACCCCAGCGGCGTATTGATTGGGGCCACCTGTTCCCGGCGCGTCCATGAAAAGATCACGCCGGTGGCCCATCGCATAGGCGTCAACTTCGCAGAAGAGGTCGTAGGCACAACGGCGCCCGGCATTGTGGCGCGCACCGGCAAACAGGCCTGCGTTCAGGGGGCGGAGCACTTCTTCGAGAGTGTCAACTTCATGCATTGCGCCGCGGCCCCTATCCGCGATATTCATGGCAATCTGGCCGGTGTTCTGGATATGTCCAGCGAAGGAATTGCCTTTAACTTTGATGCGGCATCGGTGGTTGGCCTTTACGCGTCTTCGATCGCGAACCGTTTGCTGGTCTCTCAATCCAGTGAGCATCTGATCGTGCGCTTCCAGATTTCTCCGGCCATGCTGGATACCCCCATGGCCGGACTGATGGGCGTGGACATGCAGGGTCGCATTGTCTGGCGTAACGCTGCGGCCTCCAGGCTATTGGGTATCGCCCCGGATGGTGAGCAGAGTGGGCTCAGCAAGGTGGACGAGATTTTGCAAAGCAGCTTTTCGGAACTGGCCTCAAGCCGTGGCGGCGCCCATTCCTTGTTGCGCTTGCCAAACGGATTGCAGGTGCATGTGCGTTGCGAACTGCAGGCACGCGACGGACATCGCCAACTTCTCGCTGTTGGTAAGCCATCGCAAGAGACCCCCATGGTGGACATCAGCCCAGTCGTTGCGCTACCCATTGCGAGTGCGCCGGTGGCAGATGCGGCACCGCCTGCAGTCGAATCACCTGAGCCCGCCAGTCTGCGCGACGCGGATGCGGACTTGATCGCCAAAACTCTGAAAGAGTGCGGCGGCAACGTCTCCGCAGCTGCCCGGAAGCTGCGGGTGTCCCGGGGATTGATCTACCGCAGGATCCAAAGCGCGTAGACACCCTGTATCCATGGTCTGCTGGCCTGGTCTGGGCGCTCTTTAGCGCCGCAGTTGTTCCTATATGGAACAACCAGACCCTAGGGAAATCCCGATATGTTTGAGACGGCGGCAAGTTTTTAAAGTTGGTATTCGGCGGCGCAGTTTGCGCGAATGGCATGTGCCGCTGGAGACAACTTTTTAACTACTACCAATTCAAACCGCATGACTATGAATATCGATTCAAAAAACCCGAATGCACCCTCGGATGGCTTGCTGGAGCAGCTTGAACGCGGCCTGATTGCCGGTCGCATGAGTCGCCGCGGTTTTATGCGCACAGCCGCTGCAGCCGGTTTCTCCACAGTGGGACTGAGCGCCCTGGCGGACGAACTGGATGCCATTCGGGCCAACCAGAATGAACGCAGCGCCAAGCTGCAAGCTGCCTACGATTATGTGGTCGTTGGCACCGGCTCGGCGGCCTGCGCGCTGGTGGGCAGACTGGCAACCCGCAAGGACGCCTCCATCCTCATGATTGAGGCCGGCGACTGGGATGTGGCATCTTCGGTGATGGACCCGAGCGTCTGGTTCACGAATTTGGGATCAGAACGTGACTGGAAGGACGTTGCCTTGGCCGCACCCAGCACCAACAACCGCGCCATTCCCGAACACATGGGACGCGTGGTGGGTGGCGGCAGCAGCATCAATGCAACGATCTGGGCCCGCCCCTTCAAGGCCGACCTGGAGTTCTGGGCAGATGCCAGCGGCGACCGTGCCTGGGGCTACGAGTCCGGGCTCGAAATTTACCGGCGCATGGAGAACTGGCAGGGTGCACCGGACGCCCGTTACCGTGGCAAGAACGGCCCCGTCTGGTGCCAGCCGGCCAATAACCCGCACCCCGTGGCACCTGCCATGCTGGAGGCCTGCCGTTCCCTGGGCTATCCGGTCTTCGCCGACCAAAACGGCGTGCGCGAAGAGGGCGGTATCGGTTTCGCGCTGATGAACCAGATCATCCGCGACGGCCGCCGTCAAAGCATGGCCCGCTCCTACTTGTACCCGATTCTTTCGCGACCCAACGTCACCGTGCTGGTGAACACCCATGTGGACCGCTTGACCTTTGCGGGTACCAAGGTCACGGGCGTTCAGATCGCCACCGCCGGCGGACCCAAAACCATCAGCGCCAACACCGAGGTGATTGTGAGTGCTGGCGGTATCTACACACCCAAGCTGCTGATGCTCAGCGGCATTGGCGACGAAGCGCAGCTGCGTCAGCACGGTATCAAGACGCTGGTGAATGCCAAGGAAGTCGGGCGTAACTTCCAGGATCACATCCTGCATGGCGGCTGCATCTGGGAGCCCAAGGAGCATATTCCGCATCGCAACAGTGCGGCCAATGCAGCGGGATTTCTCAAAAGCCAGGTATCGCTTGCATCGCCCGACGTTAACCTGGTGCAGATCGAGCTACCCTATGCCAGCGATGTGGTTGGCAAGGAGTATTCACCTCCTGGCTCCAGCTGGGCGCTGTGCGCGGGTCTGGTGGCGCCCAAGAGCCGTGGCGAAATCCGCCTGAGTTCCGCCAATCCGTCGGATCGCCCCGTGGTCGATGCGCGCTTCATGAGCCATCCGGACGATGTCAAGGCGCTGGCTTTTGGTATCGAGGTGTGCCGCGAGATTGGCAATTCGGCGGCCATGAAGGACTTCGTCAAGCGCGAGGTGGCGCCCGGCAAGAAATTGACCGGCAAGGCCATGGAAGATTTTGTGCGCAATGGCGCTACCACCTACTTCCATCAGTCCGGCACCTGCCGCATGGGAAAAGACGCAGAGGCCGTGGTGGACTCCAAGCTGCGCGTGAACGGCGTGCAGGGACTGCGTATTGCCGACAGCTCCATCATGCCGCGCATTGCCGGTGTGGCAACCATGGCCACTTGCGCCCTGATTGGTGAACGCATGGCCGACATCCTGACCGAACGCGCCTGAAGCCGTATAGACCAACGTAACAAACCTGAATCATTAACCCAAGGAATACAGCATGGAATCCCAACTCATTATTGACAACCAATCCGTCGCCGCCAAATCCGGCGCCACCTTCACCCGCAACCACCCCCACACCGGAGAAGTGGTGACCAGTGCCGCCGCTGGCGGCGTGGAGGATGCCTTGGCTGCGGTCAACTCAGCCCAGACCGCATTCCAGAACTGGCGCAACAGCGCGCCCTCCGAGCGCCGCCGCCTGCTGCTCAAGGCCGCTGATGTGCTGGAGGCCAAGACGCCGTTGTTCATCGAAGCCATGGGTGCCGAAGTGGGAGCCTCCGGACTGTGGGCCGGCTTTAACGTGCACCTGGCCGCCAACCTGTTCCGCGAAGCCGCCGGCATGGTGACCCAAATCCAGGGTGAGACCATTCCCACCGACAAGCCCGGAACACTTTCCATGACGGTGCGCCAGCCTGTGGGCGTGGTGCTGAGCATCGTGCCATGGAATGGCCCTGTGGTGCTGGCCGCCCGTGCCATTGCCTACCCTATTGCCTGCGGCAACACCGTGGTGTTCCGTGCCTCGGAAGCCAGCCCCAAGACCCACACGCTGGTGGCCGATGCCCTGGTGGAAGCCGGCTTCCCTCCAGGTGTGCTCAATGTGGTGACCAACGCACCCAAGGACGCACCGGAAGTGATCGATGTGCTGATCGCGCACAAGGCGGTGCGCCGCATCAACTTCACCGGCTCCACCCGCGTGGGCCGCATCATTGCGCAAAAGGCTGCAGCCCAGTTGAAGCGCTGTCTGCTGGAGCTGGGCGGCAAGTCGCCACAGGTGGTGCTGGACGATGCCAACATCGACGAAGCAGTCAAAGCAGCGGTGTTTGGCTCGTTTCTGTACCAGGGCCAGATCTGCATGTCCACCGAACGCCTGGTGGTGGACGAGGTGGTTGCTGATGAGTTTGTAGCCAAGTTTGCGGCCCGAGCCAAGGAACTGGTCATGGGCGACCCGCGCGTCAATCCAGCCTGCGTGATTGGCCCCATGGTGGCCAGCGAATCGGGCGCTCGCCTGAACGCCATGATTGACGATGCCCTGGCCAAGGGCGCCATCTTGGCGTGCGGCGGCAAGGCCGACGGCGCCATCATGCCGGCAACCATCGTGGACCATGTCAAACCCGGCATGACAATCTATGGCGATGAAACCTTCGGGCCCATCACCACCGTGGTGCGCGTCAAGGGCGTGGAAGAGGCCGTGACCGTGGCCAATGACAGCGACTATGGCCTGTCAGCGGCCGTCTTCGGGCGCGATGTGACCCGGGCACTGGACGTGGCCATGCGCATCGAATCGGGCTCTGTGCACGTCAACGGCTCCACCGTGCAGAACGAGGCCCAGGCCCCGTACGGTGGCACCAAAAACAGCGGCTATGGCAAGTTTGATGGCCGTGCTGTGATCGACGAGTTCACCGAACTCAAATGGATCACCATCGAGCCATCGGTTCAGCACTATCCGGTCTAAATGAATGGTGGTGGTGGGGCGCTCGCGTCCCACCGTCCCATGCAATCTGTCAGCACATCGGCTGGCATTGACTCATCGTCTCGCGTCGGGCGAGGGGTTCCCCTTTTAAAAATAAACAGTAGACAAATGAATACTTGCAACAATCTGAAATTGACAACGCTGGCCGCTGCGATCTTGCTGGCGACTTTGGGCGATGCCGCACAGGCGACCGAGGGCGGCGGCGGCGTCTATCCCAACGGCAATGAAAACTACCTGGCCGGCGCATTGCCACCCCCCGGAACCTACTTTCTGACGTACGCATCCCACTATGAAGCATCAACTCTGCGAGACAACAGCGGAAACAAAATCCCCCTGAACTTTAATGTTCAGGCTGATGCCTTGGCTTTGCGAGTGGTTCGTGTCACCGATCAAAAGATGTGGGGTGGGCAACTGTTGTTCCATGCGGTTGCCCCCCTGGTCAACCTCAAGGTTCAGGTCGGGGGGACCAACGGCAGTACCTCGGGCCTGGCTGACGTGGTTTTCGGCACTGGATTGGGCTACCACGTATCAGACAAGCTGCACTATGTATGGGCCGTGGACGTCTCGGCACCAACAGGCAGCTATGACAGCAATAAGTTGGCCAACCTCAGCCGGAACTATTGGAACATCGAGCCCGTATTTGCTTTAACCTATGTTCAGCCAACTGGCATTAATGCGGATTTGAAGGTCATGTATGACTTCAACGGCATCAACAGCGCTACCAACTACCGTTCTGGTCAGGAGCTCCACGCCGATTATTCGGTGGGGTGGGCACTGGGCAACGGATGGACGGTGGGTGTTGGCGGCTTCATCTACAAGCAAACTACGGATGACCAACAAAATGGTGCAACCGTTGCGAATAACAAAGGCCGGGCATATGCAATCGGCCCGTCCGTCAAATATGACAGCGGAAAGGGTTGGTTTTTGACGGCAAAGCTGGAGCAGGAATCGGGGGTAGTGAATCGAGCGGAAGGGT
This sequence comes from Rhodoferax ferrireducens, assembly GCF_003347515.1. Lineage (GTDB taxonomy): Bacteria > Pseudomonadota > Gammaproteobacteria > Burkholderiales > Burkholderiaceae_C > Rhodoferax. The sequence goes on along the minus strand of NZ_QEII01000193.1, from coordinate 10,954 downwards.
CAAGCTTTAAAATAAAAGCGCTCTTGCCGTTCTGATCTTTGCATGTCTTCGCACCAATTCAACGCTACTATCCGTTGAAGCGGTGCGTATTCCAAAATGGAGAAAAGCATGGCGTTCATACTAAAAAAGTTTGATGCAATGAAGGTTCGTCTAGGGAGTTATTTGTTCTTATGAATTGGCTTGCTTCGATATGATAAACCTGCCTTGGACCATCAAATTCAAGATCATCGGGTCGCATCTTGTCCTGACTGCGTGCATCATTGTCCTTTGTCTCTATGGAAATCTTGTCATCCATTCGTTGAATGGCTCCCTTGGATCACATATTGATTTGACGACGACGCACACGCCGGTCTTGTCTTCGGTAGGTGCATTTTTCTGGACGTCAGTTTCGCTAGTCATTGTGGTAGCGTTGGTTTCTACATTTACCTGCCGGCATCTTATTGAGGTGGTTTGTGGAGGACTAAAAAGACAGACCAAGAAATTTGATGAACTTGCGGTGAACTTGGATTTTTCCACTCGCACCGTCAGTCCCAGACGAGATGAGTTTGGTGCTGCCGCTTCTGCTTTTGATAGATTGTTAGTCCATGTCGAACAATGCATTTCTAAAGTGCTCGTCTCGACCATTTCGGTAGCATCAGCTACTCATGAAATTGCAGATGGAAATATGGATCTTTCTAGCAGAACAGAGAGCCAGGCAATGTCCCTGGAGAAAACCTCTGCCCGGACTCAAGAGTTGACCCAGTTGGTTCGTGAAAACAGCGACCAGGCGGTGCAGGTAAGTACGCTTGCTGAAAGTGCGTCCGCGCTGACTGTAAAAGGAAGTGCATCCGTCACTTTCTTGTCAGACACGATGAATAAAATTTATCAGGGAACCATTGAGATCGCCGAGATAACTTCAATTATTGATGGCATAGCATTTCAGACCAATATATTGGCTCTGAATGCAGCTATTGAAGCAGCACGAGCAGGTGAGTCCGGTCGAGGTTTCGCTGTTGTAGCTACCGAGGTACGGAATCTAGCCCATCGTTCTTCCAATTCTGCGAAAAAAATCAAGACACTTCTCGATGCGTCTGCATCTATGGTGACGAGCGGCATGGTTCAAATTGAAGAAGTTAGATCAACTGTTGGTGAAGTCAGAAGTTCCATTGCCGATTTGTCAATCGTTGCAAAGAACATGTCCACTGGTTCGATAGAGCAGCGTGTACGAATTGAGCTGATCAATCAAGCAATTATTGAAATGGACCACACAACGCAACAGAATACCGCTCTTGTTGAGGAGGTCGCTGCTGCAGCGAGAACTCTCCAGGAGCAAGTTGACTCTCTTCAAAATGTGGTTTCTTTTTTCAAGATCAAGCCTCAAAGGGTGCTCGCTTTAGCTCTTTAGCCCGACTTTGAGCGCCTGATATAGACCAGCGGATCAGACTACATCAGCCGGCCGACGCGTTGCCCGGCCGGTGACAAGGAAACCAAGTCCGCGCTAATTCAGTCGAGCATAGTAGTCTCGAATCTGCGGTGCGATGGGGGTCCGATCATAGGAGCAGCGGCAACGACACCTGCCACAGACAACGATGCAGCAATCAAAACAGGCTTGAAGAACTTGTTGTTAATACCCATGATCAATCTCCTCTGGCGGCGAATCATCGCCACCTGTTTGAATAAAAATTGTGGAGAGTTATCGACCGAGCGCCTTACGGATGGAAGGCATGACCTCGCGTGCAAGCAAGCTCATGGACTCCCACTCGCGGGCACGGTTAGCGCCATGGCCGTCCATCGACGCCATCAACAACGTGCCAAAGGGTCCGGTCCGTTCACGGAACGCAATCAGCTTCTCGGTGACGGTTTTTGGTGAACCATGAATCACCATGCTCTTGATCAGCTGCTCCACAGTGACCTGTTCATCCGGTTGCTTCGGATCGTCTTTCATCACAGCCGTGTAGTTCACCGCCAGCAAAACTTTCCACAAGTAATCGAAGTAGTAGTAGTTACTGCCATTGGGATCCATCATGCGATCCAAGGCCTCCTCATCGCTGCGCGCAACCACAACATTTCGAGCCACACGCCAGTTTTCACCGCTCGCGGCTCGACCTGCGGCCTCACACCCTTCTTGCAATTTCTTCCAGTGGCTGGCAATCACATATTCAGGACAGAAGTTCGCACTCATCGGACCCCAGCCTCGCATCGCCGCAGTTTTGACACTGTCAGAGAATGGCGACATTGCCGTCATCATGATCGGAGGGTGTGGCTTTTGATAAGGCTTGGGAATGTAGCCCACTCCCAACTCCGGAATCACGGTATCTTTGAGCTTGATTTTCCAATGCTTGCCTTCGATGTTGTAAGGCGGATCTTGACTCCACATTTGCAGAATGGTGTCAATCGATTCCATCATGCGCTCGTTGCGATACGCGCCGTCCATAACGTCAAACAACTCCATGTCGCTGGCCAACCCGCCTGGGCCAATGCCAAACATCAACCGCCCACGGCTGAGATGGTCGAACTGCGCCACTTCTGCAGCCACCACTGCCGGATGGTGGTTAGGCAGTGCAATCACGCCGGTGCCGAATCGGATGTTCTTGGTGCGGTGGATGAGCGACGCAAGGAACATCATGGGTGAGGAAATTGGCTCTGTCGTACATGACATGTGCTCACCGATCCACACCTCATCAAACCCCACTTGATCGGCGTGGATGATTCGATCCGAGTCCTCCTCGTATGTCTCCGCTGTAGAGCGGGTTGGCGGATGCAGTGGCATGCCAAATAGTCCAAGTTTCATGAAAGTTCTCCTCTTTAGTTGAAAATGCGCATCGATTGCGCGGGTTGGGATTCCTACGGGTAGCGGCGATGCCGCTTACATGGCCATTAATGCAGAGGAATACTCACTGCAGTGATAACGATGCCTGTTGACCAGCCAACCAGACCAACGGCCCTGATGTCAACTGACCCGCCATTGACGTTGGCGCGCAATGAACTTGCAGAACATGCCCAATGAACAGGCTGTGGGTGCCGTAATCCGTGACCAGGTCAACTGCACATTCAACGGACGCGGGCGCATCCGGCAACCAAGGCAAGCGCCCGCTGTCGGTTGTCCACGCATCGCTCCATTCGTCAGATTGAAAGCGCTGGTGACGAAGTGCCGAGGTGGAGAACGGCTTTAGCTGATCGCTCTGCATATCGGAGAGGAGGTTGATACAAAACCTTTTTGTGCGCAGCAGTACGGGGTGTATGCCCGCGTTGCGATTGACGGCGATCAACATGGATGGTGGATCCATGGACACGGAGATCACCGAAGAAGCCACCATGCCGTGGGGTGCCCCATCGGCATCACGGCTGGTGATAATCATGACCGACGCTGCAAGGCGCCGCATGGCGTCGCGGAAGTCACTGCTGACCTGTTGAGGAAGATGTGGCGTCAGTTGAGCTGGGCTGTCTAATAACATGTGCTTGTCTCCTGGTGCATGTCCAGAACATTGCTGGACCATGTGACCCAGATACACGCTAAAGTCGTGCCAATTTATTTTCCTTTTAAAATCAACAACTTGCATAAGTTTATGTGTCGCATGACGTGAATCGTGCGACACTCATCTGTCTCACCCCTCGTCGCCTGCGACACCTCGTGCGACACCTCCCACGGCTTTGCTTCCGGTTGACGTCGAGTCACCCCCCAGGTTTGAAAGGCTGGTTTCAGGCGGCGATGTATTGCGGGCATAAGGGAAAGACCCGATTGCGCAGGAGTCATGTCAAGCACTAAAGTCAACAATTCGTCTTTACTGCCTATCCGTCGTCAATACCATGCAACCCTGCACACCACCTGATGGCAACATCTCCAGGAGAGACTTCAAAAGCGTTTTTGGCCAACGCAGTGCCGAGCCCAATGAGGAAGTCCGATCCTCTTGGCTTCGCAGCCTTGACGAACACAAGCTCGACCCTGATCGAGTGAGCGATCCCGATGTGCTCACCTACACGGAACTTGTTGAGCGCCGGGCGTCAGTTGAAGAGTTGAGCGCGCTATGTCTTCCTGAGATTGACCGGCTACTGCACCGCGTGATGGAGCATGCCGAGGTGGTCATGCTCTCGGATGCCCAAGGTGTGGTCATCCAATATCGGAGCTCGGCACCTTCGATCGACACATATTCTGGATTGCGAGTATTACCAGGTTCAATATGGACTGAAGACCGGCAAGGTACCACGGGAGTGGGTCTTTGCCTGCGAGAGCAACGCGCGCTCTCAGTGGTTCAGGACGAGCACTTCTCGTCCAAGCTGGCATCCTTAAGCTGTACCGTGGCGCCGATCTTTGGAAGCCAAGGCAGACTCATCGGTGTGCTCAACGTCACCTCGATGCAAAACTCAGGGCGCGCGGTCCAGTCGATGATTCGTGAACTGGTGGCGAGTTCAGCACGGCGAATCGAGAATTTTTACTTTGAGCGGCTCCATGCCAATTACCGTGTACTTCGTTTGTCGAAGTACGACGATTTTCTTGATGTGGCTGCTGAAGCGCGAGTTGCCATTGACGGGTGCGGTCGCATCATTGATGCTACACCGTTCGCAAGAAAGCTCTTGATTCGCGCCGATGGCAGCGGATTCGCGGATGACATCATGGGGAAGAAGTTTTCCTCGGTTGCGGGAGTGGCTGACCTTGAGCGCTCGCTTGAAGGTGATCGATCCACTATCAAGAACAGTGAGGGCTGTCTTCATTTCAAGTTGCACGAATCAGCGGAGTGGCGTTCTTTAGGCACCTATTCCAACCATGATTCTGCGTCGCCATCGCGTAACAAGTCCTGCAATTTGCCGAAGGTTCAGCCTGGACCTTCACTGAACGACATTTTGGGCACCGATCCGCAGACTCAAGAGCGACTCAAGTTTGCCGTGCGTCTTCATGCGCGAAGCCTGCCACTCCTGTTGCAGGGAGAAAGTGGCGTTGGCAAGACACAACTTGCCAGATCACTGCATCAGTCGGGGCCTCACAGCGGTGGAAACTTTGTCGCGATCAATTGTGCAGCGATCCCAAATGATCTCATTGAGAGCGAGTTTTTCGGCTATCGACCGGGCGCATTTACTGGCGCAGCGAAGCAGGGCTCTCCAGGACGCCTTATTGCAGCCAATGGGGGGACTCTCTTTCTTGATGAAATCGGCGATATGCCACTGCCTCTTCAGGCTAGATTGCTGCAAGTTTTGTCCGAGGGTGAATTCGTTCCTGTGGGTGGTGTCGAGACTGTTAAAGTCAGCTTTGCCTTGATTACAGCCAGCCTACGTGACCTCCCCTCCTTGGTTCGCGATGGAAAGTTTCGGGAGGACCTATTTTTCCGGATTAACGGTGCAAGCTTGCTCTTGCCACCATTGCGCGAAAGAAAAGATCGGGCTCGACTGATCGAAGAGGCATTTTGGGTGGCGGCATCTCAGGCGGGTCAACACGTTTGCGAACTGACTACAGATGTCATGGATGTACTCATGAGCCACTGCTGGCCAGGGAACATGCGAGAACTGCAACATGTCGCCAAGTTTTCTGTAGCCGTCAGTGAGTCATCCATCGTTGATCTGGCCTGCTTGCCCTATACGCTTGGAAATCGAAACGTCATTACAGAATTGAAAGGAGAGAAACCAAAGGATTGCCTCAGCGTGCATGCCACCCTGGCTGCGCTGACAAGCGAAAACTGGAACGTTTCCATGACGGCCAAGAGCCTTGGCATTTCGAGGGCAACGCTTCATCGTAGGATCGTTGAATTTGATCTCAAGCGGCCAAAGCATCACGCTTGACGTTCCCCTTTCGCGCAATGATCCGTGTTAGTCGTTCTGGACAGCGACGGAACGGACGTTCAGGTAGGCCTCCAGGGCCTCGGGCCCGCCCTCAGTGCCATACCCGGAATCCTTGATACCGCCAAAGGGAATTTCGGCCGAAGTCACCGCCGAGGTGTTAATCCAGAGCATCCCTGCTTCAAGCTTTCTGGAAAGAATATCTGCCGTTTTAAGTGAGCGTGTGTAGGCGTACCCAGCCAACCCGTAGGAGAGCCGGTTGGCTTCAATAAGCGCTTCATCAAGTGTGTCATATGAGCGAATCGGTGCGATCGGCCCAAAGGGTTCTTCGTTGAACACCCTCGCATTCAAAGGCACATCCGTCAACACTGTTGGGCTCCAAAAATTGCCGTTTGATCCGATGCGACTCCCTCCGGACAGTAAAGTCGCGCCGCGTGAAACGGCGTCGCTCGTGAGTTCGGCCATGGCCTTGACCCGCCGCTCGTTGGCTAATGGTCCCATCTGTGAACCTTCATGCAACCCATCTCCTACGATTAATTGCTCGGTTTGCCTGACAAACTCGGCTGAAAACTCTTTGGCGATGCTGCGATGCACCAAGAACCTGGTGGGACAGATGCAGATCTGACCTGCATTGCGATATTTCCCCATGACCGACGTCTTGACAGCGCGCTCTACGTCGGCATCCTCACACACAATCACGGGGGCGTGCCCACCGAGTTCCATGGTCACCCGTTTCATGTACTGTCCGGCCAGTGACGCCAATTGCTTTCCGACGGGTGTGGAGCCGGTGAAGGTTATCTTGCGAATAACAGGATGCCTGATCAGATAGTCGGATATTTGCACTGGGTTGCCAAATACCAGTCCAAGAACCCCTGGCGGAAGCCCGGCGTCAGCAAAGGCCTTGATCAATGCCGCAGGGCTGGCGGGGGTTTCTTCTGGTGCCTTGACTATCATGGAACATCCGGCAGCGAGTCCAGCACCTAGTTTGCGGACCAATTGGTTGATCGGAAAGTTCCATGGCGTGAAGGCAGCCACTGGGCCAATGGGATCTCGCACCACCATCTGCCGCAGGGTGACACTTGAACGAGCAGGTACCAATCGCCCATAGATGCGCATACCCTCCTCGGAGAACCATTCAATGATCTCGGCTGCGGCCGATACTTCTGCGGTTGATTCGCGTAGGGGCTTACCTTGCTCCATCGTCATGCATGTCGCGATGTCGTGGGAGCGTTCTCTGATCAGCGTTGCAGCCTTGCGCATCAGCTTCCCTCTTTCACTGGGCGTCATGTTTTTCCAGATCTCAAACCCGTTTTGCGCTGCTGCAATCGCTTCGTCCAAATCTTCAAGGCAAGCATGCGCCACCCTTCCGATTTCCTGTCCATTAGCCGGATTGACTACTGGTAACGACTTACCATCTTTGCTTTCACGCCAGATGTTATTGACAAAGAGAAGTGTGTCTCCATAACTCATGGGGTTCCTTTCGTATGAGTGTGTGATTGAGCGGTTCGCCTCTTCCACCTACATGCGAACAACGTGCCAGGTCCCTTGAACCGGAAAAATAGCGCTATACGGGTAACTTTGTTGAATACTTGTGTCGCAAGAAACATGGCTGCGACACTTTTCTGTCGCATGTGACGCTTTTTGAGTCCGCGTGCGTTCCTAAGTCGTTGATTTTGAAGGCCGCCATACGGCGGCACGCATCTGGCTAGTCTTGACAACTGCAGAACCCATTTACTGCAAATACAAACCTAGGAGACATGTATGCCCTTCAACACCATTGAGGATGCCCTGGCTGCGCTTGCCAGGGGACAAATGATCGTCGTTGTCGACGACGAGAATCGGGAAAACGAGGGTGACCTGATCATTGCTGCCGAACACGCCTCCACAGAAGCCGTCGCGTTCATGGTGAGGCACACCAGCGGCGTGCTGTGTGTGGCCCTCCAAGGTGGTCGGCTGGATGAGCTTGAATTGCCGCTGATGCTGGAGCGGAACTCGGACTCCATGAAAACGGCCTACACCGTGACCGTCGATTATCGACACGGCACCACCACGGGAATATCGGCTGCGGATCGCTCATCGACGATTCGTGCATTGGTTGATCCTCAGGTTTCGGCATCGGATTTCAACCGACCGGGCCATGTCTTCCCACTGCGCGCGACTGAAGGTGGCGTGCTTGTGCGCCGAGGACACACTGAGGCGACGGTCGACTTGACTCATCTTGCGGGTTTGCGTCCGGGCGGTGTGTTGGCCGAGATTGTCAATGATGACGGCTCAATGGCACGACGCAAGGATTTGGAAGTGTTCGCCAAGACGCATGGGTTGCAGATCATCACGATCGAAGATTTGGTGAGTTTTCGAGTCAGGCAAGCACAGGTTTTTAAGGAGTCAGAAGCACGTATTCCAACTCGTCACGGGGTGTTCACTGCGCTGGTCTACAAGTCGCCGACTGATTCACATGAACACATCGCCATGGTCATGGGCAAGGTGCAAGGACAGAAGGATGTTCTGGTTCGGGTTCACTCAGAATGCTTGACTGGTGATACATTCGGCTCCCTCAGATGTGATTGTCGACATCAGTTGGAGGCGTCGCTGGAGGCTGTAGGACGTGAAGGAAGAGGGGTCGTTATCTATTTGCGCGGGCATGAAGGCCGAGGAATCGGCCTTACGCACAAGCTGCGCGCTTACGCATTGCAGGATGAAGGGCTTGACACCGTTGATGCCAATCTCAGATTGGGGCTGCAAGTGGATGCCCGCGACTACACAGTTGGCGCCAAGATACTTCAAGATCTTGGCATCACAAGCATGCGCTTGTTGACCAACAACCCTGCGAAGTATCGCTGCATCGCTGAATTCGGACTGCGAATATCGGAAAAGGTGGCGCTTCATACTCCACCGACCAAGGAGAACCTTGCCTATCTGGTGACCAAGCAAAAAAGAATGGGGCACACATTACAGGAGTCACTGAGTCAAGCACTTATTTAACGACAGCGCGCAGCAGATTCGTTGCAGTCGAGTGCCGAATCACGTGGGGACGGACTCGTTTCGAGCCAATCACAGGTGTCACCTACGCCAGGATGAGGTAGCATGCATTTCGCCTGTCGCATTGTGTCTCAGTACGTGAATAGGGTGTCGCATTGAGACAGTTGATCCTTCTCCGAGGCGCTCGAATAGTGAGGTTGAAGCGTGCGTTTATCTGCGAGTTCATTCGGTAATGAACCGAGCAGCGGTGTCAGGTGCGGACGATCTTCGGCATAACCGCGCTGCCTTCACTCACTGCCGCCGTCGGCAGGTAGGCGCGCAGCGAGATCTGGAATGCGCCGGATGCGGGAGTGGGCAACCAGTTGGCGCTAAGCATTGCGTCGGTGGGTTCGTCGTGCTGGAGCGCGATGTCGAGCGAGTCGTCGGCGTTGTGCATCAGGCCGGCCGTGCGGCTGCCGGCCGAGTAGCGGTTGATAGCGTTCGCGGTGAAGAAGCGCTGCCTGCCGGCCGTGGGTTCATATATCGAGAGCGACCAGAAGGATTCGGTGGGAATGCCGCCGGGCGGCAGGCGCAGCAGGTAGCGCTTCCGGCCATCGAGCTGCGGCATGGCATCATCGTGGAAACGCACGAAGTACATCGCCTCCGAGGGCTCCAGCGCGCCGAGCCCGCCGAGCGCGACCGATGCACGCAGCCGGTAGTTGGCGCCGAAGTTGCCCATCTCCAGCGCCGAGGCATGCCAGCCCTGCACCTCGCGCCGTCCGGTGCGGGAAACAGCGCGCAGGTTGGCGTGCGCCTGCGTGATGTATCCGGTCCACGCCGTGCGTGTGGCCTCGTCGAGGTCGTGCCAGGCATCGATAGCGCCCGGCCGCAGGCCGATTCGAGCCCAGGATTGTTGGCGCCGACGCGCTTCTGACCCACCTGCCGACGTTGCACTGACCCAAGACATTACCTCGCAATCCCAACGCGGGCAACGATTTGCATAACCAATGCATGGGTCAACGAAAGCCCTGCACCTGGGTCAATTCTTAGGTGGCCGCAACATTCTGTGGCTTGAATCCGAAATTAGCGCCATCGTGGATGCCATATTGGCAATTACAACGCCAAGCTTGGTCGTGATTTCAGTGACGACTTGCACCTGCTCTAAGTAAGTTGCTTTTTGATGCTCCATTGCGGCGGCTGTCTGCGCCAGATATGCAAACGTTTGTTCTGTCTGGTTCGAAGAGTTTTCATAGTCACAGGAAATATGGCGCGTCAACACAGTCTTTCACAACTCCGCGTAGTTCGGCCCACCACTACCCTCATCATAGACGCTGTGTTGGAACCTGATGGCACACTTCAGTCTGTCGGTTCTTGTCATCGACAAATACCAGTATTGGCGAATGCTCGGCCACCTGAACTTCATGTACCTGGCCGAAAGCAGCAATGATGATCAGGTCACCCATGGCGGCGCGCCGGGCGGCCGAGCCGTTGACTGAGATCATGCCGGAGCCGCGTTCGCCCTCAATGGCGTAGGTGACGAAGCGCTCGCCGTTGTTGATGTTCCATATATGAACCTGTTCGTTTGCCATCAAATTGGCCGCGTCAAGCAGGTCTTCATCGATCACACAAGAACCCTCATAGTGCAGCTCGCAATGGGTTACTCGGACGCGGTGGATTTTTGATTTGAGAAAATTTCGAAACATGTTGTGTCGGTTTTATTGTTCAACGCCCCAGCCCGGCTGGCCAGCGGAGGAACGACTAAGGAAGCGCAAGCGTCCCTCCCCCAAGTGTGGGCAGGGTATTCCAGACGGGATATATTTTGGTCGCCGTGCCGGAGGCGAAACTCCTGAAGGCATTGTCGAAGCAGGGCCATGGACGGGTTTCTTCAAGCGATGGGATTGAACGAACTACAGCGCGGCCACCAGTTCCGGAACGGCCACAAACAGATCCGCTTCCAGCCCATAGTCGGCCACCGAGAAGATCGGCGCTTCCGGGTCCTTGTTGATCGCCACGATGACCTTGGAGTCCTTCATGCCGGCCAGATGCTGGATCGCACCCGAGATGCCGCAGGCGATGTACAGCTGGGGTGCCACGATCTTGCCGGTCTGGCCGACTTGCCAGTCGTTCGGCGCGTAGCCCGCGTCCACGGCGGCGCGCGAAGCCCCCATGGCGGCGCCGAGCTTGTCGGCCAGCGGCGTCATGATTTCCATGAACTTGTCGTGTGAACCCAGGGCCCGGCCACCGGAGACGA
>NZ_QEII01000192.1 GCF_003347515.1 Rhodoferax ferrireducens | reverse complement strand
CGCGTGCGCATTCCGGAGCAGGCGCACAAATACCCGAGCCAGCTCTCGGGCGGCCAGCAGCAGCGCGTGGCGATTGCGCGCGCCCTGTGCATGACGCCCAAGATCATGCTGTTTGACGAACCCACCTCCGCGCTCGACCCGGAGATGGTCAAGGAAGTGCTGGACACCATGGTGAGCCTGGCCGAAGAGGGCATGACCATGCTGTGCGTGACGCACGAAATGGGCTTTGCCCGCAGCGTGGCGGATCGCGTGATCTTCATGGCGAATGGCCAGATCATCGAGCAGGCGCCGCCGCAGCAGTTCTTCAGCAACCCGCAGCACGAAACGACGCGGAGCTTTTTGGGGCAGATTTTGAATTCGCAGCATGCGCA
>NZ_QEII01000191.1 GCF_003347515.1 Rhodoferax ferrireducens | reverse complement strand
CTACAAATCGTTATTCACAAAGGGCATCGTGGAGGCGGGCTGCATGGCTCATGCCCGGCGCAAGCTGTTTGAGCTGCATGCGAACCACTCCAGCCAGATTGCCCAGACTGGGTTGAAGTTGATCAGTCAACTCTATGACGTCGAGCGGGAGGTCAAAACGCTCCATGCCGACCAGCGCTTGCAGATTCGACAAACCAAAGCACGCCCGATTGCCGATGCGATGCATGAATGGATGAAGTTGCAGCGTTGCAAAATCACCGATGGCTCGGCCACGGCCAAAGCGCTGGACTATAGCCTTAAACGCT
>NZ_QEII01000190.1 GCF_003347515.1 Rhodoferax ferrireducens | reverse complement strand
GCGCCAGCGCAATCTTGAAGGCCTGCGGCAGGATCACGTCCCGCATGCGGGACAGATAGGGCAGGCTGAGCGCCTGCGCCGCCTCCCACTGCCCGCCGGGGATGGCCTGGATGCAGCCGCGCCAGATCTCGCCCAAAAAGGCGCTGCTGTTGAGAATCAGCGCCGCGCCGGCCGCCACCCAGGGGTTGATTTCCAGCCCCAGCACCGGCGCGCCGAAGAACACCAGAAACAGCTGCAGCAGCAAGGGCGTGCCCTGGAAGACCT
>NZ_QEII01000189.1 GCF_003347515.1 Rhodoferax ferrireducens | reverse complement strand
GCGCCGCGCCGGCCGCCACCCAGGGGTTGATTTCCAGCCCCAGCACCGGCGCGCCGAAGAACACCAGAAACAGCTGCAGCAGCAAGGGCGTGCCCTGGAAGACCTGGATGAAAGCCCCCGACAGCAGGCGCGCCACGCTGTTCTGCGAGGTGCGGCTGAGCGCAATGATCAGGCCGCCGATGGCGCCGCCAATGAAGGCAATCAGCGACAGCGCCACGGTCCACTTGGCCGCCTCCAGGATGAACAGAAATTCGGGAA
>NZ_QEII01000188.1 GCF_003347515.1 Rhodoferax ferrireducens | reverse complement strand
CGCCCAAACGCAGCGCCGGCATCAAGGTGCCCGACGTCGCCACCTTGGTGGACAAACTCAAGAACGAAGCCAAGGTCATCTGAGGAGCACAAACATGACATCACTCGTAATTGCCGAACACGACAACACGACCCTCAAGGTCGCCACCCTGAACACCGTCACCGCGGCCCTGGCCTGCGGCGGCGAGGTGCATGTGCTGGTCGCCGGTGCCAATGCCGCTGCGGCGGCTGCAGCGGCAGCCCAGATCACCGGCGTGAGCAAGGTCCTGCATGCCGACAGCGAGGCCTTCGCCCATGGCCTGGCTGAAAATGTGGCCGCCCAGGTGCTGGCTCTTGCCGGCAGCTACAGCCACCTCCTGTTCCCCGCCACCGCTTCCGGCAAGAACATCGCCCCGCGTGTCGCCGCCAAGCTCGATGTCGGCCAGATCTCCGACGTCACCCAGGTTGACAGCCCCGACACCTTCGAACGCCCGATCTATGCCGGCAACGCCATCGCCATCGTGCAAAGCCTGGATGCGGTCAAGGTCATCACCGTGCGCACCACCGGCTTTGACGCCGCACCCGCCAGCGGTGGTTCGGCCACCGTGGAAAGCGTGACGGCAGTGGCCGCCAGCGACAAGGCCACGTTTGTCGGCAGCGAAATCGCCAAGAACGACCGCCCCGAACTGACAGCCGCCAAGATCATCGTCTCCGGCGGCCGGGCCCTGGGTTCACACGACAAGTTCATGGAAATCATGACGCCGCTGGCCGACAAGCTCGGTGCCGCCATGGGCGCCTCCCGTGCCGCCGTGGACGCCGGCTACGCCCCGAACGACTGGCAAGTCGGCCAGACCGGCAAGATCGTCGCGCCCCAGCTGTATATCGCCTGCGGCATCTCGGGTGCGATCCAGCATCTGGCCGGCATGAAGGACTCCAAGGTCATCGTCGCCATCAACAAGGATCCGGAAGCGCCGATCTTCTCGGTGGCCGACTACGGCCTGGAAGCGGATCTGTTCACCGCCGTGCCTGAGCTGGTGACGGCGCTGTAGTTCATAGAAGCCAAACCTGCAGAAGGACAGTCCATGGCCCTGCTACTCCAATGCCTGCGCGAGCTTCGAGCCCGACTCGGCGAGAACGACGCCTTCTTCCAGGAGGATACGACACATGCGCACGGGTCGGGAAACTACGCTCCTTTTGCTGCCCCGCCTCCAGTCAATCAGGTTGAAGTATTGACGATCAACACCGATTCATCATGTTCCGAACTTTGCTCAAATCCAAGCTCCACCGCGTCGCCGTCACCCACTGTGAGCTGCACTACGAAGGCTCCTGCGCCATCGACGAAGACTTGCTCGACGCCGCCAACCTGGTCGAGAACGAGCAGATCCATATCTGGAATATCAACAATGGCGAGCGTTTCATCACCTACGCCATCAAGGGCGAACGGAGCTCCGGCATGATATCGGTCAACGGCTCGGCAGCCCGGCGCGCCGCCGTCGGCGACCTGATCATCATCGCCGCCTTTGCCCAGGTGCACGACGACCAGGTGGTCGCGCATCAGCCGCAACTGGTGTTTGTTGACGACAAGAACAAGCAGACCGGGTTGCGCCATCAAGTGCCGACCCAGAAATAATTGTGTTGCATTGAGACACCGAGATTGCGCCCCTCATGCAGGCCACTTATCCATTCTTTTAAACCCAAACGGTTCTTGAACTGTCCATTTCACAAATAGGAGACAAAAATGTTCCAGCAAAAGAAAGTCATCATCAGCTGCGCGGTCACGGGTGCCATTCACACACCGTCAATGTCGCCGTATTTGCCCGTGACTGCGGAAGAAATCGCCGAGTCCTCCATCGCGGCGGCCGAAGCCGGTGCAGCCATCATCCACTTACACGCCCGCGACCCGGTCACCGGCAAACCCGATCAACGGCCGGAGGCGTTCACCCCTTTTCTGAAAGCGATCAAGCAACGCAGCGACGCGATCGTGAATCTGACTACCGGCGGCTCGCCCTACATGACAGTACAGGAGCGCATGCAGCCAGCGAAGGTGCTCAAGCCGGAAGTGGCCTCGATGAATATGGGCACCATGAACTTCGGACTGTTTCCGATGCTGCAGCGGTTCAAGGAGTTCAAACACGACTGGGAGCGCCCGTACCTTGAAGGCAGCAAGGACCTGATCTTCCGCAACACCTACGGCGACCTCGAAACCGTGCTGACCGAGCTTTCGGTCAACGAAACGCGTTACGAATTCGAATGCTACGACACGTCTCACCTTTACAACTTGGCGCATTTCGTCGAACGAGGACTGGTGAAGGCGCCGTACTTCATTCAAACGGTGTTCGGTATTCTGGGCGGCATCGGCACGCATCCCGACGATGTCATGCACATGAAGCGTACCGCTGATCGTCTGTTCGGTGACGATTACCGCTGGTCGGTGCTGGGAGCGGGGAGCAGCCAAATGAAGATTGCCGCTATGGCCGCCTCAATGGGTGGCAATGTGCGCGTCGGACTGGAAGACAGCTTGTGGATCGGGAAAGGCAAGCTCGCGCAGTCCAATGCCGAACAAGTGCGCCAGGTTCGGAGCATCCTTGAAGGCTTGGGGCTCGAGATTGCCACCCCCGCAGAAGCGCGTGCGATTCTGCAACTCAAAGGTGCTGACAAGGTTGCCTTTTGATAATACGCGTTGCCGCTGACGAGATGTTGTCTTAAGTACCTTTGAGAATCAGGCTTTTTACCGTCGGCAGTGTTCGGATCGCCACGATGTGACCTGGCGGCAATCGACGTTAAGGTTCCATCTCCGTCATTATTCTTGCATCTTGGAACAACGTTGACCAGAGCGGTCTATCAATGACAGGTTTCCTTCAAATGCCGTGGCGCGGCACTGTGCGTGTGCTGATACCGCCGCTCAGCTGGCAGGCAATAAAAACCTTGGCCGACCATTCTTGTTAGCCTTACCAACAGAGTGCGAGGCATTGTCAATGAGGTGGCATTCACCGCTTCAAGCACGCAAGGCAACTTAGCAACATTCGAGCTGGAGTTCGTCAACTCAGCCGCCATCAGAAGCAGGGTCTCATCGACGGCGGTCTGCGCTCTTCGAGCCAGCGTTTAGCAGGGGCTATTGCTTTGATCCTTTCTTTCCCGGGCGCTGCGTATAATTAATTCATTCAGCGTGTCGAAGGGCAACTGATGGCCAATCCTACTGACGAACCGATTGAAGGCGGTGCGAACTCTGCACTGACAAAAGAGTTGCTGCGCGTCAACCGCGCCCTGCGGACCTTGAGCGCCGGCAACCATACCCTGCTACGGGCATCGGGCGAGCAGGAATTGCTGCGCGACATGTGTCAGGTCATCGTGGAAACAGGCGGCTACCGAATGGCTTGCGTCGCGTATGCGGAGCATGATGACGCCAAGAGCATCCGCTGGATGGTGTGCATCGGGACGGAAATGGAGTTCCTTGAATCGCATCATTTCACCTGGGCGGAAACGGAAGTCGGCCGCACCGCGACTGGCACCGCGATCCGCACTGGTGAACCCGTCGTGGGAAGGAACCTCCTCACCGATCCCGCCTACGCTATCCCAGCCTACCCTCGTTTACGCAAGCAAATGATCCAGAGTGGCTACGCCTCCGCGACCGCCTTTCCGCTGCGCGTGGAGGGCGAGGTGCTCGGCGCCCTGGTCATGGGTGCGGTGGAACCCGATGCATTCAATGCGGAAGAAGTCAAGCTGCTCCAAGAGATGGCCGACGATCTGGCGTACGGCATTGCCAATTTGCGCATGCGGGTCCAGCATCGCGCGGCGCAAGCCACCATCGCGCGCCTGGCCTATTACGATGCGCTGACCGGCATGCCCAATCGCACGCTATTGCTGGAACAACTGGAAGAAGCGATGCAAGCGGCGAAGCAGCAACACCGCTCGCTGGCCCTGTTGCACCTGGAAGTCGGCCGCTTCCACGAAATCAACAAGGTGCTGGGCTACCGCGCGGGCGATGAACTGCTGCAGGAACTCGGCCGGCGCCTGGCGGGCGCGGTCCAGGACGACGAAATGCTGGCGCGGGTGGGGGAAGCTGAATTCGCCTTGCTGCTGCCAAATGGCGGCGCCGAGCATGCGATCCAGGTGGCGCAGCGGCTGGTGAGCCTGCTGCGTGAGCCGGTGATGGTTTCCGGCCTCATGCTCGATGCGAACCCGCGCATCGGCATTGCCCTGTTTCCCGGCCATGCCACCGATGCCGATGCCCTGATCCGACGCGCCAACGCCGCCATGCACCAGACCAAGCCGGTGCGCGGCGGCTATGCCATGTACACCGGCGGGCAGGAGCAGGAACACATCCGGCGGCTGGCGCTGATGGGCGATTTGCACCGGGCCATCGAGCACAACGAACTGCGCCTGTATTGCCAGCCCAAGGTGGCGATCGCCTCGCGTCGCGTGTGCGGCGCCGAAGCCCTGGTGCGCTGGCAGCATCCGCAGCACGGCATGATTTCGACAACGGAATTCATCCAGCTCGCCGAACAGGCGGGAACAATCACGCCGCTGACGAACTGGATGCTGGAAGCCGCCTTCAGCCAGAGCTACGCCTGGCAGGAAGCCGGGCTGGCGCGAGCGCTGGCGGTCAATCTGTCGGCGCACGATCTCTACGATCCCGGGCTGATCGACCGGATCCGCGGCTTGTTTTCGACCTGGGGTCTTGACCCGGCGCTGATCCAGTTCGAACTGACCGAAAGCGCCTTGATGGCGGACCCGGCCGCGGCGCTGGAAACGCTCACCCGCTTGAAGCAATTGGAGGTCGAATTGTTCGTCGACGACTACGGCACCGGCTATTCCAGCCTGAGTTATTTACAGATGTTGCCGGTGGACGGGGTCAAGATCGACCAATCGTTTGTGATGCCGATGATGCAAAGCAGCGACTCCGAGGTCATCGTACATTCCACGATCGAACTCGGTCACAACCTGGGCCTGAAAGTCGTGGCGGAAGGGGTGGAAAGCCAGGCGATCTGGGAGCGTCTGGCCGGACTCGGTTGCGATGTGGCGCAAGGCTACCTGATCAGCAAACCGATGCCGGCAGAGCAATTCCAGGCGTGGGAAAGCAATTGGTCGCAGCTGTCGGGTTAGTGCAAGGCTCATGCATCCATAAACCGCCGGTACAGATCCATGACCTCCTCATGCCACATGCTGGAGCCGGGGTCGCCATAAATGTTGGTCCGGTAGTCCCCCGCCTGGGCCATCCACTGGCCACTGGACAGATCACTGTTCTCCATCCGCGTCCATGCCAGCGCGCGCCAATCCTGCAGGAATAGCCCGATATCCCTCGCCGTGATCTCCTTCCCATCCAGACGCGCAAAACCCGGCTCCACTCGACCATCGAGGCGGCGGATGTCCATCCACAGCCGCTGCGGACATTGAATCTCCAGGCCGCTCCCGTCCAAGCGGGCCATCCCCCACCGGCTCATCGCCCCACCCTCGTCTTCCTGGCAATGCTCCCGTGACGCCGCTTCGGCTCGCGCCGCAACCGGCGCAGCGCCTGCTGCCAGCGCCGCTGGAAACGGACCCGGTCGGCGCCGCTGTGTTTGCGTGGCACCGTGGCGTGCAAGGCACTGGGCACATGGGATGCAGCCAGCTGCACGCCGTGTACGCTGGCGCGCACCTGCAAGCCTTGGCCGACGCGCCAGCCCAGCAGCCGGGTCAAGGGCTCGGGCAATTGCACCCGAAGCGCACCCGCCCCCTTGAACCCGGCCAGCTTGAAGCCGCGCAGTTTCAGCGTGCAGCTCAGGGCATATCGCTGCAGACCGGAAGACAGCCGCCTCATGCCGGGCGCCACAAGGCGGTCACGTGCAGATTGGCCAGATAGACCGCGGTACTTACACGCGCCACCACCTCATTGTTGCAGCTGTCCTCCAGACTGAAGCCCAGCGCACTCGACAGCAGGATGAACTCCCCGCCAAAGTTGCCGCGCAAGCCCTGCAGCGCCGGCTGCAGCAACTGGTAACTCAGCCTGTGCCCATAGGCGTCATCGGGCTGGAAGTTCGGGCTGGGGAATGCGAAGGCCGGGTGGGCATGAAGAAACCAGCCACAGGGATACAGCATGGCCGCCAGCGCGGCCAGATGGCGGACAAACGGGCCCAAGGTCGCCAGCACGGCCATCTGCTGCGCCCGCAGCGCGGCCCGGTGTGCCTGCTCGAACGGAATCAGGATCACGGGTGCCACGCCTGGCGCAACCGTGGCCGCCGGCTTTTGCACCAGGGGATAGAAATAGGCCTCGACCACCTCATCCCGGGCGAAGGCCTGCTGCACCAATCGGACCAGCGCACCATCGATGAAGCGCGGACAGTGCTGGTGCAGGGTTTGGCGCAGGAGGGCGACCTCGGCGGAGGGCAGGCGCTGGGTTGCCGGGCTTGTCGTTGCCAGCGTTCCTTCGGAAGGTAGAGGTCGGTGTGTATTGGCAGGGTGGCTCATGTTTAATCCTTGATAGTTGGGTTTGTCAGAAGAAAGTAGAAGTCGGCTTACCGGCTGAGCAGATCCCAGCAGGCGCCGGTCTGCAGCTCGCACGCCTGGGTATCCCAGAAGCCCTTGCGGCGCTCCAGCGATGCGCCGGGCTGGAGGCTGGCGGCACCGCGCAGCAGCAGGGTCTGGGTTTCCGTATCGATCTGGGTGGCGGTGCTGAAGCCGCCGATGAAAGTGACTTTGCGCACGGTGCCAAGCAAGACCCGTTCGTCGGGCTGGCCCAGGTTCGCCACGGCCCGGATGATCCGCGGCGAGAACCATAAAAGCTGAAAGGCGACGGCCATGGCCAGGATCAGACCCAGCGAAGACATCGTGGAGTCCGCCGGTTTGGGCTTATCGGCACAATCCGGGTCTTCCAGCTCCTCATCTGCCAGCTCGCACGGATCCCGGCGCCCTTCTTCACGTTCGTCCTCCTGGTTTGCAGAGATGGCCGGGCTGCCGGATTTGGTGTTCTTTGTTTCTTCGGTCGGTGGCATGGTTGTGTTTCCTTGGGGTTTGGGGCGGGTGGCGGTTTTGCCGGCGCTGGAGTTGTTCATCACCGTGCGCCCTCCAGGCCCATGCGCGACATCAGCTTCAGGCCGCGGTGCTGGCGGTCGCCCAGGAAGCGGGCCTGGTTGGCGCGGACTTCCAGGCCCAGGGCTTCGTTCTTGTGCAGGCTGACCGCCTCCGGCAAGGGGTAGTACGCGCTCACGGTTTCCACCAGGGCCCGGGTCCAGAGCCCGCTGCTCTGGGATACCGAGCGCACCCGGCCCGCGTTCTGGACCGAGCTCACGATCTGTTCCTGCTCCCCGTTCCAGGCAGATGCCAGCGGCAACACCACTAGCAGTACCAGATAGAGATAGCTCAACCAGATCGCCAGCACCAGCAGTACCAGCGCACCGATCTGAATTCGCTGCCGCAGGCTTCCGGGTCGGCCCGGGCTGGCGCTCGGAGCCGGCTCCGGGTTCGCAGGGCTTGGGTGGATGGGGGTTTCAGGGGCATCTGACATATGGGGTCCTAGTAGGTGAGGGGTTTAACGGCGGCACGGGTGCGTCGGATCAGTTCCGGCGACGCTTCTTGCCGCTGGCCGGGGCAGTGGCCTTGCGCTCAGCCAGGCGGATCACGTCCACCAGCATCTGGACGGGGCTCGCCGGCGTCATCTCGCGCACCAGCACCGGCAGACGCATATAGACCACATCGCGGAGCTGGCGCACATTCAGGCTGAGCTCGATTTCCTTGGTGTCTTCGAGGCAGTTCTGCCAGCCCTCCTCCCCGAGGATCTCGTGCAGGGCCTGCGGCAGATGCAGCACCGCCAGACCGGTCAGGTCATGCACACGGACCAACGCAGGCGCCGGGGCTGCGGGGCTGGCGGGGGACGTCCGGGCTTGGCTGGACTGCGCTGCTTTCTTCGCCGACTTGTTCTTCGCGGCGGCCGATGCGGCCGGTTTCTTGTTGCGGGTATTCATGCTGTTCTCCTGGCTGGGGTGGGTGTTCAATGCGGGTTGAGGTCGGCGCTTCATCACGGGGTCTTTCAGGGTCAGTTCATGGCCTGACGACTGATGGCGGGTTGAAACCCATGGGCTGGCGGCCCTGGGTCTTGAGCCGCACTTCCTCGCTCAACAGCGCCACCAGGGCGCTGGCCTGGGTCTGTTCGCCGTCCGGTTGCCGTACCGGCATGAGCGGGGCAAAGGCCAGCCGGCGCAGCACGCAGGCAAAGTCGCCGGGGGTCAGCGCCACCAGCCGGGACACCGCCTGCACGTCCCGCTCGTGGCAGGGCCAAGCCAGCTGCTCGCACAGCGCCGCAAAGCTGCGCCTGGCCTGTGCCGGGCTCAGCGCGTCAAAGCGGATCTTGGCGTCCAGGCGGCGCAGCACGGCGCCGTCCAAGGCTTCGAGCCGGTTGGTGGCCAGCACCAGCACGCCCTCGAAGTCGCCGAGCTGCTCCAGCAATTCATTGACCTGGCTCACCTCCCAGTTGCGCACGGCATGCTCCCGGTTGGCCAGCAAGCTGTCGGCCTCGTCGATGAACAGGACGGCGCCATCATCGAGCGCGGTGGCAAAGGCCAGGCTGATGCGCTGCTCGGTCTCCCCGACATAGGGAGACAACAGGTCCGAGGCACGTTGCTCGCGCAAGGGTCGGTCCAGCATCCGGGCCAGGGCATGGGCATAGGCGGTCTTGCCGGTGCCCGGCGGGCCGTACAACAGAACCCGGGCCGAACCACAGCGCTTGATGCCCTCTGCCAGGGCCAGCAGGTCCTCGCTGGCGTTGACCGAACTGGCGTGCCAGGGCAGTGGCCGTTGGCGCTTGGGGTCCAGACCGCCCGGATTTCCAGCATGCTCCGGATGTTCCAGATGTCGAGTCGCTTTGCCCGGCAGGCGCCGGCGCAGCCAGTGGCCGCACAGCTCAGCGTCCATCGTCTGGCCGGCCTGCGTGGCCCGCTTTTGCAGCGTCGCCAGCCGGTCTATCAGGGCCGGCGTCAGGTCCGCAATGTCAGCCCAGCGCTTGATCTCCGAGGCGTCCCAGTGGCCGCGCGACGCCAGCAGGGCCAGCCGCACGGAGCGCGGCATGCCGGCAAACGGGATCACCGTGTCAAAGCGGCGCAGCACCGCGCCGTCCAGTATGTCGGGGTGATTCATGATCCAGATCACCGGCACCTGGCTGTCTTCAATCAGGCGGTTCAGACTGGCCCGGTGGTTGACCATGCTCACCGCTGAAGGATCGCCCTGCCCGGCCTCGCCCGGGCTGCGAAACACATCATCGGCTTCATCGAAGATGATGACGCCGCGCGCGGTGTTGCGCAACAGACTCATGGCCAATCGCAAATGGCTGAGGCGCTCCTCGCCGGACAGGGCCGAACCCTCTTCGTCCAGCACCGCCAGCTCCATGGCCTGGGTTTGGGCATCCTGCAACACCGCCCGCACCCACTCGGTCTTGCCCAGGCCCGGCTCGCCGCTGACCAGCAGATGACCGGCGCCCTGCCCCGGCACGGCGCTGGCGGCACAGGCCAGGGCCCCGGCCAGCCAGCACTGGGCCAGCCGGGTATCGCGCTGCATGTAGGCGAAATCGCTCAGCGTCAAGCCAGGCGCCACCATCGGAACCACCAGATGCGCCAGGATCTGCTGCGGCGCGCCCAGGTGCTCGGGGATGCGGGCGCTGAGTTGGCGCGGCGCCTTGAGCAAGGCGTCCAGCGGGCCTTCGTGGTAGTTGAGCCGGATCAGGCCGCAGCGCAAGAGCGTGCTGCGGGGCTGGCAGGCCAGGGCGACCGCCGCGCCCGGCAGGTCCAGCACCGCACTCAAGGCGTTGAGCAGGTCGCCGTGGCTGAGAGGGCCCCAGCAGGCCACGGCCAGGCGCAAGGGGGTGAAGGCCCGCAGCGCCACCGCGAACTCGAAGATGTCACGCTCGACGGTGCTGAGGCCGGCACTGGCGGCGAGCCAGTTGACGGTGCGCAGCATGTTGCAGTCGCGCGCCGCCAGGGTGGACTGATCGGGCGAGCGAATGGCATGGGCCAGCTCGTTGGCCTCGGCAATCGCCCGGCTGACCGCAGCCGGGCCCGCGGCCGGATCGGCCAGTTCGGCCACACCGGTGATCCGGGCGATCAGCGCCTGTCGGGGATGGCCGGCTTCGCCGTAAGGGGGCATGCCACCGGCGCCGGCGTAGATGCGCAGCATCCAGCAGGCCAGCGGGGCCCGGTAGGCGGCGCGCGCTTCGGACTCGTAATGACCCGCCAATGGCTCGGGGTTGAGCGAGCTTGGGTCCTTGTGATCGTTGAGGTCGTTGAGGTCGTTGAGCTTATTCATAAGAGGGGGTGTCCTGGGTATGTTGTTTGGGTTGGGCTTCGGCAGTGCTCACTTGCGCGGTATTCAGCACAGGCTGGCGTTCGGGCGCTGGGAGGAGTCGAGGCGTACGCAGCGCAGGGCACGGGCAACGGCTTCCTGCAGGCGCGGCACGTAATGGGCATCGACCTCATCGGCATTGCCCCAGCCCAGCGCCAGGCGCAGCAGGCTGGCGTGGCGCGCTGCGCGCTCATCAAGGCGGTGCAGGTGCGGGCGCACCAGCGTGAACAGGATGTCGTCCAGCGAGGCGGCACCGACCACAACGTCCGCCAGCAGGTGTCTGAACCCCTGGATGAAGGTGGCGGCATACAGGACCTCGCGCTCCTGCGGACCGAAGCCGCACCAAAAGCTGGCCAGCTCGGCCGCGCGGCGCAGGGCCTGCACCGGGCAGGTCGGCAAGGCGCGCGACACGCCTTTGGGAGAAACCGCAGTGCTCAGGGCCTGCGCCACTTCGGGCTCGGCCACGACCGCGCTCAGGAAGGCGTGCAAATCGGGCTGGCGCAGCTTGGCGATGGCCTGACGCAGCAGCTCGGACGCAGGCACGCCGACGGTGATCTCGACGGCGGGCACGCCCAGATACACGCCGGACGGCAGAATGACGGAAGCGCCTTGGCGGCTGATGCGTTGGCGCTGCGCTGACGGAGTGGTTTTGCTGGTGTTGTTGGCCTGCAAGCTCAGATCGTTGAGGACGGCGAGGTGACGGCGGGTAATGGTGTTTTTCATGAAGATCCTTGGTGTGTTGCGGTTCGCTTGACGGGTATTCGTGGCCATGACGGTTTTTTTGGGCAAAGCTCTCCCCTGCCCCGGGTCTGCTGTTTTTGCAGGCGAAGGGCTTATCGGGGAAATACCTTGGGGTTGGGCTAGTTCAGCTGCAGCGGCGCATGGCTTGGCATCCACGCGACGGACTGGACCAGCCAGGGCCCGGGTGGGGGTTGGGCGCGCTCGGGGCCGGTGCCCGCGTCATGGTCGCCAGCGCCCTCCCGGCTGGATGGGGCGAGGCGAATCTCCGCCACCCCGCGGGACGGCGCCGGTGTGCCGTTCGAGCCATGGATGCCGCGCAGCTTCGGGATCGGCTGCGGTGCGATGTCCCGCGCCGGTACATAGATAGCGGCAGCATGGCCTTGTTGCTTTTGCGGCAGCAGGGCGCCCTGCGACAGCTGGCTGGCCAGCAGGCGCTCCATGGCCGAGCCGTCTTGGCGGGTCAGGTTGGGCACATAGCGGCTGTAGACCCGAAACAGCATCTCGGTGCTGGTGTGGCCGAGCTGGCGCGCAATCCATTCCGGGGCTTCGCCGGAGGCCAGCCACAGGGTGGCGGCGGTGTGCCGCATCTGGTAGGGCCGGCGCTTGTCCAGATCGAGATGGCGCAACAGCGGGTACCAGATCCGGTCGGAGAAGTTCTTGTTGTCCAGCGGCTGGCCCATCAGGTTGCAAAACACGTAGTCGCTGGCCTTGCCGGTGACGGCTTGCTGGCGTTGCAAGGCGTCAAAGACCGGCTGGCTCATCTGGATGTCGCGTTGGCTGCCGTCGGTCTTGGTGTACTCGTCTTCCCCCAGCACGAAGGTTTCGCGCACGCGCAGGATGCGCAAGTCAAAGTCGACGTATTTCCATTTGAGGCCATGGACCTCGCCGGTGCGCATGCCGGTAAAAAAGCGCACGGTGAAGTAGTCCTTGAAGTCGGAGCGGACGGTGGCCAGCATGCGCTGGACATCGACCAGACTGAAAGGTGCGACGTCGGTCTTGCGCAGACGCAGAGTCTTGATGTTGAGCGCGGGTGACGTAAACTGGAAGCGGTCGGCGGCTTCGCTCAGGATCTGACGCAGCAGTCCAATGATTTCATTGATGCGTTTGGGTGAGAGCCCTTCTTTTTGTCCGCGACCTTTAACTTTGGCGAGTGTGGCGCGGAAAACCAGAATGTCAGATTTGGAGATACTGCCGACCGCCTTGCCGCCGAAGTGCGGGATCAGGCGACCATTCAGGGTCGACAGCAGCGAGCGGATATGGCTCCTGCGCCATTCGATGTTGTGTTCGTCGACCCATTGGCTGGCGAAGTCCTTGAACAGGGGGCCGGCATCGACTGGTTCAGTGGAAGCATTGGCGACGAATTGAACCGCCTGTGCAACCGGTGTTGCAGCCGCTTCAGGGACAACATTGGCCTGCGCCAGCCGTTTGAGGGCTTTGCTGTTGGGAAAGCAGCTGGCGTAATTGAAGGTGCCGGCGGCGATCTCGGATTCGATCTTGGCGAGAGCCTTTTCCAGCTTCTTGCGGTTGGCAGGGGTGTCATGTAGCAAGGTCTGCTCCCTGAATCTTGCCCCATCGTATCGAAAGTCAAAAAACAGCAGATCGTTGTCCACACGGCTTCGAATGCTAGGCATGGAGCATGCTCCCGTTTGCCATCGGGATACCGGCG
This sequence comes from Rhodoferax ferrireducens, assembly GCF_003347515.1. Taxonomy (GTDB): domain Bacteria; phylum Pseudomonadota; class Gammaproteobacteria; order Burkholderiales; family Burkholderiaceae_C; genus Rhodoferax. The sequence continues at coordinate 8,264 of NZ_QEII01000188.1, read as the reverse complement.
ATGCCAACGGGCCGACGTTTCGATTCCATAACCATGTCGCGTTCAATCTCATCCCATTTATAAAGAATCTTTCGCCCGCCAAAAGGGCGAAAGTAGTGAACGCCTTCCAATAGCACGCTGTCTTTAAGTCGTTCGCGAATCGTGCGAACGTCGTACTTAATACGAGCCGACAGCTCGTCGGTAGTCAGGTAGGTTGATGCAGCCATTTCTTACTCCTTAGATTCAATGAGACAATCCAGATGTCAAAAGAACATTTAAACTGTCTTTTTGCCATCCTGAGTGATATTATGAAATGAAAAATATCGCTGTCAAGGTTTTTTTATCATCTTGAATGATATTTTTTTCTGGAGAATGGTGTGATTAAGTGTCATCTGTCGCGTCTGATGGGCGAGCGGAAGCTCAAAATCAGCGATGTGGCCCGAGATACAGGCCTACACAGGAACACCATTACGCTTCTCTATCAGGAAACCGCCAATCGGATAGATATCGACGCGATGGATATTTTGTGCAAGTACTTCGGCGTCACCGTCAGCGATTTGTTTGAGTTCATCGACGACACAGCCCCGCTCAAGGCGCGATAGGTGATTGCGGGTCCGGGGCAGCGTTACGGTCAAGGCATCGCAGCAGACCCCCCCTTTCCTGTAGATCCACTTTCATCAGTTTGCGCTGAAGCTGACTACTTGACCCGTCATACGCATGGCTGGTTTTGGTCGGACTGATTTGATTTATCAAAGACTGCATCGACCCCTATTGCGGTAAGTTGATTTCAGAATCAAGCAGTTCCTTAGCAGCCATAAATCACCGTCAAAATGCGAGCTGCGGTGACCGCTTTGGAGATGGCCAATCGGCACGCCGTCCGTCAAGAGTCGACCAGTTGCGGGTATTCGGGGTTGCTGCTCCATAACAGCCATTCGCCGAACCGAATCCTCCATTGCGGTCGTTCAGCCCAAAAAATCAGGAACTGCCGGTGGCCGGCCCTTGAGCAGCGGAAGCGGGTTTACGGATATTTAAAATGCCTACCCGATACCTGACAGTGGCGCCGGTTGGCCAACTGTCAGCTGTCTCGCCGCGACTTCAACCGAAGTGGTACCCGGACTCGAGCAGCTGCAGCCGGTCGATTGCGGCAGACCTGTGTCGGTGTTTATCAAGACCGGTCGCTCGGGGTCCACGTGGTCTATGGGGCGCTTTCCATTTACCCTGGTCAAAGGCTTGTCCTTTGACCAGGACGGCCCAGACGGTGCGTGACATTTTGTTGGCAAGCGCCGCAACCACCACGTTGAGATGCCGGCGCTGCAGCAAGCGCTCAATCCAGCTACTGTGAGCGCTACGGCAGACAACGGCTCTGACCTCATCACCAGAACGTCGACCGTTCTTTGACGAACTGCTTAACGATCTTCCGCTGGCGCGAGTGTGGCCCGTTTCCAACATCAATGAGCCAGTCCTTCACACCCCGCAGGTAGCGGGGGCCGCCCCAGAGCTGCCAGACGGAATCCATGACGTCGATGAACAGGTGTTCAGACGCGACTAACTCGACGAAGCATTCTGGGCGCATGGACTGTTCGACGCATCTCTTTGCTGTCGCCTGCCTCAACCTTAGACCGCTATCCCAGGCGTCATAGGACGATACCCACGGTAGTACCTCCTCAAGCAATTTCCACGAGTCAGCAGGTATTGCTTGCCGTGTTGCTGCCTCATGCAGTGGTTCGAAGGTAAGGCGAAGCAAGGCCTCAACGCTTCTTGAACGCCAGCTCAGCGCTCGTCGAAAGCCATACGCGCAGAGTTCAACAGGAAGAGCCCCCTCGGCTGCGATTAAATTGGAAAGTGCGATTACCCACGGGTCGCCACCATATTCGTTTGGGACGGCCTCGGGCGGGAGGGCGCTTGCCAAAAGCAGAAGCAGTTCCCGCGACTGCCGCGTGCGTTGTGACAGTAGGCTGGCGACACCGTCCAGGTCAATGCAGGCCCGGCGTATCCATCGATTAAGCTGAGCGATTGGATGCTTGATGCAAACCAATTCGTCGATGCATGCCAGAACCGTCGGCGTCCCGGCGAACTGCAGCGCAGAATCTATAGAGCCCTCGTCACGCAGTCCCTCAATCATCGCGCGCAGCGCTTCGGGGCTCGAGATTTCAATGCCCAAAGAAGCGACGCGCGTTGGCCGGGACTGAGTGTGCTCCCAGAATCGTTGGTCCATGACCAACTCGGGAAGCAACTGCAGGAGCGGCTCGGCCAGATCTGCGAACATTGGCAGGGCGGCGAGAACGTCATCTCGGTCAAGGAAAGAGATACTCTGTCTTAGCGCACTGCGAACCTTCGCACTGCCCTCGTAGCTGGAAACGATAAACATGCGCGGGTCTGCATGCCATAAGACCCGGGCCAAGTTGCCCGCATGCTCAATGACCTCCCCATCGCTGAGTAGCTCGAAGTGCTGGAGGACAAAGTCCAGAGTCCCGCCGGGTTCGACCGTCAATTTGCTGTCCAAAACGGCACATGTAACGATGGCTTTGGCTATGCCGGAAGTCGATAGTGGAAGGTCGTTCAGAACCATCGTTACCGCAGCCGAAAGTGCGCTCAGGCTCGGGATCTCTAGTGCTGCATGCAGCATGCAGATGGGCCGCATGGCCTCGCGACCACCAAGCAGGTCGGCTCCAAGGAGGCGGAGCATCTGGCGCAAAGATGAACGTGTAGGATGTTCTGCATCTTGTGCGAGGTCTGCAAGCCAACTGTCGTCGACCACATCGGTAGCCTCAAAGCCCTCCAAGGTCGAGGCGAAACGCAGTTGCGGGCTGTTGTTGCCGCCTGTAGTGAGCTGTAGGTCAAACAGAAGCACGTCTTGCGAGCGGTCTCTCGTGGTCAAGGTGCAAAACTTGAAAGAGCGCCTCAGCCTGGGCCACTGTTGATCCCACAGCCTCAGCACGACATCGTCGACGTCAACATCTGCGGTACGGCGAGCCCAAATCTGTTCCTCTGGATGGCCGTACAAAGCATTACCTAGAACACGGAGGTGGTGAGTTCCCTTTGAGCTGATCGGTTCCCGAAAGGTTGAGCTGAACTCGACATGGACGTCGCTCTCGAATCCGCCTAGTCGTTCCTGTGACGGCCGGGTAAAGAGTTTCGCGAGCGCTGATGGCACATCCATGATTGCAAGGTCAGCGAAGCTGATGAGAAACGTATGGGTCCAAACGCAACCTGGCCGCGGCATCTCCGGCGCAGGCCAAGTCATGGACAACGCGTACAGGCCGGAATCAGTGAGGGGATATCCCGTCAGGTAGGGGGTCCCGAGACCCGCCACCCCTGACCCAGAGACGTCGCTCATTACGAGCAATAGGCGCGCATCCTTCGACGATAACGTCGCAGAACATGCAAGTTGGCGATGCCCTTCCGAGTATCCGTGAAGCGCCTGATGAACCTTAATTGACACTGCCGACCTCAGGCCAGAAGCCAGAACAAGGGCTCGGTCAGGTCATGAGAGAAGGTTTCACCGACCACCACCTTGATACGCTCCGATGGCACGTCCTTTTCCCTCATACGCTTCGCGCTCTCGCTTGGCTTGTCGTCTTTCCCGTCGCCATCGTAATCGGCGCCTTGCGCACTGATGCCATACACCTGTACGCTCCAAGACGGGTCGAGGCCATGCTTGAGATACTGATGCAGAAGAGGCAGGTGCATCTCAAGATACTTTTCGGGCGTCTTCTTGTCGCCTTCTGCTAGGTCCCAAGCGGAAAGCGCAATTGCGAGCTTGCGCGGCCCCACATGTAACGGCGCTTCTTGAAGGCAACGAAGTAAATCAATGAGCTGGACCTGCGTGGGCGCAAATCGTGCTTCCCATGGGATAGCCGTCCCGGACTCGCGCTTGACGCCCATAAGTTGGCTCAGCTTTTCATCGTCGGCGATCCAGTTGGGCCGATTGATTGCAGTCGCATGGACGAACAACAGCACACCTGGTGCTTGTAGTGAGCCGATGACCTCAGGGTCACATTCCCGGGCTTCCCAAATCTGGGCGAAGGCCTCGCCAGCTACGTCAGGAAACGTCAGTACGAACTGCGCGTCGTCGGCAGTTTTCAACTCGATTGTGACAATGCGGTTCTTGGAATGAAAGGTCCGTTCCTGCTTCTTGGCGTGCAACCATCGCTTCGCGATTTCGTGCAAATGCGCTGCCTCTCCAGCCCTAAGCCGTGCTGATCTAAGTTTCGACGCGACCTTATTTGCTTGGAGCAGATGCCAAAGCGCGGCTAAGTAGGTCGTCTTTCCCGAAGCGGGGAGACCTAGGACAACAACTGCTTGTTCAAGCATTGCGCCCCCCTAACGCGACCGGGCGGAGGCGTCCAAACGCGCGTGCAGATGGCTGGGGACTGTGTGAAACCTGGCTGTGCCGGTATCGCCCAGGCTCATTCATCCAATAAGCCAGCAAATCTGCCATCCCTTCGCCACGTTCCGCACTGCCATCCTTCGGTGACGCAGCAACCTGGAACGGCCGAATGTCCATGAAATGTCGTGCGAACTCTTCGCGGACGTCTTCAACGATGCGATTGAAGTCCCGAATCGCACGCTCGCCGTTGTCTTTGTCCTTACGCACCGCATCGATCTTGGTCAAGACAATGGCTAACTGCTGCCATGTACGGGTCTGGCCAGACTCCTCGAATGCACGAAGGGTGAGGCGGACGTCGCTCGCGACTTGATGGCGCTCGCTGTCGTCGAGTAGTTTAAAGCCGTCCGCCAGAACGGTGAGTGTGTCACATCGACGAAGTTCAACGAAACCCTTGGCCAGGTCTGGATTCGTGTGGGTTTCGATGTAGGCCTCGCCGTCGCGGTTTGCGAATAATGCGGCCCTTTTTCCGTCGCGATCCACCCGCACTAGGTCAAGGTGAAAGTAGGTTGCGTCACCGCGCTCCGTGCGTTCCATGTGTGGGACCCCGCGCTTCGAGGCGCTACGCGAGTCATGGCAGGCCCGCTCGAACGCATGCGGGGTGGATGTACCCGCGAATGCATAGCGTCCGATCATGCTGTACTGCAAAAGGTCATATATGCCACCGATTAGACTGGTCTTCCCAGACTCGTGAGGACCGACGATTGCTATGACATTGCAGGGCTGACTTCGAATTACAAGTTGAGCTGCTGCCGCAGACAGCGCCTCCGCGCCAGGTAATCTGATGCCTGGGCGCATAGGTCTGGTGGCCTCGGGTGCTGCGGTCTCAATGATCACCAGGGCCTTGCCATAGTGACTGCAGCTTTCGAGTTCGGTGAACCCTTCTATACATCGATCGTCCTGCGCGACTCGGCATTCGGGGTTGGAGCACTGCTTCGTTCTTGCTTCTGAGACGTCATCCATAGATGTTCAGCCGAATTGCACGAGTAAGAACTCGCGATATGCCATCTCGGCGAGACATAGGGGCTCCAGCTCGACTCCTTGGTCAAGAGATGTGAGCTTGCTCCAAGGTGGGGCCCAGCCTTCGTCACCGTCTAGCTCCTTTCGTCGATTCAGGGCAAAGAGAATCGGTGTGGTGACTGGCGAGATTTTATCTTTGTCGACATCGCAGAGAACCATATCGAGCCAACTTTTAGGCATTCCTTGAACAGCGACCTCGATGGAACGTTGCGGGGCTTCCGGTACGCCTGCGCGCAAAAAGAGGGATTGCAGTGCGGTCGGGCCGGGAAGCACCTTGGTGAGGGTGGCCAGCTCGCGTGCAATAGCAAGAGGCCGGTGCTCAGCCGGCACATCAGGGAAGTCGTTTTGAAGGTCGGCGCAGTGACCACTCTGCAACCACCACAAGATGTCAAGCTCCTCGTCCTGGAGTTTGGTGTACTTCTGGAACTGGGTCTCTACCGCGGTCTGACGGCGGGAGACAGCGGCGAGCGCTTTGTTGATCGAATTAACCACGGTCTGGAGGGCGCCGCCTAGATTGCCTTCGCTCACCTGCGTCTCTGCGGCCGCGACCTCCGTTTTATCCAAGCTAGTTACCAAGGCCCTAGTGGGCTCGAGCGAAGGGCGTCGCCGGGATACTTCCGCCAATTTCCTGGTGACACTCTTGCTCATACCAACCAAGTCTATGGGTTGCGCCAGGGAACGTAGCCCACCGCACGATGCTGTCGCAACCATGGTGGCTGCGAGGGAGCTGTTATCACTATCAGAGTCCATGGCACATGCAAGCGCCGATGCAGCCAGCATAGCGAGCTCTTCGTCACCTGGCGGTCGTAGCTCGCCAGTAAGTTTGCTTCGAACTTCAGCGACCTCGGGTGCAGACGTCTGAATCTTTAGGCGGAAAGCCAGACGGATTAACACCTCAAGCGTCGCCGTTGTCGGGTCCTTCACTAACGCCCTGACAGTTTCAAACCGCTTAGCAGCGTGCCCCTCATCCTCACCGAACGACATGGTGGCATACCAACGTAAAAAATCTTCTTGCACTTACATCTCCTCCCGTTAGATATTCTTCTCACGCTTCTCGATCAGCCTCGCCAACTCGACAAGGAGACCTTTCTCTTTGGCGACTTCCATGGCCTTGAAATACCGTTGCGGCGGCTGCAGGTCGAGGTCGGCCTCAGTGATGAGCCCAAGGTCAAGGGCAATGTCTCGCATCTCATCGACGCGCAATTGCCAAAACCTGAAGATGAGATTGTCGGTGGACGGCTCTGACACCTTGAACTCCGGTTGCATATCCGGCTTTGGGTGATGATCATCGTATTCATGCACCACCGCCGCTAGCACAGCTTGAACAGCAGCCGTTATTTTCGTCTCATTTTGAGCAGGATGCGGCAATGGCGGCCCGGCACCGATGCTGGATGTTGTCCGTAGGGCCTGAGGAATACTGATCGTGTGAGTCCAGACATCCTCTTTCTTCTTGGTGAAGTAGGGCAGGAAAAGTTCGTTTGGCGCTGATTGGAACTGCCGCAAGTGAGCTTCAACCTTAAGTTCTCGGGCCGCTCCTTCACCCTTAACGCACAGGTCGACGAGGTTGTAGCCAGGTTTCCATGCGGGTGCATCGCGCTCGGGGTTCACGGCTCCTGCATGGAAGCGCATGTATTCCGGAGGGCGAATGCAGCGCTGGTCATGCTCGTGACCGAAAAACTGAAGCATCGCGCGCGCGTCAATGAGATTTCCGGCATTGCTTGCGTCCGAAAACCAAGAGGGTGGGTGGTGGCAGAGTACTAAGGCAACTACGTCGGCATCGGGCTTCAGCACGGTCTGCCTGCTTCCCAGGAACAATTTGCCCGGCGCCTTGTCCCGTCCCCCCCCTCCGGAGAGAAGTGCCGAGGTCAAACCGAATACCCGCAGCTTGACCCGCTGTTCGAGCTCGAACGTTTGTTGCCAGAAAGGGCGTTCCGGGAAAACGTTGCATTGAAACTGGGCTGCGAACTCGTTGTACGCCTCCATCGGTTGAAACAAGGCCCGAGCCGACGCGGCATGCCCGAGTTGGCGATTTAGTTCACGGTCCCTTTCATGAAATTCCGCCTTTCCCGCAATCGCCTCCTGCGCATTCGACACGGGAACCTGAGCGCAGATGTCCCAGTCCACGTCGTGATTGCCCGGCACCGTGAGGATGCGCGATTGGTGACAACGGCAAATTTCCGCGAGCCTCAAAAGCCACTTCTTTGCAGCTTCATACTCGCCGGGTTCTGCCTTATAGGCGATGTCTCCACCCACCAAAATGATGTCGACGGACATGCCGTCGTTGCATAGTTCTGCGAGGTCTTCCTCAAGACGAACCCGGAATGCCTCATCTGGATCCATGTCCGGTGTCAAACAAATTGGGGTCTGGAAGTGGATGTCGGAGAGGTGCAATATACGCATTGCACAATGTTACACAAACAATCTCCCATTTATGGATGGGCTGCCCGCTTACTTTGATGTCTTGCAATGAAGTGAACGGTCACAATCTGGCCGATGCCACCCCTTCAGGGCAAAGCTTCACCGACTGAAAAATCCGATCCTTCAATCTGAGTGACTGCTTCGGCATTTCAGATCATTGTTGCGAATGACGGGTCTTCACGTTCGCCAGCGACTGCAAAGGGCACCCAAGAGCCGGCGACGACAGGCTGGTCTGGAGCAGCCCAATGCGATCGAAGGCCCAACGACAGGTTTAAGGCGTGGGATTCGAGGTGGCCGTTTGCTCTTGACGACCAGGTCCGGAAATTGGGGTGCGTCGCTCCATTGCGGTCAGTGAGCGAACGTATTTCTCAATACCAGTCGCTCAGCCTCCGAAACGGGCAACTGTCGATCTGCCTGCTCCCAGGCGGCTGTTGGAAACATGATCGTCCAAAACCCTGAT
>NZ_QEII01000187.1 GCF_003347515.1 Rhodoferax ferrireducens | reverse complement strand
ACATCGTCAGCTTCTACAACAGCCAGCGGTTGCACTCCACACTGGGCAACTTGCCACCCAATGCTTTCGAGCAGAAATCGGCAATCAAACAACCTATCGGTCTGTACGAAAAAACTTGACCAGGACATACGTCTTGGCGCAAACTCAGTGGGGTTTGATTCCTGCGCACTGGAATCCTGGATCGAATCCAGAATCACCGCAAGCCTCAGCGAGTCCAGGACCGGGGAGCAGCACACATGATGGCTATTACCCCACCCTCTTTTCCGAGGAACGGCCGCCAGAACAGTCCAGGAACATTCGATGTAAAGACGCATAGCACAAACAACACTAATACTGAAAACGTGCCAAAAATGAATCTTGATCGCCAAAATTGGAAGTCTTCAAAGCTGCAGACCCAGGTAGTCTCATTTGCAAACGGCATCCATCTGGTGCCTGCAGCAAAAATCCAGCCCCTGCAAATCAATTGGATCTGGAAGAGCTGGATCGCTGCCGGGAAATTTCACCTCCTGGCAGGTGCGCCGGGAACAGGCAAGACCACACTGGCAATGCAATTGGTCGCGGCAATTTCAAACGGCGGTTTCGATCGCTGTTTATGGCCCGATAACTCTCAGACCCCCGGCGGGAACGTGATCATTTGGTCGGGTGAAGACGGCATCGAAGACACCATAATTCCACGCCTGATTGCCGCCGGGGCCAACCTGAACAATGTCCACATCATCCGTGGCACAGTTGAGCATGGCCGTTCCCGGGGCTTTGACTTCATGTCTGACCTTCAAAAACTCATCAACAAAATTGAAGAGATCGGTGGCGTCATCATGATAGTCATTGACTCCATTGTGCAAATCGTTGCTGGGGACTCCAACAAAAACTCCGACGTAAGGAAAGCACTGGCGCCACTCATCGAACTCGGGGAAAAGTACCGGTGCGCCATCTTGGGAATCACGCACGTCAATAAGAACTCAAGTGGCAAAGCGGCACTCGATCGTGTCACTGGCAGCCTGGCTTACGGTGCGGCAGCGCGGATTGTTCTCTTCACCACCAAGGTTCAGTCTGGTTCCGAAGATGACGCGCCGGGCCGCTGCGTCCTCGTTCGTGCCAAGTCAAACATTGGCCCCGATGACGGTGGTTTTGAATATCAAATCCAATCAGCAAGTTTTCAGTCGCAAGGTCAAACCTTCCACTCATCCAAGGTTGTCTGGAATACGACGCCATTGCAAGGCTCGGCGAAAGACATCATTCGATGGGCCGAAACGGGTAGTGTGCCCGAGTCCTCATCTGCTGTAGAACTGGCAGGGCGCTTTTTACTGGAGCATCTCGCCGGTGGTGGCTTGTCATTTACTGCGATTGAACAGCTGGCCCAGGCGGCATGTGTCCCCATGTCGGCCATCAAAAGGGCGAAGGCCGTCCTCGGAATCCGCTCACAAAAACAGCGTGATTCCGGTCAGGCGAATCCACCCAACTTTTGGTTCCTGCCAGAAGCAACAAATGGCCAAATTTCCATTGGCAATGAGGCAAGCCCATTTGGGGTTGCCTCATACGCTCCGGCAAGGATGGGGGTTCCGCAAGACTCCACAATCTTGCCATCGTCAATTCATCCGTTTGCACCAACAGCTTCAGTTGCAACAGTTGATCCACTTGCTTCAGTTGCTTCAGTTGCTCCGGTCAACCAAGGAACCGAACGCCAGTTAGACGAGGCACTTCTGCATTTCTGCAGTCAAGAATGCAGAAAACAAATCTACAGCACAACTTATGACTCTGATGACGATAAGCAGGATGCCATATTCAAAATCATTAAGTCGGTTTTGAACGACTACGTTGATGACGGCTCGGACGATAACCCACTCATCGATCAATACCAGATTGAGCTGGAAAAAATCGACTGGAACTTCGGCAACTTTTAGACCAGACACTGCGATGGTGTTGCTCAGCCAACCCCGCAGTCCAAAGCCGAATGGTCAAGGAGTGATGGCGGAATTGCCGACCTCCTGAACACCATTTTTCTATGCCATTTCAAATTTCTATCTGAAATCTGCAAACTTTGTATAGATCTGCAGACTTTGTACAGAAATACCTAACTTTGTATACCCGAAATTACTTTCAGGTGTAGCGCAGCAATCAGGTTTCAGAAAAAAGTGATGGCAAGTCGCACGCTTCCGAGTGTGCTGAATATTGGTTAATTAATGTTATTAAAGAAGAGATCTACAGTGATCTCCAGGAAAGCAAGCTATGAGTAAAAACGACAACGACGACGACAACAGCATCGACATCTCGATGTATGACATGTATAACGGCATTGACGCAGACGCGAACATGTCTGAGTTCGAAAAGGATGGACAGACCGTCACGGTCTTGGGCGCTGACTATGGAAACCTACGCATCCAAATCGAAGAGTTTGTGAGCGCGATTGCTTCAGGCAATGAATTGGGTTTCACTGTCGTTCACTGTGACGGTCAAAGGCCAACCGTCAAACCACTTGCGCTAAGCAAGTACTTCACCGGCATCAAGGCCTTCATGGGTGCCTACCTGCCCAATTACGAGTTCAGCGAAAACGTGAAAGTGTTTTTTGAAGCTTGCAATGTGATGGGTCTTGACCACGAGCAACTTACTTGCAGGCCGCTGTCCGCCCTTCCCCATCGCCGTAAGATTGAAGCAGAGCTGTTCAATGACTTGATCGCTCGGATTCGCACCACCTGCAAGAGTAAGAAGTTTAAAGACCAAGCCTACTCGCGGGTATACAACGCGACCAGAAACTTCCGGGGTACCAAGATCTACATCGATCGCTTGTTTAAACGCCACTCACGACTGCTGGCGATGCGCGTGGATTTTGGATATAAGAAAGAGCATGCATCGAAACTTTCAGTGGGTGACGCGCAGGGGCACTTGAAGCACTTCTTTAACAACATGCGCAGCAACAAGCTCTTTGCTCCCTTGCTGGGGTATGTATGGCGGCGTGAGTGTGGGGAGGAAAAAGGTCTTCATTTTCATGTCGTACTTTTTTACGATGGGTCGCTGACCTGGAAGGATGAGTACATTGCATCGAAAATTGGTGATTACTGGAACAATCAGGTCACAGCGGGCAAAGGAGTCTTCTTCAATTGCAACATGGACAAAAAAAATAGGTACAAACGCTTGGGCATTGGAATGATTCACGCTGCTGATGTTGACAAGCGTAGAAACCTTCTTGAGGCCGTCAAGTACCTGACCAAGAAAGAAGTCATATTCCGTCCCAAGGAAGAGGGTGGTTTCAGGGCATTTGGCAAAGGCAACATGCCAAGCGAAAGAAATGATGGCCCAGGCAGGCCCAGAACGGTCGGTGTGCCTGCACCGGACTCAGATACCGATGAACTAGATACCCCTACCAATAACTTTATTATTCGTTGACATCAGGCCAATGTAAATATCTCTACCGCGCCGTCGATCTGCCGGAGATACGGTGGATTTTCCGCTCACCGCCAAGCGCGATTTAGCTGCTGCCCGGCGGTTCTTGGAGCGCGCCATCAACCTGCACGACGTGCCAGGGAAGATCATTATCGACAAGAGTGGCGCCAACACGGCCGCCATTGAAAGCGTCAAAGCCGACGCCTGCGTCGACATCCTGATGCGCCAGAACAAGTATCTCAACAACATCGTCGAACAGGAGCACCGGGCCATCAAGCGGATCACCCGTAGCCAGTCGCAAAACGATGACATTTGACGCAAGTCGGACAGACGGGCTGGAGGCAAGATCAGAAGTGACCGCCATAGCCATGCGCGTGCTAGGGACGCGTGAGTTGGCCGAACACTGGTTAGCCCAGCCTGCGCTGGCGCTGGATTGCCAGAAGCCGGAGGATCTGTTGACGACGGCGGCCGGCATTCGGACTGTTAAGGACTTGCTCACCCGTATTGAATATGGGGTGTACACGTGAATACTCAAACTAAGAAGTTTGAATCAACCATTTCAGTAAAGTGGCAAACGACGGTCCCGGCGGCCATTCGGCGGAGCATCGGTGCTGTTCCGGGAACCCGGCTGGTTTGGCAGGCGAAGGCTGACGGTCGAGTCTTTCTGCGCGTGAAAACGGGGCCATGAAAATGAGCTAGGCTAAACATAGAGACTGAAGCGCGCGCTTACATGCGGACGATTGACCGGTCGGTTTTGCATAAAAACGATTCGCGCCGCATAAAAACGCTTCCAAACGTATGACTTTGCATTGTTTCAATTAAATGATGGGCAGAAGTCCAGCGGGACATCACAGCCCTGAGTCAGCAAAAGTTTCGCGTCCGGGTGGTGTTTCGCCTTTGCGCGTGTCATGCCTTCGAACGCGCTAAACACTGGCAACGCGAGCTTTAATACCCCAACTGGTGGCATGCCAATCTTGTCAGCGATGACGGGCGTGGCCTCCACCAATGCCGCCTGGCGTTCTTCTGCTGTCGGGAGTTCGCCAACTGTGAGCGCGGGCCGAAGATTGGGTAGTCCCTGTGCATCAAGGGCTTCGTACATTGGTCTGGTCATGCCTTCGTCTTTCTTGAAAGGTTTCGTTTCGTACTTGCTGCCTTGTTTTTAAGCACCCACCGCATGCTCATAGCTGGCGTAGAATTCGGCAGTTGTTCGGGCACTTATCCCCAACGTAGACAACACACTTTGGGGATAACTTCTGGTCGGCGTTTCCAATCAGAGGCGCCACTTATTTACCCGATTTCCAAGCCTTTGACTTCGCCATCGTTGTCGATTTCGTAAAGCTTTGCCCTTGGGTTGCGGTCGAACAAAATTGCGTTGATGTGTACGGCGCGCAAACTCACTGTGCGCTCGCCATCCAGCTTCAAGCCGACGGCATTGCTGATGTCCGAGCGGTCGTTATAAGTGGGCACAACCACCTCAGCCTCCGGGGCTTGGGTCTGCAAAATTTGGATGAGTTCAGAGACTGTCATTGTTTTTCCAATGTTTCATTTCCGCAGTCGTCATACAGCCCGCAGAGATGCCCTAAGAATTGAGGCCGGTACGACCAATCCAGCTCAACGGTCCAGTTTTCTTCTGGCGCCAAATCATTGTATTTTCGACCGCACGCTTTCATGGCCACGTCGCCGGCGCTACGCCAGTGGTCGGCCCATTGCAATTCCTCTTCCGTGAGAGGGCGGTTGTTCTCGTCCTCTTCCAAGCCGTGAGTCTCAGCGAAATTTTCCTGTTCATAAGCAGCCTGGGCGGCAGCGAAGGGATGAACGTCTATCGCGTTAAACATATCCCACACGGCCGCAATGCCACGAATGATCTCTTCCTGGGTGGCATCGGGTGCTGTCAAGACCAGAATGGTGTCGAGCTGGTGATAGTGCCTATCGATAGGTTTCATGGACTTGCTTAAGGAATTCTTTGTAAACAGTTCTGCGTATTTGACAGCGCGTCCGGACCGGCCGTCGTCCGGGTAAACGATGGTGATTGGCCAATCTCTGAGTGACGTTTCACCAAAGTGCCGAATCTCGCGTATCCATCAACCGCCTGCGCTGGCGATTGCGCAACCATATCCCTACAACCCAAGCGACAACGACAACGCCGAGTCCTGTGCCCGCCATGATTCCAGTTGAAATCCAATCGCCAATTGCCAATTGCCAATTGCCAATTGCGCCGGAGGTCCAGATCTTCACCGCCCCCAGCGCGGCTGCCAATACGATAATTCCAGTTGCGAGTCTCATCCCTGAACGTTCCTTCTGCATTTCACTGATGAACATGATAGTCGGACCTTCGGCGTCCCGCTGAGCGGGGAGAACGGCCCGGCCTGTGAACGGCCATTGGGCGCAGTCGCCCCAAAGCGGCCTGTCATCGACCCGAATTCCCGAGACCGGTTGTTCAATCTGAAAAATTGGATTCTGGCCGCATCCGGCTCTTGTGCAGCGTAAAGCCGCCGGGCGGGACCCAAGTCCCCAGCCCGCGCGGCGCCCGGACCGCTTAAAACACCAGTTGCTGGCCGCCGAAGTTAAAGGCAGTTGGCAGGTCGAGCTTGAGATGCGAACTGGCATCGACATTGGTCACGACTGGGCCGACCTGGGCGACGGTGGTTGGGCTGAAAATGCCGCCACCGACAACGTTGGCCGAGTTGCCGCCAACAGCGGCGATGGCATGGCCGCCACGGACAGACGACATCGCAGCGCGGTCGAGTTCCTTGCGGGTGGACAGGTCTTGAATCATCAGATTGGATTTCATGGTTAACTCCTTAAGTGGTTGGGTGGGATGAGCATGAAGTTGGCTCGAAGGAGATATTGCATAGGCCGTGCCAGATGCTGTGCCAGCGCCTGGAAATATTTGCAAGTCATTGAAAACAAAGGGAAAAACGTGCCGTTATCAGTAGAAGTTTGACGTATAAGTAGGTGTCCATCGCAGAAACTTCCAATCGTGAGCCGCCAAGCAAACGAAAGGAAAAAACTGGATGGACAAGATTGAGAGCCTAAATCACACGAAGTGGGACTGCA
>NZ_QEII01000186.1 GCF_003347515.1 Rhodoferax ferrireducens | reverse complement strand
CCTGAGAAAATAAACGTGACGAAATCAAAACGAAGAGTCTTTGACGCGAGCTTCAAGCTGCAAGTCGTTGAAATGATCCGGGCCCAAGGCCTGAGCATTGGACAGGTTTGTCGGGACATGAAGCTGGGCGAGACGGCCGTGAGACGCTGGCTCGCGCAGGTTGATGCCGAACAACTCGGCCAGCCAGGCATCGGCAAGCCATTGACCGCTGAGCAACAGCGTATCCGCCAGCTCGAAGCCGAAAACCGGCAACTGCGAGGCGATGTGGATATCTTAAAAAAAGCATCGGCCTTCTTTGCCCGGGAACTGCGATGAGCTTCCAGCTTGTCGAGCAACTGCAGCAGAAGGCCGTGCCGGTAAACCAAATGTG
>NZ_QEII01000185.1 GCF_003347515.1 Rhodoferax ferrireducens | reverse complement strand
CCAGCAGGCCGCGCACGACATGGGCGCCCAACTCGGGCGCGGCGGTCTTGGCCAGGCTGCCACCAAACTTGCCGACGGCAGTGCGGGCCGCGGCGACGATGACGATATCGGACATAAAAACTCCTTCAGGGATGGATAACGGTGGATAAGGGTAAAAAAACTGAACCGGCGGCGTCAGGCCGCCTTTTCCTTGACGTATCGGCCCGGTGCGGGCTCGATCACGGGGTACTTGCGCGCGCCGGCCTGCTTCGGCGCCTTGACCTGGGCTCCGGCATGGCCGGCCAGCCAGCTGGTCCAGGCCGGCCACCAGCTGCCGGACACCGAGTGCGCGGCGTCCAGCCAGGCCTGCGGCTCGGCATTGAGCTTGCCGACCCAGTGGTTGCGCTTGTTCTTGGCCGGCGGGTTGATCACGCCGGCGATGTGGCCGCTGGCGCCCAGCACGAAGGTGGTGCCGCCGCCCAGCAGCCGCGTGCTGGCATAGGCGGTGCGCCAGGGCACGATGTGGTCGTCGCGCGAGGCGTAGAGGAAGGCGGGCAGCTCAATGCGGCTGAAATCCACCGCCTCGCCGCACTGTTGCGTGGCCCCCGGAACCGACAGCTTGTTCTCCAGGTAAGCCTTGCGCAGATACCAGCAAAACATCGGGCCCGGCAGATTGGTGTCGTCGCCGTTCCAGAACAGCAGGTCGAAAGCCGATGGTGCCTTGCCCTTCAGATAGCCCTTGACCACATAAGGCCAGATCAGGTCGTTGGCACGCAGCGAGGCGAACACCTGGGCCAGCTCGCGCCCTTGCAGCACGCCGCCGCGCCCGATGCTGGCTTCCCGCTGCGCGACCCCGCGCTCGTCCACCAGCTGGCCGATCTCGCCGGTGTCCGAGAAGTCCAGCATGGTCGTCAGCAAGGTCATGCTGGACGCCTTCTGCTGGCCGCGCGCCGCCAGCACCGCCAGCGCGCAGGCCAGCAAAGTGCCACCGACGCAGAAACCCAGGGTATTCACGGCATCGGCGCCACTGATCTCGATGGCCGTGGCGAGGGCGCTGAGCACACCCAATTCGAGGTAGTCGTCCCAGCGCAGATGGCCTTGCGCGGCCGAGACATTGCGCCACGAAATGAGGAACACGGTATGCCCCTGCGCCACGGCATGCGCAACCAGTGAGTTCTCCGGCTGCAGGTCGAGGATGTAGTACTTGTTGATGCACGGCGGCACGATCAGCAGCGGCCGCGCGTAGACCTGGGTGGTGACTGGCGTGTACTGGATGAGCTGCATCAGTTCGTTTTCGAACACGACGCTGCCGGGCGTGGTCGCCACGTTGCGGCCGACCTCGAAGGCCTGCTCGTCGGTCATCGAGATGCGGCCCCGCGCCACATCCTGCAGGAACAGGCGCGTGCCCTCCACCAGGCTGGCGCCGCCGGATTCGACCGCGAGCTGCAGCGCCTCGGGGTTGGTGGCCAGGCAGTTGGCCGGGCTGAGCGCGTCCTGCACCTGCTTGAGCGCGAACTGCCATTGCGCCCGGGTTTTCGCCTCAGCTGGTGCGGCGTCGAGCCAGAACTCGGTCGCCTGCGTCCCCAGATCGCAGAGCGCGGCATGCTGGGCGAGCAGGAACTCGGTCATCCAGGGGCGAGGGTTGGCGGGAGGAGTGCTCATGTTCGTTGCTTCTTGGTCTGTGGTGCGGAGAAAGAGTGA
The DNA here is from genome assembly GCF_003347515.1 of Rhodoferax ferrireducens. Lineage (GTDB taxonomy): Bacteria > Pseudomonadota > Gammaproteobacteria > Burkholderiales > Burkholderiaceae_C > Rhodoferax. Next base: position 5,555 of record NZ_QEII01000185.1, on the reverse strand, counting down.
TCCACGGCGGCGGCGCGCGCGCCAAGGACGCCGGGTGGCCGCCGCAACTCATGTCCCCCGGCGCGGGACGCGCCTCCTCCTTGACTTCGCCGCGGCGGCCACCCGACGCCCTTGGCAGGTTCCGGTATCGGCGGAACGCCACGCTCGGACAAGCACAGCGCTCGCGGATCAGGACGGCGGGGCATTCTGCGTAGCGAAGTCAAGGAGGAGGCGGCCTCAAGCCGCCGGGGGACATGAGCGCAGCAGAGTGCCCCGCCGTCCTGATCCTTTGAGGAGGAGGAGGCGGTGGCGCAGGCGCTTCGGTGGAGTGCTTTCATCTAGTGCAGCTTCACATGCGGTTCGGTGCGTCGCACGATCAGGCGCGCGAGGGTGTCGAGCGCGACCTTGGGGAAACCGTGCAAGGCCAGTTCATGCATCTTGTAGAGCGAGAGGTACATCAGCCGCGCGAACAGGCCTTCCACCATCAGGCTGCCGCCAATCAGGCCGCCCATCATGTTGCCCACCGTACTGAATTCGCCCAGCGAGACCAGCGAGCCGAAGTCGCGGTAGCGGTAATCGAGCAGCGGCTTGCCGGCCAGGCGCCGGCGGATTTGCTTCACCATGTGCGTGGCCTGCTGGTGCGCGGCCTGGGCGCGCGGCGGCACGAAACCGCCCTGGCCCTGGTTGGCCTGCGGCCAGGCGCATGCCGCGCAGTCGCCAAGCGCGAAGATGTTGTCGTCGCGGCTGCTTTGCAGCGTCGGTTTCACCACCAGCTGGTTGATGCGGTTGGTCTCCAGGCCGGCAATGTTCTTCAGGAAATCCGGCGCCTTGACGCCGGCGGCCCAGACCACCAGTTCGGCCGGCAGCAGACGGCCGTCGGCCAGGCGCACGCCGCCGGACTCCACCGCGGCCACCTTGGCGTTGGTGCACACCTCGACGCCCAACTGGCGCAACAAGTCTTCGGTGGCCTGCGACAGGCGCGGCGGCAAGGCCGGCAGCACGCGCGGTGCCGCCTCGATGACCGTGACCTTGATGTCTTTGTCGGCATCGACCCGGTCCAGCCCGAAGGCCACCACTTCGCGCGTGGTGCGGTGCAGCTCGGCCGCCAGTTCGACCCCGGTGGCGCCGGCGCCGATGATCGCGACGTGCAGTTGTTCGGGACGTAGCGGCGTGGTTTGCGCATGGGCGCGGATGCAGGCATTGACCATGCGCGCATGGAAGCGCCGTGCATCGGCGTGCGACTCCAGCTTCATCGCATGTTCGCGCACGCCCGGCGTGCCGAAGTCATTGCTCTGGCTGCCGACCGCCATCACCAGGGTGTCGTAAGCGAAGACACGCTGCGGCGTCACCTGCTGGCCTTCGTCATCGAGATAGGGCGCCACCAGCACCTCACGGCGCTCTCGGTCCAGGCCCACCATTTCGCCGACACGGTAACGGAAGTGGTGCCAGTGCGACTGGGCGAGGTAACCGACCTCGTGAGCGCTCATGTCCATGCTGCCGGAAGCGATTTCGTGCAGCTTGGGCTTCCAGACATGGGTGCGCGTCTTCTCGATCAAGGTGACCTCGGCCTGACCGCGCCGGCCCAAGGTGTTGCCCAACAGCGTGGCCAGTTCGAGCCCACCCGCGCCACCGCCGACGATGACGATGCGGTGCGAGGTGCCCGTGCGGTGTGGTGCGGCGTTCATGGTCCGTACTTCGTGGCGACTGGAGTCAGGCGCATCAGCGCGCTGCGCCCGCCGGCATGTGCTGCTCGACCTGGTCAAGCACCGCCTCCGGCTCCTGCGCCTCGGCGTCGGTTTCGTTGTTGAGCTGCTGGTGCAGGCGCTGCATGTCGAGGTCACCGGTCCATTTGGCGACCACCACGGTGGCGACACCATTGCCGATCAGGTTGGTCAGCGCGCGGGCTTCCGACATGAAGCGGTCGATGCCCAGGATCAGCGCCAGCCCCGCCACCGGCACCCCGCCCACCGCCGACAAGGTCGCCGCCAGCACGATGAAGCCGCTGCCGGTCACGCCGGCTGCACCCTTGGAAGTCAGCAGCAACACGCCCAGCAAGGTGATCTGCTGGGTCAGGGTCATGGGTGTGTTGGTGGCCTGCGCAATGAACACCGCCGCCATCGTCAGATAGATCGAGGTGCCGTCGAGGTTGAACGAGTAGCCGGTGGGAATGACCAGACCCACCACCGATTTCTTGGCGCCCAGATTCTCCATCTTGGCCATCATGCGCGGCAGCACCGTTTCCGACGACGAGGTGCCGAGCACGATCAGCAGCTCTTCCTTGATGTACTTGATGAATTTCCAGACCGAGAAGCCGTGGAATCGGGCGATGAGGCCCAGGATCACGAAAATGAAGAACAGGCAGGTGGCGTAGAACGTGGCCATCAGCGCGCCGAGCGCCACCAGCGAGCCGACGCCATACTTGCCGATGGTGAAAGCCATGGCCCCAAAGGCACCGATGGGCGCCACTTTCATGATGATGCCGACGATGGAGAACAGCACATGCGAGCCCTTCTCGATCAGGTCGAACACCAGCGTGCCGCGACCGCCAAACTTGTGCAGCGCGAAGCCGAACATGACCGAGAACAGCAGCACCTGCAGGATCTCGCCTTTGGCGAAGGCATCCACCACGGTGCTCGGAATCACGTGGAGCAGGAAGTCAGTGGTGGTCTGCATCTTGCCGGGCCCGGTATAGGCCGCAATGCTCTTGGCGTCGAGCGCGCTGGCATCGACGTTCATGCCCACGCCTGGTTGCACCAGGTTGATAATCACCAGCCCGACCACCAGGGCGATGCTGCTGACGACTTCGAAGTACAGCAGCGCCAGACCGCCGGTCTTGCCGACCTTCTTCATGTCCTCCATGCCGGCGATGCCGACCACCACGGTGCAGAAGATGATGGGCGCGATGATCATCTTGATCAGCTTGATGAAGCCGTCGCCGAACGGCTTCATCGCGGTGCCGGTCTCGGGGTAGAAATGGCCCAGCAGCACGCCGATGACGATCGCCGTGATGACCTGGAAATAAAGCGACTTGTAAAGTGGCTTGGGGGTGGGGTCTTTGTCCATGGATATCTCCTTCAGTTATGAGTGATCATTGGCTGGCGCTGGGCGCCCGCCGCCTGGGCCTGCACATCTGCGTGGTAGCTGGAGCGCACCAGCGGCCCGCAGGCGGCATGTGTGAATCCCATCTGCCGCGCCTGCCCGGCCAGGGCATCAAACGCTTGCGGCGCAACATAGCGACGCACGGGCAGGTTGCCGGGGCGCGGCTGCAGGTACTGCCCCACCGTCAGCATGTCCACGCCGTGCGCACGCAGGTCGCGCATCACGGCGAGCACTTCGTCGTCGGTTTCGCCCAAACCCAGCATCAGGCCCGACTTCGTGCGCACCTCGGGGCGGTGCTGTTTGAACGCGCGCAGCAGTTCCAGCGAATGGGCGTAATCGGCGCCGGGCCGGGCCTCACGGTACAGGCGCGGCACGGTTTCCAGGTTGTGGTTCATCACGTCCGGCGGATCTGCCGCCAGCAGGTCCAGCGCTGTCTCCAGCCGTCCCCGGAAGTCCGGTGTCAGGATTTCGATGCGGGTGCGCGGCGACTGCCGGCGCACCGCCCGGATGCAGGCCGCAAAATGCATCGCCCCGCCATCGCGCAGATCGTCGCGGTCGACGCTGGTGATGACCACATAGTTCAAGCGCAACCGGGCCACCGTGTGGCTAAGTTTGAGCGGTTCCTGCGGGTCCGGCGCCAGCGGTCGGCCATGCGCCACGTCGCAAAAAGGGCAGCGCCGCGTGCACAAGGCCCCCAGCACCATGAAGGTGGCGGTGCCCTGGCTGAAGCACTCGCCAATATTGGGGCAGGCGGCCTCTTCACAGACGGTGTGCAGGCCCTGCTCGCGCAACACCTGCTTGACGCCGCGAAAGGTCTCGCTATGCGACACACGCACCCGGATCCAGTCTGGCTTGGGCAGCGCGGCTGCCGCCACCACCTTGATCGGAATGCGCGCCGTCTTGAGCATGCCGCGCTGAGCTGCGGTGGTCATGACTTCGTCCATCTCAGTCTTTCGCCCCCGCCTCGGTGCGCTGCGAACTTCCGTCCACCGCCGCCAACGCGGTCATGTTGACGATGCGCCGTACCGTGGCGGAGGGTGTCAGGATGTGCACCGGCTGGGCCGCTCCGAGCAGGATGCCGCCAATGGTGATACCGCCGCCGGCGGCGATGCGCAGCAGGTTGTACGAGATGTTGGCGGCGTCGACGTTGGGCATGACCAGCACGTTGGCTTCTTCGGTCAGGCTGGCGTCGGGGAATTCGCGATCCAGGATTTCCTTCGACAAGGCCGCGTCGCCCCGCATCTCGCCATCGACGGCCAGCTTGGGGTCGCTCGCCTGCACCAGCGCCAGCGCCTGGCGCATCTTGACGGCGGTGGGCGCGTCCGAGCTGCCGAAGCTGGAATGCGACAGCAGCGCCACGCTCGGCGTGATGCCGAAACGCCGCACGGTCTCACTCGCCAGCAGCGTGATCTCGGCGATCTGCTCGGCCGTGGGATCGAGGTTGACGTGGGTGTCGCAGATGAACAACTGGCGCCCGGGCAGCATCAGCATCTGCATCGCGGCAAAGGTCTCGGCGCCTTCGCGCAGGCCAATCACGTCGCGCACATAAGCGAGGTGGTCCGGGTAGCGCCCGACGGTGCCGCACAGCATTGCATCGGCCTGGCCCTGGCGCACCAGCATCGCGCCCAGCAGGGTGCCGCGGCTGCGCATTTCAGTGCGCGCCAAGGCACGCGAGACACCGTGGCGCCGGTTGAGCTGGTAGTAGGCGTCGGCCGCGTCGCCATAGACTGCCGGGTCCAGCGGATTGACGCATTCGCAATCCCGGTCCAGCGTCAGGCGCAGGCCGTACTGGGCGATGCGTTCGGTCATCACGTCCGGGCGCCCCACCAGCAGCGGCCGGGCCAGGCCCTCGTCGACCACGACCTGGGCGGCGCGCAGCACGCGCTCGTCCTCGCCCTCGGCATAGACCACGCGCTTGGGCGTCTTGTGCGAGAGGCGCTTGGCGGCGGCGAACACCGGTTGCATCGCGCTGCCGGTCTGGTAGACGAACTGGCTCAGGCGCAGCCGGTAGGCCGGCATGTCCGTGATTGGGCGCGTGGCGACACCGCTGTCCATGGCCGCCTGCGCCACGGCCGGCGCCACCACCTCGATCAGGCGCGGATCAAAGGGCTTGGGGATCAGGTACTGCGCGCCAAAGCGCAGGCCGACGGCGCCATAGGCCTGGGCCACCACCTCGGGAATCTCGGCGTGCGCCAGCTCGGCAATGGCGCGCACGGCGGCCAGCTTCATTTCCTCGTTGATCGTCGTGGCGCCGACATCGAGCGCGCCACGGAAGATGAACGGGAAGCACAGGACGTTGTTGACCTGGTTCGGATAGTCGGAACGGCCGGTGCCCAGGATCGCGTCCGGGCGCACCGCCAGCGCTTCTTCGGGGCTGATCTCTGGCGTCGGGTTGGCCATCGCCAGGATGATGGGGTCGCGCGCCATGGTCTTGACCATCTCGGGCTTGAGCACGCCGCCGGCCGACAGGCCAAGGA
>NZ_QEII01000184.1 GCF_003347515.1 Rhodoferax ferrireducens | reverse complement strand
CCGGATCATTTCAACGACTTGCAGCTTGAAGCTCGCGTCAAAGACTCTTCGTTTTGATTTCGTCACGTTTATTTTCTCAGGAGATTTCCACCTATCTGTGTGTACGAAGTTATTAGATCAGGACAGCATGTATGACTGCACACTTAGAGGCGGTTATAGACAACAAGCTCCTTGGACCCCACTTGTCCAAAACAAATTTGGGCAAGCCGTTGCATTGCAACGTACTTGCGGGTCCAAAGGGCTTGTAGTCGTATTGCCTCAAATCAAAGATAAAACGGGGTTTCTGAAGTCTCTTTTTACCGACGTATTACCCGAGATTGCCCCACATCTTTTTCCCGGCATTGAACAGGGGCGATGGACTCATTTGCCGGACTATGAGTTGCCGAAGGTCGTGCAACTGCACGATCAACGTAGTCAGCTCGAAGCGAAATTCAAAACCGATTTGGCAGTCTTGGAACAAAAGGTGGTACAGGCGCGAAAGCAAGACGGTTGGATGCATGATTTATTGACGCAAACAGGCGACCCACTCGTCGAAGCAGTCAAAATTGGTTTGAAATATCTTGGGTTCAACAAAGTCATTGATATGGACCAAGTGAGAGACAAGGAGGCCAAAAGTCGGCGTGAAGATCTGCAGATTCAGGATGTCAGTCCGACCCTCGTGGTTGATGTCAAAGGCATTGGCAGCTATCCGGGTGACGAGGATGTGATGCAAGCCGGAAAGCATGCAATGCTTGTGATGCGCGAGCAAAAAAGAACGGATGTTTTGGGCCTATCGCTGATCAATCATCAGCGGCACATCCCTCCCATGGAGCGGGACAATGCAATGCCTTTTAGACAGGAGTTGCTTCATGTTGCATTGGAAAGTCAATTGGGTTTATTGACCGCTTGGGACTTCTACCGTCTGGTAAGGAATGCACGTCTGCATCAATGGAAATTCGAGCATGTACAACCAGTTCTCTACCAACACGGGCGCTTTGAAATCATCCCCACACATTATCTGTACATCGGCAAAGTGACCAAGGTCTGGGCAGACAAATTTGGTATTGACATTGAGTTCGGAACTATTGCAGTTGGATCAAAAATTGCCATTGAGTTTCCCGTTTTGTTTGAAGAAGCAGATGTCGAAGGACTCATGGTCAATGGCAATATCGTCAATGCTGCCAATGCGGGCGATAAAACAGGAATACCTTGGTCGAATAACCAGCCTAAATTAAAAGTCGGTTTGAGAGTTTTTTACATTGACAATGAGCATCACACGTAGAACTGCGGTTGTTCGACAACTAAACTTTTCAGTTCGGCATCCATAGATCAAGCTGTGACCTTCGGCAAAAAAACGGCAATTCGGATGCTCCAGCTCCACTGCGCCCAATAGACCCACCCTACTCAGAAGCGACCGATTCCCACGTCGACCGCCCTACTGACGTGGGCTACAGCCCGATTTCTCTTAAAAAACTCACCGCCCCAAGTCTTTCGCACTAACCCCCGCAATCCCCCAGTTTTCCTTCGGCACGTCCTGAATCCAGACGCGCACGTTGGCAATCGGGGTGCCGGTGGCTTCGACCAGGGCGGCGCTGACTTTTTCAATCACGGCGCGTTTTTGTTCTTCGGTACGCCCTTCAATCATGTAAATCTGTGCGAATGGCATGGGGTTCTCCTAAGTGGTTTCAAACAAAACGGATGCTGGTGCTGCCCATGCCTTGCACGCGCAGGGTGACGTTGTCGCCCGCTTCCACCGACACGGCTTCAGTGATGCCGCCCGACAAAATCAGGCTGCCCGCCGGAATGCACTCGCCGCGTTCCGCCAAGTGATTCGCCAGCATGGCAATGGCGGCGGCCGGGTGGCCCAGCACGGCGGCGCCAGCGCCAAAGGCGACGGCCTGGCCGTTTCTCTCGAGCACGATGCCGACCGTGCGCAGGTCCACGCCGGACACGGCCATGGGTTGGCCGCCGACCACGAAGCGCGCCGCCGAGGTGTTGTCGGCCACCACGCTTTTCAGGTCGAACTTGAAGTCGCGGTAGCGGCTGTCAATCACCTCGATGCCGGGCATGACAAAGTCGGTGGCGGCCAGCACGGCGCCGATGTGGCAGCCGGGGCCGCGCAACTCGGTCTTGGTGACGAAAGCGATCTCGGGCTCAACCTTGGGGTGGATCAGCTCACTCACTTTGCACTCGCCGCCATCGGGCACGGCGTAGTAGTCGGCCATGAAGCCGAACACCGGCGTGGTCACGCCCATCTGCTTCATCTTGGCGTGCGAGGTCAGGCCGGCTTTGAGGCCGATGATGCGGCCGCCGCGCGCAATCTTGCGGCGGCGGATTTCGTCCTGAATGGCGTAGGCGTCATCCCAATCCATGTCGGGATACTCTTCGGTGATCTTGGTCGTGTCCTTGGCCTGCAGTTCGCAGTTTTCCAGGTGTTCGGCCAGGGCGGCAATGGTTTTGGCGTCGAGTTTCATGCGGCTACCTTGGTTGAATTTTTGCGTTCACGCGCCATGGTCATGGCGGTGTCTTCGATCATGTCCTCTTGCCCGCCCACCATGCCGCGGCGGCCGAGTTCGACCAGAATGTCGCGCGCGGGCACGCCGTATTTCACACTGGCGCGTTTGGCAAACAGCAAGAAGCTGGAGTACACGCCGGCATAGCCCAGCGTGAGCGAGTCGCGGTCGATGCGGATGATGTGGTCCATCATCGGCACCACCAGGTCTTCGGCCACGTCCTGAATCTTGAACACATCGACGCCGGTCTCGATGCCCATGCGGGCGCATACGGCGATGAACACTTCCATCGGCGTGTTGCCGGCACCGGCACCGAGGCCAGCGGCAGCGGCGTCGATGCGATTCGCACCGGCTTCAATCGCAGCGATCGAGTTGGCGACACCCATGGCCATGTTGTGGTGACCGTGAAAACCCAGTTCGGTCTCGGGTTTGAGCGCGGCGCGCACGGCACTCAGGCGCACTTTCACGTCGTCAGGCAGCATGTAGCCGGCGGAGTCGGTGACGTAGATGCAGTTGGCGCCATAGCCTTGCATCAGCAGCGCCTGACTCACCAGTTTTTCCGGGCTGGCCATGTGCGCCATCATCAAGAAGCCCACGGTGTCCAGACCCAGTTTGCGCGATTGGGTGATGTGCTGCTCCGACACATCGGCCTCGGTGCAGTGGGTCGCCACGCGGATGGTGTTGACGCCCAAATCCTTGGCCATCAGCAAATGATCGACGGTGCCGATGCCGGGGATCAGCAGCGCCGACACTTTGGCCTGCTTCATCTGCGGAATGACAGCGCTCAGATATTCCTCGTCGGTGTGGGCCGGAAAACCGTAGTTGACCGAGCTGCCGCCGAGGCCGTCGCCGTGGGTGACTTCGATCAGCGGCACACCGGCGGCGTCGAGGCCGCAGGCGATGCTTTTCATCTGCTCCAGCGTCATCAGGTGGCGCTTGGGGTGCATGCCGTCGCGCAAGGTCATGTCGTGAACGGTGATTTTTTTACCTTGTAAATTCATGGTAGTTCTCTTTGAGAGTTTTCAGGCAAAAGCCGGGGTAGCGACGGGCGCGGCCGTGGCCTTGAGCGTGAGGCGGCCGGCGATGATTTCTTCGGCAAACATTTCGGCCGTGCGGGCGGCGGCCGCCGTCATGATGTCGAGGTTGCCGGCGTACTTGGGCAGGTAGTCGCCCAGGCCTTCGACCTCCATGTAGACCGAGACGCGGTTGCCGTCAAACACCGGGCCGTTGACCAGGCGGTAACCGGGCACATACTTTTGTACCTCGGCCAGCATCTGGTGAATCGAGGCCGTGATCCTGGCCTGATCGGGCGTGGTTTCGGTCAGGCAGTGCACGGTGTCACGCATCATCAGTGGCGGCTCGGCCGGGTTGATGATGATGATGGCTTTGCCCTTTTTGGCGCCACCTACTTTTTCGACCGCGCCAGAGGTGGTGCGCGTGAATTCGTCGATGTTCTTGCGCGTGCCGGGACCGACCGAGCGGCTCGACACGGTGGCGACGATTTCGCCATAGGCCACCGGCTGCACACGCGATACGGCCGCCACCATCGGAATAGTCGCCTGGCCGCCGCAGGTCACCATGTTGACGTTCATCTCGCCTTTGCCCAGGTGTTCCATCAGGTTCACCGGCGGCACGCAGAACGGGCCTATTGCCGCAGGCGTCAAGTCGATCATCATCACGCCCAGCGCATTGAGCTTGCGCGAGTTTTCGGCATGCACATAGGCGCTGGTGGCGTCAAAGGCGATCTGCACGCCATCCGCCAGCACATGCGGCAGCAGGCCATCGACACCGTCGGCCGTGGTTTTAATGCCCATCTCGCGAGCCCGTTTGAGGCCGTCCGATTCGGGGTCAATCCCCACCATCCAGACCGGCTCCAAGACCTTGCTGCGTTGCAGTTTGGCCAGCAGGTCGGTGCCGATATTGCCGGGCCCGATCAGGGCGCATTTGATTTTTTTCATGAAGACTCCGTAGGTTGAAATTAAGCCGTGCCGGCCCGCGTGACCGGGTACAGCCAGGGCTTGAGCAATTGGGTGAGTTGGGGCGGCGCCACCAGCCAGGTCATGATGAGCACCACCAGCGCAGTCAGCAGCATCACCCGGGGCAACAAGGGCCACGGCGCCAGCAGCGGCCCCAGCAGCAAGAACAAGACGTAGACCGTGGGGCAAATGCCCAGCCAGGTGACGACCGCGACTTTCCAGCGCGGTGGCGGATTCTGTTTCGGGCCGACCGGCGCGGCAAACCAGTGGCCGAGGCCGCTGACCTGGCGCAGCGTCTGGGCCTCGATGTGCGGCGCAATGGCAGCCAGCCCGAGCGAGCGCGTCGGCGACTGTTGCCAGCCCTGCAGATGCTCATGCGTGTCAAAGGCGAACACGACATGGTAGAGCGCGGAGTCGTCGCCGCTGCCCTCGGCGTCTGGGCGCACCAGCTGCCCGCCCAGGTAACCGGGGAAGGCGCTGGCGGCGGCGGTCATGTCGCTGGAGGCCTGCTCGAACGCGGCCTCGTGCCCCGCCTTGACCCGGCGCGTGACCAGCACCGTGACGGCGCCGGTGGGTTTATCGAGGACCGCGGTTGACATCTCAGTCGTCCGACTCAGTGAAAGCGCACCGAGCAGCTGCCCAGTCCGCCGATGGACACGCGGAAGTTGTCGCCGGCCTTGGCCGGTGACATGGCGGCCAGCGCGCCCGAGAGGATGACCTCGCCGGCTTTGAGGCCGATGCCCAGGCGCCCGAGCGTGTTGGCCAGCCAGGCCACGGCATTCACCGGCGAGCCCAAGGCGGCCGCGCCGGCGCCGGTGCCGATGATCTCGCCGTTTTTTTCCAGCACCATGCCACAGGTGGAGAGGTCGACGCGGCGCGGGTCCACGGCGCAGTCGCCCAGCACAAACACGCCACAGGAGGCGTTGTCGGCCACGGTGTCCTGGATCTTGATCTTCCAGTCGCGGATGCGCGAATCGACGATCTCAAAGCACGGCATCACGCACTCGGTGGCGGCCAGCACGTCGGCATTGCTGATGCCTGGGCCCATCAGGTCGCGCTTGAGAATGAAGGCAATCTCGCCCTCGGCCTTGGGCTGGATCAGCGTGCGGGCGTCCACCGACTGGCCTTCGTTGTAAATCATGCCGTCCAGCAGGTAGCCGAAGTCGGGCTGATAGACGCCCAGCATGTTCATCACCGCAGCGGAGGTGACGCCAATCTTCTTGCCGACGATGCGCTCACCAGCGCTCAGGCGGCGAGACAACATGCGCTGCTGGATGTGGTACGCGTGCTCGATGGTGATGTCGGGGTGGCGGTTGGTCAGCGGCTCGACCACGGTTTGCGTGCTCATGGCGTGGAACAACTCGTCGCCCAGGGTTTCGATCAGTTTGGCATCCATAGGTAATTAGGTCCGTTGGTTGAAGGGATAAATGGCAGATATTTATATGTTTTAGGCCTCTAGCCCTTATGCAATAAGCGCAAGAAGCTATTAAAACAATAGTATTTCATGGCGGCATTCATGCCTCTGCCCGTCATTGCGAGCGGAGCGCGGCAATCCAGGATTCATGGACTGCCACGGCCTACGGCCTCGCAGTGACGGTTTTGGTAGCTTGTTAATTTCTCACTCCTTCAGCGTATCCGCTTCAGCGAAAAAATTCTCGACCAGCCGGGCAAAACGCGCGGCGTGTTCGATCTGCGTCCAGTGACCGCACTGGCCAAACACATGCAGCTGGGCGCGCGTGATCCATTGCGTCAGGGTCAGCGAAGTCGACAACGGAATCACCTGGTCCTCACGGCCATGCACGATCAAGGTCTCATGCGGCAAGGCGCGGATGTCGGCCTCGCTGCTCGCCATGGCATCGACCCAGCGCTGGCGCGGCGCCGGGAACATGGCGGCGAACGACTCCTGAAAACCGCGCTGGATGCTGGCCTGGTAACGCAATTGCGCCAACTCGTCGGTCACCAATGTGCGGTCAAACGCGAAGATGTCGAGCAGCTCGCGCATGCGGCTGATCGACGGGGTGTAGCCCCAGACCGCATCCAGTCCGGGCGTGATGACAAAAGGCACGCCGACGCTGCCCATCAGCACCAGACGACGCACCCGCTGCGGGTGCTTGATCGCCAGCGCCAAAGCCAACGCGCCGCCAAAGGAGTTGCCCACCAGGTCCGTCTGTTCAATGCCCAGCGTGTCCAGCAAATCGACCGCCTGCTGCACCCACTGGTCCATGCGGTAGTGCGTGTTGTCGGTCGGATCGGCGGGCCGGTCGGTGTAACCAAAGCCCAGCAAATCCGGCGCCACCACGCGGCGGGTTTGCGCCAGCACCGGCAGCAACAGACGCCAGTTGGCCCAGGCGCTCACGCCGGGTCCGGAGCCGTGCAGCAACAGCACCGGAAAACCGTGGCCCAGGTCATGCACATTGCTGTAAAACGCGCCGGTGCTGATGCGCTGGCCGATTTCGGGGAGGGGGTTGTTGCGTGTCATCATTGGCCTCAATACTTGATCATCACGTTGCGCAGCTCGGTGTAGAACTCCAGCGAATGCACGCCGCCTTCGCGCCCGATGCCGGACTGCTTGGAGCCGCCGAACGGGGTACGCAGGTCGCGCAGGAACCAGCTGTTGATCCAGCACAGGCCCACTTCAATCTGCGTCGCCAGTCGGCTGGCGCGGCTGATGTCCTGCGTGTAGATGGAAGTCGCCAGACCGTACTTGGTGTTATTCGCCAAACGCACGGCTTCTTCTTCGGTGTCAAAGGGCTGGATGTGGCAGCAGGGGCCGAAGATTTCTTCGCGCACCACGGTGGCGGTTTCCGGCAGGCCGGTCCAGATGGTGGGTTGCACCCAGCAGCCGTCCTTCAAGTCGTCCGGCATGTCGGGCACGCCGCCGCCGAAGACGATGGTGGCGCCCTCCTCCTTCGCCTTGGCGTAGTAGGACAGCACTTTTTTCTGGTGGATCTTGCTGACCAGCGGGCCGATCTTGGTGTCGGCATCCATCGGGCGGCCCGGCTTCATTTCAGAGGCCTTGACCTTGAGCGCGGCGACGAACTTGTCAAAAATCGGGCGCTCGACGTAGACGCGCTCGGTGCCCAGGCAGACCTGGCCGGCGTTCTCAAAGACCGAACGGGTGACGGTGTTGACGGCGTTCTCGAAGTCGCAGTCGGCAAACACCACGGCGGCGTTCTTGCCGCCCAGTTCCAGCGACACCGGGCGGATGCCGTCGGCGGCGGCTTTCATGATGGCGGTGCCGGTTTTGGTTTCGCCGGTGAAGGTGATGCCGTTCACTTCCGGATGCGCGGTCAGGAAGGCGCCGGCGGAGTCCATGCCAAAGCCGTTCACCACGTTGTAGACACCGGGCGGCACGCCGACCTTGTTCATCACCTCGCCCAGCAGCGTGGCGGTGCCGGGGGTGACTTCGGACGGCTTGACGACCACGGTGTTGCCGCAGGCCAGCGCCGGGCCGACTTTCCAGGTCATCAGCAGCAGCGGCAGGTTCCACGGGCAGACCACGGCGATGACGCCGCGCGGGGTGCGCACGCCGTAGCTGCGCGCGGTCTTGCCGTCGGGCGTGCGCATCTCGAACGACTCGGTCGAGGCGTTTTTGATGGTGTCGGCAAAAATCTTGAAATTGGCGGCGCCGCGCGGGATGTCGATGTGCGAGGCCAGGCTGCGCGGCTTGCCAGTGTCGGCGATTTCGGCCTGCAGGAAGTCATCAAAACGGCGGTTGATCTCGTTGGCCACGGCATCGAGCATGGCGACCCGGTCCACCACCGACAACTGGCCCCAGGGGCCCTGCAGCGCGGCCTTGGCTGCTGCCACTGCCGCATCCACTTCGGGCTTGCCGGCCTCAAAGACGTGGCCGATCAGCGTGTTGTCAACCGGGTTGCGTTTTTCGTAGGTGCGGCCGCTGACGTTGGTGACGTAGTCGCCGTTGATGAAGTTCTTGAAGTCTTTCATTTTTTCTCTCTCTTGAAGTGGTGTTGGAGCGGGTGCCGTGTCCCGTCAGGCGCTCAGTCCGAGGGCCGCCAGCCCGGCACGGGCGCAGGCTTCGTCCTGCTGCTCGGAGCCGCCGGAGACGCCGATGCCGCCGATGCGCTGACCGTTCTCCAGCACCGGCAGGCCGCCGCCAAAAGCGACAAAACGCGGCCGCAGCACCAGGCCCTCGCGCACGGCGCTTGAGTGCTGCAGCAATGCGTCTGACCACTGGCTGGTCGCCAGGCCGAAGCTGGCGGCGGTGTAGGCCTTGTCGATGGCAATGTCCACCGAGTGCAGCGGCGCACCCGGCATACGCAGGAAGGACGCCAACACGCCAGAGGCGTCCACCACGGCCACATTGATACGCACGCCCAGAGCCTCCGCCGCCTGCACCGCGGCACCGGCAGCCAGATGCGCCGCGTGCCAGTCCATCGTGCGCTGGGCGACGCTGACTGTCGGCGCGAAACGCTTGGCCCCAGACAGGGAACCCGCTTCAATGTTGCTCATGATGTCACGCCTCCAATCTCATACTCAAAACGCTTTAACGAAGCTGAAGCGGAACAGGTTGCCCTTGGGCTCGGCGCCGGTGCCGGCTTCGGAGCGGTACTCTTTGTAGGCGGCAGCCTTCAGGAACACCCCGGCACTCAGGATCGGCAGCACGACCTCGGCACCGATGGCGTGCCGCGACGAGCGGTCGCCGGAGGCACCGGGGCCACTGTCGTCGCTGAGCTGCACCTGGTCGTAACCGACCAGACCGACCTGCACCGGACCGATGACCTTGGCCACGCCCCACTCCAGCGAGACCTGGTTGCCGGGCTTGAAGCCGCCGGACTTTTCCGCGTTGTTCTCGAAACGCATCAGGGCCGAGCCGGAGATCGACTTGGCGGCGTCGAAGTAATAGGTGGCGCCGCCCGTCAGCATCACCGACTTGTAGCCCTTGCCAGGCGACGCCGGTGTCGCGCTGGACGCGCTGTCCAGCCAGAGGCCGGCTGCGGCCACCGCGTCCCAGCGGGCGCCGTGCCAGCCCAGCACCAGCGGGCCGAGGTAGACGTCGCCAAAGCCGGTCTTGCTTTCCGAGATGCCGGCGGCATTGATCGTCAAGGACGTGCCCAGCACCGGGACGATGGTCTCCATGCCGAAGTCGGCGCCCAGGAACTTGGTGTTCGAAATCCAGACCAGCCGGTTGGCGAGTGCCACCACGGTGCCGGTGTTATGGCCGGGCAAATCGGTGCTGCTGCCCGGCGCCCTGAACTGTTCAATGTTGTAGTCGACCAGGTAGCCCAGATAGTAGGTGCCGGGTGGCGGCACGCTGGCGCCCTGAATGCCTTCGACGCCGGGGACGTAGTGGCCGCCCGCGTGCACACACAGGGAGGCGGCCAATGCAGCGGCCGCAAAAATGATTTTTTTCATGGTTTGTTATTCGTTCTGGAAATTGATGTGCAAAGTTGATGAATCCATGCCGAAGGCCCCGCAGGGCCGACATTCAATCGATCAGGTGTACACCTCGGTGAACGAGGACACCATCTCACCGGTGTGAAAGAAGATGCCGCTGCCCAGATGGTCCTCCGACCAGGTCGTCACCGGCCGGTCGCGCTGGGCCAGGTAGCCCAGGCCGGCGAAGGTTTCGTTGCGGTTGCCGCTCGGGTCAAAGAAATAAATCGTCTCGCCGCGCGTGATGCCGTGGCGTGTGGGGGCGACGTCGATTTTGGTCTTGGTCTTGCCCATGATGTCGGCGGCCTTCAGGATGTCGTTCCATGAATCGAGGAAGAACGCAATGTGGTGCAAGCCCATGCGCGGGCCGCCCACAAAGGCGATGTCATGCGGCGTGGTGGTGCGCGCCAGCCAGGTGGCGGCCTGCATGTCGCCGGCGGGGCCAACCAGGATTTGCTCGGTGAGGAAAAAGTCGAGCACTTCTATCGAAAACTTGGTGTTTTCTGCCACCTTGTTGACGCCAGTTTCCGGGTTCAACTCGCACATCAACAGGCAGTGATCGAGCCAGTGCGCGCCAGCGCCCTTGATGTTGTCGGGCCACGGGTCGGGATTCTGGGTACCGACTTCGGTGCCGACATATTCTTTCATCGCATACAGGCGCATTTCGTGGCCGCTGGGCAGGTTGAACTGCAGCATGCGGCCGGTCGACGGCAACGTGCCTTCGGGCTGAACCGTGGTCCGAATGCCGTAGGCTTCGATCTTGGTTTGCAGATCGTCCAGGTCGGCATCATTCTCGACTTTGTAGGCGACGTGGTTCAAGCCGGCCTGGTCGGACGGGGTCAGCACCAGCGAGTATTTGTCCCACTCGTCCCAGCACTTGAGGTAGACGTTGCCGTGCTTGTCCTCCATCGTTTTTTTCATGCCCAGCACGTTTTCATAATGCTTGAGCGCGGCTGCCATGTCCATCACCCGAATGCTGATGTGACCGATACGTAAGATACCCATTGTTGTCTCCTTGTTGTAAAAAAATCAGGGATTTACCGACGTGGTAAATCCTTTCCTGAACGGTTTTTCAAATTTGCCCACCACTTCCAGCTGGATGGCGGTGACGGGTGCGACACGGCAGGCCAGCGTAAAGCCGTGTGCTTCCTCGGTGGCACTGACATGCGCGCGACTGATGGGGCCAAGCGGCCGGCATTGCCCTTCGATCACATGGACCTTGCAGACGCCACAGCCACCGTTGACGCAACCCACCGGAATGCCTTTACGGCCCAGGCGCAACATGCCTTGCAGCAGGCTCTCGTCCTGCGCACACGCAAAGGTTTCATGGGTTTGCATGACGTGAACGCTGAGCTTGGGACGGGTGTCGAAAAACATGGTGCGCGTGCCTCAAACCCGCTTAAACAGCGGACTGCGTTGCTGGTTGGCGTCGGCCGCCGAAATGAATTTTTCGGTGTAGATGTCGCGCTCAAACAAACGCCCCTGCATCAGCGTGCTGATGCAGGCTTCAATCATGATCGGCGGGCCACACAGGTAAGCCTTGCGTCCCCTGAAGTCGTTGGCGAAATGCGCTTTGGCGGCCTCGTGCACCATGCCGCGCGCACCGCTCCAACCGCTCTCTGGCGGCTCGTTCGAGAGCACCGGCACGTAGTCGAAATGGGCATGCTGCGCGGCCAGCGCCACGAACTCGTCGTGGTGGTAGAGCTCGGCCTGATGCCGCGCGCCATTGACCAGCGCAATCGGCCGCGTGCAGCCCTGCGCCAGCAAATCCAGAATCATCGAGCGCGGGCTCGACAGGCCGGAGCCGCCGGCCAAAAACAGGTAGGGCAGTTGCTCAGCCTTGTGCTGCGACTGGCGCACAAAGAAGCGCCCATAGGGGCCGCTGAAACGCACCGCATCGCCGGCCTTGAGCGCGTCATGCACCCAACCGGTGGCGGCGCCACCCGGCACGCGCCGGATGTTGAGCTCAATCTCGCCACTGGCCGCAGGCGCGCTGGCAATCGAAAACGCCCGGCTCTGCGCCTCGCCCGGCACCACCAGGTTGATGTACTGGCCGGCCTGAAACACCATGTGGGTCGGCGCGTCCAGCTTGATCCAGACGCCCTTGACCGTCGGTGTTAAATCCTCGATGCGTGACACCGTGCCGCGGTAGTCCTGCACCGGCAGGTTCAGGGCATCGGGCTCTTCCTCGATCTCGGCGTCGATGGTCACGTCCGACTGCAATGTGGCGCAGCAAGCCAGCGCCTTGCCTTCCTCGCGCTCATAGTCCATCAGCGCAAAGTTGGAGGCGGCACCGTGATCGACTTCGCCATCGGTGACCTCGATCTTGCAGGTCGCACACAAGCCGTGGCAGCAGGCGTGCGGCAAATAGATGCCGGAACGCAAGGCGGCGTCGAGGATGGTTTGCCCCTCCTCGACCTCCAGCACCTGGCCGGTCGACTCAAAAGTGAGTTGATAGCTCATTTGCGCCGTGTCACTTTAGTTGCAGGAACCGTTCAAGCCGTTCAGGCCCGGGGTGCGAAAGCGGATCACGTCCTTGTGAGCGAGTCCGTTTTCTGCCAGCGTTTTCTCGGCGTCGGGCGTCCAGGGCATGCCGGACTTGAACCACTCGGCGGTCGTCCAGTCGATCTTGGCGAAGTCCGGGTGAGCGCCAAACACGCCAGGCAGCGGACCGGCCAGCAGGTCACCAAACTTCAGGGTCGGCGGCAGCGGCAGGCAAAACGGGGCTGTGAACATCAGGTGGTCTTCCCAGCCGATGTAGAGCAGCGGTGCCGGGAACTTGTCCACGGTGTCCTTCTGGATGAAGGGGTAGGGACGAACGGATGCAATAGTCATGATGAATCGGTCTCCTGGAAGGGGGCTCAGTTGCCGGTGGCGAGGTCACGCCAGGCCTTGAAATTTTTCTGGTCTTGCGAGCCTTCAAAGTCCAGGTTGTCGCGGCCCATTTCGATGCGATACCACTTGAGCACCTCGGCCAGCGCGTTGAAATCGGGCGCGCTCGGATCGGCCTCGGGCGTGAAGCAATTGCCCTGGTAAATCTGGTGCACCGGCATCCAGGCCTGCACGTATTTTTCGGGCTCGAAGTCGAAGATGCCTTTGCAACCGTCGGAGCAAAAGTGGTACTTCATGCCGCTGTAATCGGACTCGCGGTAGGCGATCTTGGTCGGGTCGTCCGGCTCGGTGAAGAACATCGGAACCTGGCAGGTCTGGCACAGCATCGGCAGCGTGCCGTTGTAGAAACGCTTGCCTTCTTTTTGTTCCTTGGCCCAATGCTCAAACCGTGGCCGGTAGTACTTATCGAAGGTATCGGGGTACTTGGCGGACAGCCATTCCATTTCCGACTCGGACGGGGTCCAGGTGTGGAATGGGGCAGCTGCGCCATAGTTATAGAACGCGGCCCAGGCCTGGTGCGAGATGTGGTCTTTGTCCTTGCAGGCTTGTGTCCAACCGGCGGGCACGGTGATGCCGTATCGCGCCAGGTCGGCAAACAAGGCGCCGCCATTTTGCTCTGCATAGGTTTCCCAGGCTTCCTTCCAGCTCATCACGCGCTTGGGCAGCATGTAGTCCATCATCATGGCCACGAGCGTCAGCACGCGGTAGCCGCGCCAGAACCATTTGTCGATCCAGCGCTGCACGATGGGCAGGTTGTTCGGGTCTTGTTCCAGGATGAACTTGATCATCTCCAGGCCCAGCGTCATGTGGCGCGCTTCATCGGACTGCGCCGAGAAACCAAAGGCCATCGCGGCCATGTCGCCGTTGTAGGCGGCACCCGAGATGAAGGGCACAAACAGCAGGTTGGTCAACACGTATTCAAACGCAAAGCCGATCGACACCATGTACTCGAACGGGCCGGCGGTGACGGCATCGTCAAAGAAGGACTTGGGCACCGACAGGTACCAGACCCGGTCGTTCTGGTGGTGCCAGTTTTGAAAGCCGTTGTAGAACTTGTTGTAGTTCGACATTGAGTGAATCTGCGTCTGCGAGTGGCGGATTTCATCGAGCGACTGCATCATGCAGGCCACGCGCGGGCCAGCCCCGGCAAACTGCCGACCGACGTGAGCAAAGCCGCGGTGCGCCATGTATTCGGCGGGCGAGATGCCGGTCATGAACAGCTTGAGCGCATTGATGTAGCGCGCGTCGGTCACCTGCAGGTGGCCGTTGTTCTGGTTGAAAGCGTCGATGATGGCGTAGAGTTTTTTCTCTTTTTCTGCCTGGTATTTCCAGTAGGCGTCCATCGTCAGGCGGAACGGGTCTTCAAACTTGTCCCAGTCGTGGATCTTGATGCCTTCGTACTCGAGGTAGGGGAAGATATCGGTCTTCTTCTGGTAACTGGGTTCCCAGTCGAGATCGCGCGTCATCAGGTTGTAGCGATCTTTCAGGTTCAGCTTTTTATTGACTTTCATGTCCATGAGGTGTCTCCGGTTGGCTTGTTGGGGCTCTATAGGAATGGGGGGTGGCGGCGCTGAGGTCAGTGCTTCCAGCTCAGCGTGAAATCGTCATCGGTCTCTTCGATGTGGCCGGTGAGCGTGATCAGGTTGACGTGCAGTTCCTGCAGGTTGAACGGGCGGCCCATTTGCTCTTCCACGGTTTCACGACGGATCACCATCGTGTTGGGGGCATCGACCTTGACCATGGCGGGCATCATGCTGACCACGGCGTTGGGGTTGTCGGCCAGGATGGCGTCGACGATGCAGCGGGTTTCTTCGTTGCGCTGGAAGGCGATAAATACGTTGGACATGGTGGGTGCTCCGGGGCGTTCAGGCGAGAAGACCGGCCTTGGCCAGACGGGTGTCAAGACGGGCGGCGGTGCGCGCCAGGGCGGCGTCACCGTCGCTGCCCAGCGCCATGCTGGCCAGCGGTTGCAGCGCCTTCACGGCACGGCCACGCCAGTGCGCAATCCACGTTTGCATCTGCAGCTTGTTGGCGGGGTTCTCGGCGGCGGCGACCTTCAGGCAGGCGTCCACCCATTTGCCGCTGTCTTCCGCCAGCTCGGATTGAAAGCGGGTCATCAAAGACACGGCGGGACCGGCCTTGTCATTGAGTGCCTGGTCCACTTCCTTGTAGGCCAGACCAAACAACATGCCGTCCAGCGCGACGTGTTGGGCGACAAACAGCTCAAACCAGTCCTTGATGACCAGCGTGTCTTCGACATAGCGGCGCAGTTCCTGCCACTGCGGCGCGTCCATCCAGGCTTGCTTGGCGGCCTGCACTTCACCCAGATCACCCAGCACCAGGCCCATGCGGGTCAGGTATTGCGCGACACCGAGCTGGTCCATGCCCTGGTACAGGCAAGGCTGGGTGATGGCGGTGCCAAACCCGTAGGCACACATGGAGGCGCCGTTCATGTTGGCGCCCCACGCCACATGGCGCAGCGGCACATAAAAGTCGAGCGCGGTGCGGCGGGCGGCGTCGTCATAGCTGTCGGCCAGGCCCCGGGTTTCGACAAAGTCAAAGTCGGCTTCGGCAGTCTCCTGCATGCGGGCACGGGAGGCGGTGTAGGCGCCGTAGTAGAACTGGCGCGGGTCTTTCAGCGCGTACCAGTCTCTCATGGTGATGGCGGTGCGGGTCGCGTCAAAAATCTCGTGCTCCGGGTCCCAGGTCGGCCGGTAGTGGAAGTTGACTTCGGGCTGAACGTCCATCGTGCCCTCGAGGTAGCGCGAGGCCGGTTTGTTGTCGCCGATGCGCGCGGCAATGTGGTCGAAGGTTTGCCGCAGTGGCTCGATGCTGACGGTGCGAAGGTCGATATGCATTTCAGTGGTCTCCTCGTGTATATGGCCTGGGCTCAGGCCTTGTTGTCGTGACGGAGGTGCTGCGCGCGTGCGGCGCGGAGGCTCCAGTCCCATTCCTGCTCTTCAGGGCTTTGCACTGCGGCGAGGTGACCCTGGGTGGGGGTGACGCCGTGCATGACGCAAAACTCGTCAAACTGCGCCTGCGCCATCAGCAACTCGACGAACAGCTCGGGTTCGCCGACCGCAAATTCGAACTCGACCAGGCCGTTGGCGTGCTTCTCGATGACGCGCACGAACTTGAGGTTGGGGTTGAAGTTGGGTGTGTTGCTCATGGTGTGACGGGTGTAACGTTCATGACTTTGCAAGGACCTTGCCAAAAATGCCCAGCGCCGGCCAAAGTCTCGAGATTTAAGGGAAAACCCCTACCGACTTGGGCCTGGTTCTTGAAAATCCGAGGGTGTAGTTGCCGCCTATTGGGGCTTTCCCTTAGGTCATCTGGTGGCTGAAAACAGCTGAATTGCGCATTTGAAGCAGCCAAACTTGGCAAATTTCATCAAATAATCAAATCAGCGAGCCAAGCGACGGGTTGGGCGCGAGATGACATCCGGTAACAAAATATCGAGAAATTGGGGGCTATTCGGTTTTGCGGGGCGGGCGCCTGCTTGAACCTGCGCCGGACCAGAGGTGCGTAGTTGCTACTGAATTAATAGCCTCCTGCGCACGTTAGACGGGGGCTACAGCCTTATTTTTCATAAATTTTGGGGTGACTCGGCGTCGCAACAGAAGTCGCCCCGTCGCGCCCCTATGCCTGGGGCTTGCGCATCATGCCGCGTGAAGCTTAGGTCCAGACTGACAGCGGGTATAGAACTTC
Organism: Rhodoferax ferrireducens; assembly: GCF_003347515.1. Lineage (GTDB taxonomy): Bacteria > Pseudomonadota > Gammaproteobacteria > Burkholderiales > Burkholderiaceae_C > Rhodoferax. The sequence continues at coordinate 14,274 of NZ_QEII01000184.1, read as the reverse complement.
CCGAACTGCTTGCTCCATACCGGTCGTCACCTGGACCATTCTTCGCCCGTATTCGTAGCCTCTGCCGCGGCGGGCAAACAGAGCGTCATGATCAAGCCCCCGCCGTCGCGCAGCTCTGCTTCGATGCGGCCGCTGTGCAACTTCATGGCACGCCGCGCGATGGCCAGACCCAGGCCTACGCCGCGCACTGACTCGCCCCCTTCGACCCGGGTAAACGGCTCGAAGATCTTCTCCAGCATGGGCGCTGGCACGCCCTGGCCACAATCAAGGACCGTCACCACCAGTTGCGCGCTGTCGGCGCTGACCGTCGCGTGAATTTCGACGACTGTGCCCGGCGCCGTGTACTTCACGGCGTTGCGAATGACGTTTTCAAAAGCCCGGTACAGCAGTTCGCCGTTGACCTGGGTGACGAACTGGCCGGGCGCGTCGATGCTGACCTGGCGCGACAGCGGTCGCGCCTCGAAGTCGGCATCTTCGGCGATGGCATGCAAGAGCTCGATCACGTCGACCCGCTCACGCACCAAGCCGGCGGGCGCCTCGAGGCGGTGGAGAGTGAGGAGTTCCTCGATCAGGACATCGAGTCGCTCGCTCTCGCGCTGGATACGCTCGACCATCGCGTCTGTTTGGGAGGGGTCCTGCCGCAGCAGGCCGATGGCGGCCTGTAGCCGGGACAGCGGGGAGCGCAATTCGTGGGAAATATCGTGCAGCAGCACCTTGCGCGACTCGGTCACCTGCTGCAACTGCGCAGCCATGCGATCGAACTCTCCGGCCAGGTCCGCGATCTCGTCACGTCGCCCACCCATCAGCGGCTGCACGCGCGTGTCGAAACGGCCCTCGGCGGCACGGCGCAAGGCCCAGCGCAGATGGCGCAACGGGCGGGACAGATACCAGGCCAGCGCCGGGCCGATGATGAGGACAGCGACTATGGCCGATATCAGCGGTACGAACGGCACAAAACCGAAAGTGGCGACGTCGTCCAAAGGCGGAGGAGGACGCCCGGTGAGCGTGATATAGGCGATGGTGCCGGCGAACGAGAGCACCATGCTCAGCCACAGCGCCAGCAGCAACTTCCAGAACAGCCGGCCGAAGCGGCGCGTACCCATCCCGTCAGTCCTCCAGCAGCTGGTAGCCGAGACCGCGAACACTCTGGATCCAGGATTCGCCGTCCGCCCGCGTCCCCAGCTTCTGGCGGATGCTGCTGATGTGCACGTCAATGCGCCGGTCGAATCGGGCCAGCGGGCGGCTGAACGCCTGCAGCGAAATATCGTGCTTGCTCACGAGCTGGCCGACGTGGCGCGCCAGGACTTCGAGCAAGCTGAACTCCGTGCCTGTCAACTCCAGAGGCATCCCTCGCCATGTCACCTGTCGGTTGCCCGGCGACAGAATCAGCTCGCCCGCCTGCAGCACACGCTGCCCGGAACTGGGGGTCGCCTCACGCGCTTGCGTGCGCCGCAGGATGGCGCGGATGCGCGCGACCAGTTCCCCGGGCGTACAGGGTTTCGGGACGTAGTCGTCGGCACCCATGTCCAGGCCAACGATGCGGTCCACGTTGTCACCGCGTGCCGTGAGCATCAACACCGGGACTTTGCTCAAGGCGCGAATGCGGCGCAGTGCCTCCATACCCGACAGCCGAGGCATCATGACGTCGAGCACGACGATGGCATAGCGACCGGAAGCGGCCTCGGAGACGCCGGCCTGGCCATCGTGTACGGCGTGCACGTCAAAGCCCTCACGGACGAGATACTGCGACAGCATCGCCGTGAGTTCGAGGTCATCATCAACGAGCAGCACCGGAATCAATGCGACATCAGTATCGCTTGAAAGCCCCGGTGCCGACCGGTCAGGGCCGGTTTTTTACCCAGCTTAACGTTCGCTAACGTTGGCGAACATTCGCGCTACCTACTATGACTGCTGACCTTCAGGAGCAGCATGCAAACTTACCGAGCCACCGGCGGGCAACCCTTTTCCATTCTCGCGATCGGCCTCGCCATTGCGCTTGGCGGCTGTGCGGCGGTCGGGCCGGACTATACAGAGCCCGCACCCGCAGCGGCGGCGCTGTGGCAGGGGCCCCTGCCCCATGGCGGCAGCGTGACTGCGCTCGGCGACTGGTGGCGCCAGTTCAATGACCCGGTGCTAACCCGGCTCCAGCGTTCCGCCGAATCCGGCAGTCCCACGCTCGCCAAGGCATGGGCCAACATCGAGAAGGCGCGCGCCACGCTGTCCAGCGCTGGTGCAGCAGGTCTGCCGAGCGCGAATGGGCAGGCATCGGTGACACGCGGCACACAGCAAACTGGCGAAGTGGCGAGCGCTCGCAGCGTCGGCCTGGATGCCTCGTGGGAGCTGGATCTGTTTGGCAAGGTACAGCGCAGCACCGAATCCGCCCGCGCCCGTGTGCAGGCGCGCGAGAACGATTGGCACGACGCGCGCGTATCCCTTGCGGCGGAAGTGGCGGACACCTATGTGCAGTACCGCGCCTGCGGCCTGCTCGCCAACGCTTATGCGCAGGAACTGACGTCCATGAACGAAACCGCCAAAGCCACGGCGTCGCTGGTGCGCGCTGGCTTGACCGCCAGCACGGAAGGTTCACTGGCTCGCGCCAGCCTGGCCAGCACCACCTCGGCCGGGCTGGCGCAACGCGCGCAATGCGAGCTGCTGGTGAAGTCATTGGTGAACCTCACGGGGATCGACGAACCCGAGTTGCGTCAGCAACTGGCGCAAGGCGGCATCGGCGTCCCGCAGCCGGCGGGCCTCGACGTGCAAAGCGTGCCGGCACAGGCGCTGCGCCAGCGGCCTGACCTGGCATCGCGCGAGCGTGAGTTGGCGGCTGCAAGTGCAGACATCGGCGTGGCGCAGGCCGACCTCTACCCGAGCTTGTCGCTTTCGGGATCCATCAAGGTTTCCGCGATTGGCCTCGCTTCGGCACTGACCAGCTGGTCTTTCGGCCCCACCTTGTCCATTCCGCTCTTCGACGGCGGGCGCACGCGAGCCGCCGTCGACAGCGCGCGAGCCGGCTACGAAGCGGCCTATGCCGACTGGCGTCAAAGCGTGCGAACGGTCGTGAAGGAAGTGGAACAGTCCCTGGTCCGCCTGGACAGTGCCGCCAAGCGCACGCAACAGTCAGAACGTGCAGCCCAGGAGTACCGACGATACCTCGTGGGCGCCGAAGCGCAATGGCGCGCGGGCAGCACCAGCCTGCTCACGCTGGAGGAGTCGAGACGCCAGGCGCTGTCAGCCCAGATCGAATTGATCGGCCTGCAACGTGATCGCGTCGCGTACTGGATCGCTCTGTACAAGGCGCTGGGAGGGGACTGGCAGCCCGCGACCCCGGCAAGTCCTCCCGCAAGCGCCATTGACGAAGAAAAGACCAAGCCATGAAGAACAAACTCAACACCCATCGAAAACTGGTGATCGCGGTCGCCGTCGCCGTCCTGCTCATCGCGCTGCTCGCATGGCGAGCCTTGACGGCGGAGGATTCGGGCACGGCGACGCAGTCCAGCGTGAGCGCCCTGACCGTCAACGTCGTCACCGCCGAAACACAGAGCTGGCCACAGCAGCTGCAAGCCAGCGGTGCCTTGACGGCCTGGCAGGAAATCATCGTCAGCCCTGAGACGGGCGGGCTACGCATCGCGCAGCTGCTGGTCGATGTGGGCGATTCCGTCCGGCGAGGACAGCTGATGGCAGAGCTGGCCGACGATACGGTGCGGGCGGAGTTACGCAAACAGGAAGCCTTGGCAGCGCAGGCCGGCGCCAGCTTGGCCCAAGCCAGCACCAACCGACAAAGAGCGCAGGCCGTGGATGTGGCCGGCGCCCTGGCACCGCAAAAGATGGACGAATACCTCACGAATGAGGCGACGGCATTGGCATCTGTCGCCTCGGCCAAGGCGGACGTCGAAAGCGCGCGCCTGAAACTCGCGCACACGCGGATCGTGGCGGCGGACGATGGCGTCGTCTCCTCCAAGTCGGCGATTCTGGGCAATGTCGTCAACACCGGCGCCGAGTTGTTCCGCCTGGTGCGCCAGGGGCGCGTGGAATGGCGCGCCGAACTGGATTCTCGCCAGCTTGCTGGCGTACGCGCGGGCCAGATCGTCCGCCTCGCTCTGCCTGGCGGCAGTAACGTGGCGGGTAAAGTGCGCCTGGTTTCGCCAACGCTGAGCACGACCACCGGCCGCGGAATCGCGTATGTCAGCGTGGCGTCCGGCGAAGGTGCGCAGCCGGGACTCTTCGCCAGCGGCACGATCGAGCTTGAAGCCAAGCCGGCACTCACCTTGCCGCAGTCCGCAGTCGTGTTGCGTGACGGCCGGACCTATGTTTACGTGGTCGATTCCGTCAACCAAGTAGCCAGTCGACTGGTCACCACTGCGCGGCGGCATGGCGACCGGATCGAGATACTGTCCGGGCTCGATGGCACTGCCCGCGTGGTTGCCAGTGGCGGCGCCTTCCTCTCGGAGGGAGCGCCAGTCACCGTGGCTTCAGTGCCCACGACGGCAGCGCAGAAAGTGGGTGCCAAGTGAACGTCTCCTCCTGGTCCATCCGCAATCCAGTCCCCGCGGTCCTTCTTTTCTTCCTGCTCACGGTGCTGGGCGTGCTGGGATTTCAGCGCCTGGAGATCCAGGATTTTCCGGACATGGATCTGCCGACGATTCAAATCAGTGCCTCGCTCGAAGGGGCGGCACCGGCGCAGCTTGAAACCGAGGTGGCACGGAAGATCGAGGACAAGCTCGCTTCGCTCACACGCCTGGATCACATCACCACCACGATCACCGAAGGCGCGGTGAGCATCAGCGTCAGTTTCCAGCTCGACAAGGACAGCGAGGAGGCCTTGAGTGAAGTGCGTAACGCGGTCGACAGCGCCCGCGCGGAACTTCCGGCCGGCATGAACTCACCCACCGTCTCCAAGCTGATGGCGGCGGGATCGGCCATCCTCACCTTCACGATTGAGTCAGGCCAGATGGACGAGCAGGATCTCACCTGGTTCGTCGACAATGATGTATCGAAAGCGCTGTTGGCCGTCAAGGGGGTCGCTTCGGTGGCACGCCTCGGCGGCATCGACCGCGAGGTCCATGTGGATCTCGATCCCACGCTGATGGCCGGCCTCGGCGTCACGCCCACGGCTGTATCCGCGCAACTCAAGGCCGTGCAGAGGGAAAGCTCAGGCGGCCAAGGGAAGATCGGGTCCCAGCGGCAGTCGACCCGCACCATCGCGACGGTCGGATCGGCGGCGGAGGTCGCGGCCATCAGCATTCCGCTAGCCGACGGGCGTTACGTCCGGCTGGATCAGATCGCCCGCATCACCGATACCCACGCCGAGCGCAGCACACGCGCCTTGCGCGACGGCAAGCCCGTCGTCGGCTTCCAGGTAACGCGCTCGAAGGGCTACTCCGATGTGGGCGTTGCCGGGGAGATCCGCACCGCGGTGGATGCTTTCGCCAAGGCCCACCCGGAAGTGAAGATCGCAGAGGCGAGCAACACGGTGACGCCCATTCAGGAGAACTACGAAGGCTCCATGTTCCTGCTGGTCGAGGGCGCACTGCTGGCCATCCTGGTGGTCTGGTGGTTCCTGCGCGACTGGCGGGCCACCCTGGTTTCGGCGACGGCGCTGCCGCTGTCGATCATCCCTACCTTTGGCGCCATGGCGCTCGCTGGCTACTCGCTCAACACCGTGACGCTGCTGTCGCTTTCGCTGGTGGTGGGCATCCTGGTCGACGACGCCATCGTGGAGATCGAGAACATCGAGCGGCATCTTCGCATGGGAAAGACGCCCTACCAGGCGGCCATGGAGGCAGCCGACGAGATCGGCCTGGCGGTGATCGCCACGACCTTTGCCCTGGTCGCGGTTTTCCTTCCGACGGCCTTCATGGGCGGCATCCCGGGTCTCATTTTTCGGCAGTTCGGGATCACCGCCTCGGTCGCGGTGCTGGCGTCGCTGCTGGTCGCGCGCCTGCTCACGCCCATGATGGCGGCCTACCTGCTCAAGCCGATCCAGCCCGGCGAACACGGCGGCAACACGGACGGGCCGCTGATGACGCGCTACCTGCGGTGGGTTCGCACCACGCTGGCCCGACGCAAGGGCACCGTGCTGGCCACTGGGGTGTTCTTCCTGCTGTCGCTCGCACTGATCCCCTTGCTGCCCACGGGTTTCCTGCCGGCGCAGGACAAGGCCCAGTCCAGTGTGAGTTTGAAGCTGCCGCCGGGCAGCACGCTGGATGAAACAGCGGAGGTCGGCCGCCGCGCGGCCGCTTTGCTGCGCAGCCTGCCTGAAGTGAACGGCGTATTTGTTTCCGCCGGCACCGCGACCAGCGGTGGTGGCTTGGGCGGCGCCAGCGCGTCGACCGATGTCAGCAGCGCGACGCTCACGGTGGAACTGGTGCCGCGCGGCGAGCGCAAGCTCAAGCAGTCAGGCGTCGAGGCAAAAATGCGCCAGACCTTGCGGGCGCTGCCCGGCGTGCGGGTTTCGGTAGGCGGTGGCGGCAGTGGGGAGTCACTGGACATTACGCTGGCCGGCGATGACTCGCAGGCGCTGGCCGCCGCCGCTGCGCAGGCCGAGGCCCAGCTGCGCACGCTCAAGGGTATCGGTAACGTGACCTCGAGCGCTGCTCTGCAGCGGCCAGAGATTCAGATCTGGCCGAACACTGAGCGTGCGGCGGCGCTGGGGGTGACCACGCAGGCGCTCGCCGAAGCGGTGCGGTTTGCCACTTATGGTGACTATTCGACGGCTCTGCCCAAGCTCAACTTGCCGGAACGCCAGATTCCCATCCGTGTCCGGATGGATCCGGCGGTACAGACCAACCTCGATGCGGTGGGCCAATTGCGCGTCCAGGGCAGCGGCGGTACGGTGAGTCTGGCGTCTGTCGCCGAGATCGTCATGGGCAGCGGCCCCTCGCAGATTGCCCGTTTGGACCGCTCACGTAACCTGACGCTCAGCGTCGAGCTCGGCGGGCGCGCACTGGGCGAAGTCCAGCGCGAGGCCATGGAACTACCGGCGCTCAAAAGCCTGCCCTCAGGAGTCAAGCGCGTGCAGCAGGGCGAATTGCAGCGGATGGCCGAGCTGTTTCAGAGCTTCGGCATCGCGATGGCCATCGGCATCTTCTGCATCTACGCCGTGCTGGTGCTGCTGTTCCATGACTTCATGCAGCCTGCCACCATCCTGTCGGCTCTACCGCTTGGGCTAGGGGGCGCGTTGGTCGCATTGTGGGTGTCGCAGCAGGCCTTCTCGATGCCGGCGGTGATCGGCGTCCTGATGCTCATGGGTGTCGTGACCAAGAATTCGATCCTGCTGGTGGAGTACGCCATCATGGCGCGGCGTGAGCACGGTTTGGGCCGGTTGGATGCCCTGATCGACGCCTGCCACAAGCGGGCCCGACCGATCGTGATGACCACGCTAGCCATGGGCGCCGGCATGCTGCCCAACGCGCTGGGCTTGGGCGCGGAGCCAAGCTTCCGCCAGCCCATGGCCATCGTCGTGATTGGTGGTCTGCTCGCCTCCACCGTGCTGAGTCTGCTGGTGGTTCCGGTGGTGTTCACCTACGTCGATGACCCGCTGCAATGGGTGCGACGTCTTTTTGTTCGCCGGGAACAGGCAACGGCGACGGCCGATGCGCCGTGACAGCGCCCTGCTGGATTGCCAGGAGGCCGACGTCCGAGCTTCTCTAAATGTTGTGGGTACGTCGCAAGAGAAGTCAGTGATCTCAAAGACAAACACGGGAGCCAGTGTCCGAAAATTTTTAAGAATTCACTGGCAGATAGGGGGTGATATTCGCAACCGCACGGTCAACGTACAGTTCCTTTTCGCCTACTGGGGCAACGTAGTGCATCGCTGACCTGGCAGCATCAAGCCCCTCAAAACGTGCAATAACCCAAGCCGCCAAATACTGAGAAGACAGGCAACCACCCGCCGTAGCGACATTGCCTTCAGCGTAGAAAGGCTGGTTCAGGACATCAATCCCTGCTTCCTGCACCCACGGCTTCGTCAGCAGGTCAGTGCAGGCGGGAATCGACTTCAAATAACCGAGTTTGGCCAGCATCAGCGTACCAGAACATTGCGCGCCAATAAGCTGCCTTGACGGGTCTAGCTTCAACTGTCCCATGATGCTCTGGTCGTTGGCAATCTCGCGGGTTTTCATACCACTGCCGAAAAGCACTGCGTCCGCTTCACAAGCCTCCGCCAGCGTGGACTGAGCGTGCAAAGTAACACCGTTCATTGATGTCACCGTTGCCGTGGGACAGGACAGCGTAACGCGCCAATCGGGCTTCCTGACGCGATTCAGAATGCCGAGGACGACCAGCGAGTCAAGTTCATTGAACCCGTCAAATGTGAGTATTGCGACGTGCATCCGACAACTTTAACCGCCAGACTATTGGTAAAAATGAAGGTGAGGTTGGAAAAGACTGCAAGTGAGCTTTCACCACGGCGCATGTATTTCCAGGCATGCGTTGGCGAATGGGCGCTTGGCTGACAGTGGCAAGCACTGATTATTAGCAAGGCAAGGGCGAGGACCGCTTGCCACAATCGCACGCAGTACAGGCACAGCAAGGGCTGCGCAGTACGCCTCAGTTCACGGCGCTGTTTTGTGCCCGCGAGAAAGTGAAAGGTGATGAGCATGACAAAGTTTTCGATCGCTGCGTTCACGTCGGCCCTGTTGCTGGCCGGGTGCGCCGTAGAGGTGCAGAACAGGGAGGCCGCCCAGGAGATCGCGCGGCTCTCGAAACCGCCCGGTTCGGTCTATACCGGCTGGCGCGTCTTCCAGGACCGGTGCGCGGGCTGTCATGGGCCCGCTGCGACCGGCACGCCAGGTGGGCCCGATCTATTGCCCCGCGTGCGCGAAATGGGCCCGCGCCAGTTCGTGAGTCTCGTGCTCACGCGCTACGACTGGGGTCTGCCGGCGGCGCGGGCCAGCGGCGACAGCGCCGCGCGGGAAGCCTTGATCGAAGACCTCGTGCAGCGCAAGGAATACATGCTGGCGATGCCGGCGTGGCAAAGCGAGCCCCGCGTGAACGCCCATATCGTCGATCTCTATGCCTATCTCTCGGCGCGCGCCCAAGGTACGCAGGGTCCGGGTCGTCCGGCGCAGTAGCACCGTGCAATGCCTCCTGATCCTGATCAAAAATGAGGCTCAACGCCTCCCATACCGCGCCTGAATTGCCTCACGCCGGCGCGGATCGATGTTCACGCAAAGCAATGACAACGGCGCCAAAAAAACCTAAAGTCAGTTTTTTGCTAATGAAGGAGAACAACCATGACCATACTGGTAGCCTACGCGCCGCGTCCCGAAGGTCAGGCCGCGCTGGACAAAGGGATGGAAATTGCAGCTCGCCGGCAGGAGCGTTTGGTGGTGGTTAATGCCATCCCTGGCGGCTCGCAAGACGATCCCTCGAGAGCGGATGCCCAGGATGTAGAGCGTATTGAGACTTTGCTGGCTGAGTCCGGTCTTGATGCCGAATTCAAGCAGTTTATTCGTGGCAAAAGTGCGGTCTCGGAAATCGAAGATCTGGTTGATTCTCTTCAAGTTTCGCTGCTCGTCATCGGGCTGCGAAAACGCTCGCCTGTGGGGAAGCTCATTTTGGGAAGCGTCGCCCAGGACATTTTGCTGTCGGTTCCATGCCCGGTATTGGCCGTGAAGTCCAAATAATAATTCTCGAGATTTAAGGGGGCGACACCGGTCATTTTTTGAATCTCGACCCATTCTCCGGCGGCATAATATCGAGAAAACAGCCGTATGGCCCCAGGAGACAACGTGTCCAGCAACCTCAAATACCCCCCGGACAGCGACTTGCGTCGCCTGTTGCGCTTCGAGCCCGACAGCGGCGCCATCTGGCTGGGCGACCGGCGCATGGTCTTGATGCACACCATGGCGCTGGCCGCCTTGCGCCAGGATTTGATGAGTTCGGTCGGCCCCGAGCACGCCCGGCGCATCCTCACGCGCATGGGCTACGCCTCGGGTCTGTGCGACGCCGAGTACGCCAAAAAGACCCGTCCGGGTGAGGCCTTGCAAGACAGTTTTATGGTCGGCCCGCAACTGCACATGCTGGAAGGCGCGGCGCGCGTCACGCCGGTCAAGCTCACCTTCGACGTGCCGGCCGGCCAGTTTTACGGCGAGTTCCGCTGGGACCATTCCTGGGAGGCCTATGCACACCGGCAGAAGTTTGGCCTGGTGGACGACCCGGCCTGCTGGACGCTGATGGGTTATGCCAGCGGCTACACCAGTGCCTTCATGGGCCGACTGATCCTGTTCAAGGAGACGCTTTGCGCCGCCTGCGGTGCGGACCATTGCCTGGTCGTCGGACGGCCGATTGAAGAGTGGCCCGATGGCGAAGCGCACCGCGTCTATTTCACCGACGACTCCCTGATGGAAAAGATGGAAGCCCTGCAGTCGCAGGTGGACGCCTTGAAGTCATCGCTGGAGCCGGCCAGTCAGGGCGGCCTGCTGATTGGCGCCTCAAGCGCATTTCGCAAGGCCTATGCGCTGCTGCAAAAAGTAGCGCAGACCCAGGTCACGGTGTTGCTGACCGGCGAGACCGGCGTCGGCAAGGAGCGCTTTGCGCGCACGCTGCACGCGCTCTCGAGCCGGGCCGACGCCCCGTTCGTGGCCGTGAATTGCGCCGCCCTGCCGGCCGAGCTGATCGAGGCCGAGCTGTTTGGCGTGGAAAAAGGTGCCTACACCGGGGCACATGCCGCGCGTGCCGGGCGCTTCGAACGTGCCGACGGCGGCACCCTGTTGCTTGACGAGGTGGGCGAGTTGCCGCTGGCGGCACAGGCCAAACTGCTGCGTGTGCTGCAAGAGGGTGAGATCGAGCGGGTTGGCGGCGAGAGCACGAAAAAAGTTAATGTGCGCCTGGTTGCGGCCACCAACGTCGACCTGGAAGAGGCGGTGCGGGCCGGGCGCTTTCGGCGCGACCTGATGTACCGGCTCAACGTCTATCCAATTTGCATTCCGGCGCTGCGCGAGCGCCAGGCCGACATCGAGCTGCTGGCGCAAAGCATGCTGGCGCGCTTTTGCGCCTTGCACAACAAGCGCATCGCCGGCTTCGAAGAGCGTGCCCTGCAGGCGCTGCAGCAGCATGACTGGCCGGGCAATGTGCGCGAGCTGGAAAACCTGGTGGAACGCGGCGTGATCCTGGCCAGCCAGGACGGTAGGGTCGAAGTGGCGCATCTGTTTCCCAACCTGCCCGAGGGGGCGCAGACCAGCGTGGATGCGCACGGGCATTTGGCTCAGCTGCCCAGCGCGCAGGACGACGACCTGAGTGCGCGCATCCTGGACAGCGGCAGCTCGCTGGAGGAGATAGAGGCGCGCGTGCTGGACCACGCGGTGGCGCGCGCCCGTGGCAACCTGTCGGAAGCCGCGCGCCTGCTGGGTCTGACCCGGCCGCAACTGGCCTACCGGCAAAAGCGCCGCAGCAACATGGGCGCGGACGCGCCGACACCTGAAACCCCTCACCCGCCGGAAGTACCGTGATGTCCACCCTGAACCACCGCATCGGCGCGCAGCTGGATGCCGAACTGGCACCCCCGCGCACCCTGGTCGAGCGCGCCTATCTGGCACTGCGCCATGACGTGGTGTGCGGCAAACTTGCCCCCGGCGAGCGGCTGCGCGTCGAGCATCTGAAAGACCAATACCAGGTCGGCGCCGGCACCTTGCGCGAAGCCTTGTCGCTGCTGATGTCGGATGCGCTGGTCACGTCGGAGGGCCAACGCGGCTTTCGGGTGGCGCCAATCTCGCTAGCCGATCTGGAGGACGTGACCAACACCCGCGTGATGCTGGAGACCGAGGCCTTGCGCCAGTCGATCCGCCACGGCGATGCGCAGTGGGAAGCGGCGCTGGTGGCGAGTTACCAGCTGCTGACGCAAACCGAAAGCAATCTAACAGAGTCCGGCTCCGACCTCTGGGAACGGCGCAACAAGGCCTTCCATGAAGCGTTGATTGCCGGCTTCGATTCGACCTGGAGCAAATACCTGCTGTCGATCCTGTACCGCCACGCCGAGCGCTACCGCAACATCAACTGGCGCCTGACCGCTGCCCACGCCAGCGGGCGCGACGTGCACCGCGAGCATGAAGACATTTTTCGCGCCGCCATCGATCGGCAAGAAGCGCGCGCCGCCCTGGCGCTGGAAGCCCATGTGCGGCTGACGCACGATATCGTCAAACGCCAGGCGCAGCTGGGGTAGGCGTCACGCTGTTCAGCAAACCCGGCTGTCAGCACATCGGCGGCGCCGACGAACTGGCCACCAGGTTGGCGAAGTCTGTTGGCACCATCTGTGATCAAACCTGCCATAACGCCCATTCCCGTGTGTGCATGCTTGAACAAGAAGTCTGCAGGACTTCATCGCATGCGGTGCACCAGCCACACCCGTTGACGGTGTGAATCTGGGACCGCGCACGCACGCAAGCGACTGTGATGTTCGGGGGAAAAAGGATGGCACAAACGACTCGTCAATTGCGAAATGACAACAATTTGCGTGGTCGCATCCCTACGTTTAAACACGAATGTCGGTGACGCATGCAAATATTGGAGACAATACGGTGCTGGTGAAATATTTGAACCAGTTAAATAAAAAGGAAATTTGAAAATGGCAACTGCGAAAAAAACGGCTCCAAAGGCTGCGACAACTTCCAAGAAAGTAATGGCTCCTGCAAAAGCGGTGAAACCCGCTGCCAAGGCCGCTGTGAAAAAGGCTCCCGTAAAAGCGCCCGTTTCCAAGACGGCCAAGGCCACTGCAAAACTCAGCGCGAGCATCGCGAAGCTGACCGAACGCAAAGACAAAATCAATGCGGAAATCAAAACCCTGCGTGATCAGCGTACTGCGTTGAAAGTTGTTGCGGTGGCTCCTGCGGCTGCAGCGTCACAGGCAAAAGCAAAAGCAAAAGCTGCGCCCAAAGCTGCAGCGCCAAAGAAAACAGTCAAGCCTGCTGCGAAGAAATAATAGTCTTCAGCGACCCTGTTGCTTTGCAGAAAAGGCCCTTCGGGGCCTTTTCTTTTTTCCCAAACCGATCGTGCCTCCTGCAGCCGTCTGGAAATTTCCGCTGCACAACCCAGCCGCGCGAACAGGCCCGGCGTCAGGCGCAGCTGGGGTAAAGTCAAACCATGGACTCCCTGCCGCTCATCGCCTCACGCCCACGCTGGCAGCGCTGGGTCTGGTTGCTCTGCGGCATGCTCAGCTTGGTCACCGGCGTGGCGGGCATTGTTTTGCCGCTGCTGCCGACGACGCCCTTCATTCTGCTGGCAGCCTTCTGCTTCTCGCGTGGCAGTGCGCGCTGCGAGCAGTGGTTGCTGACGCATCCGCGCTTTGGACCCATGGTGCGCGACTGGCGGACCCATCGCGCGCTGCCCCTGCGTGCCAAACAACTGGCGACGGCCATGATGGCCCTCAGCTCAGTCGCCTCCTGGTGGTTGCTGCCGGCGCAAGTCGGGTGGATACCAGCGGTCTGTTGCATCGGGGTGGCCATGTGGCTGTGGCGCCTGCCCACGCGAAAGACCGGCGCGTGAGGGCCAGGTGCCAGGTCAAGGCTCCCGATTTTGGGAGAGGGTCTCTATTAATTTAATAGCTGCATGCGCTTACTGTATGCGGGCTAGAGGCCGATTTATATCAACAACCCACAGCCCCGCAATAGCAGCGACACCGCATGCTCGGTGGCGCGGGCGTGGTCTGGCGCCGTCAGCTCGGGGCGGCCCAGCACGGCGCACACCTGCACATCAAAGTCAGCGTAGGTCTGGGTTGCAGCCCAGATGGTGAAGAACAGGTGCACCGGGTCCACCGGCGCCATGCGGCCATCGCGAATCCAGCCTTCGATCACTGCTGCTTTGGCCAACACCATCTCGCGCAGTTCGGTGGCGAGCAAGGTCTTGACCACTGGCGCGCCATGCAGCAACTCATTGGCGAACACCTTGGAGGCGTGCGGCCGTTGCGCCGACAGTGCCATTTTGGCGCGGATGTAATTTTCAATCGCCTCTTTGGGGTCGGCCTCGGGGGTGATGCCGTGGGTGGGCACCAACCAGTCTTCCAGGGTGCGGGCCAGAACGATGCGGTAAAGCTCCTGCTTGCTGCCGAAGTAGTAATGCAGATTGGCCTTGGGCAGGCCGGAGGCTTCGGCGATGGCGGCCATGGTGGCGCCGCCGAAACCTGCGCTGGCGAATACGCGTTCGGCGGCGGTGAGGATCAGGGTTTCGTTGGCTTGGCGGATTTGGCCTTTTTCTGTTACTTCCTCACTTCCCCCACTCACTCCCCCCCGCCCCTCTCTCGCCCGGCGGGGCGAGAGAGGGGCGCTGGCTCTTATACACATT
>NZ_QEII01000183.1 GCF_003347515.1 Rhodoferax ferrireducens | reverse complement strand
GTATGCGTCCGGCCAACACACATTGAAGGACTGCTGATATCCAGAGATAGTGTGCGCGATGAACATCATGCACACCATGGCGAGCGAGACTCGCATCACCCAAGCCCCCAAGCGCCGGTTCTACAGCCTCGAACTCAAGCTGCAAGTCGTCGGTGCCTGCTCACAGCCCGGCGCGTCCATTGCCGGGGTGGCACTGCAGCACGGCATCAACGCCAACATCGTGCACCGCTGGTTGCGCGAACATAGCCAGGGCACACTGGTCAATCGACCGCAGACCTTTGTGCCGGTCACCTTGAGCGCGGCCACAGAGCCGGCAACTGCCCAGCCCACCGCTGACATCCGAATTGAGGTCAAGCGTGCCAACACCAGCATCGTCGTGCACTGGCCTCTTGCCGGTGGCGCCGCCTGCGCGCAGTGGCTGCGCGAGTGCCTGCAGTGATCCGCATTGACGCGGTCTGGCTGTCCACCGTGCCCCTGGACATGCGAGCCGGCACGGACACGGCGCTGGCCCGCGTGGTGGGAGTATTCGGTGCCGCCCACCCCCATACGGCCTACCTGTTTGCCAACCGGCGTGCCAACCGCATGAAGGTGTTGGTGCATGACGGTATTGGCATCTGGCTGGCAGCCAGGCGCCTGCACCAGGGGCACTTCGTCTGGCCGCAGACAAGTGTGGCAAGTGACACCAATCGTGTGAGCCTGAGCCGCGCCCAATTGGATGCCTTGGTGCTGGGTTTACCCTGGTCGCGCATTGGCGAGGGCGGCATTATCAGCGTGGTGTGATTCTGGATTGCGGGGTGCATTTGCGTCTATTGGGGGATGCGCCAATAGGCAATCTCCAGAGGAGCGGGCACACTTGCGTTCATGGTTGTCGCCCCCGAAATACTGTCCGGTTTGAACGCAGAGCAACTGCGCGAACTCACCCGTGATTTGATCGCACAAGTCGCTCGCAACGATTTGCAAATCAGTCAACACGAGATCCAAATCAGGGAACGCGACCAGCAAATCGCCAGCCTGGACCAAACCATCTCCAGCAAAGACCGCGAGATCCTGTACCGCCAAGCCAAGATCGACCAGCTCACCCATGAGATGGCCGTGCTCAAGCGCTGGAAGTTTGGCCGCAGCCGCGAACAACTCGATGCTGGCCAAGCCAGTCTGCTCGATGAAACCATTGATGCCGACATCGCCGCCATTGAGCAAGAACTCCAAGACCTGGCACCACCGGACAAAGCAGCCAAAGAACCCCGCCAGCAGCCTAAGCGCGCAGCCTTGCCGCCAGAGCTGCCCCGCGTTGAACTGCACCACGAACCCGACAGCACCACCTGCACTTGCGGCTGCCAGTTGAAGCGCATCGGCGAAGACGTCAGCGAAAAGCTGGACTACACACCGGGCGTACTCACCGTCCAGCGCCATGTCCGTGGCAAGTGGGCTTGCTCCGAGTGCCAAACCCTGACGCAAGCGCCGGTGCCCGCCCAGATCATCGACAAGGGCTTGCCCACCTCGGGTTTGCTGGCACAGGTGCTGGTGGCCAAGTACTCGGACCATCTGCCTCTGTACCGCCAGGAGACCATCTTTGGGCGTTCTGGCTACGCCATTGCCCGCTCCACCCTGGCTCAGTGGGTGGGCGTGTGCGGGGTGCAATTGCAGCCACTGGTCGATGCACTGAAGACGGCCATGTTCCAGTCTGCCGTGCTGCATGCCGATGAGACCCCGGTGGCGATGCTTAAGCCCGGCAACAAAAAGACACACCGGGCGTACCTTTGGGCCTATGCGCCGGGGGCCTTTGAAGATTTGAAGGCCGTGGTCTACGACTTCTGTGAATCCCGCGCCGGCGAGCACGCAAGAACCTTCCTGGGTGACTGGCGTGGCGCGTTGGTATGTGACGACTTCAGTGGGTACAAGGCCAGTTTCGGCCAAGGTGTCACCGAGGTGGGCTGCATGGCGCACGCCCGGCGCAAGTTCTTTGACCTGCATGCCAGCAACAAGAGCGAGATTGCCCAGCAGGCGCTGGCCTACATTGGGCAGTTGTATGAGGTCGAGCGGGAAGTCAAACATCTCGGTGCCGATGAGCGAGGCCGCATCCGCAAGGAAAAATCAAAACTGCTGGTCGATGCCTTGCACCAGTGGATGCTGTTGCAGCGCCAACGCATTACGGATGGATCGGCCACCGCCAAAGCGCTGGACTACAGCTTGAAACGCTGGGTTGCACTGACCCGGTTTGTGGAAGACGCACGCCTGCCTATCGACAACAATTGGATCGAGAACCAGATTCGTCCCATCGCCATAGGTCGGGGCAACTGGTTGTTCGCAGGATCATTGCGTGCAGGCCAACGGGCCGCGGCCGTTATGAGCCTGATTCAAAGCGCCAAGCTCAATGGGCATGACCCTTATGTCTATCTGAAGGATGTTCTGGCACGACTGCCTACGCAAAAGAACAGTCACATTGATGAGCTGTTGCCGCATCGCTGGACGCCGCTATCCCAGTAGCCGTTCAACGGTCAAGGTGTGTTGGCCGGACGCATAC
>NZ_QEII01000182.1 GCF_003347515.1 Rhodoferax ferrireducens | reverse complement strand
CCACCGAGGTCAGGTCGTCGGCCGAAATCGCCGACACCACGGCCGAGCTGAGCATCAGCAGGATGAACTGGCTGGTGAGGGCCGGGTACACCGTGCGCAGCGCCGGTTTCAGAATCACGAAGCGGAAGATTTCATGGCGTTTCAGGTTGAGCGCCAGGCCAGCCTCGATCTGCCCCTTGGGAATCGACTCGATGCCGGCGCGGATGATCTCGGTGGCGTAGGCACCCAGGTTCACCACCATGGCAACCAGCGCGGCGGCGTAGGCCGACCAGCGCAGGCCCAGCGCCGGCAGCGCGAAAAAGAAGAAGAACAGCTGCACCAGAAACGGCGTGTTGCGAATCAGCTCGATGTAGGCATTGATGAGCCAGCGCAGCGGGCGCGGCCCGGCGGTTTTGCCCCAGGCGCAGACGATCGCCAGCATGAGGCCGAGCAGCATGGCCAGCAGCGAGAGCTCGATGGTGCTGAGCGTGCCCTTGACCAGCAGCGGCCAGGCGGCAAAGACATCACCAAATTGAAACGAATACTTCATGAGCGAAGGGCAAGGCTTGTTGCCCGCAACAAATAACCCGGGTCCGTCATGCGCCGAATGGCGTGAAAGGCATCAGCCACGAGTCACCTTCCCCTCTTTCAGCTCCAGCCCAAAAGGTGCGTCGCGGAATATCGAGGAATCCATGAGCCGCAGTTCTGGACTCACACGCAATGGAATTTCGGATTGATCAAGAACATCACGTTGCAAATCGATGCCCGGTGCGATTTCGCGTACCACCAGCGCGTCCTGTTCGAGGTCGATCACACAGCGTTCGGTCACGTAGGTCACGCGCTGACCGCGCTGACGCCCGATCACACCACTGAAGGTAATGTGTTCCGAGTTCTTCACGAACTTGCGCGTCTTTCCTTCCTTGAGAATCGTGAGTCGTCCATCTCCCACCTGCAACTGAGCACCAGCCGTAAAAAATCCCGAAAACACGATATGGCGTGCATGGGCGGTGATGTCGACAAAGCCACCGCAGCCTGCGGTCAGGTAGGGCTTGGCGCCCAGTTTGGAGACGTTGACACTGCCGTTTTCATCAACCTGCAGGAATGACAACAAAGTGGCGTCGAATCCCCCGCCCTGGAAGTAGGTGAATTGATTCGACGAGGCCATGATGGCGTCGGCATTGGCGGCACAACCAAAGGCAAAACCCAGCAACGGCATGCCCCCCACGGCGCCCTGTTCAATGGCCCAGGTGACGTCACCGTGCAAACCCTCTTCCAGAAGAATCCGCGGTACGTTGGCTGAAATTCCAAATCCAAGGTTCACTGCCGAGTGCTTCGTGAGCTCCATGGAAGCCCTGCGTGCAATGACCTTATCCGGACCAAAGGCCAGGAATTCGAATGAGTCCAGGGGCTGAGCGATTTCGCCACTGATGGCTGGGTCATAAGGCGTTTGGGTCGTCTGCCACTGGTCTGGGTCGACCACGATGTAGTCCACCAAATTACAGGGAACATGCACATCGTGAGGACGCAGACTGCCCGCTTTGACGACCCGCTTCACTTGGGCGATGACGATGCCGCCGTTGTTACGCGCGGCGAGCGCCTGGTCCAGGCCGCCCAACAGTGCGCCTTCGTGCTCATAGGTCAGGTTGCCGTTTTCATCCGCTGTGGTTGCTCGGATGATCGCAACCTGGGGTGCGATGGCCGGAAAATAGAGCCACTCCTGATCATCAAATATGACCTTGCGAACCACCGGCTTGGCCGCCGCTTCATCGTTCATGGCACAGCCCTGCAAGTCCGGATCGACAAACGTGCCCAAACCGACTTTGGTGAGCACACCGGGACGTTTTGCCGCGGCGTCACGATGCATGTCAAACAGGATTCCACTTGGGATGTTGTAGGCGGCAATCTGGTTGTCCACGATCATGCGCCAGATGGCTGGCATGGGGAGGGACGATGGCCCGCTGGGGTAGGAGCCAGCCAACACCCGACTGAGCATGCCGGCCTTCGCCAGGTGGTCGATGCCCTTGATGCCATACATATCGCCTGCGGCGATTGGATTGAGCGTGGTCAGATTGGTCGGCGCGCCTTCCACATCGAATCTTTCACCTAACGCCTTCAGTACTTTGTCGGGACAACCCAGCCCACTGCTTGAGCTGATGCTGATGACATCCTGGCTGTTGATTAATTTGGCAGCTTGCTCGGCCGTGATGATTTTGTTTTTCACCCTGTACTCCGTTACATCGAGATGGGCGCAATAGCCTGGGCTTGGCCCGTTCGGCAGGCGTGGACCACGGCGAGTGCTGCTGTAAGTGACCGCACGCCGTCTTCAGCGCTTGCCGCCGGTTGGCCCTTGCCCAACATGGCCGCGCAAAATGCGGCCACGCCGCGCGCATACAGGTTTTCATGTTCAACCGGGATAAGCTGCTCGCCGTCTGCGTTGCGCAGGATGATCTCCCCGACCGCCTGCTGTGTCATCACATCGCGACCGATGATCGAACCCGTCTCACCGTGGTATTCGATGCCCGTTTCCGCATGTTTCACAGTGAAGGCGTCGTGCAATTGCGCGAGCACACCGTTGTCAAATCGGAGCACGGCCATGACGCCATCCTCAAGACCGGCTTTGGCCAGAGACGCTGATTGCGTCATGCCAATCGCCTCAACCGGCTCGGCACCGAGGGTGAAGCGCAAGGTGTCCACATCATGGACCGTGATGTCCAGAATCACGCCACCGCCCGCCTGTGGCCTGTCCAGGCGCCAGCCTTGCAAGTGCGGCGGAAGGTAGACCGCATGAAAGACACGCGCAAACAGGGGCTTGCCAATCGCACCACCCTTGATCAACTCCTGAATTTTCCTGTGGGTTGCGGCGTTACGCAGGTGGTGGTTGGTTGCCAAGACGACGCCCGCCTTGCGGCATGCGTGAAGCATCTCGATCGCATCGCCGGCCTGGAGAGCCAGTGGCTTTTCACACAGCACATGCTTGCCTGCCGCTGCGGCTGCCAATACCTGGTCATGGTGCAGGTCATTGGTTGTACTGATGTACACCACATCTACTGCAGGGTCAGCCAAAAGCGCGGCCACGGAACCGTAGGCGCCGTCTATCGCGTTTTCTGTCGCGAACGCATCCGCGCGCGCCTGGCTGCTGCTGGCGACGGCCACCACCTGGTGCCCGGCTTGAGCGCGAATGGCGCCGATCATGTGTTGTCGGGCAATGGTGCTGGCGCCAATGAGGCCCCAGCCAATAGATTTGTTTGTACTCATTTGGGTCTTTTCAATTAGACTTGTTGGAACGATGCAATGAATTATTGGAACGTTCCAACAAAATATCAAGACATTATTCGCCAACCTAGGGAAAATACTTAGAAGCCATGAACAACAACACACCATCTCCCCGCACGATCACGATCGTGGATGTCGCCTTGGAAGCAAACGTTTCCAAATCCACGGTCTCCCTGGTGCTAAAGGGGAGTCCCTTGATTCGTGGCGATACCACAGAGAGAGTGCGCGCGGCGGCGGCCAAGCTGGGCTATGTGTACAACCGGCGTGCAGGTGAATTGCGGGGCAATTCTTCCAACGCTATCGGGGTCATCATCAACGACCTGATGAACCCTTTTTTTGCCGAAGTCCTCGTCGGCATTGAGCGCAAGCTGGTTGAGGCAGGCTATATCGTTCTCATGGCGCATACCAACGAAAGTGTGGAGATGCAAACCAAGGTGTTGATGTCCATGCGCGAGCAAAACGCGGCAGGCATCATGTTGTGTCCCGCGCTCAACACGCCACGCACGCTTTTAAAGACAGTCCAGTCCTGGGGCATTCCATTGACTGTGTTTGTGCGTAATTTAGGGCCGGGTGACTATGATTTTGCGGGGTCGGACAATGAACTCGGTGTGTTTCTCGCCACAACGCATTTGCTTGAAACTGGACATAGCCGTGTGGGCTTCCTGGGTGGACAAAAAGGCGTAGTGCTGGATCAGAGAATGGCGGGCTACAAAGCGGCTCTAGCCAAGAAGGGGGTCACCTTCAATCCCGATTTGGTGGTTCCGGCCAACCCCAATCGACAAGGGGGTTACGCCACGATGAATGCCCTGTTGGCCAAGTCATTGGGGGCGACGGCAGCGGTTTGCTACAACGATATTGTTGCCTTTGGTGCCCTGTCGGCACTTGGCGAACGCCACCTTCGAGCGGGGTCTGATTTTGCGCTGATTGGATTCGACAATGTGCTTGACTCAGAACACTCAAACCCGCCGTTGACGACGATGGATATTCGACCCAGCGAACTGGGCGAACAGGCTGCCAGCGTCTTGCTGAATAGAATCAAAAACCCCGGAGAGAAGCAACAACTGTATTTGGCCAAGCCCAATTTAAAGCTGCGGCAAACCGCATAGGCAATCGACCCGGAATTGGGCATGCTGGAGCGCACAGTGGGCGGCGGCGTGATCTGCCCCTATTCGTCCACGCACATTGACAAATCCGCTTGCCTTCGACACCCTTCCTGTTCGTTTGGCTCAGCGAATCGGCCATGGCAATGGTAAGGACCGAAGGCAGCGGGGTAGACAAAATCCAAAAACAGACTAAAATACATCCACAAACGGAGTATAGACATGTCTGCAGTCCACGCCTTGGCATACCCTTCGACACAGTTCGAACCCACCGGCTTGGTGGATTTGAGTTCGAAAGCAGAACGCGAACGGCTCTCCGGATCCGCGCTCAAAGGCTTCTTCAATCTGGCTTCCAAGTGGAACCTCAAGGATGAGGACGCGCGGGAACTGCTGGGCGGCATATCCAACAGCGCCTTTTACGAATGGAAAAAAGCCCCGCAACGATTGCTCGACGTGGATCGAATCACGCGGATCTCTTTCCTGATCGGCATCTACAAAGCCCTGCACATCCTCTATGGCGACAAGCTCGCGGATGAATGGGTTTCGCTGCCGAACAAGAATGCCATTTTTGCGGGCCGTACGCCCTTGCAGTACATGCTCTCTGGCGGCCTGATTGGCATGCAAACCGTTCGCAAATTGCTGGATGCCAGGCGTGGCGGTATCTGAGTTGGCCCTGCCTCCGATAGTTGCAATCCGCCAGTTCGATACGGTGCGCCTGATTCCCAGTCGCTTTGCAGAAACGACAGATTCCGTGCTGCAGCCGATCGCCGACGATGCGCAACACCTCAACGATCTTTTTGATCTGGACAACGCAACCAACCAGCGGCTTATGGGTGAGTTTGGTGGCTTGCCTGGGATTGGGGTCGATGAATTGGTTTTCGGGATACCGAATTTTCGGATCATCAATGCGGCGTTCACCTACCCCCGCCCGGAAGGCAGCCGGTTCAACAACGCCGAACGTGGCGCTTGGTACTGCGCATTTGATGCGCCAACCGCGCTGGCGGAAGTGATCTTTCACAAGTCGGTGGAGTACGCTGAAATCGACCGGTTTGACGATACCGTTTCGTACCAGACCTATTTTTCGGACTTCAACGCAGAGTTTCATGACCTGCGGCGTGGTCGACGCTTCAAGGACTGCCTAAATCCAGAGAGCTACATCCCGTCCCAGTCACTGGCAACTCAGCTGCTGGGAAACGGGTCACTTGGCCTTGTGTACCCCAGCGTGCGTCATGCGACTGGAACAAACCTGGTGTGCTTCAGGCCGGCATTGGTTGGCAATGTCCGAAAGGCCGAGGCCTACCGCATGAGTTGGTCTGGGACGCCAGAACCATTGATCGAAATAATGAAGACTCCCCGCGTACCGAAGAAAAAGAGTTAAGGAACGAATGCAAACACCACCCCGTTTTCCAGCGTCAGCGCGCTGCTGGCTTGCTCCCGCGTTGTTGGCGATCTTCGCGGTTGTGGGTTGCGCCTCCACACCATCGGTCGAAACCCAGGCACCGGCGCCATCGGAGGTAGTCGCTAACCCGACGCCGACCGAATCCAGCGAGGTCGAACACAGCCAGAGGTTTGCCCGCTGGGTGGTCGAGTTCAGCACCATCGCACGCACAGCCGGCATCGACGAGGCCACGCTCCACATCGCATTCGACAACGTCCGCTTCCTCCCACGCGTCATCGAGTCGGATCGGGCGCAGCCTGAGTTCACCCGCGCTGTCTGGGACTACCTCGACAGCGCGCTGTCGACGCAAAGAATTGCCCGTGGCCAGGATAAGCTGCTGCAACTGCGCCCCGAAATCGAACCCATAGCAGCGCGCTACGGCGTCCCGCCAGAGGTCCTCGTCGCGATCTGGGGCATGGAGAGCAATTACGGCAGCTTTGTGGGCGACATCCCGACCATCGACGCCTTGGCGACGCTCGGCTTCGAGGGCCGACGCGAGGAGTGGGCGCGCGGCCAGTTGCTCGCAGCCTTGAAAATCCTGCAGAACCGTGACATCGACCGCGCGCGGATGATCGGTTCGTGGGCCGGCGCGATGGGCCAGACGCAGTTCCTGCCATCGAACTTCCTGGCCTATGCGGTCGATGCCGATGGCGATGGCCGACGCGATATCTGGAGCAGCCTCGCCGATGTGATGGCTTCGACCGCCAACTTCCTGGCAAGCGCCGGATGGCAGGCCGGCCAGCCGTGGGGGCTCGAGGTACGCTTGCCGCCGGGATTCGACTTTGCGCGCGCCGACGCCGATGTGCGACAGCCAACCGCCGCCTGGACAGACGGGGGTGTGCAAGCTATGGACGGCTCGCCGCTGCCGGCCTTGGCCGACAGCGCAATATTGCTTCCAGCCGGCGCGCGCGGGCCGGCCTTCCTGGTGGGACCCAACTTCCGCACCATCCTGCGCTACAACAACTCGACCAGCTATGCACTCGCCGTCGGCCTGCTGGCACATCAGCTGGCCGGCGGCCCAGCGGTGCAGG
>NZ_QEII01000181.1 GCF_003347515.1 Rhodoferax ferrireducens | reverse complement strand
GGCGACAACGTGTCGATCACGGTCAAGTTGATCAACCCGATCGCCATGGAAGAAGGCCTGCGCTTCGCCATCCGTGAAGGTGGCAAGACGGTCGGTGCCGGTGTGGTTGCCAAGATCATCGCGTAATTCGCAAAATACAAAGGAATTACCATGGCTACCAAACAAAAAATCCGCATTCGTCTGAAGGCTTTTGACTACAAACTCATCGACCAATCGGCCGCTGAGATTGTGGATACAGCCAAACGCACTGGCGCCATCGTCAAGGGTCCCGTGCCCCTGCCTACGCGCATGAAGCGTTTTGACATTCTGCGTTCCCCGCACGTCAACAAGACCAGTCGTGACCAGTTTGAAATTCGCACGCACCAGCGTCTCATGGACATCGTTGACCCAACGGACAAAACCGTTGATGCCTTGATGAAACTTGATTTGCCCGCTGGTGTGGATGTTGAAATCAAGCTGCAGTAAATCATAAGGAGTTTCGGCGTCAGTCGGAGCTCCTTGATTGTCCGGGTGTGGAATGAGCTTGCACGTAAAAAAGGTTCAGGCTATACTCGCAGGCTCTGTTAAAAGCGGCAACGCATTTCAACAGGGTTTTATTAACAGTCTCTCACGCAAAACGTTGTAGCCAATTGAAGTTGCAACGGTGAGAGTTACGGAGAAAACAATGAGTCTGAGTAACTCCCTAGGGTTGCTGGGACGCAAGGTTGGCATGATGCGCCTGTTTACCGATGAAGGGGATGCAATCCCTGTGACGGTAGTCGACGTGTCAAACAACCGTGTGACCCAGGTCAAAACCCAAGAGAATGACGGCTATGTCGCCTTGCA
This sequence comes from Rhodoferax ferrireducens, assembly GCF_003347515.1. Taxonomy (GTDB): domain Bacteria; phylum Pseudomonadota; class Gammaproteobacteria; order Burkholderiales; family Burkholderiaceae_C; genus Rhodoferax. The sequence goes on along the minus strand of NZ_QEII01000181.1, from coordinate 48,380 downwards.
GGTGACATTTGGCAAGCGTAAAGCTTCGCGCGTCACGAAGCCGGCTGCTGGTCACCTTGCAAAAGCAGGTGTCGAAGCTGGTGAAATCATTCAAGAATTTCGTCTGACCGCCGATGTGGCGGCCCAGTACAAGGCGGGTGCAACAGTGCCTGTGTCGGCGGTGTTCGCTGTGGGTCAAAAAGTTGACGTGCAGGGTACGACGATCGGCAAAGGCTTTGCTGGCACGATCAAGCGTCACCATATGAGTTCGCAGCGGGCGTCGCACGGTAATAGCCGTTCGCACAACGTTCCTGGCTCTATCGGTATGGCTCAGGATCCTGGTCGTGTGTTTCCTGGTAAGCGCATGACGGGTCATTTGGGTGACGATACTGTTACCACGCAAAATCTTGATGTCATTCGCATTGACGAAGCTCGTCAATTGCTCATGATCAAGGGTGCGGTGCCTGGTTCGGCTGGCGGTTTTGTGACCGTTCGCCCGGCTATCAAGGTCAAAGCCAAGAATAATGAAACGAAAGGAGCGAACTGATGCAGCTCGAACTCCTGAATGACCAAGGTCAGGCTACTTCAAAATATGAAGCGCCGGAAACTGTGTTTGGTCGTGCTTACAACGAAGATCTGGTTCACCAGGTTGTGGTTGCTTTCCAAGCCAATGCCCGTCAAGGCACACGTGCTCAGAAAGATCGCGAACAGGTCAAGCACTCGACCAAGAAGCCTTTTAAACAAAAGGGTACGGGTCGCGCTCGCGCCGGTATGACGTCCTCGCCTTTGTGGCGCGGAGGCGGTCGGATTTTCCCGAACATGCCCGACGAAAATTTCACGCAAAAAATCAACAAGAAGATGTACCGTGCCGGCATGGCATCCATCTTGTCGCAGTTGGCGCGTGAAGGCCGCTTGGCCGTGGTTGATTCCATGAAAGTGGATTCACCCAAAACCAAGCCTTTGGCTGCCAAGTTCAAGGCCATGAATCTGGAATCCGTATTGGTGATCGCTGACGAAGTCGATGAGAACCTGTACCTTGCTTCCCGGAATCTGGTGAATATTTTGGTTGTTGAGCCACGCTACGCTGATCCAGTGTCCCTGGTTCACTATCGCAAAGTGCTCGTCACCAAGGCCGCGATGGAAAAACTCCAGGAGATGTTCGCATGAGCCACGGTCCAAATCTGACTACATTTGACGAAGGTCGTCTGATGCAGGTGCTCGTCGCCCCCATCGTGTCTGAAAAGGCAACCATGGTCGCGGAAAAGAGCAATGCTGTGACCTTCAAAGTGCTGCAAGACGCTACCAAATATGAAATCAAGGCCGCAGTGGAATTGATGTTCAAGGTTGAGGTTAAAGGCGTTTCTGTGGTGAACACCAAAGGCAAAACCAAGCGTTTTGGCAAGTCTGTGGGCCGTCGCGATAATATTCGCAAGGCCTATGTGACGCTGAAGCCTGGTCAAGAGCTGAACCTAGGTGGGGAGGCTGCGTAATCATGGCTGTCATTAAAATGAAACCCACTTCACCAGGCCGTCGTGGCGTGGTGAAGATTTCGCGTGATCATCTGTACAAAGGTGAACCCTTTGCGCCCTTGCTGGAGCCTCAGTTCCAACACGCTGGCCGCAATAACAATGGTCACATCACAACTCGTCACAAGGGTGGTGGTCACAAGCATCACTACCGTGTGGTCGATTTCAAGCGCACGAAGGATGGCATTCCCGCCAAGGTCGAGCGTATTGAGTACGACCCGAACCGTTCTGCGCACATCGCTTTGGTGTGCTATGCGGATGGTGAGCGTCGTTACATCATTGCCCCGCGTGGTCTTGAGGTTGGTGCATCCATCATGAGCGGTGCCGAAGCTCCGATTCGTGTTGGCAACACCTTGCCTATCCGCAATATTCCGGTGGGCTCCATCGTGCATTGCATTGAGTTGCAAATTGGCAAAGGCGCGCAGATCGTGCGTTCAGCCGGTACCTCGGCAACCCTGCTGGCGCGAGAAGGCATCTACGCTCAGGTGCGTATGCGTTCGGGTGAGGTTCGCAAGATCCACATCGAATGTCGTGCGACCCTGGGTCAAGTGGCGAACGAAGAACACAGCCTGCGTCGCCTCGGCAAAGCGGGTGCTAAGCGCTGGAAGGGCATTCGTCCTACCGTTCGCGGTGTTGTCATGAATCCGGTGGATCACCCTCATGGCGGTGGCGAAGGCAAGACCGGCGAAGGCCGTCATCCAGTCGATCCTTGGGGTAATCTGACCAAGGGTTACCGTACCCGTAACAACAAGCGCACGCAGGTCATGATCGTGTCGCGTCGCAAGAAGTAAGGGGCAGGTAAATGACTCGTTCTCTCAAAAAAGGTCCGTTTGTTGACCATCACTTGGTCGCAAAAGCCGAAAAGGCTGTTGCAACCAAAGACAAAAAGCCGATTAAGACCTGGTCGCGTCGCTCAATGGTTCTGCCCGATTTCATCGGCCTGACCATCGCGGTGCACAACGGCAAACAGCACGTGCCGGTCTATATCACCGATCAAATGGTTGGCCACAAGTTGGGAGAGTTCGCGCTCACCCGTACTTTCAAGGGCCATCCTGCGGACAAAAAAGTCCAAAAGAAATAAGGAGGTGACCATGGAAACACGTGCAACCCTTCGTGGCGTTCGTTTGTCGGTCGATAAAGGCCGTTTGGTCGCGGATCTGATCCGTGGCAAGAAAGTGGACCAAGCCTTGAACATCTTGATGTTCACGCAGAAAAAAGCTGCTGTGATCATCAAGAAAGTTCTGGAATCGGCCATTGCCAACGCTGAGCATAATGACGGTGCCGACATCGACGAATTGAAGATTACTTCGATTTTTGTTGAGCAAGGTGCCTCGCTTAAGCGCTTCACGGCCCGCGCAAAAGGTCGTGGCAACCAAATCAGAAAACCCACGTGCCATGTGTACGTGACGGTTGGTAACTGAAAGAGGCCAGGAAGATATGGGACAAAAAATCCACCCAACCGGCTTTCGCTTGTCGATCAGCCGTAACTGGGCATCGCGCTGGTACGCCAATGACCGCGATTTCGCGGGCATGCTGGCTGAAGACATCAAGGTACGCGAGTACCTGAAGGCCAAGTTGAAAAACGCGTCCGTTTCGCGTGTTCTGATCGAGCGTCCGGCCAAGAATGCCCGTATCACAATTTTCTCGGCACGTCCGGGTGTTGTGATCGGCAAAAAAGGCGAAGACATCGAGAACTTGAAACGTGAGTTGGCTCGCCAATTGGGTGTGCCGGTTGCAGTGAACATCGAAGAAGTGCGCAAGCCCGAAATCGATGCCAAACTGATCGCCGACAGCATCACACAGCAGCTCGAAAAACGCATCATGTTCCGTCGAGCCATGAAGCGCGCCATGCAGAACGCCATGCGTCTGGGTGCCCTAGGCATCAAGATCATGTCGTCAGGCCGTTTGAATGGTATTGAAATCGCTCGTTGCGAGTGGTATCGCGAAGGTCGCGTGCCACTTCACACATTGCGTGCCGATATTGACTACGGTACTTCCGAAGCACAAACGACTTACGGCATCATTGGTGTCAAGGTCTGGGTTTACAAGGGCGATACGCTGGGTCGTAATGATCTGCCGGCCGTTGTTGAGCCGCGTGCTGAAGATGACCGCCGTCCACGTGGTCCACGTCGTGATGCCCGTCCTGGTACGGATCGTCCGGCGCCTCGTGGCGCGCGTCGCCCCCCCATGGGTGGCAACACTGCGCCTGCCGATGGCAGCGACAAACCTGCCGAGGCCACAGGGGCCAACGCAAATAAACCCGCCGTTCAGCGCGTCCGCAAGGTAGCCGCGCCAGCTGCAGCAGCTGACGGTAAAGGAGAATAATTATGTTGCAACCCGCTCGTCGCAAATATCGCAAAGAGCAAAAGGGCCGTAACACCGGTATTGCGACCCGAGGCAGCTCGGTCGCGTTTGGTGATTTTGGTCTGAAGTGCATTGATCGTGGTCGTTTGACTGCTCGTCAGATTGAAGCCGCACGTCGTGCGATTTCCCGTCACGTCAAACGTGGTGGTCGGATCTGGATTCGAGTGTTTCCCGATAAGCCAATCTCCCAAAAGCCTGCTGAAGTGCGAATGGGTAACGGTAAGGGTAATCCCGAGTACTACGTGGCGGAAATTCAGCCCGGTAAGATCGTTTTTGAAATCGTCGGCGTCACCGAAGAGTTGGCTCGTGAAGCGTTCCGTTTGGCTGCTGCCAAGCTGCCTTTGCGTACCACTTTTGTGGCTCGCATGATTGGCCAGTAATCAGGAGAACATGATATGAAAACTACTGAACTACGCCAAAAAGACGTTGCCGGTCTGCAAACTGAAGTTAAAGAGTTGCAAAAGGCTCACTTCGGTCTGCGCATGCAGAAAGCCACGCAACAACTTACCAACACCGCTACGCTGCGCTCAATGCGCCGTGATATTGCTCGCGCCAAGACTATTCTTGTCGAAAAGCAAAGCGCTGAAAAATCCGCCAAATAAGGAGCTATAAATGACGGAAGCTAAAAAATCCCTCAAGCGTACTCTGACTGGCAAGGTTGTCAGCGACAAGCGTGCAAAGACGGTTACTGTGTTGATCGAGCGTCGTGTCAAGCACGAGCTCTACGGAAAAATCGTTGGTAAATCCAGCAAGTACCACGCCCATGACGAAAAGGGCGAGTTCAAACTGGGTGACGTCATCGAGATTACCGAAAGCCGGCCGATTTCCAAGACCAAGAACTGGGTAGCAACCCGTCTGGTCCAAAAGGCGGCTGCGGTTTAAGTCTTTGCAGTCGTCAGACTGCAGGTCTCGCAAAAACGGCTCACAATGTGAGCCGTTTTTATTGGTGAATTCGAATCAACTATTTCCGGAGCAGCAAATGATTAAAGTAGGCGACAGTCTTCCCGCAGCAACCTTGTTGGAATTTTCAGAGGTGGAGGGCGAGGGGTGCAGTATCGGACCCAATCCCGTAGACGTGCTCCAAGCCAGTGCAGGTAAGACGGTTGCACTGTTTGCACTGCCCGGCGCTTTTACCCCGACATGCTCAGCCAAGCATGTACCCGGTTATGTTGAAAAGTTCGCGGAACTGAAGGCCGCGGGGGTCGACGAGATTTGGTGTGTCAGCGTGAATGACGCCTTTGTGATGGGGGCTTGGGCGCGGGAGCAAAAGTCGGCTGGCAAGGTGCGCATGCTGGCGGATGGCGACGCGGTGTTCACCAAGGCTACCGGGTTGACGCTTGATTTGACAGGCAAAGGACTGGGGTTGCGCAGCAACCGTTATTCCATGTTGGTAAAGGACGGGAAAGTGGCCTCGTTGAATATTGAAGGGCCAGGCAAATTTGAGGTCAGTGACGCGGCTACACTGCTCGCGCAGGCCAAGGCCTGAAGGGTTTTTTGAAACAAGGGGGGCGCCACGACACGTCGTGGCGGCGTTTATAGATCCACCTTGAGGTAGTGCGCCCCTTCAATGGGGCTGTGATAGTAGGGCGGAACTTCTTCAAAGCCCAAGTCCTGGTAAAGGGCTCTGGCAGTTTCCATTTCATCCAGCGTATCCAGCAGCACGCAGTCATAACCGGCCTGACGCGCGCAGTCCATGATGGCTTCGACTAATTGACGACCGACGCCGCTTCGTCGGAAAACCGGTCGTACATAGAGCCGTTTCATCTCACAGGCGTTCGGATAGTCCACAGTGTCCAGTGGGCGCAAAGCGCAGCAGCCGGCCAGTTTGTCATCGATCAGCGCCATCAGCAAAGCACCACGCGGCTCGGAGTATTCTCCCGGCAGTGCGGCCAGTTCGGCCTCAAATCCCTGAAAACACAGATCGATTTGGAGGCTGTCAGCATACTCATGAAAAATGCCGCGTAGCGTACTGAGTTCCTCAGGCGAGCTGGGTGTAAAGAATCGGATTGTTGAGGTGTTCACTGTCAATACATACTCGGAGTAGGCGCTTCGAGTCTATCGTGATTCAAATGCCTCATTGCGCGAGCTGGACCATCGAGGCGACCATCGCCGCGCAGACCAGAAATACTGCGGCGGCCAGCGCACGCGATCTGGCGTCATCCCGCGAGTCCTCCGTCACAACCGGAGTTTCTTTATCACCCCGAATCATGGGTCGAACAAGATTCTCGCCCTTCTTCACAAGATAGAAAAGTACGGCGCCGATATGAAGCACGACCAAACCGATGACGACTAGCTTGCCAATGTTTTTGTGATAGAAAGTGGCGGTACTGACCAGGGTGCTGGACACAAATTTACTTAGTGGACCCGATGTGGCAATTTCGTCGTCACTGATGAGTCCGCTCGCCACCTGAAGAAGCAGGAAACCCAGCAGCGCAAATACCGATCCAGCCCCCAACGGATTGTGGCCGATGGAATGTTCGGGCCGCCCCTGGCCCTTGATGTACTGAAGCACAGTGCTGGGCGAGTAAATAAACGAGTCAAAGCGGGACCAGCGCCCACCCACGATGCCCCAGACAATGCGAAACAGCAGCAAACTGAGTACCGTATAACCAAATCGGAAATGCCATGCCATCGCATCCCCTCCGATTTGGGCTGTCGTGAGTAAACCGATAACACAGGCAACCAAAGCCCAGTGGAAAACCCGCGTGGGCAAGTCCCATACTCTGACGGTATTTGACATACGTTCACCTTTCAGAATCTCAAAGTACCAGGCACCCCCATGCGTCTGGTTGATTGTTCTTATTGTGCGTTGATGCTGTGCTCCAGGTCCAACCAATCGGTAGTTTCCCTAGTTCACATAGATCGGCAGAACTTTCAAACCATCACTACACTCAACAAAGCTATCAACAACACTCAAGCATTAAGCAGGAAAAACAATGAAAAAAATCGTCTCATTTGTTCTCACCACTGCCGCAGTGACTCTGAGTGTCCCGGCCGCCGCCCAGTTTGCCAAGCCTGAAGATGCTGTCAAGTACCGGAAAAGCGCGATGTTTTTGATGCAGCAGAATTTTGGCCGTGTCGGCGCCATGGCCTCCGGCAAGGTCCCGTTTGACGCCAAAATAGCTGCTGAAAGCGCTGCAGTGGCCGAGTTCATGTCGAAGCTCCCATGGCCAGCTTATATCGCGGGCACGGACAAAGGCGATACGCGCGCCAAGCCAGAAATCTGGAAAGAGCCCGCCAAATTCAAAGATTACGCGGACAAAATGCAGGCTGAAATGTCCAAGCTTGCTGCCGCTGCAAAAGCCGGTAATCTGGACGCTATCAAGACGGCCGTGACTGCGACGGGGGGCGCCTGCCAGAATTGTCATGACGACTTCCGCAAGGACTAGATTCCTTGAAAAGGCCGCGGAGTGCTAGGTCAGGCCTCCGCCAGCAAGGTTTCAATTAAGTGATGGAGTTCCGTAAAGTCGGGCTCGCCAATATAGCGTTTAACGATTTCACCGCGCTTGTTCACGAGGTAAGTGGTGGGCGTCAGCTGCACGTCGCCCCAAGCCTTGGCCACGGCGCCGGTATTGTCGATGGCCACACTGAATGGTAGTTTGCGGGTCTGGGCGAAATTAACCACATAACTCGGCGGGTCGTAACGCATGGCCACGGCGATCGTGTCAAATCCTTGTGACTGGTACTTGTCGTAGGTTGAGATCAGCCTGGGCATCTCGGCAACACAGGAAACACAACTGGTTGCCCAAAAGTTCACCAGGGTGACTTTTCCGTTGAGCTGCGATGTATCCTTCCTGGAGCCATCCAGCATGACAAAAGATGACTGCGGTGCTGTCGGCATGCCCGAATTCAGGTAAATGCCCGCACCGACGGCCAAAATGCCCGCTGCTGCGGCAAATACGAAACTTCGTTTCATTTAACAGGTGCTTCCATGAATCGTCGACAGTTTAATTCCACTCCCATGCCATTTCTGGCGGCACTTCTGTTGTTGGTACAGCATCAAGCGCATGCTTTATCGCTCGATGACCTGACCAACAAGGAGGCCTCCCAAGGGCTGAAAGCCGCTCTGGAAAAAGGTGCCCTCACCGCCATAAGCTTGCTCGGCAGAACGGATGGATTCCTGGGTAATGAAAAAGTTCGGATTCCTTTGCCTGCCTATCTGGAAGACGCGTCCAAATTGTTGCGGGTACTGGGACAAGGCGGGCGCATCGACGAACTGGTCACGGCCATGAATCGTGCTGCCGAAGCGGCCGTCCCCATGGCGAAGGACTTGCTGGTCAATGCCGCCCGGTCCATGAATGTGAGCGACGCCAAGAGAATTCTGGCAGGCGGCGAAACCTCGGTCACGGACTTTTTTGCTGAAAAAACCCGTGCACCGCTCGGCGTCAGGTTTTTGCCGGAGGTCAGCAAGGCCACGGCCAAAGTAGGATTGACCGGGAAGTACAACCAGGTGGCCGGCAAGGCGGCTGAACTGGGTCTGGTCAAACAGGACGAAGCCACTATTCAACAGTATGTGACCGGCAAAACCCTGGATGGTCTTTATCTGATGATCGGCGAGGAAGAAAAGAAGATTCGTAAGGATCCTGTCGGGACTGGCAGTGCACTGCTCAAAAAAGTGTTCGGCGCGCTGAACTAAGCTGCAACCGGCTGAGTTGGCAGGGGCGCTGTGTATCAGCACAGATAATCGCCTCATGCGTTTTTTCCTTCTCGTCGTGTTGTTGTGCGGTAGCCCGCTTCTCAACGGTTGCAGCCCGACCTTCAACTGGCGTGAAGTTCGCCCTGCTCATGCGCCGCTGGTGGCGCTGTTTCCCTGCAAACCTGATCAGGGCGAACGCGTGGTCAAGCTGGGGGCCAAAGATCTCGCCATGACGATGTTGGCGTGCGATAGCGGCGGCATCAAGTTTGCACTGGCTCACGCCGATCTGAAAGACAGCGCCATGACCGATGCCGTCCTTGCGCAGTGGAAAGCCGCAACGCTGGCCAATCTGCAGGCGCAATCGGTGGCCGAGCAGCCCTTTGTGCTCAAAGGGGCCAACGCGTTGTCACCGCCGGTGCTGCTGGTGGCATCCGGTACGCGTCCTGACGGCAGTGCCGTGGTGCTGCAGGCGGTCTGGTTTGCGGCAGGCTCGGTGGTTTTTCAGGCTGCAATGTATGGGGACACGGCCAATCCGGCTGTCGCTGACGCCTACTTTGCCGGTCTGAGACTGCAATGAGTACCCTGCCCAAGCGCACCGCCATCCTGGTGTTTCTGGCTTTTGCCTTTGCCTACTTTTTTTCGGCCCTGATTCGTGCCGTGACCGCCACGCTGTCACCCACGTTGACGCAGGAGTTTGCGCTCAATGCCAGTGATTTGGGCCTGCTGGCCGGGGGCTACTTTCTGGGATTCTCGGCTACCCAATTGCCTTTGGGCAAGTGGCTGGACCGGCATGGACCGAAAAATGTCATTCTTGGTTTGTTGACGGTGGCCGTGCTGGGCTGCGTCGCCTTTTCTTTGGCCAGCAGTTTTGCCGGCCTGTTGGCCGCGCGAATTTTGTGTGGCGTGGGGGTTAGTGCCTGTTTGATGGCGCCTTTGACGGGCTACCGCCGCTGGCTTTCCGCCACAAGCCAGATGCGTGCGAACTCCTGGATGCTGATGACCGGTTCATTGGGCATGGTGGCCTCCACCCTGCCGGTGCAATGGTTGGTGCCCCTTGTGGGCTGGCGCGCGCTGTTTTGGGGCTTGGCCGCACTGGTGCTGCTGTCCATGGTACTCATTGCCTGGCAGGTACCGAAATGGGTGGTGGCGCTACCTCCAGGGCAAGATGCGGTGCGCGCCACGGCCAGCTATGCCGAGGTCTGGAAGCACCCCTATTTCCGCAAGATGGCACCTATCGGATTTTTTTGTTATGGCGGCCTGGTCGCGATGCAGACGCTATGGGCCACGCCCTGGATGATCAAGGTGGCGGGATACAGCCCGCTGCAAGCTGCCCAAGGTTTATTCTGGATCAATGTCGCGATGCTGTGTACTTTTTGGGCCTGGGGCATGGTCAACCCGTGGCTGACGCGTCGCGGTCTTCATGCGGATCGCCTGATTGGACGGGGGTTGCCAATAAGCTTTTTGTTGCTTGCTATACTAATAGTAGCTGCTGATGGAGCATCGACGTGGGCTGGAGCCTTGTGGGCCTTGTATTGCATGAGTTGCACCTTTGTATCGCTGGCGCAACCGGCGGTGGGCATGGCTTTTGCGCCAGCGCTCGCCGGGCGAGCACTCTCCGCGTACAACCTGGTGATCTTTGCCGGGGTATTTGCTGTGCAGTGGGGAATCGGCTTGGCCGTGGATGGTTTTCAGGGGTTGGGGCTGACAGAGATCCAGGCCTTCCAGACGGCGATGGGCGTGTTTTTAGCGTGCTGCGTCGCGTCGTATGCCTATTTTCTGACGGCAAAAAGCCATAATGCTCTGACGTATTGAGGTAGCGCTGGCTCACTGTGTCTGGCGGCGATCTGTCTCGCAGGTTTTAATTATGAACAATGGCATTTTCATCATCGCTCATGCGCCACTGGCCAGTGCGCTGCGCCAGTGTGTTTTGCATGTTTTTCCCGACGCCGTGGACGGGGTGGCGGCGTTCGATGTGCAGCCCAATGTTCCGCCCGAGGAAACGCTGGCCGGTGCGGCGCAGGCCCTGGCCCTCCTCAACACCCCCCAAACGCTGGTGTTGACTGATGTATTTGGTGCCACGCCATGTAACGCGGCACAAAAGCTGGTGGACGGATTGAATTCGAAATTGATAGCAGGGGTCAATCTGCCCATGCTATTGCGCACCGTCACTTACCGTCGTGAATCGCTCGATTCCCTGGTGGCGCGTGCCATGGCCGGTGGCACCCAGGGTGTCATGTCGGTGGCGGTGACGGCGCCCCAGAATCAGGTAAGAAAGAAAAATGATCAAAACAACCACGACCATCAACAATAAATTAGGCCTGCATGCGCGCGCCTCGGCCAAACTGACCAAGCTGGCGGGGAGCTACCCCTGCGAAGTCTGGATGGCCAGGGGCGAGCGGCGCGTCAATGCCAAGAGCATCATGGGTGTCATGATGCTGGCCGCCGGCATGGGCAGCACCGTTGAAATCGAGACCAGCGGCGAGCGCGAGCAGGACGCCATGGACGCCTTGCTGGCCCTGGTGGCAGACAAATTCGGAGAGGGAGAATAAATGTGGCCCCCACGCTTGTCACTGCGTGTACTGCGCTGCACCCCAAGGGTGCTGGCCTTGCTTGGGGCGGCCCGGCGCGGCGGCCCCGCTATGGCCTCGACCGTGCCACTTCTCCCATGACGTGGTGGATTAAATGACATTCTCTATTCACGGTCTGGCAGTGGCCCGCGGCATCGCCATCGGGCGTGCGGTGCTGGTGGCGTCCAGCCGGGTCGACGTGGCGCACTATTTCATTGAGGCCACGCAGGTTGATGAGGAAATTGATCGGGTGCGCATTGGGCGCAATGCCGTGGTGGACGAGATTCACCGCCTGCAAGCCAGCATTGCGCACATGGGCCCCAAGGAGGCGCCGCATGAATTGACCGCGCTGCTGGACGTGCACCTGATGCTGTTGCAGGACGCCGATCTGATTGATGGCGTCAAGCACTGGATCACGGATCGCCTGTACAACGCGGAATGGGCGCTAACGACGCAGCTGGAAGTGATTGCGCGCCAGTTCGACGAGATGGAGGACGAGTACCTGCGCGAGCGCAAGGCCGACCTGGAGCAGATTACCGAGAAAGTCTTGCGCGCCATGAAAGGCGTGGCCTCGCCCGTGACCCAGCCGGCCAACCGCACGTTGCGCAAGAAATCGCAGCAGGACCTGCTGCTGGACGACACGGTGGATGTGCCCTTGATCCTGATTGCGCACGATCTGTCGCCCTCGGACATGCTGCAGTTCAAGCAAAGCGTGTTTGCCGGCTTCATCACCGATGTGGGGGGCAAGACCTCGCACACCGCCATCGTCGCGCGCAGCCTGGACATTCCGGCCGTGGTGGGCGCGCGCCTGTCCAGCCAGCTGGTGCGCCAGGATGACTGGGTCATCATCGACGGCGACGCGGGCGTGGTGGTGGTCGACCCGTCGCCCATCATCCTGGCAGAGTACGGCTTCAAGCAACGCCAGCACGAACTCGACCGTGGCCGCCTGACCCGCCTGCTGCACACGCCGGCGGTCACCCTGGACGGTCAAAAAATTGAATTGCTGGCCAACATCGAGATGCCGGAAGACGCCATTGGCGCCGTCAAGGCCGGTGCGGTAGGTGTGGGTTTGTTCCGCAGCGAATTCCTGTTCATGGGCCGTCAGGGCAAACTGCCCAACGAAGAAGAGCAGTACCAGGCTTACCGGCGCGCCATTGAAGGCATGGAGGGCCTGCCGGTGACGATTCGCACCGTCGATGTCGGTGCTGACAAACCGCTGGACAAGTCGTTTCAGGACGACGCGCACCTGAACCCGGCCCTTGGCCTGCGCGCCATTCGCTGGAGCCTGGCCGACCCCGCCATGTTCCTCACGCAGTTGCGGGCGATCCTGCGCGCCGCCGCCCATGGCCAGGCGAATCTGCTGATTCCCATGCTGGTCCATGCCAGCGAAATTCGCCACACCTTTGCCCTGATTGACCGCGCCCGTGTGGAGCTGGACAACCGGGGCGTCGCTTATGGCCCGGTCAAGGTCGGTGCCATGATTGAAATCCCGGCGGCGGCCCTCACGCTCAAGGTGTTCCTGAAGTATTTTGATTTCCTGTCCATCGGCACCAATGACCTGATCCAGTACACGCTGGCCATCGACCGTGCGGATGAGTCTGTGGCGCATCTGTACGACCCGCTGCATCCGGCCGTGCTGCGGCTGGTGGCGGGCACCATCGCCGAGGGCCGGGCCCAGGGGAAACCCGTGAGCGTGTGCGGCGAGATGGCGGGCGATACCACCCTGACCCGCTTGCTGCTGGGCATGGGTCTGCGCAGTTTTTCCATGCACCCGGCGCAAATTCTGGCCGTCAAGCAGGAGATCTTGCGCGCCGATACGAGCAAGCTGGCGGGCTGGGCCGAGCAGGTATTGGCCGATGACGAGCCGGGCCTGAGGGTGGCAAGGTCATAGCGCCAAGCTTCTGCCCTGGTGATGAGTTGGCTGGCGGTATCCGGCCGCAAAAGTAGTTGCTCTAACGCCGGAATTAGCCCGACGCCGGTCGCGTATCATGTGTTACAGAAATAGTACAAATGATCGGAGACGCGTTCATGCGCAAAAACCAGATGTCCGCGCTGATGCGCATTCGGGTCGCCGGCCTGACACTGGTTGAACTCATGCTCGTGCTTGTGTTGATTGGCGTTCTGGCGGCAATTGCGATGCCGATGTACGCCAACTACCGTGAACGGATCAATCGGTCCACGGCGATCATGGACATCAGGGTCCTTCAGCTGCTGATCGCAGACTATGCCGCAAACGGAGGGGGCTTCCCTGCCTCGCTGGCGGACATCGGCAATGGCGGAAAGCTCGATCCGTGGGGTCATGCTTACCAATATGTCGATCTGACCGCCACCGGCGGGCGTGGCAAGGCGCGCAAGGATCACAAGCTCAACCCAATCAACTCCAACTTCGATCTTTACAGCAGGGGCAAAGATGGCGTATCCAAAACGCAATTGACGCAGAAGGACAGTCTTGACGACATCGTACGGGCCCGTGACGGCGCCTTCGTCGGGTTGGCGTCGGACTTTTCTCCCTAATGATGTGGCGTGCCCGGCGGCCATGAACATGCGCATTGAAGGGACCTTTCTGCGCAGTGCGGTCGCGCGACGCGTCTTCTTCCTGTTCGTGCTGTCGGCCTTTGTGCCGGTGGTCATGCTGGGTGCGCTGTCCTACAGCCACGTTCGCGGCGTGATCAACGACTATGCGCAACGCCAGCTGGTTCAGGCGGGTAGCGCGCATGCCAGAGCACTCTACGATCGCCTGCTCGGTGCTCACTTCATCCTGAACGCAAACGCCGCGCAAATCCGGGCCAGCCACGGGATGACAGACACGAATCAATTTGCCTTGCAGCGGGTCTTCCGGCGCGCCCATCTCGTTACCGATGACAATGTTTCGGTGCGTTTCGGTGCTCCGGTGGGCGAGGGCCCGCCTGGGATCGACGCCCGTGCGGCGGCACATCTTGCCAAGGGTGAGGTCGCATTGTTGCTGCCGCAGCCCGGGCAGCCTCGCGGTGAGCCCTGGCTAGCCGTCGCTGTTGACCGAGCCCAGCCGGCACATGGTGTTCTCGTGGCCGAACTCGACCCCACCTACCTGTGGGGTGATGGGGATGAGATTTCCTACCAGACGGACATCTGCGTATTGGCCGAAGGCGCGGTGGAACTGTACTGCTCGAACGACAAACTCAGGTCAACAGCCGCGAGCGTGATGTTGCGCGGTGTCGAGGGCCATCCTGGCAGCGCCGACGCTTGGCTGTCCGCCACCAGCGGCTTGTTCCTCAACGCCAAATTTGGCATGGCTGATTGGACTGTGGTGGCGTTGCGCCCCGGCGGGCTGGCCATTGCATCGCTGACCCAGGTGGCCCAGACCTTTCTTGGCATTACGGCGCTGACGCTTTTGCTCGTGGCCCTGTTGAGCGTGGTGCAAATTCGTCGCACTCTGGTGCCGCTAGAGCGTCTGATTGAAGGCACCCAGCGCATCGCCCGGGAGGAGTTTGACCAGCCGGTGCCTGTCGAGCGGGCTGACGAGTTTGGCCAGCTGGCGCGTTCACTCAACACCATGGCCGGCCGTCTTGGGCGCCAGATCGGTGCGATGCGCGCGTTGTCCGGGATTGACCAGGACATCCTGTCACACCTCGACATTGGGCAGGTCATTGCGCGTGTGCAAGCGCGCCTGCTGGAGATCTTGCCAAAGGCTGTGATCGGTGTGATTGTGTTCGACAGCAAGTCGACTGAGCTGGGAACTGCCTACCTGCGCCAGACCACGGACGCGCTGGCGATGCAGGTGCAGCTGCCGCTCGAAGCACGGCATCTGGTCGACTTGGCTCAGTACCGCCATGGTGTCTGGCTGGAGGTGGACGGTTCGGATGTCCCGGGCTTCGTTTCCATGCAGGCCCGGTTTGGCCCGTCGCACTGTTTTGTTCTTCCCATTGCCTGGCGCGGCGAGGTTCACGGTGCCCTGGTGATCGGCATGCGCGATCACCAGGGCATCAATGACGAACTGATCCAGCAGGCCCGCGATCTGGGTGACCGGGTCGGAGTTGCTCTTGCTGCGCACGAACGTGAGGCTCAGCTGGTATTTCGTGCACACCACGACGCTCTGACCGGATTGCCCAATCGGATGCTCCTGAGTGAGCGCCTGCAGCAGGAGCTGGTGCACGCGCGTCGTGCCAACAACCAGCTGGCGCTGCTGTTTCTCGACCTTGACCGATTCAAGAGTGTCAATGACACCTTGGGACACGATGGCGGCGATCAGCTTCTGCGCGTGGCCGCCGAGCGCCTGAGCGCCAGTGTGAGGGAATGCGATACCGTGGCGCGACTCGGTGGCGATGAGTTCGTCGTGCTACTGACGGGCCTGAACAACCCCCAGCAAGCCGCCAAGCTGGCCGGGCACATCCTGACCATGATGGCCCAACCGTTCCGGATTGTCGACAGCGAGTGTTTCATCGGTGCCAGCATCGGCGTGTCTGTGTATCCGGCCGATGGTGCAACCGCTGAAGAGCTGCTCAAGCATGCCGACATTGCCATGTACCGGGCCAAGGCCGCCGGCCGCGACCGTTTTGTCTTCTTTGAAGAGAATATGAACGTTGAGCAGCGCAAGCGAGCCTTGATGGAGCGGGAGTTGCGTCTGGCAATTGCGCGCGATCAGCTCTCGGTGCACTACCAGCCGCGCATCGACCTGCGTGATGGCCGTCTGCTCGGCGCGGAAGCGCTGTTGCGCTGGCACCATCCGGCGTTGGGTCGGGTGTCGCCGGCGACGTTTATTCCGCTGGCGGAGGAGATCGGATTGATCGATGAAATCGGTCCCTGGGTGCTGCATCGGGTCTGCGAGCAACTGGCCGCGTGGCAAGCCGCCGGCTACGCGATCGGCACCGTGGCCGTTAACGTATCGGGTCGACAGCTCAAGTCCAGCAATTTAGTCGCCCAGGTGCGCGATGCGCTCGAATCCACCGGGCTTGCGCCGCATGCACTGGAGCTTGAGGTGACGGAAGGCGTCCTGATCGACAACGTCGAGGCCGTGATTGACTTGCTGGGCCGGATCAAGCAGACCGGCGTGTCCATCGCGCTCGACGATTTCGGCACTGGCTATTCCTCGATGGCCTACCTCAGACGGTTGCCAATAGACGTCTTGAAAATTGACCAGTCATTCGTCCGGGACCTGGCGCACGATGAGGATGCCCGCAGCATTGTGCAGACCATCATTGCCTTGGCGCACGCGCTGCACAAATCCGTGGTCGCCGAGGGCGTGGAGACGCTGGCGCAAGCGAATCTGTTGCGTGCATGGGGCTGTGACGAGGCGCAGGGCTACTACTTCAGCCGCCCGGTCGTCGCGAGCGCACTGGAAGAGTTGATGAGCAAGACCTTGTTGCCAGCAGATGAAACCGCTGCAGTCGCCAAGACCTGAAACTAGAACAACCGGAACACCAGCGGGATCAGCAGCGACGCCAGCAGCACCTGCAAACCCAGTGCCAGTCCGGCATAGGCGCCCGCATTCGCATTGACCTGCAACGCCCGCGCCGCGCCGATGCCGTGCGCGGCCGTGCCCAACGCAAAGCCGCGCGCCATCCAGCCATTCGCGTCGGTTGGGATCTTCAGCGCGTCAAACAGGTATTTGCCACTCAGCGCGCCCACCATGCCGGTGATCACGGCAAACACCGCGGCCAGCGCCGGAATGCCGCCAATCTTGTCGGCAATGCCCATGGCCACCGGCGCGGTGACCGATTTGGGCGCCAGCGACAGCACCACGTCGGTTGGCAGGCCCACGGCCCAGCCCAGCGCCAGCGCCGAACCACTGGCCGCAGCGCCACCGGCCAGTGCCGCCAGCAGCAAGACGCGCCAGCGTTTGAGCAACTCAGCGCGGCGCTCCCACAGCGGCCAGCCCAGCGCCACCACCGCAGGGCCCAGCAAGAAGTGAATGAATTGCGCCCCGGCAAAATAAGTGGGGTAAGTCACGCCGGTAGCCAGCAGCACGCTGGCCAGGGTCAGCACCGTCCACAGCACCGGGTTGGCCCAGGCGGCTTGGTGCAGCCGGGCGTAAGCGGCCTGCGCCAGCACATACACCACCAAGGTGGCGGTCAGGCCAAACAGTGGCGTGGCCGAGAGATAGACCCAGAGTTCAACGAATTTGGGCATCGTTTTTCTCCCGGAACAGGCGCAAGGCCAGCACGGTGACGCCCAGGCCAAGCCAGGTCGACAGCACCACCACCACGAGAATGCGCACGCCGTACTGGCCGAGCAGGCCCAGATGCGTCATCACGCCCACGCCCACCGGCACAAACAGCAGGGAGAGGTGCGACAGCAAAAAGTTGGCGCAGGCGGCGACCGGTTCTCGCACCGCAGGCACGCGCAGCGCAAGCAGCAGTAACAGCATGCCGATCACCGGGCCGGGAAAGGGCAGCGACAAACCGCGAGCCAGCAACTCGCCGAGTGATTGCAGCGCCAGCAGCCAGGCCAGGCCGCGCAGTCCGTTCATGCAGGTCGGGCGCCTAAAACCGGGGCAAGTCCGGGTGCTTGATCTGCCCGCCGCGCACCAGCATCTTGCCGTACTCGGCGCAGCGGTTCAGCGTCGGAATCACCTTGCCCGGGTTGAGCAGGCCTTTCGCGTCAAACGCGCGCTTGACGCCAAACATCTGCTCGTTCTCGGCGGCGGAAAACTGCACGCACATGGAGTTGAGTTTTTCCACCCCGACGCCGTGCTCGCCGGTGATGGTGCCGCCCATGGCGACACTGGTTTCCAGAATCTCGGCGCCGAACAGCTCGCAGCGGTGCAGCTGATCCGGGTCGTTGGCATCAAACAGAATCAGCGGGTGCAGGTTGCCGTCGCCGGCGTGGAACACGTTGGCGCAGCGCAGCTGGTATTTTTTCTCCATCTGCTGGATCGCCAGCAGGATGTCGGCCAGGCGCTTGCGCGGAATGGTCGAGTCCATGCACATGTAGTCGGGGCTGATGCGCCCGCTCGCCGGAAAGGCGTTCTTGCGCCCGCTCCAGAATTTCAGGCGCTCGGCTTCGTCGCGGCTCACGGCAATGGCGGTGGCGCCGTGCGTGCGCAGCACGTCGCTCATGCGGCCGATTTCTTCCTCCACCTCCTCAATCGTGCCGTCGCTCTCGCACAGCAGAATCGCCTCGGCCGTCAGGTCGTAGCCGGCGTGCACATAGTCCTCCACCGCCGCCGTCATGGGCTTGTCCATCATCTCCAGGCCGGCCGGGATGATGCCGGCGGCAATCACGGCCGCCACCGCGTCGCCGGCCTTGCGGATGTCGTCGAAGCTGGCCATGATGCAGCGCGCCAGTTGCGGTTTCGGGATCAGTTTGACCGTCACTTCGGTGGCAATCGCCAACATGCCTTCGGAGCCGATCACGATGCTCAAGCAGTCGAAGCCGGGCGCGTCCAGCGCGTCCGAGCCGAATTCAACGACTTCGCCCTCCATCGTGAAGCCCTTGATTTTCAGGATGTTGTGCAGGGTGAGTCCGTATTTCAGGCAGTGCACGCCACCCGAGTTCTCCGCCACGTTGCCGCCAATGGTGCAGGCGATCTGGCTCGACGGGTCCGGCGCGTAATACAGGCCGTGGCGCGCCACGGCCTCGCTGATCGCCAGGTTGCGCACGCCGCATTGCACCAGCGCCGTGCGGGCGAGCGGGTCAATCTTGAGGATTTTGTTGAACTTGGCCAGCGAGAGCGTGACGCCCAGCCGGTGCGGCATGGCGCCGCCCGACAAGCCGGTGCCGGCGCCGCGCGCCACCACCGGCACGTCCAGCGCGTGGCAGGTGCGCAGCACCGCCTGCACCTGCTCCAGCGTTTCCGGCAAGACCACCACCAGCGGGCGCTGCCGGTAGGCGGTCAGCCCGTCGCATTCATAAGGCGTGGTGTCTTCCCGGTTCCACAACAGGGCATGAGGTGGTAAACACGCCTCCAGCCCTCGTACGATTTGCGCCTGGCGCTCTGATCTTTGTAGCAATTCTTGATGTTCGGGGGAATGGGCTGCATTCATGTTGAATTTCACGCTCAAATAGACAATGGGTTCCACTGTAGGGCGTAGTGACGCCGGGCGGCGTGATGATTTTTCAAATCATCGTGAAAACAAAAAATGCTACACAATTAATAGCTGTTTGCGCAATGTACTCGCTGGCTAGAGGCTGATTTCATCAAAATTTCAAGCCCCGTGCCAATCGCGTGATGACCGTTGCCCTGCTCATTCGTGGTCGCTTAAACTTTCCTCATGACCAGCGCAACACATTCCACGACGCCTCCCTCCACTTCAGACAAAGCGCATCCCAGAACCGAGGCTGCGCTTGAGCGATTGCGCAAAGCCATGCGCGACATTGAAGCTGAAATTGCTGCCAACCAGGGTATCTACCCCTTCAACTACGGCCGCGTCACCCAGTCGGAGCTTTGCCGCAGGGCCGATGTGAAAAAAGCCACGCTACAAAACCCGGGGCATAAAGACACCACACGGGTTGAAATCATGAGCTGGCTGGATGCCTTGAGTTCACAACTGACACAAACCCGCGACAGCACGCGCGAGCGCGTGACTGCCATGGCCGACAACCTCGCGGCCGAACTGGAGCGCCTGACCCATGCCAATCATGCCGTTGAGCAGCGCCTTGCTGATGCGGAGCAGCTTATTGCGCAACTCAGGCAAGAGAATGAAGGCCTGCGAAATCGATTGAATATTTCTTGAGTGGTGACGATGGACGGATACTGGGCAGGCCCGTCGGTGGCTATAGCTGCAGCAAAACCTGAAACCCGCCATAGATCAGCCGCTTGCCGTCGAATGGCATCGGATTGACGCTAGGCGCCATGCGGGGATCGGCCATGATCTTCTTCCAGCCTTCGTCGCGCACGGCGCGCGAGGGCCAGGTGATCCACGAGAACACGACTGTCTCGCCCGACTCGCATTTCACGGCCATCGGAAATGATGTGACCTTGCCCTCGGGCACATCGTCGCCCCAGCATTCCACAACGCCGGTGGCGCCAAATTCCTTAAACAATACAGCGGCCTGTTCGGCATGCTTGCGGTAGGCCTCGCGGTTGGCCGTGGGGACGGGGGTTACAAATCCATCAACGTAGCTCATGGCATTGGCTCCTTGGATAAGGCCAGGCCCAAGTGTGTGCCCGGCAGGTTGGCAGTATTTTTAAAGCATACATACCGGTGGGCAAGGATTCAAGACACTCACAAGCACTGAATTCAGTTGAACTAAGCAACGCTCTTTTTCAGCCAGTCGGCGAAGGCCGCGCACTCCCAGCGGTCCATCATGCCGGTGCGCCAGCACAGGTAGTGTGCGTGCGGGCTGGGCACGTTGCGCTCATACAGGCGCACCAGCGAGCCGTTTTCCAGCCAGGGCGCGCCCAGCTTCAGGCGAATCAGCGCCACGCCCATGCCGGCGGCGGCGGCATCGCACATCAGGCCGACGTCGTTGAATTGCGAGCCGTCCAGGGGTTCCGGCCAGTCCAGCCCGTTGGCGGCAAACCAGGTGCGCCAGGGTTCCAGCGGGCTGCGCAAGAGGTTCTCGCCCTCCAGGTCTTCCGGCACCACGAACGGTCCGTGTTCGCGCACGAAGGTGGGGGAGGCCAGCGGCGTCACCTCGTCCTTGAACAGGCACACATGCTCGACGTCGGCGTAGCGGCCGGTGCCAAACCGGATCATCAGGTCGGCGTCCTCCGCCACCACGTCCAGCAGCGGGATGGACACCTGCAGCGTCAGGTCAATCTCGGGATAGGCCTCGGTGAACTGGCGCAGGCGCGGGATCAGGATGGAGCGCGCAAACGTGGGCGTCACGGCCAGGCGCAGCTTGCGCTTGCCTGGGGCGTTGGCCGAGCTGGGGAATTTCTGCAGCATGGTCAGCCCCTCGCGCACATGGGCCAGGTACTCGATGCCTTCGGTCGTGAGCGAAAAATCGGCGCGCCCGAACAGCTTGGTGCCGATGATTTGCTCCAGCTGCTTGACGCGGTGACTCACGGCGCTGGGCGTGACGCACAGTTCTTCCGAGGTCTGCGTCACGCTGCGCAGGCGCGCCAGCGCTTCAAAGGTCAGCAGGCATTGAATCGGGGGGATGCGGGCGGCGCTCATGGGGTGTACCGGCTTTCCAAGTGGGCGCGAAAGTGGCGCGGGTTGAGCGCTTCGCCGGTCGCGCGCTGCACCAGTGCCCGGGTGTCCCAGCGGCTGGCCGGCTGCCAGATATGGCGCTTCAACCAGTCAAAGATGGGTGCCAGGTCACCCGCGGCGATGCGGGTGTCGAAGTCCGGATGGGCCTGGCGGATGGTGGCGAAATACTGCGCGGCATACATGGCGCCCAGCGTGTAGCTGGGAAAGTAACCAAAGCTGCCCATGGTCCAGTGAATGTCCTGCAGGCAGCCGTTTTGGAAGTTGCCGCGCGTGTCGATGCCCAGGTAAGCCATCATCTTGTCATCCCACATCGCGGGAATGTCCTCGGCTTCGATGTCGCCGTCGATCAAGGCCCGTTCAATCTCATAGCGCAGGATGATGTGCGCCGGATAGGTCAGTTCATCGGCATCGACGCGAATGAAACCGGGCTGGACGCGGCTGAACAGGCGGGCGAGGTTGGCGGCCTCAAATGCCGGCTGCTCGCCCAGGTGTTTTTTCAGCAAGGGGGAGATCAGGGCCAGAAAGGACGGGCTGCGGCCCAGCTGCATTTCGAACGACAGGCTTTGGCTCTCGTGGATGCCCATGGAGCGGGCTCGCCCCACCGGCAGGTGCACGGTGTCGCGCGGCAGGTTCTGCTCGTAACGCGCGTGGCCGGTTTCATGCACGATGCCCATCAGGCTGCGCATGAAGTCGTCCTCGCTGTAGCGCGTCGTGATACGCACATCTTCGGCCACGCCGCCGGAAAACGGATGGGTCGAACTGTCGAGCCGGCCGGCGGAAAAATCAAAGCCCAGAATGCCCATGATGTCCGCCCCCAGCGCACGTTGCCGCTCAATGACAAACGGGCCTTGCGCCTGCATGACGGGTTCGCCCGTCTGTTGCGCGCGCACCTGGGCAATCAGGTCCGGCAGCCAGCTTTTCAGGTCGGCAAAGATGACATCGATGTCGGCGCTGCGCGTGCCGGGCTCAAACTTGTCCATCAGCGCGTCATAGGGGCTGACGCCCTTGGCCTGGGACAGAAGCTGTGCTTCTTCGCGCGCCAGGGTCACGACCTCCCGGAAGTTGCCAAGAAAGCCCGGCCAGTCGTTGGCCGGGCGTTGCGTGCGCCAGGCGTGTTCACAGTGCGAGCTGGCCAGGCTTTTGGCTTCAACCAGGCGCGCCGGCAACAAATTGGCGCTCTCCCAGTCGCGCCGCATCTCCAGCAGGCTGGCCGCCTGGTCCGCGTCCAGCGGCTCAAGGCTGGCGGCCGCCATCAGGCCGGGCAGGGCGGCATCGGTCAGCGTCTGGTGCAGCAGCACATCGAGTTCGGCCATGGCGGCGCCGCGTGCCGCGTTGCCCTTGGGTGGCATCATGGCGGCCTGGTCCCAACTCAGGAAGGCGCCCAGATGCTGGTAGCGGTAGAGCCGCGTGAACACGGCGGTCAGGCTGGAATAGGCGGAAGAAGTCATAGTCGGTAGTTCAGGGCGTCAAAGGGGTCGGCCCATGGCGGCATTGTCACACTGCGGGCCAAAAAAGGCGCTGGGTACAATCCCGGCCATTCTCACCACCGGTAGCCATCCATGTCCGACCGCCTTGCCGTGCTGCCGCAGTATTTACTCCCCAAACAGGCCATCACAAAATTCGCCGGGCTAATTGCCGGGGCCCGGGGCGGGCAACTGACCACGCACCTGATCGCGTGGTTTGTCGAGCGTTACGGCGTCAACATGAGCGAGGCGGCCAACGCCGACCTGACCAGCTACGCCACCTTCAACGACTTTTTCACCCGCGCCCTGAAGGTGGGCGCGCGACCGCTGGCCAGCGCCGACCTGATCTGCCCGGTCGATGGCGCCATCAGCCAGTTCGGCCCGATGGCGGGCGATCAGCTGTTCCAGGCCAAGGGCCACCAGTACTCCAGCACCGCCCTGGTTGGCGGAGACGCCACGCTGGCGGCGCGCTTCGACGGCGGCAGTTTTGCCACGCTGTACCTGAGCCCGAAGGACTATCACCGCATCCACATGCCGTGCGACGGGCGCTTGAGCCGCATGATTTACGTGCCGGGCGAACTGTTTTCGGTCAACCCGACCACAGCCCGCGGCGTGCCGGGGCTGTTTGCGCGCAACGAGCGGGTTGTGTGTGTCTTTGAGTCCGTGCGCGGCCCGTTTGTGCTGGTGCTGGTCGGCGCCACCATCGTCGGCAGTATGGCCACCGTCTGGCATGGCGTGGTCAATCCACCGCGTGGCGGCGAGGTGCGCGAGTGGCGTTATGACGAACAGTCGATTGCATTGAAGCAGGGCGAGGAAATGGGGCGCTTTCTGCTCGGCTCCACCGTGGTGATGCTGTTCCCCAAAGCCCCGCTGCAGTTCAACCCTGCCTGGTCGCCGGGTGGGGCCGTTCGGCTGGGCCACGCCATGGCCCGCCAGCCGGCCCCTATTTGAAAATAACGGTCTTGTGCCCGTTGATCAGCACGCGGTGCTCGCTGTGCCACTTCACCGCCCGGGCCAGCACCTGGCTCTCGGTGTCGCGGCCCAGGGTGGTCAGATCTTCGATGGTTTTGCTGTGGTCCACGCGGGCCACGTCCTGCTCGATGATCGGGCCTTCGTCCAGATCGGCCGTCACGTAGTGGGCGGTAGCGCCAATCAGCTTCACACCGCGGTCATGCGCCTGGTAGTAAGGCTTGGCGCCCTTGAAACTGGGCAAAAACGAGTGGTGGATGTTGATGGCGCTGCCGGATAGTTTGCGGCACAGGTCGTCGCTGAGCACCTGCATGTAGCGCGCCAGCACCACCAGTTCAGCCTCTTCGGCCTGGATGATTTCATACTGTTTGGCTTCCACCTGCGCCTTGGTGGCAGCCGTCACCGGCAGGTGATGGAAGGGCACGTTGTAGCTGGCGGCGAGCTGGTAGAACTCGCGGTGGTTCGAAACAATGGCGCGAATGTCCAGCGGCAGCAGGCCGCTTTTCCAGCGGAACAGCAGGTCGTTCAGGCAATGCCCCTCCTTGCTCACCATGATCACGGTGCGCATCGGCTGCGCCCGCGCGTGCAGGCGCCACTTCATCTCAAACGGTTGCGCAAACACCGCCAGCTGCGTTTTCAGTTCTTCATGCGTTTGCTGGCCGCAGGCAAACTGCACCCGCATGAAAAACAGGCCGGTATCCGAGTCGTTGTACTGGGCTGCCTCTTCGATGTTGCCACCGCGTTCCAGCAAAAAGCCGGACACCGCGTGGACCAGGCCCAGGCGGTCGGGGCAGGACAGGGTCAGGATGTAAGTAGGGTTCATTGTTTTTGAATTGTCGCAGGCGGCTGGCGCGCCTGTTGGGCAGTGAAATTGGCGCAATAGTCAACCGGGGGCGCCGGCTTGGCAGGCCAGGTTTGGTCAAATTCTGCTGTGTTTTCAATAGCGCTCTGCGCTTGTTCGGCGCCGAGCAGCACGGTTTTCACTTTAAATCCCGGTGGCAGGTGTTGCGGTACGCCCAGGCGGCGATCCGCATGGCCATTGCCCGTCAGCAGCACGACGGTTTTGCCGGGGCGGGCGGCCAAGGCGATGGTTTGTGCCATGGATATATCGCGGGCAATCTGCACGCGCGTCATGGGCGAAATCTGGCTTTCAGGCAATAAATCGCAATGACCGAGGCGAATTTTTTGCTGCTGGGCCTTGAGCGCCGGGCCCGGCAACAGGCTGTCGAGGCCGGTATTGGCCATGGCCTCACGCAACCTTGTGGCGGGCAGGTTGGCCCCCAGCACCGGCACGCCGGCTCGCACCGCCGCCATCACGGCCGGACCGTAGGCAGGCCAGGGCCAGGCCTCAAGGTCCCAGTGCAGGGCGGTGCGCACCTGGTCTTCCGTGGCGTCCGGCTTGAGCGCTGCGGTGGAGCTGCCCTGACTGGCCATCTCCAGCGCCAGGGCGGCCAGGGTTTGCTGAGTGGCCAGTGTTTCAACCACCATGCGATGCAGGCGCTGGTGATCCGGCGCATCGTGCTGCTCGCCCATCAGGATGGCGTCAGCGGGTAACAACTGCCTGAGCTGGCTGATGTAGAGCGAATCGGAAGGGTTGCTGGGTGACGGGCCGGAGGTGCACCCAAGCAAAGCCATGACAGCGGCAACAAGCCAGAAACGACTGAAGTGAATCACCCGGGTTTTCTCACGTCGCAAGGCCTGCGCTGTCGACCGGGCGTCGCCGCGTCAGTGAACGACGACCGGGTTTTGCGCCAGTTCGGCGTATTGCTCCAGCGTGTCTTCAACCTCTTCCTGGGTGGGGGTATTTTGCTGCCAGGCCGAGATGTGCTGTTGGAACAACTCAGCCCAGGAGCCGTCCAGATACACCTCTTTGTTGGCGCGCTTGTCCACAATCTCGAAGCCATGGCGCGCCAGTGTGGGCACCGTCCGCACCGGCTCGGCACCCACGCCATCTTCCCCGGGCGTCACTGCATTGGCCAGCATGTGCGTCACAGAGTAGGTGTCAGAGTCGTAAAGCGTGTGCATGGTTGAATTATCCCTTAATCGTCCTTGGGCTGCAGTTGGCAGCGCCCCCGCTGATTTCAAGGGTTGACTCCGTTGAGGGCTTGAAGTTCCGGGTCAGTGCTCAGGTCTGGGGCTCGGTTGCCAGCCATTTCTGGTCCACAAAATCGCCATTCGGCTCGGTGATGCGGATGCGCACGGGCAGATAACCCAGGGCAGGTGCCAGCCACAGCTCCACCTTCTGGTCGAATTCCTGGCGCGGGTTGCGCACCAGCTTCAGGGTGGCCTGTTGGCCGCCCGGCAAGCTGAGCGTTTCTTTTTCTCCAATGGTGAACAGCCAGGTGTCGGCATCGCGCGGGCCAATGGCCTGCAGGGCAATGGTGGTGGCGGGCGGGAAATGGTCCGGGTCACCGGCAATCATGGCGGCCAGCTGGATCAGAATGCTCAAACGGTCCTGGGCGCCCGCCAGCAGGGGGACATCCGGGGTGTTGGCGCTGAAGGTCACCTTGCCCTGCGCGCGGTTAAAGTGGGCGGCGACTTCGCTGCGGAACTTGTCGGAAAAACGCAGGGGCGCCAGACCTTCCGGGGTGAGCTGTCCGCGACTGGTTTGCACGCGGGCTTGCCCAAAGGCGCTGATCTCCAGCCGGGCGTCGTACTCTTCGCCGTTCTGTTTCCACAGCAGCTCGGCATTGGCGCTGAACGGGAACTTATTGGTTTCGACCTGGTATTTGAAACGGACCGAGCTCGGGAGCGTGACCGCGCTGACCGACATGAGGCGGTCGCGTGGCGGGCGTGGCGGCAAAGCTTCCTGCTCGGTGTCCGGCGGCGCTTCAACCTGCGCTTCGGCGGCCTCGACCTGCGCCGCAGCGATTTCAGAGGGGCTGGGGTCTGGCCGTTCTGCTTGCTCCAGGACGGGCGGCGCGGGGGCGGGCTCGCTGCTGCTGGCATGCAGCCCGAGGGGGGGCGGACTGGTGGTGCGAGCCGGGGCCGGCGCTTTGCGTTTGGGCCGGGCCGCTGGCGTGAGCGGCTGTTTTGCAGCGTTCTGTGCGACAGGGACGGGCGCCAGCGAACGCGTGATGAACGCGCTGGGGAGCCCGGTCTGACTCAGGCCCAGGTTCATCGGGGTGGCCTGGAGCAAGGCGAGGTGCGCCAGCAGCACGGCGGCCGTCAGGGCCAGCAGCACTTTGAGTGGTATCGTCCGCGATGGATTGGAGCGCCCGTCGAGGGGCACCATGCCGGCGGGCGTTTTTTTCATGTCAGCCAAAATTTCCAGCGTTTTGATTCATTAAACTGGCTTAACAATCCTTCGTGTCAACCTGTTTTTCCCCCAGCATTTCCCCATGAAACTCGCCACCTACAAAGACGGCTCGCGCGACGGCCAACTGGTCGTTGTCTCGCGCGATCTCAGCAAAGCGCATTATGCGACCGGCATTGCGAACACGCTGCAGCAGGTGCTGGACGACTGGAACTTCCACTCGCCCCAGTTGCAGGACCTTTATGACGCGCTGAACCGGGCCGGTGACGGCGGCTCCAGCACCAGCCGGGCGCGCCACGCCTTTCCGTTTGACCCCAAGCAGTGCATGGCACCCCTGCCGCGGGCCTACCAGTGGGCCGATGGCTCGGCCTACCTCAACCATGTGGAGCTGGTGCGCAAGGCACGTGGCGCGGAAGTGCCGGCCAGCTTTTATACCGACCCCCTGATGTACCAGGGCGGCAGCGATGACTTCTCCGGCCCCTGCGACGATGTGGTGTGCGCCAGCGAAGCCTTCGGCATGGACTTTGAGGCCGAACTCGCCGTCATCACCGGCGACGTGCGCATGGGTGCCACGCCGGAACAGGCGCTCGATGGCATTCGGCTGCTGATGCTGGCCAACGATGTGAGCCTGCGCAACCTGATTCCGGCGGAACTGGCCAAGGGCTTCGGCTTTGTGCAAAGCAAACCGGCGACCGCCTTCAGCCCGGTGGCCGTCACGCTGGACGAGCTGGGCTTCAATGGCGACAGCGCCTGGGACAAGGGCCGTGTGCACCTGACCCTGCAAAGCACCTGGAATGGCCGCAAGGTCGGCATGTGCGAGGCCGGCCCGGAGATGACGTTCCACTTCGGCCAGCTGATTGCCCACCTGTGCAAGACGCGCAATGTGCGCGCCGGCAGCATCGTCGGCTCGGGCACGGTCAGCAACAAGGACTGGAGCCATGGTTACAGCTGCATCGCGGAAAAACGCGCGATCGAGACGATTCAGGACGGCAAGCCCCTGACCGAATTCATGAAGTACGGCGACACCATCCGCATTGAGATGAAGGGGCCCGACGGCCAGAGCCTGTTTGGCGCGATCGAGCAGGAAATCGTGCCGCTGGAAGAAGCGGTCACCACACGCTCAGCGCGCTGACACTCAGGTGCCTGCGGCGAGCTGCTGGGCGAAGGTCTTGATGCCGCGCAGCATCATTTCAATCGACACGGCCACCAGCACCAGGCCCATCAGGCGCTCCAGCGCCACCACGAAGCGGTCGCCGGCCACGCGCTGGATGCGCTCGGCCAGCACCAGCACGACGGCGCTCACGGTCATGGTGACGCACAGGGCGGCAATCCACTCCATGCGCCGTTCCGGCGCCTGCGACACCAGCAGCAGCACGGTCGCCAGCGCCGAAGGTCCGGCCAGGCCCGGTATGGCCAGCGGCACGATCAGCGGTTCACCGCGCGTGTCCGGGCCTTCGATCCCGGGCGGCGGTGGAAAAATCATGCGCAGCGCGATCAGGAACAGAATCACGCCGCCGCCAATCTGCAGCGACAGCTCGCTCAAGTTCATCACGCGCAGAAAGCCGTCGCCGACAAACATGAAGGTCAGCAGCAGCACAAAGGCAATCAGCACCTCGCGCAAGATCACCCAGGGGCGGCGCTGCGGCGCCACATGCTTGAGCGCGTTGGCGAAGATCGGAATATTGCCGATCGGATCGGTGATCAGAATCAGCAGGATGGTGGCGGAGACAAAGGTGTAATTCACGGCGCGGTGTTTTTAAGGCGCGTACACCGCATCCACCGAGGCGAAACCCTTGGGGACCTTGAAAGCGAGGTGAAAGAGGCTGCGCATTCCGTCAGGATAGCAGGCCTTAAGCCGCCTGGTTCTCGGCTTTCTCCTGGCAGGCGATGCAGCGCGGTGCTTCGGGTGCCGCGTGCAAGCGGGCCGCCGGAATTTCCACGCCGCAGGCTATGCATTGGCCGTAGGTGCCGGCCTCAATGCGGGCCAGGGCGGCGTCTATCAGTCGGAGTTCGGCGGTTTCACGCTCATCCATCGCAAATTCCAGATCGCGTGCGCTGTTCACCTGGGCGGTCGAGTCTTCCGGGTGCCCGAAGTGCTCGGCCGAGGCCTCGGCACGACCGACGCTGCCGCCGCGCAGGTTCTTGAGTTGCTCCAGCAGACTGGTGCGTTGGGCGAGCAGCTGTATTTTGAAAGGGGCGGTGAGTGGGGTGGTCATGAGAGATGCCTCTTTGTATAAATGAAGCTTCATCATGCGCCGTCGCCCAGGGCGCGTCTTTGACGGAAGTCAAGTTTTGTAAGTGTCTGCAGCGTTTGAGGCCGATGCCGGAAATGCAGGGAAAATCAGCCCACCCCCACGCGCAGCCAACCTGCCGCATGCGCCCAAACACCATTGAGAGCCGACCATGGACTACACCCGTTACCAGACCCTGAACATCAGCCGCCGCGGCGTCAACGACGCGGTGCTTGACATCCAGATGCGCGCCTTGAACGGCAAGCTGCCAACCTCGGGCCACGAAGGCCACTGGGAGCTGAGCCAGATCTGGCGCGATGTCGGCGCCGACGACTCGGTGCGCTGCGCCGTGCTGCGCGGCGAGGGCCTGGGCTTTTCCGGTGGCGGCGACCTGGCGCTGGTGCAGGACATGGCCAGCGACTTCGAGGTGCGCGCCCGGGTCTGGAAGGAAGCGCGTGACCTGGTCTACAACCTCATCAACTGCGACAAGCCGATCGTCAGCGCCATGCACGGCCCGGCGGTGGGTGCCGGCCTGGTGGCCGGTCTGCTGGCGGATATCTCGATTGCCACCAAAACCGCCAGGATTGTCGATGGCCACACCCGCCTGGGCGTGGCCGCCGGTGACCATGCGGCCATCGTCTGGCCGCTGTTATGCAGCATGGCCAAGGCCAAGTATTACCTGCTGCTGTGCGAGCCCATCAGCGGCGAAGAAGCCGAACGCATTGGCCTGGTGTCGCTCGCCGTCGATGAGGCGGAGCTGCTGCCCAAAGCCTATGAGATCGCGGACCGGCTCGCGAGCGGCAGCCAGACCGCCATCCGCTGGACCAAGTACGCGCTCAACAACTGGTTGCGCCAGGCCGGCCCGACCTTCGACACCTCGCTGGCGCTGGAATTCATGGGCTTTGGCGGGCCGGATGTGCACGAAGGCGTGGCGTCCCTGCGGGAGAAACGGGCGCCCAGGTTCTGAGTAAAAATGACATATACAGCAGGAGGCGACAGCATGAATCCATCAGATGAATGGGACGACGAGGACGAAGCGGACGGCGAGCAGGACCCGATAAGGGAGGACGAGTGGAGTAATTTCCTGTCGATTTGCGGTGGCCTGGTTTACCGGGGCACGACGGCAGAAAAATTCCTGGATTGGGCCGCGACCGGTGGCCACTACGTATTGCCGAGCATGGCGGCGGCGGTGGACAACCCGGCCGATGTGCCAAAAATGTTGCGCTCGCTGGCGGTGCAGGTGTGGAACCAGTTTCCGATTCCGGCTCACCACTGGCAACCGCAGCCCGTGAAGCGCCCCGGCCGCAACGAGCCGTGTTGGTGTGGCAGCGGGAAGAAGTTCAAGCACTGCTGCGAGTCCCTGGCGAGCCACCCGTTTCCCCCGCTCAACATGCTGCGTTTCGTGCTTGACGCCTGCCCGGCGACCCGGCTCGCCGAGGTCGCCAAAAATGGCCACCCCGCACTCGATGCCGTGGCCGATACCGCGCACCAGTGGTGTGAGGAAGGGCAGTCCAAACGGGCCGTGGCCTTGCTGGAGCCTTTTTTTGCCGCGCCCCAGCCGCTGGGCGCCAAGCTGGAGCTTTTGTTTGATGAACTGATGACGGCGCTGATGGACGAGGGCCGCCACAAGCGCCGCGAACACTGGATTACCGAGGTGCTGGCGCGCGGCGACAACGCCATGAAGTCCACCGCCTTGCAGCGCCGCGCCTCGATGCGCAGTGACCAGGGGCGCTACGCCGAGGCCTGGGCCGATTTTGCCCAGGCGCAGCGTATCAACCCGAACGACCCCGCGCTCTCCATGCTGGAGGTGACGATGCTGCTGGCGGAGAAACAAATGGAGCGGGCCGCCGAACGGGCCGGCTGGTGGGCCCAGCATTTAAGCAAGCTGCGCGACCCGGCCTATGCCGACCTCGTGGCTCATCTGCAGGCCTTCGCGCGCGAACCGACCGACGCCATGTTCGGCATGGCACGCAACCTGGTGCCCGGCGTGGACCGCCTGGCCGACTTGCTCAGGCAGGCGCCGCCGCCCAGCCCGATGCATACGCTGCACATCCACAGCGACGAGCCCGACCCCGCCGAGGCAGGCCTGGCGCCGATGGCACAGGTCGAAGCTGTGGCTGCCCTGCAGGCGCTGGAGGCGCAGTGGTGTGCCGTGTTTGAGCAGGCCAAACCCTCGCTGGTGATGGTCCAGAACGACACGCCCGAAGTCTGGGACGAGGCCGATGCCTGGCTCGACCTGTTGCAGCGCGAACCGGCGCTGTGGAACAGTTTTGAGGTGCTGGACGATCTCGTGATGGCGGCCGACGCGCTGCACATCACCGGCGTGGTGGAGCGCCTGCTGGTGCCGCTGGCCGAACGCGCGGCCGAGCTGCTGCGCCTGTTGCTGGAAGCGCAGCCCACACCGGTGCGCGTGCCGTGGGTGATGATGGAAAACCGCCCGGTGTTGCGCCCGATTGCGCACCTGGCCTATGTCTGCAAGGCGGCGGATAAATGGGATCGCTTCATGGAGCTGGCGCGCTGGCTGGTGCTCGAACTCAACCCCGGTGACAACCATGGCTTGCGCTGGGACCTGTCGTACGCCGTGATGCGCCACGGCCGCGACCAGGACGCGCTGGCGCTGGACCGGTTTTGTCCGGATGACGGTTCACCCACGCTGGACCTCAATCGGGCGCTGGCCCACTACCGGCTCGGCGAGCTGGCGCAGGCCCAGGCGGCATGGCGCCAGGCCAGGCTGGACCACCCCAAGGTGGCGGCGATGCTGCTCAAGCCCAATCCCAAGCCGGTCAAGCCGGACAAGTGGGGTGTCGCTGTCGGTGGCGCCTTCGAAGCCTGGCTGTACGTCGAGCCGCACCGGCCGCTGTGGGAGCAAGCCGGTGCGCTGGCCTGGGCCGCTTCGGTGCCGAAAAAGTAGCACTTACAATTCGGCCCATGCAGACCTTGCGCAACGCTCACCTCATCGCCCGCTTCGTGCTGGTGTGGTTTGCCTTGTCGCTCGGGGTGGCGATTGCCTCGCCCCTCATCAAACCGCAGGCCATGGAGGTCATCTGCACCGGCACGGCGGGCGTGATGAAGCTGCTGATCCAGACCGATGACGGCCCTCAGGATGTTGCCGGTTACACCATGGATTGCCCGCTGTGCGCCACCATCAGCGCACCGCCACCGCCGGTCGTGCGTCTTCGCGCCGAGCCCGCGCAAGCGCTGGCCTACGTGCTGCAAAGCATCCCGGCCGCCCACATTGCGGCCCTCACCGCCGCACCCCTGCCGGCGCGCGGCCCGCCTGCTTTCTCCTGAACTATTGAATTCATAGCGCCTTACGCCCACTCCATAAGGGCTGGAGGCTGATTTGATTGATATTTTCGGAGATTTTCCATGCGGAAAAATCGTGTAGCCCTGGCGTTGACCCTGGCGTTTCCCGTTTCTTTTTTCATCGTTTTCCCGGCCGCTGCCCAAACGCAGCCAGCCGTAACCGAGCCCTCCGCCCTGAACGTGGTCACCATCACGGGCAGCCGGGAGAAGACACTATTGTTGCAAACACCCGCCTCCGTCGGCGTCATCAGCGCGCAGGACATCCAGCGCACCGGCCCCATGCACCCGCAGCAGATTCTCGGGCAGGTGCCCGGCGTGGCGATTGCCGTCACCAATGGCGAGGGCCACAGCACGGCGATCCGCCAGCCCTTCACCACCAGCCCGCTGTATCTGTACCTGGAAGACGGCATCCCGATCCGGGCCACCGGCTTCTTCAACCACAACGCCTTGTACGAGGTCAATCTGGCGCAGGCCGGGGGCATCGAGGTGGTCAAGGGCCCGGGCTCGGCGCTGTACGGCTCGGACGCCATTGGCGGCACGGTCAATATTCTGACCAAGCTGCCTTCGTCCAAGCCGGGTCTGTCGGTGTCCGGCGAGGCTGGCAGCTTTGGCTGGCGGCGTCTGTTGGTGGATGGCACGACGGCGACCGGTGCGGACGGTGCCGTACGCGCCGCCGTCAACCTGACCCACACCGATGGCTGGCGCGACCAAACCGCCTATGACCGGCAAAGCGCCAGCTTTCGCCACGACCAGGCGCTGGCCGATGGCGCGGTGCTCAAGACCATTCTGGGTTACACCAAAATCGACCAGCAGACCGGCGCCAACACCGCGCTCAGCTACAACGACTACCTCAACAACCCGACCAAAAACAACCTGTCGATTGCCTACCGCAAAGTCGATGCGCTGCGCTTGTCGACCCAGTACGAGCGTGAGCTCGGGGCCGCGCTGCTGACCATCACGCCCTATGTGCGCCGCAATGCAATGGACCTCAACGGCTCCTACAACCTGAGCTCGGACCCGCGCATCGAGAAGGCGGATGTCACGTCCATCGGCGTGATGACGAAATGGCGGCAGGATTTCAGCGGCGCGCTGAAAGCCCGCCTGATCGTGGGGCTGGATCTGGAGCGCAGCCCGGGCTCGCGCACCGAGGACAGCCTGAGCCTCACGTCCACCGGTGCCGGCGCCGACCGCTTTTATACCGGCTACACGGTGGGCAACCGGATCTATGACTACGACGTCACTTTTAAGAGCGCCTCGGCCTACGCGCAGGGCGAGCTCTCGCCCCTGCCGGCCCTGCGGGTGAGCGCCGGGCTGCGTTTTGACAGCCTCGGCTACGACATGACAAACAACATCGCGGCCAGCACCACGCGGGCCGGAACGACGGCGCGCTATTACGGTCAAACCGCGTCGGCCTCGGTGGACTATTCACACCTGAGCCCCAAGCTCGCTGCGACCTTTGCCCTGAGCCCGGCCAGCAGCGTGTACACCTCGTACAACCACGGTTTCCGGGCGCCGTCCGAAGGCCAGTTGTTCCGAGCCGGCAGCGGCACGCTAACGGACGCCGCCACCAGGGCCCAGCTGGCGCTGGCGCTCAAGCCGGTCAAGGCCAACCAGTTTGAAGTGGGCTGGCGCGGTGCCGTGGCGGGCTGGTCGTATGACCTGGCCGTGTACCAGCTGGTCAAGAAAGATGATCTGGTGAGCCAGCGTGATCTCGCCACCAATGTCAGCACCAGCGTCAATGCCGGCAAGACCGAGCACCAGGGCATTGAGCTGGCGCTGGGAAAAGCGCTTAATCCGCAGTGGCGGCTGGACACGGCCCTGTCCTACGCCAGGCACCGCTACGTGGACTGGGTCACAGCCAGCGCCAATTTTTCGGGCAATGAAATGGAAACAGCCCCACGCGTCATGAGCAACACCCGCATCAGCTGGACGCCGCGCGCCGGCACGCTGGCGCAGCTGGAGTGGGTGCGTCTGGGCGACTACTGGCTGGAAGCCAGTAACTCGGCTGCGTATGGCAAGTACCCGGGACACGATGTGTTCAATCTGCGCTTCAGTCAGTCGGTGGGCCAGGGCGTCAACGTGTTTGCCCGGCTCATGAACCTGACCGATCGGCGCTACGCCGACAGTGCCTCGGTGTCCTCCAGCACGCCGGTGTTCTCGCCAGCCATGCCACGGGCACTCTACGCGGGCCTCGAGGCGACATGGTGATGTTTTTAAATCTGACGCGCGGGCGGCCAGAGATGGGCTGGCGCAAACAGGCCCTGGTTCTCGTGGCCTTGCTGCTGGCTGCGGCCGGCGCCTGGGCGCACGGGCACGCTTCGCCGCGCGCCCAGTTGGCCAGTGGCGTCGCCTTTGCCCCCGACGGCCGTTTGTGGCTGGCTGGCCTCAATGCGCAGGGCCAGCTGTTTGTGCAAACCGCCCCGGCCAACGAGCCGAGCCGCTGGGGCGCGCCGCGCGTCATCGCCACGGGCGGCGACACGGTGTCCGCCGATGGCGAGAACCGTCCCAAGCTGGCCTTCGGACCGCAGGGCTGGGTGGTCATCAGTTACACCCAGCCGCTGGCCAAGCCCTACACCGGCATGATCCGCATGCTGCGCTCCACGGATGGGGGCCAGACCTTCTCGGCGCCGTTCACGGTGCATGCCGACCGGCAGGAAATCACCCACCGTTTCGAGTCCGTGGCCTTTGATGCCCGGGGCGTGTTGCACACCGTCTGGATCGACAAGCGCGACATGGAGCGCGCCCCCAAAGTCGGCAAAAAGCCCAGCTACACGGGCGCGGCGATCTACCGCAACGAGTCGCGCGACGGCGGCGCCACCTTTGGCCCCGACCTCAAGCTGGCGGACCACTCCTGCGAGTGCTGCCGCATTGCCCTGGCCACCGGACAGGACGGCGGGATGCGCGCGATGTGGCGCCATGTGTTCGAGCCCAATGTGCGTGACCATGGCTTTGCGGCCTTGACGACTCCGGCGAACCCAAGCCCTACCCCGGTGGTGCGCGCCACCTTTGACGACTGGCGCATCGACGCCTGCCCGCACCACGGGCCGGGCCTGGCCCTGGCGGCCGACGGTGGTTTTCATGCCGTCTGGTTTGGCATCCGCAAGCAGGGCGGCGAGGACGGGGCGGCCGTGCGTTATGCGCGGCTGCAGGCGGACGGCAGCCCGCGGCTCGACACCGTGCGGGCGCTGCCCGACGAGGGTGCCGAACATGCGGATGTGCTGGCCTCGGCCGATCGTGTGGCGGTGGTCTGGCGCAGTGTGGACGGGGCGCAAAGCACGCTCAAGGCCTGGCTGTCCACCGACAGCGGCCAATCGTTCCGCCTGGTGACGCTCGCCAGCGTGAAGGGGGACAACGACCAGCCGCGCCTGGCCCAACAGGGCCAGCGCATGGTCGCCGTGTGGCGCAACAGCAAAGAGGTACAAGTCCATGAAATCCGTTTTTGAACCCGATGCACACCATGTTGCTCGCCCGCAGGCGGGGCGTCGCGCCATGCTGCTGGCGGCTGCCGCAGCCTGGCTTTATATGCCAAATCGGGCTCTAGCCCTCGCCAATAAAGCGCAAGCAGCTATTAAAAGCGTAGTACCTTTTGATGCCTCCACCTGGGCGCGCCTGTTGCGCCAGGGCACGCGGCCAGCGGCCTATGTGTTCACCACCACCTACTGCCCGACCTGCCCGGACGCGTTTGACCAGTTGCATGCCGCCGTTGTGGCCGCGCGCCAGACCGTGGAACTGGCGGCCGTGGTGATGGATGTGCAGGGTGAGCGCGCCCTGATGCATGCGCACCATTACCAGGGTGCGACCCGGATTTATGCCTTCGACGGCTTCGAGCCGGAGATCCGCCAGACGGTAGACCCCAAATGGCGCAATGTCACGCCCTATGTGGTGCTGATCGGGCGCAAAGGCGCCGTGCAGCGCACCATCGGCCCGCCCGATGCCGCCATGCTCAAGGCCTGGCTGGCCTGATTTGATTCACGCGATTCACGCTATTAACCCAAGGAAAACCCATGAAACTGAAAGCACTAACCCTGATCGCTGCACTGGCCTGCGGCAGCCTGTACGCCCAAACCGTGGAGGTCAAGGACGCCTGGGTCCGCACCACGGTGCAGGGCCAGAAGGCCACCGGCGCCTTCATGAAAATCACCGCCAGGGACGGCGCCAAGCTGGTCGCCGTCACCTCGCCCATCGCCGGTGTGGCGGAAGTCCACGAGATGAAGATGGAAGGCAACGTCATGAAAATGCGTGCCGTCCAGGGCGGCCTGGACCTGCCCGCCGGCAAGACGGTGGAACTCAAGTCGGGCGGCTACCACGTCATGCTGATGGACCTGAAGACGCCGCTGGCCAAAGACAGCACCGTACCGCTGACGCTGGTGTTCAAGGACGCCAAGGGCGTGGAGAGCCAAGTGGCGCTGACCGTGCCGGTGGTGATGGTGGCCCCGGGCGCAAAACCCACTGATATGCCGGCCATGGACCACGGCAAGATGCCGATGAACCACGGCATGCAAAAGCCCTGAGCCAGCACGCCTGAGTTTTGCCACCTTCGTCCCCACCGCACCGCGTAGAGTCGATGCCACTGATGCTGCACTTTGCCCTGCTGCGCCGCCCTTTGGCGGTGTGGCTGGCGCTGCTGATCGTGGTGTTTGGCGCGCTGGCGCCCACCTTGTCGCACGCCCTGGTGCTGGCGCGGGGCGGCACGTCGGCATGGACTGAGCTGTGCACCAGCACCGGCACCCGCTGGGTGTTACTAGGGTCGACGGCGTCCAAAACCGCGCCCCAGATTGCTGAAACCAGTGCCAGCACAAACGCTGTTTCGACCGCTTCCCCTGACGGGCAGGAAGCTGTTCTGTCTCTTGACCATTGCCCGTTTTGCCTGCTCTTCACAGACCGTGCCGCGCCTGCGCCAAGCGCTTTGCTTCACCTCTTCGCCGTCCTTGGCGAACCCGAGGCGCCCACGATCCGGCAGGCTTTTTTCTTCTCCACTCACTTTGCGCTCACGCCGCCGTCGCGCGGGCCGCCCGCTGCCTCTTGAGCTATTGAATTAATAGCGCCTTACGCATATCCAATGCGGGCTAGAGGCTTGTTTGACTAGATATCAGGAGTTCTCGTGAACAGAGCGCTCAAGTCAGTGACCGTCGTCACTGGCGCGACGCGCGCCTGCCCGAGCCTCAACTGTCCGCGTGAACCCATCCTCCGCTGCGCTCGCGCAGCCATCAACTTAACAGATCATGGTTTCCAAAATGTCTTATCCAACCCTGCGGACACTTCCTTGCGCGCTGATGCTGGCTTTGCCCGCGCTCTCGCTGCTGTGTGCCAACGCGCATGCCGCTGACGACAAAGTCACTTCGCTGCCGGTGGTTACCGTCAGTGAGTCCAAACCCGACAAGCAGCCGGCGGGCGGCACGGTGCTGGACAAGGCCAGCCTGGCGCCGAAGCTGCCAGCCACCAGCGACAGCGCCAGCCTGCTCTCGGATGTACCCGGCCTGAGCTTGTACGGCGCCGGTGGCGTGTCCAGCCTGCCGTCGATTCACGGTCTGGCCGATGACCGCCTGCGCATCAAGGTCGATGGCATGGACCTGATTGCCTCCTGCCCCAACCACATGAACCCGGCACTGTCTTACATCGATCCGAGCAACGTCGGCGTGCTCACGGTGTATGCGGGCATCTCGCCGGTCAGCAGCGGTGGCGACAGCATTGGCGGCACCATCATCGCCGAGTCTCGCCCGCCCGAATTCGCCGCGCCTGGCCAGGCGGCCATCACCAAGGGCGAGGTCGGCACCTTTTACCGCAGCAACAACAAGGCCAGCGGCGCCAACCTGTCGGCCAGCTACGCCACCGACAAATTCAACATCAGCTACAGCGGCGCCAGCAGCCAGGCCGACAACTACAGCGCCGGTGGCGATTTCAAAAACTATGACTTCACGGGCCGGGTGGGACACACCCTGGGGCGCGATGAAGTGGGCTCCACGGCGTATGAAACGCGCAACCAGACGCTGGGGCTCGCTTTCAGGAACGACGACCACCTGTTTGAGGCCAAATTCAGCCAGCAGGCCATGCCTTTCCAGCTCTACCCGAACCAGCGCATGGACATGTTGAAAAATGACCAGAACAGCGTGAACCTGCGCTACCTGGGCCAGTTCAACTGGGGCTCGCTGGAGGCACGCGCCTACCACGAGGACGTGGACCACTTCATGGACTTTGGCGCTGACAAACGCTACTGGTATGGTGGCTCCACGACTGCCGAGGTCGTGACCGGTTCAGGCGGCTCCACCGCCGTCAACGGCGTGCCTTGCTCGCCAATCGGTTCGACCTGTGCGGCGGGCATGCCGATGTACACCGAAGGCAAAACCACGGGCGTGAGCGTCAAAGCCGAGCTGGCCTTGAACCCGCAAGACCTGTTGCGCGTGGGTGGCGAAGTCCAACAGTACCGCATCAACGACTGGTGGACACCGTCGGGCGGCGGCATGTCGCCCGGCACCTTCTGGAACATCAAGGACGGCGAACGTGACCGCAGCGCCCTGTATGCCGAATGGGAGGCGCGCAAGAGCACGCAATGGATGACCCTGCTGGGGGCTCGCGTGGAGCAGGTCAAGATGAATGCGGGCAACGTCGTTGGCTATAACCCTGCAGGCATGGGGAACCAGGCGCGTGATGCCAACGCCTTCAACGCCCTGAGTCACAGCAGCACCGACAACAACCTGGACCTGACCGCACTGGCGCGCTACACCGCCAGCCCCAACTACGACATCGAGTTCGGCTACGCCCACAAGGTGCGCTCGCCCAATGTGTATGAGCGGTTTACCTGGTCCAGCTGGCAGATGGCGGCGCTGATGAACAACTTTGTCGGTGACGGCAACGGCTACATCGGCAACCTCAAGCTCAAGCCCGAGAAAGCCAACACCCTGTCGGCCACCTTCGACTGGCATGGCGCCGACAGCAGCTGGGGCTTCAAGGCCACGCCTTACTACACGCAGGTAGATGGCTACATTGACGCCGTGCAGTGGAACGC
The DNA here is from genome assembly GCF_003347515.1 of Rhodoferax ferrireducens. Taxonomy (GTDB): domain Bacteria; phylum Pseudomonadota; class Gammaproteobacteria; order Burkholderiales; family Burkholderiaceae_C; genus Rhodoferax. Next base: position 9,004 of record NZ_QEII01000181.1, on the reverse strand, counting down.
CACCACCAACGCGCCCGCCACGACGCTGGTCGTCGATAAATTCAGCGTTCTCAAGTATGTCAACCAGTCGGCGCGGCTCTACGGCATTGACCTGTCCGGGCACCTGCCGCTGGCCAGCAGTGCCTGGGGTGACTTCGGGCTCAAGGGCTTGCTGAATTACACCCATGGCACCAATCAGGACACGGGGCAGCGTCTGTACAACATCATGCCGCTCAACGCCAAAGTCGCGCTCACCCACAAGGTGGACGGCTGGGACAACAGCGCCGAGCTGGTGATGGTGCAAGCCAAAACCGATGTCTCGACCATGCGCAACGAAATCAAGACCCCAGGCTACGCCCTGACCAACTTGCGCGGTAGTTATTCGTGGAAGACGGTGCGTCTGGACTTCGGGATCGAGAACCTGTTTGACAAGCTCTACTACCTGCCCACCGGCGGCGCTTATGTCGGGCAAGGCACCACCATGAGCAACCCGGCGCTGCCCAACTACCCGCAATGGGGTACGGCCGTGCCCGGCATGGGCCGCTCGATCTACGTCGGTGTGAACGTGAAGTTCTGATTTTTTAGTCTTGTCCATGACACCTCAACGGCAGCTGGCCCCGTCCCACCGCGTCTTCGTGGCGTGGCTGGTTTTGCTATTGAATTCGTAGTACATCCCGCATGTCTGATAAGGGCTGGTGGCTTGTTTGATGGTATTTATCGGGTGCATGGCGACGTCTGACGGCGCGTGCGCTCGTTTGTGCTGATTCCCAGGCGGCCTTTGCGTGCTCTGTCATCGCCATCGGTCCCGCATTGCGGTAAGCTGTCAAAAGTACAATTTTGACAACCTCTTTGGAGACACCATGAGTGATACACAAGACACCGGTTTCGGCAAATTCGTTCCCGGTTTTGACTTTCTCCAGAACCTGGCCAAGGGGGCGTCCGAGACCATTCCGCAAATGCCCAACCTGGCCAACTGGATCACGCCTTCGCTCAACGTCGAGGAGCTGGAAAAACGCATTTCCGAGCTCAAGACGGTGCACTTCTGGCTGGAGCAAAATTCCAAGGCGCTGGGCGCCACCGTGCAGGCGCTGGAGGTGCAAAAAATGACCCTGGCCACGCTCAAGGGCATGAACTTCAATATCGGCGATGTGGCGAATGCCTTTAAGCTCAAGGCGGCCGACACGGTGGCGTCCAGCGTGCAGAAGGTCACTGAAAAAGCCGCCACGACGGCCAAAACCCTTTCCGAGCTGGCGGCCGAGGCCGAGGAAGTCGCCCAGAAAGTGAGCAACGTCGCCAAGCCCGCGGCCTCGGCGGCGGCCGGGATCATTGACCCGATGCAGTTGTGGGGCTCGCTGACCCAGCAGTTTCAGCAAATCGCCGCCAGCGCCATGAAAGACGTGGGCAAAACCACCGCCATGGATATGGGCAAGAACATGGCGGCCGGATTTGCCAAGGAAGCCGTCAAAGCTACTAAAAAAGTAGCGGCAGGCGCAAGTAAACCCAGGGCTGCAGCCAAGAAAGTCGTCAAAAAGGCGCCTGTCCGCAACGGCTGAGTCGGCACTAACGAGGACTGTGATGAAACTGTTTCCCTACGGCCACGCCACGCACCCGCAGTGGCGCATGGCGGCCGGCTTGGTGTTGGCGCAAGTGCGCGCCCAGATGGCGCTGCACGGTTATGCCAGCAGCCCGACGCTGGCCCTGCTCTATATCACCGACCACTACGCCACGCAGGCCCAGGACATCCTGGAGCACCTGAGCGCCGAACTGCCGGAAATCACCGATTGGTCGGGCACGGTGGGCATCGGCATCGCCTCCAACAACGTGGAGTATTTTGACGAGCCGGCATTGGCGCTCATGCTGTGCGAGCTGCCCAGCGACCAGTACCGGGTGTTCTCCGGCGTGGCCCCCCTGGGGCTGGGCTTTCAGGCGCATACCGCGCTGGTGCATGCCGATGCCGACACGTCGGACCTGGCGGAGCTCATCGAGGAGATGGCGGCCCGCACGGCCTCGGGCTATCTGTTTGGCGGTTTGTCCTCCAGCCGCTCGGCCACGGTGCAGTTTGCCGTCGGCGGCAACGGCAATATCAGCGGGCACGGCGCGGCCAGCGGTGTGTTCAGCGGCGGTCTGAGCGGCGTGGCCTTTGGCGAAAGGGTGAGCCTGGTGTCGCGCGTGACCCAGGGTTGCCTGCCCCTGGCCCGGGAGCATCAGATCACGGCGGCCGAGAACAATGTGGTGACCGGGCTGGACGGCGAGCCGGCGCTGGACGTGATGTTGCGCGAGCTCAAGGTGTCGCTGGACCAGCCCGAACAGGCGCTGATGGCGGTGCGCGCTACGCTGGTCGGCCTGATGCAGCCGACGGGGAGCGCGGGCCCCGGCGGCGACGGCGTGGCGGTGAGCCGCACCGGCAATTTTGGCAGCGACGTGATCGTGCGCCACATCATCGGTCTGGACCCGGCGCGGCGCGGCGTGGCCGTGTCGGCCGGGTTGCAGGAGGGCATGCAGCTGGCGTTTTGCCAGCGCAATGCGCAGGCCGCCAAGGCCGATTTGATCCGCGTCTGCGCCGAGATCCGGGAAGAGCTGGAGCCGGAAGAATTGCCGGTCGAGGCCGCCATGGCCTTGGCGGCGTCCGAGGCGGAGTCGGCCCCGCACCCGGCGCGCGGCATTGCCGGCGCGATTTACGTGAGTTGTTCGGGGCGCGGCGGACCGCACTTCGGCGGCCCCAGTGCCGAGCTGCAAATCGTGCGCCGGGCCTTGGGCGACGTGCCGCTGGTGGGCTTTTTTGCCGGTGGCGAGATCGCGCGGCACCACCTCTACGGTTACACCGGGGTGCTGACGGTGTTCACCAGCGCGCAGTAGGCCTGATCGCCCCATGAGCGCACGTCCGCAAAGCCTGGGCGAGGAAATCGCCAACAGCGTGAGCCACGGGGTCGCGCTGCTGGCGGCCATCGCTGCCGTGCCTTTCCTGATCGCTTCGGCGCGTCGCCTGAGCGCCACCAGCTTCGTCGGGGCCGTCGTTTTTGCAGTCACCATGGTCTTGCTGTACCTGGCCTCGACGCTTTACCACGCCTTGCCGGCGGGGCGCGCCAAGCGCGTTTTCCTGAAGCTCGATCACGGCGCCATCTACCTGTTCATTGCCGGCAGTTACACCCCGTTCGCGCTGGGGGCGCTCGGTGGCCCCTGGGGCTGGACGCTGTTTGGCCTGGTCTGGTCGCTGGCCGCTATTGGCATCACGCTCAAGGCCTTTGACCGCCTGTCGCATCCCTGGTTGTCGACCGGCCTGTACCTGGTGATGGGCTGGCTGGTTCTCATCGCGGCTGTGCCGCTGGTCGAGAAAGTGCCCTTGCCCGGCCTGATCTGGCTGGTGGCCGGGGGGCTCGCCTACACCACGGGTGTGGTGTTCTTCGTGCTGGACTCCCGGGTGCGCTACGCCCATGCGGTCTGGCATGGCTTCGTGGTGGCCGGCACCGGCTGTCACTTCTTCGCCGTGCTGGGTTACGCGGCTTGAGTTAGTCCAGCTTGATGCCGGTGGCGCGGATGATCTCGCCCCAGCGTTTGGACTCGGCACGGGCAAAGGCATGAAATTCCTCGGGCGTGCCGGGCAGCGGCTCCATGCTGAAATCGGCCATGCGCTTGGCCACCGCCGGGTTGTTCAGTGCTTTATTGAGCTCCGTATTCAATCGTGCTGTGATGGCGGCAGGCAGCTTGGCGGGGGCCAGGATGCCCTGGAAGGCAAACACTTCGGCATTCGGCACGCCCGCTTCCGCCAGCGTGGGCACATCGGGCAATTGCCGTGCGCGCCTGGCGGTGCCGATGGCCAGCGCACGCACCTTGCCGCTCTGGATGACGGACAGCCCGGCCGCCAGATCGAGGAACATGCAGGGCACCTGTCCCGCCATCACGTCCTGCATCGCCGGGGCCGCGCCGCGGTAGGGAATGTGGGTGATGAAGCTGCCGGTGCGCGCCTTGAACATTTCCATGGCCAGATGATGCGGCGAGCCATTGCCGGGGGAGGCGTAATTAACCGCGCCGGGATGCGTCTTCACATAGGTCACGAAGTCTTTCAGGGTCTGGGCCTGAAATGAGGATGCACCACCAGTGCGAGCGGAAAGCGGCTGATGCCGCCCACGTAGGTGAAGTCTTTGTCGGGGTTGAACGGCAGCTTGCTGAACAGGTGCTCGTTAAAGGCCAGCACGGCGTTATCGGCCGACATGAGGGTGTAGCCGTCGGGCTTGGCGGTGGCAACGATTTGCGCGCCGATGTTGGTGGCGGCACCGGGCCGGTTGTCCACCACAATTTGTTGCCCCATGGCCGCGCGCAGGGTTTCGGCCAGGGTGCGCGCCAACACGTCCGTGCCGCCACCGGCGGGGTAGGGCACGATCCAGCGGATGGCTTGCTCCGGGTAAGCCTGCGCATGGGCCAGGGAAGTAGCGCTGCTCACACCGGCGGCCAAACTGGCCAGAAAGGTTCTGCGTTCCATGGGGTCTCCTTTTGTTGTAGTTGCCGTTTTTGATGGTAAGCGCAAACCGTGCGTTAACAATTGTCAACAAAGCAAGTGCGCGCAAAGTGATGGGCGCCACGCGGCAGGGGCACAATCTGAGCACCGCAAGTGACGCTGCTGACAGTGCTTGCTTGACCCCCCTCATCGAACCCAGGAGAAGTGCCATGGCATCCGGAAAAATACTTGTCGCCCAGGGCGGCGGCCCCACTGCCGTGATCAACCAGTCGCTCGTCGGCGTGGCGCTGGAGGCGCGGCGTTTCACGCAGGTGGAGCACATCTACGGCGCGCGCCACGGCGTGCGCGGCATCGTCGACGAAGACTTCGTCGACCTCACGCAGGAGACCAGCCACAACCTGGAGCTGGTGGCGCACACGCCCTCCAGCGCCCTCGGTTCGACGCGCGACAAGCCCGACATGCGCTACTGCCAGGAAATTTTCAAGGTGCTGCAGGCGCACGAGATCGAGCACTTTTTCTATATCGGCGGCAATGACTCCAGCGACACCGTGCGCATTGTGAGTCTGGAGGCGCAAAAAGCCGGCTATCCGCTGCGCTGCATCCACATCCCGAAAACCATTGACAACGACCTGGTGGGCAACGACCATACGCCGGGTTTTCCGTCGGCGGCGCGCTTTGTGGCGCAGGCCTTTGCCGGCGCCAACCTGGACAACGCGGCCCTGCCGGGGGTCTATGTCGGTGTGGTGATGGGGCGCCACGCCGGCTTTTTGACGGCGGCGTCCGCCCTGGGCAAGAAGTTTCCCGACGACGGTCCGCACCTGATCTACCTGCCGGAGCGCGTCTTTGTGCTGGAGCAATTCCTGGCCGACGTGAAGGCCACGTACGAGCGTTACGGCCGCTGCGTGATCGCCGTGTCGGAAGGCATCCACGATGCGTCAGGCGCACCGATTGCCACCTTGCTCGCCAAAGAACTGGAACACGACGACCACGGCAACGTACAGCTCTCGGGCAATGGTGCGCTGGCCGATCTGCTGTGCGAAGAAATCAAGGCCAAACTCGGCATCAAGCGCGTGCGCGGCGACACTTTTGGCTACCTGCAACGCTCCTTCATCGGCTGCGTGTCCGACGTGGACCAGCGCGAGGCGCGCGAGGTCGGCGAGAAGGCTGTGCAGTTTGCCATGTGGGGCGCCACCAACGGTTCGGTCGCCATCAAGCGCACCGGCTTTTATTCGGTGGACTACGAGCTGCTGCCGCTCGACGCCGTGGCCGGCAAGACGCGCGTGATGGAGGACGAATTCATCAGCGCCAACGGCACCGACGTGACGGATGCCTTCCGCATGTACCTGCGTCCGCTGCTGGGCTCCGGCATGCCCGATGCCTTCCGCCTGCGTCACAACCCGGTGGCCAAGGTACTTCACAGGTCTAAATGAGCTGTAGCCCGCATCCGCTGTGCGCGGGTAGCTATTAATTTGGTAGTTTCTACGCGGCCTGTTGAAAAAGGCCTGACGGGCCTTCGGTCAGCGGCGCAGCTTGGCGAACGCGGCAAATTCCCAGCTGCGCATGCCCAGCAACAGGGTGTAACCCTCGCGTTCCTTGTCCGCTAGTTTCTGGTCGGCCAAGTGCTGCTGCGCAAAGTCTTGCGCCACCCGCTGCAGGCGCTCGATGAAAGACGGTGCCAGGCTGCGGCTGATCGAGCCGTGCACCAGCAGCAGGCCTTCGCCGGCGCCATCAAAGCCGCCTGAGAAGTAATCCAGCACGGCGTTCTCGCGAAAGTAGCTCATGACCGGGCCGTGCGGGCGCCAGCGAAACGCCTTGGCCAGTTTGAGGCGGTAGCGATTCAGCGGGCGCAGCTCAATGATGCCGATGCGGTCCAGCTGCGCCAGGTACTGGATGCCCTGCGCCTCGCTGAGCCGGTAGCTGCTCACGATCTGCTCCAGCGTCCAGTGGCTCAGCACGCAAATGGCCACCAGCAGCAGTTTCTTGTCGGCCACCACGGCGCGTTCCTGCTCCTGCGTCATCTGCGCCAGCAGCGGCTGGTTATCGGCCACGCGGCGCGCCAGATCGGCAAAATCCAGCTTCAGGGCGCGGCAGATGGCGTCGATGCGCGACAACGGCATGTCCCCCTTGGCCAGCATGCGCTTGACGCTGGACTCGGCCAGCCCCAAGGCCAGGGCCAGGTCGGCATAGGTCATTTGCGCGGCTTTGAGTTCCTTCTTGAGGGCGATGACGAGGTCGGCGGTGGTGCTCATGGGTATTGATTGTCGATACTTTTCGTACTAAAACTTCGGCTTGTATCGAATTTAAGGTGCCTCCTGTCAAGGCGCACGCACACTGAGGCCATCGCCTGGGCGCGGTCATCGACGTCATGCACAATCACGGCCAAATCAAGCTGCACCGGGCGGCCAAGGCGTGGGCTTGAGTCCGCGCAGCCACAACCCTCAAGAAGGAACCTATTGTGAATTCCGAATCCCAGGTTATTGCCGTCGCACCTGCCGTGCCAGACCACGCGCACCCCAACCAGTTCGCCCTGCTGAGGCAGCGCCGCTTCGCGCCCTTCTTCTGGACGCAGTTCTCGGGTGCCGCCAACGACAACGTGTTCAAGTTCGCCTTCACGGTGATGGTGACCTACCAGCTCAGCGTCGGCTGGCTACCGCCGGCCATGGCCGGGCTGGTGATTGGCGCACTGTTCATCCTGCCGTTTCTGCTGTTTTCCGCGACCTCGGGCCAGCTCACCGACAAGTTCGAGAAGACGGCCATGATCCGTTTCGTCAAGAACCTCGAAGTGGTCATCATGCTGCTGGCCGCCTGGGGCTTCCTGGCCGCCAGCGTGCCGGTGCTGCTGGGCTGCACCTTCTTGATGGGCTTGCACTCCACGCTGTTCGGCCCGGTCAAGTTTGCCTACCTGCCGCAAGTGCTGTCCGAGCGCGAACTGACCGGTGGCAACGGCATGGTGGAGATGGGCACCTTCGTGGCCATTCTGCTGGGCAATATCGCCGGCGGCCTGCTGGTCGCCATGCCCGAGATCGGCCACCGCAACGTGGCCATCGCCTGCGTGCTGCTGGCGGTGCTGGGGCGGGTGGTGGCGGGCTATATTCCCAAGGCGCCGGCCACTGACCCGGGCCTGAAAATCAACTGGAACCCGGTCAGCGAAACCTGGCGCAACCTCAAGTTGGCGCATGGCAATTTGGTGGTGTTTCGCTCGCTCTTGGGTATCAGTTGGATGTGGTTTTTTGGCGCCGTGTTTCTGAGCCAGTTCCCCAGCCTGGCCAAGGAGGTGCTGCATGGCAACGAGCAGGTGGCGTCCGCGCTGCTGGTGGTGTTTTCCATCGGCATTGGCACGGGCTCCCTTCTGTGCGAGGTGCTGAGCCGCCGCCATGTGGAGATCGGTCTGGTGCCGCTGGGCGCCATCGGCATGAGCGTGTTCGCGGTGGACCTGTACTTTGCGTCCAGTGGCCTGCCGCCCGCCGACATCATGGGTCTGAGCGCCTTCCTGGCGCAGAGCGCCCACTGGCGCGTGATGGCCGACCTGCTGCTCTTGAGCCTGTTTGCCGGCCTGTACAGCGTGCCCATGTATGCCTTGATCCAGCTGCGCAGCCCGCCCACGCACCGCGCCCGCATCATCGCCGCCAACAACATCCTGAACGCGCTGTTCATGATCGCCAGCTCTTTGATCGCTGGTGTGTTGCTCAAGAGCGGCTTCACCATTCCGCAGATTTTCCTGTTCACGGGCCTGGCCAATGCCGTGGTGGCGCTCTACATCTTTTTGCTGATGCCCGAGTACTTGCTGCGTTTTGTGGCTTGGGTGCTGTCGCATTTTGTCTATCGCTTCAAGGTGAGTGGCGATGACAACATCCCGACCCAGGGCGCGGCGATTCTGGTCTGCAACCATGTGAGTTTTGTTGACGCCATCCTGCTGATGGCCGCCAGCCCGCGACCGATCTACTTCATCATGGACCACCGCATTTTCCAGGTGCCGGTGCTGGGCTGGCTGTTCAAGCTGGCCAAGGCGATTCCGATTGCGCCGCGCGCTGAAAACCCGGTCGCCTACGAAGCCGCGTTTGACGCCGCCGCCAAGGTGCTGAAAGACGGCGACCTGCTCGCGATCTTCCCCGAAGGCGGCATCACGAAAGATGGCAGCTTGCAGGAGTTCAAGGGCGGCATTATGAAGATTTTGGAACGCACCAGTCAGCAGGGCCTGAGCGTGCCGGTGGTGCCGATGGCGCTGACCAATTTGTGGGGCTCGTTCTTCAGCCGCGTGGAAAAAGGCGGCGCCATGGTGCGCCCGTTCCGGCGCGGCGTGTTCAGCCGGGTTGGCTTGAATGTGGGGGCGGCGATGGCGGCGGGTGCGGTGCAGCCGGAGGTGTTGCGGGAGCGGGTGGCGGGTTTGATGCGGGTGGGGTGAGGGGAGATTTGTCGCACGAACTGGTCGGGTGGAAGGTCAGTTAAAGTTAAGGTTTGTAGGATGCCCGCCCGTGCAGGCGTTCAACATTGCTTTGCCTACTGACGCGGGTGGGCGTCGTATAAACCTCGATGGAGGAAACCGCGGCTGTGACCAATCTTGGCAGACCCAGC
>NZ_QEII01000180.1 GCF_003347515.1 Rhodoferax ferrireducens | reverse complement strand
AACGTACGGGCCACAAAGGCACCAATGGCTTACCGGTCATGTGTGGCGTGCCCCTCAACGGTACCTCACGCACGGCTCAAGTTTCTTCGGCACGGAGTCCGGGCGCGGCCGGCTGGATCGCTAACGAATGAAAGGGACTTCCCCGTCCCAAGCGAGCCGCGAGCCGTTGGGCTTGCGGTTGACGGCAACAAAGTGCCACGATGGAGAGGTCGAACTTTTCATCAACTTACTTGAGAGGGGAAATCATGACTATCGTAGGCGTGCGTTGGCATACTTTTCCATATGACTATCTAATCCGGCGTTTAAGTTTGAGGCTTGCGAGCAAAGCCAGGCCGATCGCCGTAGTAATGAGGCCAATTGATAGCCACAGCGTTGAGCCGCCGGTAATAGGTTCACAGTCAGCTACACAAAGAATAGGCTTGATTTGAATCAGATCGGCGCCCTGCACCGCCCATAGCAGCCCAAGTGCCGTCAATAGGGTTCCTACAATAACTTTAAAGACCTTCATCTCGTGAGCTTCTGATTGAAAACTGCGTGTTGATTGCAACACGAAGGGTTGAATGATGATTGGTGAGAAAGTATCAAAGCACACTGACGTTCGCCGGGTTAGGCAGCATGACTTGCGATGGTTCTGATGGCCATAAGAATACCGATTGCTGCGCACAAGACAGCAATTACGACATAAGTCCAAAATGTTACCCCGTACATTAAGGGCTCACTACTGCTGTGGTATCTCCGCACTTGGATGCCCCATCCGCGAAGACGCGAACCCGCTTGGGTATCCCTTCCTGCTGTACACCGAGTGGGCGGCTACTGCGAAGACCGGCGCATTCGCAATCTGAACCCGGCGCTGATGGTTTTAAGCCAAATAAGCCTCTAGCCCCCGTCCAATATGCACAAGCAGCTACTGATTTAGTAGTGAACTAGCTTACGCCGATCTGGGTTACGCAGAGCAATCTTTCGGCGATTCTGGCGGGCAAGCGCAAGATCAGCGCGACATTGGCGGGGAAATTGGGCAAGTTCTTCGGCATCAGCGCCGCTGTATTTGTACCTGAATAAGCATCCGTCTTGACTACGAGTCGAGTTCCGTCGGCAGCAGGTGACGTTCCAGGTCCATGCTGTCATGCAGTAGCCGCAGCACATCAATGACATTCTGCCCTTGAAAACTGCCCACTCGAAAGATAACGAAGTGCCGGCCTTTGCGCCCTTTTCGGGCGACATGAAGCGTCCAGAGATGGGGGCCGATTTCGCGGCGCTCTTTGGCGCCGCTGATCGCGGGGCCGGCGCGTAGCTCTTTCAGTGCGGAGGAGAGGGTGCCGGCATACGTCCGCGCTTGCACTGAGCCAAAGTTCTCCATCGTCCAGCGCAAGATTTGACGGTAATCCGCCTCGGCAGCGGCCGATAGGCGAACAGTCCAGAACTCGACCCCCACTACGTGCCAAGCGTTTCAGAAGTCAGTGTGGCCAGATGCTGACCCAGCGCATCTGCAGAATCAAAACTGCGAAAAGCACCTGCGTCGACATCAGCGATGCCGATCCGGACCGCTTCACGCAAGGCCGCCAGCCGCATGTCATCTTCAGATTCACGGCGCTCGACCAGCCGTAATCCTTCGCGCAATACTTCGCTTGCGTTCTGGTAACGCCCGGAAGTCACAAGCTGCTCAACAAAGTGGGCTTGGTGATCGGTGAGGACAACATTTCGGGTTGGCATGGGAAGCTCTCAAGTGGCATTGGTGTATTGGCATACTATGCCATGAATCCAACTGTTGCAAGTGGCCGTGTGGATCCAGTGAGTGAGCACTACGGATCGCTAACGCATGGCCTTGCCGACCATCTGCAGGATGTCATCTAACGGATTGCCGTCGCCATTCAGGTCCAGCATCGAGGCGAATCCCGGCGCGGCACCCCCTGGCGCAGCGTTCTGACCGCCGAGCAAGCCGCCCAGCAGCCCCCCGAGCCCGCCGCCGCCTTCCGGAGCGGGCTGCGCCTCGGCGCCAGTAGCCCCCTGCTTCGCCATGAAGCCGGCGACCAGCATCGCCAGCATGGGCAGCATTTTCTTGAGCAGGGTCGGGTCAAGTCCCGATTGCGAAGCCGCGTCCTGCGCGACCGCACGGCTCACGTCCTTGGAGCCGAAGATCTGGCCCAGCACCTCGTTGCCCTGGCTCACGTCCGTGGGCTGCGGCGCCAGCACCTGATCGAGCAGACTGCCGCCGCCGAGTTGCCCGAGCAAGCCGCCGAGCCCGTCAAGGCCTGCGGGCTGCGATTGCGCCTGCTTCTTGAAGCCGCCGAGAATGGCCGGAATGAGCGCCTCGGCGCCACTCGCCACCTGGGTTTCGTTGACGCCCAATTCCCGCGCCATGGACTGGAGGCCGCCCATCTGGGCGAGGATGTCGGTAAGTTGCATGTGCTTACTCCTGGGGTTGACGGTTGGGCCGAAATCTCAGTCCAGTAGATCCTGCGGCACGTTGCCGCCGTTGGCGGCGATGCGCGCGAGCACGGTCTTGTGCAGCCAAATGTTCATCTTGGCCGAATCCCCCATCAGCTCCGCCGGGCAGCCCAACTCCGTGGCCAGCTCCTTGCGCGCGGTGATGCTGCTGTCCATATCGAGGAGTTTCAGCAGGTCAACGATGGAGGTGCGCCAGTTCAGCTTCTGCGGATTCGCCGCTGCGCGCTGCTCCAGTTGCGCGACGACATCAACGAGCGCGACCGGTGCGGGCGACGGCGCAGCAGCCGGCGCCGTGCCCGGGCTCGCGGGCGCGACCGTGGGTGACGGGGAGGCGGCCGGGGCGGCGGCCGCGCTATCGCCGCCCATGCCCAGCTTTTCGAGAATCTTGCTGAAAAATCCCATGATGATCTCCTGGTGCCTTGGAAGAAAAAAGATACTAGGGACAAAAAATCTTCGCGTCAACCGGATTGCGCTAGTCCGCTGCAATTGACCCTGTGCTAGAGTGAATTTCGATATCGAGAACCCCCTGCCATTCAATTGCCCATGACGAACGAAGAAGCACCCGGATTCAACGCCCGTCTGTGGCGTCGCTTTTTCACCATCGCGCGTCCGTACTGGCTTTCCGACGAACGCTGGCGTGCCAGGGGCATGTTGGCCCTGCTGATCGTGCTGCTGCTGGGGCAGACCGCCTTCAGCGTGCTGTTCAACCACGAGTCGGGCGAATTCACCTCGGCCCTGGCCGCTGGCGATGCCGATCGCTTTTGGGCCTCGATCTGGCGCTACACGGCCATCCTCGTGGCCGCAGTGCCCATCTATGCCCTGTACTACTACGTGCGCGACACCCTCGGGCTGCGCTGGCGCCGCTGGCTGACGGACAGCTTTCTGGCACGCTATTTTCATCAGCGCGCTTATTACCGGCTCAACACCAGCGGCATCGACAACCCCGACCAGCGCATCGCCGAAGACATCAACAGCTTCACCCAGCAGTCGCTCTACTTCTCGATGATCGTGCTGGGCTCGTTGATCGACCTGGTCGCTTTTTCCAGCGTGCTGTGGACCATCTCGCAGGGGCTGGTTTACTTCCTGCTCGGCTATGCGGTGTTCAGCACCGTGTTCACGGGCGCGGCATTCGGCAAGCGCCTCATCGGCTTGAACTTTCGCCAACTGCAACGCGAGGCCGACTTTCGCTTCAGCCTGGTGCGGGTGCGCGAACACGCGGAGCCGATTGCCTTCCACGACGGCGAGGCGCGCGAGATGTCGGCGCTGCAGCGTGTATTCGCGGCGGCCTACGCCAACTACCAGCAGGTGCTGCGCTGGCAGTTCAAGCTCAACCTCTTTCAATACGCCCACAGTTTCCTGACCATCGTGCTGCCCACCGTGATCATTGCGAATGATGTCCTCTCCGGGAAGCTGGAAGTTGGCCGGGCGATCCAGGCCGCTGGCGCCTTCGCGGCCATCCTGGGCGCATTGACGGTGATCGTCAATCACTTCGAGGGCCTGAGCCGCTTCTCCGCCGGTGTGGACCGGCTGCACGCCTTCTCTGAGACCCTGAATGTTCAACCCGACCCGCCCGCCATGGGCCCCGACGCCGCGGCCCGGCAGATTCTCACCGTGCATGGCTTTGCGCTCGCCCTTGAGCGTTTGACGGTGCTCACGCCCAACCGCGAGCACCTGCTGATTAATGAGCTGACGCTGGCCGTCACTCCGGGCGAAGGACTGCTGATCGTCGGGCCCAGCGGCACCGGCAAGAGTTCGCTGTTGCGGGTCATTGCGGGGCTATGGAACACGGGCTCGGGCGAAGTCACGCGCCCGGCCGGATCGAACATGCTGTTCCTGCCGCAACAGCCCTACTTGCCCCTGGGCGACCTGCGCTGCCAGCTAACCTACCCGCAAACCGTGCACGGCATCTCGGACGAGGAGCTGCTGCAGTGGCTTGAGCGGGTCAATTTGCCGACCTTGGCGGAGCGCTTCGGCGGCCTGGGCGCCGAGCTGGACTGGTCCCGGGTGCTGTCCGTCGGCGAGCAGCAGCGGCTGGCCTTTGCCCGGGCCTTGCTCGCCAAGCCCCGCTACCTGCTGCTGGACGAGGCCACCAGCGCGCTGGATGCGAGCAATGAGGAGCGTCTGTACGGCCAGCTGGCCGGCCTGTCCATCACACCGATCAGCGTCAGCCATCACCCGGCCATCGTGAAGCACCATCACCGGGTGCTGGAGCTGCCCGGTAACGGCAGCTGGACGCTACACGAGGCGAGAGGCTACCGTTGGGCGTGACACATCACCATTCGGCAAAGCTGCCATCGGCGTGGCGCCATATGGGATTGCGCCACCGATGTCCTTCCGCGGCCCGCTCACGCACGTAAGCCTCGTTGACTTCAATCCCGAGACCGGGCCCCTGGGGGATCGCCACCATACCGTCCTGGTAGGCGAAAACTTCGCGATTTGTCACATAGTCAAGCAAGTCGTTGGCCGCGTTGTAGTGGATGCCCAAGCTTTGTTCCTGGATGAAGGCGTTGTAGCAAACGGCATCCAGCTGGAGGTTGGCCGCCAGTGCGATGGGGCCGAGCGGGCAATGCAGCGCCAATGCCACGTCATAGGCCTCAGCCATGGAGGCGATTTTTCGCGTCTCGGTGATACCGCCCGCGTGCGAGGGGTCGGGCTGGATGATGTCCACATAGCCTTCCGAGAGCACGCGCTTGAAATCCCAGCGCGAGTAGAGCCGCTCACCCAGCGCAATGGGCGTCGAAGACAAGTGCGCGAGCTCCTTCAGCGCTTCATAGTGTTCGCTCAGGACCGGCTCCTCAACGAACATCAGGCGGTAGGGCTCCAGCTCCTTGATCAACACCTTGGCCATGGGCTTGTGCACCCGGCCATGAAAGTCGACGCCGATGCCCACATGGGGGCCGACGGCATCGCGCACCGCCGCCACGTTTTGCAGGCAGCGCTCGACCTTGTCGAAGGTGTCCACGTACTGCAGCTCTTCTGTGCCATTCATTTTCACGGCGGTGAAGCCGCTGGCGACGGCGGCTTTCGCCGCCGCTGCCGTTTCGCTGGGGCGATCGCCGCCAATCCAGCTGTAGACCCGGATGCGGTCGCGCACGTTGCCGCCCAGCAGCTCGGACACCGGCACGCCCAGCGCCTTGCCCTTGATGTCCCACAGCGCCTGGTCGATGCCCGCGATGGCGCTCATGTGGACGCCGCCGCCGCGGTAAAAGCCGCCCCGGTACATGACCGTCCAGTGGTCTTCGATGCGGCGCGGGTCTTTGCCGATCAGGTAGTCCGAGAGTTCCTCCACCGCAGCGGCCACGGTGTGCGCGCGGCCTTCCAGCACGGGTTCGCCCCAGCCGACGATGCCTGCATCGGTTTCGATTTTCAGGAAGCACCAACGGGGTGGCACGATGAAGGTGGTCAGCCGGGTGATCTTCATGGCTATGTGCGCGCCGGCACCAGTTCGCGCATGTCTTCTTCCGCCCCATCGATCAGGATCAGTGCTGCGCGCTCCGCGGCTTGCGCGTCGCCATGCTCGATGGCGATGCACACGGCCTCGTGCAGGGGCAGCGAATGCGCGGGTCCGCCCGGCTTCTGGGTGATGACGTCAAAGTTGACCTGCAGCAGGGCAGCCATGGCGTCCTGCATCTGGCGCACGAACTGGTTGCCGCAGGCCGACAGGATGATGGTATGAAATGCCAGGTCGGCCTTGACGTAGTCGCCCTTGCCGGCCACCGCCCGCGCCATCGCCATGTAGGCCGACCGCAGGTTGCGGCGGTCTTCGTCGCTGGCGCGCAGCGCGGCCAGGCGCACGGCCGCTGGTTCGATGATGCGGCGCATTTCCATGAGGTCGCGCGACAGGATGGGGTCGAATACGGCGGAGGCTGCGCGCCATCCGATGATGTCCGGGTCAAACAGATTCCACCGGGTGGGCTCCAGTACCAGCGTGCCGACCCGGCGTGTGACTTCCAGCAGGCCTTTGGCGGCCAGTGATTTGATGGCCTCGCGGATCACGATGCGACTGAAGCCAAAGCGCTCGCACAGTTCCGCTTCGGGTGGCAACAACTGACCCGGACGGATGCGTCCGCTGCAAATATCCCGGCCCAGCGCATCCAGGACTTGTTCCTGAAAAGTAGCGCGCGGTGTGGAAGCTCGTTGAGTCATGATTATTTATGTGAGGTATGACAATTGAATTCTCCAGAATTTCAGTCGTTCCCCGAGTATCAATGATCAAGCGTGGCCTGATGCCCTAGGGTATTCCCTAGGAATACAAACATCATACGTATTATATATTCGCTGGCATGAAATCCAACAGCAACTCCTCCCTGTTCGACCTCGCCGGCCACACGGCATTGATCACGGGCTCCTCCCGCGGCATTGGTTTCGCGCTGGCCCAAGGCCTGGCCGAAGCCGGGGCCAAAGTCATCCTGAATAGCCGCCAGCCCGAGGTGGTGGACGCGGCCGTGAGTCGTCTCACCGCCCTCGGCTTGCAGGTTGAGGGTGCGGCTTTTGACGTGGCCGACGAAGCGGCCGTGGAAGCGGCTTTTGCCGGGTTTGACCAACGCGCCATCGCCATCGACATCCTGATCAACAACGCGGGTATTCAGCACCGCCAGCCGATGGTGGACCTGGCGCTGGCAGACTGGCACCGGGTGATCAACACCAATCTCACGGCGGCGTTCATCGTGGGGCGCGCGGCAGCGCGGCGCATGATTGCCCGCCAGTCGGGCGGCAAGATCATCAACATCGGCTCGCTCACCAGCGAAGCCGCCCGCGCTACCGTGGCGCCTTATACGGTGGCCAAGGGCGGCATCAAGATGCTCTCGCGTGCCATGGCGGCGGAATGGGCGCAGTTCAATATCCAGGCCAACTCCATCGGGCCGGGCTACATCCTGACCGACATGAACGAGGCGCTGGTGAACAACCCGACGTTTGATGCCTGGGTCAAGAGCAGCAATCCGGCGCAGCGCTGGGGGCGCCCGGAAGAACTGGTGGGCACGGCGATCTACCTCGCCTCCAACGCGTCCAGCTACGTGAATGGCCAGATCATTTACGTCGATGGTGGCTGGCTGTCGGTGCTTTAACATGTCCACGCTCATCACTGACGTCAAGGTCATCCTGACCGCCCCCGAAGGGATTAACCTGCTGGTGGTCAAGATTGAGACCAACCAGCCAGGACTCTATGGTCTGGGTTGCGGCACCTTTGCTTACCGCCATCTCGCGGTCAAGTGCCTGATCGAGGAATACCTGAAACCTCTGATCGTGGGGCGCGATGCGCACGCCATTGAAGAGTTGTGGCAGCTGATGCACCAGAACGCCTACTGGCGCAATGGTCCGATTGAGAACAATGCCATCTCCGGCATCGACATGGCGTTGTGGGATATCAAGGGCAAGCTGGCGAACATGCCGCTGTACCAATTGTTCGGCGGCAAGTGCCGCGAAGGCGTGCCCATCTACCGTCACGCCGACGGCAAAGACCTCGGTGAACTGTGCGACAACATCCAGAAATACCGTGAGCAGGGCATCACGCATATTCGTTGCCAAAGCGGCGGCTATGGCGGTGGCGGCTACGGCGCGGCGCCCGGCCATGCGCCGGAGGGCGCCCCGGCGGGCATCTACCTCGACCACCGCAAGTACATGCGTGAAACGATCAAGATGTTTGATGGCATTCGCAACCGTGTCGGGTTTGATGTGGAGTTGTGCCACGACGTGCACGAACGCCTGAAGCCGGTGGATGCCATCCGCTTCGCTTGCGAGCTGGAAGCTTTTGAGCTGTTCTTCCTGGAGGACGCCATTGCGCTGGAAGAAGGCGAGTGGATACGGCAACTGCGCGCCAAAACCACCCTCCCCCTGGCACAAGGCGAGTTGTTCAATCACCCGTTCGAATGGCGTACCTTGATCTCGGAGCGCCTGATCGACTTCGTGCGCGTTCACCTGAGTCAGGTCGGCGGCATCACGCCGGGGCGCAAGCTGCAGATGTTTGCCGAGCAATATGGCGTGCGCACCGCCTGGCATGGGCCCGGCGACATGTCTCCGTTGGCGCATGCGGCCAACATCCACATTGATCTGGCGGCCAGGAATTTTGGCGTTCAGGAGTGGTCCGGCACCGAGCCGCCGAACTTCGTGATTCAGGAGCTCAAAGGTCCGCGTGACGCACTGCTGGAGGTTTTTCCCGGCCTGCCGGAGTTCCGACAAGGCTACGTCTATGCCAATGACAAACCAGGACTGGGGGTCGATATCGACGAGCGCGAGGCTGCCAAATACCCCTGCGAGAGCAATGTGACGACCTGGACCCAAACGCGGCTGGTGGATGGCACCTTGCAGACACCCTGAGCGATCTGAGCCCCTTGATTTTCCACGGCGGTGCAAGCACTTGGGCGAGCGCCGTCGACTACCTAACCACAACCAAGACGGAGACAACACCATGAATTCAACTATCCCAGCCCGCTTCACCCTGCGTCGCGTGACGCTGATGGCCATCGCCTCAATTGCGCTGTGCTCCAACATGGCGTTTGCCGAAATCAAGGCAAAGGTCGGCCATGCCATGCCCGAGAGCCATCCGCAGGCAGCTGCCATCAACAAATTTGCAGAACTGGTTGGCACCTACACCAAAGGCAATGTGAAGCTGCAGGCTTATCACAGTGCCGTGCTGGGCAGTGACGAAAAGCAGCTGCAAGCGGTTCAGTCCGGCACGCAGGAGTTTTACATTGGAACCCTCGCACCGCTGTCGACCCGCGTGAAGGAAGTGCAAGTCTGGGATTTGCCTTTCATGTTCCAGAACGAAAAAGAGGTTTACGCCGTGCTGGACGGCGCTTCGTCCAAGAAAATTTTCCAGAAAATCGAGTCCGCCGGTTTGGTCGGTTTGACCTGGACTGGCATGGGCTTTCGCAACCTGTCGAACAGCAAGCGCAGCGTGACCAAACTGGAAGACGTGTCCGGCTTGAAGATTCGTGTGATGGCCAACCCGGTGGCGCTGGACACCTGGAAGGCCATGGGCGCCAACGCGGTCCCGATGGCTTTTGCCGAAGTGTTCCCGGCGCTGGAAATCAAGGCGCTGGACGGCCAGGAAAATCCGCTGGTGCACATGTACTCGAACAAGATGCAGGAGGTGCAAAAATTCATCTCCGTGACCAACCACGTTTACACGCCAGTCGCCCTGGTGGCCTCGAAAAAGTTTTGGGATACCTTGACGCCTGCTGACAAAGCGGGGGTCCAGAAGGCCGCCACCGAAGCCGGCTTGTTGCAGCGCAAGCTGCTGGAAGAAGGCGATGTGGATGTGGTCACCAAGTTCAAGGCTGCTGGCGTGACGCTCAACACCGTGAGCCCGGCCGAGCTGGCGCGCATCCAGGAAAAGGTCAAACCCGTGGTGGCCAAGTTCTCGCCCATCATCGGCGATGAATTTGTGAAAGAGTTCTACGCCGAGATCGACAAGGCACGCGCGGGCAAGTAATTTCACTCTATTGGGAACCCCTATGGGAAAGATACTCAAATCGATAGCAGACGCATTCACGCGAGCGCTCGAAGTCATGATGGTGCTGTGCCTGGTCGTCATGCTCGTCATGGTGTTCGGCAACGTGGTTCTGCGTCTGTTCTTCAACACGGGTATCGACCTGTCGGAGGAAATCCCGCGCTTCGCCTTTGTCTGGATGACCTTCCTCGGCGCCATTGTCGGAATGCGCCGGCGAGCCCATCTGGGGGTGGACATCCTGGTACTGGCATTGCCCATGCTGGGTCGAAAAGTGTGCTGGGCACTGAGCCAGGCCGTCATGCTGGTGTGCTGCGTGTACATCGTCTACGGCACCTGGCTGCAGCACGACATCATCGAGGGCAATGCTTCGCCGGTGGCCCAGATCAGCATGCTGTGGGTGTTTGGCGTGAGCTACCTCACGGGCACGGCGATTGCCATCATTTGCACGTCAAACCTGATCCGCCTGGTTCTCGGCAAGGTGGCTGACGATGAGCTCATCGACGTTCATGAAGAAGGCATGAGCGATGCCATGGAAGTTGAAAAAGAGATCATCGAGCAGACAAAAATGCACGCCACTAGCGGAGGCTCGAAGCCATGACCATCCTGGTATTTATCACTTCGCTGCTCGGCCTCATGGCGCTGGGCATGCCCGTTGCATTCGCGCTGATCGGTTGCGGCATCTCGATGATGTTCTACCTGGGCGTGACCGATCCCCAGATCGTGATTCAAAACATGTGGGACGGCGCGAACAGCTTCCCGTTGCTCGCCGTGCCCTTCTTCATGCTCGCGGGCGAGTTCATGAACGCTGGCGGCATGACCCGACGCATCATCGTCATGGCCATGTCCTGGATTGGCCACATCCGCGGTGGCTTGGGCTACGTGGCGGTTATGGCGGCCGTCATCATGGCGTCGCTATCGGGCTCGGCAGTGGCAGATACCGCCGCCCTGGCCGCGGTGCTGGTGCCGATGATGCGCAAGGCGGGCTACAACGTGAACCGCTCGTGCGGCCTGATCGCTTGCGGCGGCATCATCGCGCCGGTGATTCCGCCCTCCATCGCCATGATCCTGTATGGCGTGACCGGCGGCGTCTCCATCACCAAGCTGTTCATTGCCGGTATCGTGCCCGGCATCATGATGGGATTGGCCATCATGCTGGCGTGGCGCTGGTCGATCGGCAAGGAGAATGTCAAGCCCGAACCTAAATGCACCATGGCCGAGCGCAGGGTGGCGACACGCCAAGCGCTGTGGGCGCTGGTACTGCCGCTGGTGATCGTCGGTGGCCTGAAGTTCGGCATCTTCACGCCGACCGAGGCGGCCGTTATCGCGGCGGTCTACTCGCTGTTCGTCGGCCTGGTGGTGTACCGGGAAATCAAGCCCCAGCAACTGTTCCATCTCTTTTACCGTGCCGCGGAGACCACGGCGATCATCATGTTCCTGGTCTCGGCAGCCGGGGTGTCGGCGTGGCTGATCACGACCGCCAACATTCCGCAACAGTTGGCTGAACTGGTAGCGCCGCTGATGGACAACAAGATGCTGCTGACCTTCGTGCTGATGCTGCTGGTGCTGGTCGTCGGCACGGCCCTGGACTTCACGCCGACGGTGCTGATCATGACGCCGGTACTGATGCCGGTGTTGAAACAGGCGGGCATCGACCCGGTGTACTTCGGCGTACTCTTCATCATGAACAATGCGATTGGTCTGGTCACACCGCCGGTGGGTACCGTCCTGAACGTGGTGTGCAGTATCGCCAGGATTCCCATGAGCGGGGCCATCAAGGGGGTCCTGCCTTTCATGACGGCCCAGGCCATTGTGATGTTCCTGCTGGTGGTGTTTCCACAAATCGTGATGTGGCCGCTGCAGATGATGACCCGCTAACCCAATCAACCCAATCTCCCTCCCTCACCCCTTCATCCTTCAGGAAGCCAACCGTTCATGGAAGCTCTCGTTATACATTCGCCCGGCGACCTGCGCGTCGAAGACTATCCCACGCCCGCGGTCGGGCCCGGACAGGTGCGCGTGCGCATCCGCACTGGCGGCATCTGCGGGTCCGATCTGCACTACTACCAGCACGGTGGCTTTGGTGCCATACGCATCCAGCAACCGATGGTGCTGGGCCACGAGGTGGCGGGCGTGCTCGATGAGGTGGCGCCTGACGTCACTCACCTCGCGCTGGGCGACCGCATCGCCGTCAACCCCAGTCACCCCTGCGGCCAGTGCCGCTTCTGCCAACTCGGCTTGCAAAACCACTGCCTCGACATGCGCTACTTCGGCAGCGCCATGCGCATGCCCCATGTGCAAGGCGCTTTCCGGCAGGAAATCGTGGTCGGCGCCAGCCAGGCTTACAAGCTGGCTGATGGTGTGTCAAATGCCGAAGGTGCCATGGCCGAGCCACTGGCCGTGGCGCTGCATGCCGTGAACCGGGCCGGCCCGCTGTTGGGTCGCAAGGTACTCGTCACCGGCTGCGGCCCCATCGGCGCGATGGTGATCATCGCCGCGCGCCGCGCCGGCGCAACCGTGATCGTGGCCACCGACGTGATGGAACAGCCGCTGCGCAAGGCACTTAAAGTGGGCGCCGATGAGGCGATCAACGTGGCCGAGTCGCCCGAGGCCCTGGCCAAGTATGCGGTGGACAAGGGCCAGTTCGATGTGCTGTTTGAAGCCAGTGGCAACGAACGTGCGCTGCGTGCCGCCTTTGACGTGGTTCGCCCGCGCGGTGTGTTGGTGCAGGTCGGCCTGTCGGGCAGCGAGCTCACGCTGCCGTTCAACACCGTCGTGGCCAAAGAGTTCGACATGCGCGGCGCCTTCCGTTTTCACGAAGAGTTCGGCGTGGCGGTCGATCTCATCAACAAGGGCCTGGTCGATCTCAAGCCCTTGATCTCCGCCACATTGCCTTACCGTGATGCCGGCAAGGCCTTCGCGCTCGCGGCAGACCGTTCGCAGTCGATGAAGGTCCTGCTGAATTTCGACTGAGCAACATGACTATGGAATTGGACGTCATCACCGCCGGCGAGGCCATGGTGCTGTTTGCGGCGCAGCAGCCAGGGCCGCTGGACGCAGTAAGGACCTTTGCGCGCACCACCGCCGGCGCCGAGCTGAATGTCGCCATCGGCCTGGCCCGGCTGGGACTGCGGGTGGGCTACCTGAGCCGCCTGGGCAGTGATTCCTTTGGGCGATCTCTGGCCGCAACCCTCGACCGCGAGGGCATAGACCGCCGTCACTTGGCAATCGACAACGACCATGCCACGGGCTTCATGCTGAAATCGCGAAGTGACGATGGCAGTGACCCGCAGATTGAATACTTTCGCCACGACTCCGCAGCCAGCCACATGCATGCAGGCGAGCTTGACCGTGCCTACTGTGCCGCTGCACGCCATCTCCACCTCACGGGCATCTACGTGGGCGTTTCCCCATCGACGCGGGAGATGATCTTCGAGCTGGCCGCCACGGCCCGCCAGACGGGAAAGTCGATTTCCTTCGATCCCAATCTGCGCCCGGCTTTGTGGCGCTCGCAGGGCGAGATGGTGGACTGCCTCAACCGCTTGTCATCGTTCAGCGACTGGGTGTTGCCAGGCTTGGCTGAGGGGCAGTTGTTGACCGGCCGGGACAGTGCCTCGGGCATTGCCGATTTCTACCTTGAGCGCGGAGCCAAGTGTGTGGTCGTCAAGCTCGGGCCCGACGGTGCGTATTTCGCCACGGCCAATGAGAATGGCCTGGTGCCGGGTGTTTCGGTATCGCGCATCGTGGACACCGTGGGGGCCGGCGACGGCTTCGCCGTGGGCGTTGTGTCCGGCCTGCTGGAAGGTCTGACGCTGGCCGCGGCCACGGCGCGTGGCAACACCATTGGCGCACGGGTCGTGCAGTTCCCCGGCGACTCCGATGGCCTGCCCACGCGCGATGAACTCAATGCCATATCGGCCTGAACGAACACACGTTTTCCCCTGTTAGTCCCTGCAATTTTTTCCGTTGCAACCATAAAAGGAGCTCATGATGCAATCCAGAACCCGCCGCCTGATCACCAAAACACTCACCGCCCTGGCCGGCGCAACCCTGATGCTGGGCGGACTCTCGTCTGCCGTGGCGCAGGATGTGAAACGAGCCAAGCTAGGCCACTCGTTTTCTGATTCGCACCCTCGCGCAGTAGCGATGAAGCAATTTGCGGCCAACGTAGAAAAGGCGACGGGAGGCAAAGTGGCGATCGACGTTTATGGCAGTGCCGTGCTCGGTGGCGAAGACAAGATGCTGATTGCCGTACAAAGCGGCACGCAAGACCTCTACATGGGTGCGCTGTCACCCATTTCAGCGCGCAAGAAAGAGCTGCAGATTTTCGACTTCCCATTCCTCTTCGGCAGCGACGCAGAGGCTGCCTATGTGCTGGACGGCCCGGTGGGGCGCAAGATTTTGGATGGCTTGGGTGACATGAACGTCCAGGGCCTGGTGTGGGCGGGCGGCGCTTTTCGCAATATGTCCAACAGCAAGCGCTCACTCAACACCATGTCCGACATGAAAGGGCTCAAGGTGCGTGTGATGCAGAGCCCCATGGCACTGGCCAGCTTCAATGCCATGGGCATGAATGCCGTGCCGATGGCGTTTCCCGAGGTCTACCCGGCATTGGAAATTCGCGCGCTTGACGGCTACGAACACCCCGTGGTGGACATGTACGCGAACAAGATGTTTGAGGTGCAAAAGTACCTGACGATCACCAATCACGTCTACACACCGGTGGCGCTGCTGGCATCGAAGAAGTGGTGGTCTAGCCTGACACCCGACCAGCAAAAAACCGTCCAGAAGGTGGCAGAGGAGACGCGCACCTTCCAGCGCAGCGAAGAACTGCGGCAGGCCGCCGATGTGGTCTCGCAACTCAAGGCCAAGGGCATGTCTGTGACGGAGATGCCAGCAGCTGAACTGGAGAAGATCCG
Source organism: Rhodoferax ferrireducens (assembly GCF_003347515.1). Lineage (GTDB taxonomy): Bacteria > Pseudomonadota > Gammaproteobacteria > Burkholderiales > Burkholderiaceae_C > Rhodoferax. The sequence goes on along the minus strand of NZ_QEII01000180.1, from coordinate 1,043 downwards.
CGTCGCCGTGCAGCCTGTCATCGACAAGAATACCGAAACCATCGGTGCGGAGTTCGCCCAGTCGTTTTACGCTGAACTGAAGAAGTTCCGCAGCGCCAAGCGCTGACCTCGCCGCACTGCCGCGTGACGTAACAGCGACTTCCTTGTGTTTCTGGTGGACATATGAATAGATCCGTGGTTTTCATGGGCGTCGCGGGTTGTGGCAAGTCCAGTCTCGCGGCAGCTGTCGCACTGGCACAGGGAGTGCCGCTGGTCGAAGGCGACGACTTCCACAGCGCAGCCAACCGCGCCAAGATGAGCCAGGGCATTGCCCTGAACGACGAAGACAGGGACGGCTGGTTGAACATCCTGGGCGAGCAGTTGCAGGCTGCACCCCAAGGCATCGCGCTGACCTGTTCCGCGCTCAAGCGCCAATACCGCGACCGCCTGCGCAAAGCGTCACCCGGCCTGCTCTTTGTTTTCCTGAGCCTGAGCCGTGAAGCGGCACAGTCAAGGGTCGCAGCGCGAGCTTCGCACTTCTTTTCGGCAAACCTGGTCGAAAGTCAGTTTGCAGTGTTGGAGTCGCCTGTGGGCGAACCCAATGTGCTGCAGGTGGATGCCACCGCATCGCTGGCGCAACTGCAATCGCAGGTCAGCGCCTGGTTGGAACTCGGCGCTCACGTCGGATGCAGTGGCACAGCGCATGCATCAATCCGTCAATAGTCCGCAGACCACCGAGCCAATTACCGTGCTCGGGCGCAGACCAAAGGCCGCAACCATCGAGGCGTTACCTGCCGATCGCGCTTGAGATGACAAGTTTGGGCCAGAAGCGAACCTTCGACAGCGGCTCCCACATGCCCAATGCAAGACCTGAAACCATAAGCTACCTGTCCGCATTGACGCAATCGCCTGGAGCCAAGCCCCGCCCAAGCTGAGTGTCAAACCGGCGCGTAAGCACCTGTGCCTCCTGGCCAAGCCGTAAGCACCTCATACCCTGAAGGCGTTACAGCGACCATGTGTTCCCACTGGGCGGACAGAGACCTGTCCTTTGTCACGACGGTCCA
>NZ_QEII01000179.1 GCF_003347515.1 Rhodoferax ferrireducens | reverse complement strand
TTGCATCGGTAGAGTCGTGGTGGGTCGGTAACTGGTAAAGCCGCTAAAGCAATAGACTTGAACCTTGTACTCTCCGGCCAGCACCTGAATCTCACTCGGGTAATCTGTAAATCCAGGTATGCCGAACGTAAGCGGCTAGCCGTGGCACCTTGACGCAGGCACCCGGAATATGCATGTCGTTGACGGCAGGTCAGACCTGCGGTTGCCAGCGATGCGGGAGCAATTCGTCGATTTGGCTGTTCAGGTGCGACGGCAGCCTTGTCAGCACGTCCCGCAGATAGGCCCACGGGTCATGGCCGTGCATCTTTGCCGACTGCACCAGGCTCATGACGATGGCGGCGCGCTGGCCGGCGAGCTCACTACCCGCGAATAACCATGCCTTGCGGCCCATAGCCCAGGGGCGCATCAGGTTCTCGATGTGGTTGTTGTCGACGGGAATGTCGCCGTCCACCAGGTTGGCCATCAACGCGGTCCAGCGGTTCAGGCTGTAGTCGATGGCGTTGGCGATGGCGCTGCCGTCGGGCACGCGCTGGCGCTCCAGTTGCAGCCAGACATGCATCTCTTCCCATACTGGCTTGGCCCTGGCTTGCCTCATGTCCAGTCGTTGCTCGACCGATAGATCCCGGGCTTCTCGCTCAATGCTGTACAGCATCGCAATGCGCTGCACTGCCTGTGTCGCCACCGGACTCTGGTTGTCCTTGATTAACTCGTCGAATTTTCGTCGGGCGTGTGCGAGACATCCGGCTTCAATTCGCTGTTCAAGCTTGAAGACGGTGTCGTAGGCCACATAGCCATCGCATACCAGTGTGCCCGACCAATCCTGCAGGAAGGCAACCGGATACTTCGCCCCTCTGCCCACGCAGAAGTCGTACACCACGCCCGGCAGTGCATCGAAGCCGCTGCGCGCATAAGCCCAGATATAGGCGCGTTTGGTCTTGCCCGCGCCCGGGTCCAGCATATTCACCGGCGTCTCGTCGACATGTAAGACGTTGACGCCGAGCACGAACTTGCGGTGCGCGTCAAACAACGGTATCAAACCGGCACCGCCCTGTCCCGACCAGGCTGCCAGCGTCGAGCGCGGTGTGTGGATGCCTGAGCGCGCGTTGATCTGCTCCTGGCGGTAGTACGGAATGTGATCGACGAATCGGCTCACCAAGGTGTGGGCGATCAAGCCCTCAGCGGGCATGCCCTTGTCGATGATGTGGGGCGCAACCGGTTCTTGCACCAATGTCTGGCAGCACTTGCACGTCCACTTGCCGCGAACGTGGCGATGGACGAAGAACTCAGCCGGCACGATGTCCAGCTTTTCGCTCACGTCTTCGCCAATGCGCACCATGAGCTGGCCGCAACCGCAGGTAGTGTTCTCGGGTTCGTGGTGGTGATCCACGCGCCGCAGATGTTCCGGCAATGCCTGGCGTTTGGGTTGACGCGCAGGCGTTTTGCCAGCGAGCTCGCCCTGAGTACCGGGCTGGCCCTGCAGGGCTTCGAGCTGCGCTTCAAGACTTGCCTGGTCAGCTGCCAGCGTCTCTTCGAACAACTGGCGTTGCTCAGCATTCATGCGCTCGGTCTTGGCCGCAAAGCGCCAGGACTTCAGGCGCGCCAGCTCAAATGTGATGCGTTCGATCTTGACGTCACGGAACTTGATGGCCTGCGCTTGGGTGGTGATGAGCTTGCCCTGCTCGGCGATATGTTGCAGCATCGTGGCCGCCACTTCAGCCAGTGCACTGGGGCTCAGACGCTGCAGGTCCTGGGCTTTAAGTTCGTGCACGCTGAGCATGTGCCCATTGTGTAAAACAAACGATCAAACCACCATTAGGGCATGTGCTGATTGTTCTTCTTTCCAGACAAACCCCGGCCATTACATGCGTGTGATGGCCTGCATTTGCTCCAGCCGTTGCCACGGCAAACCCAGCACCAGCGCGTCGAATTGCTGCTGCGTCAGCGCCATCGGCGACGCCGTGCCAGACACCGCAGTCGGCCACACGAAGCGGCTCTGATTCAAACGCCTGGCCGCGCACCACACGCCGAAACCGTCGTGCACCAGCAGCTTGATGCGCGTGGCGCGCACGTTGGCAAACAGATAGCCGTGGTGCGCTCGGGCAGCGCCGAACACCTGCACCACACGGGCCAGCAGTCGCTCGGGTCCGGCACGCATATCAACGGGATCGACCGCGAGCCACAGTGCGTCGATGCGAATCATCGCAGCCACTCCCGCAACAAAGCCCCACAGTCACCAGCACATTGCACGGGCCACGTCACCGTGACGGCGGATGCGCCGCGCCGCAACTCCATGCGAATCTCCGGCGCGGGTGCCGACATGGCCTGCGGCGGTAGCTGCAGGGGCAGGAACTCTGCGTTGGGTCTGGCACTGACTACCACCCGATTGCCAACCCCGGCATCAGTCGCTCGTCCCTCCAGACTTCGCCAGCGGTGAACCACATTGGCGTTCAACCCGCTTCGCAGCGCAACTGCGGCAACCGACGCCCCACTCTGTCGGCATGCCTCCAATACCTCGGCCCTAAATTGCGCACTGTGCTTGCGACGCGCCACTCTCTTCGTTTCCATAGTGTCCACCTGTTTGTTTCGTGGACACTATGTTTACCCGCTTGGCGGCAGGATTCAAGATGACATGGCTAGCCGCTTACTGCCGAACTGCTTTTGTTCGCCTGAGCCAGAAGATTCAAGTTTTGAATAGCCCCGGATGGTTGCATGGAAGTCATCAGAAAACGGCTTTCCTACAAAGCCTTTGATGACTGCAATGCCAGACACACC
>NZ_QEII01000178.1 GCF_003347515.1 Rhodoferax ferrireducens | reverse complement strand
AATCGAGCAGCACTTCGGGCAGCGATATGGGCTCCAGCGACAGCGACAGTTTGCCGGACTCGATCAGGGCCAGATCCAGGATCTCGTTAATCAACTCCAGCAGATACCAGCCGGCCTGCAGAATCTGTTCGATGCTGCCCCTCTGGTTGGGCGTCGGTGGGGGCGAACCTGACTCCATCAACTGGGCGAAGCCGAGGATGGCATTGAGCGGTGAGCGCAACTCATGGCTCATGCTGGAGAGGAAATCCGACTTGGCGAGGTTGGCTTTGTCCGCCACGTGCCGGGCACTCTCCAGCTCGACGTTCTTCTCCTGCAGCACCTGGTCCAGGCGTTTGCGTTCCGTGATGTCGCGCATGGCAAGCTGGATAGCCGGTTCACCATCGTAGGAAATCACAATGCTCTGGGCTTGCACGTCGATGCTCGTTCCATCCAGCTTTAGAAACCGCTTTTCGATCGGGGGCGTGCCGTCGCCATTGCGGGTCAGGCTCTGCGTCCGTGCCAGAGCGGATTGACGAAAGTCGGGGTGAATCAAATCGAGAATGGGTTTACCGATCAGCTCGTGTGCCGATGTCGCGCCAAACATGCTGACGGCCGCCGGATTGACGTAGATCAGTTTCCCGTCGCGATGAACGGCGATCGGTTCGGGTGTCCATTCAATCAGGGTGCGGAAATGTCCCTCGCTCTCCTGCATCGCCGCTGCCATCAGCTTGCGATCGGTGATGTCGCTCAGCACCAAACGGTGTTTGGGCGCGCCATCGGCATCCTGCGCATCGGTGGCTACCAGATGCGCCCAGAATTGCGTGCCGTCATGCTTCAGCATGCGCAAATCGCACGACTGCGGTTCACCCGACGCCAGCAGCGCCTTGAGGTGAAGGTAGTAGATGTCCTGGTCAACTTTGACGATGAACTGACTGATGGGCCGCTTGCCCAGTGCACTACGGGCCAGGCCCAGCAGGGTGGCGGCGGTGAGGTTGGCTTCCAGAATCAGCCCGGTATCGCTCAAGGTGCAATAACCCACCGGCGCCAGGTCATACAAGTCGAAATAGCGAGCCCGCGAGGCATCCAGCTCCAGCTGTGCCCGGCGCAATTCCTCGTTCTGCATCTCCAGCTCGATCTGGTGCACGCGCAACTCGTGCACCATCTTGCGCGCCTCTTCTGCCGACAGCGTTGCCAGCTCGTCTGGCGACGCTGCCGCATTGGCGTCGGCAATGGCTTCCGCCTGCTGGCGCATGTGAGTGTCGTGGGCGGGGCGTTTATCGTCACTGTCCATGGTGCGGCTCCATCGGTCGATCCATGGTACTTGATTCTTTCATCCGCTCGGTTGTCGCAATCGCATACATCTGGCCCGATTCATTCACCAAGGCGGTGGACGTTAACCAGACCTCCACGAGCGCGCCGTCCTTGGTAATGCGCTGGGTTCGGTACGGTTCCAGAATCTCCGCCTGGCCCAGCTGATGGACCCTGGCCAGGGCTTGTTCGCGCAAGGCTGGCGGGATTCGGTCGCGCACGTTCATCCCCAGTGCCTCGGCTTCAGTCCAGCCATACATGCGTACCGCGCCCGGGTTCCAGGCCAGGGTGCGGCCCTCCAGGTCCTGCACGGTGATGGCGTCAAACGCATCGCGCACCACCACCGCCAGTCGAAGCAATTCATTGGCCTTGAGCAGCGCCTCGCGCGCGCGCACCATCTCGGTAATTTCCACAAAGGTGATCACTGCGCCTTCGATGACATTGTCCAGCGTGCGGTAGGGCAGGATGCGCATCGTGTACCACTTGCCCTCGGTGGTCTGCACGTCCACCTCTTTGGGAACCAGGGTGTCCAGCACGGCTTGCGCGTCCGCCACCAGGCGCCCATAGCCGACCAGGTTGGGAACAATGTGGCCCACCGGTCGTCCCACGTCGCTCAGGATCAGGTTGATGATCGCGCTGGCCGCGGGTGTAAAGCGCAGGATGCGCAGCGCGTGGTCGACAAAGATGGTGCCAATGCCGGTGCCGGCCAGCAGGTTGTTCATGTCATTGCTGGCCCGCGACAAGTCGATCACCTTGGTCTGCAATTCGGCGTTGACCGTGGCCAGCTCCTCATTGACCGACTGCATTTCCTCCTTGGAAGTCTCCAACTCCTCGTTGGTGGACTGCAGCTCTTCGTTGACTGACTGCATTTCCTCGTTGGAGGATTTCAGCTCTTCATTGGATGTTTCCAGTTCTTCGTTGGAGGCCTGCAGGTATTCCTCTTTGGCCTGCAGTTCCTCCTGCAGTGCGGCAATTCGCGCCTCGGTTTCTGTGCCAGGAGCGTCCGCATCTGCACCGGCCTGCCGCGCCGGTTGGGAGTCCACGGGCGCCGCAATTTTCGGGTTCAAGACAGGCGCTTCTTCCAGGATGACCAGGTACATCGGCGCTTCCGGCACCGCGGTCGTGCCGGCTGTCACCACCAGGACGGTCAGGTTAACCTGGGTGAAGTGGCCATTGGTCTTGACGCGCAGGTTGTGGGCACGCACGGCCTCTTTGGTTGTCACGGCTTTGTGCAAAGTGGTGTTCAGTTCGCGCCGCAGCCCTTCGCGGGCCATCTTCAGGATGTTGCTGATGCCGGCTTCGCCCTCAGGCATTTCCAGGTACATGCCGGTGCGCCCGTGCAGGTAGAGGATGTCGCCCTGTGCATTGACGAGCGCGCCCGATGGGGCGAGGTGCTGCAACAGCGCCTGTTCGGTCAGTTCGCGCAGTGACAGCTTCGCCGGACCGACCGGGCGTGCGACCGCCAGCGGCAACGCCGCATCCCGGCCCACCCGGGGCGAGAGAAAGCGGCTGGGGGTTGTTCGTTGCACGGCATGAATATCCGCCTTGCGCCGATACAGTTTCGATTTACGATCCAGCACGGCAAACAGATCGTCAAACTCGCCCACCGTCTCGGAGGTTCCAAGGAACAGCATGCCCCCTGGATTCAAGGCATAGTGGAACAGGGGCATCAGCTTTTTCTGCAAAGCCCCGCCCATATAGATCAACAGATTGCGGCAACTGATGAGGTCGAGTTTGGAGAAGGGCGGATCCTTGATCAGATCCTGTTCGGAAAAAACCAGCACATCGCGGATGCTCTTATGGATGCGGTAGGCACTCCCGTCGGGCTCGGCCGTGAAAAATCGCGCCAGTCGCTCGGGTGAAATATCGGCGGCGATGCTGGCCGGGTAAAGGCCGCCGCGCGCCGTGGCAATCGCCCGGCTGTCCAGGTCGGTGGCGAAGACCTGAAGCTTGTAATTTGTTTTGAGCGCCTCCATACGTTCTTGCAGAAGGATGGCGATGGAATAAGCCTCCTCGCCGGTAGAGCACCCCGTCGACCAGACGCGGACCAGGGCGCCCGCGGGCTTGCCTTCAAAGAGCTTGGGTATGACCAAGTTCTCAAGTGCCTGGAAAGCTTCTGGATCACGGAAGAAATTGGTCACACCGATCAGCAGGTCGCGAAACAGTGCGTCTACTTCGGTCGCCGTCTGCTGCAGGTATTTGACGTAGCCCTCGATCGACTCGATCTGGTGGACGGCCATGCGTCGCTCAATCCGGCGCAGGATGGTGCTCGGTTTATACAGGGAGAAATCGTGGCCGGTCTGGGCACGTAGCAGGATGAATATCTTCTTCAGGGCGCTTTCCGTGCGCGGTGCGGGGGTGCTGACGGGCCGGGCGGGCTTGCCAAAGGCATGGGACACATAGGCAATTAGTTGGGCCGCCATCTCGGTTGGCGCCAGCTCAAAGTCCACCAGTCCGGTGGCGATGGCGCTGCGCGGCATGCCGTCGAACTCGGTGGAGGCGGGGTTTTGCGCCATGACCATGCCGCCCCCGCCCTTGATTGCCCGCACGCCCAGCGTGCCATCGCTGCCGGTGCCGGAGAGCACGATGCCGATGGCGCGTTCTAGCTGGTCCTGGGCCAGGGAGCGGAAAAAGAAGTCAATTGGCAGGCGATGGCCGCGCGGCGCGGACGGCTCCAGCAATTGCAGCGTGCCGTTCAGAAACGCCATGTCGCGGTTGGGCGGAATGATGTAGGCGCAGTTGATTTGCACCACCATGCCGTCTTCGACCTCGAACACCTGCATGCGGGTATAGCGCTGGATGAGGTCACTGAGGATGCTCTTGTGATCCGGTGCCAGGTGTTGCACCAGTACAAAGGCCATGCCGGGATCGGTGGCGATGGGCATGCCGGCAAAGAACGCTTCGAACGCGGCCAAGCCGCCGGCCGAGGCACCAATGCCGACAATGGGGAACGCGGCAGGGGCAGCGTCAGCCGCCTCTGCCGCCTTGGTGGTGCTGGCATCGCCCGGCGCCGACGCCGCTTTCGCGTCGTCGTCTTGTCTGTTCGTCATGCTGGCAAGGTTCGCGGCGACGGGTTGTGGTGTAACGCCGCTGGTCGATTCGCGCCCTGACCGGAGAGTTTGAAGGTACCGACGACCTGGGCCAGTCGTTCGGCCTGTTCGCGCAGACTCTCTGCGGCGGCTGCGGATTGCTCGACCAGGGCCGCGTTTTGCTGTGTCATCTGGTCCAGTTGCACGACCGAGGTGTTGACTTCGTCGATGCCATTGCTTTGCTCCGCCGCAGCGGCGGTGATCTCGCCAATGATGTCGGAGACCCGTTGCACCGAGCTCACGATGTCGGTCATGGTCTGGCCCGCATCGGTGACAAGCCGGGAGCCGGTTTCGATGCGCTCCACGCTGGCTCCGATAAGGCTCTTGATTTCCTTGGCCGCCTCGGCGGAGCGGCCCGCCAGGCTGCGCACCTCGCTGGCCACCACGGCGAAACCACGGCCCTGCTCGCCAGCGCGGGCCGCTTCCACTGCGGCATTCAAGGCCAGGATATTGGTCTGAAAGGCAATGCCGTCGATGACGCTGATGATGTCGATGATCTTCTTCGAGCTGGTATTGATATCGTTCATGGTGCTGATCACCTGCGACACGACGTTGCCGCCGCGTGCCGCCACCTCGCCCGCCGATGAAGCCAGCTGGTTGGCCTGCCGGGAGGCATCGGCGGTCTGCCTGACCGTGCTCGTCAACTGATCCATGCTGGAGGCGGCGCGCTGCAAATTGCTGGCAGTCTGTTCGGTCCGCACACTCAGGTCCTGGTTGCCCGAGGCAATCTCGGCGCTGGCGGTCGAGAGGCTGTCGGTCGATTGGCGCACCTGCCCGACCAGCTTGGACAGCGACTGCTGCATGTCGGCAAGCGAGCGCAAGAGCCGGGCTGCTTCGTCGTGTCCGCTCGTGTCAATCTGATGGTCTGACAAATCGCCCTGCGCAATGGCTTTGGCGACCTGCTCTGCTTGATCGATCGGCCGGCAGATGGAGCGCATGTTCAAAATAGTGAGCGGAACGATGATCGCCAACAGCAGTACTGTCACACCGGCGATGAGCCACATGACCTGCCGGACCGTGGCCTGCAGGTTTTCCTTGTTGTTCTGGATCGATGCCTGAAGGTCTTTGGCCAATGTCTTCACGCCCTCGTTGGCTTTCTGGAACAGGGGGGTAATCCTGCCGATGGTGGCCGCCGCTACTTGCGCAGAGGGAAACCCCATGGACTCAAGTTGAGTGGCCATGGGGCCGAATTGGGACCGGAATTCCTGCGTGTCGGCCAAGATCTGCTTGAGTTGCGCACGCTGGGTATCCAGGGGCAAGAGTGGGGCGAGCGCCTTGGCTGCAGCGTCGATTTGCTGCGAGGACTGGGTCCACGCCTCTTTGAAGGTGCCGGCTTCCACGCTGTTTTCGTACTGGATGACCATGTCCTTCTCGTTCAGGCGCAAACTGGCCATGGCCTGCTGCAAGCGACTGAGTTCAGCCAGCGAGGCCATGTCCTGCCCCACCAGTTTGACCGTGATGCTGTTGGCGTAGAGCTGCGCCACGACACCGATGGCGCCAATGGCGCCCAGGGCCAGCACGACGACGCCAATGGCGCCCAACATGCGAAAACGGATGGTGAAACGGCGCATCAAGGTGTCAAGTGGCATGAAAGTTCCCAAAAAGAATGATTTAGCGCGAAATATGGTCGATGGCAAACTTTACGCCAGATAAAGTGCTGCCCGGCGGCCCGTGCGGTTTAAATATCCGAAATACCACAATGCCTGCCACTGCCTGTGGCGGGCATTTACGAGACCGGTGGAGGGAACAGGGGATTCAGAAGTTGAGCCAGTCACATCGAACCGTGTGTGACCGGTGGGCGCGCGCTCGCACCATGGCATAAAAATCAGGTGCCAGCATGGCAATCAGGCACAGGGGGTAGGCCCACGGGGCATCCAGTGCAAAGGCGGGCAACCAGCCCACGCGTCCCATGACCCACAGAATGAGCATCGCGTCCCACAGCTGATACTCCAGCGGGTGGTCTGACCGGTGCGCCACATGCCACTTCTTGATACGCTGAAGCTGGGTCAGTTTGAGATGGGGGGGCATGTGGTAAATCATGGGAACCTCCGCGATGAAGGTTTCAATGTAAGTTGCCCGTAAGTTTTTGTCAACATTCACACGGCTGGCTTGCCGTGGCGGACCGTCCGCCTTGGGGACTCAATAATGGAACTGGCTGATGTTGCTACTAATTTAGTAGCTTCTTACGTATGTGTCACGGGGGCTAGAGTCCTATTTCTGTAAAACTCTTGAGCGCAGTCAGGGCCGGATAATCGCCACGGCGCTTTTCTTTCAAGGCGTTCACCGCTTCGCGCACATGGGCGTTACTCCAGATGGCGCCTTGCACCCAACCCATTTGTTGCAGGCTGTCGTTCACCGAATGGTCGCGCGCGTAGTGAATGACTTGCTTGGTGCCCCAGATGGCCACAGGGGGCTTGGCGGCAATTTCCCTGGCGCACTGCAGTGCCGCGCTGAGCATGGCGTCTTGCGTGTCAAACACTTCGTTCACAAGCCCGTAGGTCAAGGCTTTCTGGGCGGGCAGGCGGCGGCCGGTGTAGGCCAGCTCTTTCACCACGCCCAGTGGAATAAGCTTGGGCAGGCGTTGCAGCGTGCCAACGTCAGCCACCATGCCAATGTTGATTTCCTGAATGCAAAAGAAGGCATCCGCTGTGGCATAGCGAATGCAGCAGGCGGTCACCATGTCCACTGCGCCACCAATGCAGCCGCCCTGGATGGCGGCAATTACTGGAATGCGCAGGGTCTCCAGTTTGGTGAAAGTGGCCTGCATGCCGGTCAGCAGGTCAGAAATGGCGGCCCGGCCTTCGGGGCTCTGGTCGTCCAGGGCGCCTGCGCCGGCAAAGGTCTCCAGCGCCATGCCGGCGCTGAAATGTTTGCCGGTGCTACTGATCAGCAGCACACGGGCGGAGCCGTCCTTGTGCAGTTGGGTCAGTACCTCATCGAGCTCGCGCCAGAAGGTCGGATGCATGGTGTTCATCGCCTCGGGCTGGCTGAGCACGAGGTGGGCGATGTGGTTTTCAGTGGTGAGGGAAAAACAGGTCAGGGCGGTAGAGGTGTTCATGCCCGGACTGTAGTGCAAACTCGCCCGCTTTTTGAGTCGCCAGCTTGACGCCTCCATCATCATGCGGCATGATGGCATGAAGGCATAACGGGAGATTGCCATGCTCAAGGAAGTCGGCGCCAGCGGCCAGATATCGCTGGGGAAAAAATATGCGGGCCAGTTGTTTGAAGTCGATATTCAGCCTGACGGCAGCATCATCATGCGGCCCATGAAGGTGGTGCCGGCGGGCCGGCAAGCCGCAGGCGAGTGGGCGCAGGCCAACACGGCGCAGATCGACCAGTACAACGCCTGGGCCACCCAGCGCGAGCCGTATTCCCAGCGTGTGCGTCGCTGGCGCGAGCAAGGTGACCAGGGTGAGGCCAACCCGCGTTGACCCATGGCCCGTTTTGACATCTACCCCAACCCCATCGCGCAAGACCGTGCAGACTTTCCCTTCGTGCTGGAAATTCAGAGCGACCTGCTGTTCCGATTCGCGGAGCGCGTGTGCGTTCCGCTGGTACGCGCAGGCGCCATTCCCGGCCTGACCGAGCGTTTCAACCCGACCGTCGTGGTTGACGGTCAAGCCCTGCAATTGCATCCCCTGGGCATCGCCGTATTTTTTGTCAGTGAACTGCGCCATTGCGCAGGTTCGGCCAATCCGAACGCGCTGCAAATCGAGACCGCTTTGGACATGTTGCTTCGCGGCTTTTGAGCCGTTCCACCCACCAAGCAACAACCATGACAGCTCAGGAATTCATCGCCAAATGGGGCCCCGGCGGTCCCGCTTATGACCTCAACGAACGCCAGGGCGCGCTGGTGGAGCGCCATACCCGGCTGCTGATACTGGTCAAGCTACCTCACCCCAACCCAGCAACGGCGGCTCACGTCCTGCAGGCCTTCACGGACAAACTCAACGCAGTAGCGCAACCCATGCGAAAGACCTTGACCTATGACCGGGGCAAGGAGATGGCCCATCACCAGCAGCTCAGCGCCAATACCGGGATTGCGGTGTATTTCTGTGATCCGCACAGCCCATGGCAGCGGG
>NZ_QEII01000177.1 GCF_003347515.1 Rhodoferax ferrireducens | reverse complement strand
CCGGATCATTTCAACGACTTGCAGCTTGAAGCTCGCGTCAAAGACTCTTCGTTTTGATTTCGTCACGTTTATTTTCTCAGGTGATTTCCACCTATCTGTGTGTACGAAGTTATTAGATCAGGACAGTCTTCTGGCTTCCACGCCAGTTGCGCTTTACGCATCCATGAAAGCGCCGGGTAAAACCTGGGCAGAAATACTTGCCGCTTCGCGCGCCACGCCGGACAGGCTGACATTTGCGTCGTTCGGACCCGGCTCCTCCAGCCATCTTTATGCAGAGTTGCTGCAGTCATTGACCGGCGTCAAATGGCTTCACATAGCCTACAAAGGGCCCTCGCCTGCAATGCAGGCCCTGATTGGCGGTGAGGTTGACCTGATGTTCGACACCCTGAGCTCGGGAATGCCACAGGCTCTGGCAGGCCGTATCCGGTCTTTAGCGGTCGCAAGCGCGGTGCGTGCTCCGGTAGCTCCGGATCTACCGACATTTGAAGAGCTCAAGGTGAGCGGACTGGATGGTGGCCCGTGGTTTGCGTTATTCGCGCCAAAGGAAACACCGCCCTCCATTCTCAAAGTTCTGTCGGAATCGGTTCATAAATCCCTTGGCTCGTCGGTGATCGCCAAGCGACTGGCCGGGCAAGGCATTGCGGTCATCAACCAGGGCCCGGTTGAGCTCGCGTCTTTTCAAAAGCAGGAAATCGCGCGATGGGCAGAGAACGTCAAACGTTTCAACATCAAGGTGGATTGAGTGAACCCCTTTGTTTATCAACAACTTCCTGTTCGCATCCGCTTTGGAGAGGGGGCTGTCAAGCAGCTTTCAGAAGAAGCTGGCTTGGCGGGCTTGCGGCGCGTCCTGGTTCTCTGCACTCCTGAGCAGAAGTCGCAAGCGCAAATGGCGGCCGATCTGCTGGGTGATCGCTTTGATGCCATTTTTGATGGGGCCGCAATGCACGTCCCATCAACCGTTGTCGCAGAAGCCGCTACGTTAGCAGCCCGGCGGGGTATCGACGGAATTGTGGCCATTGGAGGCGGTTCAACGTTAGGTTTGGCAAAGGCACTTGCTCTTAAAGAGGGTTATCCGATCATCGCGGTACCAACCACATATGCCGGTTCAGAAATGACCACCATCTATGGAATCACCGAGGATGGGCGAAAAAAAACCGGCAGGGATAAGCGAGTGCTTCCCCAAACCGTTATCTACGACCCGGTTCTCACAGAAACACTTCCCCTCGAAATGTCCGTGACAAGCGGCCTTAACGCCGTCGCCCACGCCGTTGAAGCGTTGTACGCCCCCGACACCAATCCCATTGTTGTCTTGATGGCCCAAGAGGCCATTCGCGCCATGGCAAGCGGATTGAAAGGGCTTGGCACATCACCTACGGCCCGGAGCGAATGCCTGTATGCAGCATGGCTTGCCGGCGCGGCGCTCGGCACTACCACGATGGGGCTTCACCACCGAATCTGCCACGTTCTGGGCGGAAAACTCAACCTTCCACATGCAGCCATGCACGCGGTAGTCCTGCCATATGTCCTGCGCTACAACGCGGCCCACATCGCCCCTACCTTGAACAGAATTTCCGTTGCATTAGGCGTTGGCCTTGTGACTGATGTTCCCCATGAGCTGCGTAGCCTGGGCATTTCTCTTGGTATTCCGAACTCACTTTCCGCTCTCGGTATGGGACCGGAGCGGATTGACGAAATTACCGAGGAGCTTCTGGAAAGCGGAGCTTATGTGAACCCTGCCCCCCTGCAACGGCCCGGGCTTCAAAAACTGCTTCTAAGCGCACTTCACGGTGACTGGTGACCACAGCTTTTTTGACGATCACAACCATAAACAGGAGACATAGAAAATGAAAATTAGAAATCGGGGGATCCGCAGGATCACCGCAGCGGCTGCTTTCCCGGTAGCAATGATGTGCACCAACGTGGGAGCCCAGCAAAGCAATGTGCAGCTCTACGGTCTCATCGACACAGGCATCGCTTCGGTGAACAACGGGCAATTCACCCAGCACCTGGTAGCGTCAGGTGGTCAATCTTCCAGCCGGTGGGGGTTTCGCGGCACGGAGGATTTGGGCGGTGGTCTTGCCGCGTTCTTTAATCTTGAAGCTCAATTTTCGTCGGATGACGCATCCATGCCGCCTCCCAATGTGGGATTTATGAGGCGCTCGGTCGTCGGTCTGCGTGGCCCATGGGGCGAAGTGAGCCTGGGTCGCGATTACACGCCAGCCTACTGGAGCCTGTTTGAAAACGACATCTCGAAATTCGGGCTCTTCGGCACATTGCAAAGTATTAACTCGCTGGCAGCAGCGACGCCTCGGGCCAGCAATGGAGTTTTCTACCTGTCTCCAATTATGGCGGGATTCACCGCCAGAGTGATGTATGCCAAGGGAGAAGGCCCGGCTGCCACACCAAATGCGGGTGACGTTTCCGGCCTCGGCGGGCGTTATGCCGCCGGCGCCTTTAATGCAAGCATCGCAGTGGTCGATGTGAAAGTTGCGCCAGCGACCGTTCCGGCTGGTCTGCCGGTTACAACTACCCGGCAGCTTATGGGTGGTGGTGGCTACGACTTCGGACCGTTTCGGGTAACTGCTGGTGCGGGCTACAGCGACCCGGCAGGACCGTCCAACAAGGTGTCATACCTGCATGCCGGTGCAGCTATCAAGGCGGGCGCGGGCCAATGGCTTGCGCAGATCATCAAACTCAAAACCGAAGTTGCCGGCGGCCGAGGAACAACACTGGGTGTGAGTTACACCTATGAGTTGTCAAAGCGCACCAACCTTTACACCAGCGTTGGCAGAACATGGAACAACGGGACGGGCCGGTTTCCGCTAAACATCTCTCAATCCTCTTTCACCCCATCCGTGGCTGGAGGAGATGTTCGAGGCGTCATGGCCGGCATTCGTCATTCGTTTTAAAAAGGTTCTTGCAAGGTAAGCGGTAAGCCTGCGGCGTTGTTCCTTCGCGCGACCGTACTGCCCAGAATTGCCTCATGTTCAACGCATGAGGAGCAAGGCAGATGGAATCAGCAGGCAAGCGGCGGCGGTTGGGAGCGCAGGGATGGCGCGAGGTGGTGGCGCGCTTCGATGCCCAGGGGGCCACGGTGGGGGAGTTCTGCCGGCGCGAAGGCGTGGGCCAGAGCAGCCTGCACCGCTGGCGCGCCCGGCTGGCGTCAGCGCCGGCCGTCGATGCGGCCGTTCAACGTAAGCCATCGCGCCAGCCGCAAAAAGTGGCCGCAGGCGACTTCCTTGAGCTCGGGGCGTTGGCCAGCGCCAGCGTGAGCATTGAGCCTCGCCTGGAACTCAAGATCGATCTGGGTGGTGGCCTTGCCTTGCACCTGGTGCGCAGCTGATGTTCTTCCCCGAAGGCCACATCCGCGTGTACCTGTACGGCCAGCCGGTGGACATGCGCAAGTCCTACGACGGGCTGTACGCGCTGGCGCGCCAGGGTCTGCAGCAAGACCCGCTGAACGGGCAGCTGTTTGCCTTCGTCAACCGGCGCGCCACGCAGATCAAGGTGCTGTACTTCGACCGCAGCGGCTGGTGCCTGTGGGCCAAGCGGCTGGAGGCCGGGCGCTTCATCGGCAACTGGCGCGACGTGTGCGACCGCGAAATGGACTACACGGGCCTGAAGCTGCTGCTCGAAGGCATCGAGGTGAAGCGGCACAAGAAGCGCTATCGGCTCGTGCGCAATCAGGATCAACACGGTATGCGCGACGCGGCTGCGCCGATACCATCGTGCCCATGCTGAACGCCACGCCCACCCGAGTGCACCCTGCCGCGCAAGCGTCAGGACTGGCGGCAGTGGCGATGGCCGAATTGGTACAAACGCAGGCCACGACGATCGCGCAGCTGAACGAGCAGGTCAAAGGCTTGAAGCATCAGATCGAATGGTTCAAGCGCCAGCTGTTCGGCCGCAAGAGCGAGCGCTTTGCGCCGCTGCCCGATGCGCAGCAAATGCATCTGGGCGAGCTGATGGCGCCGCTTGAGCCCGAGGTCGCGCCTGAGCAGGACGTGCCCGCGCACAAGCGGCGCAAGACGCGCCGCGACTTCAGCGACGACAGCGCCAGCGCGCCGTTCTTCGACGAATCCAAGGTGCCGGTACAGATCATCCAAGTGCCCAACCCCGAGGCCCAGGGTCTGGCGCGCGAACAATACGAGGTCATCGGCGAGAAGACCAGCCACCGGCTGGCGCAGCGCCCGGGCAGTTACGTGGTGCTGAAGTACGTACGCCCGGTGATCAAGCGGCTGGACACGCAGACGCTGCACTGCCCCAGCGCGCCGGCGGGCGTCATCGAAGGCAGCCGTGCCGACGTGAGCTTCGTGGTCGGCCTGATGGTAGACAAGTTCGCCTGGCACCTGCCGCTGTACCGTCAGCACCAGCGCCTGGTGGATGCGGGCTTCAAACTCAGCCGGCCCTGGCTGACGCAGCTCGCGCAGCAAGGCGCGCAGTTGCTGGAGCCGATCTATGAAGCGCAGTTCGACTCCATCCGCGCCAGCCGCGTCAAGGCGATGGACGAGACGCCGATCAAGGCGGGCCGAGCCGGACCCGGCAAGATGGGTACAGGCTTCTACTGGCCGGTGTATGGCCAGCTCGATGAAGTGTGCTTCCCGTACTTCGAGTCCAGGCGCCACGAGCACGTGCAGCAGGCGCTGGGCTTGAGCCAAGCGCCGGGCGCGGTGTTACTCAGCGACGGCTACGAGGCGTACGCCAGCTATGCGAAGAGGACCGGGGTGACGCACGCCCAATGCTGGATTCATACACGCCGCACCTTCTTCGAGGCCAAGGACGCCGAGCCGCAAGCCGCCGGCGAGGCGCTGCGCCAGATCGGCGCGCTGTACAAGATCGAAGAGGAGATACGAGGCAAGAAGCTGTCTGGCCAGAACAAGCGGGTGCATCGCCTGACGCACAGCAAACCGTTGGTCGAGCAGTTCTTCGAGTGGGTCGATCACCAGTTCGAGCAGCAGGGGCTGCTGCCGAGCAATCCGCTGACCAAGGCGCTGGCCTATGCGCGCGAGCGCAAGGCGCAGTTGCAGGTGTTCCTGGACGACCCTGACGTGCCGATGGACACCAATCATCTGGAGCGCGCGCTGCGTCCGATCCCGATGGGCAAGAAGAACTGGCTGTTCTGCTGGACCGAGGTGGGTGCCCAGCATGCAGGCATCGTGCAGAGCCTGATCGCCACCTGCCGGCTGCACGGCATCGATCCGTATACGTACCTGGTGGACGTGCTGCAGCGCGTGGGGCAGCACCCGGCGGCACGCGTGGCAGAACTCACGCCGCGGCGGTGGAAGCAGCACTTCGCCGACAACCCACTGCGCTCGGACTTGCACGCAGCCATCGCGTAGTCGCAATGCCAGCGATCTCCAGCCGACTCTTGGTGGACGCCGTGCTGCGCGTCGAGCGCATGAGCTTCAAGGACCGCGAGCGGCTTGCCGAGGAAATTCACGCCAGACAACCCAACCTGTTCTTCTCCGTGCTCGTCCTACAGCGGTACGCCGCCACCCTCGAGCAAATGGAGGTGGTGCTGAACCTGCTGCTCGTGTTCTACGAGGCGATGAGGGCCAGCGGCAGGGCCTGGCCAGTCATCTCCGAAGATGTCCAGGAGCGCTGTCTGCAGCGCATCTCAGGACGCGCGCGCTTCATTAAGGGCCTGACGCCGCAGCAGCAAACGCAGGCGACCACGGACGCCATTGCGGACCATCCCGAGCAGCAGATGCTCGCCTATGTCTTCGGCAAGTTCCGGGAACACGGCCTGCTGGGCATCGAGACCGAGGCGCAAAAGATGCTGATGCTGGCGGCGCTGAACTTGGTGGAGTGCATTGCGCAGACCGCACCGAAGACGAAAAACCGAAACCGATAGTCAACAACGCCGCTGGCTTACCGCTTACCTTGCAAGTGATAAAGCACATCGTCATGTGGGACATGAAAGGGGAATCATCGGCAGGGCGGATGGCCAACGCGGAGAGCCTCAAATGCGAGTTTGAGTCTCTTGAGGGCAGGATTCCGGGATTGGTCCGGCTTGAAATTGGCATTGACCACAGCCATGTGGCATATGCATGTGATGTTGTGATCTACAGTGAATTCAAAACGCAAGCCGCACTGGATCGAGCGCATGCTCCTGTCCACATCCTCGGCCTGCAGCAAGTGTTCCACCAGCCAGCGGGACGTTTGGATGCCCACGCCATCTCCTTGCTCAGCCAACTCCGCCCAGGCCCCGGCCATGCCGTGCAACCGTAACGCCTTGAGTTGCGCCAGCACATCTTGTTTGCCCTCACTCATGATGCACCTCCTGGCCGTCTACGCGCGTGGCGCGCAGCCGGTCGTAGCGGGCCGTGTCGGCCTTGGGTACGTGGGTGAGCTGTAGGGCCGTTTCGGCCTGCTCAGGGGTCTGGGGCGCATTCAATCGGGCCAGTACATTGCGCACATGCTCGGCGCTCACGCTGCCAGCCGGTGTGGCCCTCTCCAGCACCAACTCCACGGCCAGCCTCGACCACCCAGCGCCTGAGCAAATTGGCGTTCAGTCCGTTGGCCAGCGCAACGCCCGCAATCGACACGCCAGGCTGCCGACAGGCGCCGATCACCTCGCTCTTGAACTGCTCGCTGTGCCGGCGCAGCCGCCGACCGGGCAACGCCGGGGAAATAGAAGTAGTAGCCACGTGTCCACCAAGAAGTTACGTGGACACGAGACTCCCATGCCGCCGCCCATTGATCAAGATGCCATGACTGGCCGCTTACAGTACTACGCTCGGCAGCGCTCAACGGCATGGGTATCATTGTGCAACCGACCCACATACTTTATGACGACATTGTTTCTGGCCGCCTGGTCCCAATTCTGAACGAGTGGACCTTGCCGAACCTCACTATCAATCTGGCGTACCCAAGTCGCAAGCACCTGTCTGCAAAAGTGCGTAGCTTTATCGATTTTGTCATCGAAAGCTTTGCAAAGATGGATACGGAGAAAAAGTGGATGGGGCGCTTCGGAGAGCATTAAAGCTCATGTTGCTTGAACCATCGTCGCAACAGGTGGCGATGCTCAATATACCGCCCCTGTCATTTACGATCGACGCGGCATATCGTTTTGTCCTAATGACAGACGAAGCTCGCTTCGGCATTCGTAGATCCAGTTCCGCTATAGACGGCGCGTTGAGGGAAAGGACACAGCTTCCTCGTTCGCTCAACTTCACCATTCGACCCGCGGCGAGAAGAAACAATATGACTTGGCGCTTGTCCTTGCTCTACCCAGGCCATTACGGCCGAAAGCACATCATTCGTAGGATCTGCCTTGACGGGAGCCCCTTGTGAGGATCCGCCAAAGAGATTCGGCCCAGGTCCACCTTGGCAGTGTTGCATCCCGGGAACCATGTAGAGCCGATAGAAGCTGTCCGCTGTGGAACTGCCCATCGTTGCCTTTACGGCGCTTGCATAGTCGACGCTGACCTGCGGGGTGATGTAAATATCCGACCATCCGTGGTATTGAATGAGCTTCCCTCCACGACGCTGGAACGCTCCGAGGTCCGGGTTCGTCGCATCGACCAAAGAGGACAACTTGGCAAAAGCTTTGTCGGCCTGAGAGTCAAAGTCAAATGTGCGCCAGTCCCAGTTGGGGTCTTCAAACACCGCATAGCGCATCCAGCTTGTCCCAGTGGCGGGTGGACCACCGAATGATCCGGTAAATGCCCACCCTCCCGTTCCTTCCTCTCCCCCTGGAAAGTATCCTGGAAAGAGCGTGGCGCCTGTCCTGGGATTTTTTGTACCTGCGTAGATCTTGGTTATCGCGGTGATCTGAGGTTGCGTGAGGCAGGTAGAAGAATCGCCAGTGGTGCACGCAATTGACGACAGATCTAGCTTGCATTGCCTTGGGTCATCCAGCACGCCATCAGTGACACCGTCGATTGAATCGCACTGCTGCAATACCGTTTTCGCGAGGAGGGGGATCTTTGCACTCGGTATAGCACTGCTCGGATTCTCATACAGCGCAAACGCCCGACCAGTATGGCCGATCTGTTGCGCCACCATATGGTTTGCTGGCGCACCAGCCACAATGCCGTCATAGTCCCCGGGGTAGCGCTGAGCCTCCATCAATCCTTGCCTGCCGCCGGTCGAGCAGCCGTTGTAGTAGCTCCTATCAGGTCCGGTGCCATAGAACTTTGAGATGACGTCCTTTGCTTTCAAGGTCATCTGATGGAGTGCACGATCACCGAAATCGACAATGCGCTGGTTTGATCCCAGTGCCCAGCTTGCATCGCCGAGAGTGCCAACGTGTCCGGCATCTGTCGCTGCGACCGCAAAACCGCGGCGCAAGCCATCTGCCATTACCGGATAGGACTGAATTGAACCTGCAAACCCACCATTGCCGGTTCCTAGAAAACGCCGGTTCCAGTCCTTCACTGGAAGCCAAACCTCGACGTTCACTTCCGGATTGACGCGCGCCGAAACACGGCAGAAGCTCGGCATATTTGCCTCGGTTGCAGCGCCTGCGACGGGTGTGAAGTTGCCAGCGGGGATAGTCGATGAGGTGAGAATCTTTGCATCGGGAAACTCAACTTTCACGAGGTCTCCGCATGACAACGGCGCATCACTGCTCCCGCCGCAACCTACGAGTCCCGTGAGGGCCAAACCAGCCAAATAAGGCCGAAGTATTGATGCTGCATTTGTCTTCATAGTGTCTCCATTTTTTGTCTGAAAAATCCCAACGCCTAGACTAGAAAGTGTAGAAGAGACGATCGTCTCAAGACATGCTAGCTAGCCTTATAGCGAAAATAAGGAAATTGCATACCGCTCCCTTGCTCTCCGAGCCTCCATTCGTGCGCCGCTTGTGGACAGCACGTAGAACATCCGCTCCTGAGATGCTGCCTCTCTTGAATCGCGGCCGTACTCAGCCGCCGTGCTATTTTGCTGCCCTGACCCAGAATGCACTAGTCTTACTGTGTCATAAAATCAGTCATAATCTGGAAATCACAGATTCTGACTGGAGGCATGATGGACACAGCCAGGGAGTTCAACCGCTACACCGCACATTTGTCTGAAGGGCTCGGCCATGCTGACCGGCATGCGGGACTGAGCGGGTATTGCACCGGCCTGATGCTGCCCTTGTCACGCAAAAGCGTCGAACCCATGGCCGCGCGCGTTGACCCCCTGCATGCCAGCGCACGGCACCAGGCGCTGCATCACTTTGTGGCCAAGTCCGAGTGGTCGGACACGGCGGTCATGGCTCGGGTGCGCGATTGGGTCATGCCGACGCTGGACCTGGATAGCGGCTGCTACTGGATCATCGACGACACGGGCTTTCCCAAGAAGGGCAAGCATTCAGTGGGCGTGGCCCGCCAGTATTGCGGCCAGCTGGGCAAGCAAGACAACTGCCAGGTGGCGGTCAGCCTGTCACTGGCAAGCGTTCAGGGCAGCATCCCCATGGCGTACCAACTCTACCTGCCCAAGGACTGGGCTGTTGACCCGGTGCGGCGCAAGTCCGCTGGTGTTCCTGAGGACATTGCCTTCGCGACCAAGCCCGAGATCGCTCTGGCACAGATGCGCCAAGCAGTCGCTGCGGGTGTCCCCATGGGCGTGGTGCTGGCAGACGCCGGTTATGGCGATGAAACCGCCTTTCGGGATGGCATTACCGAATTGGGCATGCTCTACGCCGTCGGTATCCGCCCGGCCACCACGGTATGGGCACCGGGGACAGCGCCGCTACCACCCAAAGCCTGGTCGGGTCGCGGCACACGGCCCACGAAGCTGCGTCGGGAGCCCGGCAATGCGCCGGTGGCAGTCAAGGCACTGGCCATGACCTTGCCCGCACAAGCCTGGCGCACTGTCACTTGGCGGGAGGGTACCAACACCGAACTCTCCTCCCGTTTCGCCGGGGTGCGCGTGCGTCCCGCGCATCGGGATTACCTCAGGCCCGAGATGCGAGACGAGGAGTGGCTGCTGATCGAGTGGCCCGACGGCGAGGCCGAGCCGACAAAATACTTCCTCACCACCGCCCCAGATGAGGCCACGCTGGAGCAAATGGTGTTCGTCACCAAGATGCGCTGGCGCATTGAGCGGGATTACCAGGATTTGAAGCAGGACTTCGGGCTGGGCCACTATGAGGGCAGGGGCTGGCGCGGGTTTCACCATCACGCCACGCTGAGCATCGCAGCCTACGGGTTCCTGATGGCGCAACGTCTGAAGACCGGCAGCAGCGATGCCGGCGGTAAAAAAAACTTCGCCCAACGCCAGGTGCCTGCCGTTCCCAAAGATTACGTCCCTCGGGGCAGTCCAGCGCGCACAGCGTCACGTACCGGACTCGATCACGACGCTGCGCCTACGCCTGAGCGTCGCACTCGCAAGCGCCCTGGGACATTGCCCGCACTGCCATTGGATAAGCCCGAGATTACGTTTGTGACAGAGTAAGACTAGCAGGCTGCTGAAATACCTCGGAGCGGAGTCCGCCGATACGCAAGTTCCAACGTTTATCTCAGGGAGCCCATTTTTCCATCACCAGATACAAGTAATTCAATTCCATGCGCGGAGCCGACACCTTCACCGAAAGCCTGTTCACGATGCGCCATCTGGAAGACTTTGTGCCAAGTGATCATCCCCTGCGGCCCATACGCCAGATGGTCAACGAGGCTTTGGTGAAGATGGATGCGCTGTTCGCTGGGATGTACGAGGCCGACATCAAAGGCGGCAGGCCCAGCATTGCCCCCGAGAAACTGCTGCGCGCCATGCTTTTGCAAGTGTTCTACAGCGTGCGCTCGGAGCGTCAGCTCATGGAGCAAACCCAGTACAACGAATAAGGTTAGATCGTGATCGCGAAGCGAGCCACGATCTGAACCGGTTGTTGGACAAGCCCGGTTCAAGCCGCAACGGCATTGACTCTCTGAAAATATCTTTTCTGACTCCACCGGGCGCAAAGGACGTTGGGGTTACCAAGCCCGGCAGTACCGATGATTCAGGCCGTCATTGCAACGGCCCGGCGCCCAAAGGGCGCATTTTGGGTGGCCAAACCAGCAGGTTTTTGCTGCTTTGGGCCGAGGGCATCCACAGCACCCGGTGGGCGCTGGTACGCGTAATGGCTGTTTGACTTACGTGCTCAGACCGTCCTCATGGCCAACACGCGGCGGCTTAGTTGTGGGCGGCAAGATTCGTCGCCTGACGATGACCATCGCAGCGCCGCAGCAGGTGCACAGCAGTTGCGCACGCGGCGTTGGGGTGGTAGGCTGACCGGCGGCCTGAACACCAGCAGGCGCAGCAGCGCGATCAGGCGTTTGCTGTTCGGATGCAAAAAGCCATAGTTGCGCGCACGGCGAAAGCCCTTGGGCAGCACATGCTGCAGCACCAGCCATAAAAAGGTCGCCCCACTGACGCAGCGCAGCGCCATCTTCTTGGTTTTGCTATCGCGCCAGCGGTAGGTGACTTGGTCGTTTTCGCATCGGATGATGTCTTTCTCTTGAATTACACCCCGGTACAGGTAGCGGCCAAGGTAGACCAAGGCTTTCTCACCGCTGCCCACGCACTTGCAATCGACCACCCAGTGCTCGGGCAGGCCAGGCGGCGGTATCAATCCCTCTTGGTGCAGGGCCGCCATCTTGCAGCAGATCGCTTAAGTCGTGTCGCATGAAAGTTTGCTGATGCGCGCGACCTTCGTAAGCGTCTGCTGAAGGCATATTGAATCGATGACCAATCGAAACGATAGTGTGCATCATGAAGATCGTGCACACCAGTTCGAACGAGGTCGATAGCCCTCGCCCCACAAGACGTTATTACAGCC
>NZ_QEII01000176.1 GCF_003347515.1 Rhodoferax ferrireducens | reverse complement strand
ATGGATTCACCCAGCATGTCCATCCTCAGCCCTGATGGCGACATCGCCGCGAACCCGCAGGGATTCGATCGTGATGCATTCCTGAAGCAGCTCGCCATCGAAATTACGGCCTTCTTTGACAAGACCCCTCTCTAGCCCCTGAAGCCGGACACCCATCGAACTGGCATGACCGAGCACAACGTCGGCTTCCTGTTTCTCGAACGAAAATTGAATGGCCGCTCTGCCCTGACGGGAGCACCCGCTATGGGCACCCAGGAGCCGGCGACGGCAGGCAGATATGGAGCGGCCCAGGAAGCGGCAAGTCCGAACGACCGTTGGCGGGCGGGCAATTTGAGATGATGGCTGGCTCTTGACGACCAGGAGCGGCCATTGGGCGCAGTCGCTCCAAAGCGGCCTGTCATCGACCCGAATTCTCGAGACCGGTCGTTCAATCTGAAAAATTAAACTTTGGCCGTATCCGGCTCTCGTGCAGCGGAAGTCGACGGTCACGAATACCCGCTACCTGGAAGTCCACTTGCAATTGATTGGCATCGACATCAGCGTCGCCCGCCACCACCTCAAACACCTCGTCAATCACGCAAAGATGGAGGTGAAAATTGAACCCATCAGACCTTGGGTCTTGCACAGCGGTCGGCGAAATACTAAGCGCAGCATCTGGTTGGTCTTGATTGCAAAATCCAAATAGAAGCCTTGCCCACGACGCGTGCTGCGCGGCTGGACAACCCAATGATCGATCGCTTCAGCCGTGATCCACGAGGTCAGGCTACCGCGAGCGCGAAGTGCTGCATCGTACCCATGCCTTTTGTGCACCGCAGCCTCATCTTGGGATTATGATGGCAGCACTTGGCGTTGTATTTGTTGGGCATGCGGCAGCTTGGATAGCCAGCAGGGTCTGCGAGACTAACGGCCCGCCGTCAGACATCCGTGCAATAACGCCAATGAAATCAAGAAACATTCTTTTCGCCTCACTGGCATGGTTCCAGCTCGCAATCAGTCTCCTGCTTGCTGCTGCGATCATTTGGGGCTATGTGACCTTCCAAGCCTCGATAGGTCAATTTGTCAGCTCTCTTTCAGCATCTATCGGCGCGGTCTCCACGGTCGTGGTCAGAACTGCGGAGACAGTCGAAGCCAGGCAGGAAATGCTCGATGAAACACAGAAGGTGCTCGTGGAAACGCGCAACTTGATCACTGAAATCAAGGCCATGACTGAAAAGCATGCAAAGCTTGGCCCTCAATATGCGGCCGGCATGAAGGCAACGTCAAACTTTCTAGGCAAGGTTGCCGGTCCACTTCAAACTATTGGAGAAAAGATGATAGGGATGTCGGTTCCGAACATCCAGATCGTTGGAATCAAGCCTGTAGTCACGATGACAAAGCCGCTTGAAGAACAAGGAAAACAATTGAAGGAGGTGGCTCAGGATTTCAAGACAGTCAGAGTCACTCTCGTGGGAATCTCCGATTCAATTGATCAGGATGGCCAGAAGGTTGGCACGGCATTCATTGCGACAAGTGACCAAGCGATCAAAGTCATTGGCGAGACCGAGAAGACACTGGCGCGCCTGAAGACGCAAGACCTGCCCAAAGCAATCGCCGACCTGAAAGCAACTTCCGAAAACCTGCGCAGCATCAGTGCACAGGTCGACACAGTCAGCAACGTAGGCCTGGTCATGTTGGTCGTCGGACTTCTCCTGGCGTTGTGGTGCATCGTGCACAGTCTGGGATCCTTGCTGTTGGTGAGATCTCACGCCTTCGGTCCAGACGCTGACAAAGCCACAGCGATCACCAATGCAAGATTTTAAGGACCCAAGAATGAAAATCACCCGTCACATCGCCCTGATCCTGGGCCTGCTGGTGGTGCTCGTATGTTCGTGGATTGCACCCATGGATGCGCCAGCCATGACACAGGTTGATGCTGGCCTCAAGAGGGCGCTGGTTAGCTTTGCTTCCGCACGGGCCCTCAATGGGCTCTTGTCGGTAGTCCAAGCTGCGCAGGTGGACATCCAACCGGCAGGCATTGGGGTCACCCTGTCACCTGGGCAATTGCTGGCCCCGGTGAATGAGTTGGTGAAGCACTTCGCCGACTTGATGCTGCTGGCATGCGTTGCGTTCGGAATTCAAAAAGTCTTGATCAGCATCAGCGGCTATTGGTTGATCTCCGTTGCGTTGACTGTGGTGGCGCTGGCGTGGGCGGCGTCCCATCTCCGACAGAGCCATGCGCCCAGATGGTTGTCGAGGGCACTTGTGCTGATGTTGATGCTGCGCTTCGCCATACCCGTGGCCTTGTTGGGAACTGACGCGCTTTCGCAGAAATTCCTGGCAGCAGACTACACGGCGGCCCAGAGCGCTATTGATACAACGACAGCCGAGGCCGGCAAAGTGAAAGCCCCGGAACCATCAGCGAGTGACGACAAGTCATGGCTACCCAAAGTGCCCAACTGGGTCCCAAGCCTGTTGGAAGTCAAGGATCGGTATACCAAGATGAAGCAGGCCGTGGAGCAGTCGACGGAGCACATGGTCAAGCTGATGGTGGTCTTCTTGCTACAGACCATGTTGCTGCCCCTGCTGATGTTATGGGCCTTATTTGGGATAGCGAGGGTCAGTGTTGAGCAGCCGAGTTTGTTACCCAGTAATGCGGGCTAACTCAACTTCATCGCTTATCTGGGATTGCCTAGATGCAACTCATTGGATTCCGGGTGAATATCCAGAAGAACATCCCGGATTGAGTGTCGGACCAATATCGCGCAGTCGGTCTGCGCGCTTGCTGTTTTTGGATTCGAGCCGATGCCCGACCACAAAAGTTGGAGTCGCTGCTTGTAGCGGTTTACCGTCAATCTGGCTGAGGTGCTCCAGGCCTTCGGCGCTTCCTTGGGACGCCACTGACCCTGACCACGTCCGAAGTGCGCGATGGCGAGATACAGCATCAGCGATTTTTCAAATGCCTCGGTCAATGAGTCCGAACTCCATCCGACCACCTTCTTGTCCTTGTTGGTACCGACGTTGTAGCCCTTGGCCAGCGCGGCGCCCCCGGTAGCCCCTAGAACCCCTCCGACCAAAGCGCCCGTGCCCAGCGTCAATCCGCCGGCAAGCAGATCAGCGACTAGACCGGTCAAAACACCCGATATGACTCCACCGAGAACGGTCACGGCTCCGCCGTCCATAGGCTTGTCTGTCACTAGTTTCGCATTTGCGATCTTCATGATTTCTGCGGCGGCCTCACCATCCAGGCGGTTGATGGCAATCAGCTTATCAGTCACTGCTTTGCTTCCTTCGGCGTAGCGTTGCGCCAAACCCTGCATCGCCAATTCAAGTGGACTCAGACTATTGGGTTTGCCCCAAGGAATGGATTTTCGCAGAGTACCCAAAATGTCCTTCACGCCGTCAAACCAGCCCGCCTCAAGCTCCACCTTATCACTGGCCAGGTGCAACAGATAATCCGTTATCGCTGCCAAGGATTCATCGAAGCGATCAGCGTAGGTTTTTCCTAAAGCGGCCGCCAGTTTCATGTACCCGTCTCGCTCCTTTTCAGGTAAAACCTGTCCGATTTTATTGAATAGTGCTATCTCCTGCACCCAGCACCGTGTGTAAGCATCCAGGTTTACTACGCCGCGAACCGCCGGAAAGTTTGACAAGTGATTGCGCCACTCTATAACTCGCTCTACTTCTGACACTTGACCGTGTTGATCGCCGCCCTGGTTGAGAATGGCCAATACCGGTTTTCCCACCCAATCCAAGACCTGAAGTTCCGGCGCCACATACACTGCCTCAAACGGTCGCTCCTGCAGGTTCACGGGGTAAACAATCACGCTGGCACGTGCGCGTAAATCAAGTGCCAGTCGCTGGCATCGCCACAGTTTCCGATTGAAGACTTGATCCCAAATTTCACGCACCCCCCATGCGATCCAGCGATGCTCCTGCCTCAGCCGTTTGGCAAGGCGAAAGCTATCACCGAATCCTGGCGTGTCCCACAGACGCAATGCGCCAATGTCTTGATCGACGATGAGATCGTAGGCAATCGTGGCCTTGGTCACATCGGGCGCGTCCTCTATCTCGCCGACGTCCTTACCCAGTAAAGTACGCAGCAGGGTCGTCTTCCCTACGTTGGTGTGCGCCACCACGAAGATATCAATCTGCGGCCCATTTGTTTCGCCAATGGCATCAGTCGTCATGGTTCAATCTGTCGTTCAAAATTTTCAGGTCATCGTTGGCAGCTTTGTGAAGATCCAGAAACAAGGGCTTGAACCTGATTCTGTCCAGGGTTTGGCGCCACTGGATGCAGCGCTGCCGAAGGCGCTCGGGGTCGTCCTGGCGGTAGGCGCCCGTGTCCACGATGGGGACGATTGGTGTGCCGTGTTCGATGGCTTTCTGTAAGGCCTGTAGCAGGGCTCCGTGGGTGTCACCCTCGGCTGTGGCCGTCAGATTGAAGATCACCAAGACAGCGACGTGCCCTTCGCGTTTGACGGGGTTTTTCCAGTCTGTGGCGTCGTCTCCCATCAAGACGGGTTGATCGATGGTGATGTCCACCGCCAGTCCATAGATTCGCTTGAGCATGGCGCCGAGGTTGGCACGCAACGCGGGCGACAACTCATATCGGAAAGGCACCACCGAAACACCGATGCGTTGCCCGCGCCAGGCCGCGCGCAGCGTGGTGAAGTAAGTGGCAGTCAAGGGCAGGGCAAAGTTGCGGCGCATCCGCCAGCGCGCAAACGCATTCAACGCGACCAGGTAGAACCTGGGGATGACGACCCAAGCCAGCACGGATCCGAAATAGAGCCAGACCCAGTTCTCTGCAACTTCGCCGGGGCTCGGTGGCATGCGCAAGCTTTCTATGTGCTTGGCATCCGGTATCGGCCTGGTGAGTAAAAAGGAACCTGGTGCCAGCACCCAGCTAATGACGGTGTGTATCAAACTGGCATCAATTGAACTCGTCAAGGATGTTTCCCAGCCAACCCTGTAGTGCTTCGAGGCGAATCCATAGATCAGATGAGCCAATGCGCCAAGCGTGAACAGCATCGAGGCTAGATTCGCCGCCACCTTGAGGCGGGCCACGTTGATGGGGCCGCACAGGTGGCTCCAGTCGTGCTTGAATGTGTCTAGCCAAGGTCTTTGCCGTTTTCTACCGAACCAGAGCGATTCGGATGCGCGGAATTTGCCGAACAGCTCGATCACGGGGCCGATCGGCTGCTTGTCACGCACGAACAGGTGCAAGACCCAGTTGATGAAAAACCAAGCCATAAACGCCAGGTTCCACACAATCAGCAGCACTAGCGGCAATTCAACAACATTGATTTGTCCGGGATGCATGATATTGGTTGCCATGAGATCGGTCATGAAGCCGCATACCAGCGCCAAGACGGCCAGTACCTGACCGGCCACAAAGGGCCACCGTGGTTGCCGCAGCTGGATTGCGCGATCCGGTGTGCGCTTGTTGAATGTTTCCAGGGCCCACTGCGCCCGGCGCGCCACAAACTCAGCAAAGGATGCCTTGGGGCCCACCAGTTCGATGGTGGCACGGGTCGCTGCTTTGGCATCGTCGGCTGACCAGACCGCATCATTGCTTTGCGTCTGCTCAAGAACCCGAACAAGCGTGATTTGCTGGGCTTGTTGTTCAGTCAGCCGCATGTTTGCTGCCTTCCAAGGCCTTTGGATATATCGCTCTGAGCGTCTTCAGAATAAAGGATAGGAAATTCAACCACATGAGACAAAGTATCGCACGCAGGGTCAGCCATAAATGGTCATAACAATCCGCACTTCGAGCCCGGCAATACTCTACTGGGCAGGCCCGTCGCCAAAAGATCCCGGCCAGGAGTGAGGCTACCGGCACACCGGGCGCCGGACTACCCCGCAGCGAATCTGAATCGCCGTTTCGCTCAGTCACCAGTTGACGCGCTGAATGGCATCAAAGTCAGGTGCGGGTTCCGCCGCCAGATTCCGGTCCGGCTCGCCGTCTAGAGTGATTCCCACATTTCTGGGATGAAATGCCAATGCCCGGCTTGGAGGAGGCAGTTCGCCAACCGCTACCACCGCAATCATTCTTGACCCGTCCTTCAAGCTGAAAAGTGCGCAGTTCATCGGCCACTGACTCTTGCAGACCCTTATGCAGAGATGTACATAAAGACCCAAAGCGGTCTGTCACATTGCAATATGGATCTGCCATTTGTTGTCGTTCAGTTAAAGTCCTTACCCTCAGGGTGAGGGTTGCCCATGTCGAGCACTTCGCATCTCAAGGGGCATCGGTTCCCCAGTGGCTTGGCTTGAAAAAACATGATCTGGGACTTTTGGCGGGATGGCGGCTGATGCGGCTTGGCAAGCTGTGGCTTAAAAAAAAGAGGAAAACAATATGCTGTTAACTGATATCGCCGTCGAGCACACTCGGGTGTCCAAAAAGAATGGGGTTCGTCAGACTTTCTTGCTGCATCCGTTTACCAACACGCAGCGAGATACGCTTGGTAAATTCGAGATCGTTCGTGACATCAGTGAGCCAGGGTTCAAAGAAGTTAAACGCTCAGCCTTCGTGACGTTTCAACAATTGGCTGAGTTGTATTCGAAAGGCGTACTCGAAGAATTCGGGTTTTCCGTTCGTATGTGTCCGGGTCAGGGCACGTACCCCACTGCGAATCCTGTAAAAAAGGTACTGCCAACCAGCATCAGGCCAGGCTCACCGTTCGACCTGGCTGTTCAAAAGGTGGATGTTTCAAAACCTCCTAATCGCGAATTGAGAACAGCTTTGCTTCGCACTAACGTCAAACTTTAAGGGTAATGACGCTAATTTATGGCCTGTCCACCGTTTAAAGCCAATCACTCGAAGACCAATGGCGTCATCCTGCCTTCCACGGCGCTGGGTGCGAAAGAGCGCAGAAAATAGCGCCCCATTAGATATGGGAGTAAAGACCTACGCTTCTGTAGGCGCGGAGTGACGAATGAACGAACAAGAACTCAGTGGCATCGTGCAAGCACTGCACGACATGGAAAATCGATATGAGAAGCCGACCAGCGCGGCAGCGCCGCACTTAAACAGCTCGGATAGAGCAAAGTTCAAAGGACTGATGCTGGAAGCAAAAAGCATTCTGGATGCGGGTCTTGGGCTCAACGACTTCGGCATTCCTCTATTGAGGATGACAAACCTTCCCGGCTACGGTGCGTTCAATCCGCCCACGCTGGAACAACTGCACGAAGCAATCGGCCTTGTAGAAGGCGGGCTCAATCAACTACGGCGGAAGAACAGCAGTAAGCAACTGGTGAACACACATTGATGCGCTCATCGCGTCAATGTATCAGCCGTCAACGACTGCTACTTTGAGGCTGCCAACGGTGGGGCAGCAAGTCACCCACCTGACTGGCGCGTTGGGTCGGCAGGCGAGTCAGCACATCTTTCATGTAGGCATACGGATCATGGCCATTGAGTTTGGCCGATTGAATCAAACTCATGACCGCTGCGGCACGTTGTCCCGCGCGCAGTGAACCCGCGAACAGCCAGTTGCCTCGCCCAATG
>NZ_QEII01000175.1 GCF_003347515.1 Rhodoferax ferrireducens | reverse complement strand
AGGTGGGTTCGTCAAACAGCATGATCTTGGGCGTCATGCACAGGGCGCGCGCAATCGCCACGCGCTGCTGCTGGCCGCCCGAGAGCTGGCTCGGGTATTTGTGCGCCTGCTCCGGAATGCGCACGCGTTTGAGGTATTTCATGGCGATGGTCTCGGCTTCGTCCCGGCTCAGGCCGCGCGAGCGCATCGGCGCCAGCGTGCAGTTTTGCAAAATGGTCAGGTGCGGAAACAGGTTGAACTGCTGGAACACCATGCCGACCTCTTGCCGCACCGAGTCCACGTTCTTGCCGCCGGCCGTCAGGTCGATGCCGTCCACCACGATGCGCCCGCCTTGCACCGTTTCCAGCCGGTTGATGCAGCGGATCAGGGTCGACTTGCCCGAGCCCGAGGGCCCGCAGACCACGATGCGTTCTCCGGCCCGCACGTTCAGGTTGATGTCGGTCAGCACCTGGAACTTGCCGAACCATTTGTCCAGCGCTTCGATGCGGATGATGGGTTCGGCGCCAGCGGCGTCAGGGGTGGGGGATGGCATTGTGTCTG
>NZ_QEII01000174.1 GCF_003347515.1 Rhodoferax ferrireducens | reverse complement strand
GTTACTTTCGCTTGACTTCGCCGCCCTGGGTCATCAGGCAGGCGGCGACGATGTCGTCGTTCAGGTCGATGTTCAAGCTGCCTTCCTTGGTGAGGATCAGCTTGAGGAAGTCGAGCACGTTGCGCGCGTACAGCGAGGAGGCATCGGCCGCCACCAGCGCCGGCAGGTTGGTCTCGCCGATCAGGGTGACGCCAAACTTGACCACCGTCTTGTCGGCCTCCGACAGCGGGCAGTTGCCGCCGCCGTTGGGCCCTTTACCGGCGGCCAGATCGACGATGACGGAGCCCGGCTTCATGCTTTTCACCATGTCCTCGGTGATCAGGGTCGGGGCCGGGCGTCCCGGAATCAGGGCGGTGCTGATGACTATGTCGGCCAGCGCCACGCGCTTGGCGACTTCGATCTTTTGCCGGTCCAGCCAGCTTTGCGGCATCGGCTTGGCGTAGCCGCCGACGCCGACCGCGGCTTCCTTCTCTTCCGGCGTGTCGTACGAGACCTCGATGAACTTGCCGCCCAGCGACTCGATCTGCTCCTTGACGCTGGGGCGCACGTCGGAGGCCTCGATCACCGCGCCCAGGCGCTTGGCCGTGGCGATGGCCTGCAGGCCGGCCACGCCGACACCGAGGATCACGACGCGAGCGGCCTTGACGGTCCCGGCGGCCGTCATCAGCATCGGAAAGAAGCGCTGGTAGCGGTCAGCGGCCATCATCACGGCCTTGTAGCCGGCGATATTGGCCTGGCTGGAGAGCACGTCCATGCTCTGGGCGCGCGAGGTGCGTGGGGCGGCTTCGAGCGCGAAGCCGGTCAGGCCGGCCGCGGCGAGCTGCTGCAGGCCCTCAAGATCGAAGGGGTTGAGCATGCCGACCAGGCAGGTGCCGGGCTTCATCAGGCCGGCCTCTTGAGCCGACGGGCTGCGCACCTTGAGCACCAGTTCGCACTGGAAGGCGCCGGCGGCGTCGGTGATGTCGGCGCCGACGGCGAGGTAAGCCTCGTCCGGCACGCTGGCCGCCACGCCGGCACCGGCCTGGATGCGCAGCGTGTGACCTTGCGCTTTGAGCTTCTTCGCCGTCTCGGGGGTGACGGCAACACGGGTTTCTCCCAC
>NZ_QEII01000173.1 GCF_003347515.1 Rhodoferax ferrireducens | reverse complement strand
AAGAACTTGGCAATCGCCTTCAAACGCCCACACTTATCGGCTGTATGTTTTTAAAGAACCCTACTTCACTTGACTTTCGTCTCGCTTTTCGTTTGCTTCACTGTGATCAGCGAAGCCTTGAATTATAGTACGCTTTTTGCGTTTTTCTTAGACATCTTTTTTAAGATGTCTAAGAAAAACGCCCAGTCGTCAGACTGGGCGTTTCCGGTTTAATAGCCTGACGATGACCTACTTTCACACGGGAATCCGCACTATCATCGGCGCAGAAGCGTTTCACTGTCCTGTTCGGGATGGGAAGGAG
>NZ_QEII01000172.1 GCF_003347515.1 Rhodoferax ferrireducens | reverse complement strand
GATGACCGACGGCTATGCTGTCTATGACCAGATCTCCAGCGCGAACCGATTGGTGCACCTGGCATGCTGGGCGCATTGCAGACGCGACTTCAATGACGCGCTGCAGGCATTGCCCAAGCATGCACGGGGAGCGGACCAGCTGGCTGCGCAGTTCATGGCGCTGATTGGCAAGTTGTACGCGGTGGAGTCGCGAGGGCGTGATCTCAAGCTGGGGGCCGAAGAATTGCTGGAACAACGCCAGCTCCACAGTGTGCCGGTGCTCAAGCAGATGGAGGCCTTGTTGCTGGCCAACCTGCATTCGGTGCTGCCGGGCAGCTTGCTGGGCAAAGCGCTGCATTACCTCGGTTCACAATGGCCCAAGTTGTGCCTGTATGTGACCCATGGCGCGTATCCCATCGACAACAATGCTTGCGAGAATTCCATTCGTCCATTTGTGATCGGGCGCCGGGCATGGTTGTTTGCCGACACGGTCGCCGGAGCCAATGCGAGTGCCAACCTGTATTCGCTGCTGCAGACCTGCACCGCAAACGGCGTTGATGGGTTCAGGTATCTGCGTGCGCTGCTGGTGGCGCTGCCCACGGCGCAGACGGCTGATGACTACGAGGCATTGCTGCCGTGGTCTATCGCGATGCCAGTCGACTGATCAGTCGGCTGGTCATCCCCACCCCCTGAATCCCCATCCCATTTGGCGGCTTCGCGCAAGGTGTGCGGTTAATAGATCGCATAC
>NZ_QEII01000171.1 GCF_003347515.1 Rhodoferax ferrireducens | reverse complement strand
GTGGGAGAAACCCGTGTTGCCGTCACCCCCGAGACGGCGAAGAAGCTCAAAGCGCAAGGTCACACGCTGCGCATCCAGGCCGGTGCCGGCGTGGCGGCCAGCGTGCCGGACGAGGCTTACCTCGCCGCCGGCGCCGACATCACCGACGCCGCCGGCGCCTTCCAGTGCGAACTGGTGCTCAAGGTGCGCAGCCCGTCGGATGTGGAAGCCGCGCTGATGCGGCCCGGCACTTGCCTGGTCGGCATGCTCAACCCCTTCGATCTTGAGGGCCTGCAGCAGCTCGCCGCGGCCGGCCTGACCGGCTTCGCGCTCGAAGCCGCCCCGCGCACTTCACGCGCCCAAAGCATGGACGTGCTGTCGAGCCAGGCGAACATCGCCGGCTACAAGGCCGTGATGATGGCCGCTGACCGCTACCAGCGCTTCTTTCCGATGCTGATGACGGCCGCCGGTACCGTGAAAGCCGCGCGCGTCGTCATCCTCGGTGTCGGCGTGGCCGGCCTGCAGGCCATCGCCACCGCCAAGCGCCTGGGCGCGGTGATCGAGGCCTCCGACGTGCGCCCCAGCGTCAAGGAGCAGATCGAGTCGCTGGGCGGCAAGTTCATCGAGGTCTCGTACGACACGCCCGAAGAAAAAGAAGCCGCGGTCGGCGTCGGCGGCTACGCCAAGCCGATGCCGCAAAGCTGGCTCGATCGGCAAAAAATCGAAGTCGCCAAGCGCGTGGCGCTGGCCGACATCGTCATCAGCACGGCGCTGATTCCGGGACGCCCGGCGCCCACGCTGATCACCGAAGACATGGTCAAGTCCATGAAGCCCGGCTCGGTCATCGTCGACCTGGCCGCCGGCAAGGGGCCGAACGGCGGCGGCAACTGCCCGCTGTCGGAAGCCGACCAGACCGTGGTCAAGCATGGTGTCACGCTGATCGGCGAGACCAATCTGCCGGCGCTGGTGGCGGCCGATGCCTCCTCGCTGTATGCGCGCAACGTGCTCGACTTCCTCAAGCTGATCCTCACCAAGGAAGGCAGCTTGAACATCGACCTGAACGACGACATCGTCGCCGCCTGCCTGATGACCCAGGGCGGCGAAGTCAAGCGAAAGTAAC
>NZ_QEII01000170.1 GCF_003347515.1 Rhodoferax ferrireducens | reverse complement strand
AAAGCCGCCGCCTGCGGGTGGCGCGACCACGCTTGCTCCAGGGCGCTGCCCAGGGTTTGGGCCTGGCTGACCGTGGCCAGCAACAGCCCGGCGGTCAGCACCATGGCCCTGTTCGGCCAGCCCGGTGCGAGGGGTCGATGGCGAATAAAGCGCACAAAGTAGGGGGGCATGAATCATTTCCCGGAAAACGAATTGACCGCAGTGTGCTGAAGCGCCCCAACAGAACGCTGACCGCAAGATTACATTTCTGTTATCTACGCCGCGCAGATGTCCAAGCGGCGCAGAATAGCGGACAAGGACACGCCGGTGCTGTTTCTGACCGCGCGCGACCACATAGTTGACTGCGTCATGGGCTCGGAACTCGACTTAGGTGATTGACGGCAATCAGAACCCTTATACACATCGCCATGTTCAAATCAAACCTCCCAGTCAACTCCTCGCGGGATTGGCTCGGATTCATGAATCGCTACCTGATTTGGACCAGTCTGTTAAATTTCAGTTGGGAGGTCTTGCAACTGCCTCTGTACACCATCTGGGCGGACAGCAGTGGCCGTGACATCGCGTTTGCCGTCGTGCACTGTACGGTGGGAGATGTCATGATCACGACGATCAGCCTGGTTGCGGCTGTAATCCTGGCTGGAAGAAAGGAATGGCCAGACCGTCGCTATCGGGCTGTTGCAGTGACAGCCATCCTTACTGGGCTCACCTACACGATTTACAGCGAATGGAACAACACCGTTGTTACGCGAAGCTGGGCCTACGCTGCATCCATGCCCCAGCTATGGGGAATTGGTTTATCTCCGATTGCGCAATGGATCATTGTTCCAGGCATTGCCTTCTGGCGGCTATACCGCCCAAGGGAAAACCTGAACGCTCGCCTCTGAAAAAGCGAGCGTTGGATGGCCGACTATTTGGCCACCTGAATTTCAGTCACAACTATCTTCCCGTCCTCACGCACCACATTGAATCTGACTTTGTCACCCGTTTGGACCTTGTCCAGCAAGGCTTTGTCTTTGACGGTGAACACCATCGTCATGGGGGGCATTTCCAGGTTTTTGATTTCACCGTGTTTGATGGTGATCTTGCTGGTGTCTTTGTCAATCTTGCGAATCTCGCCCTGGACCATGTCATTGCTGGACATCATTTTCATGTCGCCCATCTTGCCGGGCTCCATCGTGGCCTGAGCGAGAACATTGACCGAAAAGGCCGTCGCCGAAACCATCGATATGAGGATGGCGAGTTGCTTCATTGATTTCATGATTTTTTCCTTCATCAGTTGGATAAACCGCAGCGCTGCCGTCTTTCTTGAATCACAACACGCCGAAGCTATTTTTGCGATTTCCGTGTTCGGCCTGGTTTGGGCTTACTTGGCGGAGGCGACTTTGATTGCGCCCTTCATGCCAGCGTCATAGTGCCCAGGGTGCAAGCAGGCAAAGTCCACGGCACCCGCCTTGGTGAACTTCCAGATCACCTCGCCCGTCTGGCCTGGTCCCACGGTGATCATGTTCGCTTCCGCATGCTCCATTTCCGGAAATTTCTTCATCATTTCATAGTGCTCTTTCAACTCCTTTGCTTTTCCAAGAACGAACTCGTGCTTGATTTTTCCGGAGTTCTTGACGACGAAGCGAATCGTCTCGCCTTGATTGACGCTGAAGTTTTCCGGGGAGAAGCGCATTTTGTCTTCGGTATCGACCTGGACCGTGCGTGTCACTTTGGCGGCTTTTCCCGGCTCGCCAATGGTGGATTCATCGTGTCCGTGACCCCCTGCATGCGTACCGCCCGCGGTGGCGGCTACAGCGAAAAAAGCGGTGGAAACAATCAATAGTGCGTTACGTGTTTTCAAGGAATACCTTTCAAGGGCTGGGTAAATAAACTAAATAATCAGTGCTTCATATTGCCCATGGAGGGCTTGCGAACCTGAACTTCGACTTCTTTTGCGGGCATGTTCTGAACTGGCATGGATTTACCGCCCTCGGCAGCAAAACGTGCGGGGTTGGGCAGTGAACCGGTCCACTCATATGCGATTTCACCGGGTGGGTGCTTGTACCAACCTGGGTCTTTGTAGTCGCCAGGTTTTTGCGCTTTGCGCACCTTGACCATGCTGAACATGCCGCCCATCTCGACGCTGCCAAACGGGCCTTGTCCCGTCATCATGGGCGCCGTGTTGTCCGGGATAGGCATCTCCATCTCTGTCATGTCAGCCATGCCACGCTCGGCCATGACCATGTAATCCGGTATGAGGTTGGTGATTTGTTTGGCCACACCGCGGTGATCCACGCCAATCATCGTGGGCACGTTGTGACCCATCGCGTTCATGGTGTGGTGGCTTTTGTGGCAATGAAGCGCCCAGTCGCCTTCTTCGTCCGCCAGAAATTCAATTTGACGCATCTGACCTACCGCCACATCCGTGGTCACCTCGTACCAGCGGGTCGATTTCGGCGTCGGTCCGCCATCGGTGCCGGTCACGAGAAACTCATGCCCATGCAGGTGAATTGGATGGTTGGTCATGGTCAGGTTGCCCATGCGAATGCGCACCTTGTCATTTTTGCGTACAACCAGCGGATCAATGCCGGGGAAGATGCGGCTGTTCCAGCTCCACAAATTGAAGTCCGCCATGGTCATGATCTTGGGCGTGTAGGCTCCCGGATCAATGTCGTAAGCATTCAACAAAAACACAAAGTCCCGGTCTACTTCTTCGATCAGCGGATGTTTTGCTTTCGGGTGTGTGATCCAGAAGCCCATCATGCCCATGGCCATTTGCGTCATTTCGTCAGCATGCGGGTGGTACATGAAAGTGCCAGGACGCCGCGCCACGAATTCATAAACAAATGTCTTGCCAGGTGAAATGGCCGGCTGGGTCAGGCCCGACACACCGTCCATGCCGTTGGGCAGGCGCTGGCCATGCCAGTGCACGCTGGTGTGCTCGGGCAGCTTGTTGGTCACGAAAATGCGCACCCGGTCGCCCTCCACCACTTCGATGGTCGGGCCTGGGGACTGGCCGTTGTAGCCCCACAGGTGGGCCTTGAAACCAGGCGCCATCTCGCGCACCACGGGTTCAGCCACCAGGTGGAACTCCTTGATACCGTTGTTCATGCGCCATGGCAAAGTCCAGCCATTGAGCGTGACCACCGGGTTGTAAGGACGCCCGGAGTTGGGAACCAATGGCGCCATCGTGTCTGGGCTGGTCTGTATGACAGGTTCAGGCAGTGCCGCCATGGCCACCCGACTGACGGCAGCCATTGCCACTGCGCCGCCGGCCAAACCAGCCGTTTTGAAAAATTGACGTCTTGAATTCATCGTGAATACTTGTTGGATTTTTGAACGCTTGAATCAATGCGGGGCATCGCCACCACCCGATCCGCCTGAGCCCACGGCCCCTAATACAGCCGTGGTCGGCTTGCCCATCTGCGAAGCTTGCAAGGCAGCGTCCGCCAACCAGAACTGCTGTTCGGCCCCGATGGCGGCCATCACGCTGCCAATCTGATCCTTCGTATCAGCCAGGAGTTCAAAAACGCCAATCAGCATGCCGTTGTAGCGCAGGACGTTTTCTTCGGCGATGGTCTTGCGCAAAGGCACGACCTCGTCGCGGTAGTGCCGGGCGACGTCGTAAGCTGTGCGGTAAGCGGAAAAACTCTCGCGCAAGTTCGAGCCCGCGCCCCGTACCGTGGCCTCCAGACGGTTGGCTGCCGCCAGGGTCTGCGCATTCATGGCGTCGCGCCGCAGGCCACCCCAATCAAACAAGGGCAATCTCACGCTGACTTCGTACCCACTGCGTGGGGTACGGGTGCCTGCCGCGTTGTCGAACACCGTGTCGCGTCTCACCCCTAATTCGATGTCAGTCAGGCTGGTCACGAAGTTCAGTCCCTGGCCCTTGGCCGCTGATTCAAAGGCCGATTGCGCCAGTTTGATGTCGAGGCGCCCGGAACTGGCGGCCTTGCCAACCTCCTGCGGACTGCGGGGAGCCTGGGGCAAATCCGGCAACCTGCCGGGCAAGCTGAGCTGCTGCGCCTGAGCGTCCGTCAGGCCGAGGAGCCGCACCAAACTTTCGCGCGTCGCGGTGGCTTCATGTTGCGCGGCCGCCGACTGCGTGGCGGCGTCGGCATAAAACGCTTGCTGCCGCGCACGCTGCAGTTTGGTGAAATTGCCGACCGATTGCAGACGCCGGGCGAGTTCGGCACTGACCTGTGCCGCGTCAAACACCTGCTGCGCGTAGGTCAGGTTTTGTTGTGCCGCGACGGCCTTGACCCAGGCCTGGCGCACCTGCGTCACCTGGTCGATGACATCGCTGCTCAGCTGCAGTTGCGCCCGCTCTATGCCGCGCTGTGCGATGCCATAACGCTGCGGGAGGGTCAGCAGGTCCAGCAAACCGAAACTGAGCAGACGCCCCACTTCAAGTTCGTCACCAAAAGTTACACGCTCAAAAGTGAAGAGTGGATTGGCGATACGGCCTGACTGGGCTGCATTGGCTGCCTCCGACCAGTTTTGGGCCAGCATCGCCTGCAGTGCCGGACTGTTTGCCAGCGCGAGTTGAACGGCATGACCCTGGCTTAACGGCTGGGCCAGCAGTTGGGCGGCGGTACGGTCAAGCGCCGCGCGCTGATCCTGGGTCTGGGCCAGCGCCAACTTGCCTTGGGTGAAGCCAGCGGCATCTTGATTCGTCTTGGCGACAGCGTTATCAAAGTTAACACTGGCGCAGCCTGACAGAACAATCACCGATATCACAGAAACCAGAAATTTGACGCGAGGAATGCGTATGGGCCGGCTCACGGCTTGCTTCCTTGTCCATCGGGGACTGATGCAGGCGTCCCATCGGGTTGGCGTGCCTCTTTGGAATAGACGCGCCAACCGCCAATCTTGCCGACGTTGTCGTTGGCTTCGCGCCAGGAGGCGATTGGCTGCTCACTGTACGTGCGGTAATCGGTAAAGGCTGATCGGTAACCGAGCGTGACCGACGATGGCGCTGCGCTCTTGGGGTCAGGTGCGGCCGACCCGGCACTGGACTGTGCGACGGCCATCGGCAGGGCCAGCGTCAGCGCCACCGGTACGAGCCAGTGTAGGGAAAATGAAACCATGAAATCCTCGCGTCATTACGTTGGGGAAGATCGCGAGAAGAAACCTCACGACGATACTCAGAAGGCAATGTACCGTCTCGCTCCTGACAGAGCACTGACCAAAAAATTACATTCCCGTTATCTACGCCGCGCAGACGCCCAACCAGCGCCATGAGAATCTAGGAAGGCTAGTTTGAGCTAAAACGACCCGATCAATAGCACACGCGTGGTGTTTAACCTGCGCATCCATGAGGCAGATATCGTATTTGTAACGTTTCGGCCATCCTACTGACGGTGCTCGACTTCTACATTAAAGCCAGTGATGCAGCCGTTGCGTCACGGGTCCCCCGGAATACGCCGAGAGACACAGCAAATCATTTTGAAGGTATTTTTATCATGTCAATTCGCAAATCCGTTATCGTGTTAAGTCTTGTTTTGCCAGCCCTGTCTGCGCTCGCCCTGGACCAGGGAGGCATCGTGAAATCGGTCCCGCTCAAAGACGGCTCAACCGTGCATCAGTTCAAAGATGGCAAGATGGCCATGGAAAATAAATACGGGCACGCTACTCGCATGCAAGAAGGCATGAGCATGGAAACCACGGATGGAAAATCAATCACCATGAATGGCGACGAAGTTGCCAAACTATCGAGTGCGATTTGGTTGCATAACCGCAAGTAACGCGACTGCTGGGCCGTTGTAGTCACAGCCATCGCAACACTCAGGTGTAGCGATGGCTGCAACCATATAAAAACAGCATCTATTTAAAATTATAGATAGCACATTATCCTTAATATACGAGGGCTGGAGGCTCAAAACGCCCGTAATATACATTTAAACTACAGCAACTGGATGCGTCCCAGTGCGGTAGTTGAACCAACCCGATTGATAGATGCTGATTCCGCGGGTACGAGAAACAGTTCCTTAACCACTACTTCTGATCGGTTCAGGAAACCGAGGTGACGACTCCATTTCATACTTGCATTTTCATGATGTAGGTATAGGCTTGTACGATCCGATTGGGCACCTGCAGTGTCGCCTGGAAGGCAATGTTCGATTTGACGCCGACCAGCATGGTTTCTTTGAGGCTCGCAGTCGATTATCCAGCTGGAACTCCCGAGAAAGCCGTCCAGATTCCTTTTGCAGACTGCTCGTTGTTTGCAAGGCCTGCATCATCGCATCCTGAAATCCTGTTCCCTGATCGCCGGAGCTTTTACCCAGTGATTGACTTATGCCAGCAGCCGGGCGGATAAGATCAACTGGGTTCGTAGAGACGTTCATTGCAAATATCTTTCTGGGTGAAGAACGGTCATGAACAATTCTCTGGAAACTAATTGAGCGCAGTGTTCCGGCCCGCTCCCAACAGAACGCCGACCGCCAGATTACATTCCTGTCATCTACGCCGCGCCCCGGCCCGCGCGGCGCAAAATAGCGCCCACATGACAGATTCCAGAGGAGCAAGCACCGCCATGAGGATACTCATCGTCGAGGACGAACCCAAGACCGGGGACTACCTGAAACAAGGACTGGTCGAGGCCGGCTTCATCGTCGATTTGGT
>NZ_QEII01000169.1 GCF_003347515.1 Rhodoferax ferrireducens | reverse complement strand
TGTCAATGACCTGAATGAACTGCTCAATGGTTGTAGCCTGCCAGTCCCGAGGATAGAACAGCTCCGTTTTTAGCCGTCCAAAGAAGCCTTCACAGGCTGCGTTATCTG
Source organism: Rhodoferax ferrireducens (assembly GCF_003347515.1). GTDB lineage: Bacteria > Pseudomonadota > Gammaproteobacteria > Burkholderiales > Burkholderiaceae_C > Rhodoferax. Next base: position 151 of record NZ_QEII01000169.1, on the reverse strand, counting down.
GAGAGCATCCTTTGCGCGACATCGAGCGAATCAGCTTCGCATCGCGTATCCGAGTGAGCCACCCAGGCCAGCGATAGTGGGCACCGCGGTCAGAGTGAACGACGGGGCGGTCATCGCTTTTGGCCACTCTTTCGATGGCCGCATCCAACAT
>NZ_QEII01000168.1 GCF_003347515.1 Rhodoferax ferrireducens | reverse complement strand
CGGCCCCCACGCCCAGATGCACGCCGCCCGAGCCACCGCCAACCCCGATGCTGACACCAGGAAACAGCGGCACCCTGACGCCTACGCCGACGGAGCTGCAGGCGGAGAGCAGGAGGGAAATGGCGACGGCAAAAATGCGGAGGTCTGGCAAAAATGAGGGCATGTCAGGATGTCAAAAAGGCTGTTATACATCTAGTTCACAGACGAACTCTAAAGTAGGCCAAACTGCTTGGCAATGAATCTCTTCGCCTCTGAACGATCAATCGGTTCCCACGCCTCATCCAAAGCGATGCGAAGGAAAGACTGGTTGTTCCGTCGGTCGACTCGCGTGACTGTCTATCGACCCGCCGATCGTAGTCGCCACATTTGCGCGGTCATGACACGGCGTCAATAGCCCACACCACGCTCAGCGGCGCCTTGCGCGAAAACAGCGCGACATGGGAGTCGATCACACGCTGGACTTGCGCCATTTTTTCCGGGTCATCGGCTTCACATTCAAAGCGGATCGCGTCGTCCAGCGCGGTCAGCCGGCAAATACCCCAGGGGAACTTGGCCAGGCCCTGGGTATCGTCATAGTTCACCTCGATTTTTTTGGTGAAGTGGTAACACAGGCGCACCATGTAGCGGCTGGCTTCAGCCGTGGGCAGGCGGCCATTCAGGTAAAGCATGTTGTCTCTTTCTTTTTTATGTGGGATGGGTGGGCGAAACAGCCTGCTCGGCCAGCACCATCGGGGTGCCGAGCGAACAGGTCTCGACCCGCGCCTGCACGCCGTAGGCGGTGCGCAGCAGCTCCGGCGTCAGCACCTGCGCCGGCGTGCCGCTGGCCAGCAAACGGCCGTTGGCCATCAGCAGCATGTGGTCGCAAAACCGCGCGGCCAGGTTCAGGTCATGAATCGCCATGATGCACAAGGTGTTGTGGGTCGCGACGTGCTGGCGCAGCGCCTGCAACAGGCACAGCTGCCAGCGCAAGTCGAGTGCACTGGTGGGTTCGTCAAGCAAGAGCAGCCGGGGCGCGCGGGCCAGCAGCTGCGCCAGCCCCGCCATCTGGCGTTGTCCGCCTGAGAGCGAGCCCAGGGCACGCATGGCCAGTGGCACCAGGCTCAGATCGCCCAGCACTGCTTCGATGCGCTGATGCGCCTGTTGGGAAGACCACTGCGGGCAGGCAATGCGCAGCGTGCCCAGCACCGATTCATACACCGTGAGGGCCGTGGCCTGGGGCAGGCTTTGCGGCATGTAGGCGACGCGCTGTGCGCGCTGGGCCATGCTCAGTCGCCCGAGATTTTGACCGTCCAGCCAGGCTTCGCCCGACATGGCGGACAAACCCGCGATCGCGCGCAGGGTGCTGGATTTTCCAGCCCCATTGGCCCCGACCAGCGCCACCACGCGCCCACTCTGCGCCAGCGCCACGTCCAACTCATGCACGGCGACGCTTCCGGCGTAAGCCACGCCCAGTTTTTGCAGTGACAGTGTCATAACCGCAAACCCTCGCGTGAGCGCATCACCAGCGCCATGAAGACCGGCACGCCCACCAGTGCGGTCACGATGCCAATCGGCAGCACCACGCCGGGGACGATGGTTTTACTCAGGATGGACGCGCCCGACAGCATGACGGCGCCAGCGAGTGCGCTGGCCGGCAGGTAAAAGCGGTGATCCTCCCCCAGCACCAGCCGCGCAATATGCGGCCCCACCAGGCCGACAAAACCAATGGTGCCGACAAACGCCAGTGCCGTGGCGCTGAGCAGGCATACCCGCAGCAGACTGACCAGGCGCAAACGCTCCACCGCCACCCCGCTGCTGCGCGCATGGTCTTCGCCCGAGCGCAGCGCCGTCATCTGCCAGGCCTGGCTTTGGGTCCAGGCAAAACACAGGGCCAGCACGGTCGCCAGCACTGCAATCTTGGGCCAGGTGCTGCGCCCCAGGCTGCCCATGTTCCAGAACACGATCTGCTGCAGGGCATTGCTGTCCGCCATGAACTGCAGCAGCCACAGCACGGCCTCGAAGGTGAACATCAGGGCAATGCCAAACAGCACCACGGCGCTGACCGACGCGCCCCAGCGCCAAGCCAGCAGGTGGATCAGCAGCGCCGCCACGGCGGCCCCGGCAAAGGCGCCCATCGGCAAGGCGATCTGCGGCCCCAGCCCAAAGGCCTCAAAGCCGGTGAGGATGGCAAGCGACGCGCCGACCGTGGCCGCGGCCGACAGCCCCAAGGTAAACGGGCTGGCCAGGGGGTTGTTCAGCACCGTCTGCATTTGGGCACCGGCCAGCCCCAGCGAGGCGCCCACCAGCACAGCCATGACGGCATACGGCAGGCGCACGTCCCACAGGATCACGCGCTGCCCCAGTTCCATGTGCTCGGCGTCCAGCAAACCCTGCCACAGCACCGACAAAGGCATGCCGGAGGGCCCGGTCGCCAGGTCCGCCACAAACAGCAGCGCCAGCAAAGCCAGCAGGTAGAGCAAGCGGCGCAGCCTTTGCCGCACATGGGCGCCATAGCGCTGCGACAAGAGCCCAGTCTCAGCCGCCTTCATCGGGTGGCCACCGGTGCCGGTGTCAGTGATGTCCAGTACTGGCCATCCAATGGAATGGGCTGAAAGCGCTGGTAAAAAGTCCGCAGGGTTGCCTGCGGGTCCAGGTCGGCAAACAACTCGGGATGCAGCCATTTGGCAAAAACTTGCACCGCCACGACATTGAAGGGCGAGGTGTAGAAGTGGTGCCAGATGGCATGCGCCCGGCCTTGCTTGAAAGTGGGCAGATGGGCGATGCCGCGACGCTGCGTGGCGCGCACCAGCGAGTCACGCGCCGTAGCGGCGTCCACCCCGGCCCCCAGCACCACACGCGTGGGGGTACGGGTCACGCTGTCACGCGCGCCGATGGCGGTGCCGATGTAGACCTCGGGCGGATGGCTCAGCAGGTATTCAAGACTCAGGTTCCCGAAAGCGCCCTGCACCACACCGCTGGCCATGTTGCGCCCGCCAGCAGCGTCGAGCAGGCGGCCCAACAAGCCGTTGCTCATGGCGTCGCAACACTCTTCGCTGAGACCCACGCGGTTCTCCAGAAACACGGTGGGCGCGCGCGGCTTGGCGCTGGCCAGGCGTTCTGTCACCCGTGCCAGCTGTTTCTGGTACTCGGTGATGAATTCGGTGGCTTCCTTGCGCCGCCCCAGTGCCCGCCCCAGCACCTCCATGCTGGGCACGGTGTTGAGCAGGGGTTCCTGGCGGATGTCAACAAACACCACCACAATGCCGGCCGCATTCAGGCGCGCCAGGGTCTCTAGGTCTTTGGGCGAAGGGCCGTGGCCGCCCAAGCCAAAAATGGCCAGGTCCGGCTTGAGTGAAATCGCTTTCTCGACACTGAAGCTTTCCGCGGTCGTGCGGCCGGTGCGCGGGATCTGGCGCAGGGCGGGAAAACGCGTGGCGTATTGCGCATAACCGGCGGGGTCGAGTTGTTCAAAATCGCCGGGCATGCCCACCACCCGGCGTATGGGATCGCCGCGCTCCAGGATCGCCAGCGTCGGAATGAGCCGCCCCTCGCCCAGCAGGATGCGTTCGACGCGGGCCGGGATGCGCACACTGCGCCCGGCCAGGTCCGTGACCACCTCTTGCGCCGCCAGCATCGTGGCAAACAACAGACCCAGACACCCAAGCAACAGATTCAGCAAATTTTTCTTCATCATCAGAATGAACTTGTCACAGACATATACAAAGTCCGACCGGGCTCGTTGTAGGTGGCTGCACCTGCGCCGCCGCTCGTGCCATACACCGCTGTTGAGCTGACGCTCACGGCATTGCCGGCGCGGAACTGGCGCTTGTCAAAAAGGTTGCTGATGCCTGCCGTCAGCTTCAGATTTTTCGACAGTGTGTAGTTGCCACTCAGACCGGCCACGACGTAGGGCTCAACGGTGTTGGCTGATGTGCCGGTGACCGGATTGCCCTTGAAGTCCAGTTTCATCGGTTCCTGTTTGCCATACAGGGTCAGCGAGAACAGCATGCCCAACTTGTTGTTGACACGCCAATCCAGCGAAGAGTTGATGGTGTACTCCGGGATGACCGAAAGAAAATCGCCCGTGCTCTTGTTTTTCGACTCAAGCATGTAGGTGAAGTTGCTGATCCAGTCCAGCGAATGGGTGACCGGCACACGCAGATTGCCCTCCAGTCCTTCCGCCACGGCCTCGGGGATATTTGTCCACTGGTAAATGCTGCGGGCCGTACCTCCTCCCGAAATGGCGACCGGGGTGGTTCCGGCCTGGATCTTGTCATGGTAGTCATTGCGGAACCAGGTGATGCCGGCCGCAAAACCGCCCTCCTTGTATTCGATACCCAGTTCCCTGTTGACACTGGTTTCCGCCAGCAGGTCATCATTGCCCTGCAGGTAACAGCCCGTCGTGCCGTTTGATACCGCCACACATCCGTTGCCGGAACTGAACAGCAGATAGTTTGGATTGCTCTGATAAAGATTGGGCGCCTTGTAAGCACGGGCCACACCCGCTTTCAGGGTGACCTTGTCGTTCAGCAGGTGGGTGAGATTGAGTGCAGGACTCCAGTTCGCCCCCGACTGGCTATGCTTGTCATAACGCAGGCCGGGCGTGAGTATCGTGTTGGACGACAGCTCGACGTTGTCTTCGACAAACATCGAAACCGTATGGGCAGAGGAGTCGGGGCTGCGCCCCGAGCTGCTGACCCCGGGTATCGAACCAAAGGACGTTGCGACAGTATTGGAGCCGGGGTCATTGAGTTTCTGCCCCGACCACTCAACACCGACCGTCAGCATCTGATTCACAGCCCCGCGAATCGGCACATTGACCTCGCTGTGCGCCGTCACATCCTCCAGCTTGCTGGTCAGGAACGGCGGTTTGCCGGCCAGGAACATGCCCTCGGTACCACCGACCAGGCCCTCCTGGATACGCGAATTTTCGGTCTCGCTGTATTGCAGGTAACTCAGTGAATTGCCGAAGTCGAATTTGCCCTTGTGGGTCAGGGCATAAGTCTGGCGTTCCATGCGGTTGGTTTCCTGGCCAATCATCGCGTCGACGACCGGATTGGTGCCGACATTTTGGGTGTCGCCGGTATAGATATTGCCCTGGCGGCTATGGTTGATATCCAGGTCAAGACTGTGGCCGGGCAACAGATTCCAGCTCAGTCGTGCCCCAACGTCGCGATTGCGCACCCCTTCACGTCCGGCGGGAAGCGAACTGGCAAAACCTGGCGCCTGATGACCGGCGTTGATGGTGCGGTCATCGGCATCGGTATGGTTGTAGTTGCCGTAGATGCGGTAGGAAAAATCCTCGCCGAGCGGACCATTCAAACTGAAATTCAGGCGCTGGGTTGACCCCTCCTCGGAATGCTCCGGAAGATTGGCGTACGCAGTCACCTGGCCGTGCATTTCTTTCGCCGCCGTCTTGGTGATGATATTGACCACCCCGCCTGCAGCGCCGCTGCCATAACGTGCGGCCGCCGGGCCACGAATCACTTCAATGCGTTCAATCTGCTCGGCGGGCACCCAGTTGGTGTCGCCACGCGAATCGCGCTCACCGCGCCAGCCATAACGAACAGAATTGCGGCTGCTCACCGGCTTGCCATCGATCAGGATCAAGGTGTTCTCGGGGCCCATGCCACGCAAGTCGATCTGGCGGTTGTTGCCGCGCTGACCGCTGGTGGAATTGCCCGTCAGGTTCACGCCCGGCATGGTGCGGATGATTTCCGAAATATCGTTGGCCGGAGGTCGTTTCTCAATATCTTCTGCAGTAATGATTGAAACACCGGGCGCCTGCTTTAAGGTCTCCTCGGCCGTGCCAAGCACCGTCGTCTCAGCGAGCGTTTTATCCGGCGTCTGGGCAAAAGCCGGCAGACTTGCGTACGCCAAGGCCAGTGCGATCACGAGCGGCTTCACTGGGATGGTGACTTGAATCGAATGCATGCTGTCTTTCTTTGTTACGAACATCTGTCCGCTGAATACCAATTGAGAATAATTGTCATTTAGAATAAGAGCTCGTAGTATCGCAATAAGCACCCCGGTTTTTGTTTGCCGGAACAAGAAAGATGTTTGCAGCCCACCCCTCCCCTTTGCACAAAATGCCAGCCGTCCCCCAAAGCCTATTGCCCCCCAGGCGGACGCCGTCGGCACGTCATCCGACGCGTGCCATCGGTGTCGACAAGCTATATACGCAGGTCGGACACGGTTACCAACTGCTGTCCCCTGCCGTTAGCACAACTTCGCCGCTGATGCAGGGCAGTTTTTCCATCACCCGCCTGCGTGACGGCTTGTCACTGCACTGCACCGATGTCGTCCATCTGCACGACATGGCCACGCAGTTCGTCATGAAGGAGGAATGCATCAAGATCATGCTCAAGCTGGAGGGCAATGCCCAGGTTGTCATGGGCAGACAGGCCCTGCAGCTGGACGCGGGAGAAGGCCCGAAAGCCGTGCCGCACGGCACCGTGGTGGCCTTGAATGCCCCCGACACGTTCCAGCGGAACGCACGGGCCGGCAGCCACCAGCGCATGGTGGTGCTGACCTTGAGACCCGCCTGGTTCGAGGCAGCCGGTCTATCGCAGGAACCATTTAGGGAACATTTGTCGGTGCACAACTGGATGCCCACACCGCGCGCCATCGCCATCGCCAAGCAGCTCATTCATCCCCTGGGACTCGATGGCCCGATGCAGCGGTTGCATCAGGAGAGCCGTGCGCTTGAATTGATCGCCGAAGCCCTCTCGCCACTGATGACCGGCAAAGCACCCAGTCCCCCCACCTTGGCGGCAAGCGCCTGCCAGCGCGTCGGCCGCCTGCAGAAACTGCTGGACAGCGGAGAGGCTGATCACCTCGACATGCGTGCCATTGCCCAAACGATTGGCTGCAACGCCAACACGCTGCAACAGCAATTCCGCGAAGTGTGTAGTCAAACCATTTTTGACTATCTGCGCCAGCGTCGACTTCAGCGTGCAGCGCATGCACTGCAGCATGACGGCGTGAGTGTCGCGCGTGCTGCAGAAATCGCCGGCTACAGCAGCCAGGCCAATTTCTCAACGGCTTTCCGCCGGAATTTTGGACTTCAGCCCAAACATTGCCGAACCAAGCTTTGATACTTGCGCTTGGGTGTGACCCAAATTTCCAGCGCTTCAACTAAGCAGCATGCACCACAGCAAGCGCGGCCACAAAACCTGCCGGCGCCGCTAACTGCCACGCCTCAATGGAAGGCGCAGCTATGTGAAACGACACTGCATAGTGTCCTGGCGCGACGGGTACGACCGACACCGACTGCAAATGATCGGCAATGCCTACTCCCCACGCTTTCAGTACCGCCTCCTTACCGCTCCAGACGCGAAAGAATGCTTTTTCGTCTGCACTCTCATCACAATACCGTCGCTCAGCTGGCGTCAAACTGGCATGAAGGGAGTTGAAGTCAAGCGCCGTAGTCGCTGCTTCAATATCCACGCCTACAGGTTGATGCGCCGACAACGCGATCAGCGCGAAGTTACCCGAATGAGATAGATTGAAAAAAAGCGCGTCCCTGTTGGCAAGCCGGGGCTTGCCGAAAGAATCGATATCGAGTTTGATTTCATCAAGGGGAATCCGCAAGCGTTCCGCCAGCATGCGTCGCAATATCACACGCGTGGTGGCAAAGCGAATCCGATCTGCTGGTTGACGGTAGCGCAAACACCGGGCTCGCTCTTCCCCATTCAACCGGGTCAGCAATTCATTCAGCCCACCCTTCTGAAACGCCAACTCCAACCGCCAGACACTAACACCGGCTGATGCGTCGGCAGGCGTCACCTCATGCAGTCCAGCCAGAGTGGGTAGCTTGTTCACCTAGATGCCTAGCGTGGCGCCCCCATCGACACACAAGTCATGCATGGTGATGTGGCGCGCATCATCGCCGAGCAAGAAGAGAACTGATGCGGCAATATCGTCTGCACTCGCAATGCGCCCCAGCGGAATACCGGTCCGGTAGCTGGGCAATGATCCGGCAATGACTTTCTGGACATCACTCTCGGCCTGCCACAGCTGTCTTTGCATGGCAGTATCGGTCGAGCCCGGCGAGACGACATTGCAGCGTATGCCGTATTCGGCCAGCTCCAGTCCCAGACATTTGGTGAAGTGGCAAGCCGCCGCTTTGGATGCCGCATAGGCCGCCATCTGCGTGCGCGCAACGCCGGCCGCGTTAGAACCTACTGTCACGATCGTGCCGCTCCGGCGGGGAATCATGCGCCGGGCCACCGCCCTGGACAGATAAAACAAGCCATGGGTATTGACGGCAAAGGTGGTTTCCCAATCCTCGTCGCTCAACTCACAAATGCCGCCCATGCGCAAAATGCCGGCGACATTCACGAGCATATCGATAGGGCCCATCTCTGCTTCAATTCTTTCGACCGCGTTATTGACGGCCTGGCTTGAGCGCAGATCAACCGGGTAAGCATGCGCGTAGCAGCCAGGGTGTTGCTCGGCAAAATGAGCGAGCTGATCGGCCTGGATATCGAGTGCCGCCACAGCAACGCCCCGGCGACTTAATGCAAGCGCTACGGCGGCACCTATGCCTTGTGCGGCGCCGGTCACAACAGCAATTTTTCCGTTCATGTCGTTGTCTCTTTCAGGCGCTTGGCCAGTTCCTGACCGATGCTGGCTAATGGTCCCGGATCACTCATGCCGAAGTGGTTGCAGTTGAGCTCTACACAATCGAGCTTGCCCTTCAGGTAGGGCAACCACGATGCGGGTTGGGGCGCGTTGGCTTCATGTTGTTGCGCATGAAAAAGCACCATATCGCCCTGGTAAAGGGGAGTCTGGCTGGCTCGAAAGAGTTGCATTCCGTGCAGTGCGGTTTGGCCCAGGCGCTCAAGTGCTGCGCGGCCCAGCGGGGCCAGTGGGCTGCTCGGGCGCAGCAGACGCTGGTAGATGGTTTCAGGCGTGTCGGCATCGACTTCACCGGTCACGCTCAATACCGCGATCAGCGCGTCGTGCAATGTTGGCGCTCTCCACGCTTCAAAGGCGGATGCCGGGTAGCTGTCCATCAGGGCCACAAGCTCAACCGGCTCACCGACGGCCGAGAGTTTCACGGCAATGGCATGGGCCAGCGCACCGCCCAGCGACCACCCCAAGAGGCGGTAGGGACCGCTGGCCTGTTGCTGACGTATTCGCGCGATGTAATCATCCACCAGAGCGTCAAAATTTTTCGGCAATTCGGATTGAACCGCCGTCGCTTGCAGACCGTAGATGGCGGTATCAGGCAAGTGACGCGCCAGCCCCAGATAGCACCACGACAAGCCCTCCGCCGGATGCAAACAAAACAGCGCCGGATGACGGCCCTGCTGGATCGTCAACAAGGGCGAAAACGCCTGGTCCTCGTCGGCCGGGGGCGGGCGATGTGCCGCCGGTGCGCTCAGCGCTTTGGCCAGGGCGTGAACCGTAGCGTGATTGAACAAGGCCGACACGGCGATGTCGCGCTTCAAGAGTCGCCCCAACCGGCTGGACATCTGAATGGCCTGCAGTGATTTACCGCCCAGATCAAAGAAATTCGCGTCCACGTTCTGCGGCATTTCGCCAAGCACGTCATGCCAGACCTGCATGATCTGCTGCTCCAGCACAGAGGCATCGGGTAGCGCGGAGAGGTCCTGATGGCTGATCAGGTTCACCAGGTGTTTGCGGTCAATCTTGCCGTTGACATTGCGCGGCAGACTGGCGAGAAAATGCCAGTGGTCAGGTATGGCAGCAGCGGGCAGGATGTCGGCCAGTTGGCGGCGCAGCTGCTGCGGCTCAAGCGTCTCAGAACACACCAAAAAAGCCGCCAGCGCGTAGCCCGTCTGCAAACGCGGAACACCAATCACCGCAACCTCACGGATAGCCGGATGGGTCAAGAGCGCATTTTCAACTTCAGTCGGGTCGATGCGCAGGCCGCTAATTTTGACTTCGTTGTCGAGGCGGCCAAGAAACATCAGCTGTCCATCCCGCAGACTAGCCCGGTCGCCGGTTCGATAGGCGCGCGGCGAATGGGGGAGCGCGTGCAGCGACACGAAGCGGCGTGCAGTCAAATCTTCGTTGTTGCGGTATTCGAGCGCCAACGCCTCGCCGCAGATCAAGAGCTCGCCCGATATTCCCTGTGTCACCGGATAGAGATGCTCATCAACGATGAGTGCAGCCACGCCAGGTCGCGGCAGACCAATCGGCAAGTTGTCGCTTCCGTCCCACACCGCCCCCGGACCAATCAGGATGGCGGTTGTGGCGATGATCGATGTTTCGGTGGGCCCATAACTATTGAGCAAAACACTGCCAGGCAGCAAGGATTGCCAGCGGCGGGCTCGTTCAGGCATGGCGGCTTCGCCACCAATTATGGTCAGCCGTACCCGGCTCAACTGCGACGCCAGAGAGGGTTCGAGCGCATGCGCCAGCTCGTGCCAGTAGGCCGTGGGCAGATCCAGGACACTGATTTGGGCTTGTTCGATGAAGGCGGTGAAAGCCGAGATCGAGTCAAGCACCGCGTCATCGCGCAGAACCAGTGTCGCACCATGGCACAACGCCAGAAAGATCTCTTCGATGCTGGCGTCGAAGTGCAAGGGGGCAAATTGCAGAATACGGTCGCTTGCACTGATCTGATAAAGCTGGCCGCTGCTGGCGACAAAGTGCGAAAGCGCACCATGCCCAACCAGCACACCATTAGGTTTTCCGGTCGAGCCCGAGGTGTAAAGCAAATAGGCCGGATGACTATCGCTCACGGCACATGGTGGCGGCCCTACCGTACCAGGCGCTGATGGTTTAAAAGGCTGATCCATATAAAGCGCAGGCACGGTACCGGCTTTGTCGGCCCAGCATGGCAGGGTGATGATTTGCTGCGGATCAGCATCGGCCAGCACCATCTCAAGACGGCCGGGCGGACCGAGTGGATCAAGTGGCACATAACAGCCGCCCGCCCACAAGGTGGCGAGGATAGCGATGATCGCCTCCGGGCTGCGCGGCAGCAAGATCACCACGCGATCTTGCGCGACGAGTCCTTCGGCACTGAGGCGACTGGCCAGTTGCTGCGCTTTTTGCAGCAGCTTACCGTAACTTATGACTTCGCCTTGGCACTCGATTGCGGATTTGTCGGGCGAGCTTGCGGCGGCATCTATCAGGCGCTGGATGACGGGCGTGGCCGGCGCTGTCAGCGCCGGACCTTGCAGGATGGACAGTGGCGGCAAGTCCTGCAACAGCAGCGCAAGGCTGGCCTGTGCGGGATGTGCAGCCAGCTTGCCCAGCCATTGCTGCAGGTCCTGTTGCAAGACCGCCAAGCGTTCTGCGGTGTAGGCGTTTGGGTTGGCCTCCATCAGCAGCCTCCATTCGGTATTGAGCACGGAAAGGCTGATATTCAGGTCTTTCACCGGGCCCGCGCTGATCGGGTGGATGATGTTCTCGATCCCTGCAAATGGTGCGTGCCGGTCAAACGGCATCAAATTGACCGCCTGATTGAAAAGATGTTTTTGCACTTCCATCAGGCCCAAATCACCGCGTATCCAGCCATAGCGGTAGTAAAGATGTGGCCGGATGGTGCGCATGCTGTTTGCCAGCTGCGCGCTCAAGGCTTGCATGTCCTGATCAGGATCGACGTAAACACTCATCGGGACGATATTCATCGCCATGCAGGGCACACCCAGCGCTGGCGTGCCCAGGCGATTCATCACCGGCAGGCCAAATGTGAGCTGACGCTGGCCCGATTGTTTGGCCAACCACAGGCCGATGGCGGCAAGCATCCAGCTGCCCCAGTCTTGTCCGCACCGCTGCGCCGCTTGCTGCAGGGTTTCAATCTCGCCCAGGCTCAATCTTGTACTGTGGCGCGTGACCTCGTCCGAGAATTCCTGTGCCGCGGCGATCGTGGCCGGAGCGGGAACACGCTGCAGGTGCTGGATCCAGAAGGTTTTGTCCTTCTGGAATTTTCCATCCACTTTGTAGGTCTGCTCGGCCTGCAGCACTTTATCCAGTGACCAGTCCGGCAGTGCTGGCAAAGGCGCTTGCTTGACCCGGGCGCTGTAGCGCGCGGCCACGGCCTGACAAATCAGGCCATAGCCAAATCCGTCCAACGCGATGTGGTGCACCTGCAAATACCAGAGATGCTTCTTATCAGCGACCTGCAGCAAGGCGCTGCGGTAAAGCGGGTCCCGCGTCGGGTCGCACAGAACAGCCAGTGACTGTTTGATCCAATGCTGCGCGGCGGCCTCGGGGTTGGCCTCGTGACGGAAGTCATGGTGTGCCAGAGGCGCGTCAGAAGGCGTTTGCGGCCATTGCCATAAGCCATCGTCGTCCATTTGAAAACGCATATGCAGCGTATGGCTGTTGTTCAGTACTTCGACCACGCTGGCAGAGAGGGCCGCAAAATCGAGTGCACCGCGAAGTTCAATCGTCTCAGAGGTCAGGTAGCTGGGGCTCTCTGGCGCCATCTGCTGACCCATCCAGATCCCATACTGGGCTGAGCTGGTCGGTAAACGTTTTGGTATGGGGGTCATGGTGGAAACTCTGGGTTCGGTCTTCATTGCGGCAGTGCCGCAGCATCAGGGGCAAATGCAAAATCGATGACCCGTCTTGCGCCGTGCATCAGCATGTCGTGATGGTCGTGTGCAGGCAGACTTTGAAACTTCGCTTGCAAATCGGCCTGCCCTGCCCCATCCAGGAGGTTGGCAAAGCGCTCGGCGCTGTCGACCATGGTTCTGGTTTCCAGTCTCTTTTTAAGGGCCGCTGAAGCAAAACTCGCCGGATATTGCTCGTCAAGGCCAACGGTAATCATGACCTGGGCGGGATGCTGCTTGAAACGCAGTGATTCGAGGTGTTGCGGCAATTGCTTGAGGGTCTGGTGGTCGCCGAACCACAGCGATGGACTGGCAGCCCAGTAGCGCTGGAAATGCTGCGGCTGCGTGCTCAAGGTATGCAGTGCAAACAAGCCGCCGTAGGAAAAACCAAACAGGGTGTGCTGCTTCGGATTCATCGCAAAATGCCGCGCCAGCATCGGGCGCAACTCCTGTGTCAGAAACTGGAGAAAGGCCGCCGCCCCACCGTGTTGACTGGAAAATGAATCGCCAGTTGTCGCCGGGGTTTCGGGCGTGTAGTCCAGCGCGCGCGCATTGACATCGATCGCCTCGCCGCTGGCGTAGCCGATGGCAACGATCAGCCCGGCGGGCTCGTCCCCAATTTTTTTCCGCCATTCCACGCTTTCGTTGGGTGACGCGGGCCTGGGGCGAGTGACCTCCATGAAGGGAAAACTCGCCAGCCCATCGAGTGCCCACAACACGGGGTAGCCCGATGCCGGTGCCGCCTTGTGCGGCAAGCCGATCAAGATGCGGTAGCGCTGGCCGGTGTGCTTCGAATCCATGTCGAAGCTGAGGCTGCGCGAGAGTTGTGCTGGCGCCCAATTCGCGGGCAAGGGCTCCCGGTTGATGGGGGATGGCGACTGCGAAAAACAGGGATGGCTGATCTGCATGAAAAATCCACAAATAAGGAGCCCCACCCTCATTCTGGATGACAGGCGGTGGACGAGGGGTGCAGCCTTTGCGGCACTGGGTGTTGTCATTTTGTTTTCCTGCCGTGCATTCAGTTGTTGAGGCTTACACATTTGCCAGCTCACGCTTGCAAAGTAGCGCCCACCACGCTGCCAGCGTTGGCTGTTCGGCCAGCGTCATAAAGGTGAGCTCCAAGCCTGCACGTCGCCAGTTTTCCAAGAGCGACATGATGCGGATGGAGTCCAGGCCCCAGTCGAGCAAATTGTCTTCGTCCTGCAAGTCGGAGGCGGGGATTTGCAGGCTGATGGCGATGATGGATTTGAGTTCGGCCATCGACGCAGGCAAGCGGGTTTGCAGGCTCTCGACCAAGGTCTTTGTCAGGATCGTCAACCCGCAGCGCTGGGAAACGTAGCGCAGCGCCATGTCATGCTCCTGGGCTGAAAAATCAGCCAACGCGTCGGCGACAAAGAAGGCCTGGATATCACTCATAAACGCTTCGCACGCCGTCATCATGCAGCCGATATGCGCGTAAATGCCGCAAATAATCAGCTGGTCGCGCGATTGCTTTTGCATGATTTCCAGCAGACGGGATCTCTGGAATGCGCTGTAACGCCATTTGTCGAGCACGATGTCCTGCGGCTGGGGAGCCAGTGCTGCGATGATGTTTTTCCGCTGCGGCTGGGCGGTCAGGCCCGGCCCCCACATGTCCTGCAACAATCCCCGATCGGCAGGTGTTTGCTCCGGCAATTGCGCGGTATACACGACCGGAATGCCCAACGCATGAGCCTGATCGATGAGTCGGCGCGTATTAGCGATCAGCGCCGGAATCGGCGCGCTGCTGCGATCATAAAAGTCCAGGAAATAGTCCTGCATATCGTGCACCAGCAGCACTGACCGCCGTGCATTGGCTTGCCAGTTCACACGGTTATCTAAAGCCTGAGTGGGCATCGGGTAGGAGGATATTTTGGGTATAGCCATTGGTTAATTCATCAATAAGGGTTTAGGGGTTCATGCGTGCCCCTGCCAGGCGCGCCTCGATTTCCAGACGCAGATGTTTTTTGCTGGTCTTTCCTACGCCGGTTTGGGGGAATTGCGTCATGAATTCGATGCGATCCGGAATCTTGTAAGTGGCCAGACCACATTCACGCAGAAAGCGGATCAGGTCGATGCCGCGCACGGTGTCGTTCTTGCGAATCACAAAGGCGCAGCTTTTTTCTCCCAGATAGGCATCCGGCATGGCAACGATGGCGCAATCGATAACGTTGGCGTGCGCCAGTAGTTGATGCTCTACTTCTTCGGCCGAAATTTTCTCGCCGCCGCGGTTGATCTGGTCTTTGGCACGGCCTTCGACGACGAGATTGCCCTCAGGCGTTTGCCTGACCATGTCCCCCGTGCGATAAAAACCATCGCGCGTGAATGCGCGTGCGTTGTGCTCTTCGGCCTTGTAATAACCGTGAATCGTGTAAGGGCCGCGGGTCTGCAAATGCCCGATTTCACCGGCAGCCACGGGCTGATCTTCCTCATCAACGATGCGGATTTCGTCATCGGGCGAGATCGGGCGGCCCTGGCTGTGCAGGATCACGTCGATGGGGTCATCCAGGCGGGTGTAATTGACAAGACCTTCCGCCATGCCAAAGACCTGCTGCAAAGTCACGTCAAGTTCCTGCGTAACACGGCGTGCCATTTCACTGTTGAAACGCGCCCCGCCTACCTGCAGCACTTTCAGGCTGCGCAGATCCGGCTTCAGGCTTTCTATGGCGTCCAGCCACACCGGAACCAAGGGCGGCACCAGAGCCGTGATGGTGACGCGCTCTTGGGCTATCAAGGTCAGCGCCACGTCCGGGCTGGGATGGGCACACATGACCACGGTGCCGCCGGCGTACAGCGTTCCGAGGGACCCGGGTGAGCTGAGCGTGAAGTTATGCCCGGCGGGAATGACGCTCAGGTAGACACTATCGGAGGTGAGTTGGCAGATGTCTGCGCTGGCCCGAATGCTGTAGAGATAGTCGTCGTGCGTGCGGGGAATGAGTTTGGGCGTTCCGGTGCTACCGCCGGAGAGCTGGAGAAACGCCACGTCGGCGGGCCTGGGCGGCGGCGGCAAATCACTCTCCAATCGGGGCAAATGCTTGAGCGAACGGTATTCGCCCGGTTCACCCAGCACCAGCACATGCTGCAGACTCGGTGCGCTGGCTTTTACTTCGCGGGCCAGGTTCCTGTAGTCGAATCCGGCGTGCTGATCGGCGATGACATAGGCGATGGCTTGCGCGTGCTGGCAAAAATGGCCGATTTCGAACTTTCGATGCGCTGGCAGCGCAAAGATCGGCAAAGCGCCCAGCCTGAAGAGCGCGAAGATGACGGAAAAAAGTTCCGCGCAGTTAGGCAGTTGCACCACGACTCTGTCATTCGGGCCAATGCCCAGGGCATAAAACCCCGCGGCCAGACGCTCAACTTCGGCGCCCAGATCCTGGTAGGTCCAGCGTCGGGTGTCGCTGACGATGGCCAGTTTCTCGCCGTATCGCTGTATACGCTCATCCAATACGTCAGAGAACGTTTCGCCCCGCCAGTAACCCTGGGCGCGGTAGTGGGCGGCCAGTTCTTCGGGCCAGAGTGTGCAATGCGCCAGCATCAGAGCGCCCCTTCCTGCGCCAAGCCCAGTGCATTCAGCATGGTTCTGAATTTGGCTGCGGTTTCGGCAAGCTCACTCGCTGGCTCTGATTCGGCGACCACGCCGGCGCCGGCAAATAGACGCATGCTGTTGCCGTGCACTTGGGCGCAGCGCAAGGTCACGACCCATTCGCCATTGCCCTCTGAATCGCACCAACCCACCATGCCGGCATAGAAACCCCTGTCAAACGGTTCGATCTGACTGATCAGGTCAAACGCTTTCTCGCTTGGAAACCCACACACGGCTGGCGTGGGATGCAGGCTGGCCGCCAGCAGCAGCGAGCTCGCCGCTGGGTGGGCGAGCTCGCCCCGGATGTCACTCGACAAATGCCACATCGCTTCCGTGTTGATCAACGAGGGGTTTGCCGGCACATCGAGTGTCCGGCAATACGGGCGCAACCCCTTGGCAACCGCGTCGGCGACGACTTTATGCTCATGCAGGTCTTTGGCAGACCTCAGCAAGGCCTGGCTGCGGTGGGCGTCTTCCAACTGATTTTTGGCCCGCGCCGCCGAGCCCGCCAGGGGATTGGAACGAACTTGCGTGCCCCGGCGGCTGAGCAACAGTTCCGGGCTGGCGCCCACCAGCGCGCCTTGCTCTGCGCCCGCCAGATTGACCGCGAAAGTATAGCCAAACCGGTTGCGCCGGGCCAGGCGCTCAAGCAAATAGGGCACATCTATGGCTTCGGCTGCGGTCAGATCCAGCGCGCGCGCGAGGACGACTTTGCTCAACATGTTGTCTTTTATCTGCCTGACCGCCTCAGCCACGCCATCGGCATAAATCTGGGGGGCAGGCTCGGGCGTAATCGTGAATGCGTCTGTTCGCGCTGAAACAAGGTCAGCGCGGCTGGTCAAGGGACCTGCGCGCAGGACCTGCTGGGGAATAAAGAGGCTGGCAGCTTGCCTCGCGTCAAACGGGATGGCCCCCACCACGATGGGGTTGGGATGGCCTTGGCATCTGGCCTTTTTCAGCTCAGCATCCACGGCTTGGCTCAAAGCGGCCAGATTTTTCGCTTGCGGCACCGTCGCGTAGTGGCCTTGCGCCCGCATGGTGTGCTCAGGCGTGGCAAAGAAGAAGGGGTTTTCGCTTCGATACCCCGACAACAGATTTTCGGCTCGCGCATCGACCACGCCTCTGAACACATCATTCATCTTTAATCCTTCACTCTATTTAAACGAGAATCATTACTATTTATGAACAAACCAATCCACTGCCAGATATCGATCTGTCAGGCCGCAAGCGGCCGGGTATGCATGTGGATTTTTCCGGCCAGCAGAATCGTGAATCCTGTCAGGCCGATGGCCAACCAGCCGGCATGGCCATAGCCGCTGATCACGCCGGTTGGTGTCCGGCTGATCATCAGTCCGCCAAGAAAAGCCGCTGCACCACAGGCCAACTGCTGGATGGACGAATTCAATGCCATGAATGCGCCGCGCAACGGCGGTTGAACCGCCGAGATGGTGATCGCCATCGCGGGTATCGCACGGCCAGACCCCAGCGTGAAAAACAGCGTGCTGCAGAGCAAGACCCAGCCCAGCGCCATGGGCGGTAGATGCGTTTGAAGAAGGATGGGCGCAATGGACAGCAGCGCGATCAACCTGTAGGTGCGCACTTTGCCCCAGTGGTCAGCCAGGCCGCCGATCAATCGTGCACTGAGAAAACCAGCCATTCCGCCAAGGGCATACACCAGCGGCAACTGTTCCGCACTCAGGCCCACATTGCCCGTGAGGTAGAGCGTGAGATAAGAAATCACGGTGAAGGTCGAAAATGCGCCCAGGGCCATAAACAGCATCGCCAGCAAATGATTACGCTCCTGCAACACCGCGCGCATGCTGGCGAACGGCTTCTTCCAGCTACGCCCGGAATGGGCCGCTTGATGCTTTGGCAGGGTGGGGATATTGCGGGCCGCCAGCAGCAAGAAAACCACGGCAATAACCGCAATCGCCACAAAAGGCCATTGCCACCCCAGTTTGGTTGCCAGCATCAAGGACATTGGCACCCCCAGGACGGAAGCCACTGCCGCGGCCGACATCACCGAACCGCTGGCTTTGCCACGGCGCTCAAAGGGAATCACATCCCCAATGATGGTTTGCAGCATGGCACTTAAAACACCACCAAATACGCCAGCCAAGCCGCGGGTCAGCAGCAGGGTCTGGTAGTCAGGCGCCATGGCGCACAGCAAAGTTGCCAAGGCAAACAGGGCAAACAGCGTTAGTAGCAGGCTCTTTCGTTCAAAAAAATCGACAAAGGTGGCAGCCAGCAGGCCACTGCCGGCTGCAGTCAACGTGTAAATGGCCACCAGCAGCGCAAACTGCTGCGTGTCGATCTGCAACGCCTGGATCAGGATCGGCCCCAGCGGCATCATGATCATGAAATCAAGAATGTGTGAGAACTGGATGCCTGCCAGCGTAAACACCAGCAGACGCTCCTGATTGCCAGCAAGTGGCACAGGATTGGTAGTAATTCCAGAAGCAGCGTTCATATTGGTCCCGTACTTATCAGTCTTGAGGTGCGGAAGTTCGTGCTGCCCAAAGTGCGAGCCGTGTCCAGGCCTTCCTGCCCAGCATCGCTGACTGCGCCCTGCCACTGCTTGAACTGGCCGCTTGCACTCTTTCCGTATCACCGCGCTTCAAATAAGATGAGAATGATTCTTATTTATAAGAGGAATCCGTAGTATCGCAACAATCGCCATTTTTTCGTTTGCCGGAACAAGAAAGATGTTTGCGCCCGACCTACAGAGCTTCTCCGTACCAGATATTTATCTGCCTTATCCATGGTCGAAGCGTGTGGTGTCGTGGCGTAGACGCAGCCAGCTGCGCTGCTCGTGAGTCAGTTGGGACGACATTTTTTTGAATCGCTCTGTGAACAGCCGCTGCAGCGTGCACGCTAAGCGCTGGAGCGGGATGACCTGGGCATTACCCATGCGACAGAACTTGCAAAGTCACACCAGAGCGGTCAACTCGCCAGCCGACAAGCATTTTTTTGGCATGCTGCCCAGACGGGCGCGTCTGAAGCATTGACTGCCGCTATGAGTGTCCTGATCTAATAACTTCGTACACACAGATAGGTGGAAATCTCCTGAGAAAATAAACGTGACGAAATCAAAACGAAGAGTCTTTGACGCGAGCTTCAAGCTGCAAGTCGTTGAAATGATCCGGGC
>NZ_QEII01000167.1 GCF_003347515.1 Rhodoferax ferrireducens | reverse complement strand
CACTGAGCACGGTCAAGTGGCACAACCAGAACATCTTTTCCAAGCTGGACGTTCAACGACGGACCGAAGCGGTTGCACGCGCGGTGCAATTGAAATTGATTTAAGTGCACGCCCAATTGCGGCTGGACCAAAAACCATACTTTGGTAGGGTCACCAAAAGAGGTCCCCCTCCTAAACTTCGTACCTGACAACTTCACCACTATCTGGAACGGCATATGACTCAAGCTTTTCGGCGCTTCCTGGCCTCGTTGGCCACCTTACTCGTCGCAGGACACGCGCACGCGTACGAGGCCGGCTGGATGCAGATGCAGGTC
>NZ_QEII01000166.1 GCF_003347515.1 Rhodoferax ferrireducens | reverse complement strand
GCCGGCAACGGCTCGCAGATCACCGCCGTGTTGATCGGGTCGCCGGGGAATGCCGGGTAGTTGCGCCGCTCACCTTGATCTGCCAATCCTTAGCGGCCGGCGCGGCTTCGCGCGCCAGGCAGGCTGAGTGGTGCGCTTTGCCCAATCGTCGGATTGAGAGTGTCCGAGATTTTGCTTCTTCAATGACCGCTTCTCCATCTTTTGCAGACTGAAGTTGACCCCATTTCGCGGACACCTTATTGTTCTCACAGAAGGAGTCCGAAATGCCTATTACCAAACTGCCGTATCCGGCGCAATTTCGCCAGCAGATGGTTGAACTGGTGCAAGCGGGGTGCAAGCCCGGTGACCTGGCCAAAGAGTTTGGCTGCCACACCACAGACATCTTCGTTGGCCCGATCCATCTCCACCAGCAGTTCGACGTCAGCGCCCGTGTACTTGCGCACAAAGGGCACTGCAGGCCTGCAGTAGCGCTTGGCCAGCGACACTGCTGCTTGTCCGTTGGACTTCCCAACGCCCGACCGAGCGAGTGATCTGGGAGCGGCTGTAGCCGCTGGTGGGCCGAAGATATGACAACACCACGCCGCGCTCGCCTTTGCCCAGTCCGGGGTAGGCAAAACGCTTGAGCACGCGGCTGATGTGTTCATAGCGCTGGTGGTCACTGTCGCCCAGCGCGCCTGTGAACTTGATCTCCTGGTTTGCGTCCAAAAACTCCAGCAATTGCGCAATGGTACGCAGCTTGGCCTCATCCATGTTGATCACCATCCTTGGATGATCACGCCAACCGTTCAACCGCAAATTCGCTGGCTCAGGCTCATTCCTGGGCGGAAATACCTGTCCCGTTCAGGCTCACACCTCATTGGACAAGGCTCAAGCTGGACGAGCCGGAACCAAACAGGTTAAAGTAAGAGCACTCTGTGAGACCAAGTGGAGGCTGTGACGAACGCACCGATTCTCGAACGCCACCGGAGGTCTATGTCGAGGTTAAATGGGGATCAAGAAGATGGATCAACCCAAAGAAAAATCCGATTCGGATGAGACCCGACTGCTGACCAATCTCGGCCATCAGGCAAAGTCCGCAACAACTGATGGCCAAAAATCCGACGCGCCTGCCGAACCTGAATCTAAATCTGAGCGTATCAAAGGAGTCGGCGACACATTGAACGGCCGCTTTGTGCTTGAGGAATGCTTGGGTTTCGGCGGCATGGGTATGGTCTATAAGGCGCTCGATTTACGCAAACTGGAGGCATCCGACCGTAAGCCCTACATCGCCATCAAGGTGCTGAACGTCCAGTTTCGTGGACACCCGAAGTCGCTGATTGCCCTCCAACGTGAAGCCAAAAAGGCGCAATCCCTCGCCCATCCGAACATCGTTACCGTCTACGATTTTGACCGGGATGGTGCGATGGTGTACCTGACCATGGAGCTTTTGTCGGGCAGGTCCTTGCAAAATTTGTTACACGACCCGGACTTCAAGGGCTTGTCTTTTGCTGAAGCTCTGCCGATCATCACCGGCATGGCGAAAGCCTTGGCCCATGCGCATGAACGCGGCTTTGTACATTGCGACTTGAAGCCAGCCAACGTGTTCCTAACTGACACTGGCGACGTCAAGGTGATTGATTTCGGTATTGCCCGTGTCTTCCGAAAATCCGAGGAAGATCTGGAGGCCACTGTTTTCGATCCGGGAAGTCTCGGTGGCATGACGCCGACTTATGCCAGTGCTGAAATGCTCGAGCACCGTGACCCGGACCCCCGCGATGACATTTATGCCCTTGGATGCATCACCTACGAGTTATTGACCGGACGCCACCCATTTAACCGCTCGCCCGCAACCCAGGCGCGTGGCGCCGGATTGAAGTTGCAGCGGCCAAAAGACTTGGGGCACAGACAGTGGCAAGCTTTGCGCGAAGCGCTGGCATTCGACCGGGAAAAGCGAACCCTCACGGTCCCGCAGTTTCTCCATGGTATTGCTGGGCAACACCATCCGGAAAGTTATGTCGCATTAGCAGGCGGGGCTATTGTCATCACCCTATTGCTGGTTGCCGCGGTTGCCAATAAATGGGAATCGATGCGCCATAGTGGGAATATCACAAAGGTGACCGAGGAGCCGCCGGTAGCTAGCATGTCTGCTGTCCCCGCGTCGGAAAAAGCACCACAAGCCCGCGAATCCGTGGCGGCGGTATTAGCCAGCATTCCATGTTCAGCGCTGACCAAATCAGCCGATGGCAGCGGGACGCTGGTCCAGGGTTACCTTGCCGAGGATGCCAACCTTGCTCAGCTCAAGGAAAGGCTGGGCGCGGCCGATGGCGTCAACAACCTGAAGCTGAACGTGCGGCAAGTAAATAAAGATTACTGCCCAGTGATCAGCGCCTTGGCGCCGTATTGGCGAAGCAATCAGGAAACAGGTGGGGCGACGTCAATTCATACCAAAGGAAACAATGAGAAGCTGATCGAAGGAGACTCGCTGATCATGAACATCACAACGCCTGGCTATGACTCCTACGTCAATATCGATTATTACGTCCTCGACGGAAGCGTCGTCCACTTGGTACCAAGCCCACGCGCCAAAGCCAACCAGGCCCCTTCGAACTACACCGCCACCATCGGCAGCCCGGGCAGTTGGGTGGTGTCCAAACCATTCGGCAGCGAACTGATCGCGTTGCTCATCACGCCTGTACCGCTGTTCGACAATATCCGGCCGGAGCATGAGTCCAGAGCGGCTTACTTACAGGCCATTGAGCAGCGACTAAAAGAAATTGTCGCCAAATACGGACCGGAACGACTAAGTGCTGATTTCGTCCAGCTGACCACTAGCCCCAAGCCCTGAACCAGCCCTTACTGGAGATCCCTGACCACCCGGAAGCCATTTTGGGATTCACGGACACTCGCGTCATATTTGAAGCGGGTTGAGGAAAACATATAGGCTGCGTCGTTTTGCCATGAGCCCCCCCGAATCACCCTAACCCGGCAGTTCTTCTCATCCCATGCTTTGCCGTTGTCGGGCGCCCCTCGGTACGAGCTATGCCAGCAGTCGGCAACCCACTCCCATACGCTGCCATTGACATCGTGGAGGCCAAAGGGATTCGCGGCAAATGACCCGACCGTCTTCGGCATCTCCGATTGCCAAGGCTCGCCACACCCTTTGCAATTCGCTTTGCCAGATTGCATCTGCTCGCCCCACCAGTAGCGCGTGGTAGTTGCGCCTCGAGCGGCAAATTCCCATTCGGCTTCGCTTGGCAGGCGGTAGGACTTGTCGCTAAGCTTGCTCAGCCATTTCAGATACTGCTGTGCTTCGTCCCAGCTTACATCACGGACCGGGGCGCGCTTGGGGGCGCTGGCAATTGTTGAAATTGGTTTGCAAGCGTTGGCAGCGACGCAAGCCTCCCACTGTTCTGCAGTGACCTCATACTTGCCAATGGCGAATGGCTGGTTAATGGATACGTGATGCGCAGGCTTCTCTGATGGGTCATTAGAGTTGCTGCCCATCGTAAATTCTCCGCGCGGCACTTTGACCAGAACCGGGCACACATCACAGTCCTTGATCTCACTGATACCAGCAACCTCGATCGCGGACTTCCCTGACGCCGATGATACGGGGGGGGCGTGCTGTGTGGGTTCAGGCACGGCTTTCGGCACCGGAGCAGGGGCAGGTGCACGACGAGTCGGCTCCGGCGCCGCATGTGCCGGCACTCGTGGCGGGGCTGCCTTCGGGGCCGGTGTCACCACCGGTGGACGTTCTACCGGCTTTTCAACTTTGAGCTCGGCGGCTGCACGCAGCCGCTTAAGGCGAGCATTGGCAAGGGCAGCAAAGCGACCGTTCGGGTAGGCCTGAAGGTAGGCCTCGTAATCACTCGGGAAAGTGCTGTCTTTAATCGACTCCCAGAAGGTCAACTCATACTGTTCGGCGCTATCTTTTGGAAGAATTCCCCGGTACCGCGTCGCGTTGCCAAGGTCAGCCGAGGCCATCGTTACCACACTCTGCGGCACGAAGTCCTGCCCTGCTTTCACCAAGCTGAACGTCGACGACAGGGAGGAGGAAAGTTCCGGATTCTGCGCTTGTCCGCTTGACCGCCGAACCTCCGCTGCCACACTTTGAAACACGTCCTTGAAGTTCCGCCCTGGTTCAACCATGGCTTTTAGCAATGCCGCCGTAAATAGACCGTGCTTTAAACCTTCCGCCGCCAAGTGTCCAGGCGCAGTGGCATAGGCGACCAGCGTCTGCTTGGGCAATGTCGGCAAAATGTTACTGCCGCTACGCAAGGGATTGTTCAGGCAGGTATCGAGGATAACCAGATTCACCTGACCACGACGTGGGCTGGACATACTGGCTAGAACTGTTTCCAGATCAATTCCATCGGTCATCAAGCTGAGTGGTTGGCGGCTATCTGCATCAACCGGCAGCAGCAATGTGTGGTTACCGACCTGAAATCCATGGCCAGCGAAATAAAACAGTCCGACTCCGCCGGATTCAAGGCGCCGCTTGAAGTTCTGAATGGCCGTCAGCATCGCCGGTCGTGTCGTATTTTCGTAATCCATCACCTCGAATCCGGCCGATTTCAAGGTGTCGCTCATGGCTCGAGCATCATTTACCGGACTTTTCAGGGGATCATTTTCGTAGTTGGCGTTACCTATGATCAGCGCAATTCGCGGAATGCCGCTCTCGCTTGTTTCAGACGTCGCCCCCTCCGCCCATTGCCACGGCATCGCCCAGACCAGGCAAGTAGTCAAGAATATTCGCCACATAGTCAGCCCCTCGCTATCAGGAAGTTGCTTCGCACGGTATTAACTCCCGGAGCCCACCCACTGGGCTGACGGCGCAATCCACAACAAACCCATGAAATGCGTCATCAGGAACGCCGCCCTTCATGGACTGCAACGCCAGGGGAAAATTCATTCCGTCGCGATTTTTTTTCGAACTTTTAAACTTGATTCAACCCGAATTGACAATTGACGAATCATTGTATGGTTTTCTGGGTTGTAGTTCACCACCTCGACACTGAAAGGATGGATACCATGCTGAGACAAATACTCCTTGCCGTTTCCATGGTCGCGACTCTTGCAGTCACGCCGGCTTTTGCGGCGCGAATGAGTTCCCCTGAAAACGCCGAGGTCTTCATCATCTGGCCGCCTGACCATGCGGTCATTCCAGGCGGCAAATTCTGGGTACGCATGGGACTCCGCAATATGGGGATCAGCCCGAAAGGGATAGACCTCCCCAATGTGGGTCATCATCATCTGCTGATCGATACGGCGCTGCCACCGTTCGATCAGCCCATCCCCTCCGACCGTAACCATCTGCATTTCGGGGCCGGTGAATCTGAAGCGCGTATTGAATTGCCGCCGGGAAAGCACACCTTGCAATTGCTCTTGGGAGATACAAATCACTTCCCCCACGACCCCCCAGTCTATTCAAAGCCGATTTCGATCACGGTGCCTTGACTTTCAGCCTGTTTCCGAGGGGCGACATCTAGATCTGACGTACTTTGGCCTAATCAGTTTGAAATAACTAGGAGCACACATCATGTACAAGCTGGTATTTGTTGCTACTGTCTTTGCTGCCTTTCTTGGCTCCCAGGCTGCCATGGCGGGCACCACGCCGTCTCCCGCCAATGCTCATCTTTACATCGGCTGGCCGAACAATGGCGAGGTTATCGCCGCCAATCAACCGTTTCGCGTCTGGTTCGGATTAAGAAACATGGGGGTTGCCCCGAAGGACGTCAAATTCCCCAACGCCGGCCACCATCATTTACTGATCGATTCGGATTTGCCACCCATGGATCAGGCAATCCCCTCGGATCGGAACCACCTGCATTTCGGGGCGGGTCAAACGGAAACGATGCTCGAGTTGCCGCCAGGAAAACATACGCTGCAGTTGCTGATGGGGGATGACAAGCACGTTCCGCATGATCCGCCGGTCTATTCCAGGAGGATCACCATCACGGTCAAATAAGCGGGTTCCGTTGGGGGTCGGCTCTGTTGGCTGTCTAACCGATGAGGCCTGCATTTGTACATGTCATTTGCGACCGAACAGTTTTCGACCAACTGTTTCCCTTCACCCACCAGTTGAGACAATTTCCGGTCGATCAAAGCTGCCGCAGCAGAACTTGATTAATAGTTAGAAAATATGTTTATTCAATACCTTACGACCACCACTTCGCGACCATAAAAGAGGTGGCACGTTATCTGCTATGTGGCTATGGAGCGCAATAAAGAAGGCTACTCAATCAGTCAGGATAACCATAATGTCAGCACCCACCATTGGCAAATACGCTTGGAGTCAGCATCCGGACCATCGGGTAATGGTCCCGGCTTTGCCAACGGAAATATCGACGCCATACCGATTTTCGGGGTCATCACAGCAGCAAATATCACACGTTTCCTGCGGATGTAGTTCTGGAATCCAAGAGTCAGGAGGCAGCACAATCGGCTCGAACTGCCGTCTCCACCCACTGCTAAATCAGCGCTACAAACGTAGTTCGATATTTCAAGATTTTCCGAGCACATACACGAGCTTTCACTGTGTCGGAATGGGTTTTCACTGTTCGGAATTGCGTAAAGGGCCGCACAATGGAAAACACTAGGACCGGGTACAAGTCTGTGGGCGCAGTGACGGCGTATCTCGAGGTTACCGATAGTGGCAAGGTAACACCAAGTGTCTTCGCCCTGCACGATGAAGCCGTGATTGGACGGGATCCGCAGGATTCCCTTGCTTCAGACAAATACATCTGCATCCCGGAATCCACGGTAAGCCGACGGCATGCCCGTATCAGACGGCGCGACGACGCCTATTTTATCGAGGACCTTCACTCCTTCAACGGTACATTTGTTTCCGGTGAACGACTTAGTCCGGGTTCCTGGCATCCACTTATCGATGGCGACGAGGTCACGGTCGCCTCAGCCCAAATGATTTTCCACTCTCTGATCATGCCTGCCCGCCGCAGTGTACCGACCGCCATCACCAAGGCTTTGGACGCGACACAGTGGACCGTCCTGGAACCGATGCCGGCGGAGGACCATGGCGATCGCCAGGCGACCCTCCGGAAACTCCACGCCATGGCCCAGGTCGGCATTGCGCTCGGTGCTGTGACTGTTCGTGCAACCTTGACCGAGAAGATCATGAGCCTGATCTTCGACCTCTTCCCACTTGCCGAGCGGGCCTTCATCCTACTGAATCAAGGCGATGGCCAGACCTCGGCGCCAGCTGCCGCGCGCCGACGGGATGGAACGATCGAGGATCCGGAACGGGTCAGAATTTCCCACACCATCATTGACTACGTGCTCAACCGGAAACAGTCGATCCTCTCGGTCGATACGCTGTCCGACCGCCATTTCGGTGCTCAGGAATCGATCATTGCGCAGTCCATACGCAGTGTGATGTGCGTGCCGCTCCTGCTGAAAGGCGAGGTGCTCGGCCTGATCCAGGTCGACTCCTCGTCAAACCCCCATGCCTTTGACGAACAGGATCTTGAAATCCTGACCGGCGTCTGCGCGGAAACCGCGGTCGTCCTGAAGAACTTCCAGCTTTATTCGGATATCGAGCGGCTTCTGGACGGATTCGTCCGGGCCTCAGTCCAGGCGATTGAGGAACGGGATCCGGTAACCGCCGGGCATTCCTTCCGGGTCGCCGGCTACGCCGAAAACCTGGCCAAGGCCGTTGATCGTGCCGATACCCCAGATCTCAGGCAGATCGCCTTTTCCGGCGATCAGTTGCGGGAAATCCGCTATGCGGCACTGCTTCATGACTTCGGCAAGGTGGGAGTGCGGGAACACGTGCTGCGCAAGGAAAAGAAACTGCATCATGCAGAGATGCGGCTGCTTGAACAGCGCTTTCATTACGCGCGGGCCAGCATCGAGCTCAAGGCCTATCGCCAGCTGGTTGATTGCCATGCCCAACATGAACTGAGCATCGCAGCGTTCAAAGCAAAATTGAACGAGATCCAGCGTTGTCTAAAAGACGAATTCGAACGCCTCGACAGATTCCTCGCTGCCATTCGCCACGCCAACGAACCGGCGATTTCCCACGTCGAGGTAATGCCCGAACTGCGTGAGGTTCTCGACTACAGCTATTGCGCAGCTGACGGCGGGTCGGTGCCGCTGTTGGACGAATTCGAATTCTCCGCGCTCAGCGTTACCAAGGGCTGCCTGACGGTCGACGAGCGGCGGCAGATCGAATCGCACGTGGCGGACTCCTATTCCTTCCTGATCCTGATTCCCTGGACACGGGACTTGGCGGGCGTGCCGTCCATCGCCCACGGGCATCACGAAAAACTCGACGGATCGGGCTATCCGATGGGTTTGCACGGCGAGCAGATCAGTGTTCAGACACGCATCCTGACCATAGCCGATATTTACGATGCGCTCACCGCTGGCGATCGCCCGTATAAGAAAGCACTGCCGCAGCTGCAGGCACTGGACTTGATGGCGACTGAATGTCAGCAGGGTCATCTCGACCCCGGGCTGTTCCGGGCATTCGTCGATGCCCGTGTGTGGACGGCGTCGGCATGAACACCCGGTCCCTGGTCTTGGCCGGACTATGCACCCTTCTGCTCGGTGCTTGCGCCGATGTGCACATGAAGGACTATCAGCAGCCGACCAGCGCCGAAAAAACCACCTGGTCACGGTCGACGCCGGAAAATATCTCCGCCGCCGAAACCATCGCTCCCGACTGGTGGACGGCATTCGGCGACCCCGATCTCAATGTGCTGATCAACCGCGCGATTGCCGGCAATCTCGATATCAAGATCCTCGCTGCGAGGATTGGCGTAGCCCAGGCGCAGATCGGCGAAGCGCGGGCCGGTGCCCTGCCGACCCTCGACGCCGGCGCCGGGGCGAGCTTCGAGAAAACCACCGGCCAGAAATTCACCAAGCAGTTCAACCTTGGGACCCAAGTCAACTGGGACATCGATATCTGGGGTCGGGTCGAAAAGGGCGTCCAGGCCCAGACCGCCGAATTCCACGCGACCGAGGCGGATTGGCGGGCCGGCTATCTAAACCTGGTTTCCGACGTCTCGACCACCTATTTCCAGATTCTCCAGTTCGATGAGCAACTGGACCAGCAACAAAAGACCCTGGCCAAAAACAAGCAGATACTCGCCATCTTCGAGGCTATGTTCCAGAACGGCCTGATTCCAGAAACCCAGGTTCTGCAGCAACGGGCGGAGGTTAGCCGGCTGACCAAGGATCTGCTCGAACTCCATCGTCTCCGTGATCTGGCAGAAAATGCGTTGGCCACGCTTCAGGGCGTATCGGCGGGTGAATTCCGGATTCCGACTGGCCACCTTCAGGAAAAGGTCAAACTACCCGTCGTCCCGGCTGGCCTTCCATCCCAACTGCTGTCGCGCCGTCCTGATATCGTCGCCGCGGAATTTCGCGTCCTGGAGGGCTACGATCTGGTGGGTGAAGCCAAGCTGGCCCAATTGCCTTCAATCGGCCTAACCGGCCGTGGCGGCACCGCCAGTTCCGCGCTGTCGAACCTGCTCAAGTCCTTCACCTTCGGGCTGCTGCCCAGTATCAATATCCCGCTCCTCAATCCGGGGGTCAAGGCGCGCGTCAAGACCACTGAAGCGCAGGTCAAGGTCGCCGAACAGGAGTACCGGCGGACCGTCATCGGCTCCTTTGAGGAGGTAGAAAATGCCCTGGTCAATCTGGATGCACACCAAAAACAGCGGGCCGAACTGGCACAACAGACCAGGGATCTGCAAAAGGTTGCCGACCAGGTACAGGCACAACTTCGGGAGGGCGTTGTTTCGCAGTTACAAGTCTTCGAGTCCGAACGATCGCTGCTGGCAGCACAGCTTGCGCTACTGGCCAGTCACCAGCAAATCCTGTCGGATACCGTGACGCTTTACAAGGCGCTGGGCGGCGGCTGGCCAACCGTTCGCGTCAGCAATGCGGGCCAATGAATGTCAGTTACAAATGCCGCCTCTGAGCGGCCACCCAACATCCAGCTGCCGAGGACGACGGTGCTGGAGTTCAACATCGTCCTCAAGCCGATATCACATCCCGAGTTGGAGGATATCCGGGTTGACGACAACCTGTTCGCCGTTGGGCGGAGCGAGCCGCCGTTCGTCTCCTACGAGCCGGCTGTTGCGGCCGAACTCTCTCGTCGCCACGCACGAATTTTCAGCGAGTTCGGTGCCGTCTATGTTGCCGATCTCGACAGCAAGAACGGTACTGCGGTCAACGGTGTTTTTGTGCGAAAAGAGCCGGCCAAGCTGCATGACGGTGATGAAATATGTTTCGGCGCCCTGTCGTTCCGCCTGCAACTTAGTCCTCGGCCCGGGCTGCACGGCCGCGCCGCCCGACTGCTCAGCCTGACGCTGACACCGGAGAATGACGAGCTTGGCTTGCAATCGTTGGTCATCGCGCACTTTCCTTTCCTGATCAGCAAAACTGACCATAGCTTTGCGCAATACCGGGAAAAATACCCGCATCAAGTCAACTACATATCCCGGCGCCATGCCCACATCTTCCTGAAAAACGGTTGGCCTTTCGTTGAGGATCTCGGCAGCACCAACGGGACCTTCATCGGCAGCGAGCGCCTCGACGAGCATGCTGTGGCATTGCAGGATGGGGATTTGCTGGCCTTCGGCGGACATAAACTGGTTTACCGCGTCAGTCTGCAAAGAGAGGCAGTCAACGATCCGACCCTTACCCGCTTAAGCCCGGATGCTGTCGCCATGGCCCGAGCCGCCACAGATAGCGAAAAGACGACCTTCGTCGCGGCGGCTGATTCCTTTCTTGATATCTTTTGCGTCGATGGTGAGCCGCCGCCAGATGAAGGGAATGACATCGCGGCCGCTCAAGCGGCCGAGACCGCTGGCAAAAGCACTGAACCACCCGCCAAGCCAACGAAGTTCACGATCTTTATATCCGAATTAAAGACCGTGCTGGGCACAGACAAACCGGATCGCCCGAAACGGGTCTATGCCTGGGCCGCGGCGCTGGCCGCTGGCGTGGCTATTTTTTTCTTCGCGCTCTATTTCAGTGGCGCAACGGAACGGGAAGTGAAGGACCAGTTGGCGGCCGGCAATTACAGCAAAGCGGCCAGCGCTGCCCGAAGTTATTTGCAAAACCATCCGGACGACCCGGCGCTGACGGCGCTGGCCACTGAAGCATTGCTCAAGGCGAGCGTGCCCAACTGGCTGAACCTGATCAAAAAGCACGATTTCGATGGCGCAGCATCGGCCGTTGCTGCGATGACCGATCTTGGTGCCGGCAATGCCGACGCCGCGCCGCTGATTGACGAACTGGCGTGGATCGGCGACCTTGAGAAGTATGTCAGCGCTCGCGAAAATGGCGAGATTCCGATACAGATTTATGACGACGAGAAAAGGATGTCCGCCCTGCTCAAGCGCTGGGACGACGACCCTCAGGGCCATCAGCGGGCATTCACCGCCATTGCCGCCGAAGTCCCCGAGTTCAAGGAGACCTATGCCCAGGCGCTCAGCCACCTGCGCAAATTGCAAAGCGACAATTCCGTCTACCTGGCCGCCATCGAACGCCTGAAGGCCACCATCAACGCGGCGCTAAGCGGCGACCAGTTGGAGGCCTTGGCTGCTGCATTCACCGAGTTCGGCGAAAAATATCCCCGGCTCGGTGGCCTGAGTAACCTGCGCCAGGATCTTCAGAGCTTCCTCACGATTCGGAATGAACTGCAGGCGAAAAATCTTGGTCCGCTGATTGACCTTCTCGGCAAGACACGCTTTTCGACGCCGCCTTTCCAGGAACGCTTGCGCGCCCTCGTGGCCAGCGGCCGCCTGCCCTCCCCCGAGGTCGTTGAGCAGTATCAGGTCGTATCCACCGCCTGGCGGAAAGGAGAGGCCAAACAGGCTCTGGCCGGCTTGCAAAAACTAGCTTCTGGGCCGTGGGCGGAGCCTGCCGCCAAGGATGCCGAACACAAAAAAGCGCTTGTCGACGGCTATTCGACGTTGCAGAACTTGCGCGGCACCAAGGACTACAACGACCGGTTGCTGTCTTTTTGCGCCGGGCTCGATCCGGTCGAAGACCTATATTTTGTCCATGCCACGCAGTCCGACCTTGGCCAGATCAAGGAGCGGGCGCTGAAACGCGCCCAGGAACTGATGAGCCGGGCGCAAACGGAATGGCGCGGCTACATGGACGAAGGCGCGATTGAAGATACGCAACGGCTCGAGTCAGAGATTTCCAAGGGGTTCCGGAGCCAGGCCAGTCGACTCGCCCATTCCCGCGACGACGCCGTGTCCGGGACGCACCTTTACACTCAACTGAATGTCGACACCCCCGCCCAATGGCGTGAAATCGACGATCAAATCAAGGCCGAGATGGACCTGCAGCGGCGCGCTCTGCTGGCCTTGGGGCAGGTTCTGCCGCCTGAGGTATTGAAGTCCAAACTGGCGCTGATTGGAGGAAAAAGCGATGGCCAACGATAATCGCCTTAGATCCTTACAGGAAGCGCTCGGCGACCACAGTGCGGAAGGCATTGCCCTCCTCACCGCGGAACCCTGGCGCTTCACCCAGGCCGCCGTGCTGACCATGGTGGGGCTGGTGGTATCGGCGCTAATCTGGTCGTTTTTTGGCCACGCCGACGTGCTTGTGCTGACGCAGGGATCCCTCTGGCCAGAATCGGAAGTGCGTCGCGTCTATGCACCGATCGATGGCGAACTGGTCAATCTCTACATCGCAGAAGGCCAGCCGGTATCGAAAGGCGACGTGCTGGCCCGCCTTAATTCCAGGGGCGCCATCGAAGCAGCAACCAACGCGCTGGATTCCAAACTCAAACTCGAGGCGGGCGAACGCGAATGGCGTGAATTCCCGGGCAAGAAAGCGCTGATGGAGCGCCGGGTGGCCGCCTTGAAACAGGCGATGGAAGTCGAGGAACAGCAGCACGAAAAGCGCTTGGCGGAAGGGACGACCCAATTGCTCGAAGGCCAGAAGGCACAGGTTCAGGAAGCCCGCACCAACCTTGACGATGCCCGCCGGGCGCGGGATGCGGCCAAGCAAGAGGCCGACAAATATGCGCGGCTATTTGCGCTGCCCGGCGGCGGCGGTGTCGCGCAGATACAAGTGGAGAGCAAGAAGAACGCCTTGTTGGCAGCGGAAAACGCCTATCGGGTGGCGCAATCCAGGCTGAGTGAATTGGGCGCTCGACAGAGTCTGGAATACCAACAGGCCACAGCGCAACTGGAAACCAGTGGCCAGCAACAGACCAATTTGCGCTTGCAGTACGAAGCCGCGGCCAAGGAAGTCGCCACTGCCGAAGAGAAGGTACGCCTGCAGTTGCAGACGGCGCGTCTGAATGCCGAAGCCGCCGCCCGCATTCGCTTTGAAAACATTGACAAGGACAACTTCCTGCTCATCGTCGCGCCGGTCTCCGGCGTGATCACCGATGTCACCTCGACCCAGCCCGGTGACAAGGTGCAGGCCAATACGCCGCTTGGCGGCATCGCGCCGCAAGGAGCCCGGCCGGTCCTCAAGATTGAAATCGCCGAGCATGACCGCGCTTTTCTGCGCGAAGGACTTCCCGTCCAGCTCAAGTTCAGCGCCTTTCCCTATCAGCGCTATGGTTTGCTTCAGGGCATGCTGGAATTCATTTCACCGGCGACGAAAATATCGCCAGTCTCCAAGCAGCCGGTTTATGAAGGCCGCGTCAGGCTCAAAGAGGACCACTACCTGGTCGGCGATACCCGGTACCCGTTGCGCTACGGGATGACTGCGACAGCCGAGATTGTCGTGCGCCAGCGGCGCATTATTGATCTCGCGCTCGACCCGTTCCGCCAAATCGGAGGTTAAGCCAATGGAAATGACCAATGAGCATCCTGACAGCATGCCACGCGAACCAGGCGCCGCAGGTGGCGATCCAATGATTTTGCAACAGCCTGCAGGAACCAATAATTTCAAGGAGCGGATGAGATGACTGCGATTGTAAAAATTGATGATGAAGTTATCGATACGGAAGATTTTGTCAGAATATTGAAGCTGACCGGACAGTTCGAGAGTCTCATTGACCAACTGGTCCGAGAAAAACTGACCGTCCGCGCGGCGAAAAAACAAGGTATTGAAGTACCCGCCGAGCAGATTCAGGAACGGGCCGATCAATTTCGCCGGGTCCGCGGACTGCACCGGGCGAGCGACATGAATCAATACCTCGATACGCTCCGGGTCGGTCTCGACGAATTCGAAGCCTTCATCACCGAAAGCCTCTATGAGGAGAAGATGATGCAGACGGTCTGCAGCGAGAAGGCGGTCGCGGAGTACTTCAAGCTCAACTCGCCGCGCTTCGACAGCATCGAGGTCAGCCACATCGTTGTCGACAAGGCCGGCATGGCGAAGGAACTGATTTCATACCTGAGGGAGGACGCCGATGCCTTCGCCGATATGGCCCGCGAACATTCGAGCGCCGACACCCGCGAGCAAGGTGGCCTGATCGGAAAGGTGTTGCGTGGCTCGCTGAAAACCGAGGCCGAAGCCAAGGTGTTCAATGCGGCGGTCGGCGATCTGCTCGGTCCCTTCCCATCCGCCGATCAGTCGCTGTACGAGATTTTCATGATTAACGGCAAGAATCCGGCCCGCCTGGATGAGGACGTTGCCACCGAGATCCGCCGCCTGCTGCGCGAAGAATGGCTGATGGCCAGGGCGCAGGAGCACATCATTGAAGTGCGTTAGAGCCCGACCCGGCAATGGAAACCCATCCCCAAGCGCCATCGACGGCTGATTTCCTGGCCAGCGTTGAAATCCTCTCGGCATTCGCCCGCGAGGAAATCGAGGCGTTGGTCAGGCAGGCCGAATCGCGCAACTTTGCCTTTGGTGAAACGGTCTGCAACGCTGGCGACAGCGCCGACGGCCTATTCGTCATCAAGTCCGGCTCGGTGCGCGTTTTCACCGAGGAACAGGGCAAGGAAATCAGCATGGGGGTGCGCAAGGAACGCGAGTTCTTCGCCGAAATCGCCATGTTGCGCGACGGCCGGCACGAATCCGCGGTGCGTGCTTCACTGAAGACTGAACTGCTGTTCATTCCGCGCAAAGCGTTCGAGCCGATCTTCGCCGCCAATCCAACCGCCCTTGCGTTCGTCACTAGTTATGTGGCGATCAGTTCGGCGGGGGGCTTCGTCGCCCGCCTGTTCGATCTGCGTGGCAAGGTCAACAAGAGCGAACTTGAGGAATTCGTCCGCAGCGTCGGCGTCAAGCGGGTTGGCGCCGGCAAGGCGATCCTCCGCCAGGATTCACGCGATGACCGGCGACTGTATGTGGTGCGCCGGGGCGAAGTCCGCATCGTACGCAATGAAGAGGGGGAAGAATACCAACTGGCAACTTTCGGCCCGGGCGAGAGCTTCGGCGAGAAAGCCTGCCTGATGCGCCAGGAGCAGATGGCTTCGGCATTTGCCGTGAGTGAAACGACGCTGTTGGTCATTCCGGAAAAGACGGCGCATCTGGTGCTGAAACTCAATCCGAAATTACAGGAGGCGTTGATCGAACGGATCGGCTTTCTCGAACGCGAACTCCATCGCCAAAAGAAGCTGGCCGAGCGCCGCAAACTGCCGGTCACCCTTGATCTGGAATCGAGTCCTGAATTGGGCGAAAAGCTCATCAAGCGCTTCGCGCTGGTCGAGCAGGCCGAGGAAATGGATTGCGGCGCAGCGTCGCTGGCCATGATCTGCCGGCATTACGGCATTTCGGTGACACTCGGCAAACTGCGCGAACTGGCCAACGTAACCACGCAGGGCGCCACGCTCGACAGCCTAGCGCGGGCCGGCGATGCGCTCGGCTTCACGACGCGCGGCGTGCAGTGCACCTTCGAGGCGCTGCTTGGTTTCGACCTGCCCTTCATCGTGCATTGGGAGGGTTACCACTACGTCGTGGTCTACGGCGTTTCGAAGCGAAAAGTGTGGGTGGCCGATCCGGCGATCGGCTTCCGGACGATGACTGTCGAGGACTTCGAGCGCGGCTGGAGTGGCACCTGCCTGCTCTTCACGGCCGGCGACAGTCTGGAGCAGTTGGCTGCGACCCGCTCGCCCTGGGTACGCTTCATTGGTTACTTGGTACCCTACAAGAAAATACTGTGGCAACTTTTCCTGGCCACTTTCGTCATTCAGGTACTGGGCATCGTGCCACCGATGATTATCCAGAATATCCTCGACGGAGTGATCGTTCATCAGAACCTCAGCCTGCTCCACCTGCTGATCATCGGCCTGATCGTTTCCAACGTCTTTACCCTGCTGATGACGACGATCCGCGCCCTGCTCGCCAATTTCATGGTCCGCAATATGGATTTCGCGATGATGTCGCGCTTTTTCAAGCACACGATGTCGCTACCCTATTCTTTCTTCGCCAAGCGCAAGACGGGCGACATCTTTGCCCGCTTCCAGGAAAATCAGACGATCCGTGCCTTCCTGACCGAGTCTTCGGTCACCACGGTACTCAACCTGCTGATGGTCTTCATCTACTTCACCATCATGTTCCTCTACAACGTGACGATGACCCTGCTGCTCATCGCCTTTGTCATTCCGATCCTGGTACTGACCGTCATGGCGACACCCAGGATCAAGAACTATGCGCGCGAAGTATTCACCGCCACGACCGAGGCCAAGTCCTACCTGATGGAAACGCTGGGCGGCATCGAAACCATCAAGGGTATGGGTATCGAGCGTCCGGTGCGCCTGAAGTGGGAAAAGAAATACGCCAAGGCGCTGGAGGTGCAGTACAAGGCGCAGGTCTTCCATATTTTGGTCGGTATCGGCAGCCAGGTGCTCAATGCCGCGACGACCATCGCTATTCTCTGGATGGGCGCCAGCAAAGTGCTGTCCCACGAACTGAGCATCGGCCAGCTGATCGCCTTCAATGCCCTGATGGGCAGCGCACTGGCGCCGCTGATGGGTCTGGTCGGGCTATGGAATCTGCTCAACGATGCCGGCGTCGCGATGGAGCGCCTGGGCGACGTGCTCGATCTGGAGCCGGAACAAAAGCCGGGCGACCTCGCCTCACGCGTCGTGCTGCCGGAACTGCGGGGCGACATCCGCTTCGACGGCGTCTATTTCCGCTACGGCGACGGCGAGACGCCTTATGTGCTGGAGAACATCAGCCTCGAGATCAAGCCGGGCGAACTGATCGCCATTGTCGGCCGCAGCGGCTCCGGAAAGACAACGCTGGCCAAACTGCTGGTCGGCTTCTACGCGCCGACCGAAGGCAAGTTGACGGTCGATGGCTACGATCTGGCGCAGATCGACAAGGACTATTACCGGGCCCAGGTCGGCTACGTCATGCAGAGCAATCTGCTCTTTTCTGGAACCATCGCCGAGAATATAGCCAGCGGCGAAGTAAGCCCGGACCGCCGGCGCATCGAGGAAGTAGCCAAACTGGCGGATGCACACGCCTTTATCAGCAAACTGCCGCTGCGCTACGAGCAGATTGTCGGCGAGCGCGGCATGGGCCTTTCTGGCGGGCAGATTCAGCGTCTGTGCATCGCCCGCGCGCTCTACCATGACCCGCGGCTGCTCGTTTTCGACGAGGCGACCTCGGCGCTGGACACGCAGTCCGAAAGCAACATCATCGGCAACATGCACGACATCCTCCAGGGACGTACCGCCGTCATCATCGCCCATCGGCTGAGCACCATCATGCGGGCCGACAAGATTCTCGTGCTCTATGAAGGCGCGGTCGTCGAACAGGGTAAGCACGACGAACTCGTGGCCCGTCAAGGGATGTATTACCAACTGATCCAAAAACAGCTGAGCGCAGGATGAAAATACTTGATCAAGATGTGGAAGTCGGTTCTGCGATCTCCTTCGGCGGGCTGATCGAGAAAATCGAGATCCTGCGGTCAACGCTGCGTTGGGCCTCAAAACTTGACCGGTCCGAGATCGACAAATTGCTACGTCAGGCCAATACCTTGCGCGATGAAGTCATGCAGCTTTCGCACAAGGCGCGTTTCGTCAAGGCGGCGACTGCCGAACCGGCGCTTGAGAACCTGTCGATCGGGGCGCGCCGCCAGGCCTTGCTGGCGCGCAGCTTCCTCTTCGAAGGCGCCTTCGGTGACAACCCGAAGCTGCTCGAAGCCCTGGAAATCGCCGAAAAGGCCGCGCCAACTGATCTGCCCGTGCTGATCGATGGTGAAAGCGGAACCGGCAAGGAATTGATGGCCAAAGTGATCCACGCCAATGGCGCACGTGCCGACAAACCGTACATCTCGGTCAATTGCGGGGCGATCCCCGACAACCTGCTGGAGTCGGAGTTGTTCGGTCATAAAAAAGGCGCTTTCACCGGCGCCGTCGCGGACCGGAAAGGCAAGTTCGAGAGCGCACACAGGGGAACCATCTTTCTCGACGAAATCGGCGAATTGCCGCTGGCCGGGCAAGTAAAACTGTTACGCGTGCTCGAATCCCATGAAATCCAACGCGTCGGCTCGGACGAGACGATGGTGGTAGATGCCCGTATCGTCGCCGCAACCAATCGCAATCTGCGCCGCCTCAGCGAAGAAGGAAAATTCCGGGAAGATCTGTTCTACCGACTCAGCGTCATCCACCTGACCCTGCCGCCATTGCGCCAACGCAAGGATGAAATTCCGCTGCTCTTCGCCTTTTTCGGTGACGAAGCTGCAGAAATACTGAAGAAGCGCCCGCTTAAAATGTCGCCCCGCTTGCGGACCTTCCTGCTCAATTACGCCTACCCGGGAAATATTCGCGAGTTGCGCAACATTGTCTATCGTCTCTCCTGCTTATCCGGCGAGATAGCGGACCTCGAGCATCTCCCCGAGGACATCCGTCCCGGCTTGCCGCGAGGGGCAACGGGCAGTGCGGCAACTGAAGACGTCCCCGATGCGCCTGTCTCGCTCGGCGACGCCAGGCGTATCGCCAGCGACGATGCCGAGCGAGCCTTCCTTGAGCGCGGATTGACCGAAGTGGGCGGAACCGTCGCTGAACTCGCCAGACGATGCGACATGAACCGCTCCCATCTGCAAATGCTACTCAAAAAGCATGGCATCCACTCGAAGGATTTCCGTACCAAGGGGGCATCGGACGGCAGCCAAGAAACCCGATAAGAAATTGCCCCGTCAAAGAGCGGGATTGAGGATCGTCCTATCTGTGCTGTCAAGGTCATCGGCCCGCACCACGACCGCGGAGATATTGTCTCGACCACCGCTCTTGAGCGCTATTTCAATCAGGGTTTCCACTGCCTGCCGACAATTGCCGGTGAGGAGCGCATCGCGGATTTCACTTTCGGTGACTTCATTGCTGAGACCATCGCTGCACAGCAGAAAGGTATCTCCATCGTCTACCGTCATGATTTTTTCATCCAGATCCAGTTCGTTCATGGCACCGACTGCGCGGGTGATAATATTTCGGGATGGGTAGTCGGCACTGTCCGGTGGGGGAAGATCGCCGCGTAACCGGCGTTCCTCCAGTTGCGTGTGATCACGCGTCAGTTGCTGGAGAGATCCATGTCTGAAGAGGTAGAGCCGGCTGTCGCCCGCCCAGAGGTAGCCGCAACTGTACTCACTGGCAATGAGAACGACGACGGTACTTCCGATGATGCTGGCATCCCGAACGACTGCTTCCTCACGTAGTTGTTGATTCACCGCCTGTAGCCGCTGGCGCACTTTACTGACCACTTTGGCGATTCGGCTTGCTACCTCGATGTTGCTTAGGTTGTCCACCACCAAGTGACTGGCAAAGTCGCCCAGAGCATGGCCTCCCATGCCATCTGCAACAGCCCACAGGCCACTCTCCGGGCGGTCGAGACAGGAGTCCTCATTGAGTGTACGAACCAAACCGACATGAGAACTGGATGCCGATGTCCATCGAAATTGGCTCAAAAAAGCCACGATAACCTCCGCAAATCAACTTGTTATCAACGCCGAAAACGCTTCGAGTCAGAAATATCGAACCTACCGAGGCTGCTGGCTGGGGCTTCAGTTACGCCTTATTTAAATTTCCTGCTTGCTACAGGCCCTTGCTTGACTATCGGGACAACATAGGTAGAGAAGCCGGTGGGATAGCCGCTGATGGGAGATGCGTGCAGCATTGATCTTTTGGGAAAACGCTGACTTCCGGCGATTCTTGCCCCGCCAGTAATCGCCAGCATTGCTTCACGATCCAGCGTAACGCTATCTGGCAAATCCTTGATTGCGATAATAGCCATGACCTACTCCTTTGATATAAAAGTTTAGCGCCGAAAACTGCCTGTTACGTTAGTCTCTGGCTTAATCGCGACGAACATTCGCGTTGCCATCCAGCAATCGTGCAACGCTCAGATTACGTTGAGATTGACAATTATGATCTCGTCCAGTTCATTCAGCATTGCGTGAGCACCAAAAATATAAGGCCTCGATACCACCCAGGTAAACGACATCGATGGACGCCGGAATAACCATCAAGTGAAAGTGTCTTGTCTTCCCGAACATGGGCCAAAAACGTAAGTCTGCGGCACCAAAGTCGCTACCCGGCATTCCCCGGCGACCCGATCAACACCGCGGTGATCTGCGAGCCGTTGCCGGCATTGTTAATCGTGATGCTCTGTGACTGATCGAGCAGCTGCCCGATATAGTTGTTGGTCTGGAAGAAG
>NZ_QEII01000165.1 GCF_003347515.1 Rhodoferax ferrireducens | reverse complement strand
CCACGCCGGCACCGGCCTGGATGCGCAGCGTGTGACCTTGCGCTTTGAGCTTCTTCGCCGTCTCGGGGGTGACGGCAACACGGGTTTCTCCCACCGTGGTTTCAGTGGGTACGCCAATCAGCATGGGGCGACTCCTCGTTTGATTATTAGTTGAATTTGGACCTGTCCGCGAGCTTACATGAGTTTTGTTTCGTTTTTGGGACGGGGTTGACCCTGAACATCGCCTTGCGCCTGACGATTTTTCGTCCCGCAGCCTGCGCATAATCCAGCATGAACACACGATGGAAACCCAATGTCACCGTGGCGGCGATCATTGCGCAAGACGGCAAATTCCTGCTGGTGGAAGAGCACACCCCAGAGGGACTCAAGCTCAATAACCCGGCCGGCCACCTTGATCCAGGCGAAAGTCTGGCTGATGGCTGCGCCCGCGAGGCACTGGAGGAAACCACCCATACCTTCCGCCCCACGGCCCTGGTTGGCGTCTACCTGTCGCGTGTTCAGCGTCCCTCGCGCGACAACACACGCGCTGAAGACATCACGTATTTGCGATTCGCCTTTTGCGGTGAACTGGGTGAGGTGCAAGTCGGCAGGCAACTCGACCGGGGCATCGTGCGCACGCTGTGGCTGACGCCGGATGAGATCCGCGCCAGTGCGTCAAGACACAGAAGCCCTCTGCTGGTGCGCTCCGTGGAAGATTATTTGACGGGGCAGCGTTATCCCTTGGCGCTGATGCATACCGATCTTTCGGTTCTACTATAAAAATAGTAGCTTCTAGCGCATACTCCATAAGGGCTAGAGGCACTATTCATATAAATTATCACTTCTAGCCAGGGAGTCGTTTCGCGCCCCATCAACGCCTGGCTTTGAGCGCAACGCGCAGGTAGTCATAAAACATCTTGGCGGGCGCACGCAGGGTCGCCCCGTGGCGGGTTGTCAGGCCCAGCACCCGCGACACCGCCGGTTGGCGTAGCGCCACCCCGACCAGCGTCGGATGCGCGGGCGCCAGCGCCAGGCGTGGCACGGTCGCCAGGCCCAAGCCGGCGTCCACCATGCCGAGCAAGGTCGCAATGTGGCTGACCTCAAACCGGTACGACGGACTGATGCCGGCCTTGGCCAGCGCATCGTCCAGCAACTGGCGGTTGCCGCTGGTGCGCGCCACGGCAATCAGCCGCTCGCGATCCAGCTCGGACCAGGCGAGGGTTTTGCGTTTGGCCCAGGGGTGCTCCCGGCGCATGGCCAGCACAAACGGATCGGTGTGAATCGGGTCAAAGTCCACCCCCGGCACCTGGCTGCCCATGAAACTGATGCCGAAATCGGACTCGCCCGCGACCACGCTGGCCAGCACCTGACCGGCCGCCTCGTCCATCACGCGGATGCGAATCAGCGGGTAATGCTCGGAAAATGAACTCAGCACGGAGGGCAAAAAATGAATGGCAGCGGAGGGCACACAGGCCACGGTCACGCGGCCGCTGCGACTGGCGGCGATGTCCGAGATGCCCAGCATCGCCGTTTCCAGGTCGTCCAGCGCCGCGCGGGCGCGCTC
The DNA here is from genome assembly GCF_003347515.1 of Rhodoferax ferrireducens. Taxonomy (GTDB): domain Bacteria; phylum Pseudomonadota; class Gammaproteobacteria; order Burkholderiales; family Burkholderiaceae_C; genus Rhodoferax. The sequence continues at coordinate 6,992 of NZ_QEII01000165.1, read as the reverse complement.
CAGAAACACACGCCCCAGGGCGGTGAGCTCCACCGCGCGCGTGGTGCGGTTGAACAGACGGGCGCCCAGGATGGTCTCCAGTTTGTCAATGCGCCGACTCAGCGCCGGGGCCGACAGGTGGATCTCGTCGGCGGCGGCCCGAAAGCTGCCGCGCTCGGCCACGGCGACAAAGGCCTGCAATTGCTGCAAATCGAAATTAATGCGTGCCATGCACCAATGCTAGCAAAAGTTGCACTTCACCGAACGCCTGGCGACGCGCATCATGCGGCCTTATTGGAACCACTTAGGAGATTTGCATGCTGCTCACACCCCCTGCCCCGTCCATCCTGCTGAGCCCTGTGATGGCAGGCCTGTCATTGTCCCTGGCGCTGGCCGGCCCGGCGCAGGCGCAGAGCTGGCCCGAAAAAACCATCACCATCGTGGTACCCACCGCCGCCGGCGGCGCCAATGACGCCATGGCGCGCATCATCGGGCAAGGCCTCAGCACCCGGCTCGGCAAGCCGGTGATCGTGGAGAACAAGGCCGGCGCCAACGGCGCCATTGCCAGCGAATACGCGGCGCGTGCCACGCCCGATGGCTACACCCTCATGTTTGGCTACATCGCCACCCATGGCATCAACCCGGCGCTGCAAAAACTCAAGTACGACCCGGTGACGGATTTTGAAGCCATCGGCATGGTGGCCGCGTCACCGATCGTGCTGGTCGCCAACAACGCCGTGCCGGTGACCAACGCCAAGGGCCTGGTGGACCTGATCAAGGCCAAGCCCAACTCGTTCAGCTATGCCACGGCCGGCAATGGCACGGCGCCGCACATCGCGGGTGAATTGTTCAACCTGTCGATCGGCGTGCCGGTGGTCAATGTGCCGTACAAGGGCGCCGCGCCAGGCATCGTGGACACCATCGGCGGCACCACGCAATACATGTTCCCGAGCCTGTTCACCGCCTACCCGCAAGTCAAGGGCGGCAAGTTGCGCGCCCTGGGCGTCGCCGGTGACAAACGGTCCAAAACCATGCCCGAGCTGCCCACCCTGGCCGAGCAGGGCATCGCCAATGTCAATATCTCCCAGTGGTATGCCATGTTCGCCCCGGCCAAGACCCCGAAGGCGGTGATCGATCGGTTGAACAAGGAAATGAACGCGGTGCTCAATGACAAGGCGGTTGAAGCCAAGATTGAAGCGCAGGGCGCGGAGGTCGAGACCGGCACGCCGGAACAGCTCAAGGCCTTCGTGCAAAAAGAAGTCGGACACTGGAAGAATGTGGTGTCAGCGGCCAAAATAAAGATCGAATAAACCAACGAAATAGACGCCTATCCGCGGAGACTCCACATGAACTTGCAAAACTGGATTGGCCGTACCGAAACGGTTGACGACATCGCCACCGCCACCCCGTATGCGGCGCTGGCGGCCACGCTGGATTGGCCCGTGCCATCCGGGCCGCAGCGCCCGGCAGCGGGTACGCCCTTGCCCAGCCTGTGGCACTGGCTGTACTTCTTGCCGATCTACCCCCAATCAGAAATCGGGCCCGATGGCCACGCCAAGCGCGGCGGCTTTCTGCCACCGGTGCCGCTGCCACGGCGCATGTGGGCCGGCAGCGACTTTGCGTTCCACGAGTCGCTGCTGATTGGCGACGCGCTGTCGCGCACGTCTACCATCGTCGATGTCAAGGAAAAGTCCGGCCGCACCGGCAACCTGATTTTTGTGAAAGTTCGTCACGAAGTGCGGCGCAACGGCGCGCAGGCGGTGGCGCTGACTGAACACCACAACATCGTCTACCGCGATGCGCCGGCGCCCGGCGACGTGGCGCCGCCACCGCAGGCCGCGCCCGCCCAATCGGCCTGGACGCGGACCATCGTGCCGGACGACGTGCTGCTGTTCCGCTACTCGGCGCTGACCTTCAACGGCCACCGCATCCACTACGACCGCAAGTACGTGACCGAGGTGGAAGGTTATCCGGGCCTGATCGTGCATGGGCCGCTGATTGCCACGCTGCTGATGGACTTGCTGCGCCGCCAGCAACCCGCGGCCCAGGTGCTGCGCTTCGAGTTCAAGGCGGTGCGCCCGACCTTCGACATCAACCCGTTCTCCGTGCACGGCCAGCCCTCGGCCGACGGCAAGACCGTGCACCTGTGGGGCCGCGACCATGAAGGCTGGCTCACCATGGACGCCACCGCCACCTTGGCTTGAAGACAGGAGAAAAGATGCAACCGCTTAAAGGAATTACCGTCGTCACGCTGGAGCACGCGATTGCGGCCCCGTTCGCCACGCGCCAGCTGGCCGACATGGGGGCGCGCGTGATCAAGATCGAGCGCCCCGGTGTCGGTGACTTTGCGCGCGGCTATGACGAGCGCGTGCGCGGCCTGGCCTCGCACTTTGTCTGGACCAACCGCTCCAAGGAAAGCCTGACGCTCGATGTCAAGCACGAAGAAGCGCAAAAACTGTTGATGCGCCTGATCCTGGAAGAAGCCGACGTGGTGGTGCAGAACCTGGCGCCGGGCGCGGCGGCGCGCCTGGGCCTGTCGTACGAGGCCCTGTCCCAACTCAAGCCCGGCATCATCGTCTGCGACATTTCCGGCTACGGCAGTGACGGCCCCTACCGCGACAAAAAGGCCTATGACTTGCTGATCCAGAGCGAGGCGGGTTTCGTGTCCGTCACCGGCACGCCGGAGACCCCATCCAAGGCCGGCCCGTCGATCGCCGACATAGCAGCCGGCATGTATGCCTATACCAACATCCTGGCGGCCCTCATGCATCGCCAGCAAACCGGCGAAGGCCAGCGCATCGACGTGTCCATGCTGGAGTCGCTGACCGAATGGATGAGCTATCCGCTGTACTACGCCTTCGAGGGCGCGGCCCCGCCGCCGCGCAGCGGCGCCAGCCACGCCACCATCTACCCTTACGGCCCGTTCCCGGCCGGGGACGGCAAGACCGTGATGCTGGGCCTGCAAAACGAGCGCGAGTGGAAAATCTTTTGCGACAAGGTCTTGCTGCAGCCGGCGCTGGCATCAGAAGAACGCCTCTCCACCAACGCCAAACGCAGCGCGCAACGCGAGGTGCTCGCGGCCCTGATTATCGAAGCCTTCTCGACACTCAGCGCCGAGCAGGTGGCACAGCGGCTGGAGCAAGCCGGCATCGCCAACGCCCAGGTCAATAGCATGCAGGAAGTCTGGGCGCATCCGCAGCTCAAGGCGCGTGATCGCTGGCGCGAGGTGGCGACGCCGGCCGGGCGCATTCCGGCGCTGCTGCCGCCGGGCTCCTGGCAGCATGGTGCCCCGCGCATGGACGCGGTGCCGGCCCTGGGCCAGCACACCGATGCCATCCTGGGCCACTACGGCTACAGCGCCGAGCGCATCGCCGCCCTGCGCGCCGACGGCGTGATTTGAAAGCGCGCTGACATGCTCTTGCCCACTACTTACCTCTTCGTGCCCGGCAACCGCCCGGAGCGCTTCGCCAAGGCCTTGGCCTCGGGGGCCGACCGCATCATCCTCGATCTGGAAGACGCCGTCGCACCAAACGACAAGGCCGGCGCGCGCGCCGCGATTGCCGAGTGGATGGGAAGTCCGGCCGCACCGCGCGAGCGCGTGCTGATCCGCATCAACGACGTCACCAGCGCCTGGCACGTCGACGACCTGGCGCTGGTCCACGCCGTGCAGGTAGCCTGCGTGATGCTGCCCAAGTGCGAGGCCGCCGATCAGGTCGCGGCGTTGCGCGCCCACCTAGCGCCCGAGGCCAGCGTGCTGCCGCTGATAGAAAGCGCGCGTGGCCTGTTGGCGCTGCAGGACATTGCCGCCGCGCCGGGTGTAGTGCGCCTGGCCTTTGGCGCACTGGACTACATGGTCGATCTCGATCTGCCAACCGGCAGCCCGGCGCTGGACTTTGCCGCCGCGCAGATCGCCATCGCCTCGCGTGCTGCGGGCCTGGCCTCACCCGTGGCCGGCGTCACGCCCGAGCTGGATGTCGTGCGCGTCGCCGCCGACATGGCGCAGGCGCGCGCGCTCGGCTTTGGCGCCAAGATGTGCATCCACCCCGCGCAGGTCGCCGCCGTGCGCGCCGCACTGGCGCCCAGCGCCGAAGAGATCGCCTGGGCGCATCGCGTGCTGCAAGCCTGGAACGCCTCCGCCGGCGGCGCGCTGCAGCTGGACGGCAAGATGATCGACCGCCCGGTCGTCCTCAAGGCCGAACGCATCCTGGCTCATGGGCGGCCCTGAACGAAAACCCGTATCCATCAACAACACACCATCGGAGAAAACCATGTCATCCACCATCATCGATTCCAAAATTTTCGGCGACATGTTCAGCGACGCTGCCATGCGTCAGGTCTGGTCGGACGAAAACCGCACCGCCAAATACCTCGACATCGAACGCGCCCTGGCCAAGGTGCAGGGCGAGCTGGGCATCATCCCCCGGGAGGCGGCGAACGAGATCGTCAAGAACTGCGAACCCAGCCAGATTGACTGGGCCAAGCTCAAAGCCAAGACCGAGCAGATCGGCTACCCCATCATCGCGGTGGTGAATCAGATCAATGCCAACTGCCGCGACAAGCTGGGCGAGTATTGCCACTGGGGCGCCACCACGCAGGACATCACCGACACCGCCGCCGTGCTGCAGATTCGCGAGGGTCTCGCGCTGGTCGAGGAAGACCTGAAGGCGATCTCGGACTCGCTCGCCACTCTGGCGCGCACGCACCGCGACACGCCGATCATCGGCCGCAGCAATCTGCAGCAGGCGACGCCAATCACCTTTGGCTACAAGATGGCCAGCATCCTGGCCGGCATTGAACGGCATCGCGAGCGCCTTGAGCAATTGAAGCCGCGCGTGCTGGTGGGCGAGTTTGGCGGCGCCTCGGGCACGCTGTCCTCGCTGGAGACCGGCGCGATGGAAACCCAGGCCGGGCTGATGAAGGAACTGGGCCTGGGCCAGCCGCTGATTTCATGGCACACCGTGCGCGACAACTTCGCGGAGGTCGGCGCTTTTCTCGGCATCGTCGGCGGCTCGCTGGGCAAGATTGCGATGGACGTGAAGCTGATGATGCAGACCGAAGTGGCCGAGGTGTTCGAACCGTTTGCCCCGGGGCGCGGCTCGTCCAGCACCATGCCGCAGAAACGCAACCCGATCTCCTGCCTCTACATCCACGCCAACATCTCGGTGGTGCGCCAGCTGGCGGCCTCCCTCATGGACGCGATGGTGGCCGACCACGAGCGCTCCACCGGACCGTGGGAAATCGAATGGGTCGCGCTGCCGGAAATCTTCTGCCTCATGTCGGGCGCCTTGAAGCAGACCAAGTTCATCCTGGCCGGGCTGGAAGTCGACGCCGAGCAGATGCGTCGCAATATCGATCTGACGCATGGGCTGGTGATGTCGGAAGCGGTGATGATGGGTCTCGGTCCCTATATCGGCCGGGAATACGCGCACGATCTGGTGTACGACATCTGCCGCGATGCACTCAAACAAAAGCGTCCGCTGATCGAGTTGCTGGCCGAGCATCCAGAGATCAACAAGCATGTGACGCGTGAACAGCTGGCTGGTTTCTGCGATCCGATGAACAACCTGGGGCAGGCCGGGGTGATGGTGGACCGGGTGCTGGCGTCGTTGCGTCCCTGACCCGTCGGGGGCGGGGCGGATGCCGGGGGCTCATGCGCTTCGCTTTTTGAAATCGCCCCCAACATCCACCCCGCCCCCGACTCACGCTGTTGGTCGTCCACGTTAATCGGGATCAGGATTGAATGATGGCTGCGGGATCTGTCATGACATGGGCATTGCTGGTTTGCAGGCGGCAAAGACAGGGTGCGGTCATTTAGCATCGAGGATAGCAGTCGCTCAAACATTGAGCTAAGTCAAAAGTATCGATATGGACGAAAGATTTCAGCCGACAAATTCACTCACTCCGCACAAGCCTTGGCTAAGGATTTTTTGGGGAACACAGGGCCTTTGGGGGATGCATTGCAGTTCGGTTGTGTGTAGACCGTAACTACTTGGCTGTTTAGTGGTGGTGTGAATGTAACTGGTGCACTGAGGTTGGCTCCTACTGACCCACCGGCTCCACTGCGTCCTGCTTCACCGACTATGCTGCTTGGTAGCTCTTGCAAAGGACGCTGCTCATTTCTGAGTATTTTCCATGCAGTGACCATGCCAAAGATGATGAGAACAAACAGTGCTATGCCACCGCTGACAATTGACCATGTTTTTGTCCGTTGATAGGCTTTTTCGCCCTTCTTCACTGCTTCCCACTCTGTCTTCAAAATATCGCGCGAATAACCTGTAAGTTCCGTGGCTGCGGCATGTAGTTTTTCTCGCAGCACCAGTCGATCTGCTGCGACCTCTTTACCACGCATGGAAGTTAGCTTTTGTAACATCTCCACGATTACGTCAACTTTTTGCTCAACCCGAGAAAAGCTCAGATCGTTTGGTTTGAAGTGGAGTCGTGTCAGCGCGTAAGATTGATGAAGATTACGTTGCAGCTCTTGAATGTGTGCACTCTGATCATGGATTCTCTTATCAAAGTATGAACCAAGATTCTTAGCGAATTCTGGTATTGATTTTTCTTTGCCTTCCTGCTCCAATGTCTGAGCAGCAAGTTCATTGGCGTCGTCGAGAGACAAATGCTTATCTGCAAGGCAGCTCGCAAGGAGGTTAATGTTTGAAATTAAATCTGCAAAGCACTTGCGAAGTGAGTCCGTCCATGCTTGCCGATAGTCGGTAGTCTTGTTCTCTTTGTCATTTACTAATTTGACGATGCTCAGAGCTGCCGTGAAGAATCCAGCTAGCACAGACAAAAAAATCGCCAGCAAAACCTTGTCAAATTGCATTGGCACTACGTTCATATAAAACTCCCTAGAATAATTTTTTTAGTCTGCTTAACTTAATGTTAATCTTACTGTGTCATAAATTTAATCTTCTACTTACCCAGTGGCAATGAGGGCAATGTCCCAGATCGCTGGCCAGTGCGACGCTCAGGCGCAGGCGTAGCGTCGTGATCGAGTCCGCTACGTGACGCTG
>NZ_QEII01000164.1 GCF_003347515.1 Rhodoferax ferrireducens | reverse complement strand
GCGCTTTTGCGACCAACCTTGTCCAGCGACAGGGGCTGGCCATCGCGGCGCATGCGCATGGAGCGGTCGCCCTCGACTTTCTTCTCGATCCACAGGAAGATTTCGGTGTACACCGTCTGCGGGCAGGCATAACCGCACCACAGGCGCCCGGCCACCGCTGTAAAGAGAAACAAGGACAGCGCGGAGATGACCAGGATGCCGGTGAGGTAGATGAAGTCCTGCGGGTACAGCACCAGGCCGAAGATGTAGAAGCGGCGCACGCCCAGGTCAAACAGCACCGCCTGGCGCTGGCCCC
>NZ_QEII01000163.1 GCF_003347515.1 Rhodoferax ferrireducens | reverse complement strand
GGAAATAGGCTTGCGGCTGGAAATGGGAGTTTGATGATCATCACTTCACCCTCCGCACCGACTGCAGCGCCGACTTGATAGCCAACTCCTGCATAGGCTTTCCCTGCGCTTTGTAGTGCGCCTGGAGCTTGTTCAATTCGGCCATGCGACCGGCGCATGTCGGGCAGTTGTGCACCTCGGCCGCTGGCTTTTCTGTTGTTGTTTCTGTCGCTGCAATCACGGTTATTTACTCCTAATTTCGTAGCAAAATTCAATATTCAAAATCGTTCGGCTGTAGCTCCGCAAGGCTGATACCCTCCCCGTTCCCGGTCTTGGTATCCTCCCTGTGACCACCAGTGGTAGTTCTTCCACTGGCCATCGTTCTGCGCTGGGCGCCGATGTTCAATCGCTA
>NZ_QEII01000162.1 GCF_003347515.1 Rhodoferax ferrireducens | reverse complement strand
TGCCGCGCTCCAGGCTGCCGACCACCGGCCGCAGCCGGAGCAGCACCTGCCCCCTCAGCACCTTCTGGCCCAGCGTCGGCAGGCCCTTGGGCCCGGCTTCGATGCGCCCGGCCTGGCTGGCCTGCACCCGGCCGCCCGCATTGGGGTCGGCAATCACCCGGCCATTGAGCTCGACGCTGGCGGCCAGCTCGCGGGTCTCGGCCAGCACGGTGCGAATGCCGAGTTGACGCTGCACCGCCTTGGGCACAAACAGACTGCCGTCCGGCAAGCGCTGGGCTGAAGTCACCTCCATCGGCATGGCGCCGGCGGATTGGGCGGCAGGCGTCTTCTTGTCCTGGCTGTGGTCCTCGTCGCCGTGGGCCCAAGCTTGCGCCCCGGCCAGGCCCAGCAGAGCGGCCGTCAGAACAGCGGCAAGAGGACTGTGATTGATTCGCTTCATTCAATGCTTTCGTTTCAGGGTTTAGTGCTTGCGGTTCTGCTGGCGGCTGCTCTGCCGGCGGCGGCGGATCGCGACCAGCGCGACGGCGGCCAGCGACAGCGCCGCAGCGCCCCACCACACCGCCCACTCGCCCCAAAAATGCGTGTGCTGGGCACCGGCACCGGCCGCACCGGCCGGGCCCACCTCCAGCGTCGCGTTCATCAGGTCAGCGACGTCACCGGCCTGCACCGTGATCGTCAACGGGTGCTTGCCCGGCTGGGTCAACCGCTCGACCGGCACGGCATACACCGCCGGCGACACCTCGGTGGCCACCGCCTTCCAGGCCCCGCTCTCGACCTCGATCTGCGCCTTGGGCACCGGTGCATTGGTGCCAAACTGGTCCAGGTAGAGTGTCAACACCTTGCCTTCAAGCACACCGACCAGCTCGAACTGATCAGTCTCGGTGCTGATGCGCGGCGAAGCCGTGGCCAGGGGTGCGGGCACCACGGGCACCGGCGCCGCGTGGGTATGCCCGTCACTGCTGTCGCCGCCGGCCCATGCCGCCAGGGCGAAGGACAGGGACACGAGCCCTGTTCCCAGGTATTTCAAGGTCAAGGCGGTATTCAAGGCAAGGCTCCCAGGGATTGATTCAGGCGTGACAAGGCCGCAAAGCGGGCGGTTTGCTGCCGGTTGAAAAAGGCTTCGGCCTCGAACGCCGCGGTGCGCGCGCGCAGCAGGGTGGCCAGGTCCGACTCCCCCAGCGCGAACGATTTTTCATTCAGGCGCAGGGTGTCGGCCGTCAAGGCCCTGCGTTCCTGTGCGCGGGTCAATTGCTGTTGTGCCGCGTCCATATCCAGCCGGGCGCGCGCCGCATCGAGTTCGATCCGTTGCTGCACCAGCGCCAGTTCTGCGTCAGCTTGCGCAGCTTCCACCTGGGCTGCCGACGTTTCCTGGCGCACGCGGGCACCGGAAGAAAACGGCACGGTGAGCTTGACACCCACCATGTTCGCGTAGGGCGCGTTGAAGTCACCGCGATCACGCACCACCCGCAGCGCCAACTCGGGCGCCTCGCGGCGGTTTTGCTGCGCAACACCCAAGCGGGCTTGCGCCAGCCGCACGGCCGCCTGCGCTGCAGCCAATTGCGGATGGGTCGCCCCCATGTCTTGCGGCGGCTCCTGTTTTTCCTCGTTCAACAAGGCGGGCGCAGCCTCCCCCGTCAGCAGCCGATAGCTTTGCTCGGCCTGGCGCAGCGCCGACCGCGCCTCCAGCAACTCACCCTCGGCGGCCAGGCGCTCGTTCTGCGCCAGATTGGCATCAAGGCGCGCCAGTTCGCCGGCTTTGAAGCGGCGCAGCACGTCCGCCTCCAGCGCGCGGGCGGCGGCGTCGCGGCGCTCGCCCAAGTCCAGTGCCTGGCGTGCTAGGGCCAGCGCCCACCAGGCTTCGCGCAACTCACCGGCGATTTGCAGGCGCAGGGCGGCGCGCCGTGCGGCCAGCTCTGACGTGGCGCTACCGGCCTCAAGCCCGCGTGCTGCCCGTTGGCCCGGCAACCAAAGCGGCACCGCCAATTCAAGTTCCCACTCATTCTTGCCGCTGTTGGCGTTGAGACGATCCGTCAGGTTGGACAGCGACACCGACGCCGGTCCGGGGGTCAGGCCCGCCGCCACCTCGGCACGCGCCTGGGCCTCGGACTCCCGCGCGCTGAAAGCCGCCGCCTGCGGGTGGCGCGACCACGCTTGCTCCAGGGCGCTGCCCAGGGTTTGGGCCTGGCTGACCGTGGCCAGCAACAGCCCGGCGGTCAGCACCATGGCCCTGTTCGGCCAGCCCGGTG
>NZ_QEII01000161.1 GCF_003347515.1 Rhodoferax ferrireducens | reverse complement strand
ACTGATCAACTTCAACCCAGTCTGGGCAATCTGGCTGGAGTGGTTCGCATGCAGCTCAAACAGCTTGCGCCGGGCATGAGCCATGCAGCCCGCCTCCACGATGCCCTTTGTGAATAACGATTTGTAGGCTGCGTAATCATCACAGACCAGCGTACCTTTCCAGCCGCCTTGTTCGGTGTTGGTGCCCAGGAACGTGCGGGCATGCTCACCGGCGCGAGACTCACAAAAATCGTAAACCACGGCTTTCAAGT
>NZ_QEII01000160.1 GCF_003347515.1 Rhodoferax ferrireducens | reverse complement strand
CTCAGTTGGAGGTGTAACCGCCATCGACCACCAGCTCGGCGCCATGCACGAAGGACGATTCGTCCGACGCCAGGAACAGCACCGCCTGCGACACCTCAATCGGCCGGGCCGGCCGTCCGAGCAGGGTCGGCCCGAGCAGCGCTGTGCGAATGGCCGGATCGGCCAGCAAATCCTTCGTCATCTCCGTTTCGATGACGCCCGGATGAACCGAATTGACACGGATGTTGAAGGGCGCCAGGTCGACCGCGCAGGACTTGGTGAACAGGCGAACCGCCCCTTTCGAGGCTTCATAAGCGCTGGCGCCAGGGGCGCCGACCAGACCGTAAATCGAGGAAATGTTGATGATGTTGCCGCCGCCGTTTTTCTGCATCAGCGGGATCACCGCCCGGGTGCCCAGGAAGAGACCGCGCACGTTGACGTTGAACACCCGATCCCATTCCTCATTGGTCGTGTCTTGCACCGGCTTCAGGACCAGAATACCGGCGTTGTTGACCAGCACGTCGATGCGTCCGGCCTTCTCGATGATCTGGGCAAACGCGGCGGTCCAGTCGGCCTCCTGCGTCACGTTGAGCGACAGGAAATCCGCCTTGCCCCCGCTCTTGCGGATGCCGTCCACCGTGGCCTGGCCCCCGGCGGCGTCCATATCGCCGACGAACACCCAGGCGCCCTGGCTGGCCAGCAGTTCGCTGTGCGATTTGCCCATGCCCATGGCGCCGCCGGTGACGAGAATGACTTTGTCTTGTACGCGTTTCATATTGACTCCTGTAACTTGCTTGCTTGGTTTGTTGATGATTGACTCGACTTAACGGATTTCAAAACCTGGGTAGCCGGTGCTCGTCACCTCGTTCAGTTTTTGAGTGTAGGCACCCAGGCCGGCCAGGTAAAACATCACCGTCTTGGCTTTGCCCGGGATGTTCGCGCCGAAGATCCACGAATCGGCTTTCGGGAACAGCGTGTAGCCGGCAATTTCGTTGCAGGTGGCGGTCCAGCCGTCTTCGCCTTCATGGCTTGCTTCAACGACCTGGCGGCCGGTGTCGTTCATGTGCTTGATCAGATCGGAGATCCACTCGACCTGCGTCTCGATGCTCGGCGGGAGGTTGGTGAAGGGGCCGTTGGGTCCGAGGATCATGAACAGGTTCGGGTAGTCCGCGCTCGCCACGCCCAGGTAGCTGGTCGGGCCGCCTTTCCACTTGTCCTTGATCGTCTTGCCGTTGCGCCCGCGCAGGTCGATCCGGGTGTAATTGCCGTCCACCGCGTCAAAGCCGGTGGCGAAGATCAGCACGTCAAGTTCGTGTTCCACGCCATCCGAGGTCTTGATGCCCTTGGGCGTGATTTCGGTAATCGGGGTCGCCTTGACATCGACCAAGGCGACATTGTCACGGTTGTAAATGGCGTAGTAGCCGCTGTCACACAGCGGCCGCTTGGCATACAGGTCGGTCGGCGTCAGCTTGCGGGCGGTTTCCGGGTCTTTGACAATTTCGGCGATCTTGCCGCGAATGAACGCGGCGGCGGTTTCGTTGGCCACTTCGTCGGTGGCGATGTCGCAGAAGGTTTCGAACATGAAGCGAAAGCCGCCGCCTCTCTCCCAGGCTTTCTGGTAAACGGCGCGGCGTTCCTCTTCCGACACGCTCATGGCCGGCACGCTGCTCTCCTTGAAGCCGAAGGCCACGACCGAGCTGCGCACGTCCTTCCATATCTGATCGTAGTTCTGTTTGACGGACGTGACGTAGTCCGGGCTCACCGGGCCGTTGCCGACCGGCACACTGTATTGCGGTGAGCGCTGGAACACCGTCAGGTGGCTGGCCTGCGGGGCGATGGCCGTGATCACCTGAAGGCCGGTGGAGCCGGTGCCGATGACGCCGACCCGCTTGCCCTTGAAGTCAACGCCTTCAGGCCAGGCGCCGGTGTGGTATTGCTTGCCCTGGAAGCTTTCAATGCCCTTGATGTTGGGCACGTTGGTGGCCGACAGCAAGCCCAGTGCCGTGATCAGGTATCTGGCCGTGACGGTTTTATCGGTATCGGTCTGGATTTCCCAGAGATTGCGCTTTTCATCAAACCGGGCGCCCGTGACGCCGGTGTTGAACTCGATGTCGCAGCGCAGGTCCAGCCGATCCGCCACGTGGTTCAGGTAGGACAGAATCTGCGGCTGCGTGACATAGCGCGTATCCCAGTCCCATTCCTGCAGCAGGGCTTTGTCAAATGAGTAGCAGTAAACAAAGCTTTCGGTGTCGGACAGTGCGCCGGGATAACGATTCCAGTACCAGGTGCCGCCGACGTCGCCGGCCTTGTCAAAGACGCGCACGTTCATGCCGAGCTCGTTGCGCAGTTTGTGCAGCATGTAGAGTCCGCCGAAGCCGGCGCCCACGACCACCGCGTCGTAGTCGGTCTTGGCCGGGTGGCTGTCTTGTGTCAACAGGGTCATTATTTGTCTCCTTTATTGTTCAAGTTTTCCCCGTCTTGTCGGGGTGATATCTGATGAGGTCGCTTTAAGCGGCCTTGAACCATTGGGCGATGCGGCGCATTTCGTCATCCGCTTCGACCGCGCGCCCGGCCAGGAACGGGAACACGTGCTGCATGCCGTCCACGACTGAGAGGGTGACGTTGACGCCTGCGGCTTTGGCGATCCCGGCCAGGTCGGTGGCGTTGTCGAGCAAGGTCTCCAGGGAGCCGGCGGTGAGGTACAGGCGCGGGAAGCCGGTGTAGTTGGCTTTGAGCGGGTTGGCCAGCGGGTTGGTGCGCGAGCCTTGCTCGCCCAGGAACATGCCGGACATGGCCTCCAGCACGGCCTTGCTCACCAGGGCGTCGGTGGCGGCGTTGGTCTGCAGCGTCTTGCCGACGTGCTCCATGTCGAGCCAGGGCGAGAAGGCGATGACCGCGCCCGGCAGGGCCACGCCGTCGTCGCGCAGCTTGAGCACGGTGGCGATGGCCAGGTTGCCGCCGGCCGAGTCGCCGCTGGTGGTGATGTTGTGCGCCTTGAAGCCGCGTGCCAGGAGTTCGCGGTACACGGCGGTCGCATCTTCGAGCTGGGCCGGGAAGGGATGCTCGGGCGCGCGCCGGTAGTCCAGCACGATGGCCGTGACGCCCAGGTGTTTGGCGAGATGCCCGGCGAGCTTGCGGTGGCTGGCGGCTGAGCCGACCGCGAAACCGCCACCGTGGGTGTAGAGGATGACTTTGCGGGGGTCGGCGTCAAGCGGCAGCGCCCACAGGGTCTCGACCCCGGCGACGGTCTCGGACTTGTAGGTCACGCCTTCGGGCTCGCGGGTCGGTTGCTGCCACTCGTCGAAGAGGCCGCGCAGGTCGGCAATGGTCAGCGCCGGGTTCGCCGCCATCCGGTCAGACCAGCTCTGGTAGAGCGCGCGAAGAAAATCCGCCTCGGTTGAAGGTTTCATGCTTGTCTCCTGCTAAAAATAATTGTTGCAGGCTTCATTCTCAGAATTCGGACCGTCAAAGTATTGAACCGCCTGTGCATATCTCTTGTCCAGAATTGCGGACT
>NZ_QEII01000159.1 GCF_003347515.1 Rhodoferax ferrireducens | reverse complement strand
ACGTGGTCAGTGGCTCCAGTTTGCGGGTATCCGTCAGGGATGAGGGTGAGGGCATCCCGGAGGAAAACCTGACGCGGATCTTCGCGCACGGATTCACCACCCGCAATGCAGGCCACGGCTTCGGGCTGCACAGCTGCGCGCTGGCAGCCAAGGAGATGGGCGGCACCCTCACCGCCCACAGCGACGGCCCCGGCCAGGGCGCGACCTTCACACTGCAACTTCCGCTCAACACAACACAGGCCTAACCATGAACCCACTGCAGAACCGGCGCATTTTGCTGATTGACGACATGCCCTCTATCTATGAGGACTTCCGCAAGATCCTCATACCCATGCACCGGAGCACGCCTGCAGAACCAGCGATTTCATCTCCGACTCCACCTTCATCCCGCACCGAAAAAGGAAATCAAGCCATGAAAGCGATTCGTTTTATATTCATCGCCATGTTCGCCTTCGCGGCCTACGCAGCGAAGGGGCATGCCGAGCCGGTCACATTGATCTTTGTTCATGGCGCCGCGCCCACGCACCCAACACACTTGGCGGCGATGCAATTTGCCAAGCGTGTCGAACAGCGCACCGATGGGCAAATCAAATTCGATATCTTCCCGGCGGGTCAGCTTGGCGGCGAAAACGAAGCGCTGCAAAAAATCCGGCTCGGTGCGATCGCCATGGGCACGACCGCCCCGAGCAACCTCATCAAGTACGAAAAGGCCTTCGCTGTTGTGATCATGCCCTATCTATTCGACAGCTACGAACACGCGCACCGGGTGCTCGATGGTCCGGCGATGAGCTGGCTGGCACCGCTTGCCGAGAAGCAGGGCTTCGTCATTTTGTCCAACTGGGAATGGGGATTCCGCCACGTGACCAACAACCAGCGTCCGATCAACCAGCCCGAGGATATGCGTGGCTTGAAGATACGTGTGCCGCCCGTGGTTCAACTCGAGGACACCATGAAGGCGTTGGACGCGCAGATCAGCAAGATCGCCTTCAAGGAACTCTACATGGCATTGTCGCAAGGAGTGGTCGATGGCCAGGAAAACCCGCTCCACGTCATTTATTACAACAAGCTGTACGAGGTGCAGAAACACCTCGCGCTGACGCAGCATGTTTACCACAACCAGCTCCACCTCATAAGCGTCAAAAGCTGGGCGATGCTCACGCCGGAGCAGCAAAAAATCGTGCGGGAAGAAAGCAAAGCAGCAGGCGACGGCATGAGCAAAGGAATGATTGCCGAAGAAGACGAACTGATCGCCAAAATGGTCAATGCCGGGGTGAAGGTCACACGCCCCGACCTCAAGGCGTTCCGGGCCAAGGTAGAACCCGCTGTAAAAGAAATTACCGCCTATGCCGGCGAGGCGAACGTGCAAAAGTTTCTGAAGATGGTTGAAGATGGCCGCAAGAAGTGACCGGCACTGTAAGCGTCAAGCCTGGGGCGCAACGTGAAATTGGACAAGGCTTCCAGCAACATGTCGTGGTTGCAGCGCTCACCCAGCCTGAAACTTGAGCTTGCGCTTGGATTTGGCGTGGTCATAGCGCTGGTGCTGGTGCTGGGCGTAGCCGCCTACCTGAGTCAAGAGCGCTCGGTTTTCGCCATCAACAAGCTTTTGACCGTCGATAACCGGACGGCCGACCTCAGCCTGCGCAGCGCACTGGCGATGCACAAGGCGCGCCGAGCCGAAAGCGATTTGCTGTATTCCATGGATGACCTTGAGGTTGCCCCAGCACGCGAGCGCTATGAGCCGCTGGTGCAATCGAATCTGACCGATATGCGCGAATACCTGACCAGCATTCGAATCCTGTCGACCGATCCCGGCATCCTCGACAACATCAAGCATATCGAAGTGCAGATTCAACTGTATGAAAATGGATTTTCGACCGTGCTCGATTTCTCAAGAAAATTGGAGCAGGCCGGTCCCGAATGGGTAGGAAAATTTCACCAGATGGAGCCGGAGATCGAGGCGCTGATCAAAGGGGTCAACGGCACCCATCAGCAGGATTTGAGAAACAGCTTTCAGAAGCTGCGCCAGCATGAAAACGATTTCACCAGTCATCGCAACGAGGTGCAATTGCAGCTGATTCTGGCGGGCGTCACCGGATTGCGCGCGCTGCTTCAGTCGCCTCGTCCGCCAGGGGCAGAATATCAGCGCCTGGCAGCGCTGCTAAACGACTATGCGCAGATCTACCAGCGCTACGTAGAAATGGTCCGCGCGATCAAGACCGCCCAGCATCAATACGTGCAAGCTGCGCTGGCCATGGAACCCTTGCTGGAAGACATGCACACCATCGCCACCACGCGAGCCATCCAGACCCGTAACGGCGTCGAAATCGCGGCCAATTTTACGCGCCGGACCATCCTTGTCACTGCATCCATCGCCACGCTGCTGGGCGCCATCGTTGCATTCCTCGTGTCGCGACGCATTACGAGTGGCGTGACGAAATTGATCACTTTTTCCCGACGCGTCGCCGCGGGGGATTTCAGCGCACGGGCACAGCAAAGTCACGAACATGAATTCGCCATCCTGGCGCGCGCCATGAACCAGATGGCGCAATCTCTTGAGAATTCGCGAACCCAGTTGCTCGCCACAGCGCGCCAGGCCGGCATGGCGGAGATCGCCACCAACGTGCTGCACAACGTGGGCAACATCCTCAACAGCGTCAACGTCTCGGCCGGTCTGGTCAGCAGCACGCTGCGCACCTCCAAAGCCCAGGGTTTGTCGCGGGCCGTGCAATTGATGGACGAGCACGCAGCGGACCTGGGCGATTTTCTGACCCTTGACGACAAGGGCAGGCTGCTGCCGGGTTATCTGGGCAAGCTGGCGCTGGCGCTGACGCAGGAGCAGCAAGGCATGGTCGAGGAGCTGGAACGCCTCACCCGAAGCATTGATCACATCAAGGAGGTGGTGGCCACCCAGCAGTCCTACGCAGGCAGCTCCAGCATTGTCGAGCCGGTGCAGATATGCGATCTGGCAGAGGATGCCCTGCGAATGAACGGCGACTCACTCGCGCGCCATCGGATCACCGTGGTGAAGGAGTTCGTGCAGGTACCGATGCTGCGGCTGGACCGGGCGCGGGTGCTGCAGATCCTGGTGAACCTGATCAGCAACGCCAAGAACGCCATGGAAAACGTGGCGCTCAAATCGCGCCAGATCACGCTGCGTGTGAACGTGGTCAGTGGCTCCAGTTTGCGGGTATCCGTCAGGGATGAGGGTGAGGGCATCCCGGAGGAAAACCTGACGCGGATCTTCGCGCACGGATTCACCACCCGCAATGCAGG
>NZ_QEII01000158.1 GCF_003347515.1 Rhodoferax ferrireducens | reverse complement strand
TGGTGGACAAACTCAAGAACGAAGCCAAGGTCATCTGAGGAGCACAAACATGACATCACTCGTAATTGCCGAACACGACAACGCGACTATCAAGGTCGCCACCCTCAACACCGTGACCGCCGCGCTCCAATGCGGCGGTGAGGTGCATGTGCTGGTCGCCGGTGCCAACGCCGCCGCGGCGGCTGCAGCCGCAGCCCAGATCACGGGCGTGAGCAAGGTCTTGCACGCCGACAGCGACGCTTTCGCCCACGGCCTGGCTGAAAACGTCGCCGCCCAAGTGCTGGCGCTGGCCAGCAGCTACAGCCATATCCTGTTCCCGGCCACCGCTTCCGGCAAAAACATTGCCCCGCGCGTCGCCGCCAAACTGGATGTGGGCCAGATCTCGGATGTGACCAAGGTCGACAGCCCAGACACCTTCGAGCGCCCGATCTACGCCGGCAACGCCATTGCCATCGTGCAAAGCCTGGACGCGATCAAGGTCATCACCGTGCGCACCACCGGCTTTGACGCGACCCCCGCCAGCGGTGGCACTGCCATCGTGGAAAGTGTGACGGCGGTTGCCGCCAGCGACAAAGCCACGTTTGTCGGCAGCGAAATCGCCAAGAACGACCGCCCCGAGCTGACCGCCGCCAAGATCATCGTCTCCGGTGGCCGGGCCCTGGGTTCACACGACAAGTTCATGGAAATCATGACGCCGCTGGCCGACAAGCTCGGCGCCGCCATGGGGGCTTCGCGCGCCGCCGTGGACGCGGGCTACGCGCCGAA
>NZ_QEII01000157.1 GCF_003347515.1 Rhodoferax ferrireducens | reverse complement strand
TATAGCCGTCGTTCCAGACGATAGCGCTCTGGCAAGTTGGCCATTGCTGCCGTTGGCAGACCAACCCCGATTTATCGGTAAGGCATTCGTTTCCAGACCTAAGTTAAACGCCAGCTCATGAACCGTGGCAGATCGCATCACTTCGCCAAGTGAAGCTTGCCAATCATGTGATGGGTCATTCCAGACAGTAGTCGTAAATGTGTTTTACAGCACCAGACAGCGCACCCGGTCTGAGTGCTGAACAAAATACG
>NZ_QEII01000156.1 GCF_003347515.1 Rhodoferax ferrireducens | reverse complement strand
CTGGCGTCCAGGACGCGCCCTTGATGTCAAACAAAGGCATGCTGTAGGACACGTAGGCGGTTTGCACCTTCAGGTCACCAACAGCTTGTTCGGTCTTGGCCGCAATCAGGCCCACGACCAGGCCGCCAGTGGCCATGGTCACACCGAAGGCGTTCTGGTTGTTGCGGGTCGCCGCATCCGTTTTGCCGCTGGCAATATTGCCCGTCAGCTTGAAGCCGCCAAAGTCGTAGCCCACGGTGGCGCCCACGCCACGCACATCATTGGCCGAAGCACCACCCACGGGCGCGTACTTGCCGGCTTCAAAACCCAGCCGCGCCGTCAAAGGACCGGCCAGGTAAGACAGCACCGGACGCACACCCTTGGCGGTGGTCTTGTTCTCCACCACACCGAGCTCCAGGCTCAGGCCGGCGCTCAGGTTCAGGGTACCTGCCGCGTGAAACTGCGAGCCATCCTTGCGACCGCGCAAGGTGTTGGTGCCGTAGACATTGCCGGCGTGATTGACCAGGGTGTCTTGCGCCAGGGGGAACAGGTCAGCCGCTTCAAAACGGCCGAGCTTGACGTCACCGCCGGTCGAGCCCACTTGAATCCACATATCGTCAGCCGCGACCGTGCCGTCTTTCTTGGCCAGGAAAGCGGCCTTGCCAGCCA
>NZ_QEII01000155.1 GCF_003347515.1 Rhodoferax ferrireducens | reverse complement strand
CCTGTTCGAGGCTGATGGCAATGGTCTGGCGGTCCTGGTAGTCCAGCTGGCTGTAGCGAGGTTCTGATTTCATGGGCACACCTTAAGGGAAATTAAAGGTGTGTTGCACTTCACTTTTGAGGCCGCTAGGGCTAGAGCCTTAATTGACCATATAACAGGCCATGATCCCGCTGGGATAGCTGGCCAAGCTGGCGGCTGCCAAGGCGCCCAGTTTCCGCACCGAGAGCGTACCGCTGCACTGCCCAGATAACAGGAATGTAATCTTGCGGTCACTCTTTTGTTGGGGGCGATTGCGCACACTGCGCGCAATCAGTTTTCCGAGAAAAAGACCCATGCTCCCTGACTTTGTATGCGCTGCTCGCCATCGTCCTCCCACACCGGGCTGGCCGAACAGGGCCATGGTGCTGACCGCCGGGCTGTTGCTGGCCACGGTCAGCCAGGCCCAAACCCTGGGCAGCGCCCTGGAGCAAGCGTGGTCGCGCCACCCGCAGGCGGCGGCTTT
>NZ_QEII01000154.1 GCF_003347515.1 Rhodoferax ferrireducens | reverse complement strand
CGCGTGGTGGACTACAACGTGAAGGTCCGCGTCAAGTCGGACCACACCGGTGTAGATATCGCCAACGTCAAAATGAGCATGAACCCCTTCGATGAAATCGCCATCGAGGAAGCGGTTCGCCTGAAGGAAAAAGGCGTGGTCACCGAGATCATCGCTGTCTCCTGCGGCGTCACGCAGTGCCAGGAAACCTTGCGCACCGCCATGGCCATCGGCGCTGACCGCGCCATCCTGGTCGAAACCAGCGAAGAACTGCAGCCGCTGGCGGTCGCCAAGCTGCTCAAGGCCCTGGTCGACAAGGAGCAGCCCGGCCTGATCCTGCTCGGCAAACAGGCGATTGATGACGACTGCAACCAGACCGGCCAGATGCT
>NZ_QEII01000153.1 GCF_003347515.1 Rhodoferax ferrireducens | reverse complement strand
GGCCACCCGATCGGGGCGTCGGGCTGCCGCATCCTGGTCACGCTGCTGCACGAGATGAAGCGTCGCGGCGCCAACAAGGGCCTGGCCTCGCTGTGCATCGGCGGCGGCATGGGCGTGGCACTGGCCGTCGAGCGCGCCTGAACGATTGATTCACCAAAGCAGCAAAACAGCAAAACAGCAAACAGAAAAAGGACACAAAACATGACACAAGCAACACGCGTGGTTCTGGTCACCGGCGGCATGGGCGGCCTGGGCGAGACGATTTCAACCAAGATGGTCGATGCCGGCTACAAAGTCGC
>NZ_QEII01000152.1 GCF_003347515.1 Rhodoferax ferrireducens | reverse complement strand
CCAGCAGGCCGCGCACGACATGGGCGCCCAACTCGGGCGCGGCGGTCTTGGCCAGGCTGCCACCAAACTTGCCGACGGCAGTGCGGGCCGCGGCGACGATGACGATATCGGACATAAAAACTCCTTCGATGTGAATGCGGGGGGAAAACTGGAACGCTGGAACGACGGCGTCATCCCGCACGGATATGCGCGAGCACCGAGGTGGCGGTGCGGCTGGACCACTCGGAGGCGGCGTCCACCGAGGCCAGCGCCGTCATGTTGACCAGACGCCTGACCGTCGCGGTCGGCGTCAGGATGTGCGCCGGCCGCGCCAGTCCGAGCAGGATCGGACCGACCGTGATGCCGTGGCCCGAGGTGGCCTTGAGGACATTGAAGGTGATGTTGGCGGCATCCAGCGTTGGCATCACCAGCAGGTTGGCTTCGCGCGTGAGGGCCGAGCCGGGGAACACCTGGTCGAGCAACTCGCGGGACAGCGCCACATCGCCGTGCATCTCGCCCTCGACCTCGAACGAGAGCTTGAGCGAGCGGATCAACTCAAGCGCGCGGCGCATCTTGCGCGCGCTGGCCGTGTCCTCGCTGCCGAAGCTCGAATGCGACAACAGCGCCATGTGCGGCGTGATGCCGAAGCGGCGCACCTCGTCGGCGGCCAGCACGGCGATCTCGGTCAGCTGCTCGGGGCTGGGGTCGGGGTTGACGTAGGTGTCGCAGATGAACAGCGTGCGCTCGGGCAGCATCAGCAGGTTCATGGCCGCGAGGGTCTCAACGCCCTCGCGCAGGCCGATCACATGGGCCACCACGTCCAGGTGCGCGCGGTAGCCGCCGGTCACGCCGCACAGCAGCGCATCGGCGTCGCCTCGGTGTACCAGCATCGCGGCCAGCGCCGTGGCGTTGCTGCGCAAAGCCGACTCGGCGGCGAGCGGCGTGACGCCCTTGCGCCGCGTGAGCTGGTAATAGGCCTGCGCGGCCTGCGGCACCCGCGCATCGGTGTCGGGATCGACCAGCTCGAAGTCACGCCCGCTCACCAGGCGCAGCCCGAACTCCTTGATGCGCTGGGCCACCACGCCAGCGCGCCCCACCAGGATCGGCGTGGCCAGGCGCTCATCGATGACGATCTGCACGGCGCGCAGCACGCGCTCGTCCTCGCCCTCGGCGTAGACCACGCGCTTGGGCGCCTTCTGCGCCGCGTCGAACACCGGCTGCATGACCGAGCCGGAGTGGTAGACAAAGCGCGCCAGACCGGTCCGGTAGGCGTCCATGTCGCCGATCGGACGGGTGGCGACGCCGCTGTCCATGGCGGCCTGCGCCACCGCCGGCGCCACGGCCACGATCAGGCGTGGGTCGAACGGCTTGGGAATCAGGTAGTCGCGGCCGAAACGCAGGCCGGCGGCGCCGTAGGCTTTGGCCACGCTTTCCGGGATCTCGGCATGCGCCAGAGCCGCGATGGCGCGTACCGTGGCCAGTTTCATTTCCTCGTTGATGGTGGTGGCGCCGACATCGAGCGCGCCCCGGAAGATGAACGGGAAGCACAGGACGTTGTTGACCTGGTTCGGATAGTCCGAACGGCCCGTGCCCAGGATCGCATCCGGACGCACCGCCAGCGCTTCTTCGGGGCTGATCTCTGGCGTCGGGTTGGCCATCGCCAGGATGATGGGGTCGCGCGCCATGGTCTTGACCATCTCGGGCTTGAGCACGCCGCCGGCCGACAGGCCAAGGA
>NZ_QEII01000151.1 GCF_003347515.1 Rhodoferax ferrireducens | reverse complement strand
TGTTTCGCTTGCAACTGATCCAGAGCCTGGCGCGGGCCGGACGCTCAGGTCTGCGCGTGGCTGTTTTGTTTCTTGATCTGGACTATTTCAAAACCGTGAATGACAGTTTTGGACACGCCATGGGCGACGCCTTGCTGGTGCAGGTAGGCGCCCGCATGCGCAGCGCCTTGCGCGAAAACGACATACTGGCACGCTTGGGCGGCGACGAATTCGCTATTTTGCTGACCGATCTGACGAATGTGGATGAAGCAGTGGGCGTGGCCTCCAAGCTGTTGCTGTCGCTGCAGGCCTCGTACCGTCTTCAGGAGCAGGATGTGTATTCAGGCGGCAGCCTGGGTCTGGCTTTTTACCCGGATGATGCCCAGGATAGTGACACCTTGCTGCGTTACGCTGACATGGCCATGTACCAGGCCAAACAGTCGGGGCGCGGCGCCTACGCCTGCTATTCAATGGAAATGGACCGGCGCGTGCACGAAGACATGCAACTGCATACCCGCTTGAAGGAAGCCATTGCCCAGGAAATTCTGCAATTGCACTACCAGCCGCAGGTGGACGTGGCAACTGGTGCGATCGTGGGGGCGGAAGCCTTGCTGCGCTGGCATGACCCCGTGCTGGGCCACGTACCTCCAACAAGGTTCATACCGGTGGCTGAAGCCACCGGTTTGAT
>NZ_QEII01000150.1 GCF_003347515.1 Rhodoferax ferrireducens | reverse complement strand
CATTGTTTCGCAGCGCGGCGCCATCCTGTTCCGCAAAGCCTATGGGTTGGCGAATATGGAGACGAACGTTCCGCTCCAACCGGAATTCCCATTACGCACGGGCTCAGTGACGAAGCAATTTACCGCTGCGGCGATCATGTTGCTTGCTGAGCAAGGCAAACTTTCTTTAGCGGATGAAATCGAAAAGTATTTTCCCGAATATCCTTTGCCTGGACGTCACGTCACCATTGAAAACTTGCTCACGCATACGTCTGG
>NZ_QEII01000149.1 GCF_003347515.1 Rhodoferax ferrireducens | reverse complement strand
GATGTTTCCATGGCTGTGCTCCTGTGGTGAACGAGGCCAATTGCCTCACCTCACAACATAGGCACTCGCCCACCTTCGGCAAACCACAAACGTCACATCGCAGGGTACCGCGCGAGCGGTTTAGTCCTACGACCAGGAGCAGTCATTCAAAACCAAGAGCCAACCCATCCCTCGAGAAGCTTGGCACGTGCGCGCGTGGCACCCATTCCAACGGTGGACATACTGTTGGTGTCATCGTTTTGTGCTGACGATTTCTAAAGTGCTATCCACAAGCGCGCCACCGGTTACCATTTGAGTTATCCACAACTTATGCAAAATACACTACATATAGTGGCTTGCAATCACTAAAGACACCATATATAGTGGGCTCGTGAATTTCTCTTTCACAAGAAAAAGGCCACTGAGAGGTACGAACTCTCAGCAGCCTTGGCAGACAACCGAAACCCGGCGAGGTCTGCCCCCAACTCACGTTAAGGAACGTCGAGCGTAACCGAATCAGCAACGGTTTGGCAACAGGGATTTCAAGTACCGGGGGCCAGTGCTGTTTTTTAGGGAGTACTTATGACAGCAGGTAAAAAGCCCGGTACCAATACCGGAACCGCAGGCGGCATCTTCCAAGAGGTCGGACCCAAAGGGGGCCTTCGTCCAAACTATACGACGGTGCCAGACCATAAACCCCTTCCGCCAACGACTTCCCCTGGAAGCACGTGGAAGCCAATGAAAACTACGCCAAATAGCAAGCGATAACACTGGCTGGAAAGGGGCGGCCCAAAGTCGTTCCCTTTTTCTTATGGAGACAATAGTTGTGCTAACAAGGGAGTTTTATGCCAATCAAGTCAGCGATACAAAATAAAAGCTTGCTGGGATTTACTTACGACGGATTTTCAAGGGTCGTCGAACCTCACACCTATGGGGTTGACAGCAAAGGCCATAGTGCGATGCGGGCCTATCAAGTTCGGGGCGGTAGTGAGTCCGGCGAATACGTTGGCTGGAAGATGTTTCACACCAGCGAAATGCGGCAAGTTTCGGTTCTGCCTGAACATTTCATTGACCCACGTCCAAAATACAAACGCGGTGACAGCGCGTTTTCGACCATTCATGCCCAACTGTAGATGCGCCTGGAGTGCCAATTTATACTTTTCAACAGGCGTTGTCGGAAGCACAACGAATCAAAAACCTGCATGTTTTGCTGGGTAACGGATTCAGTATTGCCTGCCGGCCAAATATTTTTCTCTATGGGAAGTTGTACGAAAAAGCCGATTTTTCAAAACTTTCGTCGACGGCGAAAAAAGCTTTTGAAGCCCTTGGGACACAGGATTTTGAGCGAGTCATAAAGGCGCTACGTGATGCGAAGCTCATTCTTGAATCCTATGGTGGCACCACGCAGTCCTTTTTGGACACCTTACAGGCTGACGCTGACGGTCTCCGCGAGCTTCTGGTCCAAACAATTGCGCATAGTCATCCTGCATACCCTGGGGAAATAGAAGACCAAGAATACGCCGCTTGTCGGGTTTTCATTGCGAACTTCAAGACGGTCTACACCTTTAACTACGACCTCTTACTTTATTGGGCACAGATGCACACACATGACGGTGCTAGCCCATCATCAGATGACGGCTTTCGCAAGTCGGAAGACGACTATGACGCCGCCTACGTCGTATGGGAGCCAAGCCAAAGCCATGAGCAGAACACCTGGTTTCTCCATGGAGCACTTCATGTTTTTGATGCCGGAACTGAGGTTCAGAAATACACATGGACGAACACGGGGGTTCGACTCATTGACCAAATCCGAAATGCCTTGGGTAAAGGGCTATTTCCACTGTTCGTATCCGAAGGAACAAGTGCAGAAAAATTGGCGCGTATTCGCCATAGCGATTACTTAGCAAAGGCCTATCGAAGTTTTAGCGAGATAACAGGTGCGCTGTTTATCTACGGTCATTCATTGGCAGAAAATGATGAGCATTATCTTCAACGAATCGAAAGAGGTAAGCTTTCTCAGCTCTACATTGGCCTGTATAGCGACCCAAACTCAGACGAAAACAAACTGGTTATCAGACGGGCTAATCAAATGACAAACAATCGCAGGCCAAGCCATCCCCTCAGTGTTTCGTACTTTGACGCTTCGACTGCGAATGTCTGGGGTAAATGACAATTTACAAAAAATATTTATTTAAGAAAACCAATCCTGAAGTGATATGACGCTTTCGAATAGTGACCCCTGCCTTTTTTCGAGGCGAAAGGTTGCCAACTTTCATATATGCATCGGCAATCACATTGGTTCCGTCGAACCTGCCAGAGAAATTTCTCTTTAATGTCTTCTTTCCCGAGTCGTCACCAACCGCTATGGGCCCGACAAGCGTGCGCAGTTCCCGTGCAACTTCACATCAAATAAGTAAACCAATGATTGACCCCACAAACTCACTTGCCTTTTCGATGCACGCCAACAAGGGCGTCTACGCCGTCTTGCTGGGTTCTGGTGTGTCGCGGGCCGCTCGAATCCCCACGGGTTGGGAAATCACCATTGAGTTGGTGCGCAAGGTAGCCGCCTTGCAGGGAGCGAGCTGCGAACCGGACCCGGCGGGATGGTTCCTCAAGACCACGGGCAAGGAGCCGGGGTACTCAGAGCTGCTGGACGCTGTCGCCAAGACGCCCGCGGAACGACAGCAACTGCTGCGAACCTACTGGGAGCCCACTGAGCAGGAGCGAGAGGAAGGAGCCAAGGTCCCAACAAAGGCTCACCGAGCCGTCGCTGACTTGGTGAAGTTGGGTTACGTCAGGGTTATATTGACCACGAACTTCGACCGGCTCCTCGAGATTGCTCTCCAGGACGTTGGCATCCAGGCCACGGTCCTCAGCACTCCAGACCACATCGACGGCGCTCTCCCGCTCGTCCACACCCCCTGCACAATCGTCAAGATTCACGGCGACTACTTGGACACTCGAATCAGGAACACGCCGGAGGAACTGGCGGCGTACCCGGATGCGTTCAACCGCCTTCTCGACCGAATCTTCGACGAATACGGCCTGGTGATCACAGGGTGGTCCGCAGACTGGGACGATGCCCTGAGGGCTGCCATGACCCGCGCTCCATACCGGCGGTTCTCTACCTACTGGGCCAGTAGAGGCGAACCAAGCGCCAAAGCCGCCGACCTTATTGCCCGCCGCGGCGCAACGCTTATTGAAATTTCGGATGCCGATTCGTTCTTTGACACTGTGAGCGAGCAGGTGAAGGCGCTCGAGGAGTTTTCACGGCCTCACCCTTTGTCTACTGAGGCTGCGGTCGTCACGCTCAAGCGGTACCTCTCGGAGCCCAAGTACCGAATCGCGCTCGACGACCTTGTCAGCCGTGAGGCTGAGAATGTGGCGGCAGCAACGACCGTCCCTGCGTTCGACATGAACTCCCGAGACACCAACGGTGCCGCCATCCTCGCACGGTTGAAATCGTATGAGGCTCCGTCCGTTACGCTAATTCGGATGGCATTCGTCGCCGGTCAGTGGAGTGAGGGGGCTCAGGTTAATCCGTGGACCAAGGCACTGGCAAAGCTTTCCCTGCGTCGGGCACAAGGGGGCATTGTCATATGGCTAGACCTCCAGCGCTATCCCGCCACACTGCTGCTGTATGCCTTCGGTCTCGGCGCGGTTGCAACGGAGCAATGGGCCTCGCTGCACGCTATGTTCAATTCGGCGGTCGCCCGCGAAAACCGTGAGGACAAACGCGCCGTGGAGTTAGTGCCCGTTTGGGCACTTTTTGAGCAGGGTTCAGACGTAATGAAGTTATTGCCCGAGCGCGACCGGCAGTTCACACCATTTCAGAATCACCTTGAAGCCCTACTTCTGCCACTTTTTCGGCCACACTTCCCTTCTGAAGATGCGTTCCACGTGGCCTTCGACAGACTCGAAGTCATGGCGGCTCTTTCCTACGCCATCCCGGCCGTTGAGAAGGGTGAAAGATACTGGACCCTACCAGGCGCATACGGGTGGCGGCACGAGAACAGGCAGCGAATCTTTGGCGAGATTCGGACCAGCTTGCAGAGCTTGGGCGACCGCTCGCCGTTTGTGATGTCCGGCATCGTCGGCAAGACGGCACTGCATGGACTCGAGAATCTCACTCAGCTTGAGAAGTTCGTTCCGGAGTTCAGATGGCGCTGAGCACACTCGGCAGCTCCTTAATCAGTTCCCACCAGAATCCTGCCTATCGTGCTCACCGGCGGTCACCGCTAAGCAGCAGAAGACATACTCATCGTGATTTTCACGGTTTGCATCCTGCGTGCGCGGCAGCTCGTAAATCTGGCATTTGAGTGTCCCCTTTGGGAAAGGCTGAAAGACCGCAATGGGCACCCAGAAGTCAGCGACGACGGACCGGTTTACGGCAGCCGAAATGCACACCTTGGTAAGTTCAGACGCTGTATGCCCCAATCGTTGTGGGAAATGTTGTAAAGTTGTTTACGACTCTAGCTCTGCGTGTTGTCAATTTGCCACGCCGTTAACCCGCATGAATGCTAGAGCCGTGTTTACGACTTTAATTGCTCAGAATAGACAAATTGATGAAACTCGGCCTCAACTTTGTTTCGGTGACGCTCCTTCTTGTTCTTGGGGGATGCAGCACAGCGCCATCGGTTGGCCGTGGTCCTGCGTCCATCTCTAGCTTGGGCGCACCATCGAAAATCTCGCAAGGGCAAGCCGACGACATAACCATCTACGCCGTTGGACTGGTTGGAACGCCGTACCGCTACGGTGGAAATACCCCGGACTCTGGTTTTGACTGCAGTGGATTAATTGGCCACGTCTATCAATCAAGAGCAGGGGTTGCGTCACCTCGTACCGTCTCAAAACTGCAGAATTGGGGCCAACCCGTATCAAGTGACAACATCCGCTCCGGTGACCTGGTTCTCTTCGCCCAAAGCGACGTAGCCACCCACGCTGGAATCTATGTGGGGGATGGCCGTTTTGTTCACGCACCGTCAACAGGCGGGGAAGTCAGGCTCGACCGTTTGAGTTCAAAATATTGGTCATCCCAGAAAATGGCATTCCGTCGGCCTTGACTGCGTTCGAGCCTGCTGAGGTGTCAGCAATGAGTCCCGCGCCTCGGGCCTGCCCGGGGCTGCGCGTGATCTCGAAAGTTAAGTTGAAGCGTCCACGATGCCGTGGCCGATTCAGATCGTCCTTTTTCCGCTTTTTTTTGTTGCCGCCGCCTTTGACCAGGTGCGGCAACCCGTGCGGGCCGCATGTCGCCTGATGGCACACGCCCTTGCGCCACTGCCTGGTGTTCGCCTCACTGACCACCGGTGAACCCGACACCTCGTCGGGGTATTCGTCCCGCTACCGCCTTGCGCAGCTTCCTTTGTGGACATGGACATGGACTCGTGCTTGCCACGTTGCAAGGGTCGCTCAACCACAGCCAACTGAACCCAGTCCCAGTCCGTGCGTCTGATCTCATGCGCCCACGGCGCTGAAGTGGCGCCAGGCCAAACCCATTGCCACGGTGATGCGCTCCAGGCGCAGGGTTTTGTCGCTGCCATGCTTGACCAAGGCGCCAGAACAATGATTCACTGACTCGCGCGGCCAACACCACCGGGTTCCTGACCCGACTCTCACCACTGGAAGCTCAGGGCTCTCCATCTTGGCCCGCAGTGGTCGATGTCATCTATCCTGACCGCCGGACAGGATAATTGGCGTCAACCAGGTTGGCTGGATTTTCAATGTACACCAAGAGTCTGGCGGCACTGCGTAATGGCCGCCTGTGAATGGCCGCATTTGCGTATATGGGCGCCAGCCTGTTGGTCGTATTCAGTAGCCTGCGTTTGCTGCAGGGGAACGCGATGGCGGGTGGGAATTAATTACCAGGGGTGCGCTTTGCTCGTGCCTGACCGACACAATCGCCGCCCATCAATTCGTCCCGAAATTTAGAGAGAGCACGCCCACCGAGGTTCGTAGCGCCTATGGGAAATATGGTGTTGGCAGTCTGATCGTGAAGGTGCTCACGGCACCAGCCGATGCGGCGGAGATCGTGCCGCCATGGGCGATGACGATGGACTTGGTGATGGCCAGTCCCAGGCCCGTGCCTTCGCTGCTGCGCTGCCGTGAGGGATCGACCCGGAAAAAGCGGTCAAAAATCCGCTCCAAATAGTCGGGCGCAATGCCGTCGCCGGTGTTTGCCATGCCAATCGACACCGTGTCTGGATTCGCATGGATGCGCACATGAACCGTGGTGC
>NZ_QEII01000148.1 GCF_003347515.1 Rhodoferax ferrireducens | reverse complement strand
CTGAAGGATGTTCTGGCACGACTGCCTACGCAAAAGAACAGTCACATTGATGAGCTGTTGCCGCATCGCTGGACGCCGCTATCCCAGTAGCCGTTCAACGGTCAAGGTGTGTTGGCCGGACGCATACGCTCGACAAAAATCCAGAGAGGGTTATTGGCTACTTCCAGGATCGTCGGGTGCGTTATGCGGCTTGAGACTTCATCGGGCCGGAGCAATAGCTCGCCGTCACTTAGCGAGTGTCCCATTCGCACGACGCCGATAAAACGATCTCGGAAAAGGGCCTGGGTACGCAGTTCCGGACCCATCGTGTTCGCAATGACACCAGTCTCCAGATCGACAGTC
>NZ_QEII01000147.1 GCF_003347515.1 Rhodoferax ferrireducens | reverse complement strand
TTCTTGGCATCGCCAAACACCATCATGGTCTTGTCCAGGTAGAACAGCTCGTTGTCGAGACCGGCGTAGCCGGCGGCCATGGAGCGCTTGTTGACGATGATGGTCTTGGCCTTGTAGGCCTCCAGAATCGGCATGCCGTAGATGGCACTGCCCTTGACGTGCGCGGCCGGATTCACCACGTCGTTGGCGCCCAGGATGATGGCCACGTCGACCTGGCCGAACTCGCCGTTGATGTCCTCCATCTCGAACACCTGGTCGTAGGGCACCTCGGCCTCGGCCAGCAAGACGTTCATGTGGCCCGGCATGCGACCCGCCACCGGGTGAATCGCGTATTTCACCGTGATGCCCTTGTCGGTGAGCTTTTGCGCCAGTTCCTTCACCGCGTGCTGGGCCCGCGCCACGGCCAGGCCGTAGCCCGGCACGATGACCACGGTCTCGGCATTGCC
>NZ_QEII01000146.1 GCF_003347515.1 Rhodoferax ferrireducens | reverse complement strand
AGTGGTGCAAAATCTCACTCGTCGGGCTCACCAATTGGGCTTTCAACTTACACCACAGCAAACCTCCTCAGCATGATTTCAAATATCCGATTTCTCAAGGCTGCTGGGGAAGTTTCTTAAGAGGCGTCAATCGAAAGGAAGGCATGAAAATGACACGCGTCCGAGTTGAAGGCTTTACTATCTCGCTTGACGGATACGGAGCTGGTCCGAATCAGGACATCAGGAATCCGCTCGGCGTGGGCGGGACAGATTTGCACCAGTGGTTATTCCCGACACGCACGCTCCAACGGACCCTATTTGGCGCCGACGGTGGCACGACGGGGATTGATGACGACTTCGCTGCGCGGGGCTTCAGACATGTTGGCGCCTGGATTCTCGGAAGGAACATGTTCGGACCGATTCGCGGTTCCTGGCCCGACATGAACTGGAAAGGCTGGTGGGGGGACAACCCGCCCTATCACGTTCCAACTTTCATCTTGACTCATCACGCGCGCCCGCCCATTCAGATGGAAGGCGGAACGACTTTCTACTTCGTCACGGGCGGCATTCACGAGGCGCTTGATCGGGCGCGCGACGCAGCCAACGGAATGGATGTGCGCATTGGCGGCGGACCTGACACTGTCCAGCAATATCTTCGTGCGGGCCTCATCGATGAGCTGCACATCGCCATCTCGCCGATCCTGCTGGGCGGGGGAGAGCGATTGTTCGAGGGGATTGACATGCGCGCTCTGGGATATGAATGTGTCCAGTTTGTTGCGTCGGAGAAAGCCACCCATGTTGTACTCCGGCGCCAAGTACCTGAAACCTGAAATTCGTGAAGGAGAGCAGATCATGGCCAATACGTTTCCTGAGTTCACCACCGAGGTCTTGCAGGACTTCGCCGATGCGTGGAATCGCCATGACATTAATGCCTTGATGTCCTTCATGACCGACGACTGTGTCTTTGAATCGTCGGCAGGCCCGGACATCTGCGGAACCCGCTACGCCGGCCGTGAGGCCGTGCGGGCCGGATTTGCGGAGGTCTGGGTGACGTTTCCTGATGCCCACTGGGGGAATGCCTGCCACTTTGTCCAAGGTGACCGCGGCGTGTCGGAGTGGACCTTCACTGGCACCCGAGCAGACGGCGCTCGTGTGGAAGTTCATGGCTGTGACCTGTTCACTTTTCGCGACGGCAAAATTGCGCTGAAGAACTCCTATCGGAAAAACCGTCCGCCCTCAAGCGCCAGGACAGATTCGCCGCGTTGAAGAGCTACGACGCCCCATCCCTACATGCCGCGAGCGCGCAATCCCGGGCCTAGTCCGTCGTTTGAGGTCTGCTTATGCAGGTACAAATACAGCGGCAAGGGCCGTTGTTCGAAGAACCAAATCAATCATCACTTTCCAGGGAGAATGATTGCGCCTGGCCAAGTGCGTTGCCCACGAATTTGGTCACTCTCACCGTATGCCCTCGTGGCGAACTTGCCAGACTCTGTATCTCAGCGCAGGAGGGGATCGCTTTATCGTCGGCCCAAGGCGCGATGCCTGGGCTGATGTGTTGAACTCCTGTTCGTGATCAGATGCTGTGGTGGCGGCGACGCAACCCTGCCAGACAGCCAAGCAGTCCGAGGGCGACCAACGGAAAACTCGATGGCTCGGGGACGCTCTGCAGTGCTTGTGGCTCTGCATAAAGAAAATCGTCCATGACCACAATGTCGTCATTTGGATTGCCCAACACGCCATTGGAAATTAGCGTATTCATACCCGAAGTGAGGCGAACCCGGCTGATCCTCTCGCCGGCATTGGCAACCGCACCCACAAAGCTCAATCCCTGGTTCCCCGCAACCAAAGCGTCGCGAGAGAAAATGATTGAATTGCTCTCGTCGAAGAACTCGATCCTCGTCTGAGCAGCCACTTCGACGTCGACGAAGATCGCAGCGAAGGCACTGGTGGTGGCAACCGTCATCGTACCCGGCACATAGAACAGAACATCCGTGATGTTGCTGCCGACCGCAGTGAACAGCCGCTGCGCGCTGAAGCTCTGGAAATCACTGCCAAATCCGAACAGCGCGGGCGTGGCCAATCCGGCGTTGGCGCTCACGAGGAAGCCCGTTCCTGGCGTGCTGAGTACAGCCCCGCGGGGCGAGTTGACGTTGAAGAAGTTGGCAGGCAACGCATTCGGGTCGGATAGATTATTAGGTACGCCATCCCAGTTGATCTCGCGGCGAAGTCCACCGAAGGAGCCATTGGCCCCGGCGATCGTTCCGCCACCGACGGCTGTGCGAAAGGCATCTCGCGTCGGTGTGATCGAAGCGGGGTCGGCACCAGCCGACTCGAAAGTCACAAAGCCGGCCCAAGCCGTAGGGACTAAAAGCAACGCGGCCAGGAATACAGAAAGGATGCGTAGTTTCACGAAACCTCCTCATTTATGCGACTTGGACGACTCACCAATTCCGTTGTACATCTCGCCCTGGGCGGATATGACCCTGCTGTCCACGCGAGATTCGCAGCAATACCTGTGCCATGCAAATACAAGTTGGATAAGCTGGTTGTATTGATTGAAGAATTTCGTCGACGGTGTAAGTCTGGAGATGGTGAGTCATCTGTCATGTAAAGTTTTTCGACAGTCATCTGGACAAGGGCTTACCGCTCACGCATAACAAGGTGCCGGTCGTGCGAGCATGCCATCCGCGCCAACTCACCGCAGCCCACAGCGGATGCCCGGCAACTGTGGCGCCGCATCGTGTTCAACCTCTTGATCACCAACGTGGACGACCACCTGCAGAACCTTGGCTTTCTGCAACTGAGCAACGCACAGTGGCGGCTGACCCCGGCCTTTGACCTCAACCCGTTTCCGGACAAGGACCGCGAGTCCAAAACGTGGTTGTCCGCTGACGTGGGGCCTGTCATGGGGCTGGCCCCCTTGATGGCCCACTGCGCCTACTTTTCCCTGACGCCCACCCTGGCCCTGGCGGCGTTGGCCGACGTGGCCAAGTCGGTGTCCGACTGGCGGACGGTGGCCCGCCATGCGACCGTGGGCCTGCACAGCCATGAGTTGGACGACTTCGCCCCAGCCTTCGAGCATGAGCAGATGGACGCAGCACGCAAGCTGCTGGGGTGACGAGCTTAAGCAGCGGCAGGCGTGGCGGATTTTTAGGCATTAAATCAGCCGCTAGCCCTTTTGGAATATGCGCAGGTAGCTATTTATTTGGTAGCAGTTTTGTTTCTGGTAATGGAGCTTATTCGTCACAAACCAGGCGGCAGCATTGGTTTTTTGAATGACTGGATGGCAGCGGACGCAGGCCTTCAAGATGCGCTCCCAATTTTTTGGGTCAGCCTGATTGAAGCCTAGAATCGATCAAAACGATTTGCGGGGTTTGTCGGAATTTTTACACCTGTATGGAAATTCAACAAAGTCGCTGAAATCAAGGCTACAAGCCGTTCTCCGGAGGAATTCATGTCCAGTTTATCCCGCAGTGCCCAGATTATTCCGCAGGTTTTGCGGAATACATTACGTTAGCCAGCTGCAAGATGCCCTACTCTGCCGACGAATTCGCTTATGGCCCTGTCGTCATCCTTCGAGGTAAGCACAAGGGGCGGATCGGTGAACTTGACGATGACACGATCCACAAGGGAAAGCTTCATGGAATCGTCAAGTTCGCTCCTTTCGGCATAACTGCGTACTACAGCCTGATACCGCTCACATACTTGCAAGCCCCAAATACTCAGCAACTACTGGCGCGACATGAGCAACTGTTCAACATGCTTACTCCGTATCGTGGAGCAGAAGCACAAGGCGAAGAACGCATCCTCGCGCTTGAAGAGCTCGCTTTTGTCTCCGGCGTTCTAAACGACAGAATGTTTACTGCTCGCTTCAGTAGCCCGCCACACGGCGCAATGATATTTCTGTCCCACGCCTCAGCTGACAAAGGCTTCGTGCGTGGGCTCGCAGTCGATCTTGGGGAACTTGGTCACCAACCTTGGCTAGATGAATGGGAAATTCTTGGAGGCGAGTCGATTCCAACCAAGATCGCTGAGGGCCTCGACCAAGCAGACTTCGTTGTCGTGGTCTTGTCAGAGCATGCGGTCGCATCTCGCTGGGTGGAGCAAGAGTGGCAAGCCAAGTTCTGGGCGGAAGTCAACGAACGCAAAGTCACTGTGATACCGATACTTCTTAATGACTGCACAGTTCCAACTCTGCTGCGAACCAAGAAATACATTGACTTCCGCCACGACTACACAGAGGCTCTTGAGGAGTTGGTAGGCTCAATCTCGCGTCATCTCAAACGTTAGCGATCCAGCCGGCCGCGCCCGGACTCCGTGCCGAAGAAACTTGAGCCGTGCGTGAGGTACCGTTGAGGGGCACGCCACACATGACCGGTAAGCCATTGGTGCCTTTGTGGCCCGTACGTT
>NZ_QEII01000145.1 GCF_003347515.1 Rhodoferax ferrireducens | reverse complement strand
AGATCATCCGCGCCATGTGTTCGTATTCCTCGGCGTTTGATTCCAGAATACTGCGGTACTCGTCGGCACTGCGCGCGCGCGACAAGGCGACCTGCGTTTCCGTCATCAGATTGCTCACCGGCGTGCGTAACTCGTGCGCGATGTCGGAAGAAAAGTCGGACAGTCGCAGAAACGCTTCTTCCAGCCGCGCCAGCATCTCGTTCAGGGATTGCGCGAGCTCCGCCAGTTCGACCGGCACCGATTCCACCGGCAGGCGAAGGCTCAGTTGCTGGGCCGTGACCCCTTGCGTTTGCTCGCGCATGGCACGCAAAGGCGCCAAACCGTGTCGTGCGACAGCCCAGCCCAAAACGCCGCTCAGTGCCGCCGCGCCGGCGACAAAAAGCCACAGCGTTTGCTGGAAGGAGCGCATGAAGGCCTGATGGTGCGCGATGTCGATGGCGACCGCCACGATGACCCGCGAGCGCTCGCTGATGCCGGTCGGCAGCTCGGCGGCAATGCCCCGGTAGGTTTGCTCGCTTAGCGTCCAGGTGACAGGGCGCAGCGGCTTGCGGGCGGCATTGGCGGCCACCAGGTCGAGGGGAAAGTGGGCGTTCGGCGTGGTGAACATCACCTCGTGATTCAGACTGTAAACAATCACCTCAAGGCCGTGATGGCCGACCAGTGAGTTGTCCAGCAGGTGCGTGACGTGTGTCAGATCGTCCTGCGATTCCATCTGCTCCAGCGTGTGCCGGGCCAGCGCCATCTTGCCCATTAGCACCTCCATGTCCTGCTCCTCGAAGTGCTTCTCTACCGAGGACGCAATCACCAGCCCAAGCGCCAGCAGGACGCCGGATGAGGCGATGACGAACAGCAGTGTCAAACGCCGGGTGATGGAGGTTCTGCCATTCAAACGCAATCGGGGTTCTCCAGCACATAGCCCATGCCGCGCACGGTGCGGATGAGCTTGGGCTCGAAATTGTCGTCCACTTTGACGCGAAGGCGGCGCATGGCGACCTCGATGACGTTGGTGTCGCTGTCGAAATTCATGTCCCACACCTGCGACGCGATCAGCGAACGGGGCAGCACTTCGCCCTGGCGGCGCAGCAGCAGTTCCAACAGGGAAAACTCCTTGGCCGTCAGGTCAATCCGCTTGCCTGCGCGCGTGACGCGACGCCGCAACAAGTCGAGTTCCAGATCGGCCGCGCGCATGAACACCGGCGAGTTGGCCTTCGCGCCGCGGCGCAACAGCGTGCGCACCCGCGCCAGTAATTCGGAAAAAGCAA
>NZ_QEII01000144.1 GCF_003347515.1 Rhodoferax ferrireducens | reverse complement strand
GCCACGCTGTTCTGCGAGGTGCGGCTGAGCGCAATGATCAGGCCGCCGATGGCGCCGCCAATGAAGGCAATCAGCGACAGCGCCACGGTCCACTTGGCCGCCTCCAGGATGAACAGAAATTCGGGAAAACCAAAAGTACGCATCAGCGGCCTGCCGGGTAGTTGAGGGCCAGGCGGTAGATCACCCGGAACAAGGCGGAAAACGACAGCGCCAGCAGCAGGTAGATGCCGGCCACGACGATGTAAATCTCGAA
>NZ_QEII01000143.1 GCF_003347515.1 Rhodoferax ferrireducens | reverse complement strand
TTACTCATAAGTCAGTAATATAGGAGACAGAAGGGTGGCGAAAGAATGACTTCACCAATGCATTGTCATTTGCGATATTTTGCAGTTGCTCATCAACACGATATTGCAGCTTTTCACCCGCCTTCAATGGTGACCGAGCCACCCCCGTGCGCTTGGCATGACTCCACACCAACTCATCTGGATTCAAGTCAGGTGCGTAGCCCGGCAGGAAATGCAGCGTGAGCTTGCCCGCTGTGCTGGCGATGTAGTCCTTGACCAGAGCCTTCTTGTGCGCAGGCAACCCATCGACAACCAGACGTACTGGTTTTTTGCGTCGGTACATCATCTTCTTGAGCAACTCGACAAATAGCTCTCCCGTCAAACCACCCTGGTAGGTGGCGAACCAGAAGGCTCCTTTAGCGCTGACGGCAGATGCGGCGCTGATGCTTTGACGCTGCCCGGGACGCTCAATGACCGGCGTCTGACCTCGTGGTGCCCACGTCTTGCCATGCACCGCGTCGGCACGAAAACCAGATTCATCCCAGAACAATATCTCGGCGCCACTGCTTTGTGCCTCAGCGGCGATGGCGGGGAAGGTTTCATTCTTCCAAAGTGCGACCGCCTCCGGGTCGCGCTGGTATGCGCGTTCCAGCGGTTTTTGTGCCGTCAGGCCCAATCGGGCCAGCAGTGCCCCGATAGAAGCCAGCGAAAGTTGAACCCCAAAGCGTGACAGCAGCAACTCTTGCACAATCTGGCGCGTCCATAGACCGAAGTCAAAACCGTACTGATCGGGGCGTTTGCCGTTGACCCAGCGAAAAACCTGGCGTTCCTGTGCCAGGGTGAGTTTGCGGGGGCGTCCCGTGCCTTTGGTGGAGCGCAGGGCTTTGAGGCCACGCCCACGTCCTTTGACTGCGGCTCGGCACTTGTATGCCCATGACCGATTCATCCCAAGAGAAATTGCTACTACGCCAGGATGCTCGCCCTCGTTCATTCTTTGTACCGCCAGAACACGCATTTCTTCGAGCGTGTTGTGGGCCAATTTGCGTCCGTCCCGTTTCATGCGAATTTGGAGAAAACTCAAACAAATAAGTTCAGAGAATTTGTCCGCTAAATTACTGACTTATGAGTAAG
>NZ_QEII01000142.1 GCF_003347515.1 Rhodoferax ferrireducens | reverse complement strand
CCGGTGACTTAAGATCACGACTAGCCAACATAAGTGCTCCGACGCTTGTGTTGCATGGGTCAGACGACCCACTAGTTCCCCCGGAAGCTGGGAAGGACACGGCGGCCAATATTAAAGGAGCCGAACTACTCATCGTCGAGGGAATGGGCCACGATTTTCCACCATCGCTGTTTGGGTTTGTGGCCGGAGTCATCGCAGATAACACACACCGCGCGCGCCAGACCCTTTAACGGCATATTGGCGCTGACGGCGCGCTGCGCCAAGACGGTCAGAAGATGCTGGGACGCTGCGAAAACCGGAGACTCTGAAATTTTCGTGGATTAGGGCGTACAACCCCGTTTTGCAGAAAATTTCGGACCTGACCTCATTGCTCGCACCAGCTTAGAGGCTCCTGGCGTACGACTGCGCTTTGTGCAAAAACTAGACAAAGACAGCGCACCTTTGCGTGAAGGGACTGTCGATCTGGAGACTGGTGTCATTGCGAACACGATGGGTCCGGA
>NZ_QEII01000141.1 GCF_003347515.1 Rhodoferax ferrireducens | reverse complement strand
TGATAATGGGAAAAGAAAAATTCGCACGTACCAAGCCGCACGTTAACGTCGGCACCATTGGCCACGTCGATCACGGCAAGACCACCTTGACGGCGGCCATCACCACCGTGCTGGCAGCTAAGTTTGGCGGTCAGGCCAAGGCCTATGACCAGATCGATGCCGCACCGGAAGAAAAAGCCCGCGGTATCACCATCAACACCGCCCACGTCGAGTACGAAACGGCGAATCGCCATTACGCCCACGTCGACTGTCCTGGCCACGCCGATTACGTCAAGAACATGATCACCGGCGCGGCCCAGATGGACGGCGCCATTCTGGTCTGTTCCGCCGCTGACGGCCCCATGCCCCAGACCCGCGAGCACATCCTGCTGGCGCGTCAGGTCGGCGTGCCTTACATCATCGTGTTCCTGAACAAGTGCGACATGGTCGATGACGCTGAACTGCTCGAACTCGTTGAAATGGAAGTGCGCGAGTTGCTCGACAAGTATGATTTCCCCGGCGACGCCACCCCCATCATCCACGGCAGCGCCAAGCTCGCCATGGAAGGCGACAAGGGTCCGCTGGGCGAGGAAGCCATCATGAAGCTGGCCGACGCACTGGACACCTACATTCCCCTGCCGGAACGCGCCGTCGACGGTGCCTTCCTGATGCCGGTGGAAGACGTGTTCTCCATCTCCGGTCGCGGCACGGTGGTGACCGGTCGTATCGAACGCGGCGTGGTCAAGGTCGGCGAAGAAATCGAAATCGTCGGCATTGCCGACACCCAGAAGACCACCTGCACCGGCGTGGAAATGTTCCGCAAGCTGCTCGACCAAGGTCAGGCTGGCGACAACGTCGGCATCCTGTTGCGCGGCACCAAGCGCGAAGACGTGCAGCGCGGCCAAGTGCTGTGCAAGCCCGGTTCGATCAAGCCGCACACCCACTTCACCGGCGAGATCTATGTTCTCTCCAAAGACGAGGGTGGTCGTCACACACCGTTCTTCAACAACTACCGTCCCCAGTTCTACTTCCGTACCACGGACGTGACCGGTGCGATCGAGTTGCCAGAAGGCAAAGAAATGGTGATGCCGGGCGACAACGTGTCGATCACGGTCAAGTTGATCAACCCGATCGCCATGGAAGAAGGCCTGCGCTTCGCCATCCGTGAAGGTGGCAAGACGGTCGGTGCCGGTGTGGTTGCCAAGATCATCGCGTAAT
>NZ_QEII01000140.1 GCF_003347515.1 Rhodoferax ferrireducens | reverse complement strand
AACCATGGCGGTGAAGAAATCCTCCATCAGCTTGACCACGCCAATCTCTTCATCGTGCCTTTGGACTCGGAGCGACGGTGGTATCGGTACCACCATTTGTTTTCCGACCTACTGCGCCAACGCCTAGTATTTAGACACATAAATAAGGGAGCATGATTACAATCCAATAATCGCCATCCGGCATATTTGGGATTGGTCATGCGTCAGACGGAGCTGAACTTGAGCGAGGAGGATCGCTCGGCTATCGAAGCAATTCGCAGCAAAGGGGTGCATCAGGCGCGCGAGGTCAATCGTGCACATGTGCTGTCATGCCTGGATCGCCACATTCCAGAATCGCAGATTATGGCGGTGTTGGGTATTGGTCGTACGGCCGTGTGGCGTGCTCGCGCCGCCTACTTGCAAGGCGGGGTGGCGCTGGCAGTGTTCGATGTGCAGCGCTCAGGACGCCCGCACCAGTACGACACCAACGCCGAGGCCCGTGTGATCGCATTGGCCTGCTCAGCTCCGCCCAAGGGACGCCAGCGATGGACCATGGTCGAGCTCGAACGCGCCGCCCGTCAGGAGCCCGGCCTGGAATCGGTGAGCCGGGAAACCGTTCGACGCATGCTCAAAAAAACGACCTCAAGCCCTGGCGCCGGGTAATGTGGTGCATTGGGGCGCTGACCGAGGAGTACCGAGCCCGGATGTATGCCCTGCTCGAACTTTACGCGCGCCCAAAATCCAAAGCTGAACCCGTCATTTGCATCGACGAGAAAAGCTTGCAACTTATCGCTCACAGCCGAGCACCATTGGCCATGGCAGCGAACAGCCCAAGCAAGCATGACTACGAGTACGTACGCAACGGCACCACCAATCTGTTCGTGGCCGTCGAGCCCAAGGCTGGACGGCGAATCGTCTCGGTCACCGAGCGCCGGGGAAAGGTGGACTTCGTCGCCTTCATCAAAGAACTGCTCACTGGCGCATACGCCAAGGCACGCCGAATTCACTTGGTGCTCGATAACTTGAACACGCACTTCAGAAAGTGCTTTGACGATGTGCTGGGCAGTCGTGCAGCCGCCAAGCTCCTGCGTCGGGTGGAGTTTCACTACACCCCAAAGCACGCGAGCTGGCTGAACATGGCAGAGATCGAGATTGGCATTCTGAGTCGCCAATGCTTGGATCGGCGCATTGCCAATCTCGAATTGCTGGAGTCCGAGGTTGCAACTTGGCAGCAAGCCCGCAACGAGGAAAAGCGAACCATCGAATGGAACTTCACTCGACAGGACGCAGATCAAAAATTAGGTCGCCATTATGTACCTAAACTTGCGTGTTTATGTACTAGGTCAAAAGGAATCCGCGCCATTGCACCAACGTGCCAGCCAATGGTATGAGGAACAAGGGATGGAGGTTGCGGCATTCCATCAAGCAACGCTGGCCAATGACTTCCACAATACCATACGGTTGA
>NZ_QEII01000139.1 GCF_003347515.1 Rhodoferax ferrireducens | reverse complement strand
GCGGAGTTTGCGAATGACCCAGCCATACCCATAGCCCGTGTGGCTTCTGTCATTTAACGTGAAGTCTTTGGCCATTCGTTCCCAGGAGTCGCGCCTCAAGAGTGCGCCTATCCTGATGGCATTGTCCCAGCGCACCAGGTCGTCAACACTGGTGCGCATGGCACCAGCGGCAAACGGCCAACTCATACTGTAAAAGGGTGATTTGGAGATGCCCTTTCTTCCTTGCGTGTAACCAATGACAGTAACAACAGGGCTCGCAGCGGTCTCAATCTCCGTACTGTGCATTTGCAGCGGCTGAAAAATCTGCTTCTGCATGAAGTCCTGGTAGCTGATGCCGGACACCTTTTCAATGATTCTCCCGAGCAGAAAATAATTGGAGTTGCTGTATGAAAAGCCGTGGCCTGGTTGAAACTGGACTGGCG
>NZ_QEII01000138.1 GCF_003347515.1 Rhodoferax ferrireducens | reverse complement strand
GTTGTGTGCACGAATTTGCGCTTCCATACCGAGCGCAGTCCGTGCTTGCGCATCAGACGGCGCAGACGGTAGATGCCAATCACGATCCCTCGCGAGGCCACTGCCGTGCGCAAACGACGACTCCCATAGGCCCCGCCACTTGCAGCAAACGCAGCCTTCATGTGCACGCTGGCTTCGCAAACCACAGGCTGGGCTTGGTCG
>NZ_QEII01000137.1 GCF_003347515.1 Rhodoferax ferrireducens | reverse complement strand
CACGGTTCATGAGCTGGCGTTTAACTTAGGTCTGGAAACGAATGCCTTACCGATAAATCGGGGTTGGTCTGCCAACGGCAGCAATGGCCAACTTGCCAGAGCGCTATCGTCTGGAACGACGGCTATATGCTGTTCGTGAACTTCGTGTCAGTGCGAAGCCGAACTTCGCGGCCGACAACTATTGGGCTGACCGCGATTCCATTTACTCTCGCGCATACAGCGATGGCGGCAGTCCGACATAGCGGGTGAATGCGACGCTGAACGTGCTTGCGGAGCTGTAGCCAACGCTTTCCGCGACTGCGGCGATGCCACCGTCTTTCCGCCGTAGCATGTTTTTTGCCAAAGCCATGCGCCATGCAAGCAGGTACCCCATCGGGGCGACGCCCATGGCGCGACTGAATCGATCGAAGAACGCGGAGCGGGAGAGGGCTCCAGAGACCCGATTCGGCGACAACGCTCGGCGCCTGATGCAGGAAGACATCCCCGAAGCATATGCAGAATTCGCGCAGAGTGTCTTTGCGGGTATGGGGCAGTCGCATGAGGTCACTCGGGCGCTGGAACGTGGCGGAGGTGGTGTGGCGTGCGGCAAACGACCCATCGTGCCCGGTTCACATTGCTGCTGGCGCTGACGCTGTGGCGTTGGCCGAGTCAAGCTGACCCCAAAGGCCGCCCCTTAACCGGGGCGTTGGGGCCAAGGCTGTCAATGTCGGGTATCGGTCAATCAGTTTGAATATCTGTAGACCCGCTTTCCGTCTTTGCGGTCATAGGTATCAGCGCGAACTTGTTTCGTTTGCGTTAGTGCACGAAGTGAATCGTGGCCGAGCTCAACGTTGCCTGCGCAGCTATCACGCGAAATTTTAGGATAAATCAGCCTCTAGCCCCCGTATTCATTGCGTAAGAAGCTATTAAATAATGAGCATTCCTGTGACTGGTTCCACGATCAATAAAGTGCCATGACCCACGGTTAATTTAATGAATCATTATTGAGTTTTTAAATTAAGTAAAACAACTCTATGAATCAATTTTGATTAATTGTTCGTTGACGATAAACGCTTCCAGTGGCTAGACTATCCAATGCAGCCCAAACGGCCCCCATCGGGCGCATCCCACCTCGTCTTTCAAGGAAGCCCTATGCTTGACTTCGGCTTAGCCAGTGAGCGCGAAATTCGTGAAGAGCTCAGCAGCCGGTTGCCTGCGCAACGGTTGGCGAAAGGGTTTGGGCAAGCTGACTTGGCCAAAGACGCGGGTGTCGGCGTCGCGACGCTGCAGCGGCTGGAGGCCGGCCAGGGCGGAACGCTGGAGAACTTCCTGCGCATCGTGATGGCGTTGGGACTGGTAGATGAGCTGACCGACTTGTTCACGCTCAAGGTGCGCTCGATTGCGCAAATGGAGCGGGCGGCGGCTCAAAAAACGCGTCAGCGTGCACCGCGTCGGAAGACGTCGACCGCCAGCCCAGGCGAGCTGGGCGCATGAAATAAATCACGGTCAACTATGCCGACTGGGGCGAGCATTGGCCGCTCGGCATCACCGCGAACTTGTCCCGCCTGCGTTAGTTCACGGTGCCTACACCACCTGAAGCTGCCCCATCATGCCGGCACCTTCGTGTTCAAGGATGTGGCAATGGAACATGCGCAGGCCCTTGAAGCGCTGCACCAGCTTGATCCGCACCGTTTCGCCCGCCTTCAAATTGACGATATCGCGCCAGGCCCGGTACGCCTCGGGCGTGACCTTGCCGTCCATCTCGCGCTCTATCACCTGGAACTGGGTGCCGTGGATATGGAACGGGTGATCCATGTCCGACTCGTTGGCGATCTCCCACAGTTCCACCTGGTTGATTTTGCTCACTAGGTCGATGCGCTTCATATCAAACTGCTTGCCGTTGACCAGGAATTTCATCTCGTGCTGGCCGCCTGCCATCGACATTTTTTCCGAGAACACGACGCGTTTTTTGACGGCGGGACGGCCGAGTTCATTGATGCGCGCCAGTTTGGCGGGCAGCGGCTTTTGTGCAAGGCCTTCGACCTGGCTGAAGTCCACGGTCAGCAAACTGAGTTGTGTTTCTGCCGGCACCGTGCCCATCTTGCCGCGCTGGTAAGGGGCCGCCACCAGTTGGACCCGGCTCTTGTTGCTGCCGGCATCCACAATGACTTCGGCGCGCTGGGCCGGTGCCAGCAGCAACTCGGCAAGACCCTTGATCGGGCGCTCCAGCAATCCGCCATCGGTGCCGACCAGCGTCAAACCCGTGCCGGGCAGGACCAAGCGCAGATAACGCGCACTGCTCGCGTTCCAGAGGCGCCAGCGTTCGCGGCCGCTGCGGTCGAACGGGAGCACCGGCTGGCGCTGCGCGTTGACCAGGGCAAACTGGCCCTCGCGGCCGTTCATTTCGTCGTTGGCATCGTTGGGCGCAATGCGGCCGTCGGCGCCGAGCTTGAGGTCGGAGATCACCAGTAGTCGCTCGGGAATATCCTTGAGCGGATCGACCTTGGCCCGCACGATGAAGGCGCCGGCCAGGCCGCGATAGACCTGCTCCGGCGTGCTGCCGTGCGGATGCGGGTGGTACCAGTAGGTGCCGGCGCTGCCCACCGGCAGGGTGAAGCGGTACAGCCGCTTGCTCCCCGGCGCCACCGCGTCCTGCGGATTGCCGTCCTGCTCTGGTGGCACCGGCAGGCCGTGCCAGTGCACCGTGGTGGCTTGCGGCAGGCGGTTCTCGAACAGGATTTCGACGGTATCGCCCTCCACCACCTCAATCAGCGGCCCCGGCAAATTGCCGTTGTAGGCCCAGAACTCGGTCGGCGCACCGGCCAGTAAGGGCACATTCACCGGCGCCGCGACCAGCGAGGCCCGGAACAGTCCGGCCTGGCCGCTGGTGTTGGCCAGTTTGACCAAGCCTTTCAAGGCCGTACCGGCGGGCAAAGCGTCCACGGCGGCCAGCTTGACCGACGTGACCGACGTGGCCGCCCCCATGTTCATCATGTTGTGAGAGGCATCACCGGTGGCGGCTTGCGCCCAGCCCATGCCGAGACCCACAACTGGCAAGCTGCCAAGGGCGGCTAGAAAGCTACGTCGTTGTGTCATCGCGTGTCCTTTGCGGTTTGATTCGTGAATAAGCATAGTGTGCGCAATCGCCCCCAACAGGAATCTGACCACCAGATTACATTCCTGTCATCTACGCCGCGCGCCTGCCCACGCGGCGCAAAATGGCGCCCACATGACAGATTCCAGAGGAGCAAGCACCGCCATGAGGATACTCATCGTCGAGGACGAACCCAAGACCGGGGACTACCTGAAACAAGGACTGGTCGAGGCCGGCTTCATCGTCGATTTGGT
>NZ_QEII01000136.1 GCF_003347515.1 Rhodoferax ferrireducens | reverse complement strand
CGGTATTGGCTTGGGCGGTGCTATTGACGGCAATCGTGATCGTGGCGCTGCCCAATGAACCGTTGATGGCCACCGTGCCAGCTGTCGTGTTATTCGCACCCGCAGCGGCCAGCGTGGAGGCGCCGCCCGCCGCCAGAACCTGGTTGTTTCCGTAAACCGAGGTGCGCAGATTTGCGCCCGCCGCAACGATGGTCTGGTTGGCATTGGCGCCGACCTGGAATTTTTGCGTGCCAAAGGTGCCGTCGAGCAGCTTCTGGCCATTGAATTCGGTCGTTTGAGAAATTCGGTCAAGCTCTGAAACGAGTTGCGTCACCTC
Organism: Rhodoferax ferrireducens; assembly: GCF_003347515.1. Lineage (GTDB taxonomy): Bacteria > Pseudomonadota > Gammaproteobacteria > Burkholderiales > Burkholderiaceae_C > Rhodoferax. The sequence continues at coordinate 1,322 of NZ_QEII01000136.1, read as the reverse complement.
CTGCTGCAGCGCCTGGCGGTCGCCCGCACTGTTCGAGGCATTGGCAGATTGCACTGCCAGCTCGCGCACACGCTGCAAGATATTGCCGGCCCCGCCCATCGCGCCTTCAGCGGTTTGCGCCAGGGAGATACCGTCGTTGGCATTGCGTGCCGCTTGATTAAGTCCGCGAATTTGGGCGGTAAAACGCTCCGAAATCGCCAAACCAGCGGCGTCGTCTTTGGCGCTGTTGATGCGCAGACCGGAAGACAGTCGCTGAATAGACGTTGAGAGCGAGGACTGACTGGTACCCAGGTTGCGTTGAGCCGTCAGTGAACTGATGTTGGTGTTAATGGTAGAGGCCATTACATAACTCCATAAAAAAGTCGGCGTTACTGCCGGGATAAGCGCCAGCAACAGACTGACAACTCGGTGAAGGTAAGGTGAAGTGATTGTGGAGATGCAAGGCCAATCCATTGCATGGATAACCGCTGTAAATACAGCGTTGTTTTTGTGTTTGACGCTAAAGTTTTTGTTGGAACGCCCGAAAAGATATCCAACGGGTTGCATTTAGGGCTCGTCGTCTGGCGAAAGACTTTAGAAGTTCACCAGACTTGGCGGCCAGGTTTTTACTGGCGTTCAGGTCGGCAGCAATGTCGAATTCGGTCAGCTTTACTGGAGATTTCAAATGGCATCCACCATCAATACCAATATCAGTTCACTAACGGCTCAACGCAACTTGGGCGCTAGCCAGTCCTCATTGGCGACGTCTATTCAGCGGCTGTCTTCCGGTCTGCGCATCAACAGCGCCAAAGACGACGCCGCTGGTTTGGCGATTTCGGAGCGCTTTACGTCGCAGATCAAGGGGCTTAACCAGGCCGTTCGCAATGCCAACGACGGTATCTCCCTGGCGCAAACCGCCGAAGGTGCGCTCAAGGCTTCAGGCGATATTCTTCAACGGGTACGTGAACTGGCAGTGCAATCTGCCAACGCCTCGAACAGTGCGGGCGACCGCCAGGCGCTGCAGCAGGAGGTGACGCAACTCGTTTCAGAGCTTGACCGCACCTCGCAAACGACTGAATTCAATGGCCAGAAGCTGCTCGACGGCACCTTTGGCACGCAAAAATTCCAGGTCGGCGCCAATGCCAATCAGACAATCACGGCGACGACTGCCAACCTGCGTACCACGGCCTACGGTAACAACCAGGTTCTGGCGGCAGGCGGCGCCTCCACGCTGGCCGCTGCGGGTGCGAATAACACGACAGCTGGCACGGTGGCCATCAACGGTTCATTGGGCAGCGCCACGATCACGATTGCCGTCAATAGCACCGCCCAAGCCAATACCG
>NZ_QEII01000135.1 GCF_003347515.1 Rhodoferax ferrireducens | reverse complement strand
CTCCAGGCGCACTACAAAGCGCAGGGAAAGCCTATGCAGGAGTTGGCTATCAAGTCGGCGCTGCAGTCGGTGCGGAGGGTGAAGTGATGATCATCAAACTCCCATTTCCAGCCGCAAGCCTATTTCCTAATCGCAAGAATGGGAGCCACTTTCGCAAGACGCTGGCCACCAAAAACAAGCAAAAGGAAGACGCCTTTTATCTGACCAAGCAGGCCGCCGCGGGCTACGTGGCGCCCGAGGGCTACATCCCTTTGTCCTTGCTATTTCTGACGCCAGACAAGCATGCGCGTGACCTGGACAACATGCTGGCCGCCAGCAAGGCGCTACTCGATGGCATGGCCCGCGCCCTGGGTGTTGACGACAGCCGTT
>NZ_QEII01000134.1 GCF_003347515.1 Rhodoferax ferrireducens | reverse complement strand
ATGGCAGCACAGCCTACTATCGATCTCCAACTCCTGTAGATCCGCATCAGGTGCGCTCAATTTCTGTTGAGTGGGCTACGCCAGTCGAAGCGACGGTCCCGGAGACTGAAAGGGTGCGATTGATTTCCACGCTGAAAGCGGCCATTTCCAGGGAAGCCGAAGCACTGCCACAAAGTGTTGGCGGGCACCCGGTGGTTATTCGAGCTGTCATCACCCGAGTAGAGTCTGTGAATCCTGCACTCAACGTCTTAACATCGATATTCTTAACAGTGCCACTAGATCGTGGCGGTGCCGCCGTAGAGATCCAAGTGCTGGATGCAGATACGCTACAGCCGATCGCAAGCATGGCACATGCCTACTTCGTTCCCATTACTGAATTCAAAGCCAGGTTCTCAGCATTGGCGCCGGCAGAATTGGCATTGAATGCAGCTGCCTCCGAATTGGCGAAACTGCTACGTGAAAAAACGTAGCCTTTTCAACGCGGCTCTTCTGATTCCACTTTCGCTG
>NZ_QEII01000133.1 GCF_003347515.1 Rhodoferax ferrireducens | reverse complement strand
CAGGATAGGCTGCACCGCCTGGCCCACGCGCACGATGCTGGCCGCCATGGTGTTGCGCGAGAGGTCGCCCCCGCCAAAACGTCCCAGCAGGGCGGCCTGGCGGTACAGAGGCAGGCCATCGCAATACTTGGAGGCGATGACCCAGGCCAGCAGGCCTTCGCTGAACAAGCCCTTGGGGATGACTTGAACGGGCTTGGGCGCCAGGCGCAATGTGCCATCGCAGCAGGGGCAGGCGTATTTGACCCGCTCATGGCGAATGACGCGCACTTGCTGGGGGATGATGTCCAACTGCTCGCTGGGCTCAACACCGATTTCCTTCAGAGGCGATCCGTCATGGGGACATACGCGCTCGGACTCAGGCAGCTCATGGCGAACCACATGGCGCGGCAGTGCTGGGTCCAGAGGCTTGCGCCCGCGCTTGGCGCGTTTGTGAGCCGGAACATCAATGCCTTCATCATCACTGCCGAGGTCTTCTTGTGCTGCAGGCTGGGCCTGTGCGCCCAGAACTTCGGCTTCGTTGAATACGAAGAACATATCCTTTTGACTCTGACTGCTGACCTCGCTCTTGGCAGCAAAGATCTTGCGCATGAATTTGTTGAGCCGCTCCTTGAGCAAGTCGCGCTCGGTGCGCACCAGAACCAGTTCGCCGTTGAGTAATTCACTGCGTCGGTTGGCTACCACCAACGCCTCTTGCAAGGCAGTGAATTCCTCAAGGGTTGGTGGTAAATTCATTGCGGTTTTTGATCAAATTCCCTCTGAAAAAGTTCCTTCAAAACCACTATAAATGAAGCATTTTTTCAATACGTTTCAGGCCGCTTTTTGAAAGGAAACAGCAGCGTGACCACGCATCGCAGAGAGGTCAATTCCATCGAGCAACCAGTGCAGCTGTTGCACCGTGAGTTCGACGACTGGACGGTCTTTTCCAGGCCAAACAAAGCGCGCGCCTTCGAGGCGTTTTTGTAGTAGCCAGAATCCGTTGCGATCCCAGCCCAGTATCTTGATGCGATCCTTCCTGCGGTTGCCAAAGACGAATACGGCGTTGGCAAAGGCGTTCATTCCCAGTGCGTGTTCGACCAGGCTGGCCAGACCGTTAATGTTCTTGCGAAAGTCGATGGCATCGCGGTGCAGGTAGACGACGCGGCTGGCGTTTAGCTCGAACATGGCAAGACACTGAGCATTTGCATGACCCCCGTGAGATCGTCCAAACAGGCTTCTCCCAGGTCGACCTCCACCCCGTTGGCCAGCCGCACCTGCATGCGCAGAGGTAGTGTCGCTGGCAGACTGCTCTGAGCGCGGGATACCCGTGCGGGCGTGGTCTGCGTAGTCGGCGCTACCGGCGCTTGAATCTGCACTGGAACAAACGCATGTGAGATTTCCAGCTTTTTTGCTGCCACGCCCGACAGCGTGCTGATAACACTTCGCCCCTCGGACTTCATGATCCACAACCGCAGCAAATTTGCATTGATGCCATGCTGCATTGCCATGCGCGCCACCGACACGCCAGGCGCCAAGCATCGGCGCACCAATTCCTGCTTTACATCTGGGTCATATCGGCACCGACCATCACTCTTGTGTCCCACCACCAATCCGCTCAATACCTCTGAGTTGTTCTGCATCGCATATGTCCACGTTGTTTACGCGGACACAAGCATCACGGATTCCACACCCGACCGAAAGTACGCGGTTAATTGATCGCTTAC
>NZ_QEII01000132.1 GCF_003347515.1 Rhodoferax ferrireducens | reverse complement strand
GATGCCGGTGTCGGGCAGCTACGTTGGTGCGGCTGACGCGTTCGCGGGAATGGAGGTCGAGGTCCGGGTAACCTGAGGTTGCCCCTGCTTATCGGACTCCTTGAATAAACCCTTTTCGGTGGTATGGAGCGACCGCTCTAGCGACACCAGTTTGTAAAGCTGGCAAACAGCTATGGGCACCCAAGAGCCTGCGACGACAGGCTGGTCTGGAGCAGCCCAATGCGATCGCAGTCCCAACGACCGTTCCCGGGCGGGCAATTTGAGATAATCGCTGGCTCTTGACGCTGCTGACTTGTCTCAGACTTCCCCGCTGCCAAGGTCAGCAATGTGGAGGGGATGCCGCCAATTGAGCGGCAGCTTTGTGAACCCTCGACAGTGAAAAATTTTCTGCTGCCCGAAAGCTGCCTCCTGGGAGCCCCCGCTTCTGGTCGTCAAGAGCCAACGGCCACCTCGAATCCCACGCCTTAAACCTGTCGCTGGGACTTCGATTGCATTGGGCTGCTCCACACCAGCCTGCCGTCGCCGGCTTCTGGGTGCCCTGAGCCGCCTTTCGCATCGTTGAACTCGACGCCGCAATGCCGACATTTAAGCGCTCTGGCAGATGCCGTTTAAACCGGTATCGGTCTGGGCCATGAGCTCTTCGATCGTCCGACGGCTGAGATTCACGTCGACCCGATACTTCCGGCCACGGCTTAGTTAGCGTGTCGCCTGGGTCGGTCGCCTTCGTGCCGACGAGGTGCGCGCCGAGACCGGCAGTGGGCTGCGATCTTGGGGCAATGAGTGTCTTGCGGCAATACCGGTATCGCGGCAGAATTCAGGCACTATACAGGTTCGTCTGCCACCATCGATGCAATGAGCTTCCCTGCGATCACCCTTGACGAATGCCTTCGCGCGTCCGACCGCGAACTGTCCCAAAACTTGATCACGCATTTTGGCGGCCTCTATCCAGCCGGCCAACCAGTTCGACTTGAAATTCCTTTATTGCTACACCTTCAAGAACATCTTCTTACTCAGTCCAAGAGCTCGCCCAAGGGCGTCAAGACCAGGCAACGGCTCGTGGTTGCTCAGTCGAAGAAGGAATGCAAAGAAACAGCTGCGCTAGCCGGGGACGTTCTGCATGAGGTCAGCAAGCAGTACGGGGCGCGTGCGGGGGCCCGCGTATGCGCCAGAGTTCTCTCGTATCGCGTCCTGCAGACAGCACGGTTCGTAGCGATGCATCAACTAGCCGGAAGAGAATTACCCGGTTCACCTTGGCTGGCAGTTGTTCCAGCCGAGGTTGTGCATCCGCGCAAGGTACTCCACGTTCATGGAACAACAGATCTTATAGAACTGACTATCCGACGCGAGTCGCAACGTGCGTCCTCGCGCCTATACGTTCCCGCGAATACTTTCGGGGACGAGTTTGCGGTCAGTGCACGGCAGGTCCCGCTAGACGTCTGGATAGACTACGTGATTCCGCAATGCTTGGAACTAAAGGCGGCGCTGGGCGGATCAATCTACTGCTCTTTGACGGCCGAGGCGGAAGATCTAGTCAGCGAGGACGACGTCGACGATTCCTTGCTCGGCCCTCCTTTAAGCATCGGTTGCGCGGGTCCGAAAACGCATGCGGGCGGCCGCCTGTCAGGCGATGACGCCAAAGCATTGCTGCATGCGGTCAGCGATCCACCGGCATCGTCAGAGGGACCGGTGACCTTTTTGCCGCCATCACATTTGCTTGCACTGTCGTTTCACTCGACAAAGATCCATCAGGCAGTAGAGCGCGTCAGTGAGAGCGCGTGGCGCGCGCCATCTGCGTGGCACGCCGCGTTGTGGCTTAAGGATCTCTTAGGCTGGGATCGCAAGGGCAGACCACGATCGCCAAGGCCCACAACTCTGGAAATGGAATGCGCGCACCTGCCTACGGGGCCGTTCCTTTTCAGGGGTCAAGCTGACAGTTCGTGGCCCTTGACGCCCACCCTTCACCGCCAGCCTAGCGACGCCAATCGAATGGCACTCTCCCTGTTTCTGCTCGCCGTCTCCCGCTTGGCCCATGACTCAGATGGAACATCGCAAATCGACCATGCGATAGCCGGTGTCGGTCAACACTACGGGTTGGCAACAACGCTCTTGGATTTCACCTTCGATCCGTGCGTCGCGGCCTACTTCGCCTGCGATTCTCGCGAGTCCGAGCCAACAGAAGCCGCTATTTATGGGTTGCCGCTTGCCCGCGCTTATGAACGTGGTGGGATAGTCGTGCTTGCGCCACCTTGGGTGGAGCGACTGCATCGACAACTAGGCTGCTTCGTGGACTGCGATCATTTAAATCAGTTGCATCCTGGCGGGCTGAAAGCCGATTGCTTCAGCGTTCACTTCCCTCGCGATTCAGAATACTGCACTTCTGAATTCATAGATGGACAGGGCGACATGTACCCCGAGAGCCAGTGGTTGGCTGAGGCAGTCAAATGGTCTCGCACATCTCACGATCTGCGCAAGTTATTCAAGAATGGCAATAAGAAGAATAACGTTAGCCGACTACTTGCCACAAGTCTCGTGAAAAGCGCGGGGACACCTCAGTTTATGTTCAATAGTGCGCTTTTAGATGTTGCCGAAAGGCAACTTTCATTGGCACTGAAATTGGTGAAGTGGGCCGCCCTATCACTTCACCCCGATGAACAGAAATTTCTGTTGGACTGCAATGTTATTCATGCATTGACGCAGCACAACCCAGGCTTGTTCGTCGCCTTTGGGCGAGCTGCGCGGTACGTGCTCGTTACAGGAAGCCCCATTTCGGATTCCGGTGACGCCGGACTGCTAGCAAAGATTATTGAATGCATGTTGAAAAAAAATGGGGATTCCGCAGGTGACTCGACACATACCTGAGTCGCAAGAAGAGAAACCGCCCTTAAATCCCTCGATTAGATCGGTTCGCAGCCCGCGAGCAACGCGACCTGGATCGGCAACCTCAATCAAGTAGTTTCCGTATCGCGATTGTTCTCAGAAGTTGGGGACCGCAAAGCGGCCGGACGCCACCGACCGCTTTTGGTCGTTGGACTAAACCGCTCGCGCGGTACCCTGCGATGTGACGTTTGTGGTTTGCCGAAGGTGGGCGAGTGCCTATGTTGTGAGGTGAGGCAATTGGCCTCGTTCACCACAGGAGCACAGCCATG
>NZ_QEII01000131.1 GCF_003347515.1 Rhodoferax ferrireducens | reverse complement strand
AAGAGTGGTGCAAAATCTCACTCGTCGGGCTCACCAATTGGGCTTTCAACTTACACCACAGCAAACCTCCTCAGCATGATTTCAAATATCCGATTTCTCAAGGCTGCTGGGGAAGTTTCTTAAGAGGTTAGGAATGACTTTCGCAGCGGCGGGATCTCACCCTTGGACGCCGACAGAACCGGACGACGGTGTCTTTAGCGAGCGTCGAGACTTGTACTCGTGGGCGGCGATGTGCATTGCTTGCTTGACAGGAAGGGTCAATTTCGTAAGCGTCGGCCAACTTTGCGCCGCTGCCAAGGAACTGGATAGCGTCGCTCCTCGAGATACGCTTCTGAAATGCCTATCGAATACTCCCGCTGATCGGCCAGCGTCCGCAATGTCTGTCTTGTGGGAGCTCGATGATTTTCATCAAGACCGACTGGAGAAGACAGAGATTTTGCGGCTAATTGCGGTCGAATTAATGGCATCAGCGCACAGCAAGCTCGAAGGGTTGCTATCTGTCGCCCATGATCGACTGCTTCGATGGGCTGGTTATCAGTTGGTCAATCGGTACGCGTCCAGATGCCGAACTCGTTAACACAATGTTGGATGCGGCCATCGAAAGAGTGGCCAAAAGCGATGACCGCCCCGTCGTTCACTCTGACCGCGGTGCCCACTATCGCTGGCCTGGGTGGCTCACTCGGATACGCGATGCGAAGCTGATTCGCT
>NZ_QEII01000130.1 GCF_003347515.1 Rhodoferax ferrireducens | reverse complement strand
CGTTGCCAGGGCGACGAAGCCCGCCATGCTCAGGCTCAAAGCACCCACGGCAATGCGTTGTTTAAGGCTTGCCATGGTCGACCTTCGGTTTATCTGGCGTCCAGTAGACGGCCCAGTGCCACCACATTGCTAGCGTGTAGGGGTTAATCATTTGTGGGGTGGAGTGGGTGGCACTCCTGTTTTCCAGAGCGTCCAGGCACCCCAGAGTGATGTGCATAACAGCACGATGGCGCCGATGGGGCGGGCCAGGGCGCCAATCCAGTTCAGCACCTTGAACGCGCCTTTCATGCTCTGGAAAAACTCAACCATGTCGGAGGTGGACGAGTCAATGCGGATGGTGGCGGCCGTATTCTCTTGCAGATCGGCCCGAAGTTGCTGCATGGCGGAGTCGCCTTCTTCAAGACGTCCCTCAATGGCTGAGAATCTGCGCTGGTTGTCAGCGTGATGCGCTTCGTCAACAAGCGCCCGTGTTGGGTTGGTGGGGTTGTCCATGCCCGCGATTGTGAGAATTCGTAAGGGGATTGCCAAACCTTAGCCAGCAAGCATGAAAAAAGCCCGCTTGTTCGGGCGGGCTTTTCAGGCGATCAAGTGAGCGTCAAATGGACGGGCACATTCGCCACGAGTTTGTCACCACGTGGCGTTCACGTTTCTCCAGCCGCTGGACAAAGGCCTTTGCCTGCACGCGCGGGGTATCGAGCTTCGCGAAGCCATCCCAACCTTCGGCGCCAGCCAGCTTGAAGGCATCGAGCGCGAAGCCCTTCACCGCTCGGTAGGCGGCAATGACGGGGCCGGCCACCGCGTCATAACAGGCGACGGCGAGGGATGCGCAGGCCAGGAGCGCGAGGGCCAGAAAGCTACGTTTCATGTGAGAGTCCTTCAATTGTTCCGTGGCTGGCGGCAATCCCTCGCCGTATCGGGAAGGCTTGAGTGTTGACGGGGTTGCGGCTGCTGACAAACCTTACCGGGGTGTGGGTGGTAGTTCTTCCACTCAAGAATGAAAAAAGCCACCGGGTTAGGGTGGCTTTTTAAGGCGGTAAGAGTTGCCACTTCTTGCTGTAGCTTCGCATTCTGGCCCCGACTTACATCTTCCATCGGCTCGGGGCAACACTGATCAATTG
>NZ_QEII01000129.1 GCF_003347515.1 Rhodoferax ferrireducens | reverse complement strand
GTGCCAGATGCTGCGCCAGCGCCTGGAAATATTTGCAAGTCATTGAAAATAAAGGAAAAAACGTGCTTTTGACCATGGCCTGCCGTATTTTGTTCAGCACTCAGACCGGGTGCGCTGTCTGGTGCTGTAAAACACATTTACGACTACTGTCTGGAATGACCCATCACATGATTGGCAAGCTTCACTTGGCGAAGTGATGCGATCTGCCAC
>NZ_QEII01000128.1 GCF_003347515.1 Rhodoferax ferrireducens | reverse complement strand
GGCAGTCCTTTGAAGTTAAAAAGGACTGCCAGCAAGCACCACAAGTTATGTGGTGTCAATCGGTCAACAGCGGCCTGGATGCCAAGGGATTCTGGACTGGCGCAACATATCTTTGGCAGCAACATAGGCTGCGTAATCATCACAGACCAGCGTACCTTTCCAGCCGCCTTGTTCGGTGTTGGTGCCCAGGAACGTGCGGGCATGCTCACCGGCGCGAGACTCACAAAAATCGTAAACCACGGCTTTCAAGT
>NZ_QEII01000127.1 GCF_003347515.1 Rhodoferax ferrireducens | reverse complement strand
GCCGCCCTGGCCGATCTGCCGCAAGCCACCTTCGCCAGCAAGGTCGAAGTGGTGGATGGCAAAGCTTCCGTCACGCGCGAGGTCGATGGCGGTCTGGAAACCCTGTCCTTGAGCCTGCCGGCCGTGATCACCGCCGACCTGCGCCTGAACGAGCCGCGTTATGTGACCTTGCCCAACATCATGAAGGCCAAGAAAAAGCAGCTCGAGATATTCAAGCCCGAAGACCTGGGTGTCGACGTCACACCGCGCCTCAAGACCCTCAAGGTCAGCGAGCCGCCCAAACGCAGCGCCGGCATCAAGGTGCCCGACGTCGCCAC
>NZ_QEII01000126.1 GCF_003347515.1 Rhodoferax ferrireducens | reverse complement strand
GATCTGCCAATCCTTAGCGGCCGGCGCGGCTTCGCGCGCCAGGCAGGCTGACTGGTGCGCTTTGCCCAATCGTTGGGTTGAGAGTGGCCAAGATTTCTGTTTCTTCAATGACCGCATCTGGTCGTTGCGCTGACGGTTGAGCCAAGACCGCCAATGTCGGGTATCGGGAAGGCAAATTGAAGTCCTGAAGACCCGCTGTGCAGCGCAAGGAGTCAGTCGTGACGGGCTGTAATATGGAAATCCAGTTGAAAAGCATGCAAAAGGCAAAAACCCCCGATTGTGGGACGAGGCCATGGTTGCTTTAGATTTCGGGGGAAGCTTATGTATCCACAGTTTCGCGTTATTGTCATTGGCGGCACGGGGCAAGTCGGCAGCGCAGTAGTGCAAGCGTTGCTTGCTGAGTCTGCATGCCGCGAAGTGGTCATGGTGACCCGTAAACCAGTGGTGATCGCTGATCCATCGCGCCTACGTAACGTGGCGATGAATACGGGTGCAGCTGATTTCGAAATGCGTGTTGCCGCTCTGGCGATAGAGGTCGCCGCCGGGGGCGATCGCGTGTCTGCCGTCAGCTGCGTCGGTGTAGGCAGCGGATCCTTGCAATGGACCGAAGAGCGGCTCAAACAGCTAGAAATCGGCGTGGTCGGCGCTTTTGCTCGCGGTGTGCGCCAAGCAGGTGTGGCGCAATTCTGCTTGCTATCGGCAGCCGGTGCTAACGCGGAAAGCCGGATTAAATATGTCCGAATAATGGGCTTAAAGGAAGCCGTTATCCAGGCGGTGAATTTTCCGCGCTTGGCGATTTTCCGCCCCGGCATCATCGTCGGCAACGCCCATACGCCGCGTTGGGTAGGCTGGCTCGGCAAGTTGGTGCCGAGTCCGTGGGGGAATATCGAACAGCGAGACATCGGAAAGGCCTTCGTCGCTGAACTAGCTAAAAAAGCGGCTGAAACCGGCGTGGCCTTTTACGACAACCAAGGGATGCGTAAAAGCATCGCAGACTTTACTGACCGTCCATTCGCTGCCTGAATCGCCCCAGTTTTCGTGGAATCTCGTTGGGTTAAATCGGACTCAAGCGAAAGAGCCGAAAGCACATCAACCCCGCTGCAGGCTATGTCGGCTTTGGAGGTGGCTGGTTTGCAAACGCAATGTCAAGAATCAGTCTCTTGGAGTCACCAAGCTAAGAAATGCGATTTCCTTGGTCACTGACTTCAACAGATCGACCAACCGGCTGTACGCCAAAATCATTCGTATGGCGTAGAGTCGGTCCAAAGTGGGCACTCATTTTGAGCAGAGGTGGGCGCGGAAACTTTCTGGGAATCGTTAGCGATCCAGCCGGCCGCGCCCGGACTCCGTGCCGAAGAAACTTGAGCCGTGCGTGAGGTACCGTTGAGGGGCACGCCACACATGACCGGTAAGCCATTGGTGCCTTTGTGGCCCGTACGTT
>NZ_QEII01000125.1 GCF_003347515.1 Rhodoferax ferrireducens | reverse complement strand
CCATATCGCTGCCCGAAGTGCTGCTCGATTGCCAGGCCATGATCGAGCCGCAGGCGCAAAAAAGCGGCATCCACATCAGCTTTCCGCAGTTTGATCGCCCTTGCTTTGTCAGTGCCGACCGGACCCGGATGAAGCAGGTGCTGGTCAACCTGCTGTCCAACGCCATCAAATACAACCGGGCGGGCGGCACCATTGACGTGCGATTCAACGCGGAAACACCGGAGCGTCTGCGCATCAGTGTGCAGGATACCGGCGAAGGTCTGTCCGCGGACAAACTGGCCCAGCTGTTCCAGCCCTTCAACCGGCTCGGTCAGGAATCCAGCACCGAAGAAGGCACCGGCATCGGCCTGGTGGTGAGCAAGCGGTTGGTCGAATTGATGGGTGGCGACATTGGCGTGCAAAGCACGGTCGGCGTGGGCAGTGTGTTCTGGATCGAACTGGACATGACAGTCGCCGTCGAACTTGTCGCCGACGCCGACGAACCACTGGCCCTGCTGCAGGCGCGGGCCCAGCCCGGTGCCGCACTGCGCACCCTGCTGTATGTGGAAGACAACCGGGCCAACCTGCAGCTGGTCGAGCAACTCATTGCACGGCGCCCCGAC
>NZ_QEII01000124.1 GCF_003347515.1 Rhodoferax ferrireducens | reverse complement strand
CTGAAGGATGTTCTGGCACGACTGCCTACGCAAAAGAACAGTCACATTGATGAGCTGTTGCCGCATCGCTGGACGCCGCTATCCCAGTAGCCGTTCAACGGTCAAGGTGTGTTGGCCGGACGCATACAAACCAACTCCCAATAGTGGACGCCAGCCAGTGCCTCGAAATCCCTACTGACACCATTTGACAGATTCGTGTGAGCCATCACAGGGACTTCGTTATGCTCGCACCAGTGAAGGACCTTCTTCATAGCTTCGTCGAGAAGAAAACCCATATCGTCTCGACTAGTCCAGTCAGGTAGCCATTTCCGCACCCAGAAGTCGGAGCCCTTGTTGCCCTGCACCTCAACGTTGCCGAGTGGTGCGAACCCCATGGGTGGGTAAAGCTTCACGCCCACGCATCCGCGCTGCTCGATGGCCATAGTCACCATACTGAATGAGTCTTCGGGCGAGTGGCCTAGATTGTGCGCAATCTGCCTTAGCGGGTCGTAAGGCACGAAGCTATGAACACGACCCCCAGTCAAAATGGCAATCTGCTCCATTACCTGGACCTGCACAGTCAACGATGTGGGTGTCTTGCTGCCCGATGAAAGCCACCAGTCGTAGTCAACCATGCTTGGCAACATCAGGTCGACGACTCGAGTTCCAGGCTCGTTGTACGTACGGAGATAGTCGTGAACGCTTACATACCGGTACTGGAAGTTTTGAAGGACAAAGTCAATCATGCCTCTCGCGGAGCGCCCCTCAAGTGACAAGATTGCGATGGCTCCAGTGCGTCTTGTGGCGTGGTATGTCTCCACGTCTTCAGGGAGGCTCTCAATGGCGCTTACCGCGTCAAATTTCACCTTGGACTCTTCATCAAGTGCCTGTGAAAAAGCTTTGTTGTTGAATCGCTCAAGAAATGGACGGAATTCCGACGAGCGTCGCAATGCGGTGAGAAGCTGCTGTCGCCCAGTTGAATAGCCAAGCTGCCGCATGGCGGCAACGCGGGATGATGCCTCCGCCCGAGTACATGATTTGAGTGCCCCTGCAATACCGCGCAACTCCGCTAGCTCGGTAAGACCATCAGGAGCTAATGACCATGCAAGGTCCTGCAGGATACTGCCGAGTACTCTTGCACCTTCACCGAGGGCACCTCCTTGCTTCACCGCAACTTTGCTCAGGAAGTCGCTGACTTGGAGGTCGGTGCCATTGAATACATGGCAGTGCGCGTCGATGGTCAGTGGACCATCCCTGTAGCTAACCTCCGGGGCCTCTGGGCAGACCGGCGTAAGCTGACGGGGGAACCACGATGCACATCCTGTCAGGAATTCGAGGGAAAGCGATGCAACCAGATTGAGGACGGTTCGCCTTTCTACAGACGCCGGAGACTCAGTTGACATTGATATGCCTCCTTGGTCATTGTTGTGCAAGTGCACCTTGGCCGGACTGTGTTCGCTTAAACACCAAAGCAATCATTCAGCTCCGACCTTAAGTGACTGCTAATGACGAACAAAAGTCATTCCACCTGTGAGCGAGACCGGCTGCTGTACAGTATGCTACTGCCAACGTGTACGGGCAGCCGCCGCCGACGGACCAGACCCAGGCCCGCTAATGCTGTAAGCACCAACAGCAGTGACTCAGGCTCAGGCACTTGGGCGGCAGCCACATCGCCGGAGCGCACAGCAAATGCAAACGTCGGTGAGCTTGTGTCTTTCCAAGTACTGCCTTGAAAGCCATCTCTAAAGTTAAAGCTCCAAGCGAAGTCTGCGAGGAGCGGGTAATCTGTATTTGTCCAGTAGTAGTTGAATTGCACGCCCAGAAAATTGCCGATACTGGTTAGGGCCCCTGCACTGTTACCCAACTCCGTGTACCAAAGATGGCCCATCTCGCCGCCGGAGCAGTTGTAGCCAGAACCAATCACCCCAATGCTCCCGCCTGCGTCAAAGATTTGGCTACATGTAGCGTCGGGCTGTGTGACAGTGGGAAGGCGCCAGTCGCTGAAGGCACCGATGCTATAGTCGTTCGCCCAGGCATTGGCTGCGGCCCAACTCAGCGCATTCGTGTTGCCATTACGCAACCAAGTGATATTGAGGTCGCCGTCGTAAAGAAATACAGCACTTGCGTCATTCGCGGCAACAGAAGTGCCGTTGATGTCACGACCTAGTAGTCCGGCTTGAGCAGGCAGGAGCATAAAGAATGTCCCGGCCAAGATAGCCAGTAGGGCATAGAAACAGGTCTTAATTGGCATGATGTCATCTTCCGTAGGAATTGCTTGCATTGCCAAGACGACAATAACTAATCCTAAGCACAATTCGAGCCTGTAGTTTTTTCTCTAAATTTATCAATGACTTATGTTGAAGACCTAACATGTACACGACATCAATGTAAAGTTCATCGACAGCGAAAATTTCAAGAAAATCCGCCTGCAATCAAGCTCCCACTGTGCACGTATCGGGTTGCAGATAGCAGCGATACCCTCTTAGGGCAATCGCCAATTGTGTCAAGTCTGTTTCCTTACGAAGTGCCCGGACTCTGGCAGCATCAATCCGAAATATGGGCCGTCTAATTGCTTTTGAATTTTGTGTCATGGCCGTATGGTTACCGACCTGATTCGTGTTGTCGAGCCAATAAATAGACAACGAAACAAAAATCTGGCGCGTAGTAGGGATGAAGCACCGCGTCCTTCACCGCGGGGCGATTGACCACGAGAGGGGCTCAGTCGACTGCGGCTAGCCAATCACAGCGAAGGACTGATTTACAAATGAGATTGAAATGCGCCGAGACATGAACCATGTGTTTTCGCAATGTGGCTGCTCCAAAAATCATCTAATGTGGCAAAAGGAAAGAAGGTCTCGCCTAGTCAACACAAATATGCGCTGCCGTAGCCTGGAAAATTCATCATCAAATTTATGGATGAATCATCCTTTGAAATCATGGGCTTGGAAATAGCAAGGGTTAGCGCTACCCTCGACCTGCAATTTACACCGCAGACTAGCGGGGCGAAGGAAAGGTAAGGATGGCCAGTAACGCAATTAGCCGCCGCAAGCGAAACGTGTACGCATTGCTGAAAGCCTCACTGGTTGTGAGAGCAACATGGCGCCTTGCGAAGTGCCTCGACAAATTGCGCTCTCAAGTAAACGAGTTATGGCCACTGCGCATTAAAGCCAGTGACGGCACCATCGGCGATGCTGCTCATCAAGGCAGGGAGTCAGACCATAACCCCTGGGTTATAGATGGCGATGTCGGTGTCATCACTGCAATGGACATCACTCATGACCCGAAGCACGGCTGTGACGCCGAGCGCATTGTTGATGCCGTGCTGCAGTCCAAAGATGCCCGAATCAAGTACATCATCTGGAACAGGCGCATCGTGAACTCTGAAGTATCTCCATGGATATGGAGACCCTATGCAGGGAAGGACCCTCATACCACGCACTTTCATCTGTCTGTGAGTGCCCAAAAGCCTCTATATGACGATGACGGCCCCTGGTCGATTTCATCCGAATGAACTCCTGAAATTCGATGATTTCCGAACCAAGCGGCACTGAGACAAAGCGGGCGCTCAACAACTGTCAACTGAGGAGGGAACCCGTGAGAATTCAGATTCAGTGTTGTCTGTTGCTGACTGCTGCAATCCTGACGGGGTGTGGCACCACGCCGTCGACAGTCCGCCTGCCAACTGTTGTCACTACCAACAGTAGTGCAGACCCAAACGAAGCTCGGTATAGGCTTGGTGAAAAGGCAACGGACCCGCTTCTGAGTCAGGCGACGGGCACCGTCCTACCGATTGAAAAGACGTACGGCAGTGTACTGGCTCAGGTCCGTGCGCATCAAGTGCTCTGGCAGAAAGAGTCGGACGAACTAGCAAAGGGAGTGGACGGACTGAATAACACACAGTTCGCTGGTGCTGTACTCGGCGCCATCGGTGTTCTCGCGAACTCAATTGACGTTGGTAAGGGCGGGGCCGCCATCGCTGGGGGCGCGGGGATATGGGTGGACAGGTACAAGCTGTCAGTTCAATCCAGCAACTACCGGGTTGGCGCGAATGCGATGCAATGCGTATTCAAGAGCATCACTGCAATTCCAGAAGGATTTTGGGAGGCCACCTACGTTGACAAAATTCCAGCCGAATACGGGAAGATGCGTTTCAACCGTTCGTTCTATGTAGCAAGTTCGAAAGACCAAGCGGCGGCTTCGAAGGGTTTCGACGCCTTGAAAGGGCTCTTCGTCAAGGTACACGAGACCATTCTTGATATCCGCTCCAGACTAGGTGACGTGCAGCGGTCCGTCAAGCTGACATCACCTTCAGGAAATGAAATCGCGGGTGCTCTGAAGGCCAAGCTAGATTCTGGAAAGACTACGGAAATTCAGTCGAATGCGCTTAAGGATGGTGCAGCAAAGATGGTGGCCAGTAATGCCACGGGCGCCAAACTTAATCAACTTCGAGTTTTGACCACGGCCAATGTCCCAGACGCAGAGGCGAAGGAAGCTGCGTTGAATGTGCTAGCTTTGGACGAAGAGACGCTTCAGCAGGCGCTGCAGCTTCCACTTGACTTGGATACCTGCTCCAAACTTATTGGACCCTGATGAAAATGAGTTAAAGCCCTCACGGGGCAGAGGAGGAAAAATGGCAGCGCGCATGCTCGGAATTATCACGACTGAGGGTTTCACTTTCGAGATTTGGGAAGAGCCTAACGGCCGAGTCCACTTCAAAGTGGATGCGGATATCGACGCGGGTGGTGAGAATGGACAGAGTGGTGGCTGACCAGCCTATGCGACAACAGACACTGGAAGCGACTATTTGGGAGGATGGTTATTCGCGCAGATGGAAAGGTTATTTGCGCGCACTCATTGGCGCGCAGCATCGTCATTCTTGAAACAGACAGTCAACCGAAGGTGTTCCCGGCTGGTCTGATTGCGTCGATGACGTGGTACCGGCATCCCGACAAGAACACGTCCGGCCCATCTGCGCACATGGACTCTGAAACCGTGCCCTACATCGTCGTTCCGTAAGCAACTGGGGAACACACATTGACGCGATGAGCGCGTCAATGCATTAGTCGTCAACGAATGGTTTGAGGTTGCCAGCGATGGGGCAGCAAGTCGCCCACCTGACTGGCGCGTTGGGTCGGC
>NZ_QEII01000123.1 GCF_003347515.1 Rhodoferax ferrireducens | reverse complement strand
TGATCAACGGCCAGTGGCTGGCCGGCAGCAGCCGCTTTGACATCCTCGACCCCGCCACCGGGCAGAAGCTGGCCGACGTCGCCAACCTCGGCCCCAGGGAGGCCGAGGCGGCGATTGCCGCCGCCAACGCCGCCTGGCCGGCCTGGAAAGCCAAGACCGCCAAGGAGCGCAGCATCATCCTGCGCAAGTGGTTCGACCTGCTGATGGCGAACCAGGAGGACCTGGGCCGCATCATGACCGCCGAGCAGGGCAAGC
>NZ_QEII01000122.1 GCF_003347515.1 Rhodoferax ferrireducens | reverse complement strand
TGGCTGGCAAGGCCGCTTTCCTGGCCAAGAAAGACGGCACGGTCGCGGCTGACGATATGTGGATTCAAGTGGGCTCGACCGGCGGTGACGTCAAGCTCGGCCGTTTTGAAGCGGCTGACCTGTTCCCGTTGGCGCAAGACACCCTGGTCAATCACGCCGGCAATGTCTACGGCACCAACACCTTGCGCGGTCGCAAGGATGGCTCGCAGTTTCACGCGGCAGGCACCCTGAACCTGAGCGCCGGCCTGAGCCTGGAGCTCGGCGTGGTGGAGAACAAGACGACCGCCAAGGGTGTGCGTCCGGTGCTGTCTTACCTGGCCGGTCCTTTGACGGCGCGGCTGGGTTTTGAAGCCGGCAAGTACGCGGCTGTGGGCGGTGCTTCGGCTAATGATGTGCGTGGCGTGGGCGCCACCGTGGGCTACGACTTTGGCGGCTTCAAGCTGACGGGCAATATTGCAAGCGGCAAAACGGATGCGGCGACCCGCAACAACCAGAACGCCTTCGGTGTGACCATGGCCACCGGCGGCCTGGTCGTGGGCCTGATTGCGGCCAAGACCGAACAAGCTGTTGGTGACCTGAAGGTGCAAACCGCCTACGTGTCCTACAGCATGCCTTTGTTTGACATCAAGGGCGCGT
Organism: Rhodoferax ferrireducens; assembly: GCF_003347515.1. GTDB lineage: Bacteria > Pseudomonadota > Gammaproteobacteria > Burkholderiales > Burkholderiaceae_C > Rhodoferax. The sequence continues at coordinate 12 of NZ_QEII01000122.1, read as the reverse complement.
CCTGGACGCCAG
>NZ_QEII01000121.1 GCF_003347515.1 Rhodoferax ferrireducens | reverse complement strand
GCCGCCTGGCCGGCCTGGAAAGCCAAGACCGCCAAGGAGCGCAGCATCATCCTGCGCAAGTGGTTCGACCTGCTGATGGCGAACCAGGAGGACCTGGGCCGCATCATGACCGCCGAGCAGGGCAAGCCGTTTCTTGAAGCCAAGGGCGAAGTCGCCTATGGCGCCAGCTTTGTCGAGTGGTTCGCCGAGGAAGCCAAGCGCGTCAACGGCGAAACCTTGCCCCAGTTCGACAACAACCGCCGCCTGCTGGTGATCAAGCAGCCGATCGGCGTCTGTGCCGCCATCACGCCGTGGAACTTCCCCCTGGCCATGATCACGCGCAAGGTGGCGCCGGCACTGGCCGCAGGCTGCACCGTGCTGATCAAGCCGGCCGAACTGACCCCCTTGACCGCGCTGGCCGCAGCCGAACTGGCCATTCGCGCCGGTATCCCGCCCGGCGTGCTCAATATGCTCACCGCCGACAGCGACAACTCGATCGCCGTCGGCAAGGTGATCTGCGCCAGCGACGTGGTGCGCCACATCAGCTTCACCGGCTCGACCGAAGTCGGTCGCATCCTGATGGCGCAAAGCGCGCCCACCGTCAAGAAAATGTCGCTGGAGCTCGGCGGCAACGCCCCCTTCATCGTGTTTGATGACGCCGACATCGACTCGGCGGTCGAAGGCGCCATGGCCAGCAAGTACCGCAACGCCGGCCAGACCTGCGTCTGCGCCAACCGCTTTTACGTGCAGGACGGCGTCTACGACCAGTTTGTCGCCAAGTTCGCCGCCAAGGTCAAGGCGCTCAAGGTCGGCAACGGCTTCGACGAGGGCGTGCTGCAGGGCCCGTTGATCGAAGACGCGGCGGTGGACAAGGTCAGCCGCCATGTCGCCGATGCGCTGGCCAAGGGCGGCAAGATCATGGCCGGCGGCAACAAAATGGCTGGCCAGTTCTTCGAGCCCACGGTGATCGCGGAGGCGAGCAGCGACATGCTGTGCGCCAAAGAGGAAACCTTCGGCCCGTTCGCGCCGGTGTTCCGTTTCAAGACCGAGCAGGAAGCCATTGATGCGGCCAACAACACCGAGTTCGGCCTGGCCAGCTATTTCTACAGCCGCGACGTTGGGCGCATCTTCCGCGTCAGCGAGGCGCTGGAATACGGCATGGTCGGCATCAACGTCGGCATCCTGGC
>NZ_QEII01000120.1 GCF_003347515.1 Rhodoferax ferrireducens | reverse complement strand
GCGCGCGGGCCGGCCTTCCTGGTGGGACCCAACTTCCGCACCATCCTGCGCTACAACAACTCGACCAGCTATGCACTCGCCGTCGGCCTGCTGGCACATCAGCTGGCCGGCGGCCCAGCGGTGCAGGCACCCTGGCCGCGCGATTTGCAGCTACTGACGCGCAGCCAGTTGCTGGCGCTGCAGACGGTGCTGAACGCACGTGGCTTCGACAGCGGCACGCCCGACGGCATGATGGGTCCGGCCACATTGCGCGGCGTTCGCCGATACCAGCA
>NZ_QEII01000119.1 GCF_003347515.1 Rhodoferax ferrireducens | reverse complement strand
TCGCGCGAGCCCGGCAGCACGTGCGGCGCGGCGCTCATGTTTTCCTGCCCGCCGGCGACGATGATCTCGGCGTCGCCGCAGCGGATGGCCTGGGCCGCCAGCATCACAGCCTTCAGGCCCGAGCCGCAGACCTTGTTGATGGTCAGACCGGGTACACCTTGCGGCAGACCCGCCTTGATGACCGTCTGGCGCGCCGGATTCTGGCCGGCGCCGGCGGTGAGCACCTGGCCCATGATGACTTCGCTGACCGCGTCGCCGGACACACCGGCCTGGGCCAGCAGGCCGCGCACGACATGGGCGCCCAACTCGGGCGCGGCGGTCTTGGCCAGGCTGCCACCAAACTTGCCGACGGCAGTGCGGGCCGCGGCGACGATGACGATATCGGACATAAAAACTCCTTC
>NZ_QEII01000118.1 GCF_003347515.1 Rhodoferax ferrireducens | reverse complement strand
GGCCGGTCCCTGTTTGCCGCCGTCTTTCCTGAGTTCATCGCCCGCGAAAAACCGGGCCAGCGAGGGACTGGCTGTCAAGGAAGAAGCGCAGGGTTGGTGCGGCCCACAGCACAGCGAGGACTCGGCCTTGCGCGCCTTGACGGCCTGGCACTGCGGGCTACGGTCGCGGGAGAAAGCGATGGACTTGGGGAAAGACGAACAGCGGCCGATGGGCCAGGGAATGCGCTGAAACCAACGCCGCGCGGCGAGCGCCCCTGCGTGCCGAAGGCACGCCTAGATGGATGCCGGTTGGCCGATCAGGTGCAACCTGTTCGGCGGCATTGCAGGGGGCGCTAAACAGAGTGCGGCGGGGATGGGTTGTCCAGCCGATCCCCTGGAGGGCAAGCGCAGCGCGCAGGCGTCAGCCGACCGCAGGAAGGGAACGATGGAAGCCCGAGATGGGCGAGCCGCTATGGCGGCTCGATGCCATGCACGACAGCGCGGCCCGGCGATGCCGGGAGACGCAAAGACAATTCAGACAGGAACGCCGAACTACCCAAATGCGAAGCATCTGGCACCTGTTGGTTGGTTCTCCATGCCAGCGATGGCGAATACCTACAGCCATCGAGCGGTCGCGTAGCGACCGCCGCCGCCGCGCGCCCAGACGGAACGGATGGGCGCGCGGCGGCCTGGCTGGCATGGTCGCCCTCCGCAGTGCTGTGTGCCTTCATTGTCGAGGGAGCATTACGCCCCCTCGCTGATTCAGCCGGTCAAGCCTTGAGCCGCTTCATGCCTTCGGCCAGCATCCACAAAGCCCGGTTGATCTTGACGTTCTGGTCAATGCCTTGAATGGGCCGGGTGCTATGCCTGCGTCCGGTGGCGGTACGTCCATGCAGCCCGCCCTGCGTCAAATTCTCCTGCACGCGGTTATAGGCGCTCCACAAGTCGGGCCGGTCGTCATCGCGGCGACGCGGCATCAATAGCTGCGATTCGGTGATGGGCGCGGGCGTGGCCGGGTCGTCGTACTTGAGGGAAAGCGCTGCATGGGCAAACACTTCGGCCTCGCCCCGGTCCAGTGTGATGTCGCGCATCTCGTCGCGGCGTTCGCGCACCAGATCGAAACCATCCAGCACGTCATATGCGCCCTCGATCACTTGCCCGACCACATCGCCTTTGTGCGGGATGCGCAGATCGGCCACGGTGTCGCCGCACACCAAGCCGTTTTTGCAGACGAAGCGGAACATGCCTGCCAACATTTGATAGCTGCTGGTGCCATCGTGCGAGTTCAGCAAAATGATTTCGTTGGCCTCCGCGCCATTGATCTGGTCGGCATGGCGCAGCCGCACCATGTGCTTGGTGTGCTCGCGTTTGCCTTCATCACGCACACGGGTCTGGCACACCATAAACGGCTGGAATCCTTCCTTGCGCAATTCGGACAACACCGCGCCGGTCGCTATGTAGCGGTAACGGTCAGAGCGGCTTTCGTGCTTGTCCTCGGCAAAGATGGACGGGGCCACGGTGCGGATTTGCTCATCTGACAGCGGATGATCGGCGCGCAGCACAGGGGAGCGGGAAGCGAAACGGGAACTAAGTTGCATGGTCTTTCTCCAGTGATTGAAGCTGTGGTTTCAAAGCTGACCGGATTCCAAGATTCGGAGCCCGTTGTGGCTTTGGTGGGTTCGGCGCAGAGACCTGGGCCGGTCCCTGTTTGCCGCCGTCTTTCCTGAGTTCATCGCCCGCGAAAAACCGGGCCAGCGAGGGACTGGCTGTCAAGGAAGAAGCGCAGGGTTGGTGCGGCCCACA
>NZ_QEII01000117.1 GCF_003347515.1 Rhodoferax ferrireducens | reverse complement strand
CTGCGCCGATGATAGTGCGGATTCCCGTGTGAAAGTAGGTCATCGTCAGGCTATTAAACCGGAAACGCCCAGTCTGACGACTGGGCGTTTTTTTTTAACCTGTCGATTGTGTCTGAGTAAGGTAAGCAACTGGGCAGTAAGCGTCTGCTGAAGGCATATTGAATCGATGACCAATCGAAACGATAGTGTGCATCATGAAGATCGTGCACACCAGTTCGAACGAGGTCGATAGCCCTCGCCCCACAAGACGTTATTACAGCC
>NZ_QEII01000116.1 GCF_003347515.1 Rhodoferax ferrireducens | reverse complement strand
AAACCAAAAGTACGCATCAGCGGCCTGCCGGGTAGTTGAGGGCCAGGCGGTAGATCACCCGGAACAAGGCGGAAAACGACAGCGCCAGCAGCAGGTAGATGCCGGCCACGACGATGTAAATCTCGAAACTGCGGAAGGTCTGCGACTGCAGATTGGCCGCCACCGAGGTCAGGTCGTCGGCCGAAATCGCCGACACCACGGCCGAGCTGAGCATCAGCAGGATGAACTGGCTGGTGAGGGCCGGGTACACCGTGCGCAGCGCCGGTTTCAGAATCACGAAGCGG
>NZ_QEII01000115.1 GCF_003347515.1 Rhodoferax ferrireducens | reverse complement strand
CTCTGTCGTTGCCTGCGCCTCTCGGCTGCTTTTATTGATGGCTGTGACTGGCCTGACGGCCTGCTCGACAATGCAAGCAACCGACACCGGTTTTTTGAAAAACCGCAGCGAGATGACAACCTCTAAAGATGGCAGCACAGCCTACTATCGATCTCCAACTCCTGTAGATCCGCATCAGGTGCGCTCAATTTCTGTTGAGTGGGCTACGCCAGTCGAAGCGACGGTCCCGGAGACTGAAAGGGTGCGATTGATTTC
>NZ_QEII01000114.1 GCF_003347515.1 Rhodoferax ferrireducens | reverse complement strand
CCATATCGCTGCCCGAAGTGCTGCTCGATTGCCAGGCCATGATCGAGCCGCAGGCGCAAAAAAGCGGCATCCACATCAGCTTTCCGCAGTTTGATCGCCCTTGCTTTGTCAGTGCCGACCGGACCCGCCTGAAACAGGTGCTGGTCAACCTGCTGTCCAACGCCATCAAATACAACCGCGCGGGTGGAACGATAGACGTGCAGTTCAGCGCCGACACACCGGAGCGTCTGCGCATCAGTGTGCAGGATACCGGCGAAGGTCTGTCCGCGGACAAACTGGCCCAGCTGTTCCAGCCCTTCAACCGGCTCGGTCAAGAATCCAGCACCGAAGAAGGCACTGGCATCGGCCTGGTGGTGAGCAAGCGGCTGGTCGAGCTGATGGGCGGCAAAATCAGCGTGCAAAGCACGGTCGGCGTGGGCAGTGTGTTCTGGATCGAACTGGACCTGGCGGACGCACACCAACTGGTCACCGATGGCGACGAACCACTGGCCCTGCTGCAGGCGCGGGCCCAGCCCGGTGCCGCACTGCGCACCCTGCTGTATGTGGAAGACAACCGGGCCAACCTGCAGCTGGTCGAGCAACTCATTGCACGGCGCCCCGAC
>NZ_QEII01000113.1 GCF_003347515.1 Rhodoferax ferrireducens | reverse complement strand
GGCTTGAAATTGGCCGCCCAGTCGCTTCGCATGCACAAGGACCCCGAATCGTTTATTGCCTCCTTCACAGGCAGCCACCAGTTCGTACAAGACTACCTCGTGGAGGAAGTATTGCGTCAACAGTCGCTCGACGTTCAATCCTTTTTGCTTCGCACGTCTGTACTGGATCGCCTGTGTGGTCCCTTGTGTGATGCGGTACTGCAAAACCATGGCGGTGAAGAAATCCTCCATCAGCTTGACCACGCCAATCTCTTCATCGTGCCTTTGGACTCGGAGCGAC
>NZ_QEII01000112.1 GCF_003347515.1 Rhodoferax ferrireducens | reverse complement strand
AGATCATCCGCGCCATGTGTTCGTATTCCTCGGCGTTTGATTCCAGAATACTGCGGTACTCGTCGGCACTGCGCGCGCGCGACAAGGCGACCTGCGTTTCCGTCATCAGATTGCTCACCGGCGTGCGCAACTCGTGCGCGATGTCGGAAGAAAAGTCGGACAGCCGCAGAAACGCTTCTTCCAGCCGCGCCAGCATCTCGTTCAGGGATTGCGCGAGTTCGGCCAGTTCGACCGGCACCGATTCCACCGGCAGGCGAAGGCTCAGTTGCTGGGCCGTGACCCCTTGCGTTTGCTCGCGCATGGCGCGCAAGGGCGCCAAACCATGTCGTGCGACAGCCCAGCCCAAAACGCCGCTCAGTGCCGCCGCGCCGGCGACAAAAAGCCACAAGGTCTGCAGGAACGAGCGCATGAAGGCCTGATGGTGCGCGATGTCGATGGCGACCGCCACGATGACCCGCGAACGCTCGCTGATGCCGGTCGGCAGTTCAGCGGCAATGCCCCGGTAGGTTTGCCCCTTCAGCGTCCAGGTGACAGGGCGCAGCGGCTTGCGGGCGGCGTTGGCCGCCACCAGGTCGAGGGGAAAGTGGGCGTTCGGTGTGGTGAACATCACCTCACGATTCAGGCTGTAGACAATCACCTCAAGGCCGTGATGGCCGACCAGCGAGTTGTCCAGCAGGTGCGTGACGTGTGTCAGATCGTCTTGCGATTCCATCTGTTCGAGCGTGTGCCGGGCCAGCGCCATCTTGCCCGTCAGCACCTCCATGTCCTGCTCCTCGAAGTGCTTCTCTACCGAGGAAGCAATCACCAGCCCGAGCGCCAACAACACGGCCGAGGAGGCGATGACGAACAGCAGCGTCAAGCGCCGGGTGATGGAGGTTCTGCCATTCAAACGCAATCGGGGTTCTCCAGCACATAGCCCATGCCGCGCACGGTCCGGATGAGCTTGGGCTCGAAATTGTCGTCCAGCTTGACGCGCAGGCGGCGCATGGCGACCTCAATGACATTGGTGTCGCTGTCGAAATTCATGTCCCACACCTGCGACGCGATCAGCGAGCGCGGCAGCACTTCGCCCTGGCGGCGCAGCAGCAGTTCCAGCAGGGAAAACTCCTTGGCCGTCAGGTCAATCCGCTTGCCCGCGCGCGTGACGCGACGCCGCAACAAGTCGAGTTCCAGATCGGCCGCGCGCATGAACACCGGCGAGTTGGCCTTCGCGCCGCGGCGCAACAGCGTGCGCACCCGCGCCAGTAATTCGGAAAAAGCAA
>NZ_QEII01000111.1 GCF_003347515.1 Rhodoferax ferrireducens | reverse complement strand
AGGCCTTTCTCGATATCGCGCGGCATGGCATTGGCGCTGATGGCCAGCACAGGGATGTGTCTTGTGGCCGGATCGTCGCGCAGGATCGCCAGCGCCTGCAGGCCGCTGATGCCGGGCAGATTGATGTCCATCAGGATCACCTGCGGCTGCTGGCTGCGTGCCAGCGCAATGCCGCGCAAGGCATCGCCGGCACTGAGCAAGCGCATGTCGGGGCGCCGTGCAATGAGTTGCTCGACCAGCTGCAGGTTGGCCCGGTTGTCTTCCACATACAGCAGGGTGCGCAGTGCGGCACCGGGCTGGGCCCGCGCCTGCAGCAGGGCCAGTGGTTCGTCG
>NZ_QEII01000110.1 GCF_003347515.1 Rhodoferax ferrireducens | reverse complement strand
CGCGAATCATCCAAGCCCGATGGGTGGCAATGTCGCCTCCTTTGACCGCAGCCAACGCTATAAAGATCGAAAGCAGCATCGAAACGCTCACGAATACGCGCACTGCGTAAAGCAAGCTGCCCTGCAAATCGGGGGGGATTGGATACATGACCGTCATCCACAAACCCGATAAAGCAGCCAAAATTCCGCTTGCAACCACTATCCGACCCGAGACTCTGTGCCATTGGGTTCTTCTTTGGCGTAGCGTGGAAGAAAACTGCAGAGCGCCTAATATAGAAAACAGGCACACGCAAAGGATGTGCACAATCACAGGAAACGGCGCCGCAACGAATCGGGCGTTCTCGGTGCTGATCTCCG
>NZ_QEII01000109.1 GCF_003347515.1 Rhodoferax ferrireducens | reverse complement strand
CCGGATCATTTCAACGACTTGCAGCTTGAAGCTCGCGTCAAAGACTCTTCGTTTTGATTTCGTCACGTTTATTTTCTCAGGAGATTTCCACCTATCTGTGTGTACGAAGTTATTAGATCAGGACAGCTCGCATTGATGGGAATGAGGAAGCTGTCTCAAGAGGTCTTCGCCCTGTTCAAACGAACTTTCATTGATTCGAGGCGAAACTTCATTGCGGAAGCGGATGACGCGCCAGTTGACGCGTTCCTCGGCATAGCCCTCGCTCAGCGGGGAGAACAGGCATCACGAGACCCTCAGTCCCAGCACGGTGACACTGCGATTGCCCGGCGCGTCGCTTCGGCGCGCTCTGTTGTGAAGTCCTTCGTGATCTACCAACTCAGCAATTCGCTGCCCCCAAATGGTTCAGGTGTGGGCTGCGGGCACTATGACGAGGACGGGGTTGAGGACGGCGGCGGCATAGCGAGATTGATGAACGACTACGTGTTCGGCACTTGCTTCAACCCGGATGTCCATGAGAACAACGTTTTTCTGTTCCTCGACCACTGCCTGTCGCAACTGAGCAGCCCCTTCTATTCGGGCAGAGATGAGGATGGCTACATCGCAACCAAGGCCGGACTTTATGGAGGTCTGAATCCCAAGGAGATGGGGAACTACTGGCGACAACATCGCGAGCACATCCGTGGTCTTGACTGTCAGAACATCCAGCGATGTGTCTTTACGCCGAATTACATTGCTTCGTATCGCGACGACATCGATGGCGTTTTCACTGTGCTCGATGAATTGGCTGACGAAGCAACCCCGGCTTTAGCGGTTCCGGATGAACTCCAACCAGCATCTTCGTAGGCAGAGTTAATCGTAGCAGTCGTCAACGGGAAAAACGACGAGAGCTTCTGCTTCGGGTCGAGTTCGGGTACCCATTTGATTAAATTTGTGGCAGCACAGCTGACTGTCGGGGCTCTGATGGCAATGTCAGGTATCGGGCAGAAAATTAGTTAAGGTTTGTAGGATGCCCGCCCGTGCAGGCGTTCAACATTGCTTTGCCTACTGACGCGGGTGGGCGTCGTATAAACCTCGATGGAGGAAACCGCGGCTGTGACCAATCTTGGCAGACCCAG
>NZ_QEII01000108.1 GCF_003347515.1 Rhodoferax ferrireducens | reverse complement strand
GCTGGGTCTGCCAAGATTGGTCACAGCCGCGGTTTCCTCCATCGAGGTTTATACGACGCCCACCCGCGTCAGTAGGCAAAGCAATGTTGAACGCCTGCACGGGCGGGCATCCTACAAACCTTAACTTCAAGAGCCAACGGTCACCTCGAATTCCACGCTCTAAACCTGCCGTTGGGACTTCAATCGCAGTGAGCAGCTCCACACCAGCCTGTCGTTGCCGGCTCCTTGATGCCCCGTTTCTGGCATTCAATGCAACGAACCAAGAGCTGCGAAGCAATCGGTCCGAACAGTGTCAAAGGCTTGTTGCGAGCGCCGTAACAGGCAGCGCCGCGACATTGGACGCAGGAGGGCCCGTAGTCGACGAGCACGCCCAGTGCAACTTCATCGGTCCAGAGGGCGTCAGATCACCCTGTTCCGTAGAACGACGAGAATGAAAAGAATGCAAACACCATCCCGTTTCCCAGCGTCAACTCGCTGCTGGCTTGTTCCCGCGTTGCTGGCAGTCTTAGTGGTTGGGGGTTGCACCACCCCACCATCGATCGAAACCCAGGCACCGGCGCCATCGACGGTAGTCGCCAGCCCGACGCCAGCCGGATCCATTGATGTCGAGCACAGCCGGAAGTTTGCCCGCTGGGTGGCCGAATTCAGCACCACCGCACGCGCAGCCGGCCTCGACGAGGCAACGCTCCACATCGCCTTCGACAACGTCCGTTTCCTCCCACGCGTCATTGAGTCGGATCGGGCGCAGCCCGAGTTCACCAGCGCTGTCTGGGACTATCTCGACAGCGCGCTGTCGACGCAGCGCATCACCCGTGGCCAGGATAAGCTGGCGCCGCTGCGCGCCGAAATCGAACCCATAGCAGCGCGCTACGGCGTCCCGGCAGAGGTCCTCGTCGCGATCTGGGGCATGGAGAGCAATTACGGCAGTTTTGTGGGCGACATCCCGACAATCGACGCCTTGGCGACGCTCGGCTTCGAGGGCCGACGCGAGGAGTGGGCGCGTGGCCAGTTGCTCGCAGCCTTGAAAATCCTGCAGAATCGTGACATCGACCGCGCGCAGATGATAGGTTCGTGGGCCGGCGCGATGGGCCAGACGCAGTTCCTGCCAACGAACTTTTTGGCCTATGCGGTCGATGCCGATGGCGATGGCCGACGCGATATCTGGAACAGCCTCACCGATGTGATGGCCTCGACCGCCAACTTCCTGGCAAGCGCCGGATGGCAGGTCGGCCAGCCGTGGGGGCTCGAGGTGCGCTTGCCGCCGGGATTTGACTACGCGCGCGCCGACGCCGACATGCGACAGCCGACCGCCAAATGGACGGACGAGGGTGTGCAAGCTATGGACGGCGCGCCGCTGCCGGCCTTGGCTGACAGCTCGATATTGCTTGCGGCCGGTGCGCGCGGGCCGGCCTTCCTGGTCGGACCCAACTTTCGCACGATGCTGCGCTACAACAACTCGACCAGCTATGCGCTCGCCGTCGGCCTGCTGGCGCAACAGATTGCCGGCGGCCTCGCGACGCAGGCACCCTGGCCCCGCGATTTGCAGCCACTTTCGCGCAGCCAGGTGCTGGCGCTGCAGACGGCGCTGAACGCACGTGGTTTGGACAGCGGCACGCCCGACGGCACGATGGGTCCGGCCACGCAGCGCGGCGTTCGTCGATACCAGCAGAGCCTGGGCCTGCCGGCGGACGGCTATCCGACCCTGGACCTTCTGCGGCGTTTGCAGTGACGCGACGGCACTGCGCGTGGAGGCAGTTCAATGCCGGGTTCTTGTCCTGCAACACGCGCCTCGTCCACAGAACCGCTACTGCCGGCATCGAGTTGACCAGGGCTGCCGAAAACCAGTGACCCCCTTGTAGATCAGGCAAACCCAGAGTTCTGACGCGATGCAGACCCGATGCCCCTGGTCAGTCAAATCGGCCATCCGGGGGTGCGGCGTAAATCTTGGACGGGTTTATGCCGTAAGTCCGAGGCTCTCTCGGTATTCGAGGGGACTGAGTGAGCCAAGGGAGATTTTGATCCGTTTTTCGTTATACCAGCGAATGTAAGTGTCAATGACCTGAATGAACTGCTCAATGGTTGTAGCCTGCCAGTCCCGAGGATAGAACAGCTCCGTTTTTAGCCGTCCAAAGAAGCCTTCACAGGCTGCGTTATCTGGAGAGCATCCTTTGCGCGA
>NZ_QEII01000107.1 GCF_003347515.1 Rhodoferax ferrireducens | reverse complement strand
TTCCCGAATTTCTGTTCATCCTGGAGGCGGCCAAGTGGACCGTGGCGCTGTCGCTGATTGCCTTCATTGGCGGCGCCATCGGCGGCCTGATCATTGCGCTCAGCCGCACCTCGCAGAACAGCGTGGCACGTCTGCTGTCGGGGGCTTTCATCCAGGTCTTCCAGGGCACGCCCTTGCTGCTGCAGCTGTTTCTGGTGTTCTTCGGCGCGCCGGTGCTGGGGCTGGAAATCAACCCCTGGGTGGCGGCCGGCGCGGCGC
>NZ_QEII01000106.1 GCF_003347515.1 Rhodoferax ferrireducens | reverse complement strand
CTAGGTCAAAAGGAATCCGCGCCATTGCACCAACGTGCCAGCCAATGGTATGAGGAACAAGGGATGGAGGTTGCGGCATTCCATCAAGCAACGCTGGCCAATGACTTCCACAATACCATACGGTTGATCGAAGGCAATGGCATGCCCTTGTACTTTCGTGGTTTGACCGCTCCCGTCGTGCTATGGCTTTCGTCTCTAACTCCCAAGGTTTTGAACAGCTACCCGTTTCTTTGGGTGGCGTTTTCCTGGTCGTTGCTGTTTTCGGGCCAACCCGGCCAGATTGAAGAAAAGTTGTCGGGCGCCGAAGCAGCCCTGTCCCGCATCCCGCAAGACGCATCGACAACAGATACCTCTGGTCAAATTGCAGTGCTACATGCCTGGCTGGCGGTATACCGAAACGAGGCTGATGCAATCTATATGCATGCTAGCCGCGCCCTGGAGCTCCTGAGTCCTGAAAATCGCCCAGCCCGAACCGCTGCGCACTGTGCCATGGGTGTCGCACAAATGTTTCGTGGGGAGCGAGCCAAAGCTGGCGCGGCCTTCCATGCAGTGATAAGCGCCGGCCTATCTTCGGGAAACGTGATGTTTGCTGCGGTCGCATCCACCGCTCTGGCGGGCATTCAAGTAACGGATTACCAACTCCATTCAGCGGCTGCCACCTACCGTGAAGTCATAAAAATGATTGGTGACCCAACCCATGTGCTGGGTTTTGAGGCCCACCTGGGACTGGCAAAAATTCTTTACGACTGGAACGCCCTAGACGAAGCCGAGTCTCTCGCCACTTCGTGCAGTGATCTGGTGGTCCTGGCAAAAAGCAGAACCGAAATAGGGGCCGATCTGCTGCGCGCTCGCCTACTGTTCGCTAG
>NZ_QEII01000105.1 GCF_003347515.1 Rhodoferax ferrireducens | reverse complement strand
GTAAGCAACTGGGGAACACACATTGACGCGATGAGCGCGTCAATGCATTAGTCGTCAACGAATGGTTTGAGGTTGCCAGCGATGGGGCAGCAAGTCGCCCACCTGACTGGCGCGTTGGGTCGGCAGGCGAGTCAACACATCTTTCATGTAGGCATACGGATCATGGCCATTGAGTTTGGCCGATTGAATCAAACTCATGACCGCTGCGGCACGTTGTCCCGCGCGCAGTGAACCCGCGAACAGCCAGTTGCCTCGCCCAATG
>NZ_QEII01000104.1 GCF_003347515.1 Rhodoferax ferrireducens | reverse complement strand
TGGTCAAGAGTGAAGTACAGGGATTTGCTACCGTCAGCGGTAAACACGAAAGGCGCATCGAAGGCCGATTCGTCGGATTCTGTGTGTGCCATGGCTTTGACTGGAGCGGGTGATGGGAATCGAACCCACGCTATTTGCTTGGGAAGCAAAAGTTCTGCCATTGAACTACACCCGCTTATCGTAACCTGTTGATTTACAACATGTTTTTACTCTAAGTGGCTGAATTGT
>NZ_QEII01000103.1 GCF_003347515.1 Rhodoferax ferrireducens | reverse complement strand
ACAATGGAGTCCGCGTCTGCATGCGCGCCGTAGATCGTGTCCATGTGGCTCTGCGTGGCACTGGTCGTCTGCTGCTGCTTGAGTGGCGATAAAGCCGCCTCAACCTTGGCATTGACCGATACCAGCGCCGCATTGACACGCTCGTCAACTAGCTTGTTGACCCCGGCGGAAATGGCGGCTTCGGAGAAGTCGCCAAACAGTTCAGGGTCCACGCCGGCCTTGATGGCGTTCTCGGCAATGGCTACGTTCGTGGCT
>NZ_QEII01000102.1 GCF_003347515.1 Rhodoferax ferrireducens | reverse complement strand
TCCGGACCCATCGTGTTCGCAATGACACCAGTCTCCAGATCGACAGTCCCTTCACGCAAAGGTGCGCTGTCTTTGTCTAGTTTTTGCACAAAGCGCAGTCGTACGCCAGGAGCCTCTAAGCTGGTGCAAGCAATGAGGTCAGGTCCGGAATTTTCTGCAAAACGGGGTTGTACGCCCTAATCCACGAAAATTTCAGAGTCTCCGGTTTTCGCAGCGTCCCAGCATCTTCTGACCGTCTTGGCGCAGCGCGCCGTCAGGGCCAATATGCCGCTAAAGGGTCTGGCGCGCGCGGTGTGTGTTATCTGCGATGACTCCGGCCACAAACCCAAACAGCGATGGTGGAAAATCGTGGCCCATTCCCTCGACGATGAGAAGTTCGGCTCCTTTAATATTGGCCGCCGTGTCCTTCCCAGCTTCCGGGGGAACTAGTGGGTCGTCTGACCCATGCAACACAAGCGTCGGAGCACTTATGTTGGCTAGTCGTGATCTTAAGTCACCGG
>NZ_QEII01000101.1 GCF_003347515.1 Rhodoferax ferrireducens | reverse complement strand
TCGGCCCGCTGGCGGGCAAGCCGGTGATGGAGGGCAAGGGCTGCCTGTTCAAGAAATTCGCCGGCATCGACGTCTTTGACATTGAACTCGACGAGCTCGACCCCGACAAGCTGATCGACACCATCGCCCGCATGGAGCCGACCTTCGGCGGCATCAACCTGGAAGACATCAAGGCGCCCGAATGCTTCTACATCGAGAAGAAGCTGCGCGAGCGCATGAAGATACCGGTGTTCCACGACGACCAGCACGGCACCGCCATCGTCGCCGCCGCGGCTATCCTGAACGCGCTCA
>NZ_QEII01000100.1 GCF_003347515.1 Rhodoferax ferrireducens | reverse complement strand
GTCCCACCACCAATCCGCTCAATACCTCTGAGTTGTTCTGCATCGCATATGTCCACGTTGTTTACGCGGACACAAGCATCACGGATTCCACACCCGACCGAAAGTACGCGGTTAATTGATCGCTTACTCTCAAGCTATGGAATATAGTCCTGCCAGTAGTGGTTGTCTCACTGCCTACCTTGGGAGAATGGATGGAGCCACGTGCATATACAGGAGTTGACTTCAAATTACTTGACGTTGAACGCTCGGGGGGAATGTCGCGGGTTCGTAAAGCACAACTAATCGAAACTGCTGAAGCATGCGCTCTCAAGTACGCGGGTCGTGACGGTCACGAGACCGCCGCATCCACGAGCTTTAACCGCGAGATAGAGGCGCTTGCCAACATGGAGCACAAAAACATTGTGCGCCTTGTCGGAATCGGCAGCGATGGTGCGGATCGATTTATTGCACTCGAGTGGCTTGAAGAAACGCTGCACGAGAAGATCGAGGCGTTGGGATGCATGGACTGGACCACATTTTACGAACAGATCGGACGCCCCCTTCTAGATGCACTGCAGTATGCGCATGCGCGTGGATACGTGCATCGCGATTTCAAACCAATGAACGTAATGTTCAGCAAGCAGAACGTTGCGAAGATTACTGATTTTGGAATCGCCAGGGCAACTCAAGACGTTAGCGATCCAGCCGGCCGCGCCCGGACTCCGTGCCGAAGAAACTTGAGCCGTGCGTGAGGTACCGTTGAGGGGCACGCCACACATGACCGGTAAGCCATTGGTGCCTTTGTGGCCCGTACGT
>NZ_QEII01000099.1 GCF_003347515.1 Rhodoferax ferrireducens | reverse complement strand
CATCATTCACAGCGCTATTGGACAAGCGGGCAAGGCCCTGCAACTGCTACGCGAGTGCGTAGCTCAGGCGCAGCCTCAGGGGTCTATAAGGCTCTTTGTGGATGAAGGCGCACCAATGCAAACACTGCTAAGCCAGCTGCAACAGGAAACGGGAATGACGCCGTATGTGTCCCAGCTGCTTGACGCGTTTGGCGGACAACTTGCTCAGGATAAACGTGTCACTGCGCCTACTGAAGTCACGTTATCCCACTTGCCTCTTGGCACCTTCAGCGATCGGGAATTGGAAATACTTCGCCTGATTCAGGAAGGCCA
>NZ_QEII01000098.1 GCF_003347515.1 Rhodoferax ferrireducens | reverse complement strand
ACGCCCTGGCGACAGGCGTACCCAATCCGCTGCTGACCTTCTGCGACCAGACTGGCCAAGTTGTCGATATCGACATTCGAGGAAGCGATGCCGAGATGTTTGCACGTCTACCTCCAGACGGGTACCACCTTCAGGGAACCGACTCGGCACTGATTGATTCCGCGGATCCTGGTGAGCCACGTGGCCGTGGCCGCCCAAAGCTGGGGGTTGTCGCGCGAGAAGTCACGTTACTGCCGCGCCACTGGGATTGGTTGGCTGCACAGCGAGGCGGTGCATCGGTGACTTTGCGGAAACTGGTTGATGAGGCACGCCGGGCAAGCGTGGACCGAG
>NZ_QEII01000097.1 GCF_003347515.1 Rhodoferax ferrireducens | reverse complement strand
AGCGAATCAGCTTCGCATCGCGTATCCGAGTGAGCCACCCAGGCCAGCGATAGTGGGCACCGCGGTCAGAGTGAACGACGGGGCGGTCATCGCTTTTGGCCACTCTTTCGATGGCCGCATCCAACATGGTGTTGACAAGTTCGGCATCTGGACGCGTACCGATTGACCAACTGATAACCAGCCCATCGAAGCAGTCGATCATGGGCGACAGATACACCTTGCCAGCCGGGATCTGGAACGTAAGCGTCTGCTGAAGGCATATTGAATCGATGACCAATCGAAACGATAGTGTGCATCATGAAGATCGTGCACACCAGTTCGAACGAGGTCGATAGCCCTCGCCCCACAAGACGTTATTACAGCC
>NZ_QEII01000096.1 GCF_003347515.1 Rhodoferax ferrireducens | reverse complement strand
GTAGCGCAACCCATGCGAAAGACCTTGACCTATGACCGGGGCAAGGAGATGGCCCATCACCAGCAGCTCAGCGCCAATACCGGGATTGCGGTGTATTTCTGTGATCCGCACAGCCCATGGCAGCGGGGCACCAACGAGAACACCAACGGCTTGATTCGCCAGTTCTTGCCCAAGGGCACAGATCTTTCTGTCTACAGCCAGGAGCAGCTTGATGCGATTGCCGATCTGATGAATGGCCGGCCCAGGAAAACGCTGGACTGGTGCACACCGTATGAGGTCTACAGTGCCTGGCTTGCCAAGCTTGAAGACTCAGCGCAAACCATCCCATAAACTACCGCTGTGTTGCACTTGGATTTGAGAGCGCCC
>NZ_QEII01000095.1 GCF_003347515.1 Rhodoferax ferrireducens | reverse complement strand
CGCGAATCATCCAAGCCCGATGGGTGGCAATGTCGCCTCCTTTGACCGCAGCCAACGCTATAAAGATCGAAAGCAGCATCGAAACGCTCACGAATACGCGCACTGCGTAAAGCAAGCTGCCCTGCAATTCGGGGGGGATTGGATACATGACCGTCATCCACAAACCCGATAAAGCAGCCAAAATTCCGCTTGCAACCACTATCCGACCCGAGACTCTGTGCCATTGGGTACTTCTTTGGCGTAGCGTGGAAGAAAACTGCAGAGCGCCTAATATAGAAAACAGGCACACGCAAAGGATGTGCACAATCACAGGAAACGGCGCCGCAACGAATCGGGCGTTCTCGGTGCTGATCTCCG
>NZ_QEII01000094.1 GCF_003347515.1 Rhodoferax ferrireducens | reverse complement strand
GTATTGCGATGGCCTGCCTCTGTACCGCCAGGCCGCCCTGCTGGGACGTTTTGGCGGGGGCGACCTCTCGCGCAACACCATGGCGGCCAGCATCGTGCGCGTGGGCCAGGCGGTGCAGCCTATCCTGTACTTGCTGCGTGACCATTTGCTCGATGCCCCACTCACCTATGGTGATGAGACCCAGATCCAGGTGCTCAAGGAGCCTGGCAAAAGCGCACAGTCCAAGAGCTACATGTGGGTGCAGATGACCCTGGGCTCAGGTCCCGATGGCACCGGGCCACCGATTCGCCTGTTTGCCTACTCCCCCTCGCGCAGCACAGCGGCCGCGCAGATCCTGTACGCCGGTATGCGCGGGGGAACGGTGCTGATGACCGACGGCTATGCTGTCTATGACCAGATCTCCAGCGCGAACCGATTGGTGCACCTGGCATGCTGGGCGCATTGCAGACGCGACTTCAATGACGCGCTGCAGGCATTGCCCAAGCATGCACGG
>NZ_QEII01000093.1 GCF_003347515.1 Rhodoferax ferrireducens | reverse complement strand
GCGCCCACATGACAGATTCCAGAGGAGCAAGCACCGCCATGAGGATACTCATCGTCGAGGACGAACCCAAGACCGGGGACTACCTGAAACAAGGACTGGTCGAGGCCGGCTTCATCGTCGATTTGGTGCGCGACGGCCCCAATGGTCTGCACCAGGGGCTGACCGAGGCCTACGACTTGGCGATTCTCGATGTGATGCTGCCCGGCATCGACGGCTGGGCGGTGCTGGCCGGCATCCGCAAGGCGGGCAAGGACATGCCGGTGTTGTTCCTGACCGCTCGCGACCATGTTGATGACCGCGTCAAGGGCCTGGAACTCGGCGCGGATGACTACCTGGTCAAGCCCTTTGCTTTTTCCGAATTACTGGCGCGGGTGCGCACGCTGTTGCGCCGCGGCGCGAAGGCCAACTCGCCGGTGTTCATGCGCGCGGCCGATCTGGAACTCGACTTGTTGCGGCGTCGCGTCACGCGCGC
>NZ_QEII01000092.1 GCF_003347515.1 Rhodoferax ferrireducens | reverse complement strand
CCCACAAGAGCCGCATTGGCAGCGTTTAGATCTGCCGTTTTTAACTTTCATCACTGGCCATTTTCATGAATCACACTGTCAATATTTCCGTTCGTACGGCGGTCGCTACGGCTGTCCTGTCCCTGAGTGGCGCGGCATTTGCTGCCGCGTTTGACGCCAACATCGAGCTCGACAACACCTACCGCAGCGGCAACGCTGTCGCCGAAACCGACAAGGGTCTGGGCCAGGGCGGCCGGGTTGAAATGAACGCCACCGGCAAGGCCGGTGCCAACATGTTTGTGGCTGGCAAGGCCGCTTTCCTGGCCAAGAAAGACGGCACGGTCGCGGCTGACGATATGTGGATTCAAGTGGGCTCGACCGGCGGTGACGTCAAGCTCGGCCGTTTTGAAGCGGCTGACCTGTTCCC
>NZ_QEII01000091.1 GCF_003347515.1 Rhodoferax ferrireducens | reverse complement strand
CAGCCCTACTGGCCACTAAATTTTTCGCACCGCCCAGGCCAGCCCATGGCATTTCACGTCCTTCGCTGTCCAAACGCCTGGACGAGGGTGTGTCAAGCAAGTTGACGCTGGTGTGCGCAGCCGCAGGCTTCGGAAAATCCACATTAGTTAGCCAATGGGCGCAGGATTGCCCCTTTCCAAGTGCTTGGCTCTCGCTAGACGTGGAAGACCGCGATCCCAACCGTTTTCTCGAATACCTTGTTTCTTCACTGGTGGTGGTCTCTCAAACCGTGGGGTCGGGCTTGGCAGCCATGCTGAGGAGTTCGCCGCCAGCCTCGGCAGAGACTGTTTTGACGCTGTTGGTGAACCAGCTATCGACGATTCCCGGCAAGCTGGTTCTGGTTTTAGATGACTACCACCTGGCGGCCAGTGCAGGCGTCAATGAGGTGCTGACGTTTTTGCTTGACCACATGCCGGCCCAGTTGCACGTGGTCGTCGCCAGCCGCGAGGAACCAGAAATATCGCTGGCGAAATTGCGTGTGAGCGAGCAATTGGTGGAAATTCGCCAGCAGGACCTTCGATTCGGAGTGGAAGAAGCTGATGCGTTCTTAAATCAAGGTGGCGATGTCCGTCTTTCCAAGTCCCAGGTTTGCGCACTGGAAGCGCGCACGGAGGGGTGGGTTTCAGGCTTGAAATTGGCCGCCCAGTCGCTTCGCATGCACAAGGACCCCGAATCGTTTATTGCCTCCTTCACAGGCAGCCACCAGTTCGTACAAGACTACCTCGTGGAGGAAGTATTGCGTCAACAGTCGC
>NZ_QEII01000090.1 GCF_003347515.1 Rhodoferax ferrireducens | reverse complement strand
GCTTGCCCTGCTCGGCGGTCATGATGCGGCCCAGGTCCTCCTGGTTCGCCATCAGCAGGTCGAACCACTTGCGCAGGATGATGCTGCGCTCCTTGGCGGTCTTGGCTTTCCAGGCCGGCCAGGCGGCATTGGCGGCGGCAATCGCCGCCTCGGCCTCCCTGGGGCCGAGGTTGGCGACGTCGGCCAGCTTCTGCCCGGTGGCGGGGTCGAGGATGTCAAAGCGGCTGCTGCCGGCCAGCCACTGGCCGTTGATCA
>NZ_QEII01000089.1 GCF_003347515.1 Rhodoferax ferrireducens | reverse complement strand
TTCATGAAGCAGCTGTAGCCGCCAAGCACCCGGAACTTATGTGCGCACAGGTTCTCCGACGGACGAGTGGATCGCCCGTCGGAGAACGGGTCGACGCAACATATCTTTGGCAGCAACATAGCCACTGGTATGTGGTGCACCACATACCAGTGGCTACAAATCGTTATTCACAAAGGGCATCGTGGAGGCGGGCTGCATGGCTCATGCCCGGCGCAAGCTGTTTGAGCTGCATGCGAACCACTCCAGCCAGATTGCCCAGACTGGGTTGAAGTTGATCAGT
>NZ_QEII01000088.1 GCF_003347515.1 Rhodoferax ferrireducens | reverse complement strand
CTCCAGGCGCACTACAAAGCGCAGGGAAAGCCTATGCAGGAGTTGGCTATCAAGTCGGCGCTGCAGTCGGTGCGGAGGGTGAAGTGATGATCATCAAACTCCCATTTCCAGCCGCAAGCCTATTTCCCAATCGCAAGAATGGCAATCACTTTCGCAAGACTCTGGCCGTCAAGAATAAGCAAAAAGAAGACGCCTTTTACCTGACTAAACAAGCCGCTGTCGGCTATGTGGCGCCCGAGGGTTACATCCCTTTGTCCTTGCTATTTCTGACGCCAGACAAGCATGCGCGTGACCTGGACAACATGCTGGCCGCCAGCAAGGCGCTACTCGATGGCATGGCCCGCGCCCTGGGTGTTGACGACAGCCGTT
>NZ_QEII01000087.1 GCF_003347515.1 Rhodoferax ferrireducens | reverse complement strand
CAATAATACCCGGGTTAAATTACCGTGTCAATAATACCCGGGTTAAATTTAAGCCATGGAACTTCTGTGACTGGAACATCGTTACTGCCATGGGTTGAAAGCCCAATTCGGCGAAAGTTGTCAAACGCTCCAGAACCGGCTACTACTCCCAGTCAATCCCCGCCAAAACAGCCTCCAAATCAAGCGGATTGCGCTTGTCTCTGAAGGCATAGTGCCCCAGAAAATGCAGGTGCTGCCACGCCGCCGGTGAAATCCGTCTGACCAAATCCAATGCCTTG
>NZ_QEII01000086.1 GCF_003347515.1 Rhodoferax ferrireducens | reverse complement strand
GAGCGCGGCGGTCACGGTGTTGAGGGTGGCGACCTTGATAGTCGCGTTGTCGTGTTCGGCAATTACGAGTGATGTCATGTTTGTGCTCCTCAGATGACCTTGGCTTCGTTCTTGAGTTTGTCCACCAGCGTGGCGACGTCGGGCACCTTGATGCCGGCGCTGCGTTTGGGCGGCTCGCTGACCTTGAGGGTCTTGAGGCGCGGTGTGACGTCGACACCCAGGTCTTCGGGCTTGAATATCTCGAGCTGCTTTTTCT
>NZ_QEII01000085.1 GCF_003347515.1 Rhodoferax ferrireducens | reverse complement strand
CTGCCGACCCAACGCGCCAGTCAGGTGGGCGACTTGCTGCCCCATCGCTGGCAACCTCAAACCATTCGTTGACGACTAATGCATTGACGCGCTCATCGCGTCAATGTGTGTTCCCCAGTTGCTTACCATTGACACTTACATTCGCTGGTATAACGAAAAGCGGATCAAAATCTCCCTTGGCTCACTCAGTCCCCTCGAATACCGAGAGAGCCTCGGACTTACGGCATAAACCCGTCCAAGATTTACGCCGCACCCCCCGCTTACCAATATTCAATCGGCGCCGACAATGGCATGCCTAGACGCTTACGCACTCCCGGCAAACTGGGTCAAGGTGCCCTGGCTAGCCGCTTACCTTACTCAGACACAATCGACAGGTTAAAAAAAAACGCCCAGTCGTCAGACTGGGCGTTTCCGGTTTAATAGCCTGACGATGACCTACTTTCACACGGGAATCCGCACTATCATCGGCGCAG
>NZ_QEII01000084.1 GCF_003347515.1 Rhodoferax ferrireducens | reverse complement strand
CTCCTGACGCCTCCCCATAGAGCGAATCTTGGACATCCCTGCATGGGGATAAGTGGGGAAGAAACACAGGCACTCCAACAGCCGGAGATAAACGCCTCGCAGCCTTCGATGGGGACTGCACAAGTTAGGGGGAAAAGTGCTGAAACAGCCCCTAGCGATTGAACATCGGCGCCCAGCGCAGAACGATGGCCAGTGGAAGAACTACCACTGGTGGTCACAGGGAGGATACCAAGACCGGGAACGGGGAGGGTATCAGCCTTGCGGAGCTACAGCCGAACG
>NZ_QEII01000083.1 GCF_003347515.1 Rhodoferax ferrireducens | reverse complement strand
TCAAGTTGCGCTAAGGGTGCGAAGATGATCTTCGCAATCTGTTCGGCGATGGCGTCCGGCGCGGGTTCATGGGAATCACTGTTTGCAAGCACGGCAATGAATACTTGCTCCTTGGGGAAACGCAACGTGTCCGCGCTAAAGCCGCCAATGTCACCGCCATGCTCCAGCGCGTCGTTACCGCGGAGTTTGCGAATGACCCAGCCATACCCATAGCCCGTGTGGCTTCTGTCATTTAACGTGAAGTCTTTGGCCATTCGTTCCCAGGAGTCGCGCCTCAAGAGTGCGCCTATCCTGATGGCATTGTCC
>NZ_QEII01000082.1 GCF_003347515.1 Rhodoferax ferrireducens | reverse complement strand
CTTCTTCTATTCGAACGATGATCGCGCTGATTTGGGCGCCCTCGCGATTCAGCAGTACCTTGACCCGATGGGACGCCTCCAGAAGTGGGCCCGATCATTCGTGCGGGGTGCCGCACCCGACACGCTGGAATTGCTGAAAGCGATCAGCCACGGCGTGTCCGAAGCGTTGCAGTACGAGGTGCGCGAAAGCGAAGGTACCCAGACGCCGATCGAATCGCTCGACCGTGGGCGGGGTTCGTGCCGCGACTTCGCCAT
>NZ_QEII01000081.1 GCF_003347515.1 Rhodoferax ferrireducens | reverse complement strand
CTCCTGACGCCTCCCCATAGAGCGAATCTTGGACATCCCTGCATGGGGATAAGTGGGGAAGAAACACAGGCACTCCAACAGCCGGAGATAAACGCCTCGCAGCCTTCGATGGGGACTGCACAAGTTACGGGAAGAAGTGCTGAAACAACCTGTAGCGATTGAACATCGGCGCCCAGCGCAGAACGATGGCCAGTGGAAGAACTACCACTGGTGGTCACAGGGAGGATACCAAGACCGGGAACGGGGAGGGTATCAGCCTTGCGGAGCTACAGCCGAACG
>NZ_QEII01000080.1 GCF_003347515.1 Rhodoferax ferrireducens | reverse complement strand
ACAAGGCTACCGCGTGATTCGCTTTGATAATCGCGACGCTGGCCTTTCAACCCACTTCCATAGCGCGTCGATGCCAGATCTCGCTGCAATTGCCGACGCAGTCTCTCGCGGCGAAACGCCCAATGTGACTTATACGCTGTTCGATATGGCGAACGACGCTGTAGGACTTCTCGATTCGTTGATGATCAAACGAGCGCACGTGGTTGGGAGATCAATGGGCGGCATGATTGCACAACTGTTGGCCAGCGAGCATGC
>NZ_QEII01000079.1 GCF_003347515.1 Rhodoferax ferrireducens | reverse complement strand
GATCTGCCAATCCTTAGCGGCCGGCGCGGCTTCGCGCGCCAGGCAGGCTGACTGGTGCGCTTTGCCCAATCGTTGGGTTGAGAGTGGCCAAGATTTCTGTTTCTTCAATGACCGCATCTGGTCGTTGTGCTGACGGTTGAGCCAAGACCGCCAATGTCGGGTATCGGGAAGGCAAATTGAAGTCCTGAAGACCCGCTGTGCAGCGTTGGACTAAACCGCTCGCGCGGTACCCTGCGATGTGACGTTTGTGGTTTGCCGAAGGTGGGCGAGTGCCTATGTTGTGAGGTGAGGCAATTGGCCTCGTTCACCACAGGAGCACAGCCATGGAAA
>NZ_QEII01000078.1 GCF_003347515.1 Rhodoferax ferrireducens | reverse complement strand
ATTCCCATGAACCCGCGCCGGACGCCATCGCCGAACAGATTGCGAAGATCATCTTCGCACCCTTAGCGCAACTTGAGTCACGCTGAGGGCGCTAGGATTTCCTTTTTTAGACGGGTAGTTTGCGAAATGCGATGGCAAATCGATTCCAAGCGTTGATAGTGTTCACTAGCAGCGTCAAGTCGACCATTTCTGATAGTGTGAAATGATCCTTTACCTTGCTGGCCAACCACGTGGCTCTGCAAACCCAGATGCTGGGAGCCAACCAGCATGAGAGCTACTGGGTGGTTGACATCTGCTACAACAACACCTCCGACATCAAGCCGACCACAATCACCGGCGACATGCACAGCATCAACATGGCCAACTTTCCCATCCTGCACTGGTTCGGCATGAACCTGGCACCGAGATTCACCAATTTGCATGCCCAGTTGAAGCACCTCTACCGTGGCCCTGACCAGGAGGGGTATGCTGATTTCCTGATTCAGCCGGTGGGGCAGATTGACCGTCATCTGATTGCCGCTGAAAAATCCAATTTGGATCACATTGCTGCCACCCTGGGGCTCAAAGAAATGA
>NZ_QEII01000077.1 GCF_003347515.1 Rhodoferax ferrireducens | reverse complement strand
GTCGCTCCATTGCGGTCAGTGAGCGAACGTATTTCTCAATACCAGTCGCTCAGCCTCCGAAACGGGCAACTGTCGATCTGCCTGCTCCCAGGCGGCTGTTGGAAACATGATCGTCCAAAACCCTGATATGCAAAACGGCAGTAGTTACGTGGAGATCCAGATAGCGTCGTACCCTCGGTCAGTGTGTCAAAGCGCATATTTCCAGAACAACTCCACGTAGCCATCGATGCGCCGGATCTGCGTGAAACCGGG
>NZ_QEII01000076.1 GCF_003347515.1 Rhodoferax ferrireducens | reverse complement strand
CTTATACGCTGTTCGATATGGCGAACGACGCTGTAGGACTTCTCGATTCGTTGATGATCAAACGAGCGCACGTGGTTGGGAGATCAATGGGCGGCATGATTGCACAACTGTTGGCCAGCGAGCATGCTGAACGCGTTCTATCTCTGGTTTCCATTATGTCGAGTACTGGCAATCGTGATTTGCCGCAGGCCAGCCCTGCAGTGATGGCGGCGATGACATCGCCCGCGCCACATCCTTTGAAAGACGAACAGGGCTATCTCGCACATTGCGTTGCCTTTTCTCAAGTGATTACCGGGCGAGGCTATCCGTTTGACGAATCCGCTCAACGAGATCAAGCCTTAGCCGAAGTCAAACGAGCATATAACCCAAGCGGGTTTTGGCGGCACATCGCCGCCATCGCAGCAACCGGTGACTTAAGATCACGACTAGCCAACATAAGTGCTCCGACGCTTGTGTTGCATGGGTCAGACGACCCACTAGTTCCCCCGGAAGCTGGGAAGGACACGGCGGCCAATATTAAAGGAGCCGAACT
>NZ_QEII01000075.1 GCF_003347515.1 Rhodoferax ferrireducens | reverse complement strand
GTATTGCGATGGCCTGCCTCTGTACCGCCAGGCCGCCCTGCTGGGACGTTTTGGCGGGGGCGACCTCTCGCGCAACACCATGGCGGCCAGCATCGTGCGCGTGGGCCAGGCGGTGCAGCCTATCCTGAACTTGCTGCGTGACCATTTGCTCGATGCCCCACTCACCTATGGTGATGAGACCCAGATCCAGGTGCTCAAGGAGCCTGGCAAAAGCGCACAGTCCAAGAGCTACATGTGGGTGCAGATGACCGACGGCTATGCTGTCTATGACCAGATCTCCAGCGCGAACCGATTGGTGCACCTGGCATGCTGGGCGCATTGCAGACGCGACTTCAATGACGCGCTGCAGGCATTGCCCAAGCATGCACGG
>NZ_QEII01000074.1 GCF_003347515.1 Rhodoferax ferrireducens | reverse complement strand
TAGCTCGCCGTCACTTAGCGAGTGTCCCATTCGCACGACGCCGATAAAACGATCTCGGAAAAGGGCCTGGGTACGCAGTTCCGGACCCATCGTGTTCGCAATGACACCAGTCTCCAGATCGACAGTCCCTTCACGCAAAGGTGCGCTGTCTTTGTCTAGTTTTTGCACAAAGCGCAGTCGTACGCCAGGAGCCTCTAAGCTGGTGC
>NZ_QEII01000073.1 GCF_003347515.1 Rhodoferax ferrireducens | reverse complement strand
CCCGTGATCTGGTTACGGATCGCATATACGCCTGCTCGGGTTTTCGTCTCCAGATACTGTCGTTTCAGCGTCTTTTTGTTTGTCATCATCAATCCTTTTTGTTCCAAATGAGTCACGGTGCAAGCGATGGCACTTCTGCCAACGGGAGCGGACAAGCAAGGTACCTGAGGTAATCGCGAACGTCGGTCGGCCAAGCTTCGGTCAGTTGGTGGAACTTTGCCGCGTCGTTTGCGAACAGTGCACGCGAGGCCTCTTCAAACCCAGCCATATCACCAGCCATGGTGGACATGAAGTGGTACGCACGTTCATTCGTCTGGCGTTGTCGGTCTCGGTCCACGCTTGCCCGGCGTGCCTCATCAACCAGTTTCCGCAAAGTCACCGATGCACCGCCTCGCTGTGCAGCCAACCAATCCCAGTGGCGCGGCAGTAACGTGACTTCTCGCGCGACAACCCC
>NZ_QEII01000072.1 GCF_003347515.1 Rhodoferax ferrireducens | reverse complement strand
GCGAAGAACTGCAGCCGCTGGCGGTCGCCAAGCTGCTCAAGGCCCTGGTCGACAAGGAGCAGCCCGGCCTGATCCTGCTCGGCAAACAGGCGATTGATGACGACTGCAACCAGACCGGCCAGATGCTGGCCGCCCTGGCCGATCTGCCGCAAGCCACCTTCGCCAGCAAGGTCGAAGTGGTGGATGGCAAAGCTTCCGTCACGCGCGAGGTCGATGGCGGTCTGGAAACCCTGTCCTTGAGCCTGCCGGCCGTGA
>NZ_QEII01000071.1 GCF_003347515.1 Rhodoferax ferrireducens | reverse complement strand
TCAGGAGCCCCACACCACCGTGACCCAAATTCGAATCAGTCATACAACGGTCTATCACTACCGCAACGCTGTCAGCCTGGATCCGCATCGGCTGATGCTGCGTCCCAGAGAAAGTCGTGAACTGCAACTCATGTCGCACACCTTGAAGGTGTCTCCCGACGCGACGATAGCGTGGGCCCACGATGTCTCTGGAAATGCTGTAGCGACGGCGTCGTTCACCGGCAAGACCGACGCATTGCGGATCGAAAGTAACGTCGAACTGGACCTCACCGGCAACCCCTGGCCCATCTTCAATATTGCGGCGACAGCCCTCAATTTTCCCTTCTTCTATTCGAACGATGATCGCGCTGATTTGGGCGCCCTCGCGATTCAGCAGTACCTTGACCCGATGGGACGCCTCCAGAAGTGGGCCCGATCATTCGTGCGGGGTGCCGCACCCGACACGCTG
>NZ_QEII01000070.1 GCF_003347515.1 Rhodoferax ferrireducens | reverse complement strand
TCGAATGCGTGAAGCGTTGGAATTGCAGGTATTGCACATGCTCCGCCACGCAGCAGTAGACAAAGCGGCTGAATTGGCAATCGCACATCAGCTTTCCGCAGCCCTTGCCAGAACACTATTGGCACAGAGTAAGGGGTTGGATGCGTTGCAGGCCATCGAAGCTTATAGGCACATGCTGGAAGCAGAGTTTCGTACGCAAGATGCGCTTAAGGCTAGAGTGGTCCAGGTCATCATTCACAGCGCTATTGGACAAGCGGGCAAGGCCCTGCAACTGCTACGCGAGTGCGTAGCTCAGGCGCAGCCTCAGGGGTCTATAAGGCTCTTTGTGGATGAAGGCGCACCAATGCAAACACTG
>NZ_QEII01000069.1 GCF_003347515.1 Rhodoferax ferrireducens | reverse complement strand
CTCTGTCAGCGCGGGCGAAAACAGTTCGCAAAAGCCGGATAAAACGTGCCATAATTCGAGGCTGCACTGATGAAGCGCAGGCAAATTCGCAGGGTGTGCAGCAATGCAAATCCGATTGAAGTGCAGCGTTGGTTTTGGCTTAATTTCCAGCAAGATGTTTGAAATTAAGAAAGTCAAAATTTGACAAGTGTTTCAAAAGCGGTATATAATTCAAGGCTTCGCTGATCACAGTGAAGCAAACGAAAAGCGAGACGAAAGTCAAGTGAAGTAGGGTTCTTTAAAAACATACAGCCGATAAGTGTGGGCGTTTGAAGGCGATTGCCAAGTTCTT
>NZ_QEII01000068.1 GCF_003347515.1 Rhodoferax ferrireducens | reverse complement strand
CCTAATATAGAAAACAGGCACACGCAAAGGATGTGCACAATCACAGGAAACGGCGCCGCAACGAATCGGGCGTTCTCGGTGCTGATCTCCGGATTGCCGGAGAGACCTATCAGGCGAGCGATGCCCGCAGCTAAGGGAATGGCGCTGGTAAATAGCAGCACCAAAGGTACCTTCCAATCGATTCGGGTGGCGTTTGTCATCCAAGGAGTTTATGAACGGCCCTCACTTTTGTAACCGTACTAAGGTACGGTTCTG
>NZ_QEII01000067.1 GCF_003347515.1 Rhodoferax ferrireducens | reverse complement strand
ATGTTTCCATGGCTGTGCTCCTGTGGTGAACGAGGCCAATTGCCTCACCTCACAACATAGGCACTCGCCCACCTTCGGCAAACCACAAACGTCACATCGCAGGGTACCGCGCGAGCGGTTTAGTCCATCGCTGCACAGCGGGTCTTCAGGACTTCAATTTGCCTTCCCGATACCCGACATTGGCGGTCTTGGCTCAACCGTCAGCGCAACGACCAGATGCGGTCATTGAAGAAACAGAAATCTTGGCCACACTCAACCCAACGATTGGGCAAAGCGCACCAGTCAGCCTGCCTGGCGCGCGAAGCCGCGCCGGCCGCTAAGGATTGGCAGATCAAGGTGAGCGGCGCAACTACCCGGCATTCCCCGGCGACCCGATCA
>NZ_QEII01000066.1 GCF_003347515.1 Rhodoferax ferrireducens | reverse complement strand
AGGTCTTCCAGGGCACGCCCTTGCTGCTGCAGCTGTTTCTGGTGTTCTTCGGCGCGCCGGTGCTGGGGCTGGAAATCAACCCCTGGGTGGCGGCCGGCGCGGCGCTGATTCTCAACAGCAGCGCCTTCCTGGGCGAAATCTGGCGCGGCTGCATCCAGGCCATCCCCGGCGGGCAGTGGGAGGCGGCGCAGGCGCTCAGCCTGCCCTATCTGTCCCGCATGCGGGACGTGATCCTGCCGCAGGCCTTCAAGATTGCGCTGGCGC
>NZ_QEII01000065.1 GCF_003347515.1 Rhodoferax ferrireducens | reverse complement strand
CGCACGCCGGTGAGCAATCTGATGACGGAAACGCAGGTCGCCTTGTCGCGCGCGCGCAGTGCCGACGAGTACCGCAGTATTCTGGAATCAAACGCCGAGGAATACGAACACATGGCGCGGATGATCTCGGACATGTTGCTGCTGGCCAAGGCCGAGAACGGCCTGGTGGTGCCCAGCCGGGAAACGATCGATCTGGCGACGGAGGTGCGGGCGCTGTTCGACTATTACGATGCGGTGGCCGAAGAAAAAGGGCTGCGCCTTGTGCTGGAAGGCGACGGCGAGGTGAGCGCGGACCGGCTCATGTTGCGCCGCGCGCTGGGCAACCTGCTGTCCAACGCTGTGCGGCATTCGACGGCGGGCACCACGGTTCATGTGCGCATCCATGCGAATCCAGACACGGTGTCGATTGGCATGGCAAACACCGGCGACGGCATTGCGCCCGACTATTTGGAGCGGATTTTTGACCGCTTTTTCCGGGTCGATCC
>NZ_QEII01000064.1 GCF_003347515.1 Rhodoferax ferrireducens | reverse complement strand
TTGCATCGGTAGAGTCGTGGTGGGTCGGTAACTGGTAAAGCCGCTAAAGCAATAGACTTGAACCTTGTACTCTCCGGCCAGCACCTGAATCTCACTCGGGTAATCTGTAAATCCAGGTATGCCGAACTGCTTTTGTTCGCCTGAGCCAGAAGATTCAAGTTTTGAATAGCCCCGGATGGTTGCATGGAAGTCATCAGAAAACGGCTTTCCTACAAAGCCTTTGATGACTGCAATGCCAGACACACC
>NZ_QEII01000063.1 GCF_003347515.1 Rhodoferax ferrireducens | reverse complement strand
GGGAAAACCTACTTGTTGAAGTGCGAAGTTCACGACGGTCAAGCCTTTGTCGTCGTCCACGCTAGCGACACCGAATAAGCCAACCAGACCTTATCGCTCACACATTTCCTTCCAACCATATTTACCGCCATCCATCATGAAATTGAACCCTAATTCTGACTCTGTCGTTGCCTGCGCCTCTCGGCTGCTTTTATTGATGGCTGTGACTGGCCTGACGGCCTGCTCGACAATGCAAGCAACCGACACCGGTTTTTT
>NZ_QEII01000062.1 GCF_003347515.1 Rhodoferax ferrireducens | reverse complement strand
TCATTTCTTTGAGCCCCAGGGTGGCAGCAATGTGATCCAAATTGGATTTTTCAGCGGCAATCAGATGACGGTCAATCTGCCCCACCGGCTGAATCAGGAAATCAGCATACCCCTCCTGGTCAGGGCCGCGGTAGAGGTGCTTCAACGGGGCATGCAAATTGGTGAATCTCGGTGCCAGGTTCATGCCGAACCAGTGCAGGATGGCAAAGTTGGCCATGTTGATGCTGTGCATGTCGCCGGTGATTGTGGTCGGCTTGATGTCGGAGGTGTTGTTGTAGCAGATGTCAAACACCCAGTAGCTCTCATGCTGGTTGGCTCCCAGCATCTGGGTTTGCAGAGCCACATGGTTGGCCAGCAAGGTAAAGGATCATTTCACACTATCAGAAATGGTCGACTTGACGCTGCTAGTGAACACTATCAACGCTTGGAATCGATTTGCCATCGCGTTTCGCAAACTACCCGTCTAAAAAAGGAAATCCTAGCGCCCTCAGCGTGACTCAAGTTGCGCTAAGGGTGCGAAGATGATCTTCGCAATCTGTTCGGCGATGGCGTCCGGCGCGGGTTCATGGGAAT
>NZ_QEII01000061.1 GCF_003347515.1 Rhodoferax ferrireducens | reverse complement strand
TCACGTCACCATTGAAAACTTGCTCACGCATACGTCTGGCATCCGAAACTACACGGAGTTGCCACAATTCGGTGTCGTGCTGACAAAGGACGTAAGTCCCGATGACGCCGTCGCGTTTTTCAAAGATGCGCCAGTCCAGTTTCAACCAGGCCACGGCTTTTCATACAGCAACTCCAATTATTTTCTGCTCGGGAGAATCATTGAAAAGGTGTCCGGCATCAGCTACCAGGACTTCATGCAGAAGCAGATTTTTCA
>NZ_QEII01000060.1 GCF_003347515.1 Rhodoferax ferrireducens | reverse complement strand
ATGGATTCACCCAGCATGTCCATCCTCAGCCCTGATGGCGACATCGCCGCGAACCCGCAGGGATTCGATCGTGATGCATTCCTGAAGCAGCTCGCCATCGAAATTACGGCCTTCTTTGACAAGACCCTTCTCTAGCCCCTGAAGCCGGACACCCATCGAACTGGCATGGCCGAGCACAACGTCGGCTTCCTGTTTCTCGAACGAAAATTGAATGGCCGCTCTGCCCTGACGGGAGCACCCGCTATGGGCACATACTTGCCCAACGGGCCATTTCTATGAGAACCCGCTTTGTGTCTGTCTTCATGGCGCCGAATCTGGGTAATCGTTTTCAAGACCAACACCGGCTTCAGCAAATTGCCTAGAACTCCACAGCTTGAAGTGACCAATGCGCTTGGGCTTGATCCGATAGCTCGGGGGAATCACTGTAAAGTCGTGAAATCTTCCAAGTAACGGCATTCGCTTTAGGCAAAAAAGGCGAATGTTGTCGGTTTCGCGAACTACTCACGGCTGCTGCGTCGTCACGCTCGCTTGCACATAAGGTGTTAATCTGAATGTCCTTCAGGAGCCCCACACCACCGTGACCCAAATTCGAATCAGTCATACAACGGTCTATCACTACCGCAACGCTGTCAGCCTGGATCCGCATCGGCTGATGCTGCGTCCCAGAGAAAGTCGTGAACTGCAA
>NZ_QEII01000059.1 GCF_003347515.1 Rhodoferax ferrireducens | reverse complement strand
AAAGCCAGGTTCTCAGCATTGGCGCCGGCAGAATTGGCATTGAATGCAGCTGCCTCCGAATTGGCGAAACTGCTACGTGAAAAAACGTAGCCTTTTCAACGCGGCTCTTCTGATTCCACTTTCGCTGCCGTGTTTCACTTTACCTACAACCGCGCAGGATCGGTCGGGCGACACCGCACCCGTCGTCGAAAAAGCCGGTACAACTTATGCTCGGGCGCATGAAATTGATGAGATGCTTTCAAAGTATTTCAAGCCCG
>NZ_QEII01000058.1 GCF_003347515.1 Rhodoferax ferrireducens | reverse complement strand
CTCTGTCGTTGCCTGCGCCTCTCGGCTGCTTTTATTGATGGCTGTGACTGGCCTGACGGCCTGCTCGACAATGCAAGCAACCGACACCGGTTTTTTGAAAAACCGCAGCGAGATGACAACCTCTAAAAATGGCAGCACAGCCTACTATCGATCTCCAACTCCTGTAGATCCGCATCAGGTGCGCTCAATTTCTGTTGAGTGGGCTACGCCAGTCGAAGCGACGGTCCCGGAGACTGAAAGGGTGCGATTGATTTC
>NZ_QEII01000057.1 GCF_003347515.1 Rhodoferax ferrireducens | reverse complement strand
CGAGGCATTGCTGCCGTGGTCTATCGCGATGCCAGTCGACTGATCAGTCGGCTGGTCATCCCCACCCCCTGAATCCCCATCCCATTTGGCGGCTTCGCGCAAGGTGTGCGGTTAATAGATCGCATACGTATTAACGCCAACCTCGTTCATAAATGGCGGCGAGAAGCTGCGGGTGTCCTGGTCAAGTTTTTTCGTACAGACCGATAGGTTGTTTGATTGCCGATTTCTGCTCGAAGGCATTGGGTGGCAAGTTGCCCAGTGTGGAGTGCAACCGCTGGCTGTTGTAGAAGCTGACGATGTAGTCCGCAATGTCGTTCCTGGCTTCGGTATGGTTGGCGTAATCCTGCTGCCAAACGCGCTCCA
>NZ_QEII01000056.1 GCF_003347515.1 Rhodoferax ferrireducens | reverse complement strand
CGCTGCAATTGAGGGTCGCGCAAGTAGCGCAGCGTGTAGATCGTGCGGATCAGCTTGTCATACTCGAAAAGGGCCTTACGCGTGCGGTGGTGTCCAGACAGGGTGCAAATTTTTCGCACCAGCACACACTTTGGCTCATTTCTTTGAGCCCCAGGGTGGCAGCAATGTGATCCAAATTGGATTTTTCAGCGGCAATCAGATGACGGTCAATCTGCCCCACCGGCTGAATCAGGAAATCAGCATACCCCTCC
>NZ_QEII01000055.1 GCF_003347515.1 Rhodoferax ferrireducens | reverse complement strand
ATATTGTTTGGCGGGTGTCATGAACCCGCACGCACCAAGCGTGCTTGCCACCAACGTGGCAATGAGAATATTTTTCATACGGTACCTCTATGCAAATTCAAGTTTCGAGGTAACCACCTGTGGATCGCCATCTCCGCGAGTAGAAGATTGATGAGCCATGCCAAGCCCATCAGTACGTCTCGTTGCAATACGCTTGGTTTACCGATGAGAAGCATCCAGGACAAAAGGACGACGACTTGCATGCCAGCACCTTGACCCAGTGCAAAGGCGCGAATCATCCAAGCCCGATGGGTGGCAATGTCGCCTCCTTTGACCGCAGCCAACGCTATAAAGATCGAAAGCAGCATCGAAACGCTCACGAATACGCGCACTGCGTAAAGCAAGCTGCCCTGCAA
>NZ_QEII01000054.1 GCF_003347515.1 Rhodoferax ferrireducens | reverse complement strand
CGTTTGGCGGACAACTTGCTCAGGATAAACGTGTCACTGCGCCTACTGAAGTCACGTTATCCCACTTGCCTCTTGGCACCTTCAGCGATCGGGAATTGGAAATACTTCGCCTGATTCAGGAAGGCCATTCCAATCAAAGCATCGGTGAACGGTTGTTTCTGTCACTGAGCACGGTCAAGTGGCACAACCAGAACATCTTTTCCAAGCTGGACGTTCAACGACGGACCGAAGCGGTTGCACGCGCGGTGCAATTGA
>NZ_QEII01000053.1 GCF_003347515.1 Rhodoferax ferrireducens | reverse complement strand
AATGCCTTACCGATAAATCGGGGTTGGTCTGCCAACGGCAGCAATGGCCAACTTGCCAGAGCGCTATCGTCTGGAACGACGGCTATACCTTGTTGTCAGCGGTTACGACTGACTGTTGAATGGAGCCAACTGAGCTGCCGAAAAGCAGCCTGTCGTGAGCGACTTTTACGCTGCAATGCGGCTGACAACTGCAGGCAGTGCAGCGCCCCTTACTCCCCATCCCTTGGCTACATCATGGCCAGTGCCTTGACTGCTTTCCAGACGCTGGCGCCTTCATCTGACTTGATAGGGCGGGGTGCTGTCGAACTCGTTCATGTCGTCGTCATGGCTGGTCATGACTGACGTGGCAATCGATTCGACCATGGTCAGCGTTTCTTCTGTTCTCGTTGAATTACTATTTATTTAATAGCTACTTGCGCATATTTCATAAGGGGCGCTCTCAAATCCAAGTGCAACACAGCGGTAGTTTATGGGATGGTTTGCGCTGAGTCTTCAAGCTTGGCAAGCCAGGCACTGTAGACCTCATACGGTGTGCACCAGTCCAGCGTTTTCCTGGGC
>NZ_QEII01000052.1 GCF_003347515.1 Rhodoferax ferrireducens | reverse complement strand
GCCGACCCAACGCGCCAGTCAGGTGGGCGACTTGCTGCCCCATCGCTGGCAACCTCAAACCATTCGTTGACGACTAATGCATTGACGCGCTCATCGCGTCAATGTGTGTTCCCCAGTTGCTTACTCTTAAGTTACTAAGCAGAGCGGTCTATGCTTAGTCTTATCTGAGTCGTGCAACACGGCGATACGCTCAACCTTAGTGTTCCATTTCAGAAGTTCACACACGTATTTTTCAAGCCGCCAGCTTTTCGGCATAGCGTGAGCGCTGCGCGCCATCATTGCGTTCAGGTCGGCTCGGGTGAACTTCCACTCAAACGGATGGGCGATGCTCTCGTAGGACACTAGAAAGCGAGGTGCGTGTTGCAGGCCAAGACTCGGTACTGACTGCCTCAAGGCGCGGTGCCGGTGCGTCACCGCAGGCGCTGCAGAAGGTCCAGGGTCGGATAGCCGTCCGCCGGCAGGCCCAGGCTGTGCTGGTATCGGCGAACGCCGCGCAATGTGGCCGGACCCATCATGCCGTCGGGCGTGCCGCTGTCGAAGCCACGTGCGTTCAGCACCGTCTGCAGCGCCAGCAACTGGCTGCGCGTCAGTAGCTGCA
>NZ_QEII01000051.1 GCF_003347515.1 Rhodoferax ferrireducens | reverse complement strand
AACCATGGCGGTGAAGAAATCCTCCATCAGCTTGACCACGCCAATCTCTTCATCGTGCCTTTGGACTCGGAGCGACGGTGGTATCGGTACCACCATTTGTTTTCCGACCTACTGCGCCAACGCCTAGGTCAAAAGGAATCCGCGCCATTGCACCAACGTGCCAGCCAATGGTATGAGGAACAAGGGATGGAGGTTGCGGCATTCCATCAAGCAACGCTGGCCAATGACTTCCACAATACCATACGGTTGA
>NZ_QEII01000050.1 GCF_003347515.1 Rhodoferax ferrireducens | reverse complement strand
CTCGGTCCACGCTTGCCCGGCGTGCCTCATCAACCAGTTTCCGCAAAGTCACCGATGCACCGCCTCGCTGTGCAGCCAACCAATCCCAGTGGCGCGGCAGTAACGTGACTTCTCGCGCGACAACCCCAAGCTTTGGGCGGCCACGGCCACGTGGCTCACCAGGATCCGCGGAATCAATCAGTGCCGAGTCGGTTCCCTGAAGCTGGTACCCGTCTGGAGGTAGACGTGCAAACATCTCGGCATCGCTTCCTCGAATGTCGATATCGACAACTTGGCCAGTCTGGTCGCAGAAGGTCAGCAGCGGATTGGGTACGCCTGTCGCCAGGGCGT
>NZ_QEII01000049.1 GCF_003347515.1 Rhodoferax ferrireducens | reverse complement strand
TGTTTCACTTTACCTACAACCGCGCAGGATCGGTCGGGCGACACCGCACCCGTCGTCGAAAAAGCCGGTACAACTTATGCTCGGGCGCATGAAATTGATGAGATGCTTTCAAAGTATTTCAAGCCCGGAGAGCCAGGCGCCAGCGTCATTGTTTCGCAGCGCGGCGCCATCCTGTTCCGCAAAGCCTATGGGTTGGCGAATATGGAGACGAACGTTCCGCTCCAACCGGAATTCCCATTACGCACGGGCTCAGTGACGAAGCAATTTACCGCT
>NZ_QEII01000048.1 GCF_003347515.1 Rhodoferax ferrireducens | reverse complement strand
TCTAGGGTCATTGATGCAATCCTGGCCGATCCAGCGTGGAAGGATCGGATTACGGCCGACAGCCAAGGGCCTCGCGTGGGTGCGCTTGGACACTCGGCCGGCGGCTACACGGTGCTGGCTTTGGCAGGAGCCAGGCCAGACTTGTCCCGGATGAGGAAGCACTGCCAGGCCGAAGCATCCGAAGACCCGATCTTCTGCAGCCTAGGCCGCTCGGGGGATGCGACGCCACCAGTGGCCACGACGTCGCTCAAGGACGAGCGCGTTCGGGCAATCGTCGCAATGGCCCCGACGGGTGTGCTGCTCACCGCCGAGTCGCTCGCCGCAGTTCGCTCGGCGACCATGATCTATGTGGCCGAGCTTGATCGATTCCTGGTACCGAAATTTCATGCCGAGTGGGTCGCCAGCAATCTGCCCGCAGCGAACCTGCATCGGGTGCCCAACGCCTGGCACTTCGCCTTCATGGATTCACCCAGCATGTCCATCCTCAGCCCTGATGGCGACATCGCCGCGAACCCGCAGGGATTCGATCGTGATGCATTCCTGAAGCAGCTCGCCATCGAAATTACGGCCTTCTTTGACAAGACCC
>NZ_QEII01000047.1 GCF_003347515.1 Rhodoferax ferrireducens | reverse complement strand
AGCGGCCTCAAAAGTGAAGTGCAACACACCTTTAATTTCCCTTAAGGTGTGCCCATGAAATCAGAACCTCGCTACAGCCAGCTGGACTACCAGGACCGCCAGACCATTGCCATCAGCCTCGAACAGGGGTTAAGCATGCGTGCCATAGGTCGCGTACTGAACCGCAGCGCCGCGACCATCAGCCGCGAGATTGCCCGCAACAGTGGTGGCAATGGTTACAGCTGCCGTTATGCCCAGCAGCGCCGGGTGCGAAGACGCCGCCACGCCAGACCACTGCCC
>NZ_QEII01000046.1 GCF_003347515.1 Rhodoferax ferrireducens | reverse complement strand
TCAATTGCACCGCGCGTGCAACCGCTTCGGTCCGTCGTTGAACGTCCAGCTTGGAAAAGATGTTCTGGTTGTGCCACTTGACCGTGCTCAGTGACAGAAACAACCGTTCACCGATGCTTTGATTGGAGTGGCCTTCCTGAATCAGGCGAAGTATTTCCAATTCCCGATCGCTGAAGGTGCCAAGAGGCAAGTGGGATAACGTGACTTCAGTAGGCGCAGTGACACGTTTATCCTGAGCAAGTTGTCCGCCAAACG
>NZ_QEII01000045.1 GCF_003347515.1 Rhodoferax ferrireducens | reverse complement strand
ATCTGGCGCGGCTGCATCCAGGCCATCCCCGGCGGGCAGTGGGAGGCGGCGCAGGCGCTCAGCCTGCCCTATCTGTCCCGCATGCGGGACGTGATCCTGCCGCAGGCCTTCAAGATTGCGCTGGCGCCGACGGTCGGCTACATGGTGCAGATCATCAAAGGCACCTCGCTGGCCGCCATCATCGGGTTTGTCGAAATCACGCGCTCCGGGCAAATCATCAACAACGCCACCTTTCAGCCGCTGATGGTATTCAGCGCGGTGGC
>NZ_QEII01000044.1 GCF_003347515.1 Rhodoferax ferrireducens | reverse complement strand
GCATGCTCGCTGGCCAACAGTTGTGCAATCATGCCGCCCATTGATCTCCCAACCACGTGCGCTCGTTTGATCATCAACGAATCGAGAAGTCCTACAGCGTCGTTCGCCATATCGAACAGCGTATAAGGCACATTGGGCGTTTCGCCGCGAGAGACTGCGTCGGCAATTGCAGCGAGATCTGGCATCGACGCGCTATGGAAGTGGGTTGAAAGGCCAGCGTCGCGATTATCAAAGCGAATCACGCGGTAGCCTTGT
>NZ_QEII01000043.1 GCF_003347515.1 Rhodoferax ferrireducens | reverse complement strand
AAAGAGTGGTGCAAAATCTCACTCGTCGGGCTCACCAATTGGGCTTTCAACTTACACCACAGCAAACCTCCTCAGCATGATTTCAAATATCCGATTTCTCAAGGCTGCTGGGGAAGTTTCTTAAGAGTGCGAAGCAAAGCTGTTCTCAATTCGCGATTAGCAGGTTTTGAAACATCCACTTTTTGAACAGCCAGGTCGAACGGTGAGCCTGGCCTGATGCTGGTCGGCAGTACCTTTTTTACAGGATTCGCAGTGGGGTACGTGCCCTGACCCGGACACATGCGAACGGAAAACCCGAATTCTTCGAGTACGCCTTTCGAATACAACTCCGCCAATTGTTGAAACGTCACGAAGGCTGAGCGTTTAACTTCTTTGAACCCTGGCTCACTGATGTCACGAACGATCTCGAATTTACCAAGCGTATCTCGCTGCGTATTGGTAAACGGATGCAGCAAGAAAGTCTGACGAACCCCATTCTTTTTGGACACCAGAGTGTGCTCGACGGCGATATCAGTTAACAGCATATTGTTTTCCTCTTTTTTTAAGCCACAGCTTGCCAAGCCGCATCAGCCGCCATCCCCCCAAAAGTCCCAGATCATGTTTTTTCAAACCAAGCCACTGGGGAACCGATGCCCCTTGAGATGCGAAGTGCTCGACATGGGCAACGCGGCACGAAAGAACATGGGGCACAACTTCTCATGCAGCGGCTCTCCGCTATAGGTTTCGGTGTAACCGCCAAGTTCAAACAGCGTAGCCGCAGCGTAGCCTTGGTTTTCGTGGTTTTCTCGGACTATTTGCAGATATAAAAAATCCGACAAACCCCGCAGATTATTCATTTTGGATTCTAGGCTTCAAACAAGCCAATATTTAAATTGGAGGAGCACTTCGACGGACCGCATCCGCTGCTCAAGAGCCGGCCACTGGCAGTGCGTGATTTCGCATGTCCCGGAAAGCACATAAGGTGTTAAATTGAATGTCCCTCAGGAGCCCCACACCACCGTGACCCAAATTCGAATCAGTCATACAACGGTCTATCACTACCGCAACGCTGTCAGCCTGGATCCGCATCGGCTGATGCTGCGTCCCAGAGAAAGTCGTGAACTGCAA
>NZ_QEII01000042.1 GCF_003347515.1 Rhodoferax ferrireducens | reverse complement strand
GGTCAGCTCAAAACGGGCGGCCTCAATCTCTTTCTGCGGCACCGAACCTTCGAGTTCCGCATAGCGCGCTACCTTGCGTTCGGCAATGGCCAACTGCGACTCCAGTTCAGCCAGGGTGGCGCGCTGGCTGCCGCGCTCCAGGCTGCCGACCACCGGCCGCAGCCGGAGCAGCACCTGCCCCCTCAGCACCTTCTGGCCCAGCGTCGGCAGGCCCTTGGGCCCGGCTTCGATGCGCCCGGCCTGGCTGGCCTGCAC
>NZ_QEII01000041.1 GCF_003347515.1 Rhodoferax ferrireducens | reverse complement strand
AACTTGGCCAGTCTGGTCGCAGAAGGTCAGCAGCGGATTGGGTACGCCTGTCGCCAGGGCGTGTTTCACAGCCAATGCGTTGACCTTCAAGCTGCCAGAGGCAATTCGCTTGTGGCCGTTGAAGCTGATGTAGGAAGGTGTAGCGGTATCAGTCACGGTGAGATTGGGCTTGAATTGGATGAGTCAATAATACCCGGGTTAAATTACCGTGTCAATAATACCCGGGTTAAATTTAAGCCATGGAACTTCTGTGACTGGAACATCGTTACTGCCATGGGTTGAAAGCCCAATTCGGCGAAAGTTGTCAAACG
>NZ_QEII01000040.1 GCF_003347515.1 Rhodoferax ferrireducens | reverse complement strand
TGAAAAATCTGCTTCTGCATGAAGTCCTGGTAGCTGATGCCGGACACCTTTTCAATGATTCTCCCGAGCAGAAAATAATTGGAGTTGCTGTATGAAAAGCCGTGGCCTGGTTGAAACTGGACTGGCGTATCTTTGAAAAACGCGACGGCGTCATCGGGACTTACGTCCTTTGTCAGCACGACACCGAATTGTGGCAACTCCGTGTAGTTTCGGATGCCAGACGTATGCGTGAGCAAGTTTTCAATGGTGACGTGA
>NZ_QEII01000039.1 GCF_003347515.1 Rhodoferax ferrireducens | reverse complement strand
AACCTCAGGTTACCCGGACCTCGACCTCCATTCCCGCGAACGCGTCAGCCGCACCAACGTAGCTGCCCGACACCGGCATCAACAGCGTGATGTCGCGGGCAACGGCGACGGGAACCAGATTGAATCCGCCGATACTGCGATTGGTCGGATCGAAGTTGATCCAGCCAGCCCCAGGCACGTAGACCTCGGCCCACGCGTGGGTGGATCCGGACCCCGAGGAACCCGTCGCAGTGATTTGCGGGTCGTATAGATAGCCCGACACGATCCGGGCGCCTATATCCAGGCTGCGTACCGCTTCGGCGAACAGTATGGCGAAGTCGCGGCACGAACCCCGCCCACGGTCGAGCGATTCGATCGGCGTCTGGGTACCTTCGC
>NZ_QEII01000038.1 GCF_003347515.1 Rhodoferax ferrireducens | reverse complement strand
CCCTAGAAGACGCCTGGCCGAAATAAGCACATTTTAAGCACACGCTATCTTTTTTATCATGAAAAACAAGCAATCATGCGGGCCACAAGATGGCGTTTCACGGGTTCGATTCCCATCACCCGCTCCATATTTTGCACCGCTAAGTTGTTGATTTCATTGATGTTTTTTCTGGCGGTATGGATGAAATCACAGTATTCAACACCCCCAGAATACCCCTGTTATCCCCCC
>NZ_QEII01000037.1 GCF_003347515.1 Rhodoferax ferrireducens | reverse complement strand
CCTGCGGCTGCGCACACCAGCGTCAACTTGCTTGACACACCCTCGTCCAGGCGTTTGGACAGCGAAGGACGTGAAATGCCATGGGCTGGCCTGGGCGGTGCGAAAAATTTAGTGGCCAGTAGGGCTGATGACATTGGGAACCTATAGCTGTGCGAAACGACGCAGCTTCAACTCTGCAAAGACGTTAGTTGCATGAGAGTGCACGCAGAACCGTACCTTAGTACGGTTACAAAAGTGAGGGCCGTTCATAAACTC
>NZ_QEII01000036.1 GCF_003347515.1 Rhodoferax ferrireducens | reverse complement strand
GGTCGGTACGTCCGGTAAGTTCCTTTTTACCGTTAACCTGGGCGATGGTCGAGCGCAGCTGGTGGTAGGACTCAATGCGGTTTTCCGAGCGGTGGACATCACGCTGCAATTGAGGGTCGCGCAAGTAGCGCAGCGTGTAGATCGTGCGGATCAGCTTGTCATACTCGAAAAGGGCCTTACGCGTGCGGTGGTGTCCAGACAGGGTGCAAATTTTTCGCACCAGCACAC
>NZ_QEII01000035.1 GCF_003347515.1 Rhodoferax ferrireducens | reverse complement strand
GACCTGCATCTGCATCCAGCCGGCCTCGTACGCGTGCGCGTGTCCTGCGACGAGTAAGGTGGCCAACGAGGCCAGGAAGCGCCGAAAAGCTTGAGTCATATGCCGTTCCAGATAGTGGTGAAGTTGTTAGGTACGAAGTTTAGGAGGGGGACCTCTTTTGGTGACCCTACCAAAGTATGGTTTTTGCTCCAGCCGCAATTGGGCGTGCACTTAAATCAATTTCAATTGCACCGCGCGTGCAACCGCTTCGGTCCGTCGTTGAACGTCCAGCTTGGAAAAGATGTTCTGGTTGTGCCACTTGACCGTGCTCAGTG
>NZ_QEII01000034.1 GCF_003347515.1 Rhodoferax ferrireducens | reverse complement strand
CGGGTCCGGTCGGCACTGACAAAGCAAGGGCGATCAAACTGCGGAAAGCTGATGTGGATGCCGCTTTTTTGCGCCTGCGGCTCGATCATGGCCTGGCAATCGAGCAGCACTTCGGGCAGCGATATGGGCTCCAGCGACAGCGACAGTTTGCCGGACTCGATCAGGGCCAGATCCAGGATCTCGTTAATCAACTCCAGCAGATACCAGCCGGCCTGCAGAATCTG
>NZ_QEII01000033.1 GCF_003347515.1 Rhodoferax ferrireducens | reverse complement strand
GCGCTTTTGCGACCAACCTTGTCCAGCGACAGGGGCTGGCCATCGCGGCGCATGCGCATGGAGCGGTCGCCCTCGACTTTCTTCTCGATCCACAGGAAGATTTCGGTGTACACCGTCTGCGGGCAGGTATAACCGCACCACAGGCGCCCGGCCACCGCCGTGAACAGGAACAAGGACAGCGCGGA
Organism: Rhodoferax ferrireducens; assembly: GCF_003347515.1. GTDB lineage: Bacteria > Pseudomonadota > Gammaproteobacteria > Burkholderiales > Burkholderiaceae_C > Rhodoferax. The sequence goes on along the minus strand of NZ_QEII01000033.1, from coordinate 110 downwards.
GATGACCAGGATGCCGGTGAGGTAGATGAAGTCCTGCGGGTACAGCACCAGGCCGAAGATGTAGAAGCGGCGCACGCCCAGGTCAAACAGCACCGCCTGGCGCTGGCCCC
>NZ_QEII01000032.1 GCF_003347515.1 Rhodoferax ferrireducens | reverse complement strand
GGGAAAACCTACTTGTTGAAGTGCGAAGTTCACGACGGTCAAGCCTTTGTCGTCGTCCACGCTAGCGACACCGAATAAGCCAACCAGACCTTATCGCTCACACATTTCCTTCCAACCATATTTACCGTCATCCATCATGAAATTGAACCCTAATTCTGACTCTGTCGTTGCCTGCGCCTCTCGGCTGCTTTTATTGATGGCTGTGACTGGCCTGACGGCCTGCTCGACAATGCAAGCAACCGACACCGGTTTTTT
>NZ_QEII01000031.1 GCF_003347515.1 Rhodoferax ferrireducens | reverse complement strand
ATGGTTCGCGGCGCTGCCATCGTTGGGTAATACAAAGCGACCGTTATCGTAGGCGCATCCGGTGTCGTACCAGCGACCTGCATCTGCATCCAGCCGGCCTCGTACGCGTGCGCGTGTCCTGCGACGAGTAAGGTGGCCAACGAGGCCAGGAAGCGCCGAAAAGCTTGAGTCATATGCCGTTCCAGATAGTGGTGAAGTTGT
>NZ_QEII01000030.1 GCF_003347515.1 Rhodoferax ferrireducens | reverse complement strand
ATCTTTGAAAAACGCGACGGCGTCATCGGGACTTACGTCCTTTGTCAGCACGACACCGAATTGTGGCAACTCCGTGTAGTTTCGGATGCCAGACGTATGCGTGAGCAAGTTTTCAATGGTGACGTGACGTCCAGGCAAAGGATATTCGGGAAAATACTTTTCGATTTCATCCGCTAAAGAAAGTTTGCCTTGCTCAGCAAGCAACATGATCGCCG
>NZ_QEII01000029.1 GCF_003347515.1 Rhodoferax ferrireducens | reverse complement strand
CAGTGTTTGCATTGGTGCGCCTTCATCCACAAAGAGCCTTATAGACCCCTGAGGCTGCGCCTGAGCTACGCACTCGCGTAGCAGTTGCAGGGCCTTGCCCGCTTGTCCAATAGCGCTGTGAATGATGCCCTGGACCACTCTAGCCTTAAGCGCATCTTGCGTACGAAACTCTGCTTCCAGCATGTGCCTATAAGCTTCGATGGCCTGCAACGCATCCAACCCCTTACCCTGTGCCAATAGTGTTCTGGCAAGGGCTGCGGAAAGCTGATGTGCGATTGCCAATTCAGCCGCTTTGTCTACTGCTGCGTGGCGGAGCATGTGCAATACCTGCAATTCCAACGCTTCACGCATTCGA
>NZ_QEII01000028.1 GCF_003347515.1 Rhodoferax ferrireducens | reverse complement strand
CCTGCGGCTGCGCACACCAGCGTCAACTTGCTTGACACACCCTCGTCCAGGCGTTTGGACAGCGAAGGACGTGAAATGCCATGGGCTGGCCTGGGCGGTGCGAAAAATTTAGTGGCCAGTAGGGCTGTTGACATTGGGAACCTATAGCTGTGCGAAACGACGCAGCTTCAACTCTGCAAAGACGTTAGTTGCATGAGAGTGCACGCAGAACCGTACCTTAGTACGGTTACAAAAGTGAGGGCCGTTCATAAACTC
>NZ_QEII01000027.1 GCF_003347515.1 Rhodoferax ferrireducens | reverse complement strand
CCTAATATAGAAAACAGGCACACGCAAAGGATGTGCACAATCACAGGAAACGGCGCCGCAACGAATCGGGCGTTCTCGGTGCTGATCTCCGGATTGCCGGAGAGACCTATCAGGCGAGCGATGCCCGAAGCTAAGGGAATGGCGCTGGTAAATAGCAGCACCAAAGGTACCTTCCAATCGATTCGGGTGGCGTTTGTCATCCAAGGAGTTTATGAACGGCCCTCACTTTTGTAACCGTACTAAGGTACGGTTCTG
>NZ_QEII01000026.1 GCF_003347515.1 Rhodoferax ferrireducens | reverse complement strand
GACGAAAAAAAGGTGCTCTTGCGAGCACCTGTAAATCCCCATCTTGGAAAAAGAGAAGCGCAATCCCCCGAGTGGTTAAGTTCGGGGGATTCGATCGATCAGAAGGCGTAGTTCAAGCGGATGCGAAAGGAGTTTTCTTTCACATCAGTACCCATGGCGCTGTTCTTCGCGGTCGAGGAGGACAGGGCTGGCGTCCAGGACGCGCCCTTGATGTCAAACAAAGGCATGCTGTAGGACACGTAGGCGGTTTGCACCTTCAGGTCACCAACAGCTTGTTCGGTCTTGGCCGCAATCAGGCCCACGACCAGGCCGCC
>NZ_QEII01000025.1 GCF_003347515.1 Rhodoferax ferrireducens | reverse complement strand
ACAATGGAGTCCGCGTCTGCATGCGCGCCGTAGATCGTGTCCATGTGGCTCTGCGTGGCACTGGTCGTCTGCTGCTGCTTGAGTGGCGATAAAGCCGCCTCAACCTTGGCATTGACCGATACCAGCGTCGCATTGACACGCTCGTCAACTAGCTTGTTGACCCCGGCGGAAATGGCGGCTTCGGAGAAGTCGCCAAACAGTTCAGGGTCCACGCCGGCCTTGATGGCGTTCTCGGCAATGGCTACGTTCGTGGCT
>NZ_QEII01000024.1 GCF_003347515.1 Rhodoferax ferrireducens | reverse complement strand
TGTTCGCCTGAGCCAGAAGATTCAAGTTTTGAATAGCCCCGGATGGTTGCATGGAAGTCATCAGAAAACGGCTTTCCTACAAAGCCTTTGATGACTGCAATGCCAGACACACCTTGAACGTCCCCGGCATATTGTTTGGCGGGTGTCATGAACCCGCACGCACCAAGCGTGCTTGCCACCAACGTGGCAATGAGAATATTTTTCATACGGTACCTCTATGCAAATTCAAGTTTCGAGGTAACCACCTGTGGATCG
>NZ_QEII01000023.1 GCF_003347515.1 Rhodoferax ferrireducens | reverse complement strand
CGGTAAATATGGTTGGAAGGAAATGTGTGAGCGATAAGGTCTGGTTGGCTTATTCGGTGTCGCTAGCGTGGACGACGACAAAGGCTTGACCGTCGTGAACTTCGCACTTCAACAAGTAGGTTTTCCCCGCTTGCATCGGTAGAGTCGTGGTGGGTCGGTAACTGGTAAAGCCGCTAAAGCAATAGACTTGAACCTTGTACTCTCCGGCCAGCACCTGAATCTCACTCGGGTAATCTGTAAATCCAGGTATGCCGAAC
>NZ_QEII01000022.1 GCF_003347515.1 Rhodoferax ferrireducens | reverse complement strand
CTTCTTCTATTCGAACGATGATCGCGCTGATTTGGGCGCCCTCGCGATTCAGCAGTACCTTGACCCGATGGGACGCCTCCAGAAGTGGGCCCGATCATTCGTGCGGGGTGCCGCACCCGACACGCTGCAATTGCTGAAAGCGATCAGCCACGGCGTGTCCGAAGCGTTGCAGTACGAGGTGCGCGAAAGCGAAGGTACCCAGACGCCGATCGAATCGCTCGACCGTGGGCGGGGTTCGTGCCGCGACTTCGCCAT
>NZ_QEII01000021.1 GCF_003347515.1 Rhodoferax ferrireducens | reverse complement strand
GGACAATGCCATCAGGATAGGCGCACTCTTGAGGCGCGACTCCTGGGAACGAATGGCCAAAGACTTCACGTTAAATGACAGAAGCCACACGGGCTATGGGTATGGCTGGGTCATTCGCAAACTCCGCAGTAACGACGCGCTGGAGCATGGCGGTGACATTGGCGGCTTTAGCGCGGACGCGTTGCGTTTCCCCAAGGAGCAAGTATTCATTGCCGTGCTTGCAAACAGTGATTCCCATGAACCCGCGCCGGACGCCATCGCCGAACAGATTGCGAAGATCATCTTCGCACCCTTAGCGCAACTTGA
>NZ_QEII01000020.1 GCF_003347515.1 Rhodoferax ferrireducens | reverse complement strand
GCGAAGGTACCCAGACGCCGATCGAATCGCTCGACCGTGGGCGGGGTTCGTGCCGCGACTTCGCCATACTGTTCGCCGAAGCGGTACGCAGCCTGGATATAGGCGCCCGGATCGTGTCGGGCTATCTGTACGACCCGCAAATCACTGCGACGGGTTCCTCGGGGTCCGGATCCACCCACGCGTGGGCCGAGGTCTACGTGCCTGGGGCTGGCTGGATCAACTTCGATCCGACCAATCGCAGTATCGGGGGATTCAATCTGGTTCCCGTCGCCGTTGCCCGCGACATCACGCTGTTGATGCCGGTGTCGGGCAGCTACGTTGGTGCGGCTGACGCGTTCGCGGGAATGGAGGTCGAGGTCCGGGTAACCTGAGGTT
>NZ_QEII01000019.1 GCF_003347515.1 Rhodoferax ferrireducens | reverse complement strand
CCAGACGTATGCGTGAGCAAGTTTTCAATGGTGACGTGACGTCCAGGCAAAGGATATTCGGGAAAATACTTTTCGATTTCATCCGCTAAAGAAAGTTTGCCTTGCTCAGCAAGCAACATGATCGCCGAAGCGGTAAATTGCTTCGTCACTGAGCCCGTGCGTAATGGGAATTCCGGTTGGAGCGGAACGTTCGTCTCCATATTCGCCAACCCATAGGCTTTGCGGAACAGGATGGCGCCGCGCTGCGAAACAATG
>NZ_QEII01000018.1 GCF_003347515.1 Rhodoferax ferrireducens | reverse complement strand
CTGCTGCGTGGCGGAGCATGTGCAATACCTGCAATTCCAACGCTTCACGCATTCGATCGGTCAATGGCCCAGTCTTTGTCATCCCAGCAGTTCGGGAGACTAGGGTTTCGGCCTCCAAGTCTTCTTGCCTAGCGAACAGTAGGCGAGCGCGCAGCAGATCGGCCCCTATTTCGGTTCTGCTTTTTGCCAGGACCACCAGATCACTGCACGAAGTGGCGAGAGACTCGGCTTCGTCTAGGGCGTTCCAGTCGTAAA
>NZ_QEII01000017.1 GCF_003347515.1 Rhodoferax ferrireducens | reverse complement strand
CGTCGCGATTATCAAAGCGAATCACGCGGTAGCCTTGTTCTGCCAATATCTGGCAAAACGTTTCGCTCCAGCGAATCATCTGCGTACCCAGACCGGAAATCAGCAGAACAGCTTCCGCCTCGTTATTACCAAAACAATTGTATTCAATTTCAATTCCGTTCGCTTTAATCTTGGGCATGGCGTGTGGTCCTTAAATGTTTTTGTGTTGCGCGCCTTTTGGGAGCGCTCCGATATTTCGTTTGGCCGGCTTCACTACAGCACCACGGATGCACCGCCAGGCTGT
>NZ_QEII01000016.1 GCF_003347515.1 Rhodoferax ferrireducens | reverse complement strand
GTGCAGGCCAGCCAGGCCGGGCGCATCGAAGCCGGGCCCAAGGGCCTGCCGACGCTGGGCCAGAAGGTGCTGAGGGGGCAGGTGCTGCTCCGGCTGCGGCCGGTGGTCGGCAGCCTGGAGCGCGGCAACCAGCGCGCCACCCTGGCTGAACTGGAGTCGCAGTTGGCCATTGCCGAACGCAAGGTAGCGCGCTATGCGGAACTCGAAGGTTCGGTGCCGCAGAAAGAGATTGAGGCCGCCCGTTTTGAGCTGACC
>NZ_QEII01000015.1 GCF_003347515.1 Rhodoferax ferrireducens | reverse complement strand
CTGCTGCGTGGCGGAGCATGTGCAATACCTGCAATTCCAACGCTTCACGCATTCGATCGGTCAATGGCCCAGTCTTTGTCATCCCAGCAGTTCGGGAGACTAGGGTTTCGGCCTCCAAGTCTTCTTGTCTAGCGAACAGTAGGCGAGCGCGCAGCAGATCGGCCCCTATTTCGGTTCTGCTTTTTGCCAGGACCACCAGATCACTGCACGAAGTGGCGAGAGACTCGGCTTCGTCTAGGGCGTTCCAGTCGTAAA
>NZ_QEII01000014.1 GCF_003347515.1 Rhodoferax ferrireducens | reverse complement strand
TCGTCAGCTTCTACAACAGCCAGCGGTTGCACTCCACACTGGGCAACTTGCCACCCAATGCTTTCGAGCAGAAATCGGCAATCAAACAACCTATCGGTCTGTACGAAAAAACTTGACCAGGACACTGCGCCAGAGAATCTCATCAACCGCGACTTCCACGCTGCAGCCCCAAATGAAAAGTGGCTCACGGACATCACGGAGTTCCAGAGTAAGCAACTGGGGAACACACATTGACGCGATGAGCGCGTCAATGCATTAGTCGTCAACGAATGGTTTGAGGTTGCCAGCGATGGGGCAGCAAGTCGCCCACCTGACTGGCGCGTTGGGTCGGC
>NZ_QEII01000013.1 GCF_003347515.1 Rhodoferax ferrireducens | reverse complement strand
GGCTTGAAATTGGCCGCCCAGTCGCTTCGCATGCACAAGGACCCCGAATCGTTTATTGCCTCCTTCACAGGCAGCCACCAGTTCGTACAAGACTACCTCGTGGAGGAAGTATTGCGTCAACAGTCGCCCGACGTTCAATCCTTTTTGCTTCGTACGTCTGTACTGGATCGCCTGTGTGGTCCCTTGTGTGATGCGGTACTGCAAAACCATGGCGGTGAAGAAATCCTCCATCAGCTTGACCACGCCAATCTCTTCATCGTGCCTTTGGACTCGGAGCGAC
>NZ_QEII01000012.1 GCF_003347515.1 Rhodoferax ferrireducens | reverse complement strand
CGATCCACAGGTGGTTACCTCGAAACTTGAATTTGCATAGAGGTACCGTATGAAAAATATTCTCATTGCCACGTTGGTGGCAAGCACGCTTGGTGCGTGCGGGTTCATGACACCCGCCAAACAATATTCCGGGGACGTTCAAGGTGTGTCTGGCATTGCAGTCATCAAAGGCTTTGTAGGAAAGCCGTTTTCTGATGACTTCCATGCAACCATCCGGGGCTATTCAAAACTTGAATCTTCTGGCTCAGGCGAACA
>NZ_QEII01000011.1 GCF_003347515.1 Rhodoferax ferrireducens | reverse complement strand
AGCTAAGGGAATGGCGCTGGTAAATAGCAGCACCAAAGGTACCTTCCAATCGATTCGGGTGGCGTTTGTCATCCAAGGAGTTTATGAACGGCCCTCACTTTTGTAACCGTACTAAGGTACGGTTCTGCGTGCACTCTCATGCAACTAACGTCTTTGCAGAGTTGAAGCTGCGTCGTTTCGCACAGCTATAGGTTCCCAATGTCA
>NZ_QEII01000010.1 GCF_003347515.1 Rhodoferax ferrireducens | reverse complement strand
AAACCAAAAGTACGCATCAGCGGCCTGCCGGGTAGTTGAGGGCCAGGCGGTAGATCACCCGGAACAAGGCGGAAAACGACAGCGCCAGCAGCAGGTAGATGCCGGCCACGACGATGTAAATCTCGAAGCTGCGAAAGGTCTGCGACTGCAGATTGGTCGCCACCGAGGTCAGGTCGTCGGCCGAAATCGCCGACACCACGGCCGAGCTGAGCATCAGCAGGATGAACTGGCTGGTGAGGGCCGGGTACACCGTGCGCAGCGCCGGTTTCAGAATCACGAAGCGG
>NZ_QEII01000009.1 GCF_003347515.1 Rhodoferax ferrireducens | reverse complement strand
GGAGGGGTATGCTGATTTCCTGATTCAGCCGGTGGGGCAGATTGACCGTCATCTGATTGCCGCTGAAAAATCCAATTTGGATCACATTGCTGCCACCCTGGGGCTCAAAGAAATGAGCCAAAGTGTGCTGGTGCGAAAAATTTGCACCCTGTCTGGACACCACCGCACGCGTAAGGCCCTTTTCGAGTATGACAAGCTGATCCGCACGATCTACACGCTGCGCTACTTGCGCGACCCTCAATTGCAGCG
>NZ_QEII01000008.1 GCF_003347515.1 Rhodoferax ferrireducens | reverse complement strand
AACTTGGCCAGTCTGGTCGCAGAAGGTCAGCAGCGGATTGGGTACGCCTGTCGCCAGGGCGTGTTTCACAGCCAATGCGTTGACCTTCAAGCTGCCAGAGGCAATTCGCTTGTGGCCGTTGAAGCTGGTGTAGGAAGGTGTAGCGGTATCAGTCACGGTGAGATTGGGCTTGAATTGGATGAGCCAATAATACCCGGGTTAAATTACCGTGTCAATAATACCCGGGTTAAATTTAAGCCATGGAACTTCTGTGACTGGAACATCGTTACTGCCATGGGTTGAAAGCCCAATTCGGCGAAAGTTGTCAAACG
>NZ_QEII01000007.1 GCF_003347515.1 Rhodoferax ferrireducens | reverse complement strand
ACCCAACGATTGGGCAAAGCGCACCAGTCAGCCTGCCTGGCGCGCGAAGCCGCGCCGGCCGCTAAGGATTGGCAGATCAAGGTGAGCGGCGCAACTACCCGGCATTCCCCGGCGACCCGATCAACACCGCGGTGATCTGCGAGCCGTTGCCGGCATTGTTAATCGTGATGCTCTGTGACTGATCGAGCAGCTGCCCGATATAGTTGTTGGTCTGGAAGAAG
>NZ_QEII01000006.1 GCF_003347515.1 Rhodoferax ferrireducens | reverse complement strand
CGGGCTTGAAATACTTTGAAAGCATCTCATCAATTTCATGCGCCCGAGCATAAGTTGTACCGGCTTTTTCGACGACGGGTGCGGTGTCGCCCGACCGATCCTGCGCGGTTGTAGGTAAAGTGAAACATGCCAGCGAAAGTGGAATCAGAAGAGCCGCGTTGAAAAGGCTACGTTTTTTCACGTAGCAGTTTCGCCAATTCGGAGGCAGCTGCATTCAATGCCAATTCTGCCGGCGCCAATGCTGAGAACCTGGCTTT
>NZ_QEII01000005.1 GCF_003347515.1 Rhodoferax ferrireducens | reverse complement strand
AATAACGAGGCGGAAGCTGTTCTGCTGATTTCCGGTCTGGGTACGCAGATGATTCGCTGGAGCGAAACGTTTTGCCAGATATTGGCAGAACAAGGCTACCGCGTGATTCGCTTTGATAATCGCGACGCTGGCCTTTCAACCCACTTCCATAGCGCGTCGATGCCAGATCTCGCTGCAATTGCCGACGCAGTCTCTCGCGGCGAAACGCCCAATGTG
>NZ_QEII01000004.1 GCF_003347515.1 Rhodoferax ferrireducens | reverse complement strand
GCGAAGAACTGCAGCCGCTGGCGGTCGCCAAGCTGCTCAAGGCCCTGGTCGACAAGGAGCAGCCCGGCCTGATCCTGCTCGGCAAACAGGCGATTGATGACGACTGCAACCAGACCGGCCAGATGCTCGCCGCCCTGGCCGATCTGCCGCAAGCCACCTTCGCCAGCAAGGTCGAAGTGGTGGATGGCAAAGCTTCCGTCACGCGCGAGGTCGATGGCGGTCTGGAAACCCTGTCCTTGAGCCTGCCGGCCGTGA
>NZ_QEII01000003.1 GCF_003347515.1 Rhodoferax ferrireducens | reverse complement strand
TGGTCAAGAGTGAAGTACAGGGATTTGCTACCGTCAGCGGTAAACACGAAAGGCGCATCGAAGGCCGATTCGTCGGATTCTGTGTGTGCCATGGCTTTGACTGGAGCGGGTGATGGGAATCGAACCCGTGAAACGCCATCTTGTGGCCCGCATGATTGCTTGTTTTTCATGATAAAAAAGATAGCGTGTGCTTAAAATGTGCTTATTTCGGCCAGGCGTCTTCTAGGG
>NZ_QEII01000002.1 GCF_003347515.1 Rhodoferax ferrireducens | reverse complement strand
CGTCGCGATTATCAAAGCGAATCACGCGGTAGCCTTGTTCTGCCAATATCTGGCAAAACGTTTCGCTCCAGCGAATCATCTGCGTACCCAGACCGGAAATCAGCAGAACAGCTTCCGCCTCGTTATTGCCAAAACAATCGTATTCAATTTCAATTTCGTTCGCTTTAATCTTGGGCATGGCGTGTGGTCCTTAAATGTTTTTGTGTTGCGCGCCTTTTGGGAGCGCTCCGATATTTCGTTTGGCCGGCTTCACTACAGCACCACGGATGCACCGCCAGGCTGT
>NZ_QEII01000001.1 GCF_003347515.1 Rhodoferax ferrireducens | reverse complement strand
ACAATTCAGCCACTTAGAGTAAAAACATGTTGTAAATCAACAGGTTACGATAAGCGGGTGTAGTTCAATGGCAGAACTTTTGCTTCCCAAGCAAATAGCGTGGGTTCGATTCCCATCACCCGCTCCATATTTTGCACCGCTAAGTTGTTGATTTCATTGATGTTTTTTCTGGCGGTATGGATGAAATCACAGTATTCAACACCCCCAGAATACCCCTGTTATCCCCCC